>CAVUAG010000023.1:0-54189 GCA_963739365.1 uncultured Chloroflexia bacterium | reverse complement strand
CTTGGCGGGTTTGGCGACGGAGTCGTTCGTCCCCGCGACGAGGCGGACCGGCGGCGTCCGGCGGTTCTTCCGGCCGGCGAGAACCCCGATGTCCCAGCGCCCCATGCCGCAGGTGCCGTGGCCCGGTCGCCCCCGAAGAAGTCCGACCAGGAACTGCGTGGCCGACGTGGTCGAGCGTGTAGACGCCGGCGATCCCCACGAACGCGTCCGGGCGCCCGTCGCCGCTCGTCGCCAGGCAGCCTTCGCCCTTCGTCGCGTAGTCGGTGGCGGAGAGGGCCAGGACGACGGCCGGGAAGCCGCCGAACGAGTGGCCGACGAGGGTCACCCGGCTCGGATCGCCGCCGAGCTGCGGTGCCCGCTGGCGGGCGAAGCGAATGGCGCAGGCGACGTCGGCGAAGGTGGACGGGTACCCGCCGCCATATGCCGGCGATGAGCGGTAGTCGGCGGTGAAGACGACGGCACCGCGGCCGGCCACGATCCGGGCGAGGTTCCACAGGTAGCCGCGGTTGCCGGGCGGGAGGGGCCCGCCCGGGATCATGACGACGACGGGGCGGCCGGCGCTCCGGCGCCATCTCGGATCGGCCGGGAGCGCGAAGGAGTCCACCTTCAGGAGGCAGGCGGCGTCGCCGCCGCAGGGCACCGGGGTCGTGACGTCGATGTCGCGGGTCATGACCACGCCCGCAGAAAGGCAGTCGGGGTCGGCCTCGCCGCACGGCGGAGGAGGGGGCGTCTCGGGTGGTGGCTCGGGCGTCGGCGGGACGGTCGCCGCGGGCGACGTCGCCGGCGGGCTCGGGCTCCCCGCTGCCGCCGGCGTGGTCGTCGGCGCTGCGGTCGGCGGGGGGCTCGTGGGCTCGACGCTGGTGCATGCGGCTCCCACCAGCGCGAGCGCCAGCAGAAGAGCGAGCGGGCGTAGGGAGCGGCTGATGGAAGCACCTTCGCAAGCTGGTCGGCGGCACCTTGTGGGTCGCGCGGCTCCGCAACCGTAGCGGAGACCCGCACAGCGTGCCCGTGGGGCTCGCGCGTGGAACCGCACGCGCCCCCGAGGCGTCACGGGCCGGTGGTGGCGCGCCATCCGCGCGCGCCCCGTAAGTGGCGGTGAAGCCGCCCGTGCG
This sequence comes from uncultured Chloroflexia bacterium, assembly GCA_963739365.1. Lineage (GTDB taxonomy): Bacteria > Chloroflexota > Limnocylindria > Limnocylindrales > CSP1-4 > CTSoil-043. The sequence goes on along the minus strand of CAVUAG010000023.1, from coordinate 53,077 downwards.
AGGATGGACAAATGCTGGACTCTGAGCGCACACTCGGCCATGACGATGGTCGTATCGAAGGAACGACCAAGATCGCGCTGATCCCGCTGGTGGCGCGCGTCGGCAATCTCAGGAGGGGAATCAGATGCCGACACTGAACCGCATGACGCGGGGCTCGAGCAGGGTGGGACCGATCCTGGCCAGCCTCTTCCTGGTCGCGATGCTGCTGCCCGGCGCCGTGCTCGCGGCGAGCCCGACGGTGACGATCAACCAGGCGGTCGGCCAGGCCGATCCGACCAACGCCTCGCCGATCAACTTCACGGTGGTCTTCAGCGAGACCGGTGACCGACTTCGCCACCGGCGACGTGACGCTCAGCGGCACGGCCGGCGGCACGCTGGCGGCCACGGTCACCGGCAGCGGCACGACCTACAACGTGGCCGTCAGCGGCATGACCGGCAGCGGCACGGTGATCGCCAGCATCGCGGCCGGCGTGGCCCACGACGCGGCGGGCAACGCCAACGCGGCCTCCACCAGCACCGACAACACCGTCACCTACGACGTGACGCCGCCGACGGTGACGATCAACCAGGCGGCCGGCCAGGCCGATCCGACCAACGCCTCGCCGATCAACTTCACGGTGGTCTTCAGCGAGACCGGTGACCGACTTCGCCACCGGCGACGTGACGCTCGGCGGCACGGCCGCGGGACGCTGACGGCCACGGTGACCGGCAGCGGCACGACCTACAACGTGGCCGTCAGCGGCATGACCGGCGGCGGCACGGTGATCGCCACCATCGCCGCCGGCGTGGCGCACGATGCGGCGGGCAACGCGAACGTGGCCTCGACCAGCACCGACAACACCGTCACCTACGACGACACGGCCGCCGACGGTGACGATCAACCAGGCGGCGGCCAGGCCGATCCGACCAACGCCTCGCCGATCAACTTCACGGTGGTCTTCAGCGAGCCGGTGACCGACTTCGCCACCGGCGACGTGACGCTCGGCGGCACGGCCGGCGGCACGCACGACGGCCACCGTCACCGGCAGCGGCACGACCTACAACGTGGCCGTCAGCGGCATGACCGGCAGCGGCACGGTGATTGCCAGCATCGCCGCCGGCGTGGCCAGCGACGCGGCCGGCAATGCCGAACGCTCGCCTCGACCAGCACCGACAACACCGTGACCTACGACGTCACGCCGCCGACGGTGACGATCAACCAGGCGGCCGGGCCAGGCCGACCCGACCGGCGCTTCGCCGATCAACTTCACGGTCGTCTTCAGCGAGACCGGTGACCGACTTCGCCACCGGCGACGTGACGCTCAGCGGCACGGCGCCGGGCGCCACGACGGCGACCGTGACCGGCAGCGGCACGACCTACAACGTGGCCGTCAGCGGCATGACGGCGACCGGCACGGTGATCGCCGGCTCGCGGCCGGCAGGGCGCGCGACGCGGCGGGCAACCCGAACGTCGCCTCGACCAGCACCGACAACACCGTCACCTACGACGCCCGGCGCCGACGGTGACGATCAACCAGGCCGTCGGCCAGGCCGATCCGACCAGCGACCTCGCCGATCAACTTCACCGTCGTCTTCAGCGAGCCGGTGACCGACTTCGCCACCGGCGACGTGACGCTCAGCGGCACGGCCGGCGGGACCAAGACGGCGACCGTGACCGGCAGCGGCACGACCTACAACGTGGCCGTCAGCGGCATGACGCGGCCGGTACGGTCATCGCGACCGTTCCTCAGAGCGTGGCCGTCAGACGGCGAGCGCGCCGGCCGAACCTCGCCTCGACGAGCACGGACAACACCGTGACGTGGACGGCCGCGACCTCCATCACGCTGACCACGTCGGCGCCGATCGGAGCCGGTGGCCTCCCGACGATCACCTGGGGCGGCGGGATCGTCCTGACGACCCAGTTCGGCACGAACGGGGCGAACAAGACGTTCAAGCTCCAGGCGACGCGCGACAACGTCACCTGGTTCGACATCGGGCCACTCCTGACGACCAACGCGTCTGGCCGCAACCAGTTTGCCTTCCGGCCGTCGACGAACTTCTTCTACCGGGCGGTCTTCGCCGGGACGTCCGATCTCGCCGCCGGGACGAGCGCGTCTGTGCGCACCGTCGTCCGCCAGATCGCCCTCCTGCGACCGACGAACGGCGGCGCAACGAAGTCGATCAGCCGGAACACCTCGATCACGTTCTTCACGGTGGTTCGGCCGTCGCGACCCGAGCTGACGCCGGCGAAGGTGACGTTCTCCTTCTACCGGCTGAGCGGCTCGACCTGGGTCCTCTCGACCCAGCGCACCGTCACCGCGGCCGCCGATGGGCGAGCGGCGACCACGTTCAAGTTCTCGACCAGCGGCCAGTGGTACGTCAGGTCCATGGCGAACCCCACGCCGTACAACGCGAACAGCGTCATGAGCACGATCGAGCGGTACAGCGTCAACTGACGCGTACGCCACTCGACTGACGGCCTGAACGGCCGTCGCTGAGATCGACAGGGCCCGCCCGGCCGCGCTGGGCGGGTCCTGTCATGTCAGGGTTCACCTCCGCCCGCCGTACCGTGCGGCCGAGAGGCGCGAGACACGCGAGACACGTAAGGGCTCGATAAGCGACCACGCGTGCACTCCGGATCACGCCGGTCAACACGAGTGATATCAGGAGTGACCGATGTGGTATCGTTCAGTCGTGCGTCGCATCCCGATCGGCCTGACCGATTCCCAGCATGCGCGGCTCGGGCGCGAGGCCGCGCGCCGGCACGTGAGCGTGGGCGTCGCTCGTGCGCGAGGCGGTCGACGCCACGTTCCCAGAGGAGCTCGAAGCCCGCCGCGCGGCGCGTCATCGGTCGCTCCCGGTGCTCGGTGCCTTCGACTCCGGCCGCAGCGACATCTCCGAGCGCCACGACGAGCTGCTGGGCGAGGCTCCCTGGTGAGCGTTGTCGTGGATACCAGCGCCCTCTTCGCGCTGCTCGACCGGCACGACGCCCACCACGCCTGGGCGGTCGCCTTCTGGACGGATCCCGACGACGAGGACCTCGTGACCCACGCCTACGTCGTGATCGAGATCGGTCGCGCTCGTCCGCGCGCGCCTGGGGGCGGCGGCGGTCGTGGCGCTCGTCGACGACATCCTGCCGGCGATCCGCGTCGAGATGGTCGATCGGCCGCTTCACGAGGCCGCACTGGCCGACCTCCGCCGGATCGGCGGCGGCACGAGCCTGGTCGATCGCGTGACCCTCGCGTTCGCGGCCCGCCACGGGATCGGGCGGGCACTCGCGTTCGACGCGGACCTCGCCGCCGAGGGCCTCGCGCCGGTGACGCCCGTGTCCTGAGCGCTGAGGTCGGTCGGGCGGGGCCCTCCGCCCCGGCGCGTGCCGCCCCAGCACTCTTCCGCCAATGTCACGCTGGGCAGCACTACAGCAGATTCCGGCCGGATCGGGACGCTGCCGGGGGCTTGGCAAGGGTCGCTTCGGGACCCGCATGCCCTCACTGCTGCACGCCCGGGGACGCATGGTGCGTGGATCAGGGCCTCGAGCCAGGTCTGACCGGGTCCGGAGCGGGGCGGGAGGCGCGCCCTTCTTCGGTAGTGCCGCTGGGGCGCGCATCGGCGGAAGAACTTGGCCAAGCGCCGGCCTGCGAGGGGTACCGACAGCCCTCCCGTGCGGTACTTCCGCCCCGGCGCGGCGGCGCACCGCCGATGGGACGATCCGGGCATGGCCGAAGCCACGGACTCGACGCGCCCAGGGCCGCCCGAGCGGACAGACACGACCGGTCCTGCCGCGCCCGTGGGCCCCGCCCTGCCGCCGCGCCCGGCCCCGTTGCCTCGGCACGTCGTGGAGCCCCCGCCCCCGGCCCCGCCCGTGCGGGTTGGGGCGCTGCTGCGCGAGGCGATCACCGGGGAGCTGGACGGCGGTCTGATGGGGCCCCGTGGGCCGCACCTCGCGGTCGCCGTCATGGTCGCCTACGTCGTCGCAGCCGCCGCGTTCGTCGAGCTCGACGTCGCCGTCTCGTTCGCCATCGTGCCTCTCGTCCTGGCCGCTCTCACGATGCCGGCCCTCCAGGGACTCGCCGTCGCGCTGGTGACCGGAGCCACCGTCCTGGTGTCCCACACCGTCGTCGGCGCCCACGTGCTCGGCGTGCTCGAGGTCGTCGAGCTCCTCGCCTTCGCCGTCGTCAGCCTTGCCCTTCGCCTCGTCGTCGTGCGCCTCAGCCACGGGCGCGCCGAGATCGATCGCGTGGCCGCCGACCTCGGCGAGATGGGCGCGCAGGTCGACGAGGCCCGCGAATCGACCGAGCGCTGGGTCGCCCAGCTCGAGGTGGCCCAGCGCGCCGCCGCCCGGATGGCCGGCCGCGCCTCCGTGGGCGACGTCGCCGCGACGGTGGTGGACGAGGTCCGGGCGATCGTGGACTACCACGCCTGCCGGGTCTACCTGGTCCAGGAACCCGACGATCTCGTCCCGATCGTGGCCGCCGGCGACAACGGCTACGAGACGATCGGCCTCGAGGATCTCCGTCTCAAGGTGGGCGAGGGCTTCTCCGGCTGGGTCGCCGCCAACGGGCGGCCGCTCCTGGTACCCGACGCCAACGCGGACCCGCGCGGGGTCACGATCCCGGGCACCGACGAGGCCGAGGAGTCGATGCTCGTGGTCCCGATGCGCTACGACGAGCGGGTCACCGGCGTGATCACGCTGTCCAAGCTGGGCCTCCACCAGTTCGACCTGGCAGACGTGCGCATCCTCTCCATCCTGGCCGACCAGGCCGCCACGGCGATCGAGTCGGCGCGGGCGATCGGCGCCTCGGCCGATCTCGCCGAGGACCTGCGCCGGATCGCGGACATGAGCAGCGCTCTCTCGCGCAGCCTGGACCCCCGACAGGTGGCGGACCTGATCGCCCAGCACGTCGCACATGCGTTCGAGGCCGACGAGTGCGGGGTCTCCTCCTGGGACCGGGCGGGCGATCGCCTGCTGACGCGCGGGTACTGGCCGGCGCACCGGATCGACGAGCACGAGCCATCCTTCGACCTCGCCGGGTATCCCGAGACGCGCAGGGTCCTCGAGACGCAGGCGATCTCGACGATCGACGCCCTCGACCCTGCCGCGGACGCGGCCGAGGCCGCGCTCCTGCGCCGCGACGGCCAGCGGTCCCTGGTGATGATCCCGCTCGTGGCCAAAGGGGAGACCGTCGGGCTCGTCGAGCTCTGCTTCGTTGGGTCCCTCCACCTGGAGGACCGCCGCCTGGACCTGGTCCGGGCGATGGCGAACGAGGCGGCGATGGCCCTCGGCAACGCCCAGCTCTACGAGACGACCCGGGCGCTCGCGGACCGCGACCCGCTGACCGGCTTCTTCAATCACCGCTACCTGCACGAACGCCTGGGCGAGGAGATCCTGCGGGCCCAGCGGTCGGGCGCTCCCCTCGCGCTCCTGATGATCGACCTCGACGACTTCAAGCTCGTCAACGACACGCTCGGCCACCTCTTCGGCGACGAGGTCCTGCGCTGGTCGGCGGAGCAGATCCGGGGCGCCCTCCGGGGCTCGGACGTGGCCGCGCGCTACGGCGGCGACGAGTTCGCGGTGATCCTGCCGGACACGCCGGCCGACGGCGCCCGCGAGGTCGGCGAGCGGATCGTGGCCGCCCTGCAGGCCCACCCGTACCAGGCCGAGGGCCGCGGCCCCGTGCCGGTGGGCGCGTCCGTCGGAGTGGCCGCGTTCCCGGTCGACGGGCGGAGCGCGCAGGCGCTCATCGCCGGTGCCGACGCCGCCCTCTACCGGGTCAAGGGGTCTGGCGGGCGTGGCGTCCAGGGCCGCGTCCAGCGCCGCCTCGTCCCCCCGACCCGCCGCGCGGGGTAAGTGCTCGGCAGGCCCAGGCGGGCCGTCGCGGCGGTGCGCCAACTCCACGCAAGGATTTCGGCTCGACCACGCTGCGTTCGGTGCGCAGCAGGCCCTCGGAACCGGATCCTGCATCAAGCGCAGCGTGGTGACGGCCCGAACCTTGCATGGACAGCCCGCCCCGGGGCAACCTTCCCCTCGGGGGGCAGGGCACAGACCGCGCCGGCAGCTGCAGAACGGCCGGTGCCCCGCCCTGCGCTCACGAAGCGACCGCCCCGGGACGGAGCCCTTCCCAGAGCCGTTCGGAATCGTCCCAGGCAAGTGGGCGATGAGTCGGCCGCGGCATGCTGCGCTGATGGGCCGTCACGTTGGCACGACAGGGGACCTGGAGCGGCGTCTCGCCGACGCGGTCGCCGCTGCGGTGATCCGTGCCCGAACCGCGCTCGGCTTGTCGAAGGCAGAGCTCGCCCGGCGCGCGGGCGTGTCGGCCTCGGCCATGACGCGAATCGAACGCGGATCGGCGAGACACGTCGGGTTCGGGGCTGTCTGCGCCGTCCTCGAAGCCACGGGCATCGATGCCCGTCTTCTGCTCGAGGGACCCATCGTGCTCGCGGAGCGTTCGCAGCGCGACGCGGCTCATGCCCGACTCTGCGGATACCTGGCGGGACGGTTGGCTGCCCTCGGCTGGGAGACCGCGGTCGAGGTCGAGGTGACAGAAGGGCGGATCCACGGCTTCATCGACGTGATGGGCTTTCGGCCGGCTGACCGGGCCCTGCTCTGTGATGAGACCAAGTCGGAGATTCATGATGCCGGGGCGATCATCCGCACCATGCGCTGGTATGCCAACCACGCATGGAAGCCCGCGCGAGCGCTCGGCTGGAGGCCGGCGCGCGTCGTCCCCATCCTGACGGTGCTCGATTCCGACGACGTCGCCTTGCGTCTTCGCGACAACCGGGGAATCATGGAGGCGGCGTTCCCCCTGCGGGCCGCCGGCCTGCAGGCGTGGATCGAGGACCCCCGGGCGCCCCTTGGCACAGGCTTCGGTCTTGCGGCGATCGACCCGGCCAGCCGACGAAGGGCGTGGCTCAGGGCGACCGCCATCGACGCCCGGCGCGTGGTTCCGCCGTACGGCAACTACGCGGAGTTCGTCAGCCGTGAGCGGCGCTGACGTCCCGATCGGCATCGAGGCGTGCCCGAGCCGTTGACTCTGTGGTCCGGATGACAGCGATCTTCATGCAAGGAATCAGGCCCGACCACGCACCGTTCGGTGCTTACGAGGCCAGCGGAGCCCTGATCCTGCACCAAGCGCAGCGTGGTGGCGGCCCGAACCTTGCATGGCGCGAGCTCGGCCGCTGAGCCGGACCGGCCAGGCGGCCCCACCCGAATCCGCTGGCCGGCGAGGGCGGCCCCGCGCCGTGTCCGCCAGGCGGGCCGTCGCGGCGGTGCGTCGGTGCGCCGCCGGGTGGACGCGCGCCGACGGCGCACCGCATCCTGTGCGGTGACCGTGAACGACCCCCTGCCCGCCGCGCCCCCGACCGACCCGACGCCGGCTCCGACCGCCGCCCCCCGACCCGCTGGAGGCGCGCGTCCGGCTCGCGTGGGCCGGTCTGGCCGTGGCGATCGGTGCCCTTGTCGTCCTCGTCGTCGCCTGGATCGTCCTGCCGGCGCTCCCGCTGGGCCTCCCCGTCGTCCTGGCAGTGGTGGCCGTCGCGGGGGCCGCGGCCTGGGCTCGCCGCTCCGTGGAGCAGCACGAGGCGGGGACACGCGAGGAGGTGGAGAACTTCGCCCGGATCCTCCAGGGCTTCTCGCGGGCCGTCTCGCCGGACGCGATCGTCGATGCGATCCTCGGCGAGCTGGGCCCGGGGACCGAGGCCGATCACCTGGTCGTGGTCCGTCGCCGGCCCGGCGCGCCGATCCTGGACGCCACGCTCATCCCGACCCGGCCGGGGGCGCCGCGGGCGGAGACGGTCCTGCCGGCGGTGGACCTCGACGACCCGGGCGGCGCCCCCCTGGAGCGGATCGCCGGCCGCGTCCGGCGCGCCTTCGGGCTGACCAACGTTCTCGGGGCGCCGCTCACCGCCCACGGGGAGCTGCTCGGCGCGATCCTGGTCTCGCGGCGTCGCGCCGGCCCGTGGTCGGAGGCCTCGCGCCGGCTCCTGGACGCCGCTGCCACGGAGGCCTCGGCGGCTCTCGCGAGAACCGAGACGCACCGTGCGGCGGAGGCGGCCGCCACGACCGACGCCCTGACCGGCCTGCCGAACCGCCGCTACTTCGAGGAGTACGTGGAGCTGCTGGGCCGCGGCCGGCGGGCCGACGACGCCGTGGGGATCCTCATGGTCGACGTGGACCGTTTCAAGCTCCTCAACGACCGCCACGGGCACGCCACCGGCGACGTCGTGCTGCGCGCCGTGGCGCGCACGATCGGGGCGGCCGTCCGGGACGAGGACCTGCCGGCGCGCTACGGCGGCGAGGAGTTCGTCGTCCTCCTGCGGAACCCGAGCCGCGCGGTCACCCTCGAGGTGGGGGAGCGGATCCGGGAGGCAGTCGAGCGGATCGACCTGCACTCGGTGGGCGTGGACAGAGTGACGGTCTCGGTGGGCGCCGCGGTTGGCGACGGGGGCGCCGAGCGCGTTCCCGAGCTGGTGGAGGCTGCCGATCGCGCCCTCTACCGGGCCAAGCGCTTCGGCCGCAACAGGGTCGAGGCCGGCTGACCCGACGCCGCGTGCGATACTCGGCCCGATGGCCGAGCAGCCCCCGGGAGCCGCCCCGCTCCCCGCCGACACCGTGTCGGCTCCCGCCGATCCCGTTCCGCTCCTCGCCAACGCCCAGCTGGCAGCGATCTTCCACGAGATCGGCAGCCTCCTCGAGATCAAGGGCGAGCTCGTCTTCAAGACGGTCGCCTATCACCGGGCCGCCGACGCGATCGCCCACAGCCCGCACGAGATCGCCCGCGCCTACCGCGAGGGCCACCCGCCCGCGATCCCGGGCGTGGGCTCGGCGATCTCCGACAAGATCGCGGAGCTGGCGACCACCGGACACCTCCGCTTCCTGGACAAGCTCCACGGCGAGGTGCCGCCCACCCTCGTCGAGCTCCTGGAGGTCCCGGGCGTCGGGCCCAAGACCGTGCGCCTGCTCTGGGAGCGCCTGGGCATCGAATCGCTCGACGACCTGCGAACGGGTCTCCGGGCAGGCACGATCCGGGGGGTGCCGGGGCTCTCCGAGAAGGGGCTCGCGGCACTTGCGGCAGGAGTCGATGCGCTCGACCGCCGGTCGACGCGGATGACGCTGGGGACCGCGGAGCGGATCATCGAAGGCGTGGCGGCGCTGCTCGTCGACGTCCCGGGTGTGCTGCGCGTCGAGCCGGCGGGCTCCTTCCGGCGCCGGCGCGAGACGATCGGCGACCTTGACCTCCTCGTCGAGACCGACGACGCGCAGGCGGTCATCGAACGCTTCACGACGCTGCCGGCGGTCGAGTCGGTCGTGAACGCCGGCCCGCACAAGGCCGCCGTCCGGCTGGCCGGCGGTCCGCAGGTGGACCTGATGACGATGCCGCCCGGGGCGTGCGGGACCTACCTCGTGCACTTCACGGGAAGCAAGGAGCACAACGTCCGGTTGCGGGGGATCGCCCGTGACCGGGGCTGGAGCCTGTCCGAGAAGGGCTTCGCGCGGCTGGGCGACGATGGCGAGATCGCGACGGGTCCGGACGCGGAGCTGCGGACGTTCGCCAGCGAGGCCGAGGTCTACGCGTTCCTGGGGCTGGCCGAGATCCCGCCGGAGCTGCGCGAGGACGCCGGCGAGGTCGAGGCGGCTCTCGCCGGCGGCCTGCCGCGGCTGGTGGAGCTGGCCGACCTGCGCGGCGACTGCCACGCCCACTCTGACTGGTCCGACGGGATCCACACGATCGAGCAGATGGCCGAGGCTGCGCGCGCGCGAGGTTACAGTTATCTGGTGCTTACGGATCATTCGCACGGCCTCGCCATCGCACGCGGGCTCACGCCGGAGCGGGTCGCGGCCCAGCGCGGCATCATCGCCGAGCTCAACGCGCGCTTCGCTCGCGAGGAGGAGGCCGGGACCGCCCCGTCGTCGACGCCGCCGGGCGGCTTCCGGCTCCTGCACGGCTGCGAGCTCGAGATCCGCGGCGACGGCTCGCTCGACTTCGACGACGACCTGCTCGCCTCGTTCGACCTCGTCGTGGCCGCGCTCCACCAGGGGCGGCGCCAGTCACGTGCCCAGCTGACGACCCGGGTGCTCGGCGCGATCGCGAGCCCTCACGTGGACGTCATCGCGCACCCGGCGGGTCGCATGCTCGGGGAGCGATCGCGCGACGACCTCGACCTCGCGTGGGGTGAGGTCTTCGCGGCGGCTGCGGCCACGGGGACGCTCCTCGAGATCGACGGCTCGGACCATCGGCTCGACCTGGCCCCGGAACGTGCGCGACTGGCGGTGGCCGCCGGCTGCCTGCTCACGATCGACTCGGACGCGCACCGGACCGAGGAGCTGGCCGGGATCGACTGGGGGGTTGCGCAGGCGCGGCGGGCCTGGGTGGAGCCGTCGGTCGTTGCGAACACCTGGTCCCGGGAAGATCTCCTCGCCTGGGTCGCCGCCAAGCCGGCGCGGATCGCGGCGGCGGCCGACCGGGGCGCACCCGCGGCCGAGCGCGGCGCACGGGGGCCCGAGCGTGGCGCGTCGGCGGCCCGGCCCGCCACGGCAGCGCCGCGGAGCGCGACATGAGCCGCGTGCCGCGCCTGCGCAATCCACTCCACCGGGCCCCGCCCCCGCTCGCGGCCGGGGCACCCGGGCACCCGCTGCCCCCGGCCCCCCGGCGCACGGGGCGAACGCCGGTTCGCGGGCCGGCGCTCCACGGGGCGCCCGGCCGGCCGCTGGCGTCGCCCTCGGCGGGCGCGGGCTCCGACGCGCGAGCCACCGGCCGTGCCGGGAGCCTCGGCCGGTTCGGGTCGACGCGCATGTCGACCGGCGACCCCGTCTGGGAGCTCATCATCGTCGGAGTCACCCTCGCCGCCATCGGCCGCCTTGCGGAGGGCCCTGCGCTCTGGGTCGCCGCGTTCGTGGCGGGCCTCGCGCTGGCGCTCGCCGCCCTCGAGATCCTGGGCAATGCGGACCCGCCGCCGGGCGTCGCCGACCTCGGCGTCCCGGTGGAGGCGCTGCTCGTTCCGGCGGCGACGGGGATCGCATCGGTCGTCGGCATCCACGTCGTTCCCGTCGGGCTCCTGCTCGTGCCTGCCCTCGTCGCCGTGGGTTCTCTCGTCGCCTCGTCGATCGCGATCGAGCGGCGGATCCTCGCCCGTCCCAGCGGACCGACCGCGGCAGACCGGACGGCCCTGCTCGGCCTGGTCCTGCTCGTCGCCTTCGTGGCCTTCACCGGGATCGCCGCCGCCATTCCCGGCGCCCTCGTGGAGCCGCCGCCGACCGGCGTCGAGGCGACCGTGACGGGCCTGCCGCTGGAGGGCCTGGCCCTGCTCGCCGCGCTCGACGGCCTCGTGGCCGGGATCCTGGGCTACCGACTGGCCGCTCTCCAGGGTCCCACGCTCCGCGGCGCGCTCGGGGCCGCCCTGTCGTACGCGGCCGTGATCGCCATCGCGGCCGCGGCCCTGCGCGCCATGGCCCTGCCGCGGCTGGTGGGTCCCGCGCTCCTGACACTCGTGTTCTACCTGTGGAGTGCCTACCGCGGCGTTCCGCGCGGCACGAGGCGCGACCCGCGCTGGATCTGGGAGGTCCTCCTGCTCGTGGCGCTGGGGCTGGTCGTCGTGCTCTGGAACCTGCTGGCGCAGGGCTGACGGGGCGCGCGGTGGTGCCCGCGTCGCTGGGCGTTTGACGGCGGCGCGCCTCGGGTGTACAAACGGCAGTCGCGCACCTCGTCCGCAGACCGATCCGGCGCGCCCTGCGCCGACCCGAAAGGACTCGTCCTCCCGTGACCTTCCCCGAGCTCGAGCAGACGGCGCCGAGCGCCCCCAGCCTCTCCCGGATCAAGCGGACGCTGACCGAGCAGGCGATCGCCGCCGCGACCGCCGCCGACTGGGAGGAAGCGGCCGAGATCAACCGCAAGCTCATCGAGCACGGCCCCGAGGCCGAGGCCGAGAACCGGCTCGCCAAGGCGCTCTGGGAGCTGGGCGACCTTGCCGGCGCCCGCGAGCACTACCAGAAGGCGCTCGCGCTCGATCCGACCAGCCGCATCGCCGAGCGCAACATCGACCGCCTCAAGCTGCTCATGGTCGAGGCCGGCGATCACACCGTGGCGGCGGATCCGACGAGCAAGGCGCCCGTCTCCATCTTCGTCGAGGAGACCGGCAAGACCGGCTTCGCGCACCTCATGGAGCTCGCCCGCCCGAAGGTCCTGGCCCAGGTGAACCCCGGCGACGCCGTCGAGCTCGTGGCCGAGGGCAAGCACCTCATCGCGTTCTCGAACGGGATCCGGGTCGGCGTGGTGGAGCCCAGGGTCGCCGCGCGCCTCCTGAAGCTCGTGGCCAACGGCAACAAGTACGCGGCCGGCGTGACCTCGCTCGGGGCGCAGGACGTCCGGATCATCATCCGCGAGATCTACCAGGATCCGCGCAACTACGGCAAGGTGAGCTTCCCGACGGCCGCCCGGTCCGGCGACCTCCGACCCTATACGAAGGGCACCCTCCTGCGCGAGGACGAGGACCTCGAGGACGATCTCGAGGACGACATCGAGGACGAGGAGATCGAGGATCTCGATCGCGTCATCCCCGCCGAGGTCACCCCCGACGAGGCCTTCGAGGAGGAGACGGACGAGCTCGACGAGCCGTAGTCCGAACGGCCGGCGCCCGCCGCGCTGCCGGCCGGAGCGGAGCCGCGGGCCTGTGCGCCGTGCGAATCCTCTCCCATGACCCCCCGGGACATCGCGGGTCGACCCGCCGAGCCACTCTCGCTCCCGATCTTCTCGCGGCTCGCCCCCGCCCTGCCCGCGGAGCTGATCGCGGCCCGGATCGAGGCTGCCACCGCTCCTGACGATGTCGTCATCGACCTCTTCGGGCGCGGCGGCTGGGTGGCCCGCACCGCGCTCGCCCTCGGCCGCCGGGCCATCTCGCTCGAGACGTCGCCGCTCAGCCGCCTCCTCGCCGACGTGGTCGTCCGGGCCCCGGACCTGCGCCATCTCGACGCTGCATTCCAGGCCGTGGCCGCCGCGCCCCTCGGGACATCGAGCCTCCGGGCGTGGATCGACGAACGGTTCGCCACCGCCTGCCCGACGTGCGGACGGACCCTCGCCCTCGAGGACCTGGTCTGGGAGCCGGCCGACGGCCGGGCCGGGCGGTCGCCCGCACGCAGGATACTCCAGCGGGGTCGTGGCTGCCGCCGCCGGGGTCGGGGCCACGGCCGCGGCAGGTGCCACGGCCGGGCCGGCGGCGCGAACCGCCTCGGGCGCGCTGCGGCCGACCCGGCGCTCCTTTCGCTGCCCTGCCTGTCTCGACCGGCGCGGTCGGGGCGGAGAGCTGCGCCACGCGCCGCCGGAGGAGGCCGACCTCGCCCTCGCGATGGCGCCGGACGACGATCCCGTGGCGCGCGAGGAGATCGCCCGCCGCTTCCCGCTTCCGGACGAGCCCGGCGGCCTGCTCGAGCAGCTGCTCGACCTGCACTCACCTCGCCAGCTCGCCGCCCTCCAGGCGATCCTCGCCCGGATCGAGGGCGAGCTGCGGGCGTCCCAGGTGACCTCCGCCCTCCGCCTCGCCCTGATCCATGCCATCCTCCCGTCGAGCCGCCTCACCGGGTACCCCGGCCGGGCCAGCGCGCTCCGCATCGCCGACGGCCGAGTCCGCCCTTCGGGGGCGCCCGGATGGCGCGAACGCAACCCGTGGCGCGCCTTCGAGGAGGGCTACCAGCTGGTGCGGGCCTTCGTGCAGGCGCTCGACGACGGCCCGTACGGGGCCGTGCAGGCCCGCCTCACCGAGCCCCTCGAGGGCCTGCTCGACGGCCCGCCGATGATCGCCCTGCGGATCGGAGGGGGCGATGCCCTGGAGCGGCTCGGTGCCGAGGCCGAGGCGCTGACGGCCGCCCAGCGCGCGCGGGTCCGCCTCGTGCTGTCGCAGCCGCTCCCCGAGTGGACGCCGGGCCGGCTCGCCGAGGCCTTCGTCGTCACCGCCTGGGGGCTCGGCAGCGAGGCGGCGCGCCTCGTGCCCCATGCGTCGCTCCTGGACCGAGAGGCCCGGCCCCCGAGCCGCGCGGTTGCGTTGCGAGCCGCCCTCCACGCGGTGGCCCCGGCGATGGGGCCGGACGGCAGGGGCGTGCTGCTCCTGGACGCCGACGGGGCACCCGGCCTGGTGGCCACGAGCCTGGCGGGAGCGACGGCCGGCTGGCGCGTGGCGGGCGCCCGGCTGGCGGAGCCCGGCCGACTGCCGGGCGGCCTGGTGGAGATGGTTCCTCCCGGCGGCCGCCTGGGCGCGGCGCCCCGGACCCGGGCCAACCGCATCCTGGCCCCGGCTCCGGGCGGGGCCGGGGATCCGGCGACTGTCACGACGCGCGGCGTCTTCGGCGGTCCGGTCCCGATCGACGGGCGCTTCTCTCTCTCTGAGGCGAGCAAGGTGGTCACCGAGACGGCAGTGGCCGCGCTCCAGGCCCGAGGCGAGCCCGCCGACGCCCAGCATCTCGTCGGCGAGCTGCTCGTGGCGCTCGATCGGAGCGGGCAGCTTCGGCGCTATGCCGTCGCCGCGGCCCGCCAGGCGGAGAGCGGCCGCGGAGGAGCATGCCCCGGCCGAGAGCGCCCCGGGGTCGCCGGGCGACGCGCTCGCGCTCGGCGACGTGTTGGCCCGCGCGCCCGACGCCCCCGCGACGGCACGGCAGCGGGCGGGCAGCCCCGCGAGCCGCGCCGCGACCGAGCTCCTGGCGCTCATCGAGGGCGAGCTCGGGCGGCCCGACCAGCGCAGGATCGCCCCGTCCGAGGGCGGTCGCTACTGGCTGCGCGACCCGCGCGACGAGGCCGAGGCGGCCGTGCCGCTCTCCGACCGGCTGGAATGGGCCGTCTACAGCCTGCTCGGGACCGGGGCATCAGTCCCGGAAGCGGCCGTGCGCGCACGCGTCGAGGAGATGTTCGTGGGTCCCGACGCGCCCGACCCGTGGCTCGTGGACGCCTGCCTGGCCAGCTACGGCGTGGCGGCCCCGGGCGATGGGCGGCTCGTCGCCCGCGACGACCTCCAGGCCCGGACGCACGAGCACGCGGCGACGATCGGCCTCCTTGCCGACCTGGGGCACCGCCTTGGGGTTCACGTGTACATCTCCCCGCGCGAGCAGGGCCGGCGGGCCGGGACCGGGCCGCTGGGCGCCAGGCTGCTTCCCGACGAGCGCGACCCGGTGCTCGGCTTCCTCGGCCGTTCGGGCGCGGACGCGCTGGAACAGGTGGACTGCTGCTGGTACGTGCGGCCCCGGTTCGCCTTCCTGTTCGAGGTGGAATGGACCGCGATGCTGGGCGAGCCGGTCCTGCGCCGCGGGCGCGGGATCCCGGCGGACGAGCGGATCGTCCGGTTCCTCGTGCTCCCCGCGGAGCGCGTGGAGCTGCTGCGGCAGAAGCTCGAGCATTCGCCGGTCCTCCGCGCGGCGATGGCGGATGCCAACTGGCACGTTCTGCGGATGGACGCGCTGGATCGATTTGCGGCGCGTCCGAGCCCCGCCCTCGGCGAGCTGGAGCCCTATCTCGGCCTGGACCCGGTGGCGGATCGCCCCGACCAGCTGCCCCTGTTCGAGGCCTGACCGGCGGGCGGCGCTCCGCCGGCGCCGGTACGCTACCCGCATGACGCACCTCGACGACGCTTGCCGATCTCTGCGCCCGCACCTGGGAGCGGACCCTCGAGCTGAACCCCACGCTGGCCACCATCTGCGGGGACGAGCGCTTCGACGATCGGCTGGATGACCCGGGGCCCGCCGGACGGGCCGCCCGCCGCGCGCTCGCGGAGGAGGCACGGGCGGGTGCGCTGGCCATCGACCCGACCGGGCTCGACGAGGAGGAGCGGATCTCGCGCGACCTCCTGGCCCTCATCGCCGGCCAGCAGATCGCCGACGACGACCTCCGTGACGACCTCGTCGGCGCCGTCGAGCAGCAGGGCCACCAGTCGCTCCTGCCGCAGCTCGTGCAGATCCAGAGGGCCGACACGCCGGAACGGCTCGAGCGGCTCCTGGCGCGCATCGAGGCCTACCCGGCCCTGACCGACACCGTCATCGACCTCCTCGCGGAAGGCCGCTCGGCCGGCCTGACGGCCGCGCGGGTGGTGGCGGACCGGGCCGTCGACCAGGTGGAGCGGCTGCTGGCCGGCCCCGCGGCCGCCTCGCCGATCGTCACCGTGCCGGCGCTGGCGGACGAGGCCGACCGGGCACGCCTCCTCGACGCGGTCGAACGCTTCGTCCGCCCGGCCGATGCCCGCTATCTCGAGGCCCTGCGGGCGTATCTTCCCGCCACGCGCGAGGAGCCCGGCCTCTGTGCGCTGCCCGACGGCGAGGCCCGTTACGCGGCCAAGGTGCGTGCCCAGACGAGCCTCGACGTGAGCCCGGCCGAGCTCCACCGGGTTGGCCTCGAGGAGCTGGAGGCGATCGAGGCGGAGCGGCGCGCGATCGCCGGCGCGGCCGGCTTCGGCGACGACACCGCGGCCTATCGCCGCGCCCTCAACGCCGATCCCGAGGAGATCCCGCCCACGCCGGAGGCACTCGTCGCGCGCTGCCAGGAGGACGTCGAGCGGGCGCTCGCCGCGGCGCCCCGCTGGTTCTCCCGCGTGCCGAAGTCGCGCTGCGTGGTCCGCCGCGTCGAGCCCCTCCTCGAGAAGGACGCCCCCGGCGCCTACTACTACCCGCCGACGATCGACGGCTCGCGACCCGGGATCTACTTCGTGAACGCCTACGACCTCCCCAGCCGGACCTACTGGACGGCGGCCTCGACCACCTACCACGAGGCCATTCCCGGCCATCACTTCCAGCTGGCCCTCGAGATGGAGCTCGAGGGGCTGCCCGCCTTCCGGACCCTGGGCTACTGGCCCCAGGGCACTGCCTACGTGGAGGGCTGGGCCCTCTACACCGAGCGGGTCGCCGACGAGGCGGGCCTCTTCCGCAGCGAGGCCGAGCGGTTCGGGATGCTCGACAGCCAGGCGCTCCGGGCCGTCCGGCTCGTCGTCGACACCGGGCTCCACGCGTTCGGGTGGAGCCGCACGAAGGCATTCGAGACGATGGTCGCGGCGGGGATCCACCCGACCGACGCCGGGATCGAGACCGACCGCTACATCGCCTGGCCCGGCCAGGCGCTGGCCTACATGACCGGGCGCCGCGAGATCGAGCGCCTCCGCGCCGAGCGCGCACGCCGCGAGGGCGACGCCTTCGACATCCGCCGTTTCCACGACGACGTCCTGCGCCACGGGAAGCTGCCCCTGCGCATCCTCGCCGACGTCGTGCTCGGGTCGGCCTGAGGCCGCCGAGCTCGCGCCGCCGCACCCGCCCACCGCCCCATCGCCGCCGGAGGACCCCGATGACCGCCACGCCCACCGATCCCGCCGCCCCGACCGGCGCTGCCGCCGTCGACGCCCTCGCCGATCGCTTCTGGGAGTCGTACCTCGAGCAGCACCCGACGACGGCGACCGTGTACGGAGACGAGCGCTGGGACGATCGGCTCGACGACCCCTCGGCCGCCGGACGGGCCGCCGGGCGGGCCCTCCGCGATGCGACGCTCGCCGAGCTGGCGGCGATTCCGATCGAGGACCTGCCCGTCGAGCAGCGGATCACGCACGACATGCTGCGCGTGGTCGGCGAGCTCGGGAACGAGGCCGACGACCTCCGGATGGATCTCGTCGGGCTCGTCGACCACATCGACGGGCCGCAGTCGCTCCTGCCTCAGCTCGTCCGCTTCCAGGCGGCCGACACGCCCGAGCGCCTCGAGCGCCTGCTGGCCCGCCTCGCCGCGTTCGGCCCGCTCATCGACGCTCACCTCGTCCTCCTCGACGAGGCGCGGGCGAGCGGGATGACGGCGCCGCGGATCGTCGCCGAGCGGGCGATCGCCCAGGCGGAGCGGCTCCTGGCCGTGCCCGCCGAGTCGTCGCCGATCGTCGCCGGGGCGCGCCTCGCGGACGGCGACGCGACCGGCCGGGAGCGGGTGATCGGCGCGGTGCGGGACGTCGTCGACCCGGCCCTGGCGCGGTACGTCGACGCCCTCCGGGGTGGCTATCTCGAGGCCACGCGCGACGCCCCCGGCCTCTGGTCCGCGCCCGGCGGCGCCGAGCGGTACCGCGTCGCGATCCGGGCCTGGACGAGCCTCGACCTCGACCCGGCGGAGCTGCACCAGGTGGGCCTCGACGAGCTGGCCGAGATCGACGTGGAGCGGCAGGCGATCGCCGCCGCAGCCGGCTTCGACACCGTCGCGGCCTACCGGGCCCATCTCGTGGCGGATCCCGCGAACCACGTCGAGCGGCCCGACGAGCTCGTGGCCCGGGCAACCGAGGACATCGAGCGCGCGATGGCGGTGGCGCCGCGGTGGTTCGGGCGCCTGCCGGTGGCAGCGTGCGAAGTCCACCCCGTCGAGCCGTTCATGGAGCGCGACGCGCCGCCGGCGTTCTACTACCCGCCGACGCTCGACGGCTCGCGCCCCGGGATCTATTTCATCAACACGTACGACCTGCCGACGCGCCTCCTGCCGAAGCTCGCCGAGATCACGTACCACGAGGCCGTGCCGGGCCACCATTTCCAGATCGCCCTCGAGATGGAGCACCCGTCGCTGAACGCCTTCCGGCGCCTCGGGAGCCGCCTCCTCGGGTCGGCCTACGCCGAGGGCTGGGGCCTCTACTCCGAGCGCCTCGCCGACGAGATGGGGCTCTACCGCAGCGACGCGGAGCGCTTCGGCATGCTCGAGGCACAGGCCTGGCGCGCCGTCCGCCTCATCGTGGACACCGGCATGCACGCTCTGCGGAAGGACAGGGCCTGGGCGATCGCGCTCCTTGTCGCCGAGGCCGGCCTGTCCGACACCGACGCGACGATCGAGACCGACCGCTACATCGCCTGGCCCGGCCAGGCGCTCTCCTACAAGGTCGGCCAGCGTGAGATCGAGCGTCTGCGGCGCGAGCTGACGGCGCGGGACGGCGCCGCCTTCGACTTGCGGGCCTTCCACGACGCACTGATCGGCCACGGCTCCCTGCCGCTCGCGACGCTTGCCCGCGAGCTGCCGAGCTGGGTCGCGCCGAAGGCGGGGTAGGGGAGGGCCCGTCGGTCGCGGACCGGGTGCCTGCCGACAGCCCGTCGAGCTACCCGCGGCGCTCCATCACCCGCCAGGCGACGAGGAAGCTGCCGACCGCCCAGGTGCCGAGGAGCGCGAACGAACCCGCCGCGAGCGGGAACGTCGCCGGGGCCATGGTCCCCCGGATCAGCTCGCCCATCGCCTGGATCGGCAGGACCGCGTGGATCGCCGCCAGCCAGTCCGGCAGGCGCTCGGCCGGGAAGTTGAGCGGGCTGAACATCAGGGTGAAGACGACGAGGACCTGCGAGAGGAGCTGGGCCACCAGCGGCGGCAGGACCGACGCCAGCGCGTAGCCGATGCTGGCCGCCGTCAGGGTCGTCAGGGCGAGCGCGGGAACGAGCAGCAGGCTCACGTCGAGGTCGAGCGAGAAGCGCCAGGCCCCGAGCACGATCGCGAACGCCACGCCGGGAAGGACGATCACCAGCCAGACCGACAGGTCGGCGAGCAGGTGGACGTAGCGGGCGACGGGCAGGGACCGCATGTACTCGTAGGTGCCCTCGGTCCGGGCCTGGGCGACCATCTGGGGCGCCGCGACGAGGCCCATCGTGATCAGGGTGATCGCCGGCGCGCCGGTGGCCAGGTAGAGGGTGGTCAGCGGGTCGATCTCGGGGAAGAGAAGTGGGTAGCCGATGACGATCCCGAGGGCGAACAGGGCCTGGACCACGATCGCGAGGGGGAGGAACTCCTTGAGCCGCAGGCTGTTCCAGCGGACCAGGAGGACGTAGCTACGCAGCGTGGACATCGCGGGACTCCATGATCGTGGTCGGGCGGGCCGGCACGGCCGGCGCGGCCGGGCTGGTGCCGTTGCCGTTGGCGAGGGCGTCGGCGCGGCCGACGAGCTCGACGTAGACGTCCTCGAGGGTCGCCGGGCCGAGGCGATACTCCTCGACACGGCCGCCGCGCTGGAGCGACTCCGCCCAGGCGACCGCCGGGCCGGCGGCCGCGGCCGGCAGGGTGGCCACGTGGCGCTGGCCGGCCCCCACTTCGTGGAGGACGAACGCCGGCACGTCGCCGAGGGCGGCGCCGGGCTCCAGCACGAGCTCGAGGTGCAGGTCGTCGGCGACCCGCTCCTTGAGCGACGCCGGCGTCCCCTCGACGACGACGCGGCCGTGGTCGAGGATCGCCAGGCGGTCCACCGCTCGCTCCGCCTCGACGACGTTGTGGGTCACGAGCAGCACCGCGGCACCCTCGTCGCCGAGGGCCCGGACCTGCTCCCACAGCAGGCGACGGCGGACCGGGTCGACGTCGTTCGTCGGCTCGTCGAGGATGACCAGGCGGCCGGGAACGACCGCCGCCATCGCGAAGCCAACGAGCCGCTTCACGCCGCCGGACAGCTTCGCCCCGTCGGCGCGGGCCCACTCGCCGATGTCGAGCGCGGTGAAGAGGGCGTCGCGCCTCGCCCGCACGTCGCTCGCGCGGCCTCCGCGGAGGCGGCCCAGCAGCTCCACGGCCTGGTTCGGCGTGAGCCCGTTGATCGGCAGCGTCGCCTGCGGCTGGATGGAGCACGCCAGGCGGGCGAACGCGGGGTCCGCGACGACGTCCCGGCCGTCGAGGGCGATCGTCCCGGCGTCCGGCCGCAGGAGGCCGATGACCTGGTTGACGAGGGTCGTCTTGCCGGCGCCGTTGTGGCCGAGGAGGCCGTACACCTCGCCGGCGTCCACGGCGAGGTCGACCCCGTCGTTCGCGCGGGCGCCTCGCCGGTAGGTCTTCGTCAGGCCTGAGATCTCGAGGAGCATCGCTGCGGTCCCCCTGCTGGGCTGTGAGCGGTGATACCGCACAGTATGCATATACCCTAGTATGTCAAGACGCATCGGCATCTTGATACCGAGTGGTATGCTGCGTCCGTGGAGACCGCAGAACGACTTCCCCGCCTCACGCGTGACGAGCGCCGCGCCCAGACACGAGAGCGCCTCATCGACGCCGCGGCCGATGTCTTCAACCGGCTTGGCTATCACGGCGCCTCTCTCGAGGCCGTCGCCGATGCGGCGGGGTACACGAAGGGCGCGGTCTACTCGAACTTCGCGTCCAAGGCGGACCTCTTCGTGGCCCTGGCCGAGCGGCGGAGCGTCGCCGCGAACGTCGACGCGACGCGCGAGCAGCTCGCGGCGACTCCCCTCGGCGAGTTCGTCGACGGAATGGGGGAGATGCTTCGGGCCCAGGCGGCCAACGAGGAGGCGTGGGACGTGCTGACGATCGAGGTCTGGCTGGCCGCCATGCGCGACCCGTCCCTCCGCACGATCGTCGCCCACGACTACCGCCAGATGCGGGCCGAGTTCGGGCCCCTCATCGCTGCCAAGCTCGACGAGGCGGGGATCACGACGCCGTTCACCGGGGAGGAGCTCGGCTGCCTCGTCTCCGCGATCGGGTCAGGGCTCATTCTCCAGCACTACCTCGAGCCCGGCGCGGTCGACGCCGAGATCCTCCCGCGAGCCCTGCGCCAGCTGCTCGGCCTGCCCCAGCACTGACACCCGGATTGACACGCTGATCCGGACGCCGGACAATCGCAAGATGCGGACGAAGCGGACCTACAACCTGCCGGAGCGAACGGTGGTCGCCGTGCGGGAGATGGCGGCAACGTACGGCGTCGCGACCACCCAGGACGGGGTCATCGAGCTTGCGGTTGACGAGCTGGCCCGTCGGCTGAGGGATGACGCGGAGGCTGAACGCTGGGCGCAGGCGGCAGTCGACCCGGCGTTTCGCGCGGAGTCGGCTGACCTTGCTGCCTCCTACGAGACCGCAGACACCGAGACGTGGCCGCGCGCATGACGGGCGACCCACCCCTCCGCTGGGCCGTGATCCGCGTCGGGCTGGACCCCGCCCGGGGACACGAGCAGGGCGGAACCCGTCGCGCCCTCGTGGTCAGCTACGAGCCGTTTCATCGATCGGGCCTCGCGACCGTGTGCCCGATCAGCACGGCGCGAGATGAGGTCCGGTACCCCGGCGAGGTCGCGCTGCCTGTGGGCGTGGCGGGCCAGACGCGTGCCGGCGTGATCCTGTGCCAGCAGCTCCGGACGATCGCGCTGGAGCGCGTCATCGGGTCGCCGGAGGGCCGGATCAGCGACGCAGGGATCCGACGGGCCGTGCGAGTTGCGCTGGCCCACCACCTGGGCCTCGACATCCCCGCCGTGGGCGACGGCGCGATCGCGCGCGCCTGACGTGGCGCAGTCCTGACGTCGCGCGCGCCCGGCGAGCGGCCGGCCGTGCCCCCGAGCGATACCCGAGACCCGGGTGTTTCGCGGGCAGGAAGCAACGGAATTCGCACGTGCACGTCGATTGCAGCGCGAAGATCGTTGACTGGCGGTGCCGAGCCGTGGCACCATCCCCAGCGTCACCTGTTCCGCCTTGCGGGACAGCCCAGCTGCCTGTCCCTGGGCCGGACGTGCGTCGACCGCGCCCCGCGCCCTCGACGCCGGCCCGTCGAGGATCGAGCCTCGGAGGAGCCATGACACCGGGATTTGCCACCACCACCTCCCTCGAGCGCGAGCCCCACGACTCGTTCCATGCCGCCCTCGAGGCGCGGGCCCAGGGCGCAGGCGCCTGAGATGGCCCTCGAGGTCGCCCCGCGGGCCCGACCGACCCTGGGCGTCCCGCTCCCGGGCTCGCCGTCGATCGCGCCGCGTGCCGCCGGCGGCATCCCAGCGGCGCACGTCGCGCCAGCCGCCCGTCGGCGGGCGGCTCCCGCGACCAGCCCGGGCTCCTCCGGGCGGGACGTCGAGCTGCTCGACGGCCATGGCGTCCGGTCGGTCGACCGGGCGGCGGCGCTCCTCCTCGCGCTGGCCAGTGCCCGGCCGAGGCGGGCGTCTCGGAGCTTGCCCGCCGCCTCGGCTTGCACAAGAGCACTGCCTCGCGCCTCCTCGCCACCCTCGAGCGGCGAGGGCTCGTCGAGCAGGACGAAGGCTCCGGCAAGTACCGCCTCGGCCTCGTGGTCATCCGGCTCGCCGAGCATGCCGAGCGGACCCTTGATCTCCGCACGATCGCGCTCCCGGAGCTGGAGCATCTCGCGCGGGTCACCCGGGAGACCGTGACCCTGGGCGTCGCGGAGGCGGATGCCTGCCTCACGGTCGTCCAGGTCGCAGGTCCGAACATGGTCGCCTGTCCCGACTGGACCGGCCGGACGACCCCCCTCCACTGCGTGGCCCCGGGCAAGGTCCTCCTGGCCGCGATGGCCGAGAGGGAGGTCCTGCGGATCGCCCGCCCCGGGCTGCCCGCCCGGACGGAACGGACGATCACGAGCCTGGAGCCTCTGCTGGAGGAGCTGGCCCGGATCCGGCGGCGCGGCTTCGCCACCGCGTTCTCCGAGTGGATCGAAGGGACGAACGGCGTGGCGGTGCCCGTCGCGGACGCGCACGGGCGGGTGATCGCCTCGATCGGCGTCTGGGGCCCGGCTTTCCGGGTGACGCCGGGGCGCGTCGCCGAGATCGTCACGAGCATGCGCGAGGCCGCCGTAGCGGTCACCACCCGCCTCGGAGGCGCCGCAGCCTGACGTCCCGGGCGCCCGGCTCCGCGGCCTGATGGTCGCCGCGCGCGCTGTCGGTCCCGTCCAGCTCGGCTCCGCCCGTCCACCGCTCGACCGCTAGGATTGGCGACATGGAGGAGATCCTCGGCACCCTGGAGCGGTTCCTGGTCGAGATGGCGGGTCGCGTGCTCGTCGTGGGCCTGGTGACGCTCGCCCTGGTCGGCATCTACCTCGTCGTGGTCTGGATCATCGGACACCTCGCCCGGCGAGCCGCCACGGCTCCGCTGCCCGGCGGTCGCGACGAATCGTCCGAGGACACCGCGATCCGGGACGCCGTCCGTCGCCGGCGCCTGGACACGCTCGTGCTCGTCGCCACGCGCCTGGCCAAGGTGACGCTGGTGGCCCTGATCGCGCTCACGGCCGTCACGACGCTCGCCCCCGAGGTGATCAGCGGCCTCGGAGCGCTCGGCGTGGCGCTGGGCGCGGCCGTCGGCGCCGCCCTGGGCTTCGGCGCCCAGCAGCTGGTCCGCGACTACCTGAACGGCATCCTCATCCTCGGCGAGAACCCCTTCAGCGTGGGCGACGTCGTCGCCCTCGCCGGGATCCGCGGCACGGTCGAGGAGGTCGGGCTGCGCCGCACGATCGTCCGCGACGCCGATGGCGTCGTCCACTCGGTGCCGAACGGCGAGATCCTCGTCGCCTCGAACTTCACGCGCACCTATGCTCGCCTGAACGAGCGGTTTGCCGTGGCCGCCGGCACCGACATCACGCGTGCCACGGCAGCCCTGGGCGAGGCCTGTGCGGCGTTCGCGGCGGCGGATGAGTGGAGCGACCGGTTCATCGAGCCACCCCGTGTCGTCCGGGTCGACGCCGCGGCCGCCGGGGAGGCCGGCATCCCGATCCTCGTCTCCGCGACCGTCCGACCCGGCGATCGACTGGAGATGGCGGGCGAGCTCCGCCGCCGAGCGCTCGACGCCCTCATGGCCAGCGGGATCGACCTGGCGACCGGCCGCACGTTCGTGATGTCGCGCCAACCCCGCCCCGACGCTGGGCCCGCGGCCGACGCGGAGGGTGGCGCCGACTACACCTGAGCCCGCACGACGTCCGGCCCGACTGCCGTCGTGCCCGGCGGCAGCGGCCTCGAGGCCTGCGTATGATGCGGCCATCCCGCTGAGCAACGGAGGCGCCCGGCGTGCAGCCCGACCCCACGACGCCCCGGCAGTTCCCGATCGCGGTGGTGTCGACCCCGCCGGCCCACCCGTCCCCGGGCGACACGACCGCCCTTGCCGACGCCTCGGTGGTCGAGACGATCCGGGACAACACCGGCACAGCGGAGGAGTAGGGACATGCCCTTCGGCCTTCCGCGCCGCGGCGCCCCGAAGCCCGCCCCGCCCCCGCCCCCCGCCCCGGCTCAGGGTGTCGTGGAATCCCGTTCGACGGCCTGACCGAGGAGTGGCGGCTGGTCGGCCGCATGGAGGTCGAGGGACGGCTCTCGGACGTCCTGAACCGGCGCGAGTCCATCGCGCTCAGCGAGATGCACTGGGGGCCGCTCGATGGCTCCGAGGAGATGACGCCAGCACCCGGCCTGGAGCGGGTCGATCCGTTCGACCTCATCGCCGTGTTCGCCGGCGCGGCTCGCTGCCCTCGTTCACGGAGGCCGAGCGCGCGGCCCACAAGCTGCACAAGGTGCCCTACGACGTCGCCCTGGAGGTGACGCCCATCCACGTCGTCGGGACGGTCTACCTGTTCCCGGGCTCGGAGCCGGAGCGACTCCTGGACCGCAGCACCGATCTGTTCGTGCCCGTCACCGACGCGGTGGCGCTGCTGGGGAGCAAGCCGCTCAACGGTCCGGACGTGGACGTGGTCCTCGTCAACCGGTCCTACCTGCGCGGCATCGACCAGGTCGACCGGCGCGCGGTGGATGCGGCCCGGGCGCTGCTCGGAATCCCGCCGCGCGACGCAGGCTGACCGTCAGGTCCGCGCCGATTCGCGGCGGCGGCCGAAGAGGGACACGAGGGTGACGCGCGGCGCGGTGGCCTGCGCAGGCGCGGGCGCACCGACCACGCGCTCGGCAAGCACCCGGAAGTCCTCGCTGACCTTCTCCCTCGGGAACATGTCGATGACGGTGCGCCCCTCGTTGGCGGCCTTCACGAGCTGGAGCCCCGCAGAGCGGATCAGGGCGAGCGACGGCATCCCGATGGTGCGCTCCATGTCGGCGACGGAGACACCGCTGTTGGCGCGATTGATCACCATCGAGAGCTTCTCGCCGAAGCCCAGCTCGGCCGCGACGTCGCGGAGCTGGACGGCGGCCCGAAGGGCGGGCACGTCCGGGGTCACCGGGACGAGGATCTTGTCGGCGCGCTCGAAGATGGCGCGGTTGAGCGGCTCGTAGTCGGGGTGCAGGTCCACCACGACGACGTCGTGCGTGCGCCGTCCGGCGTCGATGGCCGCCGCGACGTGGCCCGGGTCGAGGAGGGACGTCCGGAGCGGGCTCGAGGCCAGGACCATGACGTGCATTCCCGAGGGATGCGCCGAGAGGAGGTCGTCGAGCGTGCCGGGAGGCGGAGCGCCCGCGTCCTGGGCGTCGACGACCTCGTCGACGAGGGTGCGGACGTGCTCCAGGCCGAGCGAGCTGGCGATGTGCCCGGTCACCGTGTCGGCGTCCACGAGGAGGACGCGACGGCCCATGGCCGTGAGGGACGCGGCCAGGTTGACCGCGACCGTCGTCTTGCCGACGCCGCCCTTGGGGTTGAAGACGGCGATGAGGGTGCCGTTGCGATGCCAGTCGTCCAGGCTCACGGGCCCGCTCTGGAGGACGGCCCCGCTGCCGTCGTCCACGGCCAGGCGCCGGATCATCATCGCCTCGACCCGCCAGCGGAGAGACTCCGGTGAGTAGGGTCGGGTGAAGTACTCGTCGCGCACGCCGGCCAGGCTGCCGTTGACGCGCTCGAGCGTGCGGGCGGAGAGGACCATGAGGGCGGGAATGTCGCGCCCGCCATCCCGCAGGAGCTCGTAGTACTCGAGCGAGGTGTCGAAGTCGGTCTCGCCGTCGAGGATGGCGAGGGCGATGTCGGCGGCCCGCCGCGAGGTGAGCTGCAAGATCGTCTGGCCGCTCGACCACGATCGGATCGAGGTCCGCCTCGTGCAGGGCGTCGGCAACCGGGCCGCGCTCGTCGCGGGGCAGCGCGATCGCGATCGTGGGACGAGCCATCGTGGTTCCTTCCTGGCGCTGGGCCGGAGCTCTGTCAGTCCTGGGGATCCTGGGCGCTGACCTGGATCACGCCGTCGCCGCTGCCGGTGATGCGGGCCCCGAAGCCGGGGATGGTCGGGATCAGGTCCCGCAGCGCGGTGGCGGGTTCGTGGGTCACGGCGAAGACGAACTCGGCGTCGGGGCCGGACGAGACGCCGACGTGGCTCACGCCGGGGAGGCGGCCCATGTGGCGCTTGAAGCTGGCGATGCTGGCCACGCTCACGAGGCCGGTCACGATGACCTGGGTGGTCACGGCGGCCTCTGCCGCGCCATCGGGCTCACCCGGCGACGAGGCCGGAGAGGCGGGCCGCCAGGGCGTCGCCACCGATCTCGGGCACGTCCTCGATCTCGGCCGCGGCCATCTCGGCGGCTTCGACCTCGGCCGCGGCGAAGTCGGGCGCCAGCCCGAGCATCGCGAGCCGCGGGTCCACCTGGTCATCCTGCTGCGCAGCCGCCGGGGCGTCGGGCGCAGCAGCATCGGTCGTCTCGACCTCGGCCAGGGCGTCCGTCGTCGCCTCGACGTCGCCCTCGGAGGCGGGCTCGGCCGGCAGGTCGGTGGCCTCGAGCGCGGCGGCGGCCTCGGCGGCTGCCTGGATCGCGGCCATGGCGGCCTCGGTCGTCCGCCGGTGCGTCGTCCGCGGCCAGCGTGGGCTCGATCTGCGTCGACTTCGGCGTTCGCGACCTGTTCCAGCTCGGTGGTGGGCTCGGGCGCCACGGCGATGGCCGCGACCGTCGCCTCGGTGACCGCGTCCGGCACGCCGAGGCCCGGCTCGCTCAGGAGCGCGGTCATCGCGTCCTCGTCGAGGTCGTCGAAGGATGGCGGCTCCGGGAGGTTCGCGGCTCGGGCCGCGAAGACCGCCGGGTCGTCCTCGCGGGCGAGGTCGTCGAAGAACTGCCCCATCTCGGTCTCGAAGGCGGCCAGGCGGCCGCGGACCTTCTCGACCTCGTGCTCGACCAGGGCGGCGTGCCGCTCGAGCTGACCCTCGAGCTGCTCGCGCCTCATGCCCACCCGCCGTTCGGTCTCCTCGCGGATGCGGGCGATCTCGGCCTTGGACCATTCCTTGACCGTCGCGACGTCGTCGTCGGCGTGGCGGCGGAGCTCGGTCGCGCCTGCTGTCGACCGGGCGCGGATCTGCTCGATGACGGCGGTGCCCTCGCCCCGGAACTGCTCGAGCGTCGCGGCGCGCGCCTGCTCGGCGGCCGCCTGCATCGCTCGCGTCAGGTCGGCGAGGAACTTCGTGGGCCGGCGCTGCGCGGCACCCGAGGGGGTCCCGGGGTCGGGGGATTCGGCGTGCTCGTCGGCAGGCGCCGGAGGATCGGCCTGCGCGTGGACGGGGGCCGCGTCGGGCGCAAGGATCGTCACGGGTGCATCCTCCTGGCCCTGGATGCCGTCCCCGGCCGCATCCTGGGGGCTTGTTTCGACTGTGTTCCGGCGCCATCGGCGCACCATCGGCGGTGTCGGAGGCCGGCGCGCCGGCGGCGAGCTCCTCGGCGGTCTCGGCCGACGCCTCGCGGGACGCCGTGCGATCCGTGCTCCACGGAAGCCGGAATCCGGTACGGGTATCGGTGGTTGCCATGCTGCTCGTTCCCCTGCTGCGCGTTCGGCCAGGGCGCCGTCGACGCCTGATGCGGATCCTAGGAGCGGGGAGGGGTGCGGTGGAGTTGACTGGTGGTACCAGCGGGCACCGCCGGTGGTACCGCCGGAGTCCCATTGGTGCCGGCCAGCACCGGCTCGGTGCCCGGACGTCACCGGGCGGTCGCGGCTACCATGGGCGGCCATGACGGACCCCCGGTCGACTGCTCCCGCCCCGGCGCCAACGCCCGCGGCGCAGGTGCCCTCACCCGCGACGCAGGCGCCCTCACCCGCGACGCCCGCGTCCGGGGACCCGGGCGCGCTCCTCGGGATGGCCGCCCTGCCGCTCGACCGGCTCGGGCGGCGGATGCACGACCTGCGCATCTCGGTGACCGACCGCTGCAACT
Organism: uncultured Chloroflexia bacterium; assembly: GCA_963739365.1. Taxonomy (GTDB): domain Bacteria; phylum Chloroflexota; class Limnocylindria; order Limnocylindrales; family CSP1-4; genus CTSoil-043. The sequence continues at coordinate 24,357 of CAVUAG010000023.1, read as the reverse complement.
TCCGCTGCGGCTACTGCATGCCGGCCGAGGTCTTCGGGCGCGACTACGCGTTCCTGCCGCGGCGCCGAGATCCTCGCCTACGAGGAGATCGCGCGGCTCGCCCGGCTCTTCGTCGGGCTCGGCGTCGAGAAGCTCCGCATCACCGGCGGCGAACCGACCGTGCGCCACGACCTGCCCGACCTCGTCCGGATGCTGGCCGCGATCGACGGCGTGCGTGACCTCACCCTGACCACGAACGGCACGGCTCTCCGGCGCCTTGCCGCGCCGCTCGCGGACGCGGGCCTGCGCCGGATCACCGTGAGCCTCGACTCGCTCGACGACGAGGTCTTCCGACGGATGAACGGGGTCGACTTCCCGGTGGACCGGGTGCTCGACGGGATCGCGACCGCCGTCCGGGCCGGCCTCGCGCCGGTCAAGATCAACATGGTCGTCCGCCGCGGTGTGAACGAGGCGTCGATCATTCCCGTGGCCCGCTGGGCGCGCGAGGAGGGGCTGATCCTGCGCTTCATCGAGTTCATGGACGTGGGCCACACGAACGGCTGGCGGATGGACGAGGTGGTGCCGCAGGCGGAGATCCTGGCCCGGATCGACGCCGAGATGCCGCTCGAGGCCCTGCCGGCAACCTACGCGGGCGAGGTGGCCGGCCGCTTCCGGTACCGCGACGGCTCGGGCGAGGTGGGGGTCATCGCGTCGGTGACCCAGCCGTTCTGCGGCGCCTGCACCCGCGCCCGCCTGTCCGCGGAAGGGCGAGCTCTACACGTGCCTGTTCGCTGCGAGCGGCACGGACCTCAAGACACCGCTGCGCGCCGGGGCCACGGACGAAGAGCTCGGCGAGCGGATCCGCGCCACGTGGACGATCCGCGCGGATCGCTACTCGGAGCTGCGCGCGGCGGGCACGGCCCAAGGACCGAGGGTCGAGATGTTCGCGATCGGAGGCTGAGGCGGCCGTGGCGCTCGCGTCGCGGCCGCCGCGCCGCGGTCGCCCCGCGTCGTCGCGTTCTTCCTCGATGGCGTCATCCTCGTCCCCGTCTGGGTCGTCTACGGCGTCGCCCTCGACGCCGTCTTCGGCCCGCTCATCGCCCCGGACCCCGGGGGCGCGCGGATCGTCGTCGTCGCCATCGACGCCCCGCCGCTGTCGCCCTCGAGCTGGCCCTGACCCTCGCTCACCGACGCGGCGTACTACGCCGGGCCGCTGGGTCCGCTGGCGGCAGGACGCCCGGCCAGCGTGCCTGCGGGTGGCCGTCCGCGCCGCCCCGACCGCGGCCCGATCGCCGCCCCGATCCGCCGCGGCAGCCGCGCCGGAGCCCGACCCGGACCGGTGCCGGCCGACGTCGCCACCATCCGCTGGGCCGTCCTCCAGCTGCTGCCGATCTGTGCCGGCGTCGCTCGGCGTCCGCGGGGGCGCTCTCCGCTCGGCGTCGTGGCGGCGATCACGCCAGGCTGGACGCCGCGCCTCCTCCTCTCCGCCGCGGCCGATCCGCTGCGCCGGGGCTCGACGATCGGGTGGCACGGTCGTCGTGCTCGCCGCGCGCCGCAGCTCCTGACGCCACCAACCGGGAGCTGACACGCGCCCAGCTGCCGTCCGGCGCCGCCCGGGCTGCCGCGGGTGGCCCGGTGCGCCACGCGGTTGTCCACGAGTTCTCCACACCATTCCGAAACCCGTGGACGCAGGAGTGGAGCCGGCCCGCACATTCGTGGACAACCCGGTTGTCCCCGGCCGGTGGCGCGGCGATGATGTGTCCTGCCCGGAGGGGCCGCGAGAGTCGAGACCACGGCGATCACATCAACGAGGTCCGATGAGACACCTGGGAGCAATCCCGGGAGCCTTCCTCCGAGTGGTGCCGCGATCACATCAAGGGGCCGCTCGGGATCTCGGTTCCTCCGGGCGTTCTCGTGCCCGCCGGGCTGTGCGGGTCGGGGCGGAACCGCGCAACGCGGCGCGGCGCCAGCGCACCGGGGTGGAGTGCGTCGGGGCCTGCGGCGGACCGGCACCGGCGTCAGGTCGGCGGGTTGACCTCCTCGCGGTCGGTGAGCGGATCTGCGGCCGGGGTGCTGCACACGTAGTAGCGGAGCAGCATGCGGCCGGTGTTCGTGATCGCGTGCGGAAGCCCCATCTCCACGCGAACGCCCCGCAGGGGCTCCAGCGTCTCCTCGAGGGAGCCCATGCGCGCCGTGCCGCGCCCCTCGAGCACGACGATGACGTGTTCCAGGCGCTGGTGGCGGTGCCAGCCCGTGCCCGCGCCGGGCTCGATCGCGACCTCGCCCAGGGAGAAGGCATCGGTCCCGAAGTCGCCCGGCTCGACGAGCACCCGCATCCGGACGCCAGGCCCGTCGACGACGCGCGCCTCCTCGCGTCGGCGGACGGGCTCGCCCTCCGCCTCCCAGGTCCGGAGCACGTCGCCCGGCCGCGCCGGGTCCACCTCGACCGTCGCCAGGAGGGCGAGCGCGTCGATCGACGATTCGTTGCGCACGAGGTGGTACTCGGCGGGCGCCTCGTAAAGGGCATCGCCGGCCCGGACCACCGTCTGCCGGTCCAGCCGGGGGCCGTGCTCGAAGACGATCTCCCCGGCCGCGAGGTAGACGAGAGTCTCGGCTCCGTGCCGGTGCGGCCCGATCTCCGTGCCCGGCGGAATCCGGTCGAACTGGAGGTGGATCGTCATGACAAGGTCCGGTCCGCCGGGCTATCCGTCGACGACGGGGAGCGAGCGGCCGGCAGCTCGCGCGCCGGCGGCCCTGTCCGCCCACGCGGCGAGGACCGCGTCCTTGTGGGGGCGGATGGGGCAGTGCCCGTCGCGGTTGCCCATCTCGTCGCAGTAGCCGAGGGGGACGCACTTCGGGGCGAGGAAGCTGCCCAGGAACGGGCTGACGGCGAAGACCTCGTGGCGGATGAGCTGGAAGAGCCGCCGGATCTCCCACTGCGCCATCGTGCACAGCCGCAATCCGGACATGTGGATGAGAGCACGCAGGTTGGCCGTCATCACGAGGTTCGTCCGGGTCGCGTTGGGGAAGACGAAACGGGCGTCCTCGCCCGGGATCCCGGCCGCGAGGAGGTCGCCGTACAGGCCCAGCGAGCCGTCAACCTGCTCCTCGTAGCGCGCCCGGAGCGTCGGCTCCGCCTCGGCAATCGTGCCCGGCAGCATGGTGGCCGCCCCCTTGAAGGAGACGTAGCGCTGGCTCTGCTGATCGAACGCGACGCCAGCGCGGTGGCGCACGAGCTGGTGCGAGAGGGTGCGGCTCACGCCGCTGATCCCAAAGGTGAAGACGACGTGCTCGATCGTGCTCCCGTGGCCGCTCTCGATGACACCGCTGATGAGCTTCTGCATCCTGGCCCGGTCGATCTCGCCGGTCTCGGCACGGCGGAAGATCTCGCCTGGCTCCAGCTCGCTGTAGCAGGTCCGGCAGGCGGTGTAGATCAACGGGACGTAGTAGCGCTCGACGATCTCGCGATCGGGGAAGAGGAGCGTTGCCTTCATCCCGAGGTCGCGCCGCCCGGGGTTGCGCGGGATCCCGGTCTTCGCCCGTGCGTCCGCAGCCCCTGGATCGGGAGCGGGGCCGGGCGACGGCGACGGGGACGAACGGTCGGCCATGGTGCGCTGAGGATAGCCGCCCGCCGGTCGGGGGGAGCGGTGGCCTCGCGTCGGGCACCTCGCGGCGGTCGCCCGGCCGGAGACGCGCCTCGTCAGCCCGAGACGGGCTCGACGGCGGTCGGCGTGCGCGCCTCGACCCCGTGGAACCAGTGCCAGTACAGCCAGGTGGCGAGCGAGTAGAGGCCGATGATCGTGACGAAGTTGACGGTGTAGCCGCCAGTGAAGCCCAGCGAGTCCTGCAGGAAGCTGTACCAGGGCCCGGCGATCACCCAGCCCAGCGACCAGAGGAGGCTCGCCGTCGCCGCGTAGGTGGCCCGTTCCCCCGGCCGCAGCTGCTCCATGGCGAAGGCGTTGGCGATCGGGTTGCCGGCGTTCATCAGCGAGTTCCGCACGGTCATGGCCGCGATGACCGTCCACAGGACCGGGCTGAAGCCCAGGACGACGAGGAACGGGATGCTGGCAGCCTGGACGAGGGTTACCGACGCCACCTTGCCCACGCGTCGGGCGAGTGCCGGTTGGAGCATGACGGCGATGAAGGTACCGACGCTTGTGATCGCGAAGACGACGTTGAGGGCGGCCAGGTCGAGGTCGAACTTGCCCTCGATGAAGACGTTCAGGAACGGGATCACCTGGCCCGCCCCGAGGGCGACGAGGAAGCCGGGGACGAGGAGGCGCCAGAAGGTCCGCGGGTCCGACGGGCGCGGGATCCCCAGCCGGGCCGATCGCCGGGCCGCGGTGGGGCGGTGGTCCGGCCTGGCCGCGATCGGCTCACCGCCCCAGCTGTCGAGCGGCCGCTGTTCCAGCGTCCGCCAGTCGCGCTGCCGGCGTGGCCGATCATCGCGAAGGGCGAGCACGGTCAGCGTCGCCAGGGCGGCGGCGATGGCCATCACCACGAGCAGGACCCGGTAGACCGAAGGGTCGCCCACGCCGGCCCCGGCGGCAGTGCCGAGCACGGCGGCGATCGCGCCCCCGAGCAGCGCCGCCCCGACGTTGGTCACGTTCGAGATCGCGAACTGGAGGCTGAAGAGCTCGCTGCGGTGCTCCGGCCGGCTCCGCTCCATCATCAGGGGCGACTGGACGACGAAGAAGGACTGGGTCCCTGCTCCCACGACGGCAGCGCAGAGGAGGATCGCCGCCGGCTCCGTGGTCAGGAGGAGGCCCAGGATGCCGAGCGTCGCACCCCCGGTGCCGAGCGCCAGGACGAGCCGGCGCCCGATCCGGTCGGAGAGGATGCTGGCAGGGAAGGCGACGACGACGCCCGCGGCCGCGCTCACCGTGGCGGCCACGCCGATGAACGCTGGATCGAAGTCGAGGGCGACCAGGTAGAGGTTGAAGTCGACCCACCAGAGGCTGAAGGCGACTCCGAAGACGAGGGTCGTGAGGAGGAAGATCCGGGCGTCGCGCTCGAAGCCGGTGAAGCTCCGGACGTACCGCCGAAGGGCCGTCACGCCTCCTCGCGCGTCAGCCGGGCGGCTGGTGGAGGGAGCGGCCGCCCGAGGAGCGGCGGCGTCGCGCGGCCGGAGTGTCTCTGCACGCCGGCCATGGTACCGCCGCGCCGTCGCCGGTTGGAGGCCGCCCGCCACCTCGACGGCCGATCGTCCGAAGCCCAGGCCTTCGTCGCACCCAGCCGTCGCATCCGTCGACCGCGGGACCGCTCCCCCGGGTCGGGGAGCGGCCTGTCAACCGCCCGCCGGGGCGCGCGGACCCTCCGGCGGGCTGTCCGCGGCAGGCGGAGCCGGCGGAACATGGGCGGGCAGGGTGACCCGGAACGTGGTGCGGCCTGGGTCACCCGACACAAGCTCCAGGCGGCCGCCGTGGCGCTCGACGATCGAGCGCGAGATGTGGAGGCCGAGCCCGGTGCCCGCCCCGAGATCCTTGGTCGTGAAGAAGGGGTCGAAGATCCGCCTCTGCACGTCATCCGGGATCCCGGGGCCGCTGTCCCGGATCTCGACGGTCACTCCGTCGGCGGCGGGCGCGGGGATCGCGGTGATGGTCAGCTCGCCCGTCCCGCCCATCGCGTCGATCGCGTTCGCGATCAGGTTGGTCCAGACCTGGTTGAGCTCGCTCCCGTAGGCGTCGATCACCGGGAGGTCCGGCGCGTACGAGCGCTGGATGGCCACGCCGGCCTTCCAGCGGGAGCGAAGGATCACGAGGGTGTTCTCGATGCCCGCCGTCACCGCGACCCGCTGCACAGGAGCCCGGTCGAGGTACGTGTACTCGCGAACCGCGCCGATGATCTCGGAGATGCGCTCGGTGGCGATCGCGACCTCGGCGAGGAGCTGGCGCACCAGGGCAGTGGCGGCAAGCCAGGCTGCCACGATGAGCCGCGCCTCGTCGTCGCCGAATGGCGCGAGCAGGTCGTCCAGCTCGTTGCCGTCCCAGCCGAGGGCGACGAGCGCCGCCGCCGGCTCGTGGGGTGCCGCCATGCCGAGGCCCCCCAGCAGCCTCCCCACCGCGTCGCGCCGGTCGGCCGCGTCGAGCGGGTCGAGGGTCGGCGGGTCACCGGCGCGGCGGGTCGTCTCCTCGCGCAGCGTGTCGAGCAGCTCCGCAGCCACCGGCCCGCCGGCGGGTCCCCCGCCGGCGCGTCAGCGTCCCGAGGGCTGTCGTGGCCCGATCCCATTCGTCGAGCGCCGCGTCGAGCTGGCCGACGCTGCTGCGGGCAGCCGCGGCCGGGTTGTTGAGCTCGTGCGCGAGGCCCGCGGCCAGGGTCCCGAGCGAGGCGAGCCGCTCCTGCTCCTGGGCCGACGACTCGAGATCGCGCAGCCGGCGAGCGACGGTACCCACGAGCGACCGGAGGACGGCCGGCTCCCGGGCGAGCACGTCGAAGAGGTCGTCGCGCCCGATGCGCACGAGGCGGGCGGGCGTCGCGGCGCGCACCGTCGCTCGGCGGCGGCCGCCTTCGAGGACGGCGATCTCGCCCTGGACCGCGCCCGGCCCGACCGTCGTGAGGGACACTTCCCCGGATCCCGCGCGCCGGCTGACGGCGAGGTTCCCCTCCAGCAGCACGAAAAGGGCGTCGCCGGGGTCTCCCTCCGAGATGAGGATGTGTCCCGGAGCCAGCGAGACCTCCGTTGCGACCGCCCGTACCCGGGCCAGCTCCCTGGGCCCGAGGTCCGCGAAGAGCGAGACGCCGGCCAGCGGATCATCGGCCGCGCCGCTCCCGCCCTCACCCACGGTGTCCTCGCGGACCATCGCGTACATGACGGCGTCCACCAGCGTGTTCCGGAAGGAGAGGTATCGGCGCAGGATTCCCTCGCGCCGGAAGCCCGCCCGCAGCGCCACCCGCCCCGACGCATCGTTGCTGACGAGCGTCGTGAGCTCCAGCCGCTCGAGCGTCGGATCCGCGAACGCCCAGGTCGCGAGGAGGCGGACCGCGCGCGTCGCGAGGCCCCGGCCGCGTGCGCCCGGGGCCAGCCAGTAGCCGACCGACGCCCGGCCGGGTACGCGGCCCGCATGGAGGCCGACCATCCCCGCGAGGGCCCCGCTCGTGCGCTCGTCGATGGCAAGCGTGAGCTCGGAGCCGGTGGCCCAGCCGACTGCCACGCCGTCGACGAAGGCGACCGCGTCGGCGAGGGTGTAGGGGACGGGCACGGGGATCCAGCGTGCGATCTCCGGGTCGCTGCAGGCCGCCGCGATCGCCTCCGCGTCGTCCGGCCGGGGGAGACGGAGCTGCACGACTTCGTCGGAGAGCGGCGGATCCGGGGGCAGGCGGAGCGGGGCAGGCGGCCGGGCGCCGGGCGTGGTCACGGCGTCACAGGCCGGCGAGGTGCTGGTGCACGAACTGGACGGCCATCGACCCCTCGCCGACCCCGGAGGCGATCCGCTTGACCGACCGGCTGCGGACGTCGCCGGCCGCGAAGATGCCCGGCACGCTCGTCTCGAGGAGGAATGGCTCCCGGGCGAGCGGCCAGCCGGCCACTCGGCCGTCCGCCGCCCGGGCCAGCGCCGGCCCGGTCACGATGAAGCCGGCGCCGTCGCGTTCCACGATGCCGGCCAGCCACTCGGTCCGGGGCAGCGCGCCGATGAAGAGGAAGAGCGCGTCCATCGCCTCGGCCGCGCGCGTGCCCGCCGCGGAGTCCTCCACCGTGATCTCCTCGAGACCCTCGGTCCCGCGCACGGCGGCGACGCTGGCATTGAGGCGGATCGTGACGTTCGGCAGCGCGCGGAGCTGGTCCACGAGGTAGGCGGACATCCCGGCCTCGATGCTGCCCCCGCGGACCAGCAGCAGGACGCTGGCCGCAAACTGGGCGAGGTGGACCGCGGCCTGTCCCGCGGAGTTGCCGCCGCCGACGACGGCCACCCGCTGGCCCCGCGTGGCGAGCGCCTCGGTGATGGCGGCGCCGTAGAAGACGCCCGCGCCGACGAGCGGTTCGATTCCTTCGACCTCGAGGCGCCGGTACTGGACGCCCGAGGCGACGATGAGGGCGCCGCAGGCGATCTCGCTCCCGTCGTCGAGGGTCAGCAGGCGATAACGGTCCTTCAGGCGGAGCGCCGTCGCCTCGCGCGAGGTGAGCAGCTCTGCCCCCAGGCGGGTGGCCTGGGCCACGGCGCGCCGCGCCAGGTCGGCCCCGGACAGGCCGGCCGGGAAACCGAGGTAGTTCTCGATTCGCGAGGTCGTGCCCGCCTGGCCGCCGGGTGCCTCGCGCTCCACGAGCAGCGTGCTCAGGCCCTCCGACGCGCCGTAGACTGCCGCCGCGAGGCCGGCCGGGCCGCCGCCGACGATCACGAGGTCGTAGGTCCGCAGGTCGGCGCGCGTGCGCAGCCCGACCTTCTCGGCGATCGTGGCGTTGGCCGGGGCCAGCAGGTGCGAGCCATCCGGGAAGACGAGCAGGGGGTCGCGCCCCGGCTCGATCCCCGCCGCGGCGGCCAGGCGATCCGCCTCCGGGTCCGACTCCACGTCCACCCAGCGGTACGGCACGAGGTTGCGGGCCAGGTAGTCCTTGATCTCGTGGGCCCGGGCGGACCAGCGGTGCCCCACCAGGCGGATCCCCTCGAACGCGGGCCGGAAGGTGGCCCGCCAGTCGGAGAGCAGGTCGTCGAGGACCGGGAAGAGGCGCTCCTCGGGAGGCTCCCACGGCTTCTGGAGGTACTGGTCGAGGCGGATCTCGTTGATGGCCCGGATCGCCACGTCGGTGTCCGCATAGGCAGTGAGGAGGACGCGGCGGGCGTCCGGGGCCAGCTCCAGCGAGGCGGCCAGGAGCTCGATGCCGGACATCGTCGGCATCCGCTGGTCGGAGACGATCAAGGCCAGCGGGGTCTCGCGGAGGGCGAGACGACGGATGACGTCGAGCGCGGCGGCGCCGGAATCGGCGGCGAGGACCGTGTACTCCGTCCCGAGGTGGCCCCGGATCTCGCGCTCGATGGCGCGCAGGACTGCGGGTTCGTCGTCGACGACGAGAATCACCGGGTTCGCCATGGCATGCCTCCCTCCCGCCGGCCGGCCGCAGGCCCCCGTCTCGCGGCGCGCCTGCCGGCGGCGCGCCTAGACTAGCCGACGACGGCTCCCAGGGCGAGGGGGCGGCCATGGAGGTTCCGATGGGCGGCCCCGCGGTGCGGCGCTACGTGGCGGACGGACGGGTCCGCGGCTACCCCGTCCGCACCGAGCACGTCCGGATCCGGATGGACGACGGGATCGATCTCGCGGCGACCCTCTACCTCCCCGACGCGTCCGGGGACGGCCCCTTCCCCGCGCTCCTGGAATCGATCCCGTATCGCGGGGACGATTGGACGCTCTCGCGTGATTGGCCGCTCCACGGGGCTTTCGCGGCCGCCGGCTACGTCAGCTGCCGGCTCGACGTCCGGGGCACGGGCAGCAGCCGCGGGATCGCCGACGACGAGTACACCGAGCGCGAGATCCTCGACAACCTGGCGGTCATCGACTGGCTGGCGGATCACCCCGGGGCGGGCGGGCCGGTGGGCATGTTCGGGATCAGCTGGGGCGGCTTCTCCGCCCTCCAGGCGGCGATGCGCCGTCCCCCGGCCCTGCGGGCGATCATCCCGGCCTGCTTCAGCCACGATCGCTACCACGTGGACGTCCACTGGTGGGGCGGCACCCGGCTCATCGGGGAGAGCGTCTACTGGCCGGTGGAGATGGTCGGCGAGAACGCCTTGCCGCCCGACCCGGAGCGCTACGGCGAGGGTTGGCGCGAGGAGTGGCTCCGACGCCTCGACGCGACGCCCCAGTGGCCGATGAGCTCGCTCCGCCACCAGCGCCGCGATGCCCACTGGCGGCATGGGTCGGCGATCGAGGACTGGGGCTCCATCGAGGCCGCGACCCTCGCCCTCGGGGGCCTGAACGACTGGTATCGCGACAGCGTCCTGGCCGTCGTGGCCAACGTTCGAGCGCCCGTGCGAGGAATCCTCGGCCCCTGGGGTCACGCCTGGCCGCATGCCGGTGGCCCGGGACCGACGATCGACGGGGTGAGCCTCATGACCCGCTGGTGGGACCGCTGGCTCAGGGGCGAGCGCAACGGCGTCGACGAGGGGCCGGCCCTGACCGTCTTCGCGGTCGAGCCGGAGGGCGCGCAGCCGTTTCCCACGGCCGTTGCGCCGGCCGACGTCCCGGGCCGCTGGTGGGCGATCGGCCGCTGGCCGCCCGTCCTCCGGATCGCGCCTCCGCCGCCGCTCCACCTGGGTGGCGTCGGATCGGCGGGCGTCGGTACGCTGGACGCGCGCCCGCCCTCGGGCGGCGCCGCGAGCGACACCTGGGCCGGCGGGCCGGCCGTGGCCTTGACTGCGCCGTTCACGTGCACCGGCAGCGAGCCCCAGGGCGGGCCGCTGGACCAGCGTCCGGACGACGCTGGATCGCTCGTGTACACCGGCGAGCCGCTCGCCGAGCCGGTCCTGGTCGTGGGGATCCCGGTCGTCGACCTGTGGGTGGCTGCCGACCGCCCGGTGGCGCAGGTCGCCGTGCGGCTGGAGGCGGTTGCCCCTGACGGAGCGTCGGCCCTGCTTGCCCGTGGCCTCCTCAACCTGACCCGGCGCCACTCGTTCGCGGATCCAGAGCCGATCGTTTCCGGCGAGATCATGGCCGTCTCGGTCTCGCTCACCGCGACCGGCGCCCGCGTGCCGGCCGGTCAGCGCCTGCGCATCGCGATCGCCGGCGCCGCCTTCCCCGTCGCCTGGCCGCCTCCCGTCCCGGTCGCCCTGACCCTCTACCACGACGAGCAGCACCCGTCGCGCCTCCGCCTGCCGACGCCCGCCGGCTGGTCGCCCGCCACCGAGGAGCTCGGCACCGGGGTCTCGGACCCGGGACTTGCCGAGCACCTGCCCGGGATCGACGACACGTGGCGCGTGGAACGCGACGAACGTGCGGCCACGACCACGCTCGTCTCGGAGTTCGGGGGCGGCCATCGCTTCGCCGAGCGCGACGGGCTCGTCTTCGCCGCCGACGAGCGCTTCCGGATCACCGCTCACGACGACTGGGCGCACGCGGCCGCGCACGGCTCGGCGCTCTACCGCGTCGCCTGGCCCGGCGGCCCGACCGTGACGGCCGGCGGCCGCCTGGACATCGTCTCGGACGCCGAGGCCTTCACCGTGACCGCGAGCGTCGTCGCGACAGAGGACGGGGCCGCCGTCTTCGAGCGGACCTGGGAAGAGCGCATCCCACGCGACCTCGTCTGACATGCTGCCGCACGTGGCCCGCGGTCTGGCCCGCGGTCTGGCGCGTGGCCCGGCACGTGGCCTGGGCAGGGCAGCTCGAGGGCCACGGCCGTCGCCGTTCGCCGGGCCGTTGTCCTGATGCTGCCCTTCACCTCGAGGAGCCAGCCCCAGTGACGTCGTTCGTGGTGAACGCCGACCTGCTCGCGCACGCCCGTGCCGCCCTGTGGCAGCGGGAGGGGCTCTTCTGGATCGTGGGCGGGGCCGGTTCCGGGAAGACCACCGTGGGCGAGATCCTGGCGGCCAGGTTCGAGATGCTCGTCTACGACATGGACGCGCATGTCTACGGGTCGTTCCACGCTCGCTTCACCCCGGAGCGCCACCCGGTCAACACGGCGTGGACCAGATCGCCAGACGGCCTCGCGTGGCTCCTCGACATGTCCTGGGCCGAGTTCGACGCCTTCAACCGGGGCGCGCTTCCCGAGTACGTGGACCTGCTGTGCGAAGACTTCCTCGCGATGACACCGGGCGCGCGCCTGCTCGTCGACGGCGGGATCTGCAACCCGTCGCTCGTGGCGCAGGTCATGCCCGCTCGCCGGATCGTCGGCCTGGCAAGGCCGGGGAGGTCGAGCGAGCAGGTTTGGACGGAGACGGCCGAACGGGCCGCGATGAAGGACGAGCTCCTCCAGCTGGCGAACCCCGAGGCTGCGTGGAGCACGTTCCTCGAGTTCGATACGCGGATCACCGCTACCATCCTGCGGGAGTGCGCGGCAAGCGGCATCACGGTGTGCGCGCACAGCGCGACCGAATCCGCGGAGGAGACTGCTACCAGGGTTGCCGGGGCACTCGGACTCCTGTCGTAGCGACCCTCGTCAGGAGGGTCCGTCCGCGATCGGCGCCGACGAGCGCCCCCGGGACCGCAACAGCCGCGCACGTGCCGGCGCCCTCCGCCCTGAGCGAGCATCATGCGGCCATGGAGCACGAGTCCACGCCTCGGTCCGCCCCGTCCTCGCGTCTCCCCGATCTCGGTCCGCGTGGCGAGGGCTGGGTGGCCATCCAGGTCGTCCTGTTCGTCCTGTTGGCCGTGGCCGGGTCTGCCGGGCCCGCCTGGGGTGACCCCTGGCTGGCCTTCGGGCGCGTCCTCGGGGCGCTGCTCGTCACGTCCGGGATGGTCTTCGCCGGGCTCGGCCTGGTGGGCCTCCGCGAGAGCCTGACCGCGGTGCCCCGCCCGGTCGAGGGCGGACGGCTCGTCGACACGGGCGTCTACGGCCTGGTTCGTCACCCGATCTACACGGGCATCATCCTGGCCGCACTCGGGTGGGGGCTCTGGACGGCGAGCCTGCCGGCGCTTCTCGTGACCCTTGGGCTGGGGGTCTTCTTCGACCTCAAGTCACGCCGCGAGGAGGCCTGGCTGCTCGGTGCCTACCCGGCGTACGCGGACTACCGGCAGCGCGTCCGCAAGCTGGTGCCGCTGGTCTACTGACGCACCGTCGCAGCAGTGGCCACCGCCCGGGCGCGGACGGCTGCCGCAGGGTGGGCCGCCGCAGGGTGGGCTGCCGCAGCGTGAGCCGCGCTGCAGGCCGTCAGGCCTCGAGCGCAGCCCGGCGGAGGCGGTCCATGACCGCCCGCCCGATCCCCACCGCGGGCACGGGCTGGGCCACGATCCGGTCGACGCCGGCCGCGTCGAGGTCGTGGAGCGCCTCGAAGAGGTGCGCGGCAACAGTCACCGGATCGCCGTCGGCCGCGAGGAGCCGCAGCGCCGCGAACGGGCCGCCCGCGGTCCGGGCGGCCTCGGCCCCGGAGGCCGACGTCGCCAGGAGCCCCAGGCGCTCATCCGGCCGCGCCCGAAGGCGTCGTGCGGCGCCGGGGCCGAACGGGTCGACGATCTCCAGGCGGGCGCCCGGGGCGTAGTGCGCCCCCGACGCGCCGGGGGCCAGGGCAGGGCTGCCCGGGGTGCCGGGCACCGGGACCTCGAGCGGGCCGATCTCGGCCTCGATGGCCTCGGCCGCGAGGCCTCCCGGCCGGAGCAGGGCGGCGCGGCCAGCGGCCAGGAGCACGACCGTGGACTCGACGCCCACCCGGCATGGGCCGCCGTCGAGGACGAGCCGGACGCGCGACCCGAGCCCTCGTACGACGTGGCTCGACCGCGTCGGCGAGACGCGCCCGAACCGGTTGGCGGACGGGGCCGCGATCGGCACACCAGCTGCCCGGATGAGAGCGAGGGCAACCGGGTGATCCGGCACGCGCAGGCCTACGGTCGGGAGGCCGGCGGTGACGATCCCGGGCACGTTGTCCAGCTTGCGGAGGACGAGGGTGAGGGGGCCGGGCCAGAAGCGTGCGGCGAGCCGGACCACGCGCGGGTCTGCTGCGTCTGCCGGGTGGGTGTAGGCGGGCAGCTCTGCGGGGTCGGCAAGGTGGACGATGAGCGGGTCGAACGACGGTCGTTCCTTGGCCGCGAAGATCCGGGCGACCGCAGTCGGGTCCAGGGCATGAGCTCCGAGCCCGTAGACCGTCTCGGTCGGGAAGGCTACGAGCTCGCCCGACCTGATGAGGGCGGCCGCCTCGCGGATTGCGGCCGGGTCGTTCCCGGGGAGCACCAGGGGCGGCCCACCGGCGGCGTGTGGCAGCCTCGCTGCGGCGCGGGGCAGCCCCTCTGCATCGCGCGGATCGGCTTCCCCCCGGGTCACGGTCGGCGGCGGATCGGCGGCGGTGTCCGGCCGGCGGCACCGGGGCGAGGCTGCCGGCGGGTCAGTCGGCGCGGGTCGCCGCGCGCGAGCCAGGCCGCCTGCCAGACCGAGCAGAGGAGGTCGAGGGTCTCCAGGCGGTCGACCGCCTCATCGAGTGAACGGCCGATCGTGAGCGCTCCGTGGCGGTCCAGGAGGACGGCGCCCACCAGCGGGTCGCGCAGAGCCTCGGCCACGGCGGCCGTGACCGCGGGCCCGCCGAAGGGGAGGGCGGGGACGTACGCCACCCGCCCCACGACCGCCCGCGCCTCGGGGAGCACGGCCGCGTCCGGGCGCAGCCCTGCCAGGAGACAGCCGAGCACGGCGGGTGGATGGGCGTGGGCGATCGCCGCGGCGTCGGGTCGCACGGCGTAGACGGCCCGATGGACGGCGATGTCCGAGCTCGGCTGTCGGCGGCTGTCGCCCGGGGGCGGCTCGTCCGGGTCGAGCGTCACGGCCAGGATCTCTCCCGGCACGAGCTCGTCCTTGCGCCGGCCCGACGGTGTGACCGCGAGGACGACCGGGCCGAGGCGGACCGACAGGTTGCCGTCGGCGCCGTTGACGAGGCGACGCGCCCCGAGGCGCCGCCCCGCCGCGACGATCGCGACGGCCGCCGCTTCGAACGCGGGGTGGGGATGGTCGGACGTGCTCATGGCGGAAGCATCGCACGACGGCGGAGTCGGGAACCTGCGATCGCGGCGGCGCGTCGGACGGATGGATCGCCGGCAGCCACGGGCCCCCCGTTTCGCGCACCGTCCCCGAGCGCCCTTCGAGCTCAGGGGCGCGGCGGCCCGGCTTCGATCCTGGCCCGCATGGCCTCGATGCCGCCCAGCCAGTCCGAGACGATCTCCTGCCACCACGTGGCCCCGGCGGCCTCGAAGGCGGCGGCGGCTTCTGCCGCCACGGTTCGGTCGTCGCCCGGGGTCGCGCCGGCGGCCACGATCTCGTACGGGGCATCAGCGGCGCATCCGGCCATGGCACGCAGCTCGCGGACGCGGGCCACGTCGCGGGTGAAGGTCTCGAGCGGCAGGTACCCATCTTCGGCCGCCGGCGCGAAGCCGTCCCAGCGTGCCGCACGCCGCAGGGGAGCGTCGGGTCCCGGGCGGAGCGCCGCCACCCACACGGGGATGCGAGGCTCCTGGACTGGTCGCGGCAGGAACGTCGCGGTCCTGACGCGGTAGTGCTCCCCGGCGAACGCGAACGGCTCGCCACTCCAGAGCCCCTCCAGGATCGCCAGGCTCTCGTCGACCATCGAGCCCCGGCGGGCGAGATCCGTCTCGTCGCCGAACCAGCCGAAGTCAGCCTCCGAAGGCCAGCCCAGGCCGATCCCCAGGACCAGGCGCCCGTCGCTCAGGCGGTCGAGAGATGCCGTCTCCCGGGCAAGCTTGGCGGGACGCCGGCGGGGAAGGGCGGCGACCATCGGGCCCAGGCGGATTCGCGAGGTGGCCTGGGCGATCGCCGCGAGCGCGATCCAGGGGTCCGCGATCTCCAGCCTCCATGTCGCATCGACGAGCAGATGGTCCCAGACGAAGAACCCGTCCCAGCCCGCGGCCTCGGCACGGCGGGCGAGCTCGACGAGGGTGCGCGGGTCACCGCCGGACCCGAAGTTCGGGATCTGGATCGCGAACTGCATCAGGCGGAGAGCGTACTCTTCGACCGTGACGACGACTGCGCCCCCGGGGGCTGCGCACCCCGCGGCCTCCGTGGCGCCCGGGCCTGGTGGCGTCGAGGAGGAGCCCATCCACCTGGCGCCCGCGGTCGCGGTGCCGGCGCTCGCCGACGCGCCGCTGCGGGGCAACCGCGACTTCTGGGTCGTCCTCCTGGGCCAGGGGATCAGCTCCTTCGGCGACGCGATCACGAACACGGCCTTGCCGATCCTTGTCCTCGCCCTCACCGGATCGGGCTTCGCGATGGGGGTCGTGGGCGTCCTGTCCACGCTGCCGGACCTGCTCCTCGGCCTCCCGGCCGGCGCCTACGCCGACCGCTGGGACCGTCGGTCGATGATGTTCTCTGCAGACCTCGGGCGGGCCGTGCTCACCGCCGTCATCCCGATCTCGGTCTGGCTCGGCGGTCCCACCCTCGCCCTGATCCTCCTCGTGACGTTTCCCATGAATGCCCTGCGGGTCCTGTGGCTCGCCGCGTTCACGGCCGCGGTCCCGGGGCTGGTGGGCCGGGGACAGATCGCCCGCGCCAACGCCGTCTTCGAGGCGTTCTTCAACATCGGCTGGATCGTCGGGCCGGCGCTGGCCGGCCTGCTCGCGGTCGCAATCGGACCGGGTCCCACGATCGCAATCGACGCGCTCACCTTCGGCGTCTCGGCCGGCAGCCTCCTCTTCGTGCGGCGATCGCTCAAGCCGGAGGCGCGCAGCGAGCCGACCCACCTGCTGGCCGACATCCGGGAGGGGATCGCGTACGTCGCCGGCCAGTCGACGCTCCGCGTGGTGATCGCCCTGTGGACGGCGAGCTCGGTGATCTACGCCGGGCTGACCAGCGGCCTCATCTTCTACATCACGATCGACCGCGGCCTTGGCGCCGACGTCGTAGGCCTCGTCCTCTCCGCGTTCGCCGTCGGCTCCCTTGGCGGCTCGCTCGTCGCCGCCCGGATGGCGTTCCGGGCGGTGGGGCGGGTGATGCTCCTCGGGACGGTCGGGATGGGCGTGACGGTCGTCGTGGTGGCTCTCGATGTCCCCGTCGCGATCCTCGTCGGGTCGTCCTTCGTGGCCGGGATCGCCAACGCGAACGTCCTGGTCTCGTACCTGACCCTGCGCACGCAGCTGTCGCCCGATGCGCTCCTGGGGCGCGTCGGGGCGACGGCTCGGACGCTCTCGGTCGGCCTGATGCCGGTCGGTGCCCTCGTGGCCGGGGTCCTGCTCGACGCGATCGGGGGCACGGCGACCCTGGTGCTGATGGGCGCTGCCTCGATTGCGGCCGGCCTCGGCTTCGCGCTCGTGCCCGGGGTCCGGCGCGCCCGTGTGCCGCGCCCGGGAGAGGCCTCGTGACGGCCAACGACGGCGCGCCGCTCCCTGTCGGTCCGGAGTCTCCCGCCTGCCCCCCGCGCGCCCCGCACGCCGACGCGTGGGCACTCCGCCCGGATCTCGTCTTCCTCAACCACGGCTCGTTCGGGGCCTGCCCGCGCGCGGTCCTCGCGGTCCAGGCCGATCTCAGGACCGAGCTGGAGGCGAACCTGGTCCTGAACATGGCGTGTTTCGCCGCGGCCCGCGACGGGGCGCGGGTCGTGGTCGCCCGGATCCCCCTCCCGACGAACCGGTCCCGACGAGGTCGCCGAGCGCAAATCGGTGTGGTTGGCCCGCGGACGCGCCTGGTCCTCGTGAGCCACGTGACGAGTCCCACGGCACTCATCTTCCCGGCGGAACGCCTCGTGGCGACGTTGGAGGGTCGCGGGATCCCGGTCCTCGTGGACGGCGCCCACGGCGCCCAGCTGACAACGCCCTGCCGGGCGCCGCCTACGGCGTGGGCGACGGAGCTACGGAGCCGGACGGTACGGGCGAGCCCGCGGGCGACGGCGATGCCGCGGGCGCGACACGGACGGCCTCGATGGCTTCGCGCACCGGCGGCCAGGTCCGGCTGAAGCCGGTCAGGACCCGTTCGCCGCCAGGGCCGCGCAGCCGGAGGGTCGGCGTGGACGTGACGCCGACGTTGCGGCCCGCCACGGTCTCGTCGGCCACGGCCTGGGCGACCGCCGGGTCGTCCAGGCAGGCGGTGAAGGCATCCTGCGAGGGCACGCCGGCGATCTCCGCCAGCTGGACCAGGTTCTCGCGCGCAAAGCGGCCCTGGTTCTCTCCCTGCTGGAAGGTGTAGAGGGCGTCGTGGTAGCGGAGCTGGGCGGCCGGCTCCTGGGCTCCTGCGCAGCGGCTCGCGACGGCCGCGTCGATCGATTCCTGGCCCAGGAAGGCGAAGTCCCGGTAGACGACGCGGGCGATGCCCGGCGTGACGTACTCGCGGTCGATCGCCCCGCCGAAGAGGACATCCTCCAGCCGGCAGAACGGGCACTGGTAGTCGGCCCAGACCTCGATCGTCACCGGGGCGTCCGGCCGCCCGAACGTGTTCCCGGCCGGCGTCGTCGGCGCCCCGGGGGTCGGCGACGGCGCCGCGCTCCCGACGGCGCCCGTCGAGATGGCGAAGCCGGCCACGCCGATGACCACGCCGAGCGCGAGCGCGACCAGCCACCCAAGGGCCGCGACGGGACGGCGGGGGCCGTTCCCGACCGCCACGACCGCGGGGACTTCGGAGGGCCACGGGTGCTCTGGGGAGGCCGGGTCGGCGGCCGGGCGCGCGGCCTCGGGCTCGGGGCCCGGGGTGGGCCCCGGCTCGTGGGCCGGCGCTGCGGGCTCGGGGCCCGGGGTGGTCGGGTCGGTCATCAGAGGTCCCTGCGGGCGGTCATGGGATGCTCCTATGTCAAGCGGCCGTCGCGAGGGCTGCCCGCCGGGTCGCTCGGAGATGCTCATCGTCGCGCATCCGGCGGTAGACCTCGTCGCTGATCCGGCGCTGAGGGCGCGGATCGCCTCGGTCTTGGTGTCGCCGGCGGCGCGGCGCTTCTCGACGTAGTCCCTGCCCGCGCCCGTCGAGCCGGATCTGGGTGATGGCGATCCGATGGAGTGCGACGTTGAGCTGGCGGTTGCCGGTGCGGGACAGGCGATGGCGCTCGTTGTTGCCGGACCAGACCGGCACCGGTGCCGAGCCGTTGTGGCGGGCGAAGGCGGCGGTCGAGCGGAAGCGGTCGATCCCCGCGGCCTCGCCCACGAGCTTGGCGGCGGTGAGCGGGCCGCAGCCGGGCAGCGCGAGCAGCGTCGGCGCGAGCTCTGCGACGAGCCGGCTGATCTCGCGCTCGAGGTCGTCGATGATCCGCGTGAGCTCCCGGATCCGGCCGACCAGCTCGCGCGCGATGCGGGCGACGGTGCCCGGCGACGTCGGCCAGCCGGTCGCTCGAGCCCGTCGAGGACGACCGTGCGGTCGAGGCTCGCGGGCCGGGCTCCGTCGCCCGGGGTCGAGCTCGTGGAGGTGCCAGCGGAGGCGGTTCTGGGCCCGCGTGCGCTCGGCGACGAGGTCCTCGCGGTGGTCGACCAGCAGCCGGACCTCGCGCTCGGGGCCATCGAGCGGGCGACCGGCAGGTCCGGGCTCTCGCAGCGCGGCCCGGGCGACCGCGAGGGCGTCGATGGGATCGCTCTTGCCGGGCTCGCGGCCGAGCGTCGGGCACCGGCCATCAGCTTCGGTGGGACCCGCACGACCGGCTCTCCCGGCGACGAGCAGGTCGCGCTCGAGCCGGCGCGAGAGGTGGCGGCAGTCCTCCAGGGCCCACCGCGCTCCGGGAACCGGGCCGCCCAGCGCAGCAGCTCGAGGTGGCCGGCGGTCGTGGCTCACCGTGACCTCTCCGCGAGCTTGCGGCCGTTGCCGTCGACCGCCACGCGGTGTGGGTGCGCTTGTGCAGATCGACGCCGATGATCACCATGTGCCTCGTCTCCTCCTGATCAGGGGTGACACACCGGACCGGTCGGCGGACACGCCTGAGTGGGGGCGGAGCCACGCTCCTATCAAGTCACGCCGGTCGGTCCGATCCATGTCCGGCGGCCGGCAGAACGCATGGAGGCCACACCCGTCGGTGGGCAACGAGGGTAAGAGCCAAGCCGTCGGACACCGAGAGGGTGACACTCACGCGAGAGTAGCGGGCGCCGGCTACTGCTGCCGACGCCGGGTCACGGTCGCTGGCGCGACCCCTCCGGACGGGCCCACCGCACCGGACCGCACCGGAGCCACCGCTCGGTGACCCGGGGCACCGGAAGAAGGTCACCCGGGACCTCCCGGCAGTCCCAAACCGCCCACCTCCGCGTGTAGAGTGCGCGTGCGGTCGTGCGAAGCCGCCGGCGCCGGCACCGCCGGGCAGAACGCACGGCCCGGGAAGAACGAAGGAACCACGTGTCGTCGGACCAGCTCAGCTACGTTCTCGTCGCGCTCATCGTGACCGGGATCGCCATCCTCCTCCTGCTCGTGGGCGCCCTGATCGCCCGGCGCGGTCGAGACGGCCGGCGCGATGCCGCGCCTGTCGCAGCGGCGGCCGCCACCGCCGCGTCCGAGCCGCCTCCGGCGGCGATCCCGGTCGCTGCACCCACGCCGGCGGCCGCGCCGGTCGTCGCCCCGCTCCCGCACGCCGATCTCGAGCCGCTGCCCGAGCCGCCCTTCACGCCCGCGGACGCCGATCAGCCGCTCGAAGAGTCCGCCGTCACGTCGGCTGACCTCGCAGCTGCCGCCCGCCGCGTCGATGACCCGCGGGAGCAGGAGATCATCGAGGGCTTCCTTTCGATCGCCCCGCGCCGGCGCGAGGCGGCCTACGCGGCCCCGGCCGGCCCGACGGTCGCGGCAGCCGTGTCGGCGCCCAGCGAGCCAAGCTCTCCCGCCGACCGGGGCTCCGCCCCGCCCGACCCCTACGTGGACGACACCACCGGCCTCAATTCGCGGGCGGCATGGGAGCGGGTCCTGGCCGAGGAGAACGCCCGCTACGTCCGCTACCGGCGGCCCGTCGGGATCGTGATGGCAGAGCTCGACGGCTTCACCCGGTTCGAGGACGGCTTCGGCCCGGAGGCGTCGCGCCGGGTCGTGGCGGCGGTTGCCGGTGCGATGCGCCGCAGCGCGCGCCGGACGGACCACATCGCCCACGTGGGCGGTGGTCGCTTCCTCGTGCTCCTCCCGGAGACGGACGAGATCCAGGCGATCAACTACGTGGAGCGGATCCGCGGCGAGTGCGACCGCTGGCTCGATGCCGGCGCCGTGGCCCTGCGTCTCTCGGTGGGCTGGGCAAGCCCGAGCGCCGTCGGCGAGCTGGACACCGCCGTGCGCACGGCGGAGGAGCGGATGTACGCCGAGCGGCGCCGCACATCTCGCGTCGCGGCAGCGAACCCCGACGCTTCACGCTGACGGGGGCGCCTGCCGGGCGGCGAGTGCCCCGTCGCCCCGCGGCGCCCTCGTCGGGCTTTGCCGTGCGGGCCGGACCTAGATGACCGAGGGCGTGAGGAGGACCGGCAGGCCGAGCTTGTTCTC
This sequence comes from uncultured Chloroflexia bacterium, assembly GCA_963739365.1. Taxonomy (GTDB): domain Bacteria; phylum Chloroflexota; class Limnocylindria; order Limnocylindrales; family CSP1-4; genus CTSoil-043. The sequence goes on along the minus strand of CAVUAG010000023.1, from coordinate 3,398 downwards.
GTAGTGAGGGCGGTAGCGCTTGACGTTGTAGGCGTGCTCCACGTCCACCGTCCGGGCCACCGGTTCGGGGATGGGGCAGTAGGAGTACCGCCCGTCGCGGATCGCCGTCATCTGGCCGGTCTTGTGGTCGACGATGAGCTCCATCGCCACGTTCGCGAACGTGATCGCCACCATCTGGTCGAAGGCGTCCGGCTCGCCCGAGCGAAGGTCGTAGGTCAGCTCCGAGTTGACGGTCTCGATGCCCGACCGGCCCCTGATCTCGTGGGCCAGGAACTCGCCGATGCTCGCCTTGTGTCGGTGCCCATAGGCATCCGCGTCGCCGACCTCCTGGACCTTCATGCCGCGGGGCAGGGCGCCCTCCGAGGCGATCACGAACGAGTAGCGGCTGGGGTTGTTGGCTCGATCCTCGACGAGGAGGTCGACGAGGTGCTGGAGGTCGAAATGGAACTCCGGAATCACGCACCGCGCGGAGGTGACGTAGGCCGTGTAGAGCGCCGTGAAGCCGGCGTTGCGCCCGAAGACCCGAAAGACGCCGATCCGCTCATGCGAGCCAAGCGTCGTCCGCTGCCGGTTGATGGCGTCCTTGGCCCGCGTGATCGCGGTCGAGAAGCCGATGCAGTATTCCGTCCCCTGGACGTCATTGTCCATCGTCTTGGGGATGGCGATGATCTGGACGCCCTCGTCGGCGAGCACCTTCGCGTACGAGAGGGTGTCGTCGCCGCCGATCGAGACCAGGGTGTGGATCTTCAGCCGCTCGAGGTTCTCGAGGACCACCGGGGTGAAGTCATCGACACCCTCACCTGTCTCCAGCGATGGGAGGCGCTCGGCGGGCACCACGGATGGGAGCTTCCCCGCGAGCATCTTCCGGGGATTCGTGCGGCTGGATGAAGGAATGTGCCGCCCGTCCGGTCGATCTTCCGCGTGTTCGCCCGGTCCAGTGACCGGACGTAGTCGGGGTCCGGCTCGGGACCCGGACGCATGTGCGTCAGGGCCTCCCAGCCTCGACGAAGCCCCGTCGCCTCGAAGCCCATCTCGGTGGAGCGGTAGACGACGCTCTTGATCACGGAGTTGAGGCCGGGTACGTCGCCGCCCCCGGTGAGGATGCCGATGCGGCGCGGTTGCGACGTGCTCGCGGTGCTCCCTCGGAGGTTGCCGGTGGCCGACGTGACGGGCCTGCAATCCATCGCCATGGTACGGCCCGCTGGCTCGGCGGTGGCGGCCGACCGGCGTGCTGCGGGAGGGCCGTTTCCGCCGCGTCCGCCATCAGCGGCTGTGGTGGACCCGGCTCGCCTTGTGCTGGTGGGCCGGGATCCGGCCGCCGCCGCGGGGCGCGAAGGCCGCGCCAGCTCCGGATCCGGAGAAGCTCCTCGACGACCTCGACCGGGATCGCCCACCGCAGGAGGCGCTGGATCAACCGCAGGTAGTCAACCTCATCGGGGCACGCGAGGCTGATCGCGATGCCGCTCGCACCCGCGCGCCCGGTGCGGCCGATCCGGTGGACGTAGTCCTCGGCCTTCATCGGGAGGTCGAAGTTGACGACGACCGGGAGCTCCTCGATGTCGAGGCCGCGCGAGGCGACGTCGGTGGCCACCAGGATCTCTACGACGCCGGCCTTGAAGTCAGCGAGGGCGCGGATCCGCTCGGCCTGCGTGCGGTCGGAGTGGATGGCCGTGGCGGCGAAGCCGTGGCGGTCCAGGTCCGAGGCGATCCGCCGGGCCGCGATCTTCGTGCGCGTGAACACGAGGACCTGGCGATCGTGGGCCCGGACCAGGTGCTCGAGGAGCTGAAGCTAGAGCTCCCGGTCCACGGGGTAGAGGACCTCGCGGACTGCCGAGGCCGTTGCGTTGCGGGCGGCGACCTCGACCGTCGCGGGGTTGGTCAGGAGACTCCTTGACAGGTGCCGGATCTCGTCGGAGAACGTGGCCGAGAACAGGAGGTTCTGCCGGCGGGCCGGCAGGAGCTCCAGGATCCGGCGGATGTCCGGCATGAAGCCCATGTCGAGCATCCGGTCGGCCTCGTCGAGGACGAGGATCTCGACCTGGCCCAGGTTCGCCGCCCGCTGCCCGACGAGGTCGAGGAGCCGGCCGGGGGTCGCGACCGAGGATCTCGACGCCGGCGCGGAGGGCCTTGATCTGGGGGTCGATCGGGATGCCGCCGTAGACCACCGTGGAGCGCAGGGGGACGTCCGGCCGGTAGGCGGCGGCCATCTCCGTCGACCTGCATCGCCAGCTCGCGGGTGGGACGCCAGCACGAGGGCCCGGACCGGGTGGCGGCCGGCGAGAACGAGGTGTTCGCGTGGGCTTCAGCCGATCGAGGATCGGCAGGACGAAGGCGGCGGTCTTGCCGGTCCCGGTCTGGGCGGCGGCCAGTAGGTCTCGGCCCTGCAGGACGAGCGGAGGCTGCCCGCACCTGGACCGGAGTCGGGGCTCGATGTAGCCTTCTTCGGCCACGGCCGGAACGAGATCGGCCGACAGGCCGAGCGAATCGAAAGTCGTCACGTCCGCGCAGCATAATCGATGCTGCGTCCGGGACCGTGTGGGACCCGCGCAGGCGGGTGAGGAGGCGACGATCGGCGAAACGAAAAACCGAGCAGGGGATGCGCCGCGTGACGAGGCCCCGGTCGTCCGGAAGGGACGCAATCAGCGGGCCGCGCGCGGCCGCCTGCGGATCCCGGCGGCAGCCCTCGACAGCCCGCCGTCGGCCCCGCTCGAGCCCTTCGAGTCGCGCAGCCTCGGCAAGAAGGAGTACGAGCGCGAGCTGCGGCGCCTGAAATCGAACTCGTGAAGTGGCAGGAGTGGGTCCGCGACAACGGGCTCAAGGTCGTCGTGCTCTTCGAGGGCCGCGATGCAGCCGGCAAGGGTGGTGCGATCAAGCGGATCACCGAGCGGCTGAATCCGCGCTACTCCCGCGTCGTGGCGCTGCCGGCGCCCACCGAGCGCGAGAAGACCCAGTGGTACTTCCAGCGCTACGTCGCGCATCTCCCGGCGGCCGGCGAGATGGTGCTGTTCGACCGCAGCTGGTACAACCGCGCCGGGGTCGAGCGGGTGATGGGCTTCTGCACCGACGAGGAATACCAGGAGTTCCTGCGCTCCTGCCCGGAATTCGAGCGGATGCTGGTGCGTTCGGGATCATCCTCGTGAAGTACTGGTTCGTCAGCGACGAGGAACAGGAGCGCCGCTTCAAGGCCGCATCGAGGATCCGACCAAGCGGTGGAAGCTGTCGCCGATGGACATCGAGAGCCCGCGCCCGCTGGGTCGACTACGCCGCAGGCCAAGGACGAGATGTTCGCCCACACCGACATGAAGCAGGCGCCGTGGTACGTGGTCCACTCGGACGACAAGAAGCGGGCCCGACTCAACCTCATCAGCCACCTTCTCTCGATCGTGCCGTACAAGGAC
>CAVUAG010000022.1:0-80598 GCA_963739365.1 uncultured Chloroflexia bacterium | reverse complement strand
TGACTCCCGAGCCGATCGTCCTGCCGCCGCGCCAGAAGGACACCGGGTACGTCCGGCCGCCGATGGAGGACCAGACCTTCATTCCCGAGCCCTACTGAGAGCCGCCGACCGGCGTCGTCCATCAGGCACCGTCCTTCGCCGCCGCGAGTCGCCCGTGCGGGGCGCGAGCCAGGTCCATCGTCCGGCCGCCGGTCCCGCCCTCGCGCGGTATCCTCGCGGCGGCGCGTGGCAGCGCCGGAAGGAGCGGCCGGCATGAAGGACGAGCGGGACGAGGCGCAACCGGCCGTCGCCGAGGAGGACCGCTCGGCGCTCCTCACGTCCTGCGGCCGCCTCCTCGGCACGATCGGCCTGCTCGTGATCGTGGTCCTCCTGCCCGCGACGTTCCTCGTCGTCGCCGCGAACCTCGGGCTCGTCGATGCCCCGGGCTGGTCCGGGAGCAACACGAGCGTCTTCGCCTTCTTCCTCGTCGTCGTCCCGGCGGGCCTCGCCCTGGCCACGGTGCACTTCGTGCTCGGCGGGCTGGTGCTCGCCCGGCGGTTCTGGCCCCTCGTCGTGGCGGTCCTGCTCCTGTTCGCGGTCGTGACCCTCTTCCCGCTCGGCCTCCGGATCAGCTGGCCCTTCCTCGGGCTGACCGCCCTCTACGCGACCACGCTCGTCCTCACGGTCGCCCGGCACCGCGAGTTCGAGTGAGCGGTCGCGGCACGCCGGCGCTGGAGGTCCTCCGTGCGGCCGGCGTGGCCCACGCCGTGCACGAGTACGAAGCCTCCCCTCCCGCCGGGCCGCGAGATCACGACCGCCGGCCCCACTACGGGCTCGACGCCGCGGCTGCGCTGGGGCTCGACCCTGCGCGCGTGTTCAAGACCCTGATCGCAGCCGTTGACGGGGTCCTCGTCGCGGCCATCGTGCCGGTCTCGGGCGAGCTCGACCTCAAGGCCCTGGCCGCCGCCATGGGAGGACGGCGAGCGGACCTCGCGGCACCGGCGGACGCGGAGCGGGCGACCGGCTACGTGGTCGGCGGGATCAGCCCGCTCGGGATGCGCCGGCGGCTTGCCGCGGTCCTGGACAGATCGGCCGATGGGTTCTCGACCGTCCACGTGAGCGGCGGCCGGAGGGGTCTCCAGGTCGAGCTCGCACCGGCCGACCTGCTCCGCCTCAGCGGCGCGATCTCGGCGCCGATCGCGCGCTGGGCTTGAGCGGCCCGGACACGCGGGGCTCGGGCCGCGGTCAGCGGCAGGCGACCGGGCGGCGCGCCGGCATCGGCGCCGGTCCGATCAGGGGACCAGGACCGCCGTGCCGTCCAGGGTTCCCGCGGCGAGGCGACGCAGGGCCGCCACGCCGTCCTCGAGGGGGAAGAGCTCGATCTCCGTCCGGATCGGGATCGTGGCCGCCAGCTCGAGGAACGCCCGGGCGTCGTCCCTGGTGTAGTTGGCGACGCTGCGCAGGCCCCGCTCCCACCAGAGGCTCCCGTAGTCGAAGGCCGGGATCCCGTCGAGATGGATCGCGTTGATGGCCACGGTGCCGCCGCGGTCGAGCGCGCGCAGCGCCGCCACGACGACTGCACCGGCAGGGGCGAACGTGACGGCGGCGTCGAGCGGAGCCGGCGGGGGATCGTCGTAGCCTCCCACGGACGATGCCCCAGCGGCGAGCGCCCGCTCGCGTTCGACACGCGAGCGCGCCGCGACGTGCACCTCGCATCCCCAGTAGCGGGCGACCTGGATCGCGAGCCGGGCCGACGCGCCGTACCCATACAGGCCCAGCCGACCTCCCGGCTGGATCCCGGAGACCAGCAGCGATCGGTACCCGATGACTCCGCCGCAGAGGAGGGGGGCGGCCGCCGGGTCGTCGAACCCGTCGGGGACCCGGAGCGCGACGTCGGCTCCGACGACGATCCGCTCGGCAAACCCGCCGTCGCGGTCCCAGGCCGTGAAGCGTGCGCTTCGGCGCACAGGTTCTCGCGGCCCCCCCGGCACGGCTGGCAGGTCCCGCAGGTGCCGGCCAGCCAGCCGACGGCCGCCCGGTCTCCCACCGACCAGCCGGTCACCTCTGCGCCGAGGCCCTCCACGCGGCCCACGGCCTGGTGGCCCAGGATCGTCGGCAGGCGATGGGCGGGAAGGTCGCCCTCGGCGAGCTGGAGATCGGTTCGGCAGACCGCACAGGCACCGACGCGGAGGAGCAGCTCCCCTGCGCCGGGCTCCGGCTCCGGCACGTCCCCGAGCCGGATGGGCTCCCCCGAGGCGAGGGGCGCCGGGCGTTCCAGGACGAGGGCCCGCATCACGACTCCCCTGCGACCATATGGTCGAGCCGGGCCGGATGCCCGGCGGTCGAGGCGAGCTCAACCGCGAAGCCCTCGAGGAGGCGAGCCAGGCCGAACTCGAAGCGGTCCTCGGCGGTGCCGGCGAGGAGCTCGCTGGCTGCTGCCGCCACGTGCGGGTGGGCCTCCGGCGCCACGTCGGCGAGGCGTGCGGTCGCGGCCGCGGCACGCTTCGCGCGCTCGGCCGGATCGACCTCGCCGCCAAGCCCGATCGCCTCCCACGTGCACGACCCGGAGACGTACGCCCCGAGGGCGTGGTTGGACCGGACGGCATCGCGGGGCGAGAACCCGGCGCGAAGGAAGATGCCGAGGGCGCGGTCGAGGGCTGCCAGGCCTCCCGCGCCCTGCCCCAGTCGCGCGGTGAGGAGAAGGGTCAGATCCCGGCGACGCAACAGCGCGGCCCGGACGTCGCGGGCGAGGGCCGCCACGTCCACTCGCCACTCGCCAGTCAGGCGGGAGGCCGGCACCGCCGCGATCAGCTCGTCCAGGACGAGGTCGAGCAGGTCATCGCGACTCGCCACGTGCCGATACAGGGACATGGCCCCGGTGCCCAGCTCCCGGGCCACGCGCCGCATCGTGAGCCCGGCCAGGCCATCGGCATCGAGCACGACGACGGCCGCCGCGACGATCCGCTCCCGGCTGAGGGACTCGCGCGGACCGGGCGAAGACGCCGCCGAATTGGGCGCTTGACACGCGACAAGCCTACCGCTAGCGTACGACGTACGCAACGCGTACATTGTACGCAGAACAGGAACGCTCGCTGCAGGCGCCGGCGAAGAGAGGAGGCAACGTTGGACGTGATGCTCGTGAAGGTGGTCGTAGCGGGGGTGCTCGGGGCGCATGGCGTTGGCCATGTGATGGGCTGGATGCCCGTCCTCGGGCTGGCTCGCGTTCGAAGGCGTGTCGAGCGACAGCTGGCTGCTCTCCGCCACGGCCGGCGAGTCCGTCGCCCGGATCGCTGCCGTCGGCCTGTTCGTCGTGCCCACCGTCGGCTTCGTCGCAGCCGCCGCGGGGCTGCTGCTCGGCCAGCCCTGGTGGCGGTCGGTGGCGGTCGCCTCTGCCGCGACGTCTCTGGCAGCGAGTACCCTCTACCCACAGGCCCTTCCGGCCAGCTCCACCGTCGGCTCGGTCGCCGTCGACTGCCTGGTCCTCCTCGGGATCCTCGTCGCAGGCTGGGGCGCCGACACGGCTGCCGCGTGAGCCGCCTTCACCGCACCGAGACGCTCCCGATCCCGCCGCGAACAGAGATGTCGACGCGGTTGGCGCGCGGCCGCGAAACCTGGTGATTCCCAGGCGTCGCCAGCCGCGGTCCGCGGGAAGCGCATCGTGTCGATGTCGCTCGAGCCGAGGACGACCGAGGAGCGAATGCGGGCCGCAACGCCGTCGGGCACGCGGAAGCGGATCGTGGTCGCGCCGCCCTCGGCGTCGACGACGGTGACGCCCGCCGCGGTCGGGAGGCTCACGCGTGTCTCGCTGGCGCCGGTCCGGAGCCGCAGCTCCGCGAGCCGCAGGCCCGCGAGGTCCAGCTCCGCGTCGGCAGCCCCGGTCTCGACGCGCAGGCGGAGGGGCACCTCGCTGGTGACCCCCATAGTCCCAGCTGTAGGGCTCACGGCTGAGGGTCCAGCCCGTGGGCGGCGTTGGTGGGGTGAGCCGCGCCCGTCCTGCCCCGCCGCTGCGCTCCACCCGGACGCCGCCGCCGAACGCGCCGTCGACGAGGTGGCCCGCCGCCGCCGTGCCTATTCGCAGGTGGCCGGCGCCGAACGTGACCATCACCTCCGCGTCGGCCGTGCCTTCGAGGGGGATCGCCAGCCGCTCCGGCACGGGCGCCGTCCAACCCGAGCCGCCCTCTCCACGCTCGGCGGCCTCACGATCCTTCGCGTCGTGGACGACCATCACGGGCCGGCGCCACGGACCCGGGACGAACGCCCCGATGACGACGAGGACGCCGAGGCACACGAGGAGGAGGGGCACGGCAACCTCCGTGACCTCGGCGAAGCGGTCCCCGGAGAGGCCGACGACACCTTCGAAGAAGAGGAAGCCGACGAGAAAGAGCACGATGCTGACGAAGAGCGTCGTCAGGCCGGCCCGCAGGTCGTCACGGCGCCGGGCGAGAAGCCCGTAGACGGTGAGGCCGACCCCGACGCCGCCGGGCGCCACGAGGGCCCACGCGTAGGCCCACGTCTGGTAGAGATCGTTCGACTCCTGGACCGCAAGGACGATGCCGGTCATCAGCACGATCCCGCCGACGCTCGCGATGCCGGCTCCGCCGGAGCCCCCCACGGCCACGGCGCCCAGGATGAGCGCGAGTCCTGGGACGATGATCCAGATCGGCCAGCCGATCGAGAGCCCGCCCACCTGCACCAGGAGGGCGCCGCCGCCCAGGAGGATGAGCACGAGTCCGATGATGAGTCCGCCCCGCTGCGGCGATGCCTGTCCGGTCATGTCGTGGTCTCCCTCGCCCGGTACGATCCGGGGATGTTCGAGATGGTGCATCGCCACCGGCGAGCGCTCGGCGCCGGGCTCACCGCGTACGGGCTGGCGGGCCTGGCCGCCGGGATCCTCGTCGTGGGCGCTACGCTGGCCGTGGGCACGGGCCTCGAGCCCGCGATGGCGAGCGTCGACCGCCAGCGCGACGCCCTCGTCGCCTCGCTCGAGCACAGCGCAGCGGCGCTCGACGATGCCGCCGCGATCGCGGCCGACGGGGCCGCGGGCGCGCAGCAGGCCGCCGCGATCGCGTCCCAGTCCGCGGATGCAGGTCGCCAGCTGGCGAACACGCTCAGCCGCCTGTCGTCGACGTTCGGCGACTTCGCGATCTTGGGCAACAGGCCGTTCGAGCCGCTCGCCCAGGATGCGGCGCAGGTCGCGGCCCAGCTCCGGGGGATCGCGACCGACCTCGATGCGCTCGGAATCAGCCTAGGCCGGATCGCCCGCCAGATCCCCGCCCTCGCTGTCGAGATGGAGGCCGTCGCCGCCGAGGTCACCACGCTGGCGACCGAGCTGGAGACGTTCGCGTTGTCCGAAGCCGCCGTGGACGCGTTCCGATGGCTTGTCGTGGCCGTGCTCCTCCTCGTGGCCTGGCTCCTCGTGCCGGCGGTCGCCTCCCTGGTCGCCGGCCTGGCCCTGCTCCGCGGGCCGCGCCAGCCCGCCGGGCCCTGACCCACCGCCGGCGGCGCGTGCCGGCGCGGGTCAGTCACGCTCGTCGGGCGCTCCCTGGCGCGCGGTCGCGGCGGATCGGGCCAGGATGTCGGCGCCGATCTCGCGGGCCCAGGCGCGAATCCGGCGGAAGTCGCGCCAGTCGCCGGCGAGGCCGGCGCTCGCCATGATCCGGAGGTCGAACCCGTCCTCGTCGGCGTTCACGCGGCCCCCGAAGGTCGTTGCCTGGGCCCCGATCTCCTCGGCCAGGCCGGCGACGTCCGCGGGCTGGGGCAACCGCTCGGGATGGGCCGTGGCCTTCCCTTCGCCCACGGGGCCGGAGCTGAACAGCCAGGTCGGGATCCTGGCCAGCGCCGCGCGCTCCTGGCGCAGGAAGTCGAGGGCGGATTCGTCCCAGCGGCCCACGTAGAGGGCACTGCCCACGATCGCGGCGTCGATGTCGGCCAGGCCAGCCACGCGACGCGCCTCGGTCAGCGTGGCGACGCAGCCGGCCGCGTCGAGCTCGCCGGCGATGACAGCCGCGATCTCCGCGGTCGCCTCGTGGCGACTGGCGTAGGCGACGAGAACGTGCGGCGGGCGCATCGGGACTACGGTCATTGTTCCTGGGCCCAAGGATGCGAGGAGCCGGCAGCCGACGGGAGAGACCTCCGGCCCGCCGAGGCCGGGCCATCCCGCCGGTTGTCGCCGGGCGCTAGGCTTCGAACAGGAGGTTCGATGTCAGCCCGTCCGACCGCTCCGCCCTTCCTGCTCGTTGCCGCAGGTGCCTCCCACCTGGTCAATCCGGGCCGGCGCGACGCGCTCGTGGCAGCCGCGACGGCTGCGATCCTGGCCCGGACGGGGACCGATCCGGAGGTCCGGGTCACGGCGACGGCACAGGCCGGACAGGCTGCCGCACAGGAGGCCGCCGCAGCCGGCGCGCCGCTCCTGGTCGTTGCCGGCGGCGACGGGAGCGTCCGGTCGGCCGCGGCGGTCCTGGCCGGGACGGGCATCGTCCTCGGGATCGTGCCGGGCGGCACCGGCAACCTGCTGGCAGCCGCGCTGGGCGTCCCGCGCTCGCCCACCCGGGCCATCGCCGCGCTCGTCACGGCGCGCGAGCGCCCGATCGACGTCGGACGGGCGTGGGTCGGTGCGGCGGCGACCCCGACGCCGTTCGTCGTGGCGGCCGGCGTCGGCTTCGACGCCCGGGTCATGGCCGCCACCACGGAGCGGCGCAAGCGTTCCCTCGGGATTGGCGCGTACTTCGCCACCGCGACGGCGGTGGCGATGCGGGTCCGGCCGTTCGCGGTGCGCCTGGTCGTCGACGGCGTCGTGCACGAGACCGACGCGCTCGAGGTCCTCGTCGCGAATGCCGGCGAGCTCATCCCGGGGCTCCTGCGGCCGCGCCCCCGCTTGTCCCCGACGACGGTCTGCTCGACGTCCTCGTCGCCCGCGGGCGCGGTGTCGTGGGCGGCTCGCGGGCGGCGCTGGAGCTGCTGCTCGGTCGCGGCGTGCACACGGCGATCGGTCCGTACGGCGCCCGGTTCGCCGGCCGTCACGTCGAGGTCGCCGCTCCCGCGGGGGAGCCGGTCGAGGTCGATGGCGACCTCGTGGGCGGCGGGGGCTTCGTCGCCGAGGTGGTGCCCGACGCCATCCGGATCCTCGTTCCCGCCTGACCGCTCCGCGCGCGCAGTGGCCGCGCATCCGTGCCGCCCCGGCCAACGAGCGCGGCGCCGGCGCGCGCTACCATCGCTCCATGAGCGCCACGACGCCGCCCGCCAGCCTTCCGTTCACCGGTGACCCCGAGGCCGACACCCTCCTCGCGGCCGACCCCCTCGCCCTGCTCATCGGGTTCGTCCTCGATCAGCAGGTGACCGTCCAGAAGGCCTTCGCCGGCCCGCTCGAGCTTCAGCGCCGCGTGGGGACGCTCGACCCTGCGGCGATCGCGGCGATGGACCCGGAGGTGCTCCAGGCGGCCTTCCGCGAGCGGCCGGCGCTCCACCGCTTCCCGGGGGCGATGGCGACCCGCGTGCAGGAGCTGTGCGCCGTCGTCGCCCGCGACTTCGGCGGCGACGCGCGCGGGTCTGGACCGAGGCCCGCGACGGGGCCGACCTCGACGCGCGCCTGCGGGCCCTGCCGGGGATCGGCGAGATGAAGGCGAAGACGCTCGTCGGGCTGCTCGCGAAGCGGTTCGGCGTCCGGCCGCCCGGCTGGGAGGGCGTCGCCCCGACCTATCCGACGCTGGCCGACGTCGACTCGGCCGAGGCACTCGCCCGCTACCAGGAGCAGAAGCGGGCCTGGAAGGCGAGCCGGAAGGCGGCGCTGGGCGGGTAGGGGCCGCGTGGCACATCCGCCGGGTTCGGATCGGCGAGCGCATTCGGCTGCTGGAGGCGGTTCGGGCATGGCTGAGGTGTTGCTGTTCCACCACGTGCAGGGGCTCACGGACGGGGTGATCGCGTTCGCCGACGAGCTGCGCGGGGCCGGCCACACGGTGCACACCCCCGACCTGTTCGGCGGCCGGACGTTCGGGTCGATCGAGGCCGGGCTGGCGCACGTCGAGGAGCAGGGCTTCGAAGCGGTGGCCGAACGAGGCATCAGGCGGCCGAAGGGCTGCCCGCCGAGCTGGTCTACGCCGGCTTCTCGTTCGGGGTGGTCCCCGCCCAGAAGCTCGCGCAGACACGGCCGGGCGCGCGGGGCGCACTGCTGTTCTACTCCTGCCTGCCGCTCGAGTACGTCGGCCCCTGGCCCGACGGCCTGCCCGGCCAGGTGCACGGCATGGACCGCGATCCGATCTTCGCCGGTGAGGGCGACCTCGAGGCGGCCCGGGCGCTCGTCGAGCGGGCTCCCTCCGGTGAGCTGTTCCTCTACCCGGGCGACCAGCACTACTTCGCCGATCGCTCGCTGCCGTCGTACGACGCGAACGCGGCGGCCCTGCTCACCAGGCGGGTGCTGGACTTCCTCGCCGCACTCTGAAGGAGCCCCGGCGTGGCGCTCCGGGAGGCAGCGCCGCTTGACGGCCCGACGAGCCTTCCTATCGCCACGTGTCGATCGAGGCCGTGGCAACGACCCCTTCGACGCTGCGCGCCAGCTCAGCGTCCAGGGTCACGAGCGCGTCGGCCTGCAGCTGCGTGAGCGCAACGTACTCGGCGTCGTACGTCGAGGCCCATCCCAGCCGATCCGCCAGGTCCCAGGCCCGACGCCGAAGCACGGCATCCCCAGGAGCCTGATGCGCATCCGCCCGATCCGGGTGAGGCGCTCGAAACAGGGAATCAGGGCCGTTCGCCTCTCGTCGGATCAGCCGGCTGCCGCCTACCGTGGCCCACATCTACGGAGGCGCACGCAGTGCGGAAGCGCAGGGGCGCATTCCTGCTCGCTGGAGCCATCCTCGTGGTCGCGTCCAGCGCGGGGTGCGAGGCGGCCGTGAGTCCCGTCGGGACCCTGGCGCCCAACATCGCACCCACCGTCGCGCCCACCGCCACATCCGCGCCCGCGGTGACCCCGGTCCCGACTCCTTCGCCCACCGTGCCCCCCGTGCCGGCCGGGACGTGGAGGGGGATCGTCAGCGAGCCAAAGGGGCCCGCCGCCGATGGGAAGTGGACGGCCACGGTGGAGCTCCTCCCGTGTGTCGTGGGCGAGCCGTGCGGGACCATGGACTGGGTCGGGTTGAACGCCGCCGGAGGCGAGATCAGCACGGGCTGCGCCCTCACGTTCGTCGGGATGTGGAACACCGAAGTACCACTTCCAGGAGTCCGCCACGCTGGTACATGCGCGGCGAGTGGCCGCCGACGTACGGTGGCGTCGGGAAGTCGCAGCTGTACCTCGCGCCGATGGCGGACGGCACCCTCGAGCTCCTGGAGGCGCACCCCAACCGTCCACACGGGCTCCTGGAGCGGGTCGGACGGCTCCTGACGGCCCAGGTGGTGGCTTGGGCGTGCGCGCCTGTACGACCGTCGACAGTGACCCCTCAGCCGGAGCGTTCCGCCGCCTCCCGAAGCCAGCCCACGACCTCGTCGTCGATGTCGTCGGCGCCATGGATCTCCAGGTGGTGCATCCAGTGCCTCGGTGATGGATGCACCACCTCCTTGAGGCGCGGCGAAGGGTCGTGGCGCCCAAGGGCGAACGACAGGACGACCTCTGCCGCCGGCTTGGCGAGGTACTGGCCGGGCAGCCAGAGGTAGGCGAAGCCGCGCGCGCGGCGGAAGGCGACCTGGCTCTGCGTCGTGCGTACATCGACCGGTCCGAGTTGCTCGAGGACCGAGCGCACCCTGACGTAGACCGCCAGCGCGACCGCATGACCAGCGAAGAGCTCCTCGGGCCCCACGATGCGAGCCTATTCGGCGGCGACACCCGAGCCCGATCGGGCAGGCCACGCCCGTCCCGTGGTCCGGGCAGTAGCCGTCCGGGTTCTTGTCGAGGTACTGCTGGTGGTAGTCCTCGGCGTAGTAGAACGGCCGGGGCGTCGACGATCTCGGTCGTGATGGTCCCGAAGCCGGCCTTCGCGAGGACGGCCTGGTAGGCGTCGCGCGACGCCTCGGCCGCCGCCCGCTGGTCCGCGCGAGGACATGGATGGCCGAGCGGTACTGCGTCCCCTGGTCGTTGCCCTGGCGCATCCCCTGCGTGGGGTCGTGGTGCTCCCAGAAGGTGCGGAGCAGCTCGCTCGTACGAGACGACGGCCGGGTCGAAGACGACCCGGACCACCTCGGCGTGGCCGGTCCGGCCCGAGCAGACCTCCTGGTAGGTCGGGTTCGGCGTGTAGCCGCCCGCGTAGCCGACGGCGGTCGAGATCACGCCCGGCGTCTGCCAGAAGGTCTTCTCGGCGCCCCAGAAGCAGCCGAGGCCGAAGACGGCCAGCTCTGTGCCGTCGGGCAGGGGACCGGCGAGCGGCGTGCCGAGGACCGTGTGCCGATCCGCGACAGGCATGGGCTCGGGGCGGCCGGGCAGGGCGTCGGCCGGGGAGGGGAGGGTGGACTTCGCCGGGTCGGCGAACAGGAAGTCGAGGATGCCCATGGATCGCTCCGTGCTGTGGTGTCGGCCTATGGTATTCGCGCCACGGTGACAGCCCGATGACGGACCACGTGCCGATCTCTGGCGATCCCGGCGCATCGTGGCTGGCGACCGCAGCGGCCGTGACCGCCCTTAGCACGTCGTGACGATCCGCCCCGCCTGTCGCGGCCGGCGTGAGTCCTCAGTCGAAGTCGAAGATCCCGCGGCCGGCGGAGAACTGCAGCACGAGCCCGCACGTCCTGCAGATCTGCAGGACGAGCTTGTGGCTGGTGATGCCCCAGCGCGAGTCCATGCGCCCCTGCTGTTTGTCGAACTGCGTGCCGGCGCAGAGCGGGCACTTCAGGACGGGCTTCGCTGACTCCTCGGCGCGTTCCCAGGTCATCGCGCTCCTTTGCCTCCGCTCGATGCGGGGCGTCCGGGAGTGGCTGGCGGCGCCAGGACGAGCGTCGCGAAGAGGTGGTCGAGCGTTGCCGCAGGGTCCGCGGTCAGGCCCGTGTGGGCCTCGGACGGCTGGATGATCGTCGACGATGGGGCCACGAGCCAGTGGTAGCGCTCCGCCTGCGAGAGCGACGCGATCGGGCCGCCGGCGGGATCGCCCGCGGCGATCCGCTCGATCGCCTCGAGGTGGGGCCGGACGTCGGCCGGATCGCAGGTCGGGTCGAGAGCGCGCAGGCGGGCTTCGTCCAGCGCCACCCGGGCGCCGAGGAACCGGCGGGGCCGGCACAGGAGCACGATCCCGACGTTCATCGCCTCGCCGCGGTCCACGCGCGGCACGACGCGCACGATCGCGTAGGCGAAGGGGTGGCGGGCGGGCTCAGGCGCCGGTGCGGGCACGCTCGGCCTCCTCCACGAATGCCCGCGGGGCGGCCAGCCGACGCCGCAGGTAGTCGACGTACGCAGCGCGATTGTCGTCGACCGACGCGAACGCCGGCTCGGCCTTCAGCCAGGCCCCCGGGACGGCGTCCGCCAGCTCGCGCAGCAGCGTGTCGGTCACCTGCGGTGCCAGGTCGGCGTCAGCGTCGGCGATCGAGCCGGCGCACGGGAGCAGCACGTGGTCGCGGATCTGCGGAAACGGGCGGCGCGCATGCTCGGCGTCGCCCAGCGCGTCCTCCCAGCGGTGCTGCATGTAGAGGGCCGCCCCGTGGTCGATCCCGTAGAGCCGGCGATGCCAGACGAGAAGGTTCGGGTTCCGGGGGGTCCGGTCCACGTTGAGCACGAACGCGTCGAGCCAGACGAAGGCGGCAGCCAGCTCCGGGTCGGGCGCGGGCCCGACCGCGGGCGCGAAACCGAGAGCGCCGGGCAGGAAGTCGACGCCGAGGTTCGTCCCGGGTGACCGATCCAGCAGCTCCTTCACCTCCCAGTGCGGCTCGCCGGCGGCCAGGCGGGCGTCGAGCTCCACGAGGACCAGCTCGGGTACCGGCAGCCCGAGCGCCCGGGCGAGCTCGCCCACGATCACCTCGGCGACGAGCGCCTTCGAGCCCTGGCCGGCGCCGTGGAACTTGACGACGTAGAGGCCGTCGTCGTCCGCCTCGCACAGGCCGGGCAGGGAGCCGCCCTCCCGGAAGGGCGTGACGTAGCGGGTCGCGGCGACGGTCCGGAGCATCACGAGGCAGTGTAGGCGCGACCGGACCCGCGGGACGCGCGGGGCTCCCAGTCCGGGACCGGGAAGCACACCAGCCACTGAGCGCCGGTCGGTGGTCGGTGGCCATCCCCGGTCGGTGGCCATCCCGGTCCGGCTCCATGCAACGAATTCGGACGAGCACGCTCCGTTCGACGCTCAGGATGCTGCCGGGGCCCGGATCCGTCACCACGCACACCGTGGTGAGAGCCGAATCCTTTCACGGGGTTTGCCGCGTCTGGCGAGCACAGGCGTCGGGATGCTTACGCCCGGATCATCCCGCGTGGTCCCTGTGCCATTATGCCCTGCTATCATGGTCAGCCATGAGAGTTGTGACTCCGCTCGATCTTCGGCGCAGCCTGGGGGCGATCCTGGACGCCGCCTCGGCCGGGGAGCGGATCGTCATCGAGCGCGACCATAGGCCGCTCGCGATGCTCGTCTCCGTCGAGGACGGCCGGCGCCTGGATCCCGATGCGGACGAGCTGCGCCGACGGCGGCTCGCCGCGCTCGACCGGATCGAGCACTTCCGGCGCCGGATGGCGATCGAGCGCCCTTCTCAACCCGGGGACCCCGATGTCGTCGAGCTGATCCGGCAGATGCGCTCGAGGGACGATCCCGACGGCTACCCTGAGCACGAGGAGGATGATCCAGGGCGAGCCCGCCGATGGCGTGAGCGGTATGCCGCCGAGGAGGCTGCGCATCGCGCGGCACGCGACGAACGGGAGCGTCTCCAGGGTGGGTGAGACGCTCGTCGTGGATGCCTCCGTCGGTCTTGCCTACGTCCGCGACGAGGTCGCGTCGGAGACGGTGGACCGCGCCGTCGCGGCCTGGTCGAGGGCCGGAGCGGCCCTCATGGTCCCGGATGTCTTCTGGCTCGAGCTCGTCAACGTCCTCGTCATGAAGCACCGATACACCGCAGGACAGGCCGCCGAAGCGCTGCGGGAGCTCGACGAGCTGGGCCTCGAGACGGTCGGGATCGGTCGGCCCGAGCTGCTGTTGGTCGCCGACGCGGTGGAGCGACATCGTCTGCCGGCGTACGACGCGGTCTACCTCGTTCTGGCCGAGGCGCTCGGCGCGCCGCTTGCCACCCTTGACCGCCAGCTCGCAGCCGCCGCCGGCCCGCTCGGCATGCTGCTGGGCGAGGAGCCGGGCCGCGGCGCGCGCGAGACGGCCGCCCAGTACGGCACGGCGAACGCCGGCCGGCCGTCGTCCCTGCCCGACTACGCGGGGCTCGGCGCCTACCTCGGGGAGCTGCGCCGGCGGGCGATGGCCGGGCTGCCGTAGCGCGCGCGGCGCCCCGGAGCTGCGCCTCCGCCGTAGGCTCGCGATTCTCGACCCAGGGCATCCCTCCGGTCGCTGCCTCCAGCCGGGACCCTGCGCGTGAACCGGGCAACGGCCACGCGCGTACCATCGGTGGAGATCCACCGGGCGAGGCTGCACGAAGATAGTGGTGTCATGGACATCGAAGCATTCCGGGGGGTGAGGGCAGGGGCGATCGGCCGGCGCATCGTCGTCGTTGCCATCACCAGTGTCGTGGCGGTCGTCATGATCATGGCGCTGGCCGTGGCCGTCGCCCCTGCGCCCCCGCCCGGGAGCATCCTGACGGGAACGACATGGCAGTGGAACGGATCCACGGCGGGCCCCGGTGAGGGCCCCGTTGTCGTGCCCGACCCCACGAAGTACACGGTCGAGTTCAGGTCCGGCGGGACGTTTGTGGCCACGTCCGACTGCACGACCGTCTCGGGCACCTTCCGCACGGTCCCGGCCGGGCGAACCGGACTCTCGTCGACCGGCCTGAGGCTCCTACCTGATCCCTATAGCCCGGATTCCTGCGGCCCTGGCTCGCTGTCCGACACGTTCCTCGAGGGACTCTGGTCGGCTGCCAGGTACGAGATCGCCGACGCGGAGCTCACGATCCTTCGCTCCACCGCGGGCACCATGACCTTCGAGGTTGGTGGTCCCGCGGCGAAGAGCCCGGGGGCGGATGAGGCTCGCGAACGGATCACCGGTAGCGGCGCGGCCTCGGGTCCTGCTCGGCGACGAAGTGACCGGGCCTGGCGTGCCCCCTCGGCGATGCGCGGCGCCGCTCAGCTGCAGCCGCTGGTGCTGCCGCAGTTGAGGCACTTGTAGCAGCTGCCGTTGCGGATCATGATCGAGCCGCAGTCAGCGCAGGACGGGGCATCCTCCTGGATCTTGAAGGCGGTGCGCTCGACGCCCAGCGAGGCCGCCACGGCGGACGAAGCGCCGCTCTTGGTGTGACCGTTCCCGTTCCCGTTGCCGTTGGTATGACCGTTTCTTGCCGGCCCGATCACCGGAAGCTCGAGCTTCGCCGAGGCGGTGGGCAGCCCCGCCGCCGGCTCGCTGGCCGCCGGCCTCGTACCCTCGACCGTCGCCGTGGCAACCGCCGTGGCCGCGGCCTTCGGCGGCTCCTGCGCCTCGTCTATCGCAGACGGACCCTCTTCCGGCTGCGGCGCGAGGGCCGCAGCACCGAAGGAGAAGGGCGAGGCCACCACGGACCCGCCGCGATCCTGGAGCCCGAGCGCTGCCCGGTCGTCACCGACCAGGAAGCGGCTCCCGAGCCAGCGGAAGATGTAGTCCACGCTGGACTTCGCGATCGGGATCTCGCTGTTGCCGGTGAAGCCCGATGGCTCGAACCGGACGTGGGCGAACTTGTTGACCAGGTCGCGCAGCGGCACGCCGTACTGGAGGGCCAGGCTGATGGCGGTGGCGAAGGTGTCCATCAAACCGGACACCGTGGAGCCTTCCTTCGCCATCTTGAGGAAGATCTCGCCCGGCTGGCCGTCCGGGTAGAGGCCGACGGTGATGTAGCCCTCGTGGCCGGAGATCTCGAACTTGTGGGTGACGGCGGCGCGCTCGGCAGGGAGCCTGCGGCGGTGCGGCTTGACGGCCTCGGCCTCGGCCGCAGCCAGCTGCCTGCGCAGCTCGTCGGCGACGTCGCTGGCCGTCTTGTTCTCACCGTCGCTCTTGAGCTTGGTCGTGCTGAGGGGCTGGCTGCGCTTGCTGTTGTCGCGGTAGATCGCGATCGCCTTGAGGCCCAGGCGCCAGCCCTCCAGGTAGATCTCCTCGATCTCCTCGACCGTCGCTGCCTCGGGCATGTTGACGGTCTTGCTGATGGCCCCGGAGAGGAACGGCTGGACCGCAGCCATCATCCGGACGTGGCCCATCGGCACGATGGAGCGCACGCCGTTGCGGGGCTTGAAGGCGCAGTCGAAGACGGGCAGGTGCTCGGGCTTGAGGCCGGGCGCGCCTTCGATCGTCTCGCGCTCGTCGACGAAGGCGACGATCTCCTCGACCTGGGTCGGCGTGTAGCCGAGCTGTCGCAGCGCTCCCGGGACCGTGTTGTTCACGATCTTGAGGTAACCCTCGCCGACCAGCTTCTTGTACTTGATGAGGGCGATGTCCGGCTCGATGCCGGTGGTGTCGCAATCCATCATGAACGCGATGGTCCCCGTGGGCGCGAGGAGCGTGGTCTGCGCGTTGCGATAGCCGTGCTGCTCGCCGAGCGCGTAGGTCTCGTCCCACAGGTCGCGCGCGGTCGCGCCGAGGCCGGCCGGGACATCCTTCGCGGGGATCTGCGTGGCCGCGGCGCGGTGCTTGTCGATCACCGCCAGGAACGGGGCGCGGTTCTCCGCGAACTCGACGAACGGGCCGCCGTGGTCGCGGGCGATGACTGCGCTCTGGCGATAGGCCTCGGCGGTCATGACCGAGGTGATGGCGGCGGCGTAGGCCTGCCCGTCGGGCGAGTCGTAGGCCAGGCCGCGGCTCATCAGCAGGGCGCCGAGGTTCGCGTAGCCAAGGCCGAGGGGCCGGAAGCGGTGGCTGTTCTCCTCGATCCTCGGCGTCGGGTAGCTGGCGTTGTCGACGAGGATCTCCTGGGCGGTGATGGTCAGCCGGCAGGCGTAGCGGAAGGCGTCCACGTCGAGCTCGCCATCCTCGCCGACGAACGTCATGAGGTTCAGCGATGCGAGGTTGCAGCTGGTGTCGTTCAGGAAGCGAAAACTCGCTGCAGGGATTAGTAGCGTACTGGCGATCCGTGTTCGAGACCGGGTTCCAGTCGTTGATGATCGTGTCGTACTGGATCCCCGGGTCGCCGCAGACGTGGGCCGCCTCGGCCATGCGCCGGAAGATCGTCCGGGCCGGGATCGTGTCCATCGGCGCCCCGCCGACGACGGCGTGAGTGGTCCAGTCCGTGCCGGCCTCGACCGCGCGCATGAACTCGTCGGTCACGCGGACCGAGTGGTTGGCGTTCTGGAAGGCGACCGAGCCGTAGGCCTCGCCCGTGAAGGACGCGTCGTAGCCCTGCTCGATGAGGGCCCAGGCCTTCTGCTCCTCGAGCTTCTTGGAATCGACGAAGTCGAGGATGTCCGGGTGGTCGACGTCGAGGATGACCATCTTGGCCGCGCGCCGGGTCTTGCCGCCCGAGTTGTGGGAGACGATCCCGTTCGCGACGAAGGCGTGGACGCCCGGGACCGTGAAGTCGTAGGTGAGCGCCTCGCCAGCATCGATCACGCTCACGACCTCGTCCCAAAGGTACTCGTCGTCGAGAACCCGCTCGATCGTCGCGCCCATCGTTGGCGACAGGCGGGCGACCTGGTCGACGAGTCCGGGGATCGCCTGCGTCCGGGCGTACGAGACGTTGTCGCCGGTCCGGTTGAAGATCCCGAAGCCGGCCTGGAACGCCGGGCCGCCGGCGGTTGCGCGCACCCAGCCATTGCGACCCGTGAGAAGCGACCGCAAGGCGGGCACGAGGCCGGGGATGACGTCGAGGTTGGGGTTGCCTCCAGTGGGCGCGTCGGCGAGCGCGGCTGCCGCCTCGCGCTTGCGGGGCGTGACGAGGTACGCTCGGAGCAGGCGCGCGAGACGCGCGGCCTCGGCACCGAGGAACGCCAGGCGCTGGTAGCCGTTGATCGTCGAGCGGCGGCCGACCACGCCCAGGTTGAGGGCGAGCAGCTGGATCTCCTCGGCCAGGCGCGAGGACGCGGTCGCGATCTCGATCCGCGTGGCGCCGAGATGGGCGTCGCCTTCCGCGTAGGCAGCCAGGAACTCGAGCACGAGCGATCGCGGCGAGCGGCGGATGGCGAGCGGGACGCCCTTGTCCGCTGAGCGCCCGGCCGGCAGGCCGCAGAACCCAAGGAACTGAAGGGCACCCTTCCAGCTCAGGGAGAGCTGCTGGGTGCGGACGCCCGTGGTGGGGTTGACCCGGCCGCGGGCCTGGTTGCTCGGGTCGATGCCGAAGACGGCCTCGACACAGCGGCAGTAGTCCGCCATCACCTCGGGATCGGCCGAGCTGAAGCGGAAGCGCTCGTCCTCCACCGAGCCCTCGGCCACGAGGTAGCCGAGCAGGCGCGCCAGCTCGGGGGTCATCTCGGTCGGGTAGCGGAGCGCGCGCCGCTCGACCACGAGGTCGGCGTCGAACTGGTCGAGGGCGGGCGCCTGGGCCGGCCAGAGCTCGCGGTGGCGCTCGACGGCGACGCGATCGCCCGGCCGCAGGTCGGCCAGCCGGGTCCAGCGGAGCTCGAACGGCGACGCCAGCGTGAGCACCGGGTGTTCGTGTGTGCCGGTCAGCTCCAGGCCGGTTCTCAGCGTGGCCGTGCGCACATCGGCGCGCGGGCTGCGGTAGACGTGCGAGATCCGCGTCGGGCCGGCCGGCGTGTTCAGGGTGAGCGAGTCGTCCTCGACGAAGCCGACCGGACCATCGGCTTCAATGGCTTCGTCAATCCGCAGGAGCCCGCCGCCCGTCGTGACGTAGGTGTCGGCCACCAGGCACTTCACGACGCCCGCAAAGGCGTCGTAGCCCTTCATGAAGGAGACCGGGCCACTGGCAGTGCCGCCGCCGGCCATCTTCTCGCGGCTGGAGCGGATCGTGGACAGGTTGCTGCCGGCGCCCGAGCCGAACTTGAAGAGCATGGCCTCGGTCTTGGCGAGGTCCATGATGCTGGTCATCGAGTCCTGGACCGAGTTGATGAAGCAGGCCGAGCATTGCGGCCTGGCCTCGATCCCGACGTTGAACCAGACCGGCGAGTTGAAGCTCATCTTCTGGTGGACGAGGAGGTAGGTGAGCTCGGCCGTAAACGCGGCGAGGTCCTCCGACGTCGCGAAGTAGTGCTGCGCCTCGGCCCAGGCCGCGATCGTGAGGACGACGCGATCGATCAGCTGGCGGACGCTGGTCTCCCGCTCGGGCGTGTTCAGGTGGCCGCGGAAGTACTTGCTGACGACGACGTTCGTGGCCAGCTGGCTCCAGGACGCCGGGACCTCGACGTCCTTCTGCTCGAAGACGAGCTTGCCGGACTCGTTGCCGATGGCGGCGGTCCGGATCTCCCAGGTGATCTCGTCGTAGGGATGGACGCCGGGGCGGGTCCAGCGACGCTCGATCGTGAGGCCGCGAGTGCCCTCGCCGGTGAAGCGCAGGGCGTCCATGGCTGCCGTGGCCGCCTCTTCGGCCCGCACGCGCAGCGCTGCCGCCTCGGCGAACGCGCTGCTCGCGTGCGCCGCGATCGCCTCCGCGGTCGCGGCCTGGCGCGCGGCTGCGCGCGACGCGCCCCCGGCGCCCTGCTTGCCGCGCGGCCCGGCGGGCTTGGCGGGCTTGGCGGGCTTGGCGGGCTGGCCGTCCGCGGGGACGACCGGGACCATGTCGTGGACGGCTCGAGCCATGCTGCCCCTTGCTCCTCTTCCGGGCGACCACTCGCCGTCCCGGTCCCTGCCACCGGCGCCATGCGCCGGGCTCTGCTCCAGGCGGTCCGCCCGCCCCTCCAGCAGCGATGCCCTCCGACGGACCCGGTCCCTGGCCCCTCCGGCGTACCCGAAGGCGGTCTGCCCGGTCGAGGGCGGTCCCCGTACTCTATCGCGCGGGACGTGGCCAGTCAACGGCAAACCACAAGATGTTGTGGTAGCGGGCAGCACCGCATCACTACATGTTGTGGATCGGCCCTCTCATGGTTCGGCGCGATCAGGTTCCGAACGCGAAGCGCAGGCGTGCCGGAGCGGCTGGTGCGCTGCCGCCTCGGCACGGCCGGGCTGCCGCTGGACCCGCCGCCGCTGCGGATGGCGGCCGCAGGGCTGCCGCCTCAGAGCCCGCTGTAGCTGTGAAGCCCGGGGAACCAGAGGTTGCCCGAGTAGGTCACGAGGACCATCACGAACCCGACGATGAGGACGAGCGCTGCCGGGCGGCCCCGCCAGCCACGCTGGCTGCGGAGATGGAGGTAGACGGCGTAGACAAGCCAGGTCACGAGGGCGCTCGTCTCCTTCGGGTCCCAGCCCCAGTAACGGGACCACGCGATGCTTGCCCACCAGCTGCCGAGGACGATCATCGTGGCGAAGACGGGGAAGCCGACGATGACAGCCCGGAACGCGACGACATCGAGCGTCTCGCGGGTGGGAAGCCAGGCGAACCGGTCGACCGTGCGGCCGTCGGCGAGGCGTCGCTCCTGGACGAGGAAGCACAAGCCCGCCGTGAAGCTCATGGCGAGGATCCCGTAGCTGATCATCGCCAGCCCGACGTGGATCGTGAGCAGCGGCGGGTTCTGGAGGGCCGGGACGAGCGCCTCGATCCCCTGGGGCAGGGTCGAGCTGTACAGGAAGAGGCCCAGCGCCACGCCGAGGGGCACCAGGCCGATCGAGCGCACCGGGTACCGGCGCTCCAGGACGAGATATGCCGCCACGATCCCGAAGGAGAACGCGACCGTGAACTCGAACATGTTGCCCCAGGGCCCCCGGGCCACCACGATCCCGCGCAGGAGGAGGGCCATCCCCAACGAGGCGGCGGCGGCCCAGGCCAGGCCGATCGCGAACGGGGCAA
Source organism: uncultured Chloroflexia bacterium (assembly GCA_963739365.1). Classification (GTDB taxonomy): domain Bacteria; phylum Chloroflexota; class Limnocylindria; order Limnocylindrales; family CSP1-4; genus CTSoil-043. The sequence continues at coordinate 60,720 of CAVUAG010000022.1, read as the reverse complement.
CGACCGTGCGCGGCCCGGTCGCGTCGGTCGAAGGGGCGGCGAGCCCGGCGACGAAGCTGCCCCCGACGATGCCGGCGAACGCGGGCGAAGGGCGTGGCACCAGGGTGGCAGCGAGGCTCCGCCCGGCCGCGAGGAGCGTCGTGTGCGCGACGTGGGCGGCGAACGCTCCCACGAGCAGCAGCCCGGCGACGACGTACAGGTAGTGCGACGCGGTGGCCATGCGAGCGTTCCCCCGGGACGCGGTGCTTTGAGACCCCTCAGGCGATCGAGGCGCCGCCGCTCGGGGGGCCCGCCGGACGGGCGACGGTCATCGACTGCTTGACGTTCAGCACGAGACCGCAGTTCCCGCAGGTCGGGTCCTGGGCCGGGCGCTCGACGCGGCACATCGGGCAGACGACCTTGAGGTCCTCGCCGTCGTCCGAGCGGGCTGTCCCGGGCGGGTACGCGAGGCCCGTGCGCAGAGAGAACGGGAGGCCGACGGGCGCGACCGGCGCGCCCAGGGCGTCGCGCTCGAGTGCGCGCGGACCCACTTCCCACGTGACCCGCGGGCGTGGCTTCGTGATCCCGAACAGGGTCCAGGCCCCGCCACTCGCCGCCAGGTAGAGCAGGACGAGCGGAGCCAGCAGCAACGGCAGGAGGAGGATGAGGGCGTCCCAGTCGGGGCTGAGGATCTTCGCCAGGAAGTCGAGGATCTCCGTCCACGCCTGCTCGAGCGTCGCCCAGATGTCTCCGGTCATGCGCCGCATTCTAGCCGCCCTGTCAGGCCCAGGGCCGGAGTGGCTCCAGGAAGTCGGCGACCAGCGCGGCGAGCTCGGCCGGCCGCTCCATCCCGATCAGGTGGGCCACGTCGGACAGGATCACCGCCCGGGCGTCCGGGGCGTGCTCCGCCAGGTGGTTGGCCGTCTCGGCGACGTCGCTCACGTCGAGCGCGCCGGCGATCGCGAGCACCGGGCAGCGCAGTTCCCCGAGTCGCTCGGCCGCCCGCGGCTCCAGCACGATCGGCCGGCCGAAGATATGACCCGGAGCGGAGAGCAGGATGCTTGTCTCCCGCACCTGGTCGGCGATCCCGGCGGGTGCCCGACCCGGCGCCGCGCCGGGCCCGTCAACCCAGGTCCGCACGTTGACCGCCACGATGGCGTCGATGTCCGAGCCGCCCTCTTCGAGGCGCTCCATCTCGTCAAGGAGGGCCTGCTCCTGGGGCGTGGGGTGGCCCTCGAACCCGCCGAGCCCGGCCCCGACGCCCACCGCCGCGACGACCCGGTTCGGGAACTCGATCGCCGTGTCGAACATGATCACGCCGCCCCGGCTGTTCCCGACCAGCGCGGCTTGGTCGATCCCGAGCCCGTCCATGACCGCCACGAGGTCGGCTCGGTTCGAGTAGGCGACGTCCTCTGTGGTGGATCGGCCCCAGGCCCGCGCGTCGTAGCGGATGATGCGGTAACCCGCAGCGAGGAGGTGCGGGACGAACGCATCCCAGGCCCGCAGGTCCACGATTCCCGCGTGGAGCAGCACGACCGGCGGGCCGTCTCCCTCGTCGACGACGAAGAGCCGGCCACCCGGCACGTCGATGAAGCGTTCCATGCTCCCCCTCCGTGGCGCCCGCTCGTCGGCGGGATCAGGTCGGGATGCTGGCTCCCGGCTCGCGCTCCTCGACCGCCCAGTGGATGCCCCGGCGGTCCATGGCCGCCATGAACGGGTCGGGGTCGAGCTGCTCGGGCACGTAGACGCCCGCGCCGCCCCATTCGCCCCGGGCCAGCAGCTCGAGGCCGAGAACCGGGTTGAAGCCGGTCTGGTAGCCAACGGCCTGGAGCCCGAAGGTGGCCCAGCATTCCTCGCCGACCGTCTTCTGGTAGAGGTAGACCTCGCGCGGCGCGCCGTCCTTGCGGCCGATGGCCCACGTCCCGACGATGGCCCGACCCTTCATCCGCTCGCCGTGCTTGGCCGGGTCGGGCGTGAGGGCCATGACCACGTCGCGCGGGGCGACCTGGACGCCGTTCACCGTGATCGGCTTCGTCGAATCGAGACCGATGGTGTGGAGGACCTTCAGGATGTTGATGAAGTCGGCGCCGAGGGCGTACTTGAAGGTCGCCTTCTTGACCTCGGGGATGCCGCGCGGGATGAGGACGACCTCCTCGTGCTCGACGTTGACGCACTCCACCGGGCCGATCCCCTCCGGGAAGACGAAGGCCTCGACGCCCGAGAACGGCTCGGTCGTGTAGTGGCCGCCGCGCGCTGCGTCCCAGATGAGCGGCGGGTTGAGGCACTCCTCGATCGTCGTCCAGATGCTGAAGACGGTGGCGAAGGCGTAGCCCTCGATGTAGAGGTCCCCGCCGTCGCGAACGTGGAGCTCCTCGACCTCGTCGAAGAGATGCTTGCGGGCATAGGCTGCGAACAGGTCGGTCAGCCCTGGATCCATCCCGAGGCCCAGGATGGCCAGGCGCCCCGCGGCCTTCCACGTCTCATGCTGCGGGAACTGGTAGTCCCCGAGCATGACGCCCGGCGTCGTGAACGGGCTGGTGGGATGCGGCTCCGAGAGGCTGACCGCCATGTCCAGGTAGTCGACGCCGGCGGCGAAGGCGCCGTCGAAGATCGTCGGGACGAAGCGCGGATCGGCGCCGTTGACGACGATGTCGACGCCATGCTCGCGGGCCAGCTGGGTCACCAGCTCCGGCTTCCCGGCGTCGACGAAGGCCGCGGGGAACCGGGCGGTCGCCGGCGCGTCCGCCGGTCCTCCCCCCAGGCGCGCCTGTACCAGGCGCGCCCGCTCGACGTCGTAGTCCGCCAGGACCATCGTGTCGAGCCACGGGGCGTCGGCACTGAGCGTGGCGATCGCCTCGCCCACCGTCCCGACCCCGACGAGGAGCACCTTGAGCTGCTTCACGGAAGACCTCCGCCGCTGATGCCGTAGGCGTGGACGCGCACCGCTAGCGTGCCATGTTGCCGGGGCCGACGGCACGGCCGTTTCGCGGGACGCGGCAGTCCCGGCCCGAGTGTCCCACCCCGCGAGACTCAGGGGCGCGGATGGCCCCGCTTCGGATTGCCGGTCTTCTTCGTGGCTCCCCGCCCCGGGTTCCACCGCGGTGCGTCACGGTCGCCGGCCCGGTCGGCGTCCGTCCCGGCCGGCGAGTTCGCGGCAGGCGGGGGCTTCGGCCGGCCGGCCGCGGGAGCCACGAGCCGCTGCCGATCCAGCCGCCCGGCCAGCCAGGACCCGTGGGCCGTTCGAGCGCCGAGCCTCCGGAGCGCCCGGCCCAGCTCGATGTCGTCCGTCACGACGAGGGTCAGCTCGGGGTTCGGGGTCGTCCGAGCCAGGTCGTGGAGCAGGACGTCGGCCGACCGGGAGCCCGCGTAGCGCACCTCGACGCCGGAGGTGACCCGACGGCCGATCGAGCCCGGGGCCGGCGTCCCGTCGAGCACGATCGTCACCGCCGTCGCCGCCGGAACGAGCGCGCGCAGGCGTCCGACCACGGCGGCCGCCGGGAGCGGCGTCCCGCCGGCCGGCGAACCTCCGTGGGCGCGCGCGAGGGCGTGGAGGAGGTTGGTGCCGTCGACGAAGAGACGGGCGGTGCCCTCGAGGGGATCGGGCGCGGGGCGCGGCATGCGCTGATGGTACGCGCCCGCCGGCCCGGGCCCCGAACGGCGCGGCCGGGGCCGGACCGCGCCGTTCTCGCGGGCCGATCGACACCCCTCTCCGGCCGGGCACGGTACGCTTCCGCCATGCTGCTCCTCGTCGACCTCGACGGCGTCGTCTACCGGGGCGCCGCGCCGATCCCGGGCGTGGCGGCCGTCCTCGCCGATCGCGCGGCTCGCGGCGACACCATCGTCTACGTGACGAACAACGCGATGCACTACAGGGCCGACTTCGTCACGCGCCTGACCGCGTTTGGCGCGCCGGTCACGGCGGATCGGGTCGTGAGCAGCTCCCGGGCGACCGCCCTCTACCTCGCAGGCCCCGCGATGGATCCGCCGGTCCGCCGCGTGCTCACGGTCTCGGCCGGGGGCCTCGAGAGCGAGTGCCGCGATGCGGGCCTCGATGTCGTCACGGCCGCGGAAGCGGCCGCTCGGCAGGCGCAGGAGGGGATCAGCGGCTGGGAGGCCGCGCGGCGCCCGGATGCCGTCGTCGTCGGCCTCGACCCCCAGTTCACCTACCAGAAGCTCGACGTCGCGGTGAACTGCCTCCAGCACGGCGCACGGCTCGTCGCGACCAACCGTGATCCGGTCTATCTCACCGAGCATGGGATCGTGCCCGGCGCCGGCGCGATCGTCGCGGCGGTCGAGACCGGGGGCCAGGTGACGCCGGTTTCGATCGGAAAGCCAGCTCCGCACCTCCTGGAGATGGCGATCCTCACGACCGGCATCGACCGCGCCGAGGCGGTGATGGTCGGCGACAGCATCACCTCCGACCTGGCTGCGGCGAACGGGCTGGGCATTCCCTGCATCCTCATGCTGACGGGAATCTCGACCCGGGCCCAGGCGGAGGCGCTGCCGGCCAGCGAGCGACCGGCGGCGATGGCGAATGACGCGGCCGAGCTGGCGACTGCCCTCGACCGCATGGCCGCGACCCTGGGCCAACCGGCCACGACCCGCAGGAGGTAGACGTGCCCACGATCCTCGTGACTGGCGCCTCCGGTTTCGTGGGCAGCCACGTCCTCCCGGAGCTGCTGGCGAGCGGGCACCGCGTGGCGGCCCTCGTCCGCTCGCCGGAGGCCGGCAGGACCGTGCTGCGGCGGCTCCCCGCCGCTCTCGCGTCCCAGGTGGAGCTGCGCACCGGGGACGTCACCGAGCCGGCGACCCTGCCCGGGGCCCTCGTCGGCGTCGACGCCGTCGTGCACCTCGTCGCCCTCCCTCGCGACTGGAACGGTGGGGCGGACCTGATGCGGGTCAATCTCGGTGGCACGGAGAACATGCTCGCGGCCATGCAGCAGGCCGGGGTCCGGCGCCTCGTCCATCTCGGCGCGCTCGGCGTCGCCGACCGCGAGGAGCTCAACTACGCGAAGAGCAAGGCGCGCGGAGAGACTGCCGTTCGCGCCAGTGGCCTCGACTGGACGATCCTGAAGCCCTCGCTCCTCTTCGGGCCGGGCGACGGCTTCTTCAACATCGTGGCCGGCCTCGTCCGGGTGCCGATCCCGCTCGTTCCCGTCCCGGGCAACGGGATGAGCCGTTTCCAGCCGATGCACGTGGGTGACCTCGCCCGCTGTGCGCGCCTGGCCCTCGAGCGTCCCGAGACGGTCGGCGCGGCCTTCGAGCTGGGCGGCCCGCGGACCTGGACGTACCGCGAGATCACCGGGGAGGTGGCCCGTGCGCTCCGCAAGCGACGTCGCGTGGTGCCCATGCCGCTGCCCCTCATTCGCCTGGCGGCCGGCACGATGGAGGCGCTCCACCTCCGCTTCTTCCCCGTGGCGACCGACCAGCTGCGCCAGCTCGCGCTCGACAACGTGGGGCCGCTCGACGGCGTCGAGCGCGCATTCGGCTTCGCCCCCCGCACGATGGAGGGCCAGCTCCTCTACCTGCGCCGCCCGAAGCAGCAGCAGGAGCCAACGCCCGCCGCGTGAGGCGGGCAGGGAGGTCTCGTGCTGCGTCGCGCGTTCGTCACCCTCGCCTGGCTCACGGTCGCGGTAGCCGTCGCCCTCGGTGCGGCCGGGCTCGTCGCGGCGATCGACCACCTTCCCGGGGGCACCGGACGTCCCGAGCTGACCTGGACCGCGGACCGGACCGTCGGAAGCGAGCTCGACGCCGCCTCGGCCGAGCTGACGGCCCTGGCGGACGCCGTCGGCGTCCTCGGCGGGCACGGGCGCACGGCCCTGGCCACCCTGGTGCGTCGTGACGCCCCGGCGCTGGCCGTGGCGCTCGACGCGGGCACGGCCCAGCTGGACGTCGTCGATGCTGCTGCGGCCCGGCTGGTGGACCGGCTGGCATCGATCCCGCTGGCCGAGGCGGATCGCACGATGCGGTACTCGCCGGGCATGCTGGCCCGCTACGACGCCGCCGTTGCGGCCCTGGCGACCCTCGATCCGCTCCGCCCGGCGTGGGAGCACCTCGGCGCAGGCGTGGTGCCGGCCACCGAGCTCACCGAGCACCTGCTCGCCCACGACCGGATCGCGGTGACGGCGATCAAATCGGGCGGGGCGGGCAACTACGCCCAGGCGATCGCCCGCATCGACAAGGCTGCGGCGGAGCTCGCGGCGGCCCGGGTGATCCGTGACCGCCTGGCGGCCACGATCGACGTCGGCACGCTCGACGAGTGGCTCGCGCGCAACGTGGCCTACGACGATGCCCTGCGCAGCCTGTGGGACGCCCTGCGCCGCTCGAAGGGGCGCGTGACCGACGCGGTCCGCGACGCCGCGGCCGCGGAGAGCGTTGCCCGGGAGCTCCTGCCCCCCGACGCCCGGGCCCTCGTCGTGATCCTGGGCGACGTGGCCCGCGGCGGCCTCAACCAGGCGGTCGTCGCCATCGAGGAGGCTCGCGGCCGACTGCTGGAGGCCGGCGTTCGCGTCGGGGGTCCGCCCGCGCCCTGAGCACGCGTAGACTGGCCCCAGCCCGCCGGCTTCCGGCCGATCCCCACCCCCATAGCCACCAGTCGCGACAGGAGCCGTCACTCACATGCAGCTGCGCGTCGTCACCGACCAGCCCTGGGACGTCAAGGCCGACGTCCTGGCCATCCCCGTCACCCCCGACCCTGCCTTCGATGGCCCGCTCGGCGAGCTCGATCGGCGCAGCGGTGGCGAGCTCCGTGCCCAGGCCGCCTTCGGCGAGCTGACCGGCGCACGGTTCGCGACCGCGGTCGCCGCGGCCGGCGACCTGCCCGCCGGACGCCTGCTCACCGTCGGGACCGGCCCGCTCGGCGACCTGGACCGGGAGACCGTCGTCCACCTTGGCGCGGCCATCGAGCGCCGCCTCGGCGGTCGTCCGGTGCGCACGCTCGCCATCTGGCTCGGCGACCTCGCCGTTGCCTTCGACGGCGGCGCGGCGGCAGTCGCCGAGCTGCTTGCTCGGGGCGTCGTGGAGGGGAGCTACGATCCGGCCGCGCAATACCGCGCCGCGCCGGAGGCGTCCCCGCCCGCGCTCGACGAGCTGATCCTCGTCGCCCCGGGAGCCGACCCATCGACGCTCGCCGCCGCTGCCGCGCGCGGCGTCATCATCGGTGAGGGGTCGAACCTGACCCGGAGCCTGGCCAACCGGGCCGCCAACGACGTCAGCCCGGAGGTCCTCGCGGACGAGGCCCGCGCGATCGCCGCCGCCCATGGCCTCTGGATCGACGTCATCGACGAGGTCCGCGCGGCGGAGCTCGGGATGGGCATGTTCCTCGCGGTCGGCCGCGGCAGCGCCAACCCGCCGCGCATGATCGTGATGCGCTCGGGCGGCGAAGGCGAGAAGGACGCTCTCGGGCGCCACCTGGCGCTGGTCGGGAAGGGCGTCTGCTTCGACTCCGGCGGCATCTCCATCAAGCCGGCCGACCGGATGGAGGAGATGAAGACGGACAAGACGGGGGCCTGCACCGTGCTGGCCGCCGCCGCGACCGTCGCTCGCCTGGCCCCGGGCACGCCCCTCCTGGTGGTGGCTCCCGCGGTCGAGAACATGCCCGGCCCGCATTCCACCCGTCCCGGCGACATCGTCACCGCGCTGAACGGCAAGACCGTGGACGTCATCAACACCGACGCCGAGGGGCGCCTCATCCTCGGCGACGCCATGACGTATGCGGAGCGCCTCGGGGCGACCCACGTCGTGGACGTTGCCACGCTCACGGGCGCGGTCGCCCGGGCGTTCGGACACCTGGTGAGCGGCGGATTCGGTGCCCCGCAGGCGTGGTACGACGAGGTCGCGGCCGCCGCGGTCCGGGCGGGCGAGCGGATCTGGCAGCTGCCGCTCGTCGAGGAGTACTGGCAGGAGATGGAGAGCTGGTACGCGGACATGTCCAACGTCGGCTCGTCGGCCGAGGGCGGCCTGATCCGCAGCGCGCTCTTCCTGCGCCAGTTCGTGACGGTGCCCTGGGTGCACCTCGACATCGCCGGCACGGCCTATGTTCCGGAAGGCCACGCCGTGGGCCGCCCGCGGCGCCACGGGCGTGGCGACGGCGACGCTCGTGGAGCTGGCGCTGGCCGGGGCGCGCTAGGGCGTGGAGCAGCCTGTCCTCGTCGCGGGCCTGGCCATCGCCGGGGCCGCGTGGGGACTCGCCGCCGACCGGATCGGCGCCCGCTGGCCGGCCCACGAGGACGAGATCGACGAGGCGGGCACGATCGTCAGGCCGGGCGGCTGGGTCCGGCCGGTCGACTGGCGGACGATCGTCGTCATCGTCCTCGGCAGCGCGTCGCTCGGTGCCCTCGGCGTCCGGTTCGCGGACCCGGTCCCGCTCGCGATCTTCGGGGCCTTCTTCGCAGCCCTGACCCTGCTCCTCGCAACGGACCTGGACCAGCGGCTGCTGCCCGACGTCATCACGCTGCCCGCAATCCCGATCGCCCTCGTGATCGACGTGGCAGGGGCGAACCCGCTGGTCCCGCCCGAGGCGCTGCCCGGCGCCATCCTCGCCGCGGTCGCGATCCCGGCCGTCCTGTTCGCCGTCGCGATCCCGTTCGGGGCGGGAGCCATCGGGATGGGCGACCTCAAGCTGCTCGTGTCGGTCGGGCTCCTGGCCGGTCTCGCCCGGGCAGTCACGGGCGTGGTCGTGGGAGCCCTGGTCGCGGGCGTCGTGCTTGCGGCCCTCCTGCTGGCGCGCCGGATCACGCTCCGGACCTACGTTCCCGTTCGGGCCATTCCTCATCATCGGGGCGTACTGGGCAGTCCTGGTCGCCCTCTGACCCGGTCGTCCGGGTGGTGGCCCAGCAGGCGAGGAGTAGAATGCGGGCCAGCCGGGTCGTCCCGAGGCGTGCCCCTTCGGACGGCGACGCACCGGCGGGAAGGACACCGCCATGGCGCGTCCTCGCGCCCAACGGAGCACCGCTCGCACGATGACGACGCCAATCTGATGCGCGGCCCCGCCCCATCCCGCGCCGCGGGGTGGACACCGCGCCGCCCGCTCATCGCCCTGCCGGGCCGCCCGCGGGGCATCCCGGGGCGCCTCCTCGTCGCGCTCCTCGTGCTCCCGTTGGTCGTCGGCATCGCCGGCCCGCCGCCTGCTCGCGGCGACCAGCTCTCCGACGCGGTGGCCCGCCAGAAGGCGCTCGCGGCCCGGGTGAAGCAGCAGCGCGAGCAGGTGGCGAAGCTGCGGGATCTCCAGGGCGGCCTCGCCCAGGAGATCGCCTCCACCAAGACCGCGCTTGCCGGCATCAACGCGAACCTCGAGGAGACCCGGGCCCAGATCACCCGCATCGCGACGAAGATCAAGGAGGCGCGGGCGGTCTACGCCGACCTCGTCGCCCAGGTGGGCCTGCTGGACCGCCAGGTGGGGGCGATCGAGGAGGAGCAGGACGAGAAGGCCGAGGAGCTGCGCCAGCGCAAGGCCCTCCTGGGCGCGCGCCTGCGCGAGGCCTATCGGACCGAGCGAACGCCGCTCGTGCAGACGATCCTCTCGTCCGGCACGTTCACGGACCTGCTGCAGGACGTGAGCTCCTATCTCGATCTCGGGGAGCAGGACCAGGCCCTGGCGACCCGTATCGAAGGGGATGCGCGCACGCTGGAGGCTCTGCGGGGCCTCCTCGTCGACACGCGCTCGGCCCGGCAGGAGCTGCGTGACGAGACGCTCGCCCGCAAGCGCGACCTCGATGCCGGGCTGGTCGAGCTGAAGGCCGCCAGGGCCCGCCTCGTCGAGCTCCAGGCCGAGACCGCCGAGGCGCTCGCGGTCCAGCGGGCCGCCTTCGCCAAGATGGCCCGCAACTCCGGCGCGCTCAAGGTGGCCATCGCCCGTGACGTGGCCGCTCAGAAGAAGCTGGCGAGCCAGATCGCGTCGCTCGTCGCCCGGCAGCGCAGCCTCGGCAACATCCCCTCGGTGTACAACGGCACGCTCTCGTGGCCCATGGGCGCCACGATCACCCAGGAGTTCGGCTGCACCGGGTTCGGCTGGGAGCCGGCGATCGGCAGCTGCGCCCACTTCCACCAGGGGATCGACCTGGCAGCCCCGATGTACACGCCGATCCGCGCCGCGGGCGCCGGCGTCGTCGTCTTCGCCGGTCCCAACCCGTACGACCCGTACCCGAAGGCCTGGATCGTGATCATCGCCCACAGCGAGTCGCTCCAGACCTGGTACGCCCACATCGACAACGCCGTCAGCCTGCCGGCCGTGTCGGCCGGCGACTCCGTCGTCGGGGGCGAGATCATCGCCTACGTCGGGATGACCGGCCGGTCCACCGGGCCCCACCTTCACTGGGCCGTGGTCTTCAACGACGCGTTCGTGAACCCGCGCCTCTTCGTCTGAGGCCCCCGGCGGGGCCGGGTGCGCGTGATAGCATCGGACGACCGAGCACGCTACCCACCTAGCCCCGGGCGTGAGGAAGGCCGATGAAGCGGACCCTGGCGGTGATCCTGGCCGGCGGGGAGGGCGCCCGCCTCTCGATCCTATCGGAGGCGCGGGCCAAGCCTGCGGTGCCCTTCGGGGGCAAGTTCCGGATCATCGACTTCGCCCTGTCGAACTGCGTCAACTCCGACATCGACAACGTGGCGGTCCTCACCCAGTACAACCCGCGCTCCCTCTCGGACCACATCGGCTCCGGGCGCGCCTGGGACCTGGACCGGAACCAGGGCGGGATCCGGATCCTCCCGCCCTACATCGGGCGGGGCAAGGCCGGCGAGTGGTACCGGGGAACGGCTGACGCGGTCCTCCAGAACATGCGGGCCGTGGACCAGGCGCCCGGCGACGTGGTGCTGGTCCTGGCCGGGGACCATGTCTACAAGATGGACTACTCGCCCTTCGTGACGTTCCACCGCCAGCGCCGCGCCGACGTGACGATCGCCGTCCGCCGCGTGCCGCTCGCCGAGGCGAGCCGGATGGGGATCCTGGCGGTGGACGAGACGGGCCGGATCACCGAGTTCCAGGAGAAGCCGAAGCAGCCGAAGTCGGACCTCGCCAGCATGGGCGTCTACGTCTTCTCCAAGCGGGCATTCCACCGCTGGCTGGACGAGAGCCACCCCGACTTCGGCCGCGACGTGATCCCGGCCATGCTCGAGGGCGGCGCGCGGGTCTTCGGCTACCGTTTCGAAGGCTACTGGCAGGACGTGGGGACGATCCACAGCTACTGGGAGGCCAACATGGCCCTCCTGGAGGATCGACCGCTGCTCGACCTGTACGACAAGGAGTGGCTCATCCACACGCGGTCGGAGGAACGCGCTCCCGCCAAGATCGGGTCGACGGCCCAGGTCCACCGGAGCCTGATCAGCCACGGCTGCCAGGTCGAGGGGATGGTCGTGAACTCGGTCCTCTCGCCCGGCGTCGTCGTCGGTGTGGGGGCGGTGGTCCGTGACTCGATCCTCATGTTCGACACGGTGGTCCGGCCGGGTGCCGTGATCGACCGGGCGATCCTCGACAAGGAGGTCACCGTCGGGCCCGGCGCCATCGTCGGCGAGGGCGCCGACCTCGGAGTGGCAAACCGGCTCAACCCGAGCCACCTCACGACCGGCATCACGCTCATCGGCAAGCGGGCCGTGCTGCCCCGCGGGGTCCGGATCGGCCGCAACGTTCGGGTCGACCCCGAGGTCCGGACGTCGGACTTCACCGGCCGGATCGTGGAGTCGGGGGCGACGGTCGTGCGCCACGAGGTGCGGGCGCGCCGCCGGATCCGGGCGGCCGTCGCCGAGAGCGAGTGAGCGCGGGCGCGCCTACGCCGGCGACGGTCGAGCGCTGGCTGGCCGAGCTGGGTTTGGCCCCGCCGGATCGCGTCGAGCGCGAATCCGTGGCCTCGTGGGACCTCTCGCTCGACGGGCGCCGGCGGTTCGACATCCGGGTGACGGTCATCATGGATCCGGCGACGGCTGCCGTCGTCTGGGCTCACCTGGCCCCGCCGATCGCCCACACGTTCCGCGTCTCGTACCGCCGGATGCTGCGCTGGAACGACGAGCTCCCGTTCGTGAAGTTCGCGCTCACCGACGACGACCGCCCGGTCCTCACGGTGGAGATCCCGCTCGACCGCCTCGACCGCGACGAGCTGGGCGTCGCGGTCGCCCGCGTCCTCCTGGTCTGCGACCTGCTCCTCGAGGAGATCGCGGGGTGGGCGTGGGTGGCCGGGCGGATCCCCGACTGGAGCGGGCGGACGAGCCGTCAGGCGGGGCTCTTCGCGCGCTACGCGGACCGCCTCGGCGAGCTGGCCGGCCCGCGCTGAGCCCGCTGCGCCTGCGTTCGGCCGTCCCGGCCGTCGCCGTCCAGTCCGCGCCGAGCTGCCCTGCTAGGATCGGCAGATGCGGCCCCAGCTCCACGGCGCCTCCCGCGAGATCCTGACCGTCGATCCCTCCGACCGGAGGGCGACCTGAGCGCCGCCGCCCGCGTCGACGTCCTGACCCGGGCCGAGGCGGTTGCCCGGGCCGCCCGCGTAGGGCGCGTGGCCTACACGCTGGAGATCGAGCTCGGCGCCGGCCGCCGAACCTATGGCGGCACGGCCCGGCTGCGCTTCCCGGTGACCGGCGCGGGCGACCTCTTCCTGGACTTCCGGGGCGGCGAGGTGACCCGCCTCATCGTGAACGGACGGGCCGTGACGCCCGAGCGTCCCGGTCATCGGATCCACCTGCCGGGTGACCTGCTGCGCGCCACGACGGAGGTGGAGGTCGCCTACGAGAACGAGTACGACCACGGCGGCGACGGCTTCCACCACTTCACCGACCCGGAGGACGGGGAAGAGTACGCCTACTCCAACTTCGAGCCCTTCGAGGCCCACCGGCTCTTCCCCTGCTTCGACCAGCCCGACCTGAAGGGGACCTACGCGGTCACGGTTCGCGCCCCCGCCGACTGGGCGATCATCGCCAACGCCCCGGCGAGGTCCGTCGTGCCGGTGGGCGACGGGCGCCGCGAGCACCTCTTCGCGCCGACCCCGCCGATCTCGTCCTACCTGGTGGCAGTGATTGCCGGGCCCTTCGCCGGGGTCCATACGCGCCACCGCGGGACGCCGCTCGGGATCTGGACGCGGCGCTCGCTGGCCCGGTTCATGGACGCCGACGAGGTCTTCGAGGTGACCAGGCAGGGCCTCGACTTCTTCGCCGCCCTCTTCGACCATCCGTTCCCGTTCGCCAAGTACGACCAGGTCTTCGTACCCGAGTTCAACTCGGGGGCGATGGAGAACGTGGGCGCCGTGACGTTCAGCGAGCACTACGTCTACCGCGACCCTCCCACGGCCACGCAGCGCCTGATGCGGGCCGAGACGGCGCTCCACGAGCTGGCCCACATGTGGTTCGGCGATCTTGCGACGATGCGCTGGTGGGATGACCTGTGGCTCAACGAGAGCTTCGCGACCTACGTCTCCAACCTCGCGCTCGCCGAGGCCACCCGGTTCGACGGGGCGTGGCGGGCCTTCCACGCCGACATGAAGCGGTGGGGCTACCAGGCCGACGCGCGCTCCACGACCCACCCCGTCTCGGGGGTCGTCCCGGACACGGATGCCACCTTCTACAACTTCGACGGGATCACGTACGGAAAGGGCGCCTCGGTCATCAAGCAGCTCGTGGCCGAGATCGGCCCCGAGGCGTTCCGGGCCGGCCTCCGGACCTACTTCCGCCGTCATGCGTGGGGCAATGCCACCCTTGCCGACTTCCTGGCGGCCCTCGAGGAGGGCGCCGGGCGTCCCCTCCACGACTGGAGCCGCCGGTGGCTGGAGACGGCGTCGCTCAACACGATCGAGGCCACGTGGACGTCGCGCGATGGCCTGGTTGAACGGCTCCAGCTGACCCAGGACGCGCCGGAAGACCACCCGACGCTTCGCCCGCATGCCCTGGAGCTGGCCCTCGTGCGGGCCGCGGGCGACGGCCCGGCAGAGGTCGACGTGGTGCCGGCGCGCCTCGAGGGTGCCGAGGCGTGGATCGAGGCGGCCGCCGGCCGGCCCGCACCGGACCTCGTCTTCCCCAACCACGGCGATCACGGGTATGCCCGCGTCCTGCTCGACCCCGCTTCGCTGGCCGCCGTGCCGCGCGTTCTCGGACAGATCGACGATCCACTCCTGCGCCAGCTCCTGTGGGGCACCCTCTGGGAGATGATCCGGAGCGCCCGCTACTCGTCCCTTGCCTTCCTGGAGCTGGTCCGCGACCCACCTGCCCGCGGAGCGCGACGACCAGATCCTGCTCGCCGCGCTGGACGCGGCGCGCGGGGCGCTGGCCAGCTACGTGCCCGCGGAGCGGCGAGTGGACGCGGCGCGCGGCTTCGTGGCGACGGCGCTCGAGACGATCGGCACGCTCCCCGAGGGCGACCTGCGGACGCTCTGGCTACGGGCGGCCATCGGGGCCGTCGCGGCGCCCTCCGACGTGGCCGCGGTGGCCGCCGTGGCGGACCAGGAGCCGGGCACGCCCCGGGTGGCGGTGGACCGCGAGATGCGCTGGGGCGTCGCCGTTCTCGCCGTCGCCCACGGCCTGCCCGGAGCGGCCGAGCGCGTTGCGACCGAGCGCGCCGCGGACCCGTCGGACCGGGGCGAGCGCGAGATGCTGCGTGCGCAGACCGGGGCTCCCGACGCGGCCGTGAAGGCAGCGGCCTGGGAGCGGATCCATGACGCCGGCTACGGGTCGTTCCACCTCACCCAGGCGGCGATGCGCGGCTTCAACCACGCCCACCAGGCCGCCCTCCTGGAGCCGTACGTCGACCGCCTCTTCGACGCCCTGCCGGCGGTGGCCGTCGAGCGCGACCACGCCTTCCTCCGGGCGTACGTCACGGCCCTCTTCCCGGCCTACCGTCCGGAGCCGGCGCTCGTTGAGCGCGCCCGGGCGATGGCCGACGAGCGGGGTGCGGAGCTGCCCAGCCTGCGGCGCCTCCTCGTGGAGGCGGCCGACGACATGGAGCGCGCCATCGTCTGCCGTTCGTTCGCCTCGCTTCGGCTGCGCTCGCCGGCGTGATGGCCGGCCGGCCGAAGCCGGCGGCGCCCGGCGGCGGTGTCGAGCCGATCGTGCGATCCGTGCGACGATCAGACCATGAACGACGAGAGCGAGGCGTCGGCCGACACGCCCGGACCGGGCGAGCCCGAGAGCGCCTACGAGCTGCTGCAGCGGGGCCTGGCGCTGCTGGCCGGGAGGCATCACGCCCAGGCCGCGATCGTGCTCGAGCGCGCGGCACGCCTCGAGCCCGCCCGCGGCTCCATCCTCGAGCCGCTGGGCCGGGCCCTCTTCATGTCCGGCCAGCTCGAGCGGGCTGGCGAGACCTTCGAGGCGCTGCTGGCGGTCGATCCCTCCTCGCACTATGGCCACTACGCCCTTGGCCGGACGCTGATGCGCAGCGGCCGGGTGGCCGAAGGGCGGACGCATCTCCGCCTCGCCGCGGCGCTGGCCCCGGACAGCCCGCTCTACCGGGCGGCGGTGCGCGGCGCCGGCCGCCAGTAGCCGGCGTGTCGACGGCAGGGCGCAGCCCGCACAGAGTCGCCCCGGGGCGTAGCTGCCCGGGCGGCTCAGCCCGCCGGCTCCACCTTCATCCGGCGCTCCAGCCAGGTGATCCCGATGAGCGACTTCGCGTCGCGGATGTCACCGCGTGCGGCGGCGGCGACGGCTTCCTGCCACGGGAGGCGCACCAGCTCGAGGGACTCGTCCTCGTCGGGGGCGCGGCGGTCGGGACCCGCGGCGGCGAGGTCCGTGGCGAGGTAGAGGAAGATCCGCTCGGTCGCGAAGCCGGGCGCGGTCCAGAAGTCCGTGAGCCGTTCCCAACCCGCGGCCCGGTACCCCGTCTCCTCCTCCAGCTCGCGCCGCGCGGCCGCGTCCGGATCCTCGGTCGCGCCGGAGGCCGGGTCGCGGTCGAG
Organism: uncultured Chloroflexia bacterium; assembly: GCA_963739365.1. Classification (GTDB taxonomy): domain Bacteria; phylum Chloroflexota; class Limnocylindria; order Limnocylindrales; family CSP1-4; genus CTSoil-043. The sequence goes on along the minus strand of CAVUAG010000022.1, from coordinate 44,887 downwards.
CGTCCCGGCCGGGATCTCCAGGAGGGATCGGCCGGCGGGGTGACGGTACTGGCGCACGAGGAGGACGCGACCCTCGGAATCGACGGCGACGATGGCCACGGCGCCCGGGTGGACGGCGACGTCACGTTGCGCCCGCCGACCGCCGGTGCGCTCGACCGTGTCGATGCGGAACTCGAGGAAGCGGCCGCGATGGAGGATCTCGGACGAGATGAGGCGCTCGGCGAGCGGGTCGCCGGGGCGGGTCGCCGGGGTGCTCGGGGTTGGGCATCGCCCGATTATGTCGCTCGGGACGGCAGCCCGGACGTCGGCGCGGACACGGCGCTCGTTGGCGCCCCGGCGACCGTAAGCACCACACCTCAGTGCCGGCCCGGGCCGCGGCGAACTCCGTGAAAGGATTCGCCTCCCACCACGCTGCGCTTGACGGCGAATCCGGGTCCCGGCAACACCCTGAGCGTCGAACGGAGCGTGGTCGTCCGAGATTCGTTGCATGGAGCCGGGCCGGCGTGGGCCGCCGACCCGGGACCGGCCCTGGCCGGCCCGAGACTGGGGGTGGTGCTTCTCTGGCGACCCGGCGCCCCGGGCTCAGCTGACCGTGGTGCGGCGCACGGAGAGCTCGGTCTCGGCGTCGAACAGGTGCATCTTCTCGAGCGGGATGTGGAGCGTGACGACGTCGCCGGGGCGGACGCGCCGCTCCGAGGACACGATCGCGACGAGGTCCTGGCCCGCCACCTCGATGTGGAGGAGCTCCTCGTTGCCGAGGTACTCCACGACGTCGGCCCGCGCCTGGACGGTGGCGACCTCGGTCCCGGTGGGCACGACGTCCCAGTGCTCGGGGCGGACGCCGACGATGAAGTCCCGGCCCGTCGTCGCCCCGATCCCCTCGCGGAAGGCCGCGGCGAGCGGGATCTCGACGCCCTCGGACTTGAGCTTCGCGCTCTCGCCCGACCCTTCGAGGGTCATGGGCATGAAGTTCATCGCCGGGCTGCCGATGAAGCCGGCCACGAACTTGTTGAGGGGACGGTCGTAGAGCTCCTGGGGCGAGCCGACCTGCTGGAGCTTGGCCTGGCTCATGACGGCGATCCGCTGGCCCATCGTCATCGCCTCGACCTGGTCGTGGGTGACGTAGACGATCGTCGTCTTGAGGCGCTGGTGGAGGCGCGCGATCTCGGCTCGGGTCTGGACCCGCAGCTTGGCGTCGAGGTTGGAGAGCGGCTCGTCCATCAGGAAGACGGCCGGCTCGCGGACGATCGCCCGGCCCAGGGCCACGCGCTGGCGCTGGCCGCCCGACGAGCTCCTTGGGCTTGCGCTGCGAGGAGGGTCGTGAGCTGGATCGTCTCGGCCGCCTCCTTGACCCGTCGGTCGATCTCCTTCTTGTCGATCTTGCGCAGCTTCAGGCCGAAGGCCAGGTTGTCGTAGACGTTCATGTGGGGGTAGAGCGCGTAGCTCTGGAAGACCATCGCGATGTCGCGATCCTTGGGCGCGATGTCGTTGACGACCCGGTCGCCGATCGAGAGCGTGCCGGCGGTGATGTCCTCGAGGCCGGCGATCATCCGCAGGCTCGTGGTCTTGCCGCAGCCCGACGGGCCGACGAAGACCATGAACTCCCCGTCGGCGATCTCGAGGTTGAAGTCGTCGACGGCCGTCACCTCGCCGTACTTCTTGGTGACGTGGTCGAAGGTCACGGTGGCCATGCGCGTCTCCTCGTCCCGGTCGGGTCATCGCGGGCCCTTGCATCACGGCCGCCGGAGCGGCGCGGACGGGCCCCGTACGAGGTGCCGGCTCGGGGTCCTCCGGATCGTAGCACCGGGCGCGAGCTCCAAACCCGGGAGGTCCTCGTGGACGGACCTTCGCGGTCGCTGTCGCACACGCACCTCACGGCACGCCATAATCCGCACCAACACCATGCCCAGATCCCAGGACGCAGCCATCAAGCGCCTCGCGCCCGCCGTCGACCGGTCCCGGGCGGAGTGGCGGCTGCTCCGTGCCCGGCTCAGCACGATCACGCCCCAGGCCCTGGGTCGCGGCGTCCTCTCGACGGTCGTGGTCGTCGTCGCCGTGGTGCTCGCGAGGGAGACCTGGCCCGCGCTGCTTCCCTTCGCCATCGGGGGCCTGCTCGCGTACACGATCTACCCCATCGTCGATCGCCTCGACCGCGTGATGCCGCGGGTGCTCGCGGCCGCGCTCGCCCTGGCTGGCGGCCTGGCCGTCCTCGTCCTCGTCGTCGCCGTGGTGCTCCCGCCCCTGGTCGCGGTCACCATCCAGTTCTTCCGCGACATGCCCGATTCCTCCCAGCTGGCCGATCTCCGCGCCCAGCTCGACGCCTACCTGGCCACGCTGCCCGAGGGCGCCCGGGCGCTCGTCGTCGGCATCCTCGAGCGGGTTGGCGCCATCGCCCGGGACGGGATCTCGGCATTCCTCGACTCGATCGCGTCGCTGGTCGTCGCCGGCGTCGTGGGCATCTTCGACACGATCGGCTTCGTCGTCGGCCTCATCCTGCTGCCGCTCTGGACCCTCTCGGTCGTTCGAGACGGGGGTTCGCTGCGCGCCCGGCTGGCCTCCCAGTTCGCACCGGCCCTGCGCGGCGACGTGATGGCGCTGCTCACGATCATCCACCGGGCTCTCGGCACCTTCCTCCGGGTCCAGCTCGCGGCTGCGGGGGCCGTCGGCGTCGCCGTCTACGTCGGCCTCCAGGGTGTCGAGCGGGCGGAGATCGCCACGTACCAGGCTGCGATCGCCGTGGCGGCGTTCATGGGCACCGCCCAGGTGATCCCTCAGCTCGGTGGCCTCATCGGCGCTCTCCCGATCGGGCTGCTGGCGCTCGCCCGCCAGGACGAGCCGGCGGCCTCGGTCGCGCTCCTCGTCGTCTACGTCGTCGCCCTGCAGCTCGTGAAGATGGCCGTCGGAGCCCGCCTCGGGCGCGATCTCAACGTCCGGCCCGCGATCGCGCTCCCGGCGTTCGCGGTGATCTCGCAGATCGGGCTGGTCTGGCTGCTGCTCTCGGCGCCGATCCTCGTCATCGCCCGCAACACCGTGACCTACCTGCGGGGCCGCATGTCCGAGCCGCCCCGGCCCGCGGGTGTTCTCCCGGGCCAGCGGACGGAGCGGCGTCCATCCCCCGCGTCGTCGGCGACGCTGCCGCCCCTGTATCGCCACGCGACCGGCGGCACCAGCCGGGGCCAGGCCGGAGGCGCCGCGTCCTCGCCCCGGCCGGTTCGGGTCGAGGTGCCCGCCACGGCAGCGATGGCTGTCACGCGCGAGCTCGCGGCCCAGTGGCGCAGGGGCGTCCGCGCCCATCGTCGTCGGAGCCAGTCCGATGACCGTCAGGAGGTAGGCACCGGTGACCGAGCCGTACACGCCCGCGCCCGAGTCCGGCTTCGACGAGGACGTCCCGGTCGTGACCTCCCCGTCCTACGTCCAGCTCACCCAGCAGCGCGTCCGGCTTGGGCGCGCCGCCGAGGCGTTCGCGACACCCGACGACGCCGGCCGCTACCCGATCATCGTGCTCGTCAAGTCCGGTGGCCGCTTCCAGGTCCAGGCGCTGCTCATCGCTGGCGCCGTCGCCGCGGCGGCGGTGGCGCTGCCCATCGGTCCCGTGCTCACGATCATTGGCCTGGTCCTGGCGGTCGGGCTGCTGCTCGGAGGTAGCGCCCGGGCCATCCTGGTGCCGATCCCCGAGGGCACCCAGGCGATCATGGTCCAGGCTGGCCGCTACTTCAAGACGGCCGGCCCGGGCGTCCAGCGGGTGCCGCCGACGGTCATGGTCACGCACCTCGTGACCACCCGCGAGATCCCCTTCAGCACGGTTGCCCGGGCCGTGCCCACCGCCGACGACGTGCGTGTCGACATCGAGATCCTCTTCACCTTCCGGATCGCGGAACCCCACAAGTTCGTGTTCAACACGACCGCGCCCGACTTCGACGCGGTCTGCCAGGGGGCGGGTCAGACTGCGGTCCGCCGGCTGGCCCGGGGCATCGGCTCCGAGGCCGTGCTCGACCTCGCCCTGCGCGACTCCGACGAGCTCGTGTCGCTGATCAGCGCGACGCTCGAGCCCTGCGGCGTCGAGGTGACCCGCGTCCTCGTCGTCCGACTGGACGCTCCGCCCGAGTTCCTGGCCAGTCGCGAGGGTCGCCGCCTCGCCATGCTCCAGACGGGCGAGCAGGCCGAGCGGGCGGCCTACGATCTCGGAGTCCAGGCCAACCGCGACGCGGTGGCCCGCGCGGAGCAGCAGGCGCGCTTCGACCGGGCGACGGAGGAGGTCCGGCTGGCGGCGGAGGTCCGAAGGATCCAGGTCGAGCTGGAGGCGGAGGGCGAGGCGATCCGGCTCGCCCGCCTCGAGGAACGGCTCGCCGCCTCGCCGAATGCCGCGCGCTGGGACTGGGAGACGGCGCGCCTCGGGGTGGCCAGGGAGCTGGCCGGTAACAGCCGGGCGATGCTCCAGCTCGGAGGATCGGGGGATATCGCCGATGCCCTCGTCACCCGGGCGTTCATGGAGCGGGACGAGGCGCCGGGAGCTGCGGGCGCGGCCGACGACACTAGAGCGGGACCACGAAGGCGACGATCACGAGGACCGTCGAGGCCACCATCTCCACGAGCCCGACCTGGACCGGGCGCAGCGGGCGCGACGTCCCCGCGCGGCGGCGCTCCACGAACGGCAGGGCGATGGCCCGGGCCAGCAGGCCTGCCGCGCAGGCGGCGTACGGCCACGGCAGCGCGACCATCGCGACGGCCAGGAATGCCGCATGGAACCCCACGGATAAGGCGACGAAGCCGCGGTTGCCCCGCTCCCGGATGACCGAGCGGACCACCAGGACGCTCCCGACGAGATAGCCCGCCGCCACGAGGGTGGCCCCGACCACGGCCTCCGTCTCCCAGGCGCCCGACACGCAGGCGGCCGCCGGCACCAGGACGAGCGCGACGGCCGTCTGGGCGAGGCTGTTCGCGAGGTCGCGGGGCGTTCCCGGGCGCGCTCCGCCGACCACGAGCGCGCCGGCGGGGACGACCACGACGATCGAGAGCGCGAGGGCGGGGAAGGCCACCAGCAGGATCAGCCCCGCGACCGTGAAGAGACCGCCGAAGATGACCAGCGACGGGACGAACGATGACCGACGCCGGGCGCGGAGCCACGCCTGGGCGGTCGCGGCGGCGAGGTAGCCGGCCAGCGCGGCGATGCCGAGCAGCAGGTGCCACGGCGACGGGACGGTGGCGGCGACGCCGAGCAGCAGGGGCAGGGCGAGCATGGCCCAGGCCCCGTGCTGGCGAGGGAACCAGAGCCGAGGGGTCGTCCCCGCACGGGCAGGGGTGGGGTGAGCCATTGCCGGTACGGTAGCGGACCTGGCGTTCAGCCAGGGTCTGCGCCGATGAACCGGTAGCCCAGGCCTCTCTCGGTCCGGATGTAGCGCGGATGGTCGGAGTCGTCGCCGAGCTTGTCGCGGAGGCGGCGGACGTAGACCCGCAGGTAGTCAACCTCGTCGAGGTACTCGCGGCCCCAGACCTTGGCGAGCAGGGTCCCGTGCTGGAGCACGTGCCCTGCGTTCCGCACGAGGTGATAGAGGAGCTTGTACTCCGTGGGCGTCAGCTCGAGCCGGACGCCCCGGAGCCGCGCCTCGTGGGCGCCGAAGTCGACTTCGAGGTCGAGGGCGCGGAAGGAGGGGGCGCGGCTCGTTGGGGGCGGCATCTCGTGGCGCCGCAGCACGGCCCGTACGCGGGCCATGAGCTCCAGGTGGTTGAACGGCTTCGTGACGTAGTCATCGGCGCCGAGCTCCAGGCCCTTGACCTTGTCCATCGAGTCGTCGCGAGCCGTCAGCATGACCACTGGGACATCGGAGAAGAGGCGAATCTCGCGGAGCACCCCGAAGCCGTCCACAGCCGGGCAGGCCCACGTCGAGGAGCACGATGTCGGGACGCGCCTGCTCGACGACCTCGAGCGCCTGCTCGCCGGTGCCGGCCCCGATGACCTCCGTGTCGCGCCACTGGAGCGTGAACCCGAGGCGCACCGACTCGACGACATCCGGCGCGTCGTCCACCACGAGGATACGCATCAGTCGACGTCCTGCGGACCCTCGGCGGGCACCGAGATGCTGAACACGCTGCCGTAGCCCGGGGCGCTCTTCACGTCGATGGCCCCGCCGTGCGCCTGGGCGATCGCGAGCGCCGTCGGCAAGCCCAGCCCGACCCCGCGCCCTCCGCCGGAGCGATCGTTCTGGCCGACGAAGAAGCGCTCGAAGAGGTGCGGCTGCTCGTCGAATGGGATGCCCGGCCCCTGGTCCGCAACCGTCCAGGCGACGGACCGTGCGACCTGCCGAACGCGGACGGCGATCGTGCCACCCTCGGGACCGTACTTGACTGCGTTGGAGATGAGGTTGACGAGGGCCTGCTCCAGCCGACGGTGGTCGCCGAAGACCCGGATCGGTGCACCCGGCACGTCGAGCTCGATTGCCTGGCCTCGCGTGGCCGCCAGGGGTGTGAGCGAGGCGACCGCCTCGCGAGCCAGCGCCGACGCGTCGAAGGGGCGCAGCTGGAGGTAGATCTGGCCCGTCCGGAAGCGGGCGATCTCCAGGATGTCGCCGACGACGCGCTGCATGCGATCAGCGTTGCGCTCGATCGTATCCAGCAGCGTATCGATCTCAGCCGGGGAGGGAGAGGTTGCCGGGTCGCGCAGCACGCCAACGCAGGTGCGGACCGCGGTCAGCGGCGTACGCAGCTCGTGAGCGATCGTGGAAAGGAGGTCGGTCCGCAGTCGTTCGAGCTCGGCGAGGTGCTCGACGACCCCCGCGTCGGTACCCAGGCTGCCGCTCAGCACCTGGCGGCCAAGGCTCGTGAGGACGTGGAAGCGAAGATCGCCGTTGTGGCGCGCGATCCGGACCAGGCCGAGGCCGGCCAGCTCACCGAGGAGGACGGAGACCTCGATGGCTTCGACCGTCGCACCTGCCTCGGCGAACCGCTCGGCGAGATCGGCTGGTGTGGCCCCATCGGCGATGAGCGCGAGCGCCGCGCCCGCCAGCGGGGACGGCGACGCGCTTGCCTGGCTGAGTGGATCGTGGCCGAACATGACAACCCGAGGATACCCCCGGGTTGGCGCCAGGGCGCTGGCCGGGGCCACAGGCGCCGCTGCGCCGGGACCGTTCAACCGCCCACGTCCACCAGCATCGGCTCCTCCGACCCTCGACGTCCGTCACCCCGCCGGCGAGCGTCGCGAAGGGGGGTGCCCGACACCGCCCCGACCTCTGCCGGGACGTCGGCGGGGAAGGCGCCCGGGACCAGGTCGTCCGCTGCCGCGGGCGCGACCGCGCGCGCGACCGCGCGCGTCTCGGTCACCGGTTCCGCCTCCGCGTCGTACGAGCACATGCAGGGGCCGTCCGCGGCGCATCCGGCACAGCAGAACGCCAGGCCGAGGTGGAAGACCGGGTGGTGGGCAATCTGATGGTCACACGTGGCGCAGGTGAAGGTGGGCTGCGTCGGCATCGGAGTCCTCGCTGGCGGGACGACTCGCGGGTCTTCCCGCACGTCATTCCCTGGACGGATGGCAAGTGCCATTTCGACCATGCTGAGCGGCGGGCCTGAACCGAACGGGGAACGCGCATGAACAAGGCGTGAACGTCGGTGTCGGCGAGATTCGTTTTCACGCGGCGTTCATGCGCGTCCATCGCCGTATTCGTGATGGTGCGGGAGCCTAGGAGGGCGGCGGATCGTGCCGGCATGGGCCGGACCCGCGCTCGCCACCGGAGCCCCCTGGATGAACAAGCCGATGACACCCGTCCCCGTTGCCGGTGGAGCGCCCCTCACCAAGGAGTGGCGCATCGCGGCCGCGGCTCCGGTCCTGCCCGGCAGCCCCGCCCGCGCACCCCGCCTCGGGTTCCCCGGGATCGGGCGCCCTGGCGGCCGCGCTCGCCCAGTTCGACGCTGCTGCCGACCACCTTGACCTCGATGCGGGAGTGCGCGAGACGCTTCGGGCGCCGCACCGCGAGCTCACGGTTCGCTTCCCGGTCCGGCTGGACGACGGCCGTGTGCGCGTGTTCACCGGCTATCGGGTCCAGCACAACGTGGCTCGAGGGCCGGCCAAGGGTGGGCTCCGCTATCACCCCTCCACCGACCTCGACGAGGTCCGCGCGCTGGCGATGTGGATGACCTGGAAGTGCGCCCTCGTGAACGTTCCCTTCGGCGGCGCGAAGGGCGGTGTCACCTGCGATCCCCGGGCGATGAGCCCGCGCGAGACCGAGGCGCTCACCCGCCGCTTTGCCACCGAGCTCGAGGTGCTGATCGGGCCTGACTCGGACATCCCGGCGCCGGACGTCGGTACCAATGCCCAGACGATGGCCTGGATCATGGACACGGTCTCGATGCACCGGGGCTACTCGGTCCCGGGCGTTGTCACCGGCAAGCCGATGGCGATCGGGGGCTCCAACGGGCGCGCCGACGCCACGGGGCAGGGTGTCGTGTACATGATCGAAGAGGCGGCCAGGCGACGGCTCGGGATCTCGTTGGCGGGCACGACCGCAGCGGTCCAGGGCTTCGGCAACGTTGGCGAGGCGACGGCCCGACTCCTCCACCAGGCCGGGGTCCGCGTCGTCGCGATCTCGGACATCGGCGGCGGTGTCTACCGCGGGGACGGCCTCGACGTGCCCTTCCTCCGCCGCTACATGCAGGAGCGAGGCACGCTGGCCGGCGCACCCGGGACCGAGGCGATCGCGAACGAGGACCTCTTCGGGCTGGACGTGGACGTCCTGGTGCTCGCCGCCCTGGAGGGCCAGATCACCGCGGCCAACGCCGGGCAGGGTCCGGGCTCGCATCCTGGCGGAAGGGCGCGAACGGTCCGACGATGCCGGACGCCGATCCCGATCCTCCTGGACGAACGGTGTCACCGTCATCCCGGACATCCTCTGCAACGCGGGCGGGGTGATCGTGAGCTACTACGAATGGGTCCAGAATCGCGAGTCGCTGTTCTGGACTCCGAAGATCATCAACGGCCGGTTGCGCGAGGCGATCCTGGCGGCCGCCGCGGCTGTCTGGGAGCGGGCCGATGCCGACGGCATCGATCCACGGCGAGCGGCGCACGCCATCGCCGTGCATCGTGTCGCCGAGGCCACCGTCCTGCGCGGCCTCTACCCGTAGCGAGACTCGCGGCTCCTCCCGGGGCCCGGCCCTTCGCACTCGGCCAGCGCGCCCTCCCTGCGGCCCTGCCGTCGTGCGGGCCTGCCCGACGAAGCCGCTGGAAACGCCGACGCGGGCCGGTCCCCGAAGGAACCGACCCGCGTCCGTGCGGCGGTGAGCGCCCGCGAAGGCGCTAGGCGAGCAGCTTGGCCTTGAGGGCCTCGTACTCGGGGATCGTGAGGGTGCCGGCAGTCCCGGAGCTGGGTGAGCTTCGCGAGCTCGTCGGCGGTCGAGACGCCGCCCGCGGCCTTCATCGCGGCCTCGGACTGGGCCAGCATCTGGACGTCCTGGGGGGTCATCTTCGGGCGCATGATCATGTAGATCAGGCAGCCGAGGAGCGGCAGGAAGATGATCGCGACGATCCAGATCGCCTTCGAGCCGCCGGACATGTCATTGCGCCGGAAGATGTCCGACAGGCAGGTGATCCAGATCCAGATCGCCATGAACCAGAAGAAGAAGAAGACCATCCCCCAGACGACGTCCCAGAAGCCGACGTCGCCGCCGACCTCGTTGCAGGCCGCGAACAGGAACGGCACCACGGCGATGATCGCCAGGGGCAGGGCCCGGCGGCTCAGGGCCGAACGGACAGATGCGAGACTCATTGATCCCTCCACTGATGTGATCCGCACCCGTCCTCCGGGGCGGTGGCAGGCAATGCCACACGACAATCAGGCCGCGTCATCTCGCGGCGTCGTCGCTGATGGTACACGGCCCGGAGCGGGTCGCATCATCCCGGTGGGGGACGAGACCGCCCGGCCACGAGGAGGTGGGGTGGCCTACGGGGCTTGAACCCGTAACCTCTGGAGCCACAATCCAGTGCTCTGCCGATTGAGCTAAGGCCACCGCGCGTCGCGCTCGCGCCGGCCGTGGCGACGGTCGGGGAGCCGTGGGCGAGGGGAGTGTAGCGGAAACGGCGCTGGCCGGGCCGCGCGGTCCCCTTCCCGCGGTCGACGGGTCCGGAGCGCCGCTCCCTCCTGGCCGTCGACCGCCGGGGCCTACTCCTCGACCGGCTTCCCGTCCTCGTCCCAGGCCCAGGCGTCGATGTCCGGCGGCTCGTAGCCGAGGATCGTGAGCGCGTGGCGAACCTGGGTCCGGTGCTCGCCCCCGTGATCCAGCGCCTGGGCGAAGAGCACGATCGCCGGGAGCGTGACCGGCTCGCCACGGAACGTCGTGTCAAGGACCGCGTCGGGCTCGTATGACGCCGCAAGCTCGACAAGGGCCTCCGAGCTGGCCCGGGCACGGCGGCGCAGGACGCGCACGGACGGGGCCAGCGCTTCGGGCGGCGACGGAGGGTCGGGCTCGTTGGGCGCGGGACCGGGTCGCTCGCCCTCGCCGCGGAGGCGCGAAACGAGGCGCTCCTCAGCCTCGACCAGGTGGCGCAGGGTGGCGCCCAGCCCCCCGTACGCGCCCTGGGTCACGAACTCCAGGTGCTCCTCGGGGAGGCCCTCGCACGCGGCGAGGAGGCGATCCGTGGCCCACGCGTGATGGCGGAACAGTGCGACGAATCCGGCGTCCATGGGCGGAAGCGTACGACGTGCCGCGTCGCCCTGGGTGCTCGCTGCGCTTCCGGGTGCGACAATCCCGCCCGTGTCGTCCCTCGCCCCCCGCGCCCGCCTCCGCACCCGCCTCCTGGGTCGCCCGCTCCTCGCCGATGGCGGCATGGGAACCCTCCTCTTCAGCCGCGGCGTTCCCCAGCGGGCCTGCCTCGACGAGCTGGCGACGACCCGTCCGGAGCTGGTCGGTGGTGCGCACCGGGAGTACCTGGAGGCCGGCGCCGAGCTGATCGTCACCCTCTCGCTGGGTGCCAACCGACACCGGCTCGAGGCGTTCGGCCTCGCCGGCGAGGCCTCCCGGCTCAACCGGCGCGCCGCGCAGGTTGCGCGGGAAGCGCGAGACGTCGCCGGCCGGGACGCGCTCGTCGGCGGCTCGGTGGGGCCCCTGGGCGTCCTGACCCGCGAGCTGGCCACGCTCGGCGAGCGCGGCGGCCGGGCCCTGTTCCGGGAGCAGATAGACGGGCTCCTGGAGGGCGGGATCGACCTCTTCGTCCTCGAGACGCACGGCGACATCGACGCACTGCTGTGGGCGGTCGACGAGGCCCGGCGGGCCGCGGACCTGCCGATCCTGGCGTCCCTCACGTTCGGCGAGGAGATGACGCTCCCGGACGGGACGACGCCATCGGGTGCGGCTCGGCTCCTGTCGGACGCCGGGGTGGACGCGATCGGCGTCAACTGCGGCGCCGGCCCTGCTGCCTGCCTCGAGGCGCTGACCATGCTGGGCGATGGGGGAGCCGACGCCCCGCCACTCTCCATCATGCCGAACGCAGGACTGCCCCAGCGCCTGGAGGGCCGCTTCGTCTACGCCGCGGGAGCCGACTACTTCGCCGACGTGACCTCCCGGATGCTCGACGCCGGCGCCCGCATCGTCGGCGGCTGCTGCGGGACGACCCCGGCCCACATTGCGGCGATGCGCGCGGTCCTCGATGCCGGGACCGGAGCCCGGTCCGGGCGTCCCGGCGTCGCGATCCCGGCCGCCGGCTTCCCGCCCCAGCCACGGTCCGCCGCGATCGAGCCGGTGGCCGCGTCGACGGCGGTTGGTGACGCACCCCTGCCGACGCGCCTGGCCGGCGCCGTGGCCGAAGGCCGCTTCGTGGTGTCCGTGGAGATCGACCCTCCGAGATCCGTCCGGATCGACCGGACGATCGAGGCCGCACGCCTGCTGCAGGCGGCCGGCGTCGACGCCGTCAACATCAGCGACTCCGCGATGGCACGGGTCCGGATGGGCGCCATGGCCGTGGCCTTCGGGATCCAGCACGACCTCGACCTGGAGTGCGTGGTCCACCTCACGACGCGCGACAGGAACCTCATGGCCCTCGAGTCGGAGCTCCTGGGCGCGCACGCGCTGGGGGTCCGCAACATCCTCGCCCTCACCGGGGACCCGCCGCGGGTCGGCGACTACCCAACGGGGACGGGCGTCTGGGACGTCGATTCCATCGGCCTCGTGGAGGTGCTCTCGCGCCTGAACCGCGGCGAGGACCAGGCCGGCTCGCCGATCGGCCAGCGCGCAGGCTTCACGATCGCCTGTGCCCTTGACCCGACGGCCGCCGACGCGACGACCGAGTGGGACCGCCTCGAGCGCAAGCTCGCCGCCGGCGCCCACCTCGTCATGACTCAGCCGCTCTACTCCGTGGCCCAGGTGGAGGCGATGCTCGCCGAGGCGCGCCGCCGCTTCGGGCCGGGCGGCTTCCCGGTGCCCCTCCTCCTGGGCGTCCTGCCCCTCGTCTCGACGCGTCACGCCGAGTTCCTCCATCACGAGGTCCCCGGCATCATGATCCCGGACGAGGCTCGGGCGGCGATGCGCGCGGCGGGTGAGCGGGCCTCGGAGGTGGGGATCGAGATGGCCGACGCGCTCCTCGCTGCCGTGGAGGACGAGGTGGCCGGCACGTACATCATGCCCAGCTTCGGGCGCTACGAGCAGTGCGCCGGCCTGGTCCGCGCGATCAGGGAGCGACATGCGGCGGGGGCGGTCGGGTGAACGCGCCGGCCGCGCCGGCCCGCCTCGCGCGACTGGGGAGGCTGCCCGGAGAGCTCGCGGCCCGGATCCTCGTGCTGGATGGGGCGATGGGGACGCTCCTCCAGGCACACCGCTTCGTCGAGGCGGACTTCCGGGGCACCCGGTTCGCCGGCCATCCGCGCGACCTGCGCGGGAACAACGACCTCCTGTGCCTCACCCAGCCCGACGCCGTCCGCGAGGTCCACGCCGCGTACCTCGCCGCCGGTGCGGACATCATCAGCACGAACTCCTTCACGGCAACGCGCATCGCGCAGGCTGACTACGCACTCCCGCCCTCCGTCGTCCGCGAGGTCAACGTGGCGGCGGCCCGCCTGGCCCGAGCGGCCGCAGACGACGCCGAGCGTGCCGTGCCCGGCCGTCCCCGCTTCGTCGCGGGATCGCTGGGGCCCACGAACCGGACCGCCTCCCTCTCGCCCGACGTCGACGACCCCGCCGCCCGCAACGTCACATGGGAGGACCTCGAGGAGGCCTACCGCGAGGCTGCGGCGGGGCTGCTCGAGGGCGGCGCCGACCTGCTGCTCGTCGAGACGGTCTTCGACACGCTCAACGCGAAAGCCGCCATCTTCGCGGTCCACTCGGTGGCCGAGGAGCTGGGCGTCCCGGTGCCGCTGGTGATCTCCGGGACGATCGTCGACGCTTCGGGACGGACGCTCTCCGGCCAGACCGTCGAGGCGTTCTGGCACAGCATCCGCCATGCCGACCCGGTGGTCGTCGGCCTGAACTGCGCCCTCGGGCCGGCGCAGCTCCGCGAGCACCTCGACGTCCTGGGCCGGATCGCCGACTGCCCGGTGTCGGCGTACCCCAACGCCGGCCTGCCGAACGAGCTCGGCGGCTACGACGAGACGCCCACGGCAATGGCGGCGGCGATGCGGGAGTGGGCCGAGCACGGGCTGCTGAACGTGGCCGGTGGCTGCTGCGGAACGACGCCGGCACACGTGGCGGCGATTGCCGAGGCGGTCGCCGGGCTCCCGCCGCGAGCCGTCCCGGCGATTGCGCCCGCCACGAGGCTGGCCGGGCTGGTTCCGGTCGTGATCCCTCCCCCCGGCAACGCGTTCGTGAACATCGGCGAGCGCACGAACGTCACCGGCTCGCGGAAGTTCGCCCGCCTCATCGCCGAGGGCCGCGAGGACGAGGCGGTCGCCATCGCGCGCGAGCAGGTGGCGAACGGCGCCCAGCTCATCGACGTGAACATGGACGAGGCGATGCTCGACGGGGTCGCCGCCATGACCCGCTTCCTGCGCCGGATCGCCGTCGAGCCCGACATCGCGACCGTCCCGGTGATGGTCGACAGCTCGAGGTGGGCGGTCCTGGAGGCGGGCCTGCGCCAGCTCCAGGGACGCGGGGTCGTGAACTCCATCTCGCTCAAGGAGGGCGAGGCGGAGTTCCTGCGCCAGGCCCGGCTCTGCCGGGCCTACGGCGCCGCGGTCGTCGTCATGGCGTTCGACGAGCTGGGCCAGGCCGACAGCGTGGAGCGGCGCGTGGAGGTCTGCAGGCGGGCGTATCGCCTCCTCACGGAGGTCGTCGGCTTCGCCCCCGAGGACATCATCCTCGACCCGAACATCTTCGCCATCGCCACCGGCATCGAGGAGCACAACCGCTACGCGATCGCCTTCTTCGAGGCCGTCCGCCGTCTCAAGGCCGAGCTGCCGGGCGCTCGAACCTCGGGTGGCGTCTCCAATGTCTCGTTCGCCTTCCGCGGCAACGACCGCGTCCGCGAGGCGATCCACGCCGTCTTCCTCTACCACGCCATCCGGGCCGGTCTCGACATGGCGATCGTCAACGCCGGCGTCCTGCCGGTCTACGACGACATCGACCCGGAGCTCCGCGAACGCGTCGAGGACGCCGTCCTGGACCGGCGGCCGGACGCCACGGAGCGGCTCACCGAGATCGCCGTGCGCTACGCCGCCATGGGCGGGATGGAGCGGGCGGCCGAGGACCTGGCCTGGCGGGAGCTGCCGGTGGAGGAACGGCTCACGCACGCCCTCGTCGAGGGGATCGACGCCTGGATCGTGGAGGACACGGAAGAGGCCCGGCTGACCATGGGCCGTCCGCTCGCGGTCATCGAGGGTCCGCTGATGGCCGGGATGAACGTCGTGGGCGACCTGTTCGGCGCCGGACGCATGTTCCTGCCCCAGGTGGTGAAGAGCGCCCGCGTCATGAAGAAGGCCGTCGCCCACCTGGTCCCGTTCCTCGAGGCCGAGCGCGAGGGAACCGCGCGCAAGGCCGGGACGCTCGTGACGGCGACCGTGAAGGGCGACGTGCACGACATCGGGAAGAACATCGTCGGCGTCGTGCTCGGCTGCAACGACTACGAGGTCGTCGACCTCGGCGTCATGGTGCCGGCGGCGCGGATCCTCGAGCGCGCCCGCGAGATCGGCGCGGACTTCGTGGGGCTGTCGGGGCTCATCACGCCGTCCCTCGACGAGATGGTCCACGTCGCCTCGGAGATGGAGCGCGAGGGGTTCACGATCCCGCTCCTCATCGGGGGGGCGACCACGTCCCGAGCCCATACGGCGGTCAAGATCGCACCGGCGTACTCGGGCCCCGTGATCCACGTGACCGACGCCTCGCGGGCGGTGGGCGTGGTCCGCGCCCTCCTGGACCCTGCGCGCCGCGAGGCCTACGCTGCCGAGGTCCGGGACGAGTACGAGGCCGTGCGCCGCGAGCGGGGCGACCGCCGGGCCGGCGAGCGCAGGCTCACCCTGGCCGAGGCGCGGGCCAACCGGCTCCGCCTCGACTGGGCCGGCGTCGCGCCTCCCACGCCGTCGTTCGTGGGTGTCCGCACGTTCCGGGACTACCCGCTGGCGGAGCTCGTCGACCGGATCGACTGGACGCCGTTCTTCACGACCTGGGAGCTTCGCGGCGCCTACCCGGCGATCCTCGACGACCCGACCGTGGGAGTCGCCGCCCGCGACCTCCACCGCGACGCCGTCGCACTCCTCGAGCGGATCGTGGCGACCGGGGACCTCCGCGCCGACGCCGCGGTCGGCTTCTGGCCGGCGAATGCCGTTGGTGACGACATCGTCATCTGGCGCGACGACGGGCGAACCGAGCCGCGGGCGACGTTCCGGACACTCCGCCAGCAGATGGCGAAGCGCGACGGCCGGCCGAACCTCGCGCTCGCCGACTTCGTCGCCCCTGTCGCGAGCGGCGCGCTCGACTTCGTGGGGGCATTTGCCGTGACAGCAGGCCACGGCCTCGACACGCTCGTCGCGCACTTCGAGGCGCAGCCACGACGACTACTCGGCGATCCTCGCCAAGGCGCTCGCCGACCGGCTGGCCGAGGCCTTCGCGGAACGACTCCACGAACGGGTCCGACAGGAGCTGTGGGGATACGCGCCCGGCGAGGCGCTCTCCAACGCGGAGCTCGTGGCGGAGCGCTACCAGGGGATCCGGCCAGCCCCCGGCTATCCGGCCTGCCCCGACCACACCGAGAAGCGGACGCTCTTCGCGCTCCTCGAGGCGGAGGCCCGGGCAGGGATCAGGCTGACGGAATCCTGGGCCATGCTGCCGGGGGCGTCGGTCTCCGGGTACTACTTCTGGCATCCCCAGAGCGCCTACTTCGGCGTCGGGCGGATCGGCCGCGACCAGCTGGAGGACTACGCAGCGCGGGCCGGGATCCCGGTCGCGGACGCTGCCCGCATCCTGGGTCCCAACCTGGCAGAAGAGCCCGCTGGCTGACCGACCGGGACTACCGTCCGGCCCCTTCCCGGGACCATCGCGCGACGGACTGGCGAGGGGCCCGGCGGTACGGTCCGGGTGTGACGCCCCCGATCCATCTGCGGACGCCGCTCGGCCGCCTTGCGCGTGCTCGTCGCTGCCGCCTTCCTGGCGACCACGGTGGGCATCTTCGCCGCGCCGGCGCCCGTCGCCGCCTGGACGCCCAACACGTACAGCGCCGCCGCGGAGGCCGAGCTGGTCCAGCTGACCAACCAGGCCCGCGCCAGTGCCGGGCTGCCCGCCCTCGTCGTCGATTCGACCTTGACCTCGATCGCCCGCGGGCGCAGCAAGGACATGATCGTGCGCGACTACTTCAGCCACGACATCCCCGGCGGCACCAACGTGTTCGACATCATCCAGGCCAGGGGGTACTGCTTCAAGGTGGCGGGCGAGAACATCGGCTGGATCACGGCCGACGACGCGACCGCCGCGCAGGGCGTCCAGTCGATGTTCATGAACTCGTCCGGGCACCGGGCGAACATCATGGGCAAGACCTGGGACAGGATCGGGATCGGCGCGTACCAGGGCGGCACCGAGAAGCGGATGTTCACGGTCCTCTTCGTGCAGTCGTGCGCGGCCGCTCCTGCCCCCACACCCAAGCCGACTCCCAAGCCCACCCCGAAACCGACCCCCGTCCCCACGCCCAAGCCGACCCCGACCCCGACGCCGACCCCGACGCCGACGCCGACGCCGACGCTCGCGGCCCAGCCGACGCCAACGCCGGTCCCGACGCCGACGGTCGCGCCGACGCCACGGCCGACACCTCGCGCGACGCCGCGCCCCACGCCCCGCCCGACGCCCGAGCCGGCAGCCACGCCCGAGCCGACGCCGCGCCCGATCGCGAAGCCCGTCGCCACGCCCGCGCCCACGCCCGCGCCCACGCCCGTGCCGACCCCGGAGCCGACCCCAACACCCGTCGCCTCCCGCAGCGCGGACCTGCCGAACCGCGATGAGCCGGACGACGATGCCCCGCGCGGCCTCGGGATCGGACCCGGCGGCAACGGCAACGCCAACGGCGGGTCGCAGGGCGATCCGAACGGGGCGACGAATGGCGCCGGAGGACAGAGCGGCGGCGGTCCGCCCCCGGGCCAGTCGTACCGCATCGCCGATCCGGTCGGCGTGGTCGCGCCGGCAGCGGGCCTCTTCGACGGCCTGGCCGGCCTGGGCGGGCTGGGCGGCCTCATCCTCCACTTCCTGTTCGGCGCGTGACGGCGGCCGCCTCGCCGGCGGTCGTCCGCGACCAGGGCCGGCGCTACACTCGCCCCGCCGCGGTGCGTGCCTGCACCGCCCCGACCGGAGGACCCGCCTGATGCCGCCGATCCTCGAGGCGCGCGACCTCACCCGGAGTCACCGGATGGGCGGGACCGACGTGGACGCGGTTCGCGGCGTCTCGCTGTCCGTGGAGCCGGGCGAGTTCGTGGCCGTGATGGGGCCGTCGGGCTCCGGGCAAGAGCACGCTTCTCCACCTGCTGGGCGGCCTGGACCGCCCCACCTCCGGCGAGGTCGTGCTCGACGGCGAGGTCGTGAGCCGGCTCGGCGACGACGCGGCGACGAAGCTCCGCAGGGCCAAGACCGGCTTCGTCTTCCAGTTCTTCAACCTCGTCCCGATCCTGTCGGTGCGCGAGAACGTGGGCCTGCCCTTCATCGTGGCCGGCCGGGACCCCAAGGGCCGGGACGAGTCGGCCGCGATCGCGGAGGTGCTCGCGGCGGTTGACCTCACGGGCAAGGATCGCCACCGCCCGGACGAGCTGTCCGCCGGCGAGCAGCAGCGCGTGGCGCTCGCCCGAGCCCTCGTCCATCGTCCGGCCCTCCTGCTCGCCGACGAGCCGACCGGCAACCTGGACTACGCGACCGGGACCGAGATCCTGGACATGCTCTGGCGCCTGTGCGCCGAGCGCGGCCAGACCGTCGTCCTCGTCACCCACGACGCGAAGGCCGCGGCCTATGCCGACCGGGTCCTCGTCCTGCGCGACGGCACCGTCCTCGACGAGATCGCGCTCGGGCGCCGCGAGGACCACGCCGCGGGTCCGCTGATCGTTCGCCTCGCCACGCTGGGGCTCTGACCCGTGCGCGCCGCGAACGCGCTGGCCCGACGGAGCCTGCTCGCCCGGCCCGTCCGCACCGTCCTGACCGTGATCGGGATTGCGCTCGGGACCGGCGTGCTCGTCGCGGGCCTGATCCTCAACGCCGCCCTCGACGCCGCGGTGGACCGGAGTGTCGCCGACATCATCGGTCGGGCCGACGTGCGCGTCGCCGCGTTCGAGGAGCAGGGCCTGTCGTCCGAGAGCGTGACGGTCGTGGCCACGACACCGGGCGTCGCGACGGTCGCACCGAGCCTCCAGCGCCGGACCTATCCCCTCGCCAGCGGGGCATCGGCAACGCTGCCGGCGCCGGTCACCGTGGTCGGCATCGCCCGGGCGGCAGATCCCGGCCGTCCACGACCGCCGCCTGGCCGCGGGCGCGCCGCTGGGCACCGGTGACGATGACGGTGCCCTCGTCTCCGCCGAGCTGGCTCGCGAGGATGGGCTCGGCGTCGGCTCCACGATCACGCTCCTCGGGGATCCTGCCGTGGATCCCGTCGTCTTCCGGGTCGTGGGCGTCCTCGCCCCCACCCCGGCCGACCCGGACCCCGCCCGGCGGTCGGTGGTCGTGGCCCTCGAAGCCGCGCAGCACCTCTTCGCGACCGACCGGGTGACGGCGGTCGACGTCCTCGTCGCGGAGGGGGCGGACACGGCCGCCGTGACCGCCGAGCTCGAGCAGCGGCTGACCGTCGAGCCGTACACGCTGACCACGCCCTCCGACCTCGCCGCCGCGCTCGAAGCGGCCACGGCCGAGATCCGGGCGACGATCGCTCTCGTGGCGGCCGTGGCCCTCTTCGGGGGCGCGTTCCTCATCTTCAACACGCTGTCGATGACGGTCGCCGAGCGGGCGCGTGACGTGGGCCTGCTGCGGGCGGCCGGCATGACCCGCCGGCAGGTGACCCAGATGGTCCTGGTCTCGGCCGCCCACCTCGGCGTCGTCGGCGTTGCCGTCGGGGTGCTGGTCGGCATCGCGCTGGCGGCGGCGGCCGTGGCGGTCCTGGCGGGCTCCGGCACCGCCCTCGCCGAGCTGACGGTCCCGTCCGGCGCCCTGCTGCTCGGAGCGACCCTGGGGTTCGTCGTGACCGCCGCGGCGGCGGTCGAGCCCGCCCTCCGGGCCGGCCGGATCTCCCCGGTTGCGGCCCTGCGCCTTCGCCTCGACCAGGGGGCCATCCTGCGGGCGCGGCTGCGCTGGCTGCTGCTCGTCTTCGCCGTGGTCGGCCTCGTGGGGCTCCTCCTGTGGCCCGGCGCCGCCGCCGGCCGCAGCGGCCTCGTGCGCCCGCTGGCCGTCTTTGCCCTCCTGCTCGGCATCACGCTCGCCGCCCCCTTCGTGGCCGGGCCGCTCGGCCGTCTCGCGGGGCTCGCAGCGGCGCCCTTCCTGCCCGCGGAGGCGCGTCTCACGCGCGGCGCCCTGACCCGCGACCGGAGCCGGACGGCGCTCACGGTGGGCGCCCTGGCGGTCGCGATCGCCGTTCTCGTGGCTCTCGCCGGCGTGGCCGGTTCGACGCGCCAGGCGGCGACGAGCTGGCTCGTCGACGTGGTGCCCGGCCAGCTCCTGCTCACCTCGATCCGCCCCGTCGCCGCGGACGAGCCCGCCGCCACCGAGATCGCGGCATTGCCCGGCGTCGCCCTGGTGAGCCCCATGGCCCGCTTCT
The DNA here is from genome assembly GCA_963739365.1 of uncultured Chloroflexia bacterium. Classification (GTDB taxonomy): domain Bacteria; phylum Chloroflexota; class Limnocylindria; order Limnocylindrales; family CSP1-4; genus CTSoil-043. The sequence continues at coordinate 24,717 of CAVUAG010000022.1, read as the reverse complement.
CCCTGGCCGTCGACGGGGCGCGGACCGACGCCGCGGCCGTCGTCGGCGCCGACCTCGCGGCGGACGGCGGTCTGACCTTCGTCGCGGGCGACCCCGGGTCCGCGCTCGCGGCGCTCGACGCCGGCGGCGCGGCCATCGTGCCCCGCAGCGAGGCGGAGCGGAACGGGCTCGTGGTGGGATCTCAGCTCGCGCTCGTGTCGGGTACCGGGCCCCTGGAGCTGGAGGTCGTCGGGATCGCCGAGCACACGATCCCGGGCACCGTCGCGGAGGCGACCCTCGTCGGGTGGTCGGACGCGACGGGGCGCCTGGGCGTCCTGGGTGCCGACGCGTTCGCGGTCCAGTTCGAGCCGGGCCAGGAGGCCGCCGCGCGGCCGGCCGTCGAGGAGACCGCCCGGGCCTACGCCCTCGAGCCGGCATCGCTGGCCGACGCGGCCGGGGCGATCGGCGCCTCGATCGACCGGCGCGCCCTCCTGTTCGCCGCCCTCGCGGCCGTCGCCCTGCTCGTGGCCGCCCTGGGCATCGTCAACACGCTCGCGATGAACGTCCTCGAGCGCGTCCGGGAGCTCGCCGTCCTGCGGGCCACGGGCCTGACGCGCCGGCAGACATGGCGGCTCATCGTGCTCGAGGCCGCGATCCTGGGCCTCGTCGGCGCGCTCCTGGGAGCCCTGGCGGGCCTCGCCACGGGCGCGGTGCTGGTGCAGCTCGCCGGGGGTGCCGGGGTGCCCTACCAGGCGCCCTGGGCGGCTGCCGCGGCAGCGCTCGGTGGCGGGATCGTGCTGGCGGTCGTCGCGGCGCTCTACCCGGCCCACCTGGCGTCGCGGGTCGAGATCGTGGGGGCGCTCGGCCGGGACTGACCCGCGCGCTGGTAGACTCTGCGCACGGTGGCCGCGGGCCCCCCACGGGAGTATGCCCCTCGATGTCCCTCGCGACCGAGCGTCTCAACCGGCTGCCCGCTGCCGAGCGCGGGATCACCATCGGTGATTTCCTGGTCCCGGTCGCCCTGGGCGAGCGGCTCAGCGCGCGAGCGCGCCACATCGCCCTGGTCGTGGCCGGCGCGCTCCTCATCGCCCTGACGGCGAACCTCCAGGTCGTCCTGGGGGGCCAGACGATCGTGCTCCCGGGTGAGGTCCGCGTCACGCTGCCCATCTCGCCCGTGCCGATCACTGCCCAGACCTTCGCCGTTCTCCTGGTCGGTGGCGCGCTGGGCCTGCGGCGCGGCTTCCTCGCGGTGGCCCTCTACCTGGCCGTCGGGCTCCTCCTTCCCGTCTACGCCGGCCAAGCCTCCGGGCTCGACACCTTCCTCGGCCGGGAGGACGGGCGCTGGGTTCTCGGCGCCACCGGCGGCTACCTGCTGGGCTTCCTGCTGGCGGGCGCGGTCGTGGGCCGGCTGGCCGAGCTGGGCTGGGACCGCCACGTCGGCGGGGCGGTCGTGGCGATGATCATCGGCAACCTCCTGATCTACATGGTCGGGATCCCGTGGCTGATGGTCGCGACCGGCTTCGACCTCGGGACGGCCATCGACAAGGGCTTCGCTCCGTTCGTCTTCGGCGACCTGCTCAAGCTCGCCCTCGCCGGGATCGCATTCCCCGTCGCGTGGTGGGTGGTCGGACGCCGGACGGGCGAACGGTAGGAGGCGCCGTCCGCCTCGTGACCGCCCCGGGCTCGAGGCGACACGCAGGCCCGATGCGTGCGCGTGATGCGCGCCATCGAGGCGGCCCTCGATCCGCTCGGGATCCTCGATCCCGGCAAGTTGCCCTAGGGTCACCTACGATCGCGCCCGTGACTGCTGATCCCCGCGTCCTCGTCGCCGTCGACCTCGGGACCTCCGCTCTCAAGGCGGGCGTCCTCTCCCCGGACGGGCGCCTGCGTGGATTCGCCCGGGTCCCGTACCCCCTGCTCCTCGACGGTACGCCCGGCCGCGCAGAGCAGGACGCCGAGGCCTGGTGGACCGCCCTCGTTCGCGGGCTTGGCATCGCCCTGGCCCAGGCCGCGAGCGACGGCCCGGCCGCCCCGCTGGCCATCTGCGTCGTGGGCCAGGGCCCCACCCTCGTTGCCACGGCGGCCGACGGGCGCGCCCTGGCGCCGGCGATCACGTGGCTGGACCGGCGCGCCGCCCGTGAGACGGCCGCCGCAGCCGCGACGATCGGTCGCGGAGGCTGGGTGGTCGGCCTGCTCGGGCGGGCGCTCCTGCTCGCAACGCTCCGGCCCGAGGTGGTCGAGGATGCCGCCTGGCTCCTCGCGGCGTGGGACCACCTGGCGTTCCGGATGACGGGCGTGGCGGCGGCGTCGCTCCAGGATCCGGTCGAGGCGATCACCGTCGCGGAGGCGCGGGCTGCGGGGCTCGACGAGCGGATGGCTCCGCCCGCGGCGCGGGCCGGCACGGTCGTCGGCAGGCTCCGGTCAGGGCCGGCAGCCGAGCTGGGCCTCCCGCTCGACCTGCCGGTGGTGGCGGGCGCCAACGACGCGATCGCCACGTTCCTGGGCGCCGGGCTCACGAGGCCCGGGCAGGCCATCGACACGGGCGGGACGTCGGGTGGCTTCGGCCTCTACGTCGAGGGCCCCGTCGCGGTGCCGCCGCTCTGGACGGGCCCCGCGCCCCTGCCCGGCCTCCACTACGTCGGCGGTGCGATGGCCGGCACGGGCAAGGCGCTCGACTGGCTGGCCGGCGCTCTGCTCGAGGGGTCGACTCCGCTCGCGGACCTGCTCGCGGAGGCGGCAACCGCTCCCGCCGGTGCCGGCGGCCTTCTCTTCCTGCCCTACCTCGCGGGTGAGCGCTGGCCGCTCCACGATCCGGCTGCCCGCGGGGCGTTCGTCGGCCTCACGCTCCGCCACCGGCGCGCGCACCTCGTGCGGGCCGTCCTGGAGGCTGCCGCCTTCGCGCTCCGCCACGTCGCCGCTCCTGCCGTCGCGGCCGGCCTCCCGTTCCGCGAGCTGCGGGTCACCGGGGGGACAGCGGCCAGCCGGCTCTGGAACCAGGTGAAGGCCGACGTGGTGGGCGTCGAGGTTGCGGTTCCCCGCGTCGCCGAGGCGTCGGTGACCGGCGCCGCGGTCCTCGCGGCGGTGGGCATCGGGCTGGTGCCCGACGCGCGAGCCGGGATCGAGGCCCTCGTCCGCGTGGCCGAGCGGCTCGGTCCCGATCCCGCGGCGCAGGCTGTCTACGACCGGCTCGCCCCGGAGTACGAAGAGCTGCACGCCCGCCTGGCGCCCGTCAACGCCGTCCTGGCCGAGGTCGAGGAGCTGCCGCGCCGCCGAGACCCCGGCAGACCCTCGATCGGCGATCCCGTATCCTTGCCCTGACCGGCAACGCACCCGCTCCCGGGCGGCCCCGCCGCCGGCCCCGACCCTGCTCCACCGGAGGATCACCCGTGCTCCACCCGCGCCCGTCGTCGTCGATTCGCGCCGGCCGCCTCGTCGCGCTCCTCGCGGTCGCCGCGATGGCGGCGGTCGCCTGCGTGCCGGGGGCGGCCAACGAGGCATCGCCCACGCCGACCCTCGCCCCGACGCCGACCCCATCCGCCAACCCGTATGACGGTGTTGCCGAGGGAGCAGGTGCGGGGGTCAAGCTCGGCTACCTCTCCTATGGCGAGCTGGTCCCGTTCGTCGCCGAGATCTCGAAGGGGATCCGGGCGCAGGCGACCCTCGCCGGCGCGGAGCTCGTGGAGTGCGACGCCAACCTGGACCTGAAGCGGGTCCCCGACTGCATGAAGGAGCTCTCGGCCGCCGGCGTCAAGGGGATCATCCAGTTCCAGGGGACGCTGGCCGACCCGGTCGCCGTCTGCGACCATGGCCCCGACCGGCGTGCCCGTCCTCGCCGTCGAGTTTGCCCAGGATCCCTGCGCCAAGACGCTCGTCGGCGCGGACGACCTGCGGGCCGGCCAGATCGCCGGCCGCGCGGTGGGGGAGTGGGTGAAGGAGCGCTGGAGCTGCACCTACGACGCCTACGTCTCGTTCGAGTCCGTGGTCGCGGCGAAGAAGAGCCAGATGCGGATGGAAGGCTACCGCCAGGGCTTCTCCGCCGTCTGCCCCATCACGAACGAGCAGATCGGCGGGGCCATCGACACGGAGGCGCTGGCGAAGGCGGCGATGACCGACGTCCTGGCCACCCTGGCCGGCAAGACGAAGATCATCGTGGTGGGGGTCAACGGCGACGCCGCGCGCGGCGCCCTGGCCGCGGCCCAGGCCGCCGGCCGCGAGGGTGACGTCTGGGTCTCCGGGCAGGGCGGCGAGAAGCCCTCGCGCGACCTGATCCGCACGAACGAGCACTATCTCGGCGACGCGGCCTACTTCCCGGAGCGGTACGGCGCCACGATCGTGCCGGCCATCCTGGACCTGATTGCCGGCAAGCCCGTCCAGGCCCAGCTGCTCATCGAGCCGGCCTGGCTCGATGCCGCCACGATCGGCGAGCTCTACCCGGAGTAGCCTCGGCGAAGGGCGCGCCTCAGCGTCCCCGGGCGTGAGCCTCGATGGCCGCGGCAATGGCCGCGGCGAACTCGGGCAGGCCCGCGACGACGGCCTCCGTCAGCGGCGTGCCGACGTCCCAGCAGGAACCGCCGATCCCCACGAAGGTGCCGGCCGGCGGCGCGTCGCGCATCGTTGCCGCGAGCGCCAGCACCTGCTCGAGCGGAAGCTCGTGCGAGGAACGGGGCTCGGGCGCCCGCCCCGCGTCCGCCAGCGCCCGCGCGCGGTCGACGAGCGCCGGCAAGGGCCGGACCCAGACCTCGCCGGGTTCGATGCCCGCCACCGCGTCGACGACGACGCACGCCTCCTCGGCCGGGAGGTCCAGCAGGAGCAGCACGTCGAGCCGGCCGACCTCCCGGATCTCGGCGCGCGCGCGCACATCGGCCGGGAGCAGCTCGACGGCGGCGAACCCCGCGCGCGTCGTCGCCCCGGGTGGGCTCGCCGCACACCAGGACGGACACCAGGCCCGGTCGCCGGAGGCACCCGGTCGGTCACCGGGCTGCGCCGCCGACGGCGGGCCGGGGTGCCCGGGATGGGTGCGCCGTCACGCCTCCTCGATGGTGAGATCGAGGAAGTGCGTCGCGCAGCTGATGCACGGGTCGTAGCTGCGGATCATCTGCTCGAGGCGGATGGTCGCCGCCTCGTGCGGCATCTCCAGGACCTCCTTCGCGGCGACCACGAGGTCGGCCTCGATGGCGGCCTGGTTCTGGCTGGTGGGAGGGACGATCTGGGCCGACTTGATCCGGCCGGCCTCGTCCACCTCGTAACGGTGGAAGAGAAGGCCGCGCGGCGCCTCCGTCGCCCAGGCCGCGACGCCCGGCCGGCTCTGCCACGGGACCAGCGCCTGGGAAGGTGGACGGTAGGCGTCGATGACGTCGATCGCCTCGGCGAAGGCGTGGACCAGCTCCACGGCCCGGGCGACGATCGACGCGTAGATGTTCGTCCGGATCAGCTTGGCGTAGCCGGAGGCAGCCAGCGCCTCCTTGGCGAGGGGGTGGAGCTGGTCGCCGGCGAGCGCGACGCGGGCAGCCGGCCCGACAAGGTACGGTCCCTTGCCGTCGAGCGAGCGGGCGTGAAGGGCGTTCGACCCTTCCACCTGGATCTCCTGGAAGGCATCCCGCCAGGCCGACGGCGCCAGGTCGATCCCATCCGACGAGACGATCCGGCCGTCGCTGAAGGGGTACTCGGCCGCGTGGCGCAGGCTGACGACCCGCGGCTCGCGGGCGAACGCCGGCATCGTGAAGCCGGCGACGATCTTCACCGTCTCCTGGGCGAAGGCCAGGCCTTCCTCCAGTGCCGGGCGGTGATCCCGGAGCTCGGCGACCCGCGGAGCGTGGCTCCAGCCGCCGACGCGGACGCTCACCGGGTGGATGGGCCGGCCGCCGAGGATCGTGACCAGCTGGTTGCCGGCCTTCTTCATGCGCAGCGCCTGCTCCACGAGCGGCCGATGGTCGGCTGCCATGTGGATCGCGCTGGGATAGCCCAGGAAGTCCGGGGCATGGAGGAGGTAGATGTGGAGGGCGTGGCTCTCGATCCACTCGCCGCAGTAGAAGAGCCGGCGCAGGGCGCGCGAGGACGGGTCGATGTGGACGCCGAAGAGGTCCTCGAACGCGTGCGACGCGCTCATCTGGTAGGCGACCGGGCAGATCCCGCAGATGCGGGCCACCATGTCGATCACCTCGTCGGGAGTCCGGCCGACGACCAGCTGCTCGAAGTAGCGCGGGGTCTCGAAGATCCCCAGGCGCGCCTCCACGACCTCGCCGTCGCGCACGCGAAGGCGCAGCGAGCCTTCACCTTCGACGCGGGTGAGCTCGCCGACCTCGTACAGGCGCTCGTCCACGACCTTCTTCGTGGCCGTGCTCATGGCTTGCCTCCCGTCTTGGCTGCCGCGTCGGGACCGCCGCCGGTCCGCCCGGTCCGCCCGGTCCGCGTGCCCCCGAGCTCGGTGACCATGCTCCGGAACGGCTCGCTGTACGCGGTGAACCCGGCGAAGAGCCGGCCCACCTCCTCGCGCGGCCGGTCGCCGGCCATCTGGAGGTGGCGGGTGAGCCCGGCCGCGTTCGCCTGCTCGCGCGGGCCGAAGCAGCCGTAGCAGCCGCGGCCGAAGCGCGGGCAGATCGCCCCGCATCCCGTCTGGGTCACCTGCCCGAGGCAGGGGATCCCCTTGCTGACCATCACGCAGACCACGTCGCGGCGCTTGCACTCCATGCACACCGCCTCGTCGTGGAGCTGCGGGCGGCGCCCCGTCGTGAGGGCCGTCAGGAGCTCCACGAGCTGGCCCGGATCGATCGGGCAGCCGCGGAGCTCGAAGTCCACCGTGACGTGCTCGGCGATGGGGGTGGAGCGGGCCAGCGAGTGGATCCACTCCGGGTTGGTGTAGACAGCGGCCCGGAACGCGTCGTGGTCTGCCCAGTTGCGCAGCGCCTGGATGCCGCCGGCGGTGGCGCAGGCGCCGATCGTGACGAGGTGCCGCGTCTGCTTCCGGAGCTCCACGATCCGCTCGAGGTGCGCCGGCTCCGACACGGAGCCCTCGACGAAGAGGACGTCGTAGGGTCCCGGCGAGCGCGACGAAGTCGCCTCCGGGAAGTCCACGATCTCGAAGTGGTCGACGACGGCAAGCAGCTCGTCCTCGAGGTCGAGGAGCGTCAGCTGGCACCCGTCGCACGACGCGAACTTGACGACGCCGACGCGGGGCCGTGCGGTCACGGGAGCATTCGACGCCATCAGATTCCCTCCCGGCCGAAGATGTCGCCGAGCTGCCCGATCGAGAAGACCGGACCGTCGCGGCAGACGAAGTACTGACCCATCTGGCAATGCCCGCACAGGCCGATTCCGCACTCCATGTGGCGCTCCAGCGTCACGTAGATGCGGGAGGCGGGGACCCCCCGGCCCGCCAGGGTCGTGGAGGTGGCCTGCATCATCCGCTCGGGCCCGCAGACGAAGGCGATCGTGTTGGCACCGTCCCAGGCGCCCTGGTCGAAGAGGTGAGTGACGATGCCGACGCGACCGGACCATTCCGGGCCGGCGCGGTCGACGGTGAGGCTCACGTCGATGCCGTCCCTGCTGCCCCAGCGCTCGAGCTCGTCGCGGTACAGGAGGTCGGCCGGGGTGCGGGCGCCATAGAAGAGCTTCACGTCGCCGAACCGGCGCCGGTCGCCCACGATCGCGTGAAGCACCGGCCGGAGCGGCGCGAGGCCGATGCCGCCGGTGACGATCACGAGGTCGCGCCCGACCGCGCGATCGAGCGGCCAGTTGTTGCCGAGCGGGCCCCGCAGGCCCAGCTGCTCGCCGATCTGCAGGGCGCACATCGCCTTGGTGGCGGGGCCGGCGCCGCGGATGGTCAGCTCGATCCCGTCGGGCAGGAAGCGGCTGATCGAGATCGGGAGCGGCGGGAAGCCCGGCAACGCGACCATCGCGAACTGGCCGGTGCTCCCCTGGGCGAAGGCGGGGTCGGTGCCCGTCAGCGAGATCGTGGTCGTGTCCACCGTCTCCTGGCGGGAGGCGACGACACGGGCCGTGACGAAGTCGTTCGGGGTGGCCGCCACCGGCTCGACGATCGGCGTCTCGGGGACCAGCGGGACGGCGGGTGCGATGGTGTTGAGCTCGTCGCGGACGTCGATGCCGACCGGGCACCAGGTGATGCAGCGGCCACAGCCCACGCAGCCGGAGCTGCCGAACTGGTCCCACCACGTGGCGAACTTGTGCGTGAGCCACTGGCGGTAGCGATCACGGGGGCGTGAGCGGAAGCTGCCGCCGGCGACCTTGGCGAAGCCGGGGCTGAAGCAGCTGTCCCAGCTGCGCGACGTCACGGCATCCCGGCCCGCCAGGTCGGTGACCTGGGACAGCGTCGTGCAGAAGCAGGTCGGGCAGGCCAGGGTGCAGTTGCCGCACGTGATGCAGCGCTCCGCGACCTGCGCCCATTGCGGGTGGTCCAGCTGGGCCATGAGCCGGTCGTGGAGCCCGGACGCGGGCACCGGGTCACCGATCCGCGCCCGCACGGCGGCGACCGTGGCCGCTGCGCCGTACTGCTCTGCGGCCGTCGCGGGCCGCAGGGGGAGCTTCTCCATGAGAGCCTGGCCGGCTGTCGTATCGGCGTCGACCAGGAAGCCGGTGTCGAGCTCGGTGAGGACGATGTCGTGCCCCCCGCTGACCTCGGGTCCCGTGCCCATCGACGTGCAGAAGCACGTTGACGCGGCCGTCGTGCACTGGACGGCGACGATGAAGACCTGCGCTCGGCGAGCCAGGTAGTCGGGGTCCACGAAGGCCGTGCCGGTGAAGACCCCGTCCTGGACGCCGATGGCCGCGAGGTCGCACGCACGCGCGCCCAGGAAGGCGACCGGGCGGTCATCGATGGGCTCGGGGGTGAACGTGACCTTGTGGCCGTCCTTGGTTGCCCGCGTCAGCGGGACGAAGGAGGGGTAGGTCCACTTCTTCCAGGCGGTTGGGCCGACGACGTAGCCGAAGAGGCGCTCGTCGCCGCGCCGTCGCAGGCGGTAGCGGCCGGGAGACTGCTCGTCGCCGACTCCCTGGGGGAGGTCGCCCAGGGAGGTGATCTCGTCGAAGATGATGGCGCCGTCGCTGACGGTGGGGCCGACGACCCGGCGGCCATCCTCGCGGAGCAGATCGATGAGGACCTGGAGGTCCGGGCGGGCCAGGAAGGCCGGTCCCTCGATGGCCGGCCGGTGGCCCCGGAGGGGTGCGGTCCTGGTCACCATGTCTTCACCTGCTCGGAGGCGAAGAGATCCAGCATCTGGAGGCGCGTCGCGTACAAGCGGCGGGCGACCGCCACGAGCATGCGCGGGTACAGGGCCTGGGCCAGCTCGCAGTCCTCTCGAAGGGCGGCCCGGAGCCTGGCGCCCTCGAAGACCACCGCTTCGATGGGCTCGATGGCGGTGCCGGACGACGTGGCGCGGTAGGGCGGCACGAGAGCCGACCAGAGGTAGATGTCACCGGGCTCCACGGTCAGGATCGTGACATCGCCTCGCTCGGGGACGAGCGTGCGCAGCGCGATGCGACCGTGGACCAGGATGCAGAACGTATCGCTCGTCTCTCCTTCCCGGAAGAGCTCGGTCCCCGGCTCCGCGGTGAAGCGGCGACCGAGCTCCGCCAGATGTGCCTGGGCCTTCTCGCTCAAGCCTGATGCGAACCATGACGTGTTCAGGGCGGCGATCAGCGCGGCGGACTCGTTCATGCCGCCAGTTTCGGGGGCTGCGCCGGCGGAGTGTCAGGGCCGTGCGGCATGGACCCGCCGGGCCGCACGTCGTGCGAGGCGCCCCGCCCGGCCGGGCTCGTGTGTGTCAGGCGGGCCGGCGCGTCTCTTCGCCTGCGGGCTCGTCGTGCTCCGCCACGAGGCGCGCGACGATGTCCGCGACCGCGGGAAGGGCCGCCTCGACGGCTGGCGTCAGCCCTTCACCCAGGCCCATCTCGCTGACCCCCACGCTCACCACCACGACCTGCGGGGCACGCCCGTAGAGCTGCCGGGCCAGGACGACCAGGATCTCCGGGTCGACGTGGTGGGACGAGGCGCCCGGCGGGAGGCCGGCAGCCTCGCCGCGACCTCGCGGCCACGCGCCCGTCCCCGCATCCCCGCCGCCAGTCGCCCCGGCCTCGGCGATCGACCGCACCGTCACGGTGCCTGCCGGCGTCTCCGTGGTCGCGTCCAGCAGGACGACGAGCGAGGCGAGGGACAGGTCGAACGCCAGCTCCGGCGTCAGCTGGTGCAGGGCCACCACGCCGACATCGGCGAAGCGCGGGTCCCCGGCAAGGAGTCGCGCGGCGTGCCAGCCGACGCCGTCGTCGGTGCGCAGCGCATTGCCGTACCCGATGACGAGCACCCTGGCCGGATCGGGCGGCCGACGTCACGGCCCGCAGACCGTCACGGCGCGCCGGCCGTCACGCCGTGAGCCTCGTCAGCGGGCCAGCTCGTCCAGCACCTTCCCGTCGGGCGCCAGCAGCTGGATCTGGAGCGCCATCTGGCCCAGGGCGTGGGTCGAGCAGGAGAGGCACGGGTCGTAGCAGCGGATCACGGCCTCGACCCGGTTGAGCATCGGCTCCGTGATCGTCTCGCCCTTGACGTGGTGGCGCGCCACCTGGAGGACGGCGCGGTTCATCGCCATGTTGTTGTGGCCCGTGGCGATGACGAGGTTCGCCCACTGGACGATGCCGTCGTCGTCCACCTTGTAGTGGTGCATCAGGGTGCCCCGCGGCGCCTCGGAGACGCCGATGCCCTCGCGTCGGTTGATGCCGGCGAACGGAGCGCACGTGCTTGTCGAGGATGTCGGGGCCGCGGAGGAGCTCCTCGATCTTCTCGATCGCGTGGAGCGTGTCGATGAGGCGCGCGTAGTGGTAGTGGAAGGACGAGCCGGCGACGCGGCCGACGCGCCAGCGGAACTTCTCGAGCTCCTCGTCGGCGCGCGGCGTGCCGGTCCGGTCGGCGACGTTGAGCCGCGCGAGCGGCCCGACGCGGTAGATGCCGTCCGGGTACCCCATCGCCTTCCAGTAGGTCGACTTGAGGTAGGACCACGGCTCCACGGCCTCGCCGATGTAGTCGTTGAAGAGCTTCGGGTCGACCCGGTCGGCGAGGAACTTGCCGTCGGCGTCCACCACGCGGAGCCAGCCGCCGTAGTGGTCGACGTTGCCCTCGCGGTCGACGAGGCCCATGAACGCGGAGCGGAAGTTGCCGAACGTGGCGGCCTCCTCCTCCCAGCGCATCATGTCGGACTTGTACCAGGCGATGGCGCGCTCGACGGAGGCGATCGCCTCGGGGACGCCGGCCAGGATCCGGTCGCGGATCTCGGCGGTCAGCGGCCAGGCAACGCCGCCCGGGACGATCCCCTCCGGGTGGATCCGCTTGCCGGCCACCCACTCGATGATCTGCTGGCCCCACTTGCGCAGCCCGATGCCGTCCCGGGCGAGGCCCGGGTTGGCGCGCGCCACGCCGATGATGTTGCGGACCGCCGGATCGGCGTCGAACCCGAAGAGGAGGTCCGGCGACGAGAGGTGGAAGAACGACAGGGCGTTGGACTGGACGATCTGGCCCAGGTTGATGACCCGCCGCAGGTCGGCGCCGGTGGGCGTCGGCTCGACGGCCATGATGTCGTCGACCGCCTTGGCCGACGCGACGAGGTGGCTGACCGGGCAGATCCCGCAGATGCGGGCCATGAGCGCCGGCATCTCGTGGACCGGCCGGCCCTGGGTGATGCGCTCGAAGCCGCGAAACTGGGTGACGTGGAAGTGGGCGTCGGCAACCTCACCGCGCTCGTCGAGCTGGATGGTGATCTTGGAATGGCCCTCGATCCGGGTGACCGGATCGATGACGATGGTTCGGGTCATGGCGGCTCCCCCGTCAGCGACCGAACCGGGCCCCGGCGGCGTCGGGGACGCGACCGGCCAGCAGGTCATCGAGCATGGTGTAGATGAGGTCGGCGTCGGGCGGGCAGCCGGGCAGGAAGACGTCGACCTTCACGACCCGGTGGACCGGCTTCGACATCGGCAGGAGCGGCGGCACGACGTTCGTCGGCATCTGCGGATTCAGCGTGACGTTCTCGCGGTAGGCCCGATCCATCAACGGCGCGACGCCGATCGGGTTCCGCATGCCCGGGACGTTGGACGTCACCGCGCAGTCGCCGAAGGAGACGAGCGTCTTCGTGCGCTCACGGACCAGCCGGATCTTGTGGAGGTCCTCCTCGCTCGAGACGGCGCCCTCCACGAGGCAGACGTCGACGTCCTCCGGGAAGTCCTTGAAGTCGACGAGGGGGCCATAGACGAGGTCGGCCCGCTCGAAGATGTCGAGGATCCGCTCGTCCATGTCGATGAGGGACATGTGGCAGCCCGAGCAGCCGTCGAGCCAGACGGTGGCAACACGCGGCTTGCTCACAGCCCACGCTCCTCGGCAACGACCTTCATCCACGGCAGGAACGGGCGGCGGGTCTTGCTGCCGCGGGCGACGGCCCGGCCCTTCTCGAAGAGGGCCCCTGTCGGGCAGACCTGGACGCACTTCCCGCAGCTCGTGCAGGTGGTGGATTCGCCCCACGGGATCCCCATGTCCGTCTGGACCCGGGTCTCGAGGCCGCGGTGCATGATGTCCCAGGTGTGGGCGCCCTCGATCTCGTCGCACACCCGCACGCAGCGCAGGCACAGGATGCAGCGGTTGTGGTCGATCGCGAACAGCCGGTGGCTGGCATCGATGTCCACCTTGGGGCTGATTCGCGGCAGGTCGAAGTGGGTGAGCCCCAGCTCCTCGGCCGTGTCCTGCAGCTCGCAGTGGTTGTTCGCCACGCAGACCGCGCAGACGTGGTTGCGCTCGACGAAGAGCATCTCGGTGATGGCCCGGCGGTACTCGAGCAGGCGCTCGGAGTGGGCCGTGACCTCCATCCCCTCGACGATCCGGGTCATGCAGGCCGCGGCGAGCTTGTTCGAGCCCGCGATCTCGACCATGCACAGGCGGCAGGCGCCGCGCGGGGAGATCCCATCGAGGTGGCAGAGCGTCGGGATGTCGATCCCGTTCTCGCGCGCCACCTCCAGCACGCTCGAGCCTTCGGAGCCGGCGACGTCCTTGCCGTCGATCCGCAGGGTGTAGACGGTGGTCATGCCATCACCTCCGCCGGCTGCTCGATCGCGCAGACGCCGGCGGGGCAGACCCTGTCGACGATGTGGGCCAGGTACTCGTCCCGGAAGTAGCGCAGCGTGCTGAAGATCGGGTTCGGGGCTCCCTGGCCCAGGCCGCACAGGGCGGTCTTCTGGACGATGCCCGCCAGGCGCTCCAGCGTGGCGAGGTCATCCATGGTCGCGACGCCCCGCGTGATCTCGTCGAGGAGCATCCACATCTGGGTCGTGCCGACCCGGCAGGGCGTGCACTTGCCGCACGACTCGTCACGGCAGAAGTCCTGGAAGTACTTGGCCACGTCCACCATGCACGAGGTGTCGTCCATGACGATGAGGCCGCCGGAGCCGATGAACGAGCCGACCTCGATGAGCGACTCGTAGTCGACCGGCATGTCCAGGAACTGGGCCGGGATGCAGCCGCCGGAGGGGCCGCCGGTCTGGACCGCCTTGAAGGGCCGGTCGTCGATGATCCCGCCCCCGATGTCGTAGACGATCTCGCGGAGGGTCATGCCCATCGGGACCTCCACGAGGCCCGTGTTCACGATCCGACCGGCCAGCGCGAAGACCTTCGTGCCGCGGCTCTTGCCGTGGCCGATCTCCGCGAACCACTCGGGCCCGCGGCGGATGATCGTCGGGACGTTGGCGAACGACTCGACGTTGTTGATGAGCGTCGGCTGGCCCCACAGCCCGCTGACCGCGGGGTAGGGGGGGCGCGGCCGCGGCGTGCCGCGCCGGCCCTCGACGGACGCGATGAGCGCCGTCTCCTCGCCGCAGACGAAGGCGCCGGCACCCAGGCGGACCTGGACGTCGAAGCTGAAGCCGGTCTCGGCGATGCCCTGGCCGAGGAACCCGGCCCGCTGCGCCTGCCGGATGGCGGTGCGGAGGCGGGCCACCGCGAGCGGGTACTCCGCGCGGCAGTAGATGTAGCCCTCGCTGGCATGGACGGCGAAGGCGGCGATCGCCATCCCCTCGAGGACCCGGTAGGGGTCGCTCTCGAGGACGCTGCGATCCATGAACGCCCCGGGGTCGCCCTCGTCCGCGTTGCAGATCACGTACTTCGGGTTGCCCTGGGCCTTGGCGACGGTCGTCCACTTGAGGCCCGTCGGGTAGCCTGCGCCGCCGCGGCCGCGCAGGCCGCTGCGGGTGATCTCGTCGCGGACCTCGGCCGAGGTCATCTCGGACACGACCCGTCGGAGGGCCTCGTACCCGCCACGCCCGACGTAGTCGTCGAGGCTCTCGGGGTCGACGAGGCCGAAGTTCTCGGTCGCGGAGCGGACCTGCTTCGAGAAGAAGGGGGCCTGCGGCTTCGGCTTGTCGGTCGGCTTGAGCTTCTTGAGGGTCTGCACGATCGGCTCGACGGCGTCGGGTCGCACGTGCTCGAAGAGCTGGCCGGTCTCGGGGATCTGCACGAGCGGACCGGCCGCGCACAGGCCGAGGCAGCCGACGCGCTTGACGACCACGTCGCCCAGGCCGGCCTCGCCGACGAGCTCGCCGAGGCGGACGGTGATGTCGTGGGACTGGGCCGACATGCAGCTGGCGGCCTCGCAGACGTACGCGGACGCGCGCGCGGGGCCCTCGTGGACTTCCTCCGTGATCACGCGGCGGCGGATGGGCCGCGCCGCGGCAGGCATCTCGCTCACATCGCCTCCAGCTGCGCCACGAGGTCGTCCGCCTTCACCTTGCCCGCGATGTCGCCGTCGACGATCACGGCCGGCGCCAGGCTGCAGGCGCCGATGCACCGCGCGGTGAGCAGCGAGACTTTGCCGTCGGTCGTGGTCTCCCGCGGCTTGATGCCCAGCCCCTTGTCGAGGCCGGCGAGGATCTCCTTGGCGCCGTTGATGTAGCAGGCGGTGCCCGTGCACACGACGCAGGTGTGCTCGCCCTGCGGCTTCAGGGTGAAGAACGAGTAGAACGTGGCGACGCCGTAGACGCGCGAATGGGGCACCCCGAGGGTGTCGCCGATGTAGTCCAGGGCCTCGGTCTCGAGGTAGCCGAACGCCTCCTGGGCGGCGTGCAGGGCCTCGATGAGGGCCTGGGGGCGATCACCGAGCCGGCGCATCCGGGTCTCGACGATCTTCCAGCGCTTGTCGTCGCTGGGCGCGGCGGGCTTCGTGTACGGGATGGGCATCAGCCGTCTCCGTGCGCTGAGGGAATGGGGCACCGGTTCGACCTCGAACCGGTGCGCAGGTCACAGTCATTGGCCGAGCCTGAGCCCGGCCCTCGGATCATAGAATCGCGGCGTTGCTGCGACGGGTGCCGCACCGCCCGAGTCTGGGGGGCCGCTCCGCCCGGCCGGGGCCGGCCAAGTGGACGCTCGCGACTCCCGCGCACCGCGCGCGAGCTACAGGAGCGGCAGCTCCTGCCCCGGGCCGAGCGCGGCCGCGAAGAGGTCACCGCGGTCGGCAACCCGGGCCAGGATCGTCCGAATGGTCCAGCGGTCGGGCCGCAGGGCGGGATCGTCCAGCTCGTCCCAGGTGATCGGGGCGGAGACGGGGAGCCCCGGCGCCGGCCGGGCCGAGTACGGGCCGACGAGCGTGCGGTTGCGCCAGTTCTGGGTGAAGTCCAGGCGCGCCCGCCCGTCGCGGCGATCCTTGGACCACTCCCAGCTCACGAGGTCGGGCACCGCCCCGCCGACTGCGCGGGAGACCTGCTCGACCCACGCCCGCGTCTCGTCGAACGCGTACCCGGGCCGGATCGGGATGAACACCTGGATGCCGCGCTTGCCGGTGACCTTCGGAACGCCGATGACGCCGAGGTGGTCGAACGCCTGCCGGTAGAGCCGGGCGAGGACGAGCGTCTCCTCCCAGCTCGTGCGCGGCCCCGGGTCGATGTCGACGAGAGCCCAGCGGGGCTCAGCGGGCGCCGAGGAGCGTCGAGGTCCAGGGGTGGAGCTCCAGGGCCGCCTGGTTGCCGAGCCAGGCCAGGGTCGCGATGCCATCGGCGACGACGTAGGCATGGGGACGCCGATCCGGCGGATCGGGCTCCCGCCAGCGGGTCACCCAGTCGGGCGTTCCCTTCGCCACGTCCTTCTGCCAGAAGAACGCGCCGTCGATGCCGTTGGGGTAGCGGGCCAGGTTCAGCGCCCGGCCGGCGAGGTGGGGGAGCATCACCGGGGCAATCAGGGTCAGGTAGCGGACGAGGTCACGCTTCGTCACCGGCGGGTCGTCGCCCTCGGGTGCCGCACCGGCCGCGGCTGCCCCGCCGGCCGCGGGTGCGGCCACGCCGGCTCGCCGGCCACGGTCGCGGCCCCCGGTCGCCTCCGCCCACCCCGGGGGCCAGCACCTTGTCGAGGTTCGTCAGGGTCACGTCGCGGCCCCCGATCCGCCAGGTCCCGCCCCGCCCGGGCAGCGCATCGAGGGCGGCCAGCTCGTCCTCCGTCGGCGGGCTCGACCGGCGGCGCGGCCGGCGGTTCTGCGTCCCGACCCGCTTCATCCTTCGACAAACGCGAACCATTCGGCTTGCTCACAGGATGTGTGGCCGCGGCGCGGCGCACCCGGCCCACGCCGGCCTTCGCCAAGGCTCGCGCCGCAGCCTCGGGTCCGACTGCCTCCTGTCGTTCTACGGACGCCGGATCGACTTCCGGCGCCTCCTGGGCGAACGTTGCCTGGCGCACGATCCCATCCCGCGACCAGCCCCCGATCTCGGCCCGGATCACGAGATCCGGAGTGGCCCACGTCGCGTCCGCGGTGGCGGCGAGATCGGGGGGCGCGTCGTCGAACGGGTGGTCGGGCCGCGACCGCGCGTCGAGCGCCGCCCGGAGGCGCGCCCGGGTTGCGGCGTCGAGGCCGCTGCCCACCCGCCCGGCGTACCGGAGCCGGCCGTCCTCCATCACGCCGACGACGAGCGCGCCGAGGTCGAGGTGGCTCCCCTGGCCCCGGACGTATCCGCCCACGACCAGCTCCTGGGTGGGCCGGACCTTGAGCTTGAGCCACGCCGTCGAGCGGCGGCCCGCCTCGTAGCGGCTCAGGCGGTGCTTGGCCATGGCGCCCTCGAGGCCCTGGGCCGCCGCGGCCGCATAGAACGCGACGCCGTCGCGCGCAACGTGGCCCGCGTAGCGCACCCGCGAGTGCTCGCGCAGGACGAGCCGGAGGATCTCCTTGCGCTCCTCCGAGCGGCACGTCGACATACGAACGGCCGGCGCACCACGGCAGGTCGAAGGCCATGAACACGAGCGGCGCGCGCTTCCCGGCTGCCTTCGCATCAGGGCTGGCGGGCAGGTCCGACGACGAGAAGCCGCCCCCGAGCCGGGCCTGGAGGAGGCCGAAATCGGGCCTCCCGTCGTCATCGAGGGCGACGACTTCGCCGTCGACGATCGCCTCGGGCGCGGCGAGCCACGTCGGAGGGCCGAGCAGCTCCGGGAAGTAGCGGCCGGCGTCGTGCCGGTTGCGCGTGCGCAGCTCCACCTTCCCTGCCGCCACGATCGCCTGGACCCGGTAGCCGTCCCACTTGGGCTCGAAGAGCCAGTCGTCGCCGTCGAACGGCGCGCGCCCCGGTGTCGCCAGCATCGGCTCGAGGAACGGAGGCTGGGCGCCGGGTCGCGAGCCAGCGGGATCGAGCGACGGCAGGGGCGCCGGAGCCGGGCGCTCCGTGCGCGGCGGGACGGCTGGCGGCCACCTCGTCATTCGTACGATTCGTCTTGACCGACGCGGGGGAGTCCTCCGGATCCCAGCCGGGGACTGCATCCGGGCCTGCCTTTGCGATGAGCAGCCAGGCGGCACCCTCGTCATCGCCGCCGGTTCCGCGACCGCCCCTGCTGCCGTCGCCGGTCCGGACCAGCGTGAACCGCCCGGCCAGCTTCTCCCCGCGCAGCCGGAACTTCAGCTCGCCCGCCCGGACGGCCTCGCCGGGGTCCCAGGTCAGCTCGGGCTCGAACGTGCCCCAGTCCCAGCAGATCGAATCGCCCGCGCCGTACTCGCCCTTCGGGATGACCCCCTCGAAGTCGAGGTACTCGATCGGGTGATCCTCCGTCCGGGCGGCGAACCGGCGCTCGTCGGGATCGCGCGTGGGGCCCTTGGGGAGGGCCCACGAGGCGAGCACGCCGTCGATCTCGAGGCGCAGGTCGTAGTGGAGGCGCCCTGCGCGGTGGCGATGCACGACGAACCGGCCGCAGCCGCCGGGCGCATCCGTGCGTGGTGGCTGACCGGTGCTCGACGCCGGATCCAGCCGTGCCGTCCCGGCTCGAGTCCCGGCGCCGGCTCGGGCGTTCGTCCGAAGTCGCGCTTCGCGCGATACCGATCGAGAGGCATCGGGTCTCGGCTCCCGTCCGTGCAGCGACGCCTACAGGGGAAGCCGGCGGAAGACCGCGAGCAGCGGCGGCAGCTCGCGCGGCTTGGCAGCCACCGGCACGCGGTACCAGGCATCGCCAGCGGGGCCGGCGCGGAGGGGTGCGCTGAGCCGTCGGGCAGAAGCGGCCGCTGGCCTGGATGGGTCCCGGCATACTGAACGCCGCCGAGACGATCCGCTGCCCATCGGTGATGGCATATGAAGGTAGCAAGGCGGTCCGGCCGTCTTCGCTCACCCGCAGCAGGACCCGGTACCGGAAGTTGCTGGCCGTCGGCGCACCCACGACGTTCACCGCACGCCACCCCGCGTCCGGCCGCGCCGTTCGCTCCCGGCTGCTCGACGTAGATGGCATACGTCTGCCCGCCGCCCAACAGTTGGAACTTCACCGGCCCCGGCGGGGGATTGAGCGCCGCGGTGTCGAGCGCTGCATCGTTCAAGACGCCGTTGACCACCTGGCCCAGGTCAACCTGTTTCAGCAGCCGGTCGCCGCACGTGCCGGTCCATAACGATGCCGCCGGCGAGGGGAATGTAGCCGAAGTTCAGCAGTGGCTCGACGCGGGCGCCGCTGGCATCGAGATAGGGAAGCTGATACGGCGGCGGCAAGGCTTGTTTCTTGTAGGCTTCAGGCACGATGTCTGTGATCCCGTTGCTGTCCACTTTGACCTGCATCGGCTGGACGTTGGGCGCGGTGGGCAGCGTGGCGGTCACCGGCAGCGTTTGTGTCACCGGAAGCGTGACCGCGAATGCCGAGGTATAGTTCGGCGGCGCAGTTGGCACGGTCAGGGTGTCCGGGTGCCGACCTCCACGCCCTCAAAAAGGTAGGCGCCGTCCGCGGCGGTCGTCGCGTTTGCGGCGCCGCTGGGAGAGGTCAGGATCACCTGAACGCCCCCGAGGCCGATTTCGTCGGGGTCTCGCCGGCCGTTCTGGTTTGCGTCGACGAAGGCGTATCCGCCGATGAAGGGCCTGGTCCCAGAAATGACCTGAGGCGGGGTTGTCGTCTTGGCCGAAGGGAGCGCCAGCGTCAATGTCAGCGCCACACTGGACGCATTGCCGGCGACTGTCTCGTCGGCACTCGCCGCCCCCGTATGCTCGATCCATCGCGGGGCCAAGCGCAATGGTCGAGCCGCGCCGCTCGCCACGTTGGTGCCGCCCAGACGGCTCTCGCTCACGTCGTTGACGACGACCTCGCCGACCCACAGGCCGGCCAGCGAGCCGCTCTTGACCGCGATCGGGATCTGCCCACCGCGTGCCTAGCTGTGCGGACGAAATCTCCAGGATCGTCTCCTGAGGCCGCGTTTGCTCACGGCCAGGCACCTCGAGCGTCAGGAGCGCCGTGCCCTTCGCGGCCAACGGCACGCGGCAAGCGGCCCCCTGCGGAGATCATGCCGCGTCTCAGGCTGGGTCGAGCGGTTCACGTAATACAGGGGCATGGTCGAACCGGCAGGCAGCGCCAGGTTCACCGTCGCTGCGGTGGTCGACAGGTTCTCGACCCTCACGCTCTGCTGCGTCGCGCCATAGCCGCGGCCGAAACCAGGCCATCCCCCGCGTAATTCAGAAGCTTCAATGGGGCGAGGCAATCGCTGGCTCTTCCTTCGGCATAGTACACCAGGTACGCCTCGCCCGGATGCAGCCTGGCGATTCTGGTTGGCAGTCGCGGCATTGAAGGGAATCGGAACCCCCAGGTGCCGGAACTCAGCCGCCAGCGCCTCGGTGATGGGCGAGGAAGACGAAGAAGGCGCCCGCCATCGGAGCCTGAGCCGCATCGGGATGGATCGGAAACCCGGCCAGGTTGTACGATCCCTGCACCCAGCGGCGCTGCCGCACCACAGGCCGGCCCGACACCTGCAGCTTTTACGTCACCGCTGCCAGGTTTGAGCTGGACAAGATAGCCTGTGTCGGCATGCAGACTGACCAGATCCGTTATCAACTCGCGCGATTGCCCGTCGGCGCCCACGCTGCCCGGAGGAATATAGCGCTTCCAGCCGGGCTGATCCACAACCCTTTGGCGGGATCCATGACGTGATCCATACCGGCCATCAGCGAACTCCACGTCCACACGCTCTGCAGGCAGCTCTGACAGCTCAAGCCGCCGCCCTCTGCAGTGGACCACGAAGATGGCCTCGATGGTCGGAAAGCTGTGGACCGGGGTAGGGGCGCGTTTCCCTGGCGTGATTGCCTCAGAAATCGTCGGCGAAGGATTGAAGGGCTCGACCTGGAGATAGATGGCGTTCCAGCCGGGGTGGAGGGTGAATGTCTGCGTGACCGCTGCACCCAGGAGGTGGCCGCGAGCACAACCGGCCGCGACGGCTCGGAGGCCGCTTCAGCATCGACGGCCGGGCGGGCGGCTGCCGGGACGGCATCGACAAGCCGGGGAACATCAGTCTTCGCGCTCGCAGCCAGCCCAGTGACCAAACCGAGACCAGCAAGCATCCTGCGCCGTTGCGACGCCCAGCAAGCTTCTCGTTTGCTTTTCTCATGGTCTTGCCTCCTCATCGAGTGGATAATCGGCGTTTCGGTCGAGTACTCCATTCACACAATAATCCCCGTGGCAGATCGGCTCCTGCATCTGCCAGTAAAGCTGATCTCAATATGCAGATGATCTCCCCGCATTCGGGCTGCCAAGCCCGCCCGGAATGAATGGCGGCGGCTCGACAAGTGCGTACCGGAGCAGCGCTTGGCCGTAGCGCAGCAGTGACGACCAGGCGGTACGACTGCAAGCTGGCAGGCTACGATTGACTTGGTTGAGACTCGACAACGAACTAATGCTGTTACCAGGCTGGAACGGGACAGAGATATGCTGAGTCCCTGATTTGGGACTGGAGGAACTAATTCAAGGCAAAAGGTAACACAGGTAGTAGATGAAGTCAAATGCACGGACATGCGGAAAGAACAGTTTATGGAGGCAAGGCGTTGCCAGCCTTTCTTCTACCGCTCTGCGAGCAGCAGAACACTTTGCACCCAACGCCCGACGCTTCTATCGCTGCGCCCACAGGATGGCAAAGGCTCAATGCCTAATCCAACTTAGCCACCGACAACCCCGGTGTAACCAGTCCGTAGCCACTCCTGTTGCAGTGTTGCGCACAGGGATAGCAGGTCCTCATTTTTTTCGCTGCGCAGACCCGCCCACGGCAACACTAACCACGCGACCAACGGGATGCCCCAACGCTGATATTGTCTATCAATACCAAAATTCTGTGCCACACCCATGTCAAGCCGGACGCCCCGTCTGATGTTTAACCTGCTCGGTTGAAGTTCACTTCGGCAGCACGCCCGTCGAAACCCTGGCCCAATTGTCAGCAGTGCAAAACTACCGATAACACAAAAGGCGCCAGTGTAAAGTATCCAGCGCGGCGCGCATGCTGTGGGTGTTGCAGTGTTGCAGTGTTGCAGGAGGAGATAGCACACACTTTTTCTGCGCTGCCGGCTCAGCACGGCCGGGTCAGGCGGACAACAAAGCTGAAATTGACTGGTTTTTGTCCAAAACATGAATATGTTCCTGCAACCCTACGTGGGCAGCCGTTCCGACCGCACGCACACCCGCTTCGGCCGGCGCAAACCATGGCTGATGTTGGGCGCCCCGCTTGCCGCGTTCTTCTTCATTCTGGTGCCGTTCGTGCACGAAAACTTCGTCTTGATCGCGCTGGCCATCCTGGGGACCAACCTTGGCATGGCGCTGTTCCGCTCGCCGACCGTCGCCTACCTGGGCGATCTGTTCAAGCCGGGGAGCGCAGCAAGGCCAACGGCGTGATCAACCTGATGGGCGGCATAGCGGGCGCGCTGGCGCTGTTCTTCGGTGGGGCGCTCTACAAGATCGGGGTGCCGCTGCCGTTCATCGTCAAGCGCCAGGGCGTGATGCTCATCACGATCGGCATTGTGGTGGCGTTCGTCAAGGAGCCGGACTTGTCCGATCAGCCCACGGGGGAACGGACCACGACTGTGGGCTAACGTCAAGCACGTCGCCACCGACCCAGATCGGAGCGGGCTCTTCCTCTGGCCGCGATCTTTGCGTGGTTTGTGGGGTGGAATGCGACCGAGGCGTTCTTCACGCTCTATCCGCGCAACGTGCTCGGCGTGGAAGTTGGCACCGGCGCGCAGATGCCGACCGCCTCGCGGCGACGCTGATCATCTTCGCGATCCCCAGCGGTCTCCTGGCGACGCGCATCGGTCGCAAGCCGACGATCCTTATCGGGCTGGGTGGCATGATGCTCGGCACGCTGGCCGCCTACCTGGTGCGCAGCCCGACCGTGCTGCTCGCGGTACTGGCCGTGATGGGCAGGTTCTGGGCGTTCGTCAACGTTAACTCGCTGCCGATGGTGTATGACCTGGCCGGGCAGCGGAGCATCGGCTCGTACACCGGCCTCTACTACTTCGCATCGTCGCTGGCCACCGATCACCGGCCCCATCCTGGCCGGCCGGCTGATCGACTTGACGAGCTACCAAGTTATTTGGCCGTTCTGCCTGACCTTCCTGGCGTTGGCGATCGTGTTCATGACGCAGGTGCGGGCGCAGGCGAGTGGCGTAAAACGTGATACGTGCGTGCGGACGCGAGTTCAAGTATCAACGCGACACGGGGTCACGCAGCACGCTTCACGTATCACGCAACCACTTCGCCATAACACACAAACTAAACCGTCCCCGTCGACCGCGCCGACCAGTCCGGCGCGACTTCCGCACATCCGCCGCCGGGCATCTGAACGGTGACAGGGCCGTCGCAGCGGCCGGTGCGGACGGCCGCGCCCACGGCCGCACAGGATGGTGCCCGAGGCCAGCGTGTATTCGGCGCCGCGTTCCCAGATTTCGATGCGCAGCATGTGCCGGTCCATCACCTGCGCAAACTGGACGTTTGTGCGGTTGGGATGAGGGGCAGGCGCCTCCAGGCCGGACCAGGCGATGTGCGAGCGCCACGGTGCGCCCGCCGAGGTCGGCCTGCACCTCCGGCGTCTGCGCATCGAGGAAAGCCGCAGTGCGGGTTGCCGACCGTGACGCCGACGATCCGCAGGCGCAGGCCAGCGACCACGACCTCCTCATCCACCACCTCGCGCTCGGGGCCGGCGATGCCGATGTCGGCGCTGAGGAACGACAGGCGCCCATGTCCATGGCGATACGCCCGCCCTTGACGTCGAGCACGTGGGCCGTCACCGCGCCGCCGGGCGTCAGGATGTCAAACTCCGGGCCGGCCGGCAAACCGCGATCCCACAGATCGCACGCAAAGATACGCAGCCCATTGCCGCTCTTCTCGAACTCGCTGCCATCCGGGTTGAACAGACGCAGGGCGAATCGACTCTTGTCGCCCCCCTCTCCTCGCAGGAGAGGGGTTGGGGGTGAGGTGGAACTCCCACAGGATGCCGTCCGAACCACGCCGTCGTGCATGGCGGGAATTCACCGATCACGTACGCGGCCGGCGGCTCCGGCCCGTCTGCCGGGTCAAGCACGATGTAGTCGTTGCCTAGCCGCGTAGTACTTGAAGAAGCGCCGCCCGGCCGGTGGAAAGACCGTCGCGCATTGGCGCCCTTGCGTTTCGGCCGTTGCCATCACGGTTGCTACCGCGTGCAACGGCAGGTCGCGGGCGACCAGATCAGCATAGGTCTCACGGCGCTGGATCAGCCTGGCCGCGCCGTCCTTGACCAACACGACGGCCGGCCGCCGCGCCAGGTTGTAGTTGCTTGCCATCGCCAACGTGTACGCGCCCGCCATCGGAATCGCCAGGCGGAATCCTCCTGAGCCTGTCGAACAATCGCCGCATCCAGACGCGGCAACTCGATGTCACGAATCAGAATGTCGCCCGACTCGCAGAACTTGCCGGCGATGGTGACGGTTTCGTGCTGCGTGCTGCGTATTGCGTCATCTGTCTTTCGTCCTTCGTCTTTCGTCCTTCGTCCTGCGTCGATCCGTCCCCTGATCCCTGCCACTCGCGCCGCATACTTCGCCCCATACAGCGCCGGTCGGATGTTGTCTGCCATGCCGCCGTCCACTGACACGTAGGTGCGCACCCCTGGGATCTCCTGCCGCGAACCGACGGTGTAGAGCGCCACCGCGGCGGGCGCCACGAGCGAACGGCCCGGCTCCAACCAGGTGCGGCAGCGTCAGGCCGTGCACCGGCAGGAGTCGACGATGGCCACGCTCAGCGCAGCGATGTACGGCGCCACCGGCGCTGTGGGATCGTCCTCGGTCATCGGCACGCCCAGCCGCCGCCAGGACTACGACTCGCGCAGCGTGAAGCCGTGCCGGTCGCGCATCTCCGCTGCGAACGCGATGAGCACGGCCGCGGCATGGGCCAGGCTCTCCGGTTCATAAATCTGCGAGCCGATGTGACAGTGCAGCCCGACCAGACTCCAGCCCCGGCGCTTGCATCGCCTGCGCTACCGCTCGCTC
>CAVUAG010000021.1:0-58003 GCA_963739365.1 uncultured Chloroflexia bacterium | reverse complement strand
CGACATTCGCACTTCTGTCCGCTCCAGCCGTCCTCACGGTCGACCTTCGCTGCAAACAGAACGCTCCCCTACCACCGGCCCCCAGGCGAACCTGACGGCCGATCCGTAGCTTCGGTACCAAGCTTGAGCCCCGTTACATTTTCGGCGCGGAATCACTTGACCAGTGAGCTGTTACGCACTCTTTCAATGGTGGCTGCTTCTGAGCCAACATCCTGGTTGTCAGTGCGATTCCACATCCTTTGCCACTTAGCTTGGATTTAGGGACCTTAGCTGACGGTCCGGACTGTTTTCCTTTTGACCACGAAGCTTAGCCCTCGCAGTCTCACTCCCGGGTTGTAAAAATCGCGGGATTCGGAGTTTGGTTGGGGTTGGTAAGCGGGAAGCCCCCTAGCCCATCCAGCGCTCTACCCCCGCGATTGATCACCCGAGGCTGCCCCTAAAGGCATTTCGGGGAGAACCAGCTATCTCCGAGTTCGATTGGCATTTCACCTCTATCCACAGGTCATCCCCTAGCTTTTCAACGCTAGTGAGTTCGGCCCTCCACGGAACGTTACTTCCGCTTCAGCCTGCCCATGGATAGGTCACTCGGTTTCGGGTCTACTGCACGCGACTCAATGCCCTATTCAGACTCGCTTTCGCTCCGGCTCCGTCCTTCGCGGACTTAACCTTGCCACGTGCACGTAACTCGTCGGCTCATTCTTCAAAAGGCACGCCATCAGGCTACCGGCTGTAACACCGGCAACACCCTTTGACTGCTTGTAGGCACGAGGTTTCAGGTACTATTTCACTCCCCTTCCGGGGTGCTTTTCACCTTTCCCTCACGGTACTCGTTCACTATCGGTCGCCAAGAGTATTTAGCCTTGGACGGTGGTCCGCCCAGTTTCCCACATGAGAGACCTTCCACGTGGTACTCAGGTGGCCGATCTCGGAGGTCGTGTCGCTTTCGCCTACGGGGCTCTCACCCTCTCTGGCCTGCCGTTCCAGGGCAGCTCGACTAGCGAACGACTTTGTAACTCCGCCAAAGCCCGGCAGGGCTTCGATGATCGACTCCTACAACCCCCACTCAGAAACGGCTGCCGCCTATCGCGCTGAGTGAGTTTGGGCTATTCCCGTTTCGCTCGCCACTACTCAGGGAATGATCTCTTTTCCTCCAGCTACTGAGATGTTTCAGTTCGCTGGCTTACCTCCACCTGGCCTATTTGATTCAACCAGGGGTCACCGGGCATTACCCCGGCGGGGTTTCCCCATTCGGACATCTCCGGATCAACGTCTGCTCGCGACTCCCCGAAGCTTTTCGCAGCCTGCCGCGTCCTTCATCGGCTCTTGGCGCCAAGGCATCCACCCCGTGCCCTTAGTAGCTTGACCCCTTCCGACGTCTGACCAAGCGGTCCACGACGGGGGGTCCGGGATACACCATGACAAAACTCGACGAAATTGAAGATCTCAATTCTGCCGTTGCACTCGTATCAGATTGTTAAGGTGCGACGCCGCTGCCGGCGTCCCTCCCGCCTTCCGCGTGACGCGGGACACGGGACCAGCCGATCCGCTGGTCGGTGAGCTCACCCGGAGCGCACGGATCAGGGGGTCGGAAGCCGCCTCACGACCGAGACGGGGCGAGCCTGGTGCTCGCAGTGCTATTCAATTGCGGTGATGGTGCCGACCGGGGGAGTGGTGGAGACGAGGAGACTCGAACTCCTGACCCTCTCCTTGCAAAGGAGATGCTCTGCCGGCTGAGCTACGTCCCCACGCCGGAGCGGCGGTGGTGGGCGTTTCTGGACTCGAACCAGAGACCTCTGCCTTATCAGGGCAGTGCTCTAACCAGCTGAGCTAAACGCCCCAGGGCGGGACGGCCGCCGCCGGCCGGGAGATCCCGGACGGCGGGCTGCACCTTAACCCTTGAAGAGTGGCAGGAGATTCGTCTCGCGATGTGCGCGCGGGTTCGGTGTCTCGTCGAACTCACATGATCGAGCTCGCCGGTCGCGATGACCGACGGCCGCTCCGTCCAACTGGAGCGCCACGCTCGTGCGATCAACCGTAGGAGCCATCAACGCCGAGGCGCACCGATTGCCTCGACTCGGATCTCCTTAGAAAGGAGGTGATCCAGCCGCACCTTCCGGTACGGCTACCTTGTTACGACTTCGTCCCAATCACCAATCCCACCTTCGACGGCTGCCTCCTTGCGGTTGGCCCACCGGCTTCGGGTGTTATCGGCTTTCATGACGTGACGGGCGGTGTGTACAAGGCCCGGGAACATATTCACCGCCGTGTGCTGACCGGCGGTTACTAGCAACTCCGGCTTCATGCAGGCGAGTTGCAGCCTACAATCCGAACTGAGACCGGCTTTAAGGGATTCGCTCCACCTCGCGGTTTCGCCGCCCGTTGTACCGGCCATTGTAGCGTGGGTGTAGCCCAGGACGTAAGGGCCATGCTGACTTGACGTCGTCCCCACCTTCCTCCGAGTTTCTCTCGGCAGTCCCGTGTGAGAGATACAACACACGGCAGGGGTTGCGCTCGTTGCGGGACTTAACCCAACATCTCACGACACGAGCTGACGACAGCCATGCAACACCTGTGGCCAGGTCCCTTGCGGGAAGACGACGTTTCCGCCGTTGTCCTGGTCATGTCAAGCCCTGGTAAGGTTCTTCGCGTTGCATCGAATTAAACCCCACGCTCCGCTGCTTGTGCGGGCCCCCGTCAATTCCTTTGAGTTTTAGCCTTGCGGCCGTACTCCCCAGGCGGGACACTTAATGCGTTAGCTTCGGCACTGGCGGGGTTGATACCACCAACACCTAGTGTCCATCGTTTACGGCTAGGACTACCGGGGTATCTAATCCCGTTTGCTCCCCTAGCTTTCGCGCCTCAGCGTCAAGAACGGGCCAGGAAGCCGCCTTCGCCACTGGTGTTCCTCCCGATATCTACGCATTTCACCACTACACCGGGAATTCCGCTTCCCTCTCCCGCCTTCAAGTCGAGCAGTATCGAATGACTTTCCCCAGTTGAGCCGGGGGCTTTCACATCCGACTTGCACGACCGCCTGCGCGCTCTTTACGCCCAGTAAATCCGGATAACGCTCGCCACCTACGTATTACCGCGGCTGCTGGCACGTAGTTAGCCGTGGCTTATTCCTCAGGTACCGTCATTATCGTCCCTGAGAAAAGAGGTTTACAACCCGAAGGCCGTCATCCCTCACGCGGCGTTGCTGCTTCAGGCTTTCGCCCATTGAGCAAAATTCCCGACTGCTGCCTCCCGTAGGAGTCTGGGCCGTGTCTCAGTCCCAGTCTGGGTGATCGTCCTCTCAGACCACCTACCGATCGTCGCCTTGGTGAGCCGTTACCCCACCAACGAGCTAATCGGACGCAGGCCCCTCCCGAAGCGCCTTGCGGCTTTGGAGACTGGAACGAACCAGTCACCACATGCGGTATTAGCCACCCTTTCGGGCAGTTATTCCCCACTTCGGGGCAGGTCACCCACGCGTTACTCAGCCGTCCGCCACTAACGATCGAGCAAGCCCGATCGTCCGTTCGACTTGCATGTCTCATGCACGCCGCCAGCGTTAATCCTGAGCCAGGATCAAACTCTCCGAATGTATTTGCACGACTTGCGCCGTGACTCACATCGCAGGGTTTGACCGCTCGCTCATCACTTTTCCGGATCTCCTGCCACTCTTCAGTTGTTAAGGTGCCGCCCACGGTCACCCGAGGAGGAGTCCTCCAACGGGGGAGCGCGACCTCCCATTGTGGAGGGCCACGTCCGTGGTGTCAAACGGCCCCACGAGACCGCGGGGATCGCCGATCGCTCGGGATCACCCGGGTGCGGGGCAACGAGCCGGAATGGTAGCCGCGCGATCCTGCGGTGTCAAACGAGTGTACTCGTTCGGTACCTCCGTTACACATCGATCCCCAGCGACGCCAGGAACTCGGCCGGTGCTGAGGTAGCCCGAGGGCCTGGTGGGGACGGACGGTGTTGTAGACGGTCTCCCAGACCCGGAGCTCGACCTGGAAGGCCTCGAGCTCGGGCGTCGGCGGTGGTGACGTCGTAGAACTCCTCGGTGTGGGTGCGGTTGGCGCGCTCGACCGTATCGTGGAGGTTGGGGCTCCGCGGGGGCAGGGTGAGCAGGGCGACGGCGCGGGCCGCGCAGGCGGCCTCGAACTCGGCCATGAACTCGGAGCCGTTGTCGACGCTGATGGCCCGGACCGGGAACGGCATCCGCGCTTCGAGGGCGTCGAGCACGCCGGCCGCCATCCGGGCCGTGGCGTTGCGCCGCAGCTCGACACGTCCCAGCGGCTGAAGCGGTCACGGGCGGTGAACTGCTTCCAGATCTTGGCGGGCAGCGGCAGGATGTCGAGGGTGTCGAGCTCGACGAGGTCGCCGGGCCGACCGATCGGCCGTCGGCCGGCTTGCGCCCGGCATGGGGCCGGCGCCAGGTCCGCCTCCGGACGCTCACCCGCCGCCCCGTCGGCTCCCGCAGCTCGCCCGTGGCCCGCAGGCGGGCCAGGATCCGGCCCACCATCGAGACCGACAGGCGGATCCCCTCCCGCCGGAGCAGGACGGCGAGCTTGTCCTTGCCCCAGCGCGGGTAGGCCATCCGCAGCCGGCGGACGGCCGCGAGCTGGGCGAGCGTCCAGGTCGGACGGCGACGGCGAACCGGGCGTGCAGGCCGGTCCTCGAGGCTCTCGAGGCGGAACCGGTCGAAGCGCTCGAGCCGGCGGTACACGGTCGGGCGGGAGAACCCGAAGTACGGGCCGTGCGGGCCACGTTCTCCCCGTGCGCGCGGTGCCAGTCGAGCATCTCGAGGCGGACCCGGGCGGCCGGGTGAGGTCAGGGCCGGGGGACGCCGCTCGAGCGCGAGGGAACGGCCCCGGACCGGGCGGATGGTCGGGTGCCGACGCCTCGTGCGCACCCCGGGCGTATGCTTCGCCATCGAGAGCCCTCCACGTGCTGATGTCTGACACCACCAGCGTATCGTGGGCTCGTCACCCTGGCTTCCGGATCCGTCACTCCTCGCCGCGCGCCCAGGCCCGGTGTCACGGGACGTTCTGGACGCGCTCAAACGAGACCGAGCCCGATCGCCGCAAGTCCGGAGGCGGATCTCCGGCCCTGGTGCCCGCGGATCCGATCCCGCGACGGAGCGCTGGTCCCGGCCGGGGCGACCGTCATCGTGGTGCCCGACGAGGACCATGTCGGCGCCTTCCGTCGGACGGACGTCCTGCTGCCACATCTGCAGGCCTTCCTGGCGGCCGTCCGTCCGGCGTTGGCGTCCTCCGCCACCTGAGCGACCGCCGCCGCGTCAGATCGGGCTCGACTCCACCAGGAGGATGAACGCGGCGCCCGAGAGCCAGCACAGGAGGGCGAGCTCGGGGGACGCGGCCACACCGAGGGGCCCGACGAGGAGCACCCACAGCGACGGCGCCGACGACGAGGGCGGCGAGCGCCTTGGCCAGGCGGAGCAGCACCTCGAAGACCAGGTTGCTCACCGAACCTCCTCCATGGAGCGCCGGCCCTGGAGCGCCCGGATGAGGGTGATCTCGTCGGCGTACTCCAGGTCGCCCCCGACCGGCAGGCCGCGGGCGATGCGAGTGATCGCGCCGACGTGGCCGGCCAGCCGCTCGGCGAGGTAGGTGGCCGTGGCATCGCCCTCCAGCGAGGGGTTGGTCGCGAGGATCACCTCCGCGATGGGCTCGCCCGCCTGCTCCGCGACCACGACCCGCGCCAGCAGCTCGCGGATCCGGAGGCGCTCGGGCCCGATGCCGTCCATCGGGCTGATCGCGCCATGGAGGACGTGATAGAGCCCCCGCCACTCCCCGGTCCGTTCGATCGCGAGAACGTCGAGGGGCTCCTCGACGACGCACAGGCGGGCGGCATCACGGGCCGGGTCGCGACAGATCGGGCAGGCCGTCGAGTCGCTGAAGTTGAAGCAGTCGTCGCACAGGACGACCTCCTCGCGGACGGCCACGAGAGCCGCCGCGAGCGTCCGCGCCTCACCGTCGGGCGCGCGCAGGAGGTGATAGGTCAGGCGTTGGGCCGTCTTGGGGCCGACGCCGGGAAGGCGGGCGAACGCCTCGATCAGGCGGGCAATCGGCTCGATCAGAGGGGTGGTCATGCGACGGATCCGCGCGGGGCGCCTACATCCCCGGCAGACGGAGGCCGCCGGTGATCGCCGCCATCTTGGCCTTCTCGAGGTCCCGCGAAGCACGGATGGCATCGTTCACGGCCGCGACCACGAGATCCTGGAGCATCTCGACGTCGGCCGGATCGACTGCGTCGGGATCGATGTGGAGCTCGACAAGCTCCTGCTTCCCGCTGACCACGGCTCGAACCACACCGCCGCCGGCTGAGCCCTCGAGGCGCGCCGCGTGGAGCTCCTCCTCGACGCGAGCCATGTCGCGCTGCATCTGGGCGGCCATCTTCTGCAGATTGCCAAAGCTCATCGGGGTCGTCGCCTCCTCGCCGCCCGGGCGGGTGCCCGGGAGATCGTCTCGTCGCGCGCAGTCTGGAACATCCGCGGCCGGGCCGCTGGCGCACCGTCGATCAGCGGACCTCGGGGACCTCCACGAGGTCGTCACCCCAGACGTCGCGGGCGGCCCGGAGCACGTCCGCGCTTGCAGGATCCGGGCCTGCGGGTGCCTCGAGCTCGAGGTTGGTGGCCACGCAGCGCACCGAGAGGGTCCTTCCCAGGATGCGGCTGACGCCATCCTCGAGGGTGCCCCGCCGCCGGTCGGCGACGTCGCGCAGGAAGAGCTGGCTCTCCGGGAAGCCCAGGGTGACGACTGCGCCGTCCACCGCGATCGGGCGGCAGGCCTCGATGAGCGGCTTCGTCGGAGGGTGACGGCTGATCAGGGTCACGACCTCGGGCCAGCGGCGGCGCAGCTCTGCGAGCTCGTCCTCGAGCGGCGGGTTCCGGGGTTGGGACAGTGGCCATGGCCTCGGCGGCCGGCGGGACTGCGGGCGGTGTCGTCGGCGGCTCGGCGGCCGGCGGGGCTGCGGGCGGTGTCGGGGCCGCCTCGGCGGCCGGCGGGGCGAAGTGCTCGGCAGCCGGCGGAGCTGCGGGCGGTGGCGTGGCGGGCAGCACGGCCCTCGCAGCAGAGTGTCGCCGGGGACGCGGCGACAACGGGAAGCGCGGCGGGCAGCGCCCCGCCGCCGACGGCCGCCTGGTCGAAGAGCGCGAGCTCGAGTGCCAGGCGCAGGCCGCCCGGCCCGGGTCGGGCGGGGTCGATGGCGGCAAGCCGGCGCGCGGCGACTGCGACGGAGCCCACCCCGTGAGCGGCGATGGGATCGGCGGCGGGATGCCCCGCGAGCGCGAGGTGGAGCGCCGCTCGCAGCGCCTCGACGACCTGGTCGGCAAAGCTGCGCAGGTCGCGCCCCCGATCCTCGAGCGCGTCGAGAACGGCGATCCCGCCGGCCGGATCACCGACGACCAGCGCCCGGCCATAGGCCCGCACGGTCTCCTCGTCGGCGAGGCCGAGCAGGTCGCGGACCGCGTCGGCGGTCAGCTCGTCACCGCCCGCCGACAGCAGCTGGTCGAGGATCGACTCCGCGTCCCGCATGCCGCCACCGGCGAGGCGCGCGACGAGCGCGACGGCCTCGGGCGTCGCGATGCGGCCGTCGGCGGCGAGGATCCGGTTCAGCTTGCCCTCGATCAGGGGGAGCGGAAGCGGCCGGAAGTCGAAGCGCTGCACGCGTGAGACCACGGCGGGACGGATCTGGCTGCTGTCCGTGGTGCAGAAGATGAACAGGACGTGCGGGGGCGGCTCCTCGAGGGTCTTGAGGAGGACGTCCCAGCCCTGGGTGATCCGCTGGACCTCGTCCACGATGAAGACCTTCGTCGGGAGGTCGGCCGGCGCCGTGTAGATCCGGGGGAGCAGCTCCCGGATGTCGTCGACCCGGTTGTTCGAGGCCGCGTCGAGCTCCACGACGTCGAGGGCGCGCCCCTCGCGGATCGCGTCGCAGCTCGGGCAGGTGTCGCAGGGCTCGCCGTCGTCGATGTTGGGGCAGTTCACGGCCTTGGCCACGATTCGGGCGAGCGAGGTCTTGCCGGTGCCGCGCGGCCCGACGAAGAGGTACGCGTGGGCCGAGCGGCCGGTCCGGATCGCGTTGCGCAGCGTCATGACGACGGCGTCCTGGCCCACCACCTCGGCGAAGCGCTGCGAGCGCCAGCGACGGTAGAGCGCCTGGTGCTGTGGCGTCGAGCTCACGAAGCTCCCCTGGGGCGAGACGAGGCGTAGTGCCGTGCACCCACCGTCGATCGGCACGTCCCCGCGCCCTCCGGGAAGAACGACTCAGACCAGGCCGTGCCGCGGCACCCGGCGAACCTCGCTTAGCGCTGCTTCCTTCCGGACCTGACGCGGTTCGCGTGTCGCCGCTGCGCGGGACCCGGTCCTCGGCGCCGTCCAGGCCGGCGGCACTCGAAGACGGTGACCTCGGGTGGGAATTCAGCCCTGCTGGAGCGGATTGCAGGTACAGGGCACCGCTAGTTCCCCGCCTAGCACGGCACGGGGATGATAGCAGGGGGTCCCGGAACGGTGGCGGAGAGGGTGGGATTCGAACCCACGATGAGTTGCCCCATACCGCATTTCCAGTGCGGCGCCCTAGGCCTCTAGGCGACCTCTCCGCGGGCGGTGCCGGCGCGGCCCAAGCCGGTGCGCGCGGTGGGCCGTCGGGTCGGGATGGAGTGGCGGAGAGGGTGGGATTCGAACCCACGGTGCTTGCGCACACCGCTTTTCGAGAGCGGCACCATCAACCACTCGGACACCTCTCCGCCGCGGAGGATAGCAAAGGGCCGCGGAGTGCGGCGTCCCGGGCCCGGCGTCACGGGGCCCGACGCGCTGCCGCATCGGCCAGCTCGGCGGCGTCGGACCGAAGGATCCCGCTGATGAGGTCGAGCCGGCGCGAGAGGGCCGGATTGTTCGCCAGCTGGACCACAGAACCGGCGGCGCCGGCAACGGGATCGGACAGCGCATAGACCAGGCAGTCGGCATCGGCCTCGAGGAGCGCGCCGACGCACATGGGACATGGTTCCACGGTGCTGAAGACGGTGAGCCCCGAGAGCGACCGGGTCGCCAGCCGCTTGGCCGCCTCGCGCAGGGCCAGGATGACGGCATGGGCGGTCGGGTCGTTGCGCGACACGACCTCCTCGTGGCTGCTCGCCACGAGGGCCTCTCCCAGGACCGCGGCCGCACCGTGAGGCCGCTCGCCGCGCTCCAGCGCCGCGCGGGCCTCGCCGAGGGCTGCGCCCATGAACAGCTCGTAGTGCATGGGCTGATGGTACGCCCGAGCCGGAAGGGCGGCGAGGCGTGACCGCCGCTGGACGGTTCGCGAGTGGCGCTCTACCGTGACGCCTTCATCCGCACCTGGCATTGGGGGTCGGTGGTGAGCCCGCGCGTCCTGGCTTCGCTGGTCTACTGCGGCGCCGCGTTCGGCGGCGCCTTCCTGTTCATGCGCCTCGCGGCGCCCGAGATTCCGGCCGTGATCGTGGCGTTCGGACGGGTGACCATCGCCGCCCTGCTCCTCCTCCCGTTCGCAGGGCGCGTCCGGTTGGCCGCCATGCGCGACCACTGGCGCGACTACGCCGTCGTTGGGTTCTTCATGGCCGCGGCGCCCTTCGCCCTCTTCGCCTACGCGGAGCGATCGCTGACCGCCGGCCTCGGCTCGATCATCAACGCGACGACGCCGCTCTGGACGGCGATCATCCTGGCGGCCTGGCTCCACCAGGCACCCACGGCGCGGCGGGTGGCGGCGATCGTGGTGGGGTTCGCCGGCGTCGGGATCATCGTCGGGCTCGAAGGGCTGCAGCTCGCCGAGGACGCGCTGCTCGGCGTGGTGGCGGCGACGGCCGGGGCCGCGTCGTACGGCGTCGCGCTCATCTACATCCGGCAGCGAATGGCGCCCCAGCCGCCGGTCCAGCTCGCGCTCGGACAGCTGATCGCAGCGTCGCTGATGCTCGCCCCCCTGGCGGCGCTCTCCGCCGGCGACATCGTACCGAGCACGGAGAGCGCAGTGGCGATGCTCGGGATCGCGCTCTTCTCGACCGCGATCGCCTGGCCTGTCCTCTTCGGCCTCAACCGCGACGTGGGGCCCATGGCGACGAGCACGGTCACCTTCCTCAACCCGGTCTTCGGGTCGCTGTGGGGCGCGCTCTTCCTGGCCGAGACGATCTCGCCGACCTTCCTGGCCGGGGCGCTCCTCGTCGCCCTCTCGCTGGCCCTCATCTTCGGGGTTCGGCTGCCGGTGCCGCGCCGGCGGACCGTGGCCGTCCCGGTGCCGGCCGAGCTCGAGGAGTAGCGGGTCGGCCACGGGCCGGTGGGCAGGCCAGCCCGCTCGCGAATCGAGCCAGGAGGGCTCACGGCGCCCCGCGACCTCCGCGTCGCCGCGTGCCGAAACGGCGCGTGGGGCCTCGTCGGGGCGCCCAGAATGGCAGGCGACGACGACGACGCGGCGACGCCGCGCAGCCCGAGACGACCATGAGGAGGCCCCGGTGACCGAACGCAAGAAGGTGACCCTGCCAATGCTGTTCGCGACAGGTGGCGGACGGCGACGCCGATCACCTGGCTGACCTGCTACGACTACCCGACGGCGCATCTCCAGGAGCAGGCCGGGATCGACATGATCCTGGTCGGGCGACAGCCTGGGCATGACGATGCTGGGCTTCGATTCCACGCTGCCCGTGACGATGGACGACATGATCCGCCACGCAGCGGCGGTCCGGCGCGGAGCGCCCACCGCCTTTGTCGTCGGCGACATGCCGTACATGAGCTACCAGCCGTCGGTGGAGTCGGCGATCCGCAATGCCGGGCGCTTCATGGCGGAGGCGGGCTGCGACGCCGTGAAGCTGGAGGGCGGGGCCGAGATGGCCGACCGCGTGACGGGGATCGCGCGGGCCGGGATCCCCGTCATCGGCCACCTGGGGCTCACGCCCCAGAGCGTCAGCGCCCAGGGCGGCTTCCGGCTCCAGGGCAAGGGCGCCGCGCAGGCGAAGAAGATCGTCGACGACGCGCGGGCGCTCGAGGAGGCCGGCGCGTTCTGCATCCTGCTGGAGCTCGTGCCCGACCGGGTCTGCCGGCTCATCACCGAGCGCGCCGAGCACTGCATCATCATGAGCCTGGGCTCTGGTCCCGACGCCCACGGCCAGCTGCTGATCTACCACGACGCGTTCGCTCTCTACCCCAAGTTCACGCCGCGGATGGCGAAGGTGTTCGCCGACGCCGGGGCCGTGATCCGCGAGGGCCTCGCGGCCTACGTGGACGAGGTGACCGGGCGAACCTTCCCCCAGCCCGAGAACTGGTTCGGCATGAAGGACGAGGAGTACGACGAGCTCGTGAGGCTGCTCGGATGACCACCGCCGTGGCTCGAGTCACCCCCGACCTTCGGAGCCGGCTCGCCATCCCGTCGGCGCGCCTTGACGACCTGAATGCCCTCCTGCTCGACCCGCAGTCCCGGGTCGTCAACGACATCCTCGCCGTCGTCGCCCGGTACGGGACACCCGAGGAGATCAACGCCAAGGCTCGGGCGGCCGGCGAGCTGCCGGCCCTGCTCGCGCGCGTCCGGGCCACGCACCCTGCCTACCTCGCCGACCTGGAGTGGCTCGCGGGCGAGCGCGACCGGGGCGCCTTCGTCAGCGTCGCCGACTTCCGCCGGGGCGTGCTCGGCGCGCGGGCCGACACGACCGCGTTCCTCGACGACATGGCGGTGACCCTCGAGGTCAGCGCCCTCCAGTACTTCCCCTGGGTGATCGCCGCGGCGCGCAAGGCGATCGCCGAGCGTTCGCTGATGCCGGCGCGCTGGATCCAGGTCCGCCGGATGAAGGAGCAGGAGGCCGAGGGCGACCTCCCGGCGATCGCGGCGGCCATGCAGATCATCGGCGCGAGCTTCGTCGAGACGCTCGACACGAAGGGCACCGACGGCTCGAACGTCCACCTCGGCGGCCCGGCCACGATCACCGGCTACTTCGGCGGGATCGGCCAGCCCAACGACCACCCGCTGCTCTGGCTCGACGAGTTCCTCCACTACTACACCCAGTACGGCGTGCGCCAGGTCCTCAACATCAACCCGGGGACCGTGCTGGCCGGCTATCTCCTCCACCGGCTCGGGGTGGACATCGAGTTCAAGATCTCGGTCTTCATGGGCAACGACAATCCGTACGCCGGGTTGTGGACCCTGATCGGAGCCAAGCTGTTCGCCCGCGACGACGGCACGTCGGCCCTGGTCGGCTTCAACTGGGGCAACTCGGCGAACAACGAGACGCTCGAGATCACGGCCGAGGTCCGGCGTGCGCTCGGCTTCGAGGACGTCATCCGCTTCGAGCACCACATCACCGAGACGTTCAAGAGCATCGTCCTCCAGCCGTACGACCGGCGCGACGAGCTGGTGGCGTTGGCGGACCACGTGCCGAACATCTCGGCCAAGCACGAGGGCGGCGACCCGTCGGTGGACGGGGCGCGAGCGCATCCCTCGGACATCCTCGACTACTTCCGGGCGGAGTCCGAGGTCATCGAGAGTGGCGACTGGGAGAACCTGCAGCTCAACTTCATGGACAAGCTGGATGCCACGAACCACACGGCGCGGGCCCTCACGGAGCATGGCCTGAGCTTCGTGGCGGCCCGCAACCTGCACCGCTGATCGGCCAGCGTGGGCAGAGGCTCGAAGGGGGCCGCGGCGCGCGCGCCACCGCGAGGAGGGCCCGAGCTCGAGGGGAGGTGGCGCGCCCGGCGGGACTCGAACCCACGACCTCCAGGTCCGCAACCTGGCGCTCTATCCGCTGAGCTACGGGCGCACGCACGAAGGCTGGCGGAGAGGGAGGGATTCGAACCCTCGAGGCAGGTTACCCCACCTGGCGGTTTAGCAAACCGCTGCACTAGGCCTCTATGCGACCTCTCCGAGCCACGGCGCGCCGAATTCTACCAGAGAGAACGGGCACGACCGGCGGCGGGTGTCGGCCGGGGCGCCGGGCACGAGGTCCGTCGGCACGCGCTTTGACACTGGCGAGCACGGCCGGTATCGTGGCCGGGTCGTGAGAACGCACTACTTCGACTTTCCGAGCCCGGCATGACCCGATCCGGAGCGTGAGCTCCGGGAGCGGACGTGCCGGGCGTGAGCAGAGGCCGCAGGACCTCTGCTCTTTTCTTTGTGCGGCGGAGGATGATGGCGGAGCCCGGGAGGGTTCCGGGAGCCGCGAAGGCGGCCGGGATGCGAGGCCAGGCAGATGTTCGTGGTGATGGCGGTCGGGGCGACCGAAGAGCAGGTGAATGCGGTTCGCGGGGCAGTGCTCGAGGAGGGCCTCACGCCCCACGAGAACCGGGGCGGGGCCAACGTGGTCGTGGCCGTTCTCGGCGAGGGCGGGACCTGGGTTGAACGGCTGGCCGAACAACTCTCCGTCCTGCCGGGTGTCGCGTCCGTCACCCGGACCAGCCGGCCCTTCAAGCTCACGTCGCGCGAGTTCCATCCCGAGGACACCATCATTCGGGTCGGCAACGTCACGATCGGAGACGGGTCGCTGACCCTTGCCGCGGGGCCGTGCGCGGTCGAATCCCGCGACCAGCTCTTCGAGACGGTGGAGGCGGTCGCGGCGGCCGGCGCCAACGTGATGCGCGGCGGGGCCTTCAAGCCGCGCACGAGCCCGTACGCGTTCCAGGGGCTCGGGCTCCAGGGTCTCCGCTTCCTGGCCGAGGCACGCGAACGAACCGGGTTGCCGGTCGTCACCGAGGTGATGGAGCCGGGCCAGGTGGAGCACGTCGCGGAGTACGCCGACATCCTCCAGGTCGGCGCCCGGAACATGCAGAACTTCTCGCTCCTCATGGCCGTCGGGCGGATCGGCCGGCCGGTGCTCCTCAAGCGCGGCCTCTCGGCCACGATCGAGGAGTGGCTCATGGCCGCCGAGTACGTGATGTCGAGCGGCAACCCGAACGTGATCCTGTGCGAGCGAGGCATCCGGACCTTCGAGACCGCGTACCGCAACACGCTCGACGTGACCTCGGTTCCCCTCGTCCACCAGCTGACCCACCTGCCGGTCTGGATCGACCCGTCGCATGCCGCCGGGAAGCGCTGGCTGGTCTCCCCGCTGGCCCTCGCGGGAGTCGCGGCCGGCGCCGATGGCCTGCTCATCGAGGTCCACCGGCGCCCCGCCGAGGCACTGTCCGACGGCGAGCAGTCCGTCACGCCGAGCCAGTTCGCCGATCTCGCCGTCGCCGCCCGCGCCGTTCACGGGCAGGTCCGCGCGCTCCATGCCACGCGCGGGCCGGCGATGGTCGACGCCGCGCGCGCCTGACGGACGGGCTTGTCCGCCGTGCAGGCCCCGGCCGCAGTCGCCGTTCGCCCGACCGCGCGTCTGCGCGGCGAGGTCCGGCCGCCCGGCGACAAGTCGGTCAGTCACCGGGCCCTGCTCCTGGCCCTGCTCGCAGAGGGCGTGAGCCGGATCTCCGGCGCTGGCGACGGGGCCGATGTGCGCGCCACGGCCGGGGTCGTGGCCGCCCTCGGCGCGACCGTGGGGCGCTCCGGCGAAGACCCGCGCGCGGTCGACTACCGGGTCGCGTCGCCCGGTCGCTTCGGCCTGCGCGAGCCAGCCGGCGTCCTGGACTGCCAGAACTCCGGCACGACGTTCCGGCTGACGGCGGGCATCCTCGCCGGCCTGCCCGGCTTCGCCGTGCTCGACGGGGACGGCTCGCTGCGAGGGCGGCCGATGGGTCGTGTGGCCGAGCCGCTGGCTGCGATGGGGGCCACGATCGCGGGGCGGGCGGGCGCGACGCTGCCCCCGCTGGCGATCACGGGCCGGTCGCCCCTCGCGCCCATCGACCACGCGACCGCGGTGCCCTCCGCCCAGGTGAAGTCGGCGGTGCTCCTGGCGGGGCTTGCTGCCGAGGGCACGACCACGGTCCGCGAGACGGTGGCGACCCGCGACCACACCGAGCGGATGCTGCGCGCTCGCGGCGTGGCCGTACGGACGGAGCACCTCGCCGATGGCGGAGCCGTGCACGCCCTCGACGGCGTGGCCCGCGTCGCTCCGCTCGACCAGCTGGTGCCGGGTGATGTCTCCGGGGCCGCGTTCTGGCTCGTGGCGGCCGCGATCCACCCCGACGCGGAGCTCACCCTGCGAAACGTCGGCACGAACCCGACCCGGCGTGCGATCATCGACCTGCTGCGACGGATGGGTGCCCAGATCGAGGTGCGCCCCGTCGGCGCGGCGGGCGACGAGGAACGCGGCGAGCCGCTGGCGGACCTCGTCGTTCGGAGCAGCACGCTTCGGGGGATCGACGTGACGCCCGCCGAGGTCGCCGCGGCGATCGACGAGATTCCGGCTCTCTGCCTGGCCGCCGCCGTGGCAAGTGGGCGAACCGTGATCCGCGGCACCGGGGAGCTGCGCCACAAGGAATTGGACCGCGTCGCCGGAATCGCGGCTGGGCTCGGCGCGCTGGGCGCGCGGGTCACGGTCGCCGGTGAGGCGATCGAGATCGACGGCGGCCGCACGCTCACCGGGGCGACGGTCGAGACACACCACGACCACCGCCTGGCGATGACCTTCGCGGTGGCCGGCCTCGTGGCGCGGGGTGAGACGGTCGTTCGCGACCCGGGGTCGGCGGACGTCTCCTACCCGGGCTTCTTCGGAGAGCTGGAAAGGGTTCGAGCATGACGAAACGGGTCGTCCTCATCGGCCATCCGGTCGCCCATTCGCTCTCCGGCGCGATGCAGCAGGCGGCGTTCGACGCGGCCGGCATCCCCGCCACCTACGAGCTGTGGGATCGATCGCCGCTCGAGCTCGCCGATGCGATCGCAGAGCTGCGCTCCGACGACTACCTGGGCGCCAACGTCACCATCCCCCACAAGGAGAAGGCTGCGACGCTCGTGGATCGCCTGACCGAGGAGGCGCACGCCACCGGCGCGGTCAACACGATCACCCGCGAGGGGAAGCGCCTCGTGGGCCACAACACGGACGTGCCGGGCTTCCGGGTCGCCCTCGAGACGCTCGTCGGCAAGCAGCGCATGCCTCGCCTCGCCGTGGTCCTGGGCTCGGGCGGCGGGGCACGGGCCGTCGTCCACGGGCTCGTCGCCGAAGGCTTCCAACGGATCGTCGTCTTCAACCGCCACCTGCATCGGGCAGAGGGGCTGGTCCGCCATTTCGCCCGGAGCGCGGCCCACATGGAGCTGCGGGCGATGCCCTGGCACGAGTCGATCATCGAGGCCGAGCTGGCCAAGACGAAGGTGCTCGTGAACGCCACGGCCGTCGGCCTCCACGACGACGAGACGCCGATCCCCGCCGAGCTGATCCCGCCCGACCTCCTCGTCATGGACCTCATCTACAACCCGCCCCGTTCGCGGCTGCTCCGCGATGCCGCTGCCGCCGGCTGCGCGGTGCTCAACGGCGAGGTGATGCTTCTCCACCAGGGCGCCGCCGCGTTCACCCTGTGGACGGGCCAGGCAGCACCCGTGGAGCTCATGCACGAGAAGCTCGCGGCTGGGCTGGCCTCCGTCGGTGCGGACGTGGGCGGGGCCGCCGACGAGGGCGCCGGCACGGCCGGGGAGCCGGGGGCCTGACGGTCGCCATGACCGGCTTCCGCTTCCTGACGGCCGGGGAATTGCACGGGCCTGCGCTCGGCGCGACGCTCGAGGGCCTGCCCGCCGGGATCCCCGTGACCGCGGAGGCGATCGCGGTGGACCTGCGCCGGCGCCAGGGCGGCTACGGCCGCGGCGCGCGCCAGGCGATCGAGCGGGACCAGGCCGAGATCCTGGCCGGGATCCGCCACGGACGGACGATCGGCTCGCCGGTGCTCCTCCTGGTCCGCAACCGGGACTGGGAGAGCTGGACCCGGGTCATGCAGGTGGAGCCACTGTCCGACGAAGAGGCGACCGAGCTGGCCGCCCTCGCAGACAGCGGCAACAAGCGGGCCCAGGCGGTGACCCGGGTCCGCCCCGGCCACGCCGACCTCGCCGGCGCGCTCAAGTACGGCTTCGACGACGTCCGTCCGATCCTCGAGCGCGCCTCGGCCCGCGAGACGGCCGCGCGGGTCGCCGCGGGCGCGGTCTGCCGGGCGTTCCTCGCCGAGCTCGGGGTCGCCGTATGGTCGTTCACGGCCGAGGTCGGCGGCGTCGCGGTCGACCGCGCCGCGTGCACCCGCTCGCGTGAGGAGGCCGAGGCGTCGCCCCTGCGCTGTCCCGACCCCGACGCCGAGGCGCGGATGATCGACCGGATCGACGAGGCGCGCGCGTCCGGCAACACGGTCGGCGGCGTCTTCGAGGTCGTGGCCCACGGCCTGCCGATCGGCCTCGGCAGCCACGTCCACTGGGACCGCCGCCTCGACGGGGCGCTCGCCTCGGCGATCATGAGCATCCCGAGCGTGAAGGGCGTGGAGCTGGGGCTCGGATTCGAGCAGACGCGTCGCCTCGGCTCGGAGGTCCACGACGTCGTCGAGGGACGCGACGCCGCCGGCGGCTGGATCCACCGGTCGAACAACGCCGGCGGCCTGACGGGCGGGATCACGAACGGCGAGCCCCTCGTGGTGCGGGGCGCGGTGAAGCCGATCTCCACGCTGGCCCGGCCCCTCCCCTCGGCCGACCTCCGCACCGGCGAGGCGGTCGAGAAGGCGCACTACGAGCGTTCCGACATCTCGGTCGTGCCGGCCGCCGGCGTCATCGGCGAGGCGATGGTGATGCTCACCCTGGCCCGCTTCGTCCTGGAGAAGACAGGCGGGGACTCGCTCGCCGAGGTGCGCGACAACCTCGACCGCTACCGCGAGCGGAGCGGTCGCGCGGGGTCCGGCATGGCCGGATCCGGCGGCGACGACTAGGACCCCGCCGTGGACCTCGTGCTCGTCGGGCTCCCCGGGGGCGGCAAGACCGCGGCGGCGCGCCGGCTCGCCCGCCGGCACAAGGCGGAGCTGGTCGACCTCGACGAGGCGATCGCCGCCGAGGCCGGGCGGCCGATCGCCGCGATCTTCGAGGAGGAGGGCGAGGCGGGCTTCCGGGCACGCGAGCGGGCCGCCGTGGCCGGCCTGGGCCCCGCCGACCCCGAGCCGGGCCTGCGCCGCGTCATCTCCACCGGCGGCGGCGCCCCGGTCGACCCGCGCAATCGCTGGCTGCTCTACCGCGGCCGCCGCGTCGCGTGGCTCGACGCCCCGGCGGAGGTCCTGGCCCAGCGGATCCGCCACAGCCCGAACCCGCGTCCGTTGCTCACGGGCCGCGACCCGATCGGGAAGATGCGCGAGCTGGCGGCGGCGCGGGCGCGCTTCTACGCGCCGGCCCTGCGCGTGAACGGGCTCGTGGGCCTGTCCGGCGTCGTCGAGACGCTGGAACGCCACGCGGACGACCCGATCGCGGAGGGAACGACGCTCCTGCGGGCAGAGACGGAGATCGGCCGGTACGAGCTGGGCGACGGCAACGCCGTCGCCGGCGTCCTGGCCGCGCTCGCGGCGCTCGAGGCCCGGCGGGCGATCCTCGTCTCGGAGCCACGGGCCTGGGAGCTTGCCGGGTCCGCGCTGGCCGATGGGCTGGCCGCGGCGGGTGTCCCCGCAGAGCGCCTCTTCCTGCCGGAAGGCGAGGCCGCGAAGCGGATGAGCGTCGTGGAGGCGGCCGCGCGCGAGCTGGCCCGGCTGCGCGCGGAGCGGGGCGACCCGCTCGTGGCGATCGGCGGCGGCGCACTCGGCGACACGGCGGGCTTCGTGGCCGCAACCTGGCTGCGCGGCGTACCGATCATCCACGTGCCCACGACGCTCGTGGCCCAGGTGGACTCGTCGATCGGCGGCAAGACGGCGGTCGACCTCCCCGAGGGGAAGAACCTGGTCGGGGCCTTCCACCAGCCCGCGGCCGTGATCGTCGACGTCCGCTTCCTCCGCTCGCTCCCGCCACGCCATCTCCGGGCCGCGCTCGGCGAGGCGGCCAAGATGGCGACGCTGGGCGACGAACGGCTCTTCGAGCTGCTCGAGGAGCGCGGTGCGGCCATGGCGGTCGGTGACCCCGCCGTGCACGACGATGGCAGCCTGCGCCGAGGTCGTCGAGCGATGCGGCTGGGCCAAGGTCGAGGTCGTCGCCGCCGACGAGCGTGAGCACGGCGGCCGGATCCACCTGAACCTGGGGCACTCCCTGGGCCACGCGATCGAGGCGGCCGCCCGATACGAGGGGATCCTGCACGGCGAAGCGGTGGCCTACGGGCTGCGCGCGGCGTGCCGGATCGGCGTCGCCGTCGAAGCGACACCACCCGAGCGGGCGGCGCGGGTCGAGGCGCTCCTCGATGCCCTGGACCTTGGCCGGGCCCCGCTCCCCTACCCGCTCGCCGACGTCCTGGCGGCGATCGTCACCGACAAGAAGCACGCGGGCGGACGGCTGCGCTGGGTGTTGCCGACGGCGACCGGCGTCACGGTTCGCAGCGACGTGGCGGACGAGGTGGTCGA
Organism: uncultured Chloroflexia bacterium; assembly: GCA_963739365.1. Classification (GTDB taxonomy): domain Bacteria; phylum Chloroflexota; class Limnocylindria; order Limnocylindrales; family CSP1-4; genus CTSoil-043. The sequence continues at coordinate 38,636 of CAVUAG010000021.1, read as the reverse complement.
GGCGGCGGCGCGCGGCGTTCTGGCGGGTCGCGCGGCGGGGGCGAGCGCATGAACGGCGGCAGCGACAGCGCAGGGCGCCCCGGCGCGACCAGCGGACGGGGCAGGCCAGACCGCGCCATGCGGGTCCTCGTCGTCAACGGGCCGAACCTGAACCTGCTCGGGACGCGCGAGCCGGCGATCTACGGCCGCGAGACGCTCGCCGAGATCAACGTCCGGGATCGCCGCCCGGGCGGCCGAGCTCGGGGTGGACGTCGACTTCTTCCAGTCGAACCACGAGGGGGCGCTCATCGACCGGCTCCAGGCGCGCGACTTCGACGCCTCGATCGTGAACGCCGGCGGGCTCACCCACACGTCGGTGAGCCTGCGCGACGCGCTCCTCGGGATCGAGCGTCCGTTCGTCGAGGTCCACCTCTCGGACCCCGCGACCCGCGAGCCGTTCCGGCGGGTCAACTTCCTGGAGGACATCGCGGTCGCGCGCTTCGTCGGGATGAAGGCAGCCGGCTACCACCGGGCGCTCGAGGAGCTGGCCCGGCGCTGGACCGCGGGTGAGATCGCGGCGCGCGCGATCGACCACGTCACCGGCAGTGCCGACGACGGCGAGCGCGGAGAGGCGCGCGATGGCCGAGCGCGACCAGGCGGATGTCGCCCAGGCCGACCCGCTGGCGCTCCCGGCGACCGGACGGCAGCCGCCCTGGCGCCCCTTCGCGAGCGGATCGACGCGATCGACCACGAGATCGTGGCGCTGCTCAACGAGCGCGCCCAGATCGCCCTCGAGATCGGGCGAGTCAAGGAGCAGACCGGGCGCCGGACCGTCCGCGATGCGCAGCGCGAGGCCGAGGTCCTGGAGCGCGTGACGAGCGCCTCGGCCGGCCTGTTCCCGGAGCCTGAGCTGGTGGCGCTGTACCGCAAGCTGATCGCGGCGACACGCCGGGTTCAGCACGCGCAGAAGCGCCAGGCCGCCGCGGGGACCGGAGCCGAAGCGTCGGCGACGACGGAATCGGCCGATCCGGCCGACGTCGCCGGCACCTCGCCGGGACCGCGCGAGGAGTGAGCCCGCTCGCGGTCCCGCTCGGGCCGCGCGATCCCGGCCCCGTTCGGCCTGATCCGGGCTCGGCTGCCGCCGCGCCCGACGACGCGGTTCGCGCCGGCCCCGACCGGCTTCCTCCACCTCGGCCATCTCGTCAACGCGATCTACGCCTGGGGGGTCGCGCGGCGCGACCGGCGGGCGGGTGATCCTGCGGATCGAGGATCACGACCGCCAGCGAAGCCGGCGGACGTACGAGACCGCGCTCCTCGACGACCTCGAGCGGCTGGGCCTGCCTCCCGGACGAGCCGTCGCTCGCCGAGCTGCGGGCCGGCCCGTCGCCGTATCGCCAGTCCGACGACCCGGCGCCGTACGAGGCGGCGGTCGCAACGCTCGGCACAGAGGGCCGCGTCTACGCCTGCGCGTGCGCGCGCGCCGCACTCCTCACCTGGCGCGGGCCCGGCTGCCCGGGTGGGTGCCGCGAGCGCGCGCTGCCCGAGGACGCGGCCGGGAGTGCCCTCCGCGCGTGGCTCGGCGCCGGGGAGGAGCCGTTCGACGACCTCCTGCTCGGCGCGCAGGCGGGCGATCCGTCGGCCGGCGGCGACCTCACGCTGCGCGACCGCCACGGCAACTGGAGCTACCCGCTGTGCGTCGTCGTGGACGACCTCCGCCACGGCGTCGACCTCGTCGTCCGCGGTCGCGACCTCCTCGACGCCACCCCGGGCCAGCTCCGCCTGGGCCGCCTGCTGGGCCGTGAGATCCCGCCGGCCTTCCTCCACCACCCGCTGCTGCGCAAGCCGTCGGGCGCCAAGCTCTCCAAGGCCGATCACGACACCGCGATCCGTGACCTCCTCGACGGCGGGGCGACGCCGGACGAGCTGCTGGGCTTCGTGGCGGCCGCGATCGGGCTCCTTCCCGAGGTCCGCCCGCTGCCGGCGGCCGGCATCGCGGACCTGTTCGCCACGCAGGCGGGGCCGGCACGGTACGCTCCCGCGCGCCACGGCAAGACCATCCGGTCCGGCCCAGCCGCACGTCGCCAAGGACGATGAACGCTCAGCAGCTCCTCGACCCGCTCCCGATCCTCGCCGTCTTCGTCGCGTTCGCGGTGATCGCGCTCGCCGCCTTCGAGGGCGGCTACCGCATCGGCCGCTGGTGGCAGGCGAAGACGCCCGACGAGAAGGAGGGCCCGACGGGCATGCTCGTCGGCTCGCTCCTGGCCCTCGTGGCGTTCATGCTCGCCGTCACGATGGGGATGGCCTCCGACCGCTTCGACACCCGGCGGGCGGCTCGTCCTCGCGGAGGCGAACTCGATCGGCACGACCTACCTGCGGGCCGGCTACCTGCCCGAGCCGTCGTCGCGCCGAGATCCGGGAGCTGCTTCGCGAGTACGTGCCGCTGCGCATCACCGCGGCCGACCGGGACCAGCTCCAGGCCAACTACGCCCGATCGCAGGAGATCCTCGGACGAGCTCTGGGCGATGGCCGAGGACCTGGCCCGGGCGCACGCCGGGCTCGGAGACGCTGGCCCTCTTCATCGAGACGCTGAACGAGACGATCGACCTCCACGAGACGCGGGTGACCGCGATCGTCTACGCCCGCGTGCCGGAGACGGTGCTCCTCCTCCTGATCGTCGGCTCGGCGCTGACGCTCGGCATGGTCGGCTACAGCGCGGGCCTGACCCGCCGGCGCAGCCTCCTCACCGCCGTCGTGCTGGTCGTCGTCCTCGGCGCGGTGATCACCGTCGTCGTCGACCTCGACCGGCCGCGGGACGGCTTCCTCCAGGTGAGCCAGCAGCCGCTCGTCGACCTGCAGGAGCAGATCGGCCCGCCGTCACCCGCAGCCGTGTACCGGGAGTGAAGGTGGCGGGGCGGCCTCCTCGGACGCGCCCGTGCCCTCGCAGGCCCCCTGCCGCCGCGCCGCGTGCGGCGGAGGTACGATGTCCGAGCCCTGGGGCATCGGAAGCCACCGTCGGGCCCACCTTGGAGGCAGCATCATGAAGCTCGTTGTCGGGTTCCTCGCCGGGCTGGTCCTGGGCGCGGTGGGTGCCGTCGCGTACTCGGTCCAGAGCGGTCGCGACCTTCGCGAGGCCTTCGAGGAGGTCCGTTCCGACCTCAACAACCGTGACCTCGAGGCGCTCGGAACCCGCCTGGAGGCCCGTTTCGCGGAGATGCAGGCGCAGCTCGAGAGCCGGATCGGCCAGGTCCGTGAGCGGGCGACGACGGCCGTCGACGGCGCCGCGGAGACCGCCCAGGCCGCCGTCGCCGATGCCGCCGAGACGGCACAGGCGGCGGTCGAGGAGCAGGCGGGGGCCTGATCGCCGGTCGATCGCTCGGCTCGCCCTCGCTCCTGGTCGCGGCGACGAGCTCCGGGCGTCACGCCCTGACCTGGAGGTCGTGCATGCTCCGCAGACGTCGGCGATGCGGCGCCCGTCGCCGCGACGCGCCGTTGCGGTACCGCGTCAACGGCCCCCTCTCGAATACCCCGGCGTTCGCGGCGGTTTTCGGGAACGCGGAAGGTCGCCGACGGCCCGCCCGGCCGAAGGCCGGGCGAAGGTCTGGTAGGAGATCGAGGCAGGCAGGGAGGCAGCGCCACAGGTGACCTTCTCGATCGTGGGGATCGCCATCACGTCAAACAACCTCGCGGACCCGGAGAACCTGCCGAAGATCGCATCCACCCTGGCCTCGGGGCTGGTCAGCGCGCTGCGGAACGCCGTGAACCCGCCCGAGCCCGCGCCCACGGGCAGCCTCACCGCTTGGTCGCCGCCGACGGCCGCGCCCGGCACTACCTCGGCGGGGCCCGGTGGCGATGCCGGCTGACGGAGCGCCCGCCCGCCGCCGGCGGCCCGCGGCTGTGACGATCCTGGCGGCCATCCAGGTCCTCACGGCGCTGATGCTCGCGATGATCGCGGCGGCCCTGCTGCTCGACCCGGCGGCCATGCTCCCGATCGTCGGTGGCATTGCCGTGCCCGGCGACGCCCTCGTCGTCGAGGCGGCCGTCGTCGGGGCGGTCTTCGCCGCCATGGCCGTCCTGGAGGTCGTCGCCGCCGTCGCCCTCCTCCGCCTTCGCCGGCTCGGGTGGACCCTCACGATGCTGCTGGCCGGGGCCTCGCTCGCCTCGTCGATCGCGACCTGGTGGTTCACCGGCGAGGTCCCCACGGTGTCGATGTTGCTCGGGGTCGCGACCGTCCTGTATCTCAATCAACGCCAGGTCCGGGCGGCGTTCGACCTCGCCGGTGACGGCGCCATGGATCTCGAGGGGGAGCGAGGGTGAGCGACCAGCGTGACCTCGAGCTGCTCCGCCGGTTCGAGCCGATCGTCCGCTACACGAAGGGCGAGTGCTTCTTCCCGATGGCGGTCGACGGCTACATCGCGGAATGCGACCTCTGGGCCGGGTCGCCCCGCGGGGGAGCGACGCTCCTCGCGGGTCGCGGCGCGGTGACCGTCGACACACTCGCCGCCTGGCATGCCCGCGTCCCGGGGCAGTCCCTCTTCCTGCGTTTCGTCCAGGAGCCACTCTCGGGAATCGAGCTCGCCCGGAGCGACCGCCCGCGGCGGGCGGCCTTCTCGGCCCCCAGCCGCCTGGCCCGGGTCGGCATCCTGGCCCGCCTGATCGACGCCGGGTTCGACCATCGCTGCTCGTGCGCGGCACCGTCCCCGGCGGCACGGTCCCCGCGGCCGAGGTGACGTACGCGCGGATCCGTGCGTCGAGATCCGTCGTACCGCTACTACGGACGAGTGGTCCGCCAGGCCGGCTGGACGGTCTGTCACTACCTCTTCTTCTACGCCATGAACGACTGGCGCTCCTCGTTCGCAGGCGCCAATGACCACGAGGCCGACTGGGAGCAGTGCTTCATGTTCCTCGACGAGTCGGACGGCACCGTCACCCCGGTCTGGTTCGCCCGCGCGGCCCACGACGAGGTCGGGGCCGACCTGCGTCGCCGCTGGGACGATCCCCTGCTCCTCCGCGATGGCGACCACCCGATCGTGTTCGCCGGCGCCGGCTCCCACGCGGCGTACGTCGAGCCCGGCGAGTATCTCCAGTCGGTCCCCCTGCGCCTGCCCCGGTGGCTGAACGGCCTCCTCGGGGCGGCGCGGCAGTTCTGGACCGGGACGCTCCGGCAGGGGATGCTGGGGGGATCGGCCGATGGCGCCGTGGCCGCGGTCCCGTTCGTCGATTACGCGCGTGGCGACGGGTTGGCCATCGGACCCGGCCAGGAGGAGACCTGGGCCCCGAGCCTCGTCGGCGACGATCTCGCCTGGGTCAGCGGCTTCGCCGGGCTCTTCGGCCTGGACACGAAGGACCGCTTCGCCGGCGAGCGGGCGCCCGCGGGCCCGAAGTTCAACCGCGACGGCCGACCGCGCCAGTCGTGGATCGACCCGGTCGGGTTCGCCGGGCTCCAGGCCGTTCCGCCCCCGTCCCGCGAGGCCGCCGTCCTGGCCGACCAGAACGCCGACCTCGGCGCGCGAGCTCGAGCAGGTCCAGCGGCGCCTGGCCGATGCCGAGTCGCGCGCCCAGGGACTCGGCGCGCGGGTCGAGTCGTCGCGGCGCGCCGGTCGATCCGACGCGGTGATCGCCCGGGTCGAGGAGGCGCGGGCTGCGGCGGTCGCGGAGCTGACCGACCTCCGCAGGCAGGCCGGAGAACCTCCGGGTCGCGATCGTCGACACCGAGGCCGAGCGGGAGCGCATCGCGCGCGGCGACCCGGGTGACCCGCGTTCCCACCTCCACTTCGTCGCCCACCCGCAGGACCCGGGACTCATCACCCGGAGCCGAATCCTCGACATCTGGTCGGCCGTCGGCATCTCGGCCGCGATGGTGCTCCTCGGAGCCCTGCTGATCTTCGAGGTCCCGTGGTGGTGGGTCGGGCTGCTCGTCATCCTCGGCGGCTACGCCGTGATCGAGGCCCTGGTCCGGAGGCGCTTCCTCGTCCTCCTGCTCAACGTCACGGTGCTGCTCGCGCTGATCGCGACGCTCATCCTTGCTGGCAGCCACCTGCTCGAAGCGATCGCGATCGTGCTGCTCGCGATCGGCGTCCTGCTCCTCCGTGACAACGTGCGCGAGCTGCGCACCTCCATTCGCCCGGGCTGACCCGCCGGGTCGCCACCATCGACGACCCCGAGCGTGAGCCTCCTGCGACCGATCCGCGACACCTGGACGACCTCGGTCGGGGTCGCCCGGGAGCGGCTGCGTGTCGGTGGCCGGCGGCGGATCTTCCTCGACTGGGTCGTCCAGGCCGCGGTGCTGTTCCTCGTGGGCACCTTCGTGCCCGGAATCCTCGTGAGCAGCCTCGCCGCAGCCCTGTTCGCCGCCGTCGTCCTCGGCTTCCTGAATGCCCTCGTGCGGCCGGTGATCATCCTCCTCACCCTGCCGCTGAACGTGGCGACCGTGGGGCTGCTCTCGCTCGTGGTCAACGCGATGATGCTGACCCTGGCTGCGCCACTCGTGCCGGGCTTCGAAGTCTCGTCGTTCGCGGGCGCCTTCGCCGCCGCGATCGTCGTCACGGTCCTCACGACGCTGATCGCGCTCGTGGTCTCGGCCGACCGCGACGACACGTTCTACGCCGAGCTGGCCCGCCGCCTGTCGGCGAAGGAGTCGCCGCGCGTCGCGGGCGGCAGAGGACTCCTCGTCGTCCAGATCGACGGCCTGTCGGCGCCCATCCTCCGCAACGCGATCCGGGTCGGGCTGACGCCGCGGATGGCCTCCTGGGTTCGAAGCGGCCGCTATCGCCTCGTGGAATGGGATTGCGCCCCGCCGTCGCAGACGCCTTCTAGCCAGGCGGGGATCCTGCACGGCACGAACGACGACATCCCGGCCTTCCGCTGGTACGAGAAGGACCGCGGCAGGCTCATGGTCGCGAACCGGCCCGCCGACGCCGCCGAGATCGAGCGCCGCCTGTCGGACGGCCGGGGGCTGCTCGCGGCGGATGGGGTGAGCGTCGGCAACCTCTTCTCGGGCGACGCGGCGCGGAGCCTCTTCACGATGAGCACGATCGCGAGCGGCCGAGCGGTCGACGTCGACGCCTTCTCCCTCTACTTCGTCGACCCGGGCGCGCTCGTCCGGACGATCGTCCTCACGATCAGCGAGGCGATCAAGGAAATCCTGGAGGCCCGCCGCCAGCACGCGCTCGACATCCAGCCGCGCGTCCACCGCGGTGCCGTGTTCGCCGGAATGCGGGCGGTCAGCAACGTGCTCCTGCGCGACCTCAACATGACCTTCCTGATCCACGCGATGGGCCGGGGCACGCCGATCCTGTACGTCGACTTCGTCGACTACGACGAGCTGGCCCACCACGCCGGCCCGGAGCGGCTGGAGTCGCTCCGCTCGCTCACCGGCGTGGACCAGGCCCTGGCCTCGCTCGAGCGGGCGGCAGCGAGCGCGCCGCGCGACTACTCGATCGTGATCCTCTCCGACCACGGCCAGAGCCAGGGTGCCACCTTCCGCCAGCGGTACGGGAGCACGCTCGACGAGCTTGTCCGGGAGCTGATGGGCGGCGACGCGACCGCGGTGACGCCGGCCGCGGAAGGCGAGGGCTGGGGCCCGGTGAACGTCCTTCTCTCCGAGATCCGCGCCCGGCCCGGGATCACGGGGAGGGTGGCCTCGAAGGCCCTCGGGGGCCGGACGCAGGACGGCGCCGTCGAGGTGAGCCGCCACGCCGAGCCGACCACGGTGACGAAGGAGGCCGCCGACGTCGTCGTGGGGCCCAGCGGGAACCTGGCCAACATCTACTTCCCGGCGATGCCGGGGCGGGCGACCCTGGAGGAGATCGACGAGCGCTATCCGGGCCTCGTCGCCGGCCTCGCGGCCCACCCCGGGATCGGGTTCGTGCTCGTCAAGACCGCCGCCCTCGGGTCCGTGGCGATCGGGCGGGCCGGAGTCCACCACCTCGCCGACGGCCGCGTGGACGGCGACGACCCGCTGGCCCCCTTCGGCCCGCGGACCGCCGACCACCTCCGCCGCATCGACGCCTTCGCCCACGTCGGCGACCTCCTGGTCAACTCCTCGTACGACCCCGAGCTCGACGAGGTCGCCGCGTTCGAGGAGCTCGTCGGGAGCCATGGCGGCTTCGGCGGCCCGCAGACCCGGCCCGTTCGTGCTGGCCCCGACCACGCTGCCGTTCGACGACGAGCCGCTGATCGGCTCGCCGGCGGTCCACCGCCAGCTCGTGCGGTGGGCCGACTGCGCTCGGCGTCGGCCCGGAGTCCGGGGCGACAACCTCGGCGGCGGTCGAGGCGACGCTGCCGCGGCCGCGCGGGATCGGGGCGATCGCGGCGCTCATCGCCGTCGAACGCCGTCGTCGAGCTCGTGCTCGGCGTTGGCGCTCCTCGGGATCGGCGCTCCTCGCGGCGCTCGAGGGCGTCCTCCCGCAGACCGGCCGGCGGCGCTCGTCATCGGTGTCGTCCTCACCGCCCTCGGCGTCGCCGGCCTCGCGGTCGCCCTCGGCCTGTGGCGCCGCCGGCGCTGGGCGTGGATGGCCGACGCTCGTCCTCGCAGGGGCTCGAGCGTCATCCAGCTGCTGCTGGTGGTCGCCGGGAGGGCCTCGCAGGGCGCCCTGGGGCTCGGGCTCTGCACGGTGCTGGTCACGCCGATCGTCGTTCTTCTACCTCACGCGGCCGCACGTGGCGGCGGCGTTCGGACGCCGGAGCCGCCCCGGGCCGCCACCACGGCGGGGAGGCGGCCCGGTGACGGCGGGGAGCGGAGGATCGCAGCGCCGCGTCCCCGTCCGGGAAGGTGCCGAGCGCTACCTCCTGCTGACGATCGTGGCGTTCGTGGTCGCCGTCGTCGGGACGCGCTGGTACCTGCAGGCGACGGGCTACCCGCAGGTCGGTGGCGGCGAGCTGCACATCGCGCACATGCTCTGGGGCGGGCTTCTCCTCGTCGTCGCCGCCCTGCTGCCGCTCATCCTCGCCGCCGGCTGGGCCCTGACGGCTTCCGCGATCCTCACCGGGGCGGGAACGGGCCTCTTCATCGACGAGGTGGGCAAGTTCATCACCGCTTCCAACGACTACTTCTACCCTCTTGCGGCGCCCCTCATCTACGGCCTGCTGCTCGCGCTCGTGCTCCTCTTCGTCGTCGTCCGACGCCGCCCCGACGCGGCGAGCCCGCCGTCGTGCGGCCGGGACGGGTCGCCCGCTGGGAGGAGGCGCACCTCCCGCGCCGGCGGTACCGGCGGCTCCTGGTCGCCGGCCTCCTCATGTCGGGGGCAGCTGGGTCGTCACGCTCCTCGTGTTCGTGGCCGTCGACCCGGCCACGATCCGGGAGGCGATCGACCGGGTCGTGAACCTCCCCGGCGAGCGGGTGGAGCGGCCCGAGGACCCGCTCTTCTACGGCCTGGAGGCCGCGATCCTCGGTGGGAGCGGCATCCTCCTCCTCGTCGCGGGCGGCGCCCTCGGCCTGGGCTCGCGAGCGCGCGGCCATCCGGCTCGCGACCGTGGGGCTCGTGATCGCGCTGACCGCGGGGGCGATCCTCAGCCTGTACGTGGAGCAGATCTCCGCGATCACGTCCACGCTGCTCCATGCGGGGTTGCTGTTCGCCGTCGTCCACTACCGGAACCGGTTCCTGGCGGGCTCGCACGAGGCCAGCGACACACCGCAGGAGACGCCGGCGGGCTAGCAGCCGGGGGCACTCGTCGTCAGGCCGTCGCCGGGCGTCGCTGCGCGAAGACGAGCCCCAGGAGGGTCCACCCGGCTCCCAGCAGGATCAGCACGACGACGGTGGCCACCCCCCGGGTGACGCAGGGTTCGTCAGTCTCACGCGGACGTATGGGGCGTCGCTGGCATCCGCGCGGCCGACGGCAGCCGGGCACGGCCGGCCCCTACGCGCTCTCGGGAAGTCGCTGCGAGAAGACGAGCTCGAGAAGGAGCCACGCGGCCCCCAGCAGGATCAGCACCACGACCGCGAAGTAGAGCGCCGTCTCGAGCTCCGGAGCCAGGCCCAGCACGACGACGATCGGCGCGAGCACCACGGCGATCATGTAGAGCATCGAGGCCACGGTGTCGAAGACCGCAAGCGATTGCGCGCGCGACCGCGTCCGGGTTGCCTCGATCCCCGCCGCAACGTTCGCCCGGTACTCGGCCGTCCTGGACTGGGCGACGACGAAGACGATCAAGCCGACGAGCACCAGGGCGCTGCTGAGCGCCCAGATCTCGTGCTCGGCCAGGTCAAAGAGGCCCAGGGTCACCGGGGCGAGGGCCGCGACGACCGTCAGAACCCCCAGTGCCACCATGCCGCGCGTGTACCCGACCTCGATCCGCCCGCTCGCGCCGCCGCTCCGGACGCTGATGAGCGCCCCGAAGCCGACGAACACGCCGGCGATCTCCGCCAGCGAAAGGAACAGCTCGGTGTGCTGCACGTCCCGCCACCTCCCCGCAGGCCGCCAGGGGCTCGGCGCGGTCCCGGCGGCCGGTGCGGGCCGCGCGTCGGAGCCTTCCGCCGGCAGTCACCGTAGGCACGGGCCAGGCATCTGGCGAGAGGCGAACGGCCCCCGGACGCCCAGGGAGGCAGGCCGCTCGCGTGCCACGGGTTCCCGTTGCCCCATCCTCGCGAGACCGAGTGCGGACCGGGATCAGGGTCTCGCGGTCGCCCGCCGCAGCGACGCCACGAGCCGTCCCAGCGCCGCCAGGTCCCGGCCGTCGGGGCCCAGGGCGTCCACGAGGGCCGAGGCGACGATGACGCCGTCGGCGCCGGCCCGCACGAGGGCGCGAACGTGGGCCGGGCGGCTGACGCCGAAGCCGACGGCCACGGGAACCGGGCTGACGGCCTTCGCCTCGCGGACGTAGCGGCCGACCTCCGGCGGAAGGCTCGCCCGCGCGCCGGTGATCCCGACGAGCGAGACGCAGTAGAGGAAGCCGCCGCTCCGGGCAGCGACGAGCGCTCGTCGAGCCGGCGACGTGGTCGGGGCGACGAGGTAGACGACCGCGATCCCTGCCTCCGTCGCCGCCGCCTCGAAGGGGGCGCCCTCGTCGGGCGTCAGGTCGGCGACGATCGTGCCCGCGGCACCGGCCTCGGCGAGCGCCCGGGCACGCCCCCGGCCGTCGCCGCCGCCCATGAGCTGGTTCGCATAGCCCATCGTGACGAGCGGGACGCCCGGTCGGGCGCGGGCGATCCGCCGGACGAGGTCGAGCGAGGAGTCGAAGGTCGCGCCGGCTGCGAGGGCCCCGGCCGATGCTCGCTGGAGGGTGGCTCCGTCGGCCAGGGGATCCGAGTACGGGAGGCCGACCTCCAGGAGGTCGGCGCCGGCGTCGATCGCGGCGAGGGCGATCGCGAGCGACGCCTCGGCGTCGGGGTAGCCGGCGACGATGAGCGGGATCAGGGCGACGCGGCCATCCGCGTGGGCGCGGCCGAAGGCACCTGCGATCCGACGGGCGCCGGGGGTGCCGTTCGTGGACGGGGCGGCAGCGGGCCGTGCCGGCGGAGCGGCCGTCATCGGGCACCCTCCCACGGCTCGACGTCGGCGAAGCGCTCCAGCGCGGCAAGGTCCTTGTCGCCCCGGCCCGAGAAGCCGACGAGGACGAGCGTCTCATCGGGCCAGGCAGCCACCTTCGCATCGCCGCCGCGCCTCGGTCGGCCGCCGGCGCCCGCCAGCAGCTTCGGCAGCGCGGCGATCGCGTGGGCCGTCTCGAGCGCTGGCAGGATCCCCTCCGTCAGTGTCACCGCCTTCATCGCCGCCACCGCCTCGCGGTCGGTCGCGCTCGCCACCGAGATCCGGCCGGCTTCAGCCAGGGCCGCGAGCTGCGGGCCGACGCCCGGGTAGTCGAGCCCCGCCGAGGCGCTCACCGCCTCGACGACCTGGCCGTCGCCGTCCTGGAGCATGAGCGAGCGCGAGCCGTGGAGGATCCCCGGCGTCCCGCCCAGGATCGCCGCCGCGTGGCGCCCCGTCTCGATCCCGTCGCCGGCGGCCTCGGCCACCGCCAGGCGCACGGACGGCTCGCCGATGAAGCGGGCCAGCAGCCCGATCGCGTTCGAGCCACCCCCGACGCAGGCGAGCGCGAGGTCCGGCAGGCGCCCCTCGACCGCGAGCAGCTGCGCGGCCGCCTCGTCGCCGATCCGGCGCTGCAGGTCGCGGACGATCGTGGGGTACGGATGCGGGCCCATCGCACTGCCCAGGACGTAGTGGGTCGTGGCGACGTTCGTGACCCAGTCGCGCATCGCCTCGTTGACGGCGTCCTTCAGGGTGGCCGTGCCGGAGGTGACGGAGCGGACCTCGGCGCCGAGGGCGCGCATCCGGAGGACGTTCGGGCGCCTGGCGCTGGATGTCCTCCTCGCCCATGAAGACGACGCAGGGCAGGCCCAGGAGGGCGCAGGCGGTGGCGGTGGCCACGCCGTGCTGCCCGGCCCCGGTCTCGGCGATCACCCGGGTCTTGCCCAGGCGACGGGTAAGCAGCGCCTGACCGAGGGCGTTGTTGATCTTGTGGGCGCCCGTGTGGGCGAGGTCCTCGCGCTTGAGATAGACGGCAAGGCGCGTGGGGAGTGGCGGGTCGGCGCGATGGGTGCCGCGGGCGCGGCCGGGCGGCGTCGGACGGCGGGCGACGCGCAGGCGGGCGGCCTCGTCCAGCACCGCCGCGGCCAGGCGGTCCGCGCGATAGAGCGCGGTCGGGCGACCGGCGAAGCGGGCGAGCAGCTCGCGCAGCTCGGCCCAGAAGACCGGGTCGTGGCGGAGGGCGGCGTACGCGGCCTCCAGCTGCTCGAGGGCGCCGACGAGCGTCTCGGGGACGAAGCGCCCGCCGAAATCGCGCTCGACGCCCCAGTGGCCGCGGGCGTCGGCCTCGAGCAGCCCGGGGTGGACGGGCGTCGGGCCGGAGGCGACGTTGGGACGGTCGAAGCGGACGGCCCGGGCGCGCTTGGCGAAGAGGGCGACCGCGAGCGGGTCCTTGCGCGGCCGCTCCCCCGGATCACGCGGAGCCTCCACTCCCGAGGCGACGTCCACGCCGACCGCGGGGACGGCGAGGAGGGCGCCGGCGACGGTTCCCGGGTTCAGGCCGCCGGCCAGGACCACCGGCACCTCGCGGGCGACCGCGGCAGCCAGGGCGGGGTCGGCGCGCGTGCCGGTGCCGCCCGGGTGGGGCCCGCCGGCCGTGTCGAGGAGGACGCGCGCGGCGCCGGCGGCGAGGTGGGCGCGGGAGCGGGTGACGGCGCGCTCGACGAGCGCAGCGCGCTCGGCCGCGTCGTCGGGGGCCTGCGCCGGGAGGTGGACCACCGCCCACGCGGGGCGCGGCGACGCGGCGATCACCGCCGGCGACTCCCCGCCGGCGAACTGGATCGCATCGACGTTCACATCCGCGGCGAGGGCTGCGAGCAGCGCATCGTCCGCGACGGCCGTGATCGCCACGATGGTCGGCGCGTGGGCCCCGCCGGCGGCACGGGCGCGACGGGCCAGGGCCGCGCCCTCGGCGATGGTCAGCGCGCGGGGCGTGCCCGCCACGAAGTTGAGGCCGATCGCGTCGGCGCCCGCGGCCAGGGCCGCGTCGAGTCCCGCGTCGTCCACGATGCCGCAGATCTTCACCAGCGGGATCCGGTGCGCCGCGCCGGGATCGTCGGGCACCGCACCGGCGGCAACGAAGGCGGCGGCTGCGGCGCGCGGATCGGCGGCGCGCACGAGCGCCTCCCCGACGAGGGCTGCGTCATAGCCGGCGGCCCGCCAGCGAGCGACCGCGGCCGGTTCACGCGCGCCGGATTCGGCGATCGCGATCCGGTCGTCGGGGATGCGGGAACGGAGCCGGATCGGCTCGTCCGGGTCGACCGCGAGGGTCCGCAGGTTTCGCGAGTTCACGCCGATCAGCCGGGCGCCGGAGGCCAGGGCGGCGTCGATCTCGCGCTCTGCGTGGACCTCGACGAGCGGCTCCAGGCCCGAGGTCGCGGGCGCGAGCGGCGAGATCCGCGAGCCGACGGGCCGGGTGGAGCGCTGCGAGCAGCAGCACGAGGTCCGCCCCGGCGGCCCGCAGGACGGGGAGCTGGCGCGCGTCGACGACGAACTCCTTGGCGAGCACGGGGACGGCAACGGCGGCCCGGACGGCCCGCAGGTCGGCAACCGACCCACCGAACCAGTGGGGCTCGCAGAGGACGGAGATGACCGAGGCGCCCCCGGCCTCGTAGGCGCGGGCCCGCGACGCCGGGTCGGCGATGGCGGAGATCGCGCCGGCCGAGGGCGAGGCGCGCTTGACCTCGGCGATGAGGTGGAGGCCCGGCCGAGCGAGCCGGAGCGTGGCGTCGCGGGGCGGCGGGGCGGCGTCGGCGGCGCGGGCCAGGTCCCGGTATGTGGCATCGCCGAGCTCCGCGGCGACGTCGGCGGCACGGCGAGCAGCGATCTGGTCGAGAACGCCGGCGCGGGTCATTCCTTCTCCTCCCGCAGCCGGGCCAGGAGCAGGCTCGGCCGAGCCGTCGTCGATCGTGGCGGCGGCAAGGGCGACGCCGTCGACGCAGATCCGGGGCGCGGCCCGCGGCCACGAACGCGGCCGCGGCATTGAGGAGCACCACGTCGCGTCGCGGGCCGCGGTCGACGCCGGTGAGGATCGCCTCGACGAGCGTCGCGTTCTCCTCGGCGGTGCCGCCGGCCAGCGCCCCGAGCGGCGCGACGGCCAGCCCCAGCGCCGCGGGATCCACCTCGCTCCGGACTACGCCTGCAGGAGTGACGTCGTGGATCACGCCGCTGCCGTCGAGCGGCAGCTCGTCGAGGCCCACCCCGTGGACGACCAGGGCACGCTCCGTTCCGAGCGCTCGGAGCACCTCGGCCAGCCGCGGGGCCACCGCCGGGTCCCCCACCCCGACCACCTGGCGCCGGGCGCCCGCCGGGTTCGTGATCGGGCCGAGGAGGTTGAACGCCGTGCGCACGCCGATCTCACGGCGCGTGGGACCGGCGTGGCGCATGGCCGGGTGAAACGCGGGAGCGAAGAGGAAGGCGAAGCCGAGCTCGCGCAGCGCCGTCGCCGCGGAGCTCGCGTCGTGGTCGGTGCGGATGCCGAGCGCGTCGAGCACGTCGGACGAGCCCGAATTCGAGGTGATCGCCCGGTTGCCGTGCTTGGCGACCGGCACGCCGGCAGCGGCGACCACGAGCGCAGCGGCGGTCGAGATGTTGAACGTCCCGGAGTGGTCTCCCCCGGTGCCGCAGGTGTCGATCGTGCCCGCGGGCGCCTCCACGCGCACGACCCGCGCCCGCATCGCCTCGGCGAACCCGGTCAGCTCGTCGACCGTCTCGCCGCGCATCCGGAGGGCGACGAGGAGCGCCGCGAGCTGCGCGGGCGTGGCCTCCCCGTCCATCACGGCGCCCATCGCCGCGCACGCCTCGGCGCGTCCGAGCGACCGGCCCTCGATCACCGCCGCCAGCGCTGCGCGCACGGCTTCGCTCATCGGGCGGCTCCCGCCGTGCCCGGCGTGACACGCGCCCGAGCCGAGGCGTCGGTCGGCTCGGCGCCGAGCGCATCGGTCTCGTCGAGCCCCTTCGTCGCGAACGAGCCCACCGCTGCATCCAGGAGGGCCGCCTCGCCCTCGCCCGCGAGGCGCAGGAAGTTCGCGAGCAGATGCGGACCCTCCGGCGTCAGCACGGACTCCGGGTGGAACTGGACGCCCTCCATCGGCAGCGACGCGTGGCGTACGCCCATCAGGACGTCGTCGCCGACGCTGTGCGCCGTGACGACCAGCTCGGCCGGCAGGGTCGCCGGGTCGATGCACAGCGAGTGGTAGCGGGCGGCCATGAAGCCGGCGCTCATCCCGGCGAGCAGCCCGGCGCCGTCGTGCTCCACCGCCGACGCCTCGCCGTGGACGAGGGTGGGGGCGCGCACGATCGCCGCTCCGAACGCGGCGCCCATCGCCTGCATCCCCAGGCATACGCCGAGGAGCGGGATCCGCCGCTCGGCCGCGACGCGGACGGCCTCGATCGAGACCCCGCGTGCGCCGGGTCGGACGGTCCGGGCGAGATGACGATCCCGCGCAGGTCCGCGGCGGCGTCGTCGGCGAGCGCCTCCAGCCCGGCCCGGTCGATCGCGTCGTTGCGGACGACCCGCACCTCGGCACCGGCGGCCTGGAGCGCCTGGACGAGGTTGAACGTGAAGCTGTCGTAGTTGTCGATGACGAGGATCATCCGTCGCCCCCGGGGGACGCCGCGCCGTCGGTCGGCCCGGACGCACCGTCCGCACCGTCCGCACTCGCCCGTCGGCCGGGCCGGCAACCCCGCCGCGCCCCCGGCCGCCAGCTCGATCGCCCGGCGCATCGCCGCGGCCTTGTGCTCGGTCTCCTCGAACTCGCGCTCGGGCACGCTGCCGGCCACGATCCCGGCCCCGGTGTGGACGTGGGCGGCACCATCCTTGAGCACCGCGCTCCGGATCGCGATCGCGGTGTCGAGGTTGCCGTCGTAGCCGAGATAGCCGACCGCGCCGCCGTAGAGCCCGCGCCGCTCGCCCTCGGCCGCCGCGATCAGCTGCATCGCCCGCACCTTCGGCGCCCCCGACAGGGTGCCGGCCGGGAAGACGCTCCGGAGCGCGTCGAGCGCATCGAGCCCCGGTGCCATCTTCGCCTCGACGTGGCTCACGAGGTGGAGGACGTGGCTGTAGCGCTCCACCTCCATGTACTTCGAGACCCGGACGGTGCCCGGACGGGCGACCCGGCCGAGATCGTTGCGGCCGAGGTCCACGAGCATCACGTGCTCGGCGCGCTCTTTCGGGTCGGCCTGGAGCTGCTCGGCGAGCAGCTCGTCCTCCTTCCCGGTGGCTCCGCGGGGCCGGGTGCCGGCGATCGGGTGGGTCGTCATCCGGTCGCCCTCGACCTGCAGCAGCAGCTCGGGGCTGGCGCCGACCACCTCGAAGGACGGGGTCCGGACGAAGAAGAGGTAGGGGCTCGGATTGACCTTGCGCAGCGAGCGGTAGAGGCCGATGCCGTCGACGACGCTGCCATCGGCGCGGGCCGGCAGGGCCATGGTCTGGCGACGGGCCAGGACGACCTGGATCGCCTCCCCGCCCGCGATCGCGGCCTTCGCGTTGCGGACCGCTGCCTCGTACGCATCGCGGCCGAGCGAGGCCTCCGTCGGGACGGCGACGACGACTTCGCCGGAGGCCGCGGATCCGGTGCCTGTGCCCGCCGCGCCGCCCATCTCGGCCGCGCTCGGCCGGGCGGTCCTCTCCAGCGCCTCGAACAGCGCCCGCTCGGCGACCCGATAGCGCTCCTCCAGCCGCGGCGCGTCCGTGTGGAGCGAGGCGATCGCGGCCAGCGTGTGCGTCAGGTGGTCGAAGACGAGAACGAGGTCGGTCTCGATGAAGCTCGCCAGCGGGACCCCGACCGGATCGGACGCCGGGAGCGGGACGGTCGGCTCGAAGACCGAGACGGCGTCGTAGGCGAGGGCTCCGACGGCGCCACCGGTGAAGCGGGGCATCCCCTCGGTCGGCTCGGCGCGCCGGCGCGGGAGGAAGTCGCGGAGCGCCGCCAGCGGGTCGTCGGCCGGGACATCGGTGACCGGGAGGTCGGGCGTGTAGTCGACGACGCCGACCGGGCGGTCCTGGATCCGCGCCCGCCCGTCGCGCACCTCGAGGAGCCGGCGCGGCCCGATGCCGAGGAAGCTGTAGCGGCCGAGCCGCTCGCCGCCCTCGACCGACTCGAGCAGGTAGGCCGGGGTCGTCCCGTCGTCGAGCCGCAGGAAGGCGCCGATCGGGGTCTCGAGGTCGGCGTCGCGCACCGCCCGCAGGCGGATCGTGTCCGCGCTCCCCGCGAGGCGCCTGACCTCGCCGAGGCTGAGGGGATGCTGGGTGGCCATCTGCGCGAACCCTCCGGAAACGAATACGACCTCTCGTCCTGCCAGGACGAAAGGTCGGACCTTCCGCGGTGCCACCCGGGTTCGGCATCTGCCGCGCTCACGTGACCGACGGGACGGGATCCGTCCGATCGGCGCTGCCCTCTATCGCTGGCGCTCTGCGCCGGAGCCTACTTGCGGTCCGGGCGATGCGTCGCCTCGACGCTTGCCGATCCGCGTTCGGTCCGGAGGCTCCCGGGTCCATTCGCCGTCGTCGCCGCCCCGACTTCCACCAGCCGTCGGGTCTCTCTGCCGGCGCCGCGACGGGTACTCGTCCCGATCACAGCCGCGTATTCAGTTGGCGGGAGTCTAGGCGGGCGGCCGCTCGAAGGTCAAGCGCGGTCAAGCGCGGTCAAGCGCGGTAAGCGCAGGTGGAGGGCGGCGGATGGCAGGCGGCCCCCCGGCGACGGGCCGGACGGCCCAAATCGGGTGCCATGCGGCCGCTTCCAGCGCGTTGGGTCGCTGGCTAGAGTCGGAGGATGGACTGCATCGTGCTCGTCAAGCAGGTGCCGGACGTCTCCAACATCCCCGAGGAAGCTTGGGACCGCGAGAAGGGTACCCTCCGGCGGGGGATGCTCGACAGCATCCTCAACCCGCTGGACCTTCACGCCCTCACCTTCGCCGACCGCCTCACCCGCGGGGATCCGGATGCCCGGACGGTATTCATCTCCATGGGCCCGCCCCAGGCGCGCGAGGTCCTCCTGGACTGCCTCTCCCGCGTCGCGGGCGAGGCGATCCTCCTGACCGACAGCGCCTTCGCCGGCGCCGACACCGGTGCGACCGCATACTCGCTCGCCTGTGCCATCCGCCGGATCGAGAAGGAGCTCTTCGGCGGTGCGCGCGACTACGTGATCGTCACCGGCATGCAGTCGGTCGACGGGGACACCGCCCAGGTCCCGCCCCAGATCGCGGAGGAGCTGGGGATCGACCACATCGCCTACGCGAAGGGGCTCGTGACGGAGCCCGAGCTCCGCGTGCGCCGCATCGGCGCGGAGGGGATCGAGGACGTCCGGCCACTGCGCTGGCCAGTCCTGATCACGGTCACCGCCTGCACGGACCCGCTGTATCGCTCCTTCGAGCGGACGCGGGACGCCCGAGGTGCCGTCATTCACGAGTGGAACGCGGCCTCGGTTGGCGCCGACCCCACCCGCACCGGCCTCAAGGGCTCGTGGACCCAGGTCTACCGGCTCTTCTCGCCATCCGAGGACCGGCCCAAGACCTGCGAGTACATCAGGAACCCCTCCGAGCTGATCGGCAAGATCGCGGCTCGCTACCAGCAGGCCGCTCCCGGCGCGGAGGTGGCGACCGAGGACGGCTACGAGCTGGGTGACAAGGAACCGTCCTACCGGGGCGAGATGTGGGTCTTCGCCGAGCGCGAGGGCGAGGGCGTCCGCCTCGTCTCCCTCGAGCTCCTCGGCAAGATCCGCCAGCTCGCGGACAGCCTGGGTGAGCGCGTGGGCGCCGTCCTCCCGTGCGACGTCGCCGGCGACCGGCCGGCCCAGCTCATCGCCGCGGGTGCCGACATCGTGTACGTCATCGAGCACCCGCTCCTCGGCACCTTCGACCCGATCGTCCACAAGAAGGCGATCGCCGAGCTCGTGCGCGAGCACAAGCCGCAGGTGATGCTCTTCGGGGCCAGCCCGCTCGGTCGCGAGCTCGCTCCCCGGGTCGCCTATGCCTGCCGATCCGGCCTCACGGCCGACTGCACGCGCCTCGAGATCGGCGACTTCAGCAAGGGCACGACGAACCTTGTCGCGATCCTCAAGCAGACGCGCCCGGCCCTCGGCGGCAACGTCATGGCCACGATCATGACCAAGGACTCCCCCACCCAGATGGCCACCGTCCGGCCAGGCGTCTTCAAGGTGCCCCCTGCCCGACCCGGCGCGTGCCGGCGAGATCGTCCACGTGACAACGGAGCTCGACCCGGACGACGTTGGGCTGGAGGCCACGCCGATCGAATCCTTCGCCAGCAAGGTCTCCATCCGCGACGCGGAGATCATCGTGGCCGGCGGCCACGGCTTCCGCTCACGGGCCGACTTCGAGACGTATCTCCAGCCGCTGGCCGATGGCCTGGGCCGCCTCCTGGGCTCCAGCCCGAAGGTGGCCGCCTCCCGGATGGCCGTGGAAGACGGCTTCGCGACGCATGACTACCAGGTGGGCCAGACGGGCCAGACGGTGCAGCCGCGGCTCTACGTGGCCATCGGGATCTCCGGTGCCGTCCAGCACATCACCGGCATGCAGGGCTCGGAGATCGTGGTCGCCGTCAACAAGGACCCCAAGGCACGCATCTTCAACTACGCGGACTTTGGAGTGGTGGGCGACATCGAGACGGTCGTCCCAGAGCTCGTCCGGGCCACGGAGGGACGGCCATGACCGCGCCGCTCGACGTCCTGGTCGTCGGCGGCGGCCCGGCGGGCCTCGCCACCGCGATCCGACTGAAGCAGCAGCTGGCTGCCGTGGGCACACGACGCGTCGGTCGCCGTGATCGACAAGTCGCCGCACTCCGGCTACCACGCCCTCTCCGGGGCGGCCTTCGAGCCGGCCTGCCTCGACGAGCTCATGCCCGGCTGGCGCGACGACCGCAAGCTCATGGAGAACGTCGTCCCCGTCGAGCGCGACGAGATGTACTTCCTGCTGGCGGGACGGGCGATCGCCATCCCCGAGTTCGTGGTGCCGAAGCTGATGCACCACACGGGGGACGTGACGATCTCGCTGTCGCGCCTCGCAGGCTTCCTTGCGGCCAAGGCCGAAGCGCTGGGCGTCGAGGTCTACCACGGCTACTCGGCCCGGACGCTCCTGCTCGAGGGCGATCGCGTCGTCGGCGTCCGGCTGACCGACCTGGGCCGCGAGAGCCACGGCGGCGAGAAGTCGAACTTCCTGCCCGGCGAGGAGATCCACGCCCGCGTGACCGTCCTGGCCGATGGGTCGCACGGGGTGATCTCCCAGCAGTTCCGCGAGCGCTTCGGCGCCGGCCGCAACCCGCAGGTCTACTCGATCGGCATCAAGGCGGTCGTGGCCTTCCCGGGCGACAATCCGTTCGGCAACAACCGGGCAATCCACACCCTCGGCGAGCCGGTCCCGGCGAGCGCCTTCGGCGGTGGGTTCATCTACAGCATGGGCGAGAAGATGGCCGCGGTCGGCCTGATCCTCGGCCTCGACTGGCGACAGGGCGACCTGAACCCGCAGCGGGAGTTCGAGCGCTACCGAGCCCACCCCTTCATCGCGAAGCTCCTGGCGGGCTCGGTCACGATCGCGACCGGCGCCAAGACGATTCCCGAGGGCGGCTACTTCGCCCTGGGCACGCTGACGGCATCGGGCGGTCTCGTCGTGGGCGACGGAGCCGGCTTCGTCAACATCGAGAAGATCAAGGGGATCCACTACGCCATCCACTCCGGGATGGCGGCAGCCGATACGGTCGTCGAGGCCCTGGAGAAGGACGACACGTCGAAGTCGGCCCTCTCGGGCTACCGCCCGCGCCTCGAGGCGCGGGGCGTGCTGCCGGACCTGCGCCACGCGCGCAACTACCGCTCCAGCTTCCGGTTGGGCGTCTATCCCGGCACGCCGCTCTCGCTCATCCAGAGCTGGCTGCCGGGGCGGATCCCGATGGAGCCCGACGCTCACACCACCCAGAAGGGCGCCCGCCTCAACCGGCCCGATCCCGAGGGCATGGACGGCGCGACCTTCGTCAGCCTGACGGGCTCGCTCCACCGCGAGGACGAGCCGGCCCACATGACCATCCTGGACTCGACGAAGTGCCTCACCTGCGAGGCGGACTACGCCAACTCCTGCACGCACTTCTGCCCGGGCCAGGTCTACCGGTGGGATGGCACGAAGGTTGTGCTGTCGGCCTCGAACTGCCTCCACTGCATGACCTGTGCCGTGAAGTGCCCGCTCGAGAACATCCGCTGGCTGCCGCCGGAGGGCGGCGAGGGTCCGCGCTTCAAGCAGATGTAGAGGGACGCCGGGCGGCGGGCGGTGCCGGAGTCCGGCGTCGACGCTCGAACGCCGGCGCAGTCCGTCCTGCGGGCGTCTCGCGCCCGGCAGCATGCCACCCATGTATGGTATGATGGGTGGCATGGAGAAGACCACCGTCTACCTGACGACGGAGCAGAAGCGGGCGCTCGAACAGGCCGCGCGCGCCACGGGTCGCAGCGAGGCACGCCTCGTCCGCGAGGGGATCGAGGTGGTCACGGCAAGGACCGGCACCGCTGAGACGCACGACTCGCGCTCCTCGACGAGCCGATCGCAGCGCCGTCGGCGTAGGCGAGCGACACGCGTCCTCCGGCGTCCCCGCTGGATGCCTCGTGATGAGCTCGTCCGCCTCCTCGGCCAGGGCGCAGATCCCGACCTCCGGGCTGAGCTCCGCCGGCTGGCACCCGACACGACCGACGACCTGATCCGGTGAGCGACGGGCTCGCGGACACGACCGTCTTCATCGCCCACGAGAGCGGTCGGCCTCTCCGCGCCGATGCCCTGCCCGATCGGCTGGCGATCTCGGTCATCACCATCGGCGAGCTGCGGGCCGGCGTGCTCGCAGCCGTCGACCTGGAGACCAGGGATCGTCGCCTGTCGACGCTGACCGCCGCGCTGGCGCTCGAGCCGGTACCGGTCGACGAGCGCGTCGCCGAGGCGTGGGCACGCCTCCGCGTCACCCTGCGCGACCTGGGGCTGCGGATGCCGGTCAACGACTCGTGGATCGCCGCGACCGCCATCTCGCTCGGGGTCCCGGTCGTGACGCAGGATGACGACTACGTCGAGGTTCCGGGGCTGGCGGTCGTCCACGTCTGATCCCGCAGGCCGGCCCGCGATGACGCGGATGTGGTGGGCCTCCGGGTGACAGACGATCGTGGCGACCGCGTATGCTGCGGCGCAACGGTCCCTCAGGAGATGGGATGACGACCGTGGACGACACCGCGATCAGCGCGATCCCGGCGGCCGGCGGCGCGACGCCGGAGGACGAACCGGAGGTCGGCGCGCGTCCGACCGCCCTTCTGCCGATCAGCCAGCTGCTGCGGATCTCGGCGTTCTGGCTGGGCCTGACCGCCATCGACGGGGCGGTCGGGCTGTTCATCACCAACCGTCTCGAGTTCGACCACCTGGTGCCCACGGGCGACGTCGGGACGTCGATGCTCAGGATCACCGCCGTCGGCGCGATCGTCGGGATCATCATCCAGCCCACCGTCGGCTACATCAGCGACTACACCGTCTCGCGCTGGGGCCGGCGCAAGCCCTACATCGTGTTCGGGTCGCTGCTGGACGTGGTGTTCCTGCTGGGGATCGCCATGGGGAGCTCGGTCCTCATGCTCGCGGCCTTCTTCCTGCTGCTCCAGGTCAGCACCAACATCGCGCGCGGACCGTTCCAGGGCTACGTCCCCGACCTCGTCGCGGAGCCGCAGGTCGGGATGGCGAGCGGGATGGTGGGCCTCATGCAGGTGGTGGGGAACGTGACCGGGTTCCTGCTCGTGGCGCTGTCGGTCGGCCTCGGCGTCATGCCGCTCTCGCTCGTGGCCGTGGCGGTCGTCGAGCTGGTGACGATGGCCAGCGTGGTCCTGAAGGTCGGCAAGGGCATGCCGCCCAGGCCCCGCCGCGGCAAGTCCTGGTCCACCATCGCCCGGGAGACCTGGGCGACCGACATCCTCCGGGAGCGGTCGTATGTCTGGCTGCTCGTGTCGCGGCTGCTGTTCCTGCTCGCCGGCTCGCTTCTCGTGAACTTCGTCCTGATCTACCTCAGTCGTGCCTACGGCATGTCGAAGGACGAGGCGAACTCGATGTTCGTCGCCGTCCTGGCTGCCGTGGTGATCGCGAGCGCGCTGGCGATCCTGCCGGCCTCGCGGCTGTCCGACCGGGTCGGGCGCAAGCCGCTGATCTTCGCCGCATGCGCCGGCGGCGCCGTGGGAGCGGCGATCATCGCGCTGACCCCGTCCATCCCGATCGCGATTCTCGGCGCGGCGCTGTTCGGTGCCGCGAACGGCAGCTTCCTGGCCGTGGACTGGGCGCTGATGACCGACATCATCCCGCGGGCCTCCGCCGGTCGCTACATGGGCATGAGCAACGTTGCCACGGGCTCGGCCGGGCCGCTCTCCATCGCCCTCGGCGGGATCGTGCTGGATCTCGTGACCGGGGCCGGCAATGAGGCGCTGAGCCCACGGGTCGTGTTCATCCTGGCCGTCGCCTTCTTCGCGACCGCCGCGGTCACCCTGCGCCCGGTGATCGAGCCGCGCCGCGACCGCCGGCCGGTGCCGGACGCCGCCGCCGCCTGAGGGGCCAGCTGCCCATCTCGGCGACGGCGCGGAGCGCGAGCTTCGCGCCGACCGACGCGCGACGACCATGTGTCGCGTCAGCCGGGAGCCGAGCTCGCGGCCCCGGACGCGGTGGGCGGTCTTCGCCCGGCCAACCGCCTACTCGACCGTGACCGACAGCTGATAGGTCCACGCTCCCTTGGTGCCACCCTCCCACGGCTGGCCGTACTCGATCCGGAGCGTCGTCGTGCCCGCTCGCGACCGCACGAAGCGTCAGGACCTCACCGCCGGCCGCACCGACCACCGGAAGCGACGCGCCGTCCGGCGCCGTGTAGGTGCGATCGACGAGCTCGATCACAGTCGTGTCGCCGATCTGCGGCTCGCCCCAGGCGAAGCCGGTCGAGGGGTTCGAGCAGAGGACGACCTTGACGTCGCTGCCCGCCGCGACCACGGCCGCCTGGTCGACCGTCGGGGTGGATCTGGAACTGGTCACAGGTCGCGCCGAGGGGCTCGGCAGCCTGCGACCCGGAGCAGGCCGCGAGAATCGACGCACACATGATCAGGGCCAGGAACCATCGGATTGCCATGATGCCGCCTCCCAATCGTGGCGGCCGGGACCGAACGTGCGGCCGGGACGCGCCGACCACCGGAGTGATGACTCGTGCTGGGAAGCAGACGGTCGAACCGCGACCGCGGTTCCCGCCACGGCTGTGGCCTTCGCTGGTCAGCTCCGGACGGCGCGCCGGGGCCCGTTCGGGATACGCCATCGAACGCTGTTGACGAGCGCGACAACTCACCTTCGATCGAGGGCCGAATGACACGGCCACCGACGAGCCGCCGGCGGGCGGCATCCGAGCCTCCGCCCGGGGCGGTGGGCGCGCTCAGTGATCGGCGGCTGCAGGCGTCAGCAGGACGAGGGCGATCGGTCGCGCCGTGAGCCTCTGGTAGCTGTCGTAACGCGCTTGGTTGACCTCGTTGACCAGGCGCCACAGCCGCGGGTAGTCGGCGTCGCCGGACTCGACAATCCGGGCGTGGGCCTCGGCTCGCCGCCGGCCGACCTGGATGGAGACCTCGGGATCGGCGCGCACGTTATGAAGCCACGCCGGAGGCTGGTCCTGCCCGCCGTTCGAGGCGACGACCACGTACCGGCCCTCGTCGCTCCCGTACACGAGAACGGCAACTCGGGTCTTGCCCGTGCGGCGTCCGATCGTGCGGAGGATAAGCGACGGGACGCCGATCAGCCGGTGTCCCAGCCTCCCGTCGGTGCGCTCGTAGACGGCCTGATGGAGTCGGAGGAACGCGCTCGAGATGGACATTGCTGCAGGGTACGCTCGAATCCCGTGCGGCCGGTTCCCTTGCCCACCCGCAGCACGACGCTGAGCATCGTCGCCAGGTCCACGATGGCTGCCGCGATCAGCGCCAGTGGCAGCGCGTTCCTGTGCTCACAGCGAGGTGGAGTGGCGGATGCGTCGGATCAGGCGTCGAAGCCTGCCGGGGGGCTCAGGCTCAGGGACGCGATCGGAGTCCTCCGGCTCGGTCGGCTCGTCGTGGTATTCGTCGGAAAGGGTCCGCATCGGGACCACGACCAACGGGAGTGGGGCGGGCGAGAGGAAGACGCCGGCGTTTCGCACGGCCTTCTTCCGTTCAGGTTCGCCCATCGCCACTCTCCCGCATGTCGCCGACGTTCGACCTCCCAACCGCCCAGACCTACCGTCAGGGACGCTCCCGGGGCGCCACGCGTGCCGCTGCGGATACGACGCTGCGCGCCTTCGCCCTGTTTCGCGAGAGCCGAACGGCCCCCAGAGGTCTGGTGCGCGACCCATCCCCCGGGCCACGGTGCGGACTCAGAGGCCGCTGGCAGCGCCGGTCTCGGCACCGCCTCCGCCCCGCGCAGGTGCCCGGACCCGTTTCACGGACCGCGCCATCCGTTGGCCGCTGGTGGCCAAGGGGCTCGAGCGTGCGCAGAACCTGGCGGAGAGGGTGGGATTCGAACCCACGGGGCGCGAAGGCCCTGCGGTTTTCAAGACCGCTCCGATAAACCGCTCCGGCACCTCTCCGCGGCGCCCGAGATGAGCATAGCGGGGCTCGTCGCGGAGGCGCTGATCAGGTCGGGGGACGCTGCGTCCGCGAAGTCCATCGTCGCCGCCTCGCTCAAGAGCCGAAGATGCGCGTCCCGATGAAGTAGCTAGCCGTGGCGACCGACGCGGCAAGCACCGTGCCCCAGGCAATATCGACGACGACGAGCGTGATGGGCCAGCCCTGGAGCGTCGCGAGATTGGTGAGGTCGTACGTCATGTACGCGAAGAAGCCGAACGCCGCGCCGAGCATGAGCGCCTTCATCCAGCTCCTGGCGTCGAGGCCGGGCAGGACGGCAAAGAAGATGATCCCGGCGATGAACAGCAGGTAGAAGAGGATCGCCGCCCACCAGACGATCGGGTCCGCCATGAGCGACCCGATCTGACTCCGGTAGAAGTCACGCGCCACGACCCCCAGCCACACGAGATCGATCAGGAAGAAGACCGGTACCGTCGCCAAGTAGAGCAGGATGTACTTGGTCAAGCCACCATCGCTCCGTTCCGTTGGTGCTCCTGGTCGCGAGCGTGCGCGACTCTCCGCGGTGCGCGCGTGGAGCATAGCGGGGCTCGTCGCGGGGGCGCTGATCAGGCAGGGGACGCCGCTGGCGAATGGGGGCGGTGACGTCGGGGCAGCGCCCGTCAGTTCGGGGCGACATCGGTCAGCGAGGTCGCGGTCACCGCGATCCAGGCGAGCGAGATCGTGGCGGGATCGATGGGCCCGCCGTCGCGTGGCACGAGGCCCGCCATCACGAGCCGAACGCCGGCGGGGATCCCGCCGAGCGCGAGGCGCGTCGCGCCGGTCGCGTCGGGAAGCACCACGACGGCGTCGGTCGGCGTGGCCTGGGTCGCCGGCATCAACCGAGAGCGTTCGGACCAGGACCGAGTGCGGTCCCGGGGTCTCCTCGACCGCTGCGACGGCGGTGTCGGGCACGGGCGCCGGGTCGTCGGCGCTCACCGCACCTCGACCGACCCGGGATCCACGCCCGGACGCGGCGTGACCGGCGCCGTGAGCGTGGCCGGCGCGGATGATCGCCCCAGGAGCAGCTCGTCGCGCGGGCTCGCCACGGCGAGCGGCCGAAGCAGCAGGCGGCCATCGTCGCCCCGGTCCGCCAGAGCGACCGTCGGGAGGGCGGCAGCAACGGCTCCGGGAACGACGACGCGTCCGACGACGACCGCCGGGATGGCCGGCGTGCCCACTGGCACGGTCCACGTCGCCGCAGGGCCGAGCGTCTCCGGAAGGGGCACCGACGCCTGGAGGTATGGGCTGAGCGCCGGATCGAGGGGCAGGGTCCACACCTCGAGCGTGGCCTGGGCGCCGGCGAACGGGGGAAGAGGGGCTCCATCGGTCGCGCCGGCGACGGCCACGTCTTCGGCGCCACCGCGCGCGGCGGAGACCGCCGGCCCGCCGGCCGGCCCGACGCCCGCCACCGTCACGGTCGCCGCGAGGCCACCATCGTCGCCGACCGACAGCGCGACCCCGACCTCGCCGGGTGCGACCACCCGGAGGTCGAGCCCGCGGATCGCCGGTCGGTCGGTCTTCGGGAGCGGTCGTCCATCGCTGTCGCGCGCTTCGACGTCGAGTCGCCAGAGGCCGGGGAGCGCCGGGGGCTTGAGCGCGAGCCGGACGACGTGATCGGGGCCCTCCGTTCGCCGGGCGAACCGCCAGGACGCGCCCGGGGCCGCCGCCGGAACGTCGGCGGATGCCTCGACCACCGCGAGCGGCGTCCACCGAACCGCGAACCGGAGCGCGTCGGGCAGCGTCGCGCCCGGATCGGCCGTCCACGGGATGTCGAGGGCCGCCGGAGTGCCCACGACGGGCTGGTCGACGAGGACGGGACGGCGGAACCGCACGCCTCGCTCGCGGAGGGTGACCACGAGGTAGTCGATCACGTTGGCGAGGACCGCGACCTTGTCCGCCCAGTGGATATCCGAGGCGTAGTAGCGGTTGATGCCGCGGAGGGTCGTGAACCCGTACCAGCGGAGGCCGCCGGGCGTCAGGTAGGAGTCGCGCAGGATCTCCGCCACGGTGGCCACGCCACGGGCATGGCTCGAGAAGCGCCGGGCGTGCTTCCACGGGTCGCGGTCGTAGGCGTTGTAGCCGAAGAGGTTGCGCTTGTACCGAGCGATTGCGGAGGTGCCCCACCCGCTCTCGAGCATCGCGTGGGCCACGAAGTAGCGGGCATTGATGCCCTCCTGGCGCTCCGCCCGCATGAAGGCGGCGCCGAGCTTCGGGAGCGGCGTCGTCAGGCCAAGTGCCTCGTCGATCATCCAGGCCGCATAGCCCGAGACGGACAGGACGTCGGTGTTCGGCGTGAACGTGCGGCCGACCCGGTACGGGACGGTCCGCCGCGGCTCGATCTTCTTGAGGGGTTCGCGCGCCTCGACGGGAGCGACGAAGCTCAGCGTGGCGACAAGGGCGAGTGCGCCGAGCGCGACGCGCCTGATGAGGTTGGTTCGCATGGGATGGGGCCACGATGGCGGTGCGACGCGCCGCGATCCACGACCCGACCGTCCGGTACTCGACTGGCCCCATGGTCCGGTCGATCCGGGTGCCAGTGGTGCGCCGCCGCGGAGTCCGGGCGCGCGCCAGCGCCGGCCGTCGCCTCCCCGAATCTCTCGCCAACTTCCCCGGGGGCAGCACTAACGAGAGACGCGACCAGTGTCACAGGGGACTCGGTCCAACGAAGCGGCCCAGCGCACGTCAATGCGGGCTCCGGAAGCCGGACACCCGCACCAATGATCGCCAGGCGACGCACAAGCGAGACAATCGGGCGCCGATCAGCGCTCGGAGGGCACCGGCGAAGGCCCGCCCCGCCGGGTGACTTCGCTAGCGCTGTGGAGCGCCACATTGGCGAGGAAGGTCGGGGAGGAAGGACGCGGTGCGAAGTCGCGGGTGTGGGTGAAGCCGGGGCCGCACGGGTGAACCCGGGCCGCACGGCAGGGCGGGCCGTCCGCGACAAGCCCCGGGCGGCGATCCGGCCCTGCCCGGCGTTCGATATAGGATCAGGGGCCGCGCTTCGCCCGCGGACCCGTACCTGCACCCACCCGCACCGGAGGTCGCGTGCTTCGCCGCTTCACCGGCGGCGCGGTCGAAGGCGCAGCAGCCGAGATCGCCCCCAGCCGTCACCTCATCGACCTGCGCGCCGTCGTCAAGGACTACGTCACCGACGCCGGGTCGTTCCGGGCGCTCCACGGCGCGGAGCTCCAGGTGGATGCCGGGGAGTTCATCGCGGTCGTCGGCAAGTCGGGCTGCGGGAAGTCGACCCTCATGAACATGATGACCGGGATCGACAGGGCGACCGCGGGCGAGGTCTGGGTGGCCGGCGCGCACCTCAACCACCTGTCCGAGGGGCAGACGGCGGTCTGGCGGGGGCGCGCCGTGGGCGTGATCTTCCAGTTCTTCCAGCTGCTTCCCACCCTGACCGTGGCCGAGAACGTGATGCTGCCGATGGACTTCGCGGGGCTCTGGACGCCGAAGGAGCGCGGGGAGCGGGCCATGGCGCTCCTCGAGCAGGTGGAGATGGCCGACCAGGCCGACAAGCTCCCATCGGCCACGTCGGGCGGCCAGCAGCAACGTGTGGCGATCGCACGGGCCCTCGCCAACGATCCCCCGATCCTCGTGGCCGACGAGCCGACCGGGAACCTGGACTCGGCGACAGCCGAATCCGTCATCCGTCTCTTCGACGGGCTCGTCGCGGCCGGCAAGACGATCGTGATGGTGACCCACGACAGGGAGATCGCCGCGCACGCCCGGCGGACGATCCACATGGTGGATGGCCACCTCCTCGACGGGATGCTCCCGGACGCACCAGCGGTGGCCGGACCGACGGTGGCCGGAGCGGCGGTGTCGGCGTCGGCGGTGGCCGGTGAGCTGCCCGACGGTGACAGGCCGGTGGCCCCACGCGAGGCCGCCCATGCCTAGCGTGCGCTGGCGAAAGGTGGTCCGCGACCTGGGCGTCGCGCGCACGCGGACCGTCCTCGTGGTCCTGTCGATCGCCGTCGGCGTCTTTGCCGTGGGGACGATCGCCGGAGCGAACGCGCTGCTCCAGCAGGGGCTGCGCGACGCCTACCTGGCCAGCAAGCCCGCCAGCGCCACCCTGAGCACCTCCCCGTTCGGCGACGACCTGGTCGAGGCCGTCCGCGGCATGCCCGGGATCGCCGACGCGGAGCCCCGCCGGGTCATCACCGTCCGCCTGCGCACGGGCCCGGAGACGTACCGCGAGCTCCAGCTGACGGCAATCACGGACTTCGAGGATCAGCGCCTGGACCTCGTCACGCCCGAGGCGGGGGCGACCTGGCCGCCGGGGCGGGGCGACCTCCTCCTGGAGCGCTCGAGCCTCACCCTGGCCGACGTCCCGACCTCCGGCGACGTGGAGATCCAGACCGTCGACGGAACGGTGCACCGGCTCCGGGTCGCGGGGCTCACCCACGAGGTCGGGGCGGCGCCCGCCTTCTACATCGGTCGCCTCAACGGGCACATCACCTTCGAGACGCTCGCCGACCTCGGCTACGGCACGGCCTACGACGAGCTCCGCATCCTGGTCGACAACCCCGCCCCGACCCGCGACGAGGTTCGCGGCGTCGCCGAGACGGTGCGCGAACGGCTGGAACGCGCGGGGGTGACGGTCCTCTTCGCCTTCGTGCCGCCGCCCGGCGAGCACCCCGCCAATGACCTCCTCGCCGGGGTCTTCCTGGTTCTCGGCTTCCTGGGCTTCCTCGCCCTCCTCGCCTCCGGCTTCCTGGTGGTGAACACGGTGAACGCGATCATCGCCCAGCAGACGCGCCAGATCGGGGTCATGAAGGCCGTGGGGGCGCGTAATCGCCAGGTCGCCGTCCTCTACCTCGGCATGGTCCTGGCCTATGCCATCCTGTCATTGTTCGTGGCCCTGCCCCTCGGCGCCTTCGGTGCGTACGCGCTGACCGTCTTCACCGCGAGCCTCGTCAACTTCGACGTGACGACGTTCTTCGCGCCTCCGGAAGTGCTCGCCCTCGAGGTCGCCGTCGGGCTCTTCGTTCCCCTCCTTGCCGCCCTGGTGCCCATCTGGCACGGAGTGCGGGTGACGGTGCGTGAGGCCGTGAGCAGCACGGGCATCGCGGACCGGTTCGGGAGGAGTCGCTTCGATCGGGCCATCCAGCGTGTCCGGGGCCTGCCCCGCCCCACCCTCCTGTCCATCCGCAACACCTTCCGCCGCAAGTCACGCCTCATCCTGACGCTCTCGGCGCTGACCCTCGGCGCCTCGGTCTTCATGGCCGTCTTCACGGTCCGCGCCTCGCTCTACCAGACGCTCGACGACGCGCTCGCCTACTTCGACTACGACGTCCAGGTCGAGCTGGCGGGCTCGGCCCGGGCCGACCTCCTCGAGACCGAGGCGGCCCGGGTCCCCGGCGTCGTCGCGGCGGAGGCGTGGCGGTTCGCCACGAGCCAGCGGATCCGCGGCGACGGCTCCGAGAGCCGATCCTTCATCACGTTCGGGCTGCCGCCCGAGACGACGATGGTGCGCCCCAGCCTCCAGGAGGGGCGCTGGCTCCAGCCTGCCGACGGCAACGCCGTGGTGGCCACCGCGAACGCGCGCGACGACGAACCGGACCTGCGGGTCGGCGACAGGCTCACCCTCAGGGTCAACGGGCGCGATGCGACCTGGACGTTGGTCGGGATCGTGGAATCGCCAACCCAGCGCCCCTTCCTCTACACGAACGCCGGGCCGCTGGAGCTGGCCGCGCGCGACGTGGGGCGGGCAGGCGTGGTCATGCTCCGCACGGACTCGCGGGACCCGGCCACCCAGGATCGGGTCGGCAAGGCCGCCGCCGACCATCTCGCGACGGTGGGCGTTCGGGTGTCGGCCACGTCGACGATCGCCGAGGTCCGCACCACGCAGGAACGTCTCTTCGACGTCCTCGTGATCTTCCTCTCGACGATGGCCCTTCTCCTGGGCGTCGTCGGCGGGCTGGGCCTGACGGGGACCATGAGCATCAACGTCGTCGAGCGCTCGCGCGAGATCGGGGTGATCCGAGCGGTGGGGGCGTCGGACGGCGCCGTCCTGCGCCTCTTCCTCGCCGAGGGTCTGCTGATCGGGCTCATCTCGTGGGGCATCGGCGCCCTCCTCTCGCTGCCGATCAGTCGCACGCTCTCCGACGCCCTCGGGATGGTCTTCCTGGACCGCCCTCTCTCCTACGCCGTGAGCTTCGAGGGCGTGGTCCTCTGGCTCGCCATCGTCCTGGTCCTGGCCGCGGTCGCCAGCCTCCTCCCGGCCTGGCGGGCCTCGCGGCTCGCCGTGCGCGAGGTCCTCGCCTACGAATGAACGATCTGTCCGCGCCTCCAGTGCCGTCCGCCGCCCAGCCCCGAAGGAGCCCCATGCGCCGCCTCGCCGTGATCGCCATCGTCGTCATCGCCGCCATCGGCGGTGCGTGGCTCCTGCTGGGCCGTCCCGGCAGCGGACCGGCGGCGACCCCGGACCCGTCCCTGGCCCCCGTTCCGCCCTCCACCGAGGTCGTGGCTGACGGGCGGGTCGTGCCCGCGCGGTACGCGGAGCTGGGCGTCGCCGTGCCCGGAACGATCGTCGAGGTGCTCGCCGTCGAGGGCGACGACGTGGCCGCAGGGGCCGCGCTCGTGCGCCTCGACCCCGCGACCGCAGAGGCGGAGGTGGACGCGGCATCCGCGGCGGTCGCCGCGGCCGAGGCGGGCGTGACCCAGGCCGAGGCGGGCGTGACCCAGGCCGCGGCCGCGGTCGATGCCGCCGAGGCAGCCGTGGACCAGGCGGTCGCCGGCGTGGACCGGGCGCGCGCGGCCCGCGACGGACTGCCGTCGTCGGCGACGAGCTCGCAGGAGGCGGCAGCCGACGCCGAGGTCGACGCTGCGCGCGCGGCCCTCGAGGGAGCCCAGGCCAACCTGCGCGCAGCGCGCGCCGGCGCGACGGCGGCTGCCGCCACGGAGACCGCCGCGCAGGCCGAGGCGGCCCGGGCGAGGGCCGGGCTGGCCGCGGCCGAGGCGGGGCTCGCCCAGCTCACGATCGCGGCGCCGTTCGCCGGGACCGTCGCCTCGCTCGACGCGCGGGTGGGCGAGCGCGCCGCGCCGGGACTCGTGCTCGTCCGCGTGGCCGCTCCGGGGAGCTGGCAGATCGAGACGACCGACCTCGACGAGACGACGGTGGCCCGGGTGGCGGTCGGGGCGCCGGTGACGATCACGTTCGACGGGCTCCCGGACGCTCGGGTCGACGGGACGGTCGCGTCGGTGGCCCTGTTCGGCACCTCGGCACAGGGCGACGTCGTCTACCGGGCGATCGTCACGCCCTCGTCCGTGCCGGACGGGATCCGCTGGAACATGACGGCCACGGTGACGGTCGTGACGGGCGACTGACCCGCGGGGGACAGATCCCCAGAGAAGTACCACCAGTCACGGGCCGGCCGGGGCCGGTCCCGGGTCGGTGGCCCCGCCGGTCCAGCTCCATGCAACGAATCCCGATCGAGCACGCTCCATTCGACGCTCGGGGTGGTGTCGGGACGCGGATTCGCCGTCAAGCGCATCGTGGTGGGAGGCAAATCCTTTCACGGAGTTCGCCGCGGCCCCGGCCGGGTCGGCACCGCCGTCGTGCCGGGCGCGTGTGCGCCGGAGTACCAGCCCCGGTGGTAGGAACGGCCCTCGCACGCTCCGAAACGCGGCGGAACTGCAGGTTGGCTGCATCTCGGAGCACGAGACTCGTCCGGATTACCACGCCCGAAGGTAACGCGTCCCGGGTCAAGTCCCGCCTCGGGCCGTGGTCGAAAGGTCGCGCACCATCCATACGCTGGAATCGTGAAGTCGACCTGGTCCGCCGCGTGGTCGATGACGACCGACTTCGGAAGCTCAACTCCGGCCCCGCGGTTCCAATGTGATCGTCGGGCAGGTCGCGGAGGTCGGGAGGCGCGGCGAGCGTGACCGGGCGGAGCTCGCCCGAGCCGTCGATCACCGGGTGCTGATCACGCAGGTGCCGGCGAGGAGGTCGTGCCAGCCGCGCCGGCGGCTGTCGATCAGGATCCAGATGAAGCCGAGGTAGAAGACGGCCCCGGAGACCCAGAAGCCGACGAGCCGCAGGAGGGCCGCGCCCCAGCCGATCCGACTGCCGTCGCGATCGTTGACGACCCGGATCCCGGCAACCTTCATGCCCGGCGTCGCTCCCCCGCGCGCCCAGAAGAACGGGAAGTAGAGGAGCGAGAAGACGCCGATCACCACGGCGCCCAGGATGAAGAAGCCGGCCGACGCGCCGAGCGCGCCGAGGTCGCCGCTATCCACCTCGCCGTCCGAGCCCACGGCGCCAGCGAGCGCGCCGATGAGCGGGAGCATGACGACGAGGAGGAGGACCGAGGTCACGATCCCCACGAGAATGGCGTCGAGGATGTAGGCGCCGAGGCGAGCGCCGTGGCCGGCGAACTGCACGCCCGGCGCCGGGCCGACGGGCGTGGCAGGCGTCGCCGCCGGGGCAGGTGGCCATGCCTGGGCAGGCGCGACCGGAGGCGGGGGCGGCGGGCTGGCGGCCAGCGGCGCCGCGGCCGGTGGCACCGGCGGCGCGGGTGCGACCGGGGCGACCTGCGTGACGTCGTCGGGCTGGGTCAGCTCCCGAGGCTGGTTCAATTCGTCCATGCGCTCATCCCCACTTTGGACGGCCGCGTGGATGCAGACGTCGCAGGCCGATCGTAGCGAACCGGCGAGCCCGCGTCATCAGCCCGGCGCGCCCGCCCGCCCGGACCGAGCGGGCCGCCGCGCAGTCAGCGCGGGCGGATGACGTCCGTGCCGAGAGTGGCCTGGAGCGGCTCCGGGACCACCACGGTCCCGTCCGGCTGCTGGTAGGCCTCGAGGATGGCAGCGACCACCCGCGCGAGCGCGAGCCCGGACCCGTTGAGCGTGTGGACGAGCTCCGGCTTGGCGCCGGGTGCCGGCCGGTAGCGAATCGCCATCCGGCGGGCCTGGTAGTCGCGGAAGTTGGAGCACGAGGAGACCTCCAGCCAGCGCTCCACGCCGGGGGCCCAGACCTCGAGGTCGTACTTCTTGGCCTGCACGAAGCCCATGTCGCGGGTCGCCATGAGCAGCACGCGGTGGGCCAGCCCGAGCCGGCGCAGGAGGTCCTCGGCGCGGCCGGTCATCCACTCGAGCGCCTCGTTCGACGCCTCGGGCCGCTCGAACAGCACCATCTCGACCTTGTCGAACTGGTGAACGCGCAGGATGCCGCGGGTGTCCTTGCCGGCGGCCCCGGCCTCGCGCCGGAAGCAGGGCGTGTAGGCGGCATAGCGGACCGGCAGCGCGTCGGCCTCGAAGATCTCGTCGCGGTGGAGGTTCGTGACCGGGACCTCGGCCGTGGGGACCAGGTAGAGCTCGTCGCGGGTGACGACGTACATCTGGTCTTCCTTGTCCGGGATCTGGCCGGTGCCCCGCGCCGAGGCCGTGTTGACCACGGCCGGCGGCCAGATCTCGGTGAAGCCGTTCTCCCGGACGTGGATGCCGAGGAAGAAGTCGATGAGCGCGCGCTGGAGCGCAGCGCCGGCGCCCTTGTAGACGGGGAAGCCGGAGCCGGCGATCTTGGCCCCGCGCTCGAGGTCGATGATGTCGAGCGCCTCCGCGATCTCCCAGTGCGGCCGGCGCTCCCACGTGCCGGCCACGGGGTCCGCGTCGGCGCCGACCTCGCCGGCATGGGGCACGACGCGCGGGAGCAGCTCGCCCCAGCTGCGCACGACGACGTTGGCGTCGGCGTCGCCGACCGGGACGCCCGGGTCGGCCGGGTTCGGGATCCGGAGGAGGACGTCGTCGAGCCGGGCCTGGACGTCGGCGGCCTCCGCGTCGAGCGCAGCGATCCGCTCGCCGGCCGTGACCGAGGCGGCCTTGAGCGCTGCGACCTCCGGGCCGTCGGGCGCGGCGCCGCCCCGAATCGCCTCGCCGACCCGCTTCGAGGCGGTGTTCCGCTCGGCCTTGAGGCCGTCCGCCTCGCCGAGGAGGACG
Organism: uncultured Chloroflexia bacterium; assembly: GCA_963739365.1. Taxonomy (GTDB): domain Bacteria; phylum Chloroflexota; class Limnocylindria; order Limnocylindrales; family CSP1-4; genus CTSoil-043. Next base: position 2,568 of record CAVUAG010000021.1, on the reverse strand, counting down.
CGCCGGCGGGCGTCGAGCTCGAGGGCCACGTCGACGAGCGACGCGTCCTCGCCCTTGTCCAGCGCCCCCCGGCGGATGACCTCCGGCTCCTCGCGGAGCCGCTGCAACCCGACGCTCATGCCCCGGCCTCCTCGCCGCTCTCCCCTGCCTCACCGGCGTGTTCGTGCCAGCCGGCGGCTTCCCGCAGGCGGGCGATCACGAAGGGTGCGTCGAGGCTGGCCAGCAGCCACCCGGCGCGCGGGCCGTTGGGACGGCCGAGGAACGCGAGGTAGACGGCGCCGAACGCGCGCCCGGGCGGGAGCGCCGCATCACCGGCAACCCGGAAGAGGAGCGTCTGCCAGGCGTCGCCGCCGTGGGGGTCCTCCTTCTCGGCCGCGATGGCAAGCCCGCCCAGGAAGACGCGCTGGTCTTCGCCGAGGGCCGTCGCCCCGGCCGGCAGGGCGTCGCGCCGGACGCGCACGACCGCGCTCTCCGGCGCGTACGCGTCGAGCCAGGCGCGGGCGGCGGCGAGCCGCTCGGCGAGCGTGGCCTCCTCCCGCGACGTGAGCGGAGCGCCCTTCTCCTCGGCCACGCGGGCGGCGACGTCCACGCCCGGGATCTGGGCCAGGAGGGCCAGGTGCCCGAAGGCCGGTCTGTACGCTGCGGCAGCCTCGGCGGGGATCGCGCCGGCGAGCTGGACGTAGCCGAAGAGCCGCTCGGCGTCCGGCGGCAGCTCACCCCGATACGGCCGGCCGGCGACAGCGGCGGCAAGCTTGTCGAGCTCGTCGAACAGGCGCGGGATCGCGTCGGAGCCGTCCGGGCTGAACTCGATCGCCTGGTTCGGGCGGGGCCGCAGGAACAGCAGGCGGAGGGGCTCCGGCGGCAGGGCGTCGACGATCTCGTGGGCCGCGGCCCCGCGTCCCTTCGAGGTCGACATCTTGCGCCCGCCGATGTTGAGGAACTCGTAGGCGAGGTTGCGCGGCGGCTCACGCTCGAAGACCTCGCGGGCGATCGCGTCCGAGCGATCGCGGCTCCCGCCGGCCGTGGCGAGATCCTTGCCGCACGGCTCGATCGTCACCCCGAAGAGGCTCCACTGGGCCGCCCACTCCAGGTTCCAGGGCAGCTTGGCCGTCCCGCCGAACGGCGCAAGCCGGCCGGATGCGCCGCAGCCGTGGGCCCAGGTCACGTAGTCGGGGCGGCACTCGAAGGCGACGGTCTCGCCGTCCCAGTCGAGCGCGATGGTCGTGCCGACCTTGCCGCAGGTCGGACAGACGACGTGGACGGGCAGCCAGCCCTCGGGCCGCTCCACCTTCGACACGGTGCGGTAGACGTCGCGGACCACCTGGGCCCGGTCCAGGGCCGTCCGGATGAACGGGTCCACGTCACCGGTGGGATAGATGTCGCTCATCCAGTAGTAGCGGTCGGGGTGAATGCCGAGGCCGGCGAACACGTCGATGAACGTCTGGGCGTGGTGGCGGGCGTACGACGCGTGGCAATCGCCGACCTGGTCGGGAACGAACGCGAGCGGGCGTCCCATCTCGTGCTCGACCGAGTCCGGGGTCAGGAGCGCCTGCGCATCCATCGGGTCCATGTCGTCGACGCCGTAGAGGAGCGTCGTGGGCAGGCCACGATCGCGCAGGGCACGGGTGATGACGTCGAGGATGACCGGGCCGCGCAGGCTCCCCACGTGGACCGTCCCGGACGGCGTCTTCGAGTCGTTGACGACCTGCGGTCCCTCGACCGACGCCGCCAGCTCGTCCGCCCAGTACATCCTGCGTCCTCCGCTCCGGTGTGCCGGGCCGGGTGGCGGCTCCGGCCGCCCCACCCGGTCCGTCCGGGCGGGCGATCAGCTGATCGAGGTGATCGTATACGTGAAGTCGGACCCGTTCGGAAGCTTCACGACGACGGTGTCGCCCGCCTTCCTGCCGAGCAGGGCGCGGCCGACCGGCAATTCGTTGGAGATCCGGCCCTCGGCCGGGCGCGCCTCGGCGGAGCCGACGATCGCGAACGTCTCTTCGCCGTCGTCGGACTCCACCGTCACAGACGATCCGATGGCCACGTGCCCGGAGTCACTGTGCTCGATGATCACCGCGGTCTTGAGCATCGCCTCGAGCGTCTGGATTCGACCCTCGACGAAGGCCTGCTCATTCTTGGCCTCCTCGTACTCCGCGTTCTCCGAGAGGTCCCCGTGCTCCTTCGCGTCGTGAATGCGGGCAGCAACCTCGAACCGGCGGACGTTGGCCAGCTGCTCCAGCTCCAGGCGGAGCGCGGCCTCGCCCTCGCGGGAGAGATAGGTCGGCTTGTTGTTCACGGAGGAGCTGCCCCCTGGTGATCTTCGCGGTCGCCGGCGTCGACGACGCGGCGGGCGGCGATGAGGTCGGTGAGATGGAAACGAACCCCGGGCATGCGCCCCCAATCGGGGGCCGCCCGAAGTCCGGCCGGCGGGATCATAGTCCCGCCCGTCGCGGAGCGTCAAACCCGGTCGCCGGCGGGTGTCAGGCCGGGCGGCGCTCTCCGCAGCCCACGAAGCGCCCCGCCGGGTCGCGCATGACCGGCCGCACGCCTCGAACCGCGTCGCGCCGCAGCGGC
>CAVUAG010000020.1:0-84192 GCA_963739365.1 uncultured Chloroflexia bacterium | reverse complement strand
TCGGGAGGAAGACCCCAGGAGGCGCACGGTGTCCGAGCTGTTCCCCGTCAAGCCCCACATCGCCGCACGGTCGCACCTCAGCAGCCGGGACGAGTATGACCGGCTCTACCGCCTCTCCCTGGACAACCCCGATTGGTTCTGGTCGGAGCAGGCGAAGACGATCAGCTGGTTCCATCCGTTCCAGGTGGTCTTCGACGCCGACTACGACGAGGTGGACTTCGCCTGGTACTCCGCGGGCCGCCTCAACGCGTCGTTCAACTGCGTCGACCGGCACCTCCAGGACATCGGCGACCGCACCGCGATCATCTGGGCCCAGGACGAGCCGGGCGCCTACCAGCACATCACCTACCGGGAGCTGAAGCACAACGTCGGACGCGTGGCGAATGTCCTCCACTCGCACGGCATCCGGCGCGGCGACCGGGTCTGCATCTACATGGGCATGATGCCCGAGCTCGTCTACACCATGCTGGCGTGCGCGCGGATCGGGGCAGTGCACACCGTCGTCTTCGGAGGGTTCAGCTCCGAGGCCCTGCGGGATCGCATCGTCGACGCCCGCTGCCGCATCGTCGTGACGGCGAACGAGGGCCTGCGCGGCGGCAAGCACATCCCCCTCAAGCAGACCGTGGACCGCGCCGTCGAGGGCATGTCGATGGTCGAGACCGTGCTCGTGGCCCGGCGCACCGACCACGAGGTCCCCATGACCGCCGGCCGCGACTTCTGGCTGGATGAAGAGTGTCGCAAGCAGCGCTCCACCTGCACGAACGAGTGGATGGGTGCCGAAGACCCGCTCTTCATCCTCTACACGTCGGGCAGCACCGGCAAGCCCAAGGGCCTCATGCATACGACGGGCGGCTACCTCGTCTACGCGGCCTTCACCCACAAGATGGTCTTCGACTATCACCCGGGCGACATCTACTTCTGCGCCGCGGACGTGGGCTGGATCACCGGCCACACGTACATCGTCTACGGCCCGCTGGCGAACGGGGCCACGACGGTGATCTTCGAGTCCACGCCGACCTACCCGGATCCCGGCCGCTACTGGCGCATCGTCGACGACCTCGGCGTCAACATCTTCTACACGTCGCCGACCGCCCTCCGCGGCATCGCCCAGGGTGGAGACGAGTGGGTGAAGCGGTACCGTCGCGACTCGCTTCGGGTGCTCGGGAGCGTGGGCGAGCCCATCAACCCCGAGATCTGGCGCTGGTATCACGACGTGGTGGGCGAGAGTCGTTGCGCCGTCGTGGACACCTGGTGGCAGACGGAGACCGGGGGCATCCTCATCACACCCCTGCCGGGTGTCACCCCGACGAAGCCCGGCTCGGCCACCCTGCCGTTCTTCGGGGTCAAGCCGCTGATCGTGGACACGGCCGACGGGAAGATCCTGGAGGGCAACGACGTGAGCGGAGCCCTGTGCCTGGCGACGCCATGGCCGGGACAGGCACGGACGGTGTGGGGCGACCACCATCGCTTCAAGGAGACCTACTTCACCCAGTACCCGGGGCACTACTTCACCGGCGACGGTGCCCGGCGTGACGAGGACGGCTACTACTGGATCACGGGCCGCATCGACGACGTCCTCAACGTGTCGGGCCACCGGCTGGGCACCGCGGAGCTCGAGAGTGCGCTCGTCGCTCACGAGGCGGTCGCCGAGGCCGCGGTGGTGGGCTTCCCGCACCCGATCAAGGGGCAGGGGATCTATGCCTACGTGCTCCTCGCATCCGACTATGCGTCGGCCGACCACGACGAGCTGCATGGTGCGCTCAAGGAGCAGGTGCGCCACATGATCGGCGCCTTCGCCGCGCCGGACGTGATCCACATCGCATCCGGGTTGCCCAAGACACGGAGTGGCAAGATCATGCGGCGGATCCTGCGGAAGGTCGCGGCGTCGGAGTACGAAGGGATGGGAGACCTGACGACGCTCGCAGAGCCGGACGTGGTGGATCGGCTCATCGAGGAGCACCGGGCCGGGCGGGAGTGACAGCCCGCGGAGGCTACGCGCGTCGCCCGCGGCGACGAAGGACCAGCTTCTCGAGCTCCACGGCGACGAAGGCCGCCGTCGAGGCGACGAGCACGACGACCAGCTCCGGCGCACCCAGCGCCTCGGTGACGAAGATCGGCTGAAGCGCCGGGACGTAGATCAGGGCGAGCTGGACGAAGAACGTGCCGATCACCGCGAGCGCGAGCGGGAGGTTCGATCGCAGCCCGAGGCGGAACGTGCTCGTCCGCTCCGATCGGACCGCGAGCGCGTGGCCCAGCTGGAGCAGCGAGAGCGTCGTGAAGACCATCGTCTGCCAGTGCCAGCCCGCATCGATCGCCGCGCCCTGGATCCCGAGCACGACCGCCGCCATGAGCAGCCCGACCCAGAGCGCGTGCTGCCAGAGGCCGGCGCCCAGGATCGACTCGCCCGGCGGACGCGGGCCCCGGCGCATGGCGTCGGGCTCGACCGGCTCCACGCCGAGCGCGAGGGCCGGCAGCCCGTCGGTGACGAGGTTGATCCACAGGATCTGGACGGCCAGGAGCGGGATCGGCAGGCCCAGGAACGGGGCCAGGAACATGACCCAGACCTCGGCCGAGTTCGTCGTGAGCAGGTAGCGGACGAAGCGCCGGATGTTGTCGTAGATCCGGCGCCCCTCCTCGACCGCGTGGACGATCGTGGCGAAGTCGTCGTCGGCGAGGACCATGTCCGCCGCTTCCTTGCTGACCTCCGTGCCGGTGATCCCCATCGCCACCCCGATGTCCGCGAGGCGCAGCGCCGGCGCATCGTTGACCCCGTCGCCCGTCATCGCGACGACCGCCCGACGCCCACGCCACGCCTCGACGATGCGCAGCTTCTGCTCCGGGTTCATCCGCGCGTAGACGGCGACGCGCTCGACCCGGGCCTCGAACGCCGCGTCGTCGAGCCCGTCCAGCTCGGCGCCGGTGAGGGTCTCGCCGCCCGGCTCCAGGATCCCGATCCGGCGGGCGATCGCGGTGCCGGTGAGCGGGTGGTCGCCGGTGATCATGATCGGCGTGATCCCGGCGCCCCGGCACGCGGCGATGGAGGCGGCCGACGCCGGGCGGGGAGGATCGGCCATCGCGACGAGCCCGGCGAGGCGCAGGTTCGACTCGGCCTGCTCGGGGATCTCCGGGATGGCGGGCAGCTCGCGGTCGGCGAGGGCGAGCACGCGGTAGCCGTCACCGGCGAATTGCAGCGCAGCCGCCTCGGCGGCAGCCAGGAGGAGGCGGTCAGCGGGATCGAGCAGCGGGGCGATGGCCTCGAGCGCCCCCTTGGAGGCGACCCAGATCCGGTCCCCGTGGCGGTGCAGCGTGGTCATCCGGCGGCGGGCGGCGTCGAACGTGAGCTCCTCCACGCGAGGCTGTTCGGCGAGGAGGTCGGAGGCGAAGACACCGCGCTTGCCGGCGAACGCGAGGAGGGCCCCTTCGGTCGGATCTCCGGTGATCGACCAGGAGTCGCCCGCGTGGTCGGGGGCGCGAAGGGTCGCGTCGTTGCAGGCAGCGGCGATCGTCGCGATGCGGTCCAGTTCGCGGTCGAGGGCGACGGCATCGACCGGAGCAGTCGCGCCAGCGCTGACCGGGGCGTCCACGCCGGCGTCGGCCGAGGCATCAACTCCAGCCTCGGCCTCGAACGTGCCGCCGGGGGCGTACCCATCTCCGGTCACCCGCACAGCCCCCACCGGCGTCCATGCCCGTTCCACGAGCATCCGGTTCTCGGTCAGCGTGCCCGTCTTGTCCGAGCAGATGACCGTCACCGATCCCAGGGTCTCGACCGCGGGGAGCTTGCGGACGAGGGCGTTGCGGCGCGCCATTCGGCGGGCGCCGAGGGCGAGGGCGACCGTCACGACCGCCGGGAGCCCTTCCGGGATGGCCGCCACGGCCAGGCTCACTGCGACCAGGAACATGTCCTCCGGCGATTCCCCGCGGGCGACACCGGCGGCAAAGACCAGGGAACAGACGACCAGTGCGAGAACGGCCAGTGCCTTGCCCAGTGTCGCGAGCCGGTGCTGGAGTGGCGTCTGCCCTCCGGCGTGCTCCTGGAGCAGCTCGGCGACCCGGCCCAGTGCGGTCGACATGCCGGTGGCGAGCACCAGGCCGGCGCCCCGCCCGTAGACCACGGCTGTGCCGTTGAACGCGATGTTGCGCTGGTCGGCCAGGACACCCTCGGGCACGTCGGGAAGCGGTTCCGAGACCTTCTCGGCGGGCTCGGACTCGCCGGTCAGGGCGGCCTCGTTGATGCGCAGCGTCCGGGCCTCGCTGAGGCGCAGGTCCGCGGTCACGATGTCGCCCGCGTCGAGCCGCACGAGATCGCCCGGGACCAGCTCCGGGGCCGGGACGAGCAGCGTCTCGCCGTCGCGAACGACCCGCGCGGTCGGGCTCGACATCGCCTTGAGGGCGTCGATGGCCTGCTCGGCCCGGTACTCCTGGACGAACCCGACGACCCCGTTCAGGACGACGATGGCCAGGATGACGGCGGTGTCCTTGAGGTCGCCGAGAAGGGCGGTGATGACGGCGGCGACGAGCAGGACGATGATCATCGCGTTGGTGAACTGCTCGAGCAGCAGGCGCCATGTCGGCCGCTTGTCCTTCTCGACCAGCTCGTTGCGTCCGTACTGGGTGAGGCGAGCCGCTGCTTCGTCGGCGGTCAGGCCGCGGACCGGGTCAGTGTCCAGCGCGGTCGCAACATCGACCGCGCCGCGGGTCCAGGCGCGTGCGGCGACGTCGGTGGGAGTCGGCTCATGCCCCTAGGATGGCCCAGCGCGGGCACCCGCGTGAGGGTGCCGGGTCCCGATCAGTCGGGGCCGAACGTCCCGACCGGCTGCGGGCTCCCGGCGCCCGCCGCGGAGTGGCACCATGCGCGGCATGGACGAGACACTCCGCTACCCGATCCGCACGGCCACCGCGGACAACGTCCGCGCCTTCCTGACGCCCGTCACCGTCGCCTTCGGCGATGAGTTCACCGAAGCTGAGCTCGAGGACTGGCGCCGAACCATCGAGCCGGATCGCGTGATCGCCGCGTTCGACGGCGAAGCGTCGATCGGGGCCGCTGCGGCCTACACGTTTCGCCTCACCGTCCCCGGCGGCGAGGTGGGCGCGGCGGGCGTCACCGGTGTCGGCGTGGAGCCTGGCCACCGGCGCCAGGGCGTGCTGCGGGCCCTCATGCGCCACCAGCTCGACGACGTGCGCGGTCGGGGCGAGCCCGTTGCCATCCTGTGGGCCTCGGAGGCCGCGATCTACCAGCGTTTCGGCTATGGCCTGGGGGCCCTCAACGGCTCGTTCGAGATCGACCGCAGCCGCACGGCGTGGCTCCGGCCGTGGGAGCCCGAGGGGCGGATGCGGCTCGTGGACGCGGCCGAGGCGCTGACGACCTTCCCCCCGATCTACGATCAGATGCGCGTCGCCACGCCGGGTGCGCTGAACCGCACGGCGGATTGGTGGCGCTGGGGGATCCTGCACGACGCCGAGTACATGCGCCACGGCGCCGGGCCCAAGTACCGCTACCTCTACGAGGTGGACGGGGTGGCCGAGGGGTACGCCATCTATCGAACGAAAGGCGAATGGGACGAGCGCGGGCCGAAGGGCCAGCTCCTGGTGGTCGAGGCGATGGCGCGTCACGCCGCGCGCCGAGCGCGCCGTCTGGAGCTTCCTCTTCAGCGTCGATCTCATGCGCTCCACGAAGGCGGGCCGGATGCCGGTGCCGCCGGCGCTCCTCCTCGAGCTGGCCGACCCACGCGCCCTCGGGATGACGACGAGCGACGGGCTCTGGGTGCGCCTGGTCGACCTGCCGGCCGCGCTCGCGGCGCGCCGCTACGGGGCAGCCGGGACGCTGGTGCTCGAGGTTGCCGACGCCTTCTGCCCGTGGAACGCCGGGCGCTGGCAGCTCACCGCGATCGGTGACGCAGGGAGCGCGGTCGTCACGGCCGAACCGACCGACGCGCCGGCCGAGCTGGCCCTCGACGTGGCCGACCTGGCCGCGGCCTATCTCGGCGCGTTCCGGCTCTCGGACCTCGCGCGGGCCGGGCGCGTGGAGGAGCTGACCGCGGGCGCCCTTCGGCGCGCGGACGCACTCTTCGCGTCCGACCGCACGCCCTGGTGCGCCACGATGTTCTGAGCGGCGACCGATCCGCGCCCCCGCGCCCGCCCGGGCCGCGAGCCGCTGACCCCACGCAGGAGCCGACCGATGCCCAAGCTCGCCGCATCCAACGACAGGATCACGCCCTTCCTCTGGTTCTCCCACCAGGCCGAGGAGGCTGCGACCTTCTACGTGTCGATCTTCCCGGACGCCCGGATCACCGGCGTCACCCGCTATGGGGACGCCGGCCAGGACGTGACAGGCGGGGCGCCCGGCTCGGTGATGACCGTCGCGTTCAGGCTCGCGGGGCAGCCGTTCGTGGCGCTCAACGGCGGGCCCCTCTTCCGCTTCACCGAGGCGATCTCATTCCAGGTCAGCTGCGCCGACCAGGCCGAGGTCGACTACTTCTGGGACCGACTCTCCGAGGACGGCGACCCGGCGGCGCAGCAGTGCGGCTGGCTGAAGGACCGCTATGGGCTCTCATGGCAGGTCGTGCCGACCAGGCTCCACGAGCTGTTCGCAGACCCCGAGCCGGCGACGGGTCGCCCGCGTCACCGAGGCGATGCTCCGCATGAAGAAGTTCGACATCGCGGAGCTGGAGCGCGCCCGCGCGGGATGAGGGTGGGTGACGGTACCCAACTGGGTGACGGTGACCCGACGCGGCCCGCCCGGTCACGCGCGAGCAGCTTCAGCAAGGGACCACTGATGCGACCGGCACGAGCCGCGCCGCGGGGGCGTCGCTACTCGGCTGGCATCGAGCCGGGGGCATCGCCCGTCGCGATCGGCATCCCGGCGCGGCACCAGTCCGAGTATGACCCGGGGTAGAGGAGGGGATCGGGCAGGCCCGCGGCGCGCATGGCCAGGGCGAGCTGGCAGGCGTTGACGCCGCTGCCGCAGGAGACGACGACGGGTCGATCGCCAGGGGCCGAGCCTGCGTCACCGCCGGCCCCGTCAGCGGTCGCGCCCGCCGCGCCCGCGGTTGCGCCCAGCGCCGCGAAGCGCGCCGCCAGTGCCTCGGACGGCAGGAACCGGCCGTCCGACGCCGAGAAACGTCGATGTCGGAGCGTTCACCGCCGTGGGAATGTGACCGGCGATCGGGTCGATCGGCTCGATCTCGCCTCGGTACCGCTCCGACGCCCGCCCGTCGAGGAGGGTGAGCGAGCCGAGACGCGGCTCCAGGTGCTCGCGCGGGATCGTGCGCGGCCAGGTGCTCGGGAGGTCGGCGATGGGGGCGGCCGCGTCGAAGGTCCGGACGTCGGCGGTCAGCGGCAGCCCTGCGTCGCGCCACGCCCCGATCCCGCCGTCCAGCACCGCTGCGCGCTCGTGGCCCAGGACGTCGAAGATCCACCAGAGCGCGTGGAGTCGAACGACGTGGCCCTCTGTGATGCCGCGCCGCAGCCGAAGAGCCTCACCTGGTACGAGCGCGACGACAGCGCGTTGCAGGACATGGCGACGTCTCACGGCCGGCACAACGGATGGCAGTGAAGGTCTACCTCGCGACCCGGTGGCGACACCTAGGGCGACGGCTCCCTAAGAGCTGAGAGCCGGTTCCGCCGCTCCGGTTCTCGCCCGGCCCTCGGCCCCGCACCACGCGCTCCGCTCCGTCCGCGGGATGGGACGCGCACCGGGCGTCCAGGGGCCGTTTGCCTCTCGCCAGATCCGCGATGCACGTCCACGCTGACCTGTTGGCGGGAGGCTCTGACACGCGGCCCAAACCCTGGCCGCCGACCGCGCCAGCCGCTGCGAACCGAGAAGCCACGGCCCCGGGCCGCGGGCCATCGTCGGCGCGATCCCGAGCGCGCCGAGGGCAGCTGCGAGCCGTTCGCGGATCTCGCGCAACGCCGAGGTGACGTGGATAGCGCCTATGGCTATGCGACTGGCGCCCGAGCAATTCACGGCGGGCCTCCAGGCTGAGAGACATCGTCGCCGGGCCTCGGCTGGCGGCTGACGCATAAAGGACGGGATGGCTGATGACGACACCACGGAGCTACGACGTCACCACCGCCAATCGCGATCGAGATGCGGAGCTGGCGCGGCTGGCGACTCAAGCACGCCTCGGATGGGAGAAGGAGGTCGTGACCCTTGAGCATTTCGGCTTCCGCGACGGCATGTCGATCTTGGAGCTCGGGAGTGGCCCGGGATACATCACCGGATTACTCCTTGACCGGTTCCCTGCCGCTCACGTCACGTCCGTGGACATCGATCCGACGCTGATCGATGACGCGCGCCGCCACCTCGCGGACCGGCTCGACCGCGTCACGTTCGTCCATGGCTCGGTTGAAGACATGGCGTTGTCCCCCGATCAATACGACGCGGCGTATGCCCGTCTCCTCTTCCAGCACCTGCCAGACCCGGCGCTCGTGGCAGCGGAGGCGTTCCGCGTGCTCCGACCGCGAGCGCCCTTCGTCGTCTACGACATCGATGACGAGATCTGGGGGCTGACCGACCCCGCCGTCCCGGGCCTTCGGACCCTCTTTCAGCGCCATGCCCAGGCGCGGCCGCGAGCGGCGGGAACCGCAACGTCGGCCGCCGCCTGCTCCGGCTTCTCCGCGAGGCCGGCTTCGATGGTGTCGAGATGGGCGTCGTCGCCTCGAACACGGAGGAGGAGGGCCTGGAACCCTTCCTGTCGATGTTCGATCCTGGTCGGCTCGTCCCGCTGCTGCAGGAAGGCGTGGTCACCCAGGAGGAAGTGGACGCACTCGAGGCTGAGCGGGCGGACTTCCTCGCCGCGGATCGCCCCTTCGTCCTCATGCTCACGTTGATGGCGAAGGGTCGCAAGCCGGAGTCTCGCTGATCCGGCTCTGCTCCAGCTGCACCCACCCGCTGCGGCCCCGGCTCCGCACCGGGCGCTCCGCTCCGCTCGCGCGATGGGACGCGCACCGGGCGTCAGGGGGCCGTTGGCCTCTCGCCAGATCCGCCACGCGCGTCCACCCTGTCGCCGCGGCGTGAGAGAGGGAGGCACGATGGATCTGCAGTCGATGCGCGTTCCGGCCTGCGTTCCGGTGGGCGTGCTGGCGACGATTACGATGGACGCCGCCATGGTGGCCGCCGGCAGACTCGGTGAGAGCGCCTCCACCTCCGACCGTTACGGCCCGGATGTGATCGGCCGCTGGGTGACCGACTCGGTGCGCGGCCGATGGCGACACGGCAACATCACGAGGGAACCGGGGCGACGCGGGGAACTGGCGCTGGGCCTCCTCACCCATTACGTCACGGGCATCGTCCTCACGCAGGTGTACCTGCTGACCCCGCGTCGCGGGACTGGCGACGGAGATACGTCGGAGCGACGGCGTTCGGCATCGCGACGGCGCCCGGGAGATGTGCCTCGGCGTAGGCGCTCCGGCCCGCGGCGGCGCCGCGCAGCCACCACGCGCACGTCGGCGATCCGCAGGCTCGGGTCGTCGAGGAGGGCCGTCAGGTCGGCCGCCGAGATGAGGCTCACGATCCGAGTATCGCATCGGGGCGGCCTCGCCGGGGTCGCCGGCGACGAGCTGTTCGGCGGCGAGCCCCCGTGCCCTCGTGCTATCCCTCCGCCCGGCGCGGCCTTGGCCGCCCGGTGCGCCTCGCCCCACCGCGGCGGGCGCCAACGTTCCGGCGTAGCTCAGTGGTAGAGCGGGCGACTGTTAATCGCTTGGTCGTAGGTTCGAATCCTACCGCCGGAGCCACTCCCTTCCGCCAGCCGAGACGGCGCTCCTCTCGTGCCTGGGGTGTGGTGGCAGGCGGGTGGCCACCGCTGCGTGTCTCAGCTCACGTCGCCGACCGGTGGCACGTTCTGGTTCAGCCGGAAGAGGTTCGACGGGTCGTAGCGGCGCTTGACGGCCACGAGCCGGTTCCACGTGGCCCCGGGATAGGCGTCGCGCACGCGCGCTTCGCCCTCGTCGGCGAGGAAGCCGACGTACGCGCCGACGTCGTCCTGGCGGAGCGCGGCCACGAGGTCGTCCGCCCACGCCGTGCGGCGCGCCCTGTCCTCGGGCGTGCCGTCATGGAGGGCCGCGGACGACGGCCAGGATCCGGCTCGCGCGGTGGGCGAACGCGGTGGCGTCGGCCGGGACGCGAGCCATCGCTCCGCCGAGGACGCGGAGCTGGGCGACCCGCATCGGAGCGTCCGACGCTTCCAGGGCGGCCAGGATCGCGGCCGCCTCGGCCAGGCCGATCCGGGTCGTGAAGAGCCCCTTGGCAACGGCCAGCGGGTGGTAGTCCGGGTCCTCGGGCGGGTAGAGCTCCGGGTAGCCCATCGGCCGGACCAGGTCGGCGAGCGGCTCGGCGAGCGCGCGGAAGGGGGCCACCGCCCGCTGGCCCGCATCGAGGTCCCCGACGTGCGCCAGCAGGCCCATGCACGATCAGCTTCCCGTGGTGCTCCGGCGCCAGGAACGGCATCGGCGGGGCCGGCATCACGTTCGCGATCGTCGACAGCTCGTCCGGGGCGGCCTCGGCCGCCGCGACGAAGCCGGCGATCGTCTCCGCGGTGGCCGGCAGGACCAGCATCCCGCCGGTGATCGTGCCGACCTCGTGCAGCCGGAACAGGAAGCGCGTCACCACCCCGAAGTTGCCGCCGCCGCCGCGGATCGCCCAGAAGAGGTCCGGGTGGGACTCGGCGTCGGCGCGCACCAGCTCGCCGGCGGCCGTGACCACGTCCGCCGCCAGCAGCGAGTCGATGGTCAGGCCGTGCTTGCGCACGAGGTAGCCGATCCCGCCGCCCGTGGTGATCCCCCCGATCCCCACCGACGCCGTGTCGCCGAACCCCACCGCCACGCCGTCGGCGTGGAGCGCGACCGTGAGCTCGCCGGCGGTCAGGCCCGCCTCCGCCCAGGCGGTGCGGCCGTCGAGGTCGACCTCGATCCTCTTCATGGCCGAGAGGTCCAGCACGATCCCGCCCTCGGTCGTCCCGTGGCCGGCACCGCTGTGCCCGCCGCTCCGCACCGCGAGCTCGAGGCCGGTCTCGCGGGCGAACCCGATGACCCGGGCGACGTCGGCTGCGTTGGCGGCGCGCACGATGACGGCCGGGTGGCGATCGATCCCGCCGGTCACCACCGCGCGGGCGGTGTCGTACTCGGGATCGCCGGGCACGATGACGGTGCCGTCGACGGCTGCGCGGAGCGACGGCAGCGAGAGAGGAGTGAGAGCTGGGCAGCGGCGCCATGGCTCGAGCCTCCGTGAATCGGGAGGCCTCCTCCGGCCCGTCCCCCGACGGACCGGCCCCCCCGAAGGCCGCATTGTGGGACGGATGGCGCGGGCGCGCCATCCGGCACGCAGCCCGCTACCCGGGAGCGGAATCCGCGCCTCGAAGCGGGCGCCACCCTCGGGGCGGTTGGCGGCCGCGATCCGGCCGCCGTGGTGCTCCACGATCCAGGCGGCGATGGCCAGGCCCAGGCCCGTGCCTCCGCTCGGCGCGTCGTCGGCACGCCAGAAGCGTTCGAAGACGTGCGGGAGGTCCTCCGGCCGGATCCCGGGCCCCGCTGTCCTCGACGGCCAGCACCGCCGCGTCGCCGTCCGCCCGCACGCGCACGGTCACGGTGCCACCCGCGGGCGTGTGGGCGACGGCGTTGTCGACGAGGATCGTCACCAGCTGCCGGAGGCGCAGCGGATCGCCCACGACGGCGGCGGGCAGGGGGTCGACGACCACCGCTCACGCCGCGATCCGCGGCCATCGCCGTCAGCGAGCCTGAAGCCTCCACCGCGACGTCGGCGAGATCGACCGGCACGTGCTCCAGCTCCATCGTGCCGGCGTCGGTCCGGGCGAGCAGCAGCAGGTCGTCGACGAGTGCCGCGAGGTGGGTCGTCTCGGCGTCGATGTCGTCGATGGCCGTCCCCACCGATGCCGACCGGCTCGGTCGGCGTTGCGGCGCAGGTCGGTCACGCTGGTCCGGATCACCGTGAGGGGCGTCCGCAGCTCGTGGCTCGCGTTGGCGGCGAACTCGCGCTGGCGGCGCAGGGCTCCGTCGCGACGGTCGATGGCCGCGCGGATCGGGACGAGTGCCCGCCCGGCGTAGACCCAGCCGGCGACGATGGCGAGCGCGAGGGCGGCCAGGCCGCCGACGACGAGGACCGACAGGAGCGCCGCGAGCAGGCGCTGCTCGGAGATCCGCTCGCCGATCACCTGGACGACGTACTGGCCATCGACGCGCTGCACGGCCGACGAGTAGACCCGGATCGGCGTCTCGCCGATCACCGATTCGCGGACGTCCGTGCCGCTCTGGCGGGCCGCCTCTACGGAGGAGCTCGATGGGGAGCCCAGCGATCTCGTCGAGGCGGCCGAGGACCGAGCCGTCGGGCGCGATCGCGAGGGTGAGCGTCCCCGACTGCTCGCCACCGAAGGTCAGACCGAACGGCGCGCGATCGGGCAGTGGGACCGCGTCGCCCGATGATCCGCGACACCTCGTCCGCTCGCCGCTCGAGGACGGCGGTGTTGCGGCCTCGAGCTCGTTGGCGACCGCGCCGTAGACGAGCGTGCCGAGAGCGAGGAGGATGAGCAGCGTCAGCCCGCCGCTCCAGGCGATGAGCCGGCGCCGCGTCCGCCGGAGGAGCGCGGCATCGTCCCCGCACCCGCCGCCGCGGCCCGTGGACGCCGGGGCCAGCGGGTCAGCGAGCACGGATCCGGTATCCCACGCCGCGGACCGTCTCGATCCACGCCCCGCCGTCGGCGCCGAGCTTCGTGCGCAGCAGGTGGATGTACGCCTCGACGGTGTTCGGCGTGAGCGCGGCGCCGTACGGCCACGCCTGGTCCAGGAGCTGGTCGCGCGAGAGGACCTGGCCCGGGCGCCGGAGGAGGCACTCCAGGATGGCGTACTCGCGCTGGCTCAGGTCCACCAGTCGTCCCGCCACGGTCACCCGGCGGTCGGTCTCGTCGAGGACGATCGGGCCGGCCTGCAGGGTGATCCCGCGACGGGGCGGCGGGCGGCGGCCGAGGGCCCGCAGCCGGGCGAGCAGCTCTTCGTACGCGAACGGCTTGACGAGGTAGTCGTCGGCCCCGGCGTCGAGGCCCTCCACGCGGGCGGCGACGGCGTCGCGGGCGGTCAGCATGAGGATCGGGACCGCGGAGCCCTTCGCCCGGAGCCGGCGGGCGACGTCGAAGCCGGAGCCGTCCGGGAGGCCGACGTCGAGGATGACGGCGTCGAGCTCGGCCTCGCTGGCCAGCTCGAGCCCGTCGGCTGCCGTCGTCGGCGCTGTCGACGACGTGGCGGTCCTGCGTCAGGAGCCGGGTCAGGAGGCGGACGAGGCGCGGGTCGTCCTCGACGAGGAGCAGGTGCACGGCGCTACGCCCGTCCGCCGAGCGCGGCCGTCACGCGCCGGGCTCCGGCCAGGAGCGCCCGCGCCACCCCGATCGGGATCGCGAAGCCGATCCCCTCGCCGTCGCCGGCGGAGGTGACGATGACGCCGACCACGGTGCCGGCGGCGTCGAGAAGCGGACCGCCGCTGCTGCCCGCGTTGATGGCCGCGTCGGTCTGGACGAGGCCGTCGAGAGCCACCCGTCGACCCGTCGACGGGTCCCGCAGGTCGATCGTCCGGTCCAGCCCGGAGACGATCCCCGCGGTGACGGTGTCGGTGAACTCACCGAGCGGGCTCCCGACGGCGACGACGAGCTGGCCCACGGTCAGGGCTCCGTCGCCCCGCGATCGTGGCGGGCGTCAGCCCGGTCGCCTCGGCCCGGAGCAGGACGAGTCCGTGGGCCGCGTCCGCGGCGACCACTCGGGCCGTCGTCTCGTGCTGGTCGGAGAGGAGGATCGTCGTAGGTCATGTCGGACGGGGCCACGATGGCGGTGGTCAGGATCAGCCCGTCGGTCGACACGACGATTCCCGAGCCGCCCACGGTCGCGTTGCGCCCCCCACTCGTCGCCGCGATCGTGACGACCGAGGGCTCGGCTGCGGCGGCGACGGCGGCGACCGCGTTGGACGCGTCGACACTCGTGACCGTCATCCCGAACGGCGGCTGTCGCGGACGCGGTTGCGACCGGGGCGCTGGGCGCCGGGCCGGCCGCCGGGGCCGAGCCGAGGAGGAGTGCTGCTGTCGCGCCGCTCGCCAATGTCGCCGACAGGACGGCCGACACGAGCACGAGGCGGGTCGTGCCGCCGCGCGGCGCCTCGGTTCGCATCCGGGTCGCGGGTTCGCTTCGAGCGTCATCGGTCACTCCGAGCGAGCGACGAGATGGCGCCGTCACGACTCTCTTGTACGCCGGAATTCCTGAAACGTGCCTGAAGGGGTCGGACCCGGGCTGTGCGCCAGATTCAGGACGCCTTCAGGTGGAGGAGCGATACATGGCACCGTCCGGGCGATCCTCCACGCCCCGGACGCCGTATCGTCCCACCGGAGGCTCCAGGAGACACCACGTGCAGGAACCGACTCCGACCCAGGAGATCCCCGCGGCGGCAGACCTCGTCCCGAACGTCGAGGCCGCGACGGATTCGCCCCGAACGCCGCAGCCCCGGACGGCGCCACCCGGGCCACGCGCGGCCCGCGCACCCGGACCATCGGCGTCGCCGCCCTCGGCGGGCGCCACCGCCATCGGCGCCCTTGCGATCGCCTTCGTCGCCAGCGGCGGCGGCGCCAGCAACGACTCGGCACCGGCGGCGGTGACCGACGGCTCATCGCCCCGCTCGGCGCCGATCGGCCGCGTCTCCGTCTGGACAGCGCCTGACGGCGCCTCCAGCGTCCGCCCCGAGCACTTCGGGCGGGGCGGGATGCGCGGCGCGATGGGCAACGCCATCACGATCACTGCCATCGACGGCAGCAAGCTGGCCCTCGAGACCGAGAACGGCTGGACGCGGACGATCGACGCCACCGGCGCCACCGTGACCAAGGACGGAGAGACGGTGGCCGTCTCCGACCTCGAGGTCGGAGACACCATCGTCTTCCGTGAGACCCGCAACGCAGACGGCACCTACGCGACGACCGCGATCATGGTGATCCAGCCGACCGTCGCCGGCACGGTCGCCTCAGTGTCCGGATCCACGGTCACCGTCACCGGGCGCGATGGCACCACCTCGAAGGTCGTCCTCACGAGCTCGACCACGTACGAGCTGGCTGGCGCAAGCTGCCACGAAGGACGCCGTCGTGGCCGGCGCCCGGATCATCGCCCGCGGCACGCTGCGCCTCGGACGGCACCCTCACGGCCAGCTCGATCGACGTCGCCCCGGCGGGGTCGGCCGGGACCGTGAAGGAGAAGGGCTCGAGCTCCCTGACGCTCACCACGCGCGACGGCTCCACCGTCGTGGTCAAGGTGAGCTCCTCGACGACCTTCCAGGTCGGCGGGGTCACGGCGCCGACCCTGGCTGACGTGAAGGTCGGCGACATCGTCATGGCGGCGGGCACGCGCAACGCGGACGGCTCGCTGTCCGCGACGATCGTGCGGTCGCACGCGGCCGGCCAGCTCGGCGGCCCGGGCAACGGCTTCGGACCCGGTCCCATGCACGGCGACGGCTTCGGCCGCGGCGGCATGCGCGGCGGCGGGCCTGGCTGGGGCTTCCCCGGCGACCCGGACGACTCGGCGGCCCCGTCGACCGCTCCCTCGGGCAGCGGAACGAACGGCTGATCCGACTGCTTCACGCCCGGGCGTGGCTGCGCCGCGCCCGGGCGCTTTCATGTCCGAGCGGCTCAGGCGGCGGCAGATGGCGGTTCCCACCCACCGTCGCGCCGGGCCGATCAGGCGGGCCGGGATCGCCCCGTCCGGCGCATACACCCCGGTCGCGAAGCGGCGCACCGCCGCATTGAAGGCGGCCGGCTGATCCTCGCTCACGAGGTGCCCGCAGCCCGGGATCACCTCGAGGCGGCCGTCGCGTGCGGCCGCGAGGAAGGCATCCTCACCGCTCCGGAAGAGGAGGTCGTCCTCGCCGTTCACGAGCAGGGAAGGCCCCGGGTACGCGGCGAGCCGGGGGATGAAGGTCTCACCCAGGGCGGTCACCATCGCCCGCGTCCCGCCCTTGAACAGCCAGCCGTTGGTGGCCGGGGGGTCCTGCGCGTCGGGCGCCGCGGCAGCGCCCGCGCTCGTCGCGCCGGAACCCGGGTTCGGCGCGACCTCTCCGCCCGGCGTGCCGGCGCGCACGCGGAGACGCTCGTTCGCGGCCGTGAGCAGGTACGAGCCCACGGTCCGAGGCGCCCGCCGGGCTACCGAGCGCGGCTCGGCCGAGGCGTTGGCGAGGACCAGCCCCGCCACGCGATCCGGATGGCCGGCGGCCAGGTGCATCCCCACGTAGGCGCCCAGCGACAGGCCGACCACGATGGCGCGGCCGCCGGCATGCGTCGATGACCTCGCCGACCGCGTCGGACGCGTCGGCGAGGCGGAACGGAACGTCGGCCAGGGCACCGTGCCCTGGGAGGTCGAGGGCGAGGACGCGGAACGCGTCCGCCAGGTCGTCCAGCTGCGGCTGCCACATGCCCCGGGTCCGCCTGGTGCCGTGGAGAAGCACGAGGACGGGGGCGCCGGCCGGCCCTCGGACGTCGAGGGCACGCGAGAGGTCGCGGCCCCTGCCCCGCGTCCGGACCCGTCGCCACCCTAGCCTTCCGGGGCATCGCCCCGCGAGGCCAGGGAAACCTCCGGTGCCTGCTCGGCCGCGGCCCCCGCGTCGAAGAATGGATCGCGATCGCCAGCCCAGGAGGGCGGCCAGCACCACGCGCCGGCACCTGCGCGATCGTCGTGTTGTAGCGGTAGACCTGGTCGTTGTAGAGCTCGCGCCGGTCGGCCAGCTGGCCCTCCAGCCGCTCGATCTCGCCCTGCAGGCGCAGGACGTTCTCCTGGGAGCGCACCTGGGGGTAGGCCTCCACGACCGCGAAGAGCGACCGGACGGCCGTCGTCGTGGCGGCCGAGACCGCGCCCTGCTCGGCCACCGGGGCGTCGGGGGCGTACCGCGCCCGCTGCCGGGTGACCTCCTCGAGCACGTCCTGCTCGAAGGCCATCAGGTCGCGTACCGCGTCGACCAGCGCCGGCAGCTGGTCGTGCCGCTGGCGCAGCGCGACCTCGACGTTGCCCCAGGCCTTGTCGATCCGGTTCCGAAGGGCGACGACGGCGTTGTACGTGATGACGCCGACCGCGAGGGCCACGAGGGCGACGAGGAGGACGGCAAAGAGCGCCGCGCCGGCGATCGGGCTCACCGGAGTCCTCCCGGCAACGCCAGGGCGAGGACCACGGCGGAGGCGATCGCGAGGGCCGCCCCGGCCATCCCGACCAGCACCTTCGAGTCCTCCCGTGTCACGGCCTCGCCGGGGCTCCCGGCCATGATCGCCAGCTGATGCTCGGGGGCTGCGGCCACGACCAGCTCGCCGGGCGGGATCTCGAAGCGCACCTCGGCGGCGGTCACCTCCGCGCGACTGGCCAGGACGGGGAGATCGGCCCGGGGGTCGAGCTCGGGCGCGCGGGCTGGCCGCCCGATCCCGAACCCGGGGATCGCCGCGTTGCCCCAGGCCTCCTCGGGCGTCGCTTCCAGGATCCCCGCCGCGCGGGCCTCCGCGACGTTCATCGCCACCTCCGGGTCGTCGAGCGCCAGGGTCGGGTCGAAGCGGTCCGCGGTCGCCGGATCGTCCAGGTCACCGAAGGGAAGTGCCGAGCCCACGATCGTGATCGTGTCGCCGGGCTCGAGGCGTCGCTCCTCGTAGTCGCGGCGCCGGGGTCCCGCCATGGTGAGGCCACCGGCGGCCACCTGCGTCGGAGAAGAGGCTGGGCGCACCGCCCGGCTCCCCGTCGGCGCGGTCGACCGGCACGCGCACCGTCAAGAGGGCCGCGATCTGGGCCTCCCGGTCGTCGACGGCGGGGCGGAGCGACGCCCCCGCGTTGAGGTTCAGGCCGGGAGGGTCGTCCCCATCCCAGTCCGAGGCGGCGTCGAACCGGAGGGGCGCGTCCCAGCGCGCCCCGCGCGGGAAGACACGGATCGGCCGGTCGCGTCGCGGAGCCGGAACCCGACGGCCCGCTCCTCGTCCAGGATGGTGCGCGTGTCGTCGCCCGAGCCCTCGCGGATCCGCGAGCGGAAGTAGACGCAGGGCACGCTCTGGAGCGGCGAGACCAGGGTCATCACGTCGGCCTCCACCACGCCCGCCAGACGCACCTCGCCGGCCGCGAGTGACGTGATCCGGCTGGTGCCGATCCCGGCCACCCGCTGCCGCGCGCGATAGGCCGCCAGCCCGCGCACGAGAAGCGCGAGCCCGGCGACGAGGCCGAGCAGCGACAGCGCGACGACGACTGTCGAGACGTCATTCACGCTGGGCAGTCTATCGGTCGCCGGAGCAGCGCCGTCGCGCCAGGCAGCCGACCGTCAGCGACGCGGGCGAAGCGCGGCGATGATCACGACGACTCCCACGGCGACGAGGCCGGCCGCCCAGACGATGCCCCAGTCGATCGCGATCCGGTCGCGGACGAGGAAGATAGGCGCCGAGCGCCACCAGGGCGAGCCCACCGATGATGGCCGAGGAGAGGATCGCGCTCCCGCCGCTCTCGGGCCCCGCGCGGCGGCGATGCGCCCTGGTCCCAGGTGTCGGTGGGGCCGCGGGACCGGGTGCGCCCGCGCCGGTTGCGGCAACCGGATCCGCGGCCGCTGTCCGCCGGGATCGGCGCCGCGGGCTCCGCCGGCGCTTCTGGGCGGCGCGGGTACCTCGGGGACCCAGCGACGGCGCGGGCGGGGTGGGGGAGGGCCATGTGCCCGCGAAGCCCTTCGGGTCCTCGGGCACGACCGCGGCCATGATCACGTAGACGACGAGCAGCGGGAAGATCCCGGTCACGAGGGCGAGGACGGCCCACACCACCCGCACCAGGCTCGGGTCCAGGGCGAGGCGGGCTGCCAGGCCCCCGCAGACGCCCGCGATCACGCGGTCGTCCACGCTTCGATAGAGCCGCTCGTTCATCGGCAGCCATCCTCCGGGTTCAGGGCGTAGCTGACGGCACTGCCGACCGTGGCCAGCTCGATCTGGGTGGCGGCACTGGCGAAGCCGGGGGTCTCCCACGCGGAGCCCCTCTCGACCAGGCCCGCCGTGTCGTAGTTGTTGCTCGCGGTGATGTTGTCATCGACGAGGAGTCGGAGTCCCACGCCGGCGGGTGCGCACAGCTCGACCGAGGCATGCGTTGCCCTCGACGCGTCCCTTCGTGTCCGCGCCGAGCCGGCAGGAGGATCGCGATCGATGCCGCGTTGACGGAGACGTCGAGCCGCTCGACGAGCGTGCCCTCGAGGTCCAGCCGGGTGTCGCCGATCGCGTTGCCGTCGACGGCGAGGCGGGTGAGCGTGGCGCCGTCGAGGTTCACGTCCGCCCCGCCGCCGTTCACCTCCAGCCCGAGGGTGAGCCGTGGGTCGGTTCCGAGAGACACGGCCCAGCTGGCCCGCCGCGTGCTGACGGGGAATGCCGCCGGGCCGTCGGGTGCTCGGACGACCAGCTCGTCGGCGGACTCGACGAGGGTCGGCCTGGCGTTCTCGGTGCCTCGCACCTCGACGTCCCAGCTCGCGCCCGGCGTGGTGGACACCGCCACCGTCGCGCAGCTGGCGACGAGCTGGACGGTCGCATCGCCACCCGAGAAGGATCCGGTGCGCTCGACGAGCTGCGGGGCACCCGGGTCGGCGGCGCCGCAGCCGAGACTCCCGAAGCTGAAGCCGCCGAAGCCCACCGCGATGAACGAGCCGACGATCACGCCGAAGGTCGCGCTGACGACGACCCCTCCGAGCGCCCGGAACGGCGTCGCGCGCAGGATCAGCCCAACGCCGGCTCCCACGAGGAGGAGCGGCCAGAGCTCCCACGCGTGCTCGACGAGGTCCCCGGAGATCCAGCCCTGGGCTACGGCCAGCGGGACCCCGCCGAGGAGCACGAGGAAGATGCCCCAGTTGAGCAGGCCGCGATCAACCGACATCGGACCCTCCGTGATGCAACCGGCCGAGGATACGCTTCGCGACCCACGGTCCCCATGGGCCGCGTGGTAGCCTCGGGCGGGACGGATGGCCCGATTCACGCGGAGGTGCGCCCGGTGCGACCGTGGGAGTGGCGTGCTCCGCTGACACCCTGCCACCGGGTGTCGGCGTGGTGACGAAGGCGCTCACGGACCTCGTGGCGGGGATCGAGGCCGTCCTCTTCGACCTCGACGGGGTCCTCGTCGACACCGAGCCGTGGTGGCACGACGTTCGGGTGGCGTGGGCGGCGTCGCACGGGCGGTCCTGGAGCGTGGACGACAGCCACCTGTGCATGGGCCTCAGCTCGCGCGAGTGGTCGGCGACCATGCGAGAGCGCGCCGGGGTCCCCGAGGCGCCCTTCGTCATCGAGCAGGCAATCGTGGCGGCCATGGTCGCCCGTTACGCGTCCCGGCCGGTTCCGCTGGTCCCGGGCGCGCCGGCTGCGGCGGCCAGGATCGCCGCCCGGGTGCCCGTCGCCATCGCCTCCGGGGCCCACCCGGCGGTCATCCGGGCAGCGGTCGAGGCTGCGGGCCTCGCGTCCGTCTTCCGCACGATCGTGTCGGCCGACGACGTGCCCCGCGGCAAGCCGGCGCCGGACGTCTACCTCGAGGCGGCGCGCCGCCTCGGCGTGGCCCCCGCCCGCTGCCTCGTCATCGAGGATTCCCGCAACGGCGTGCTGGCCGGGCGCGCCGCCGGGGCGCGGGTGGTCCTGGTTCCCAACGCGAGCGTGCCGCCCGGCCCGGGCGTCGCGGAGCTCGCCGACGCGGTGATCGAGCGGCTCTCGGACCTGCCCCTCGCCTGGCCCGGGACGGCCCCATGACCACCGGCGACGGGGCGGATCGGCCCGCAGCGGCGAGCCGTGGCGCCGGCGACGGGGGACGGGTCGCGTACTGGCTCTCGACGATCATCGCGCGCGTCGCGGTCGGGGCCTACCTGCGGCTGCGGGTCGAGGGGCGGGAGCGGCTCCCCGAGGGGCCCGCGCTCATCTGCTTCAATCACCAGAGCTGGGCCGACCCGTTCGTGCTCGTGTCTGCGCTGCCCGCTCGCCCCGACCTCCTCTTCTTCGGCCCCCGCGAGGCCGACATGCGGATCGGCCGGAAGAACCGCCTCATCGCCCTGTCGCGGCGGGCGATCCCGTTCCGGCCGGACAAGCGCGGGCTCGTGGATGTGGCGCGCCGGGTCGATGCCGTCTTCGCACGGGGCAGCCGACTGGCCATCGCACCGGAAGGTCGGATCCACGCCGGCGAGCGGGTCGTCCTGCCGTTCGACGACGGTGCCGCCTACTTCGCGGTGCGCGCCGGAGTTCCCGTCGTCCCGGTCGCGATCCTGGGCATGAGCTGGCTCCGGTTCGGCGGCACGGTCCGCGTCCGGATCGGAGACCCGCTGCCGGTGATCCCCGGGCGGGCGACCCGGGAGGCCGTCGCCGCGATGACCGCCGCCACCCACCAGGCCCTGCTCGAGCTCGTCGCCGACGGCCGCGACCGCGAGCCGCCCGGCCCGTTCGGGCGCTGGCTCACGGAGGCGTTCCAGGACTGGCCCGAAGGGTCGCGACCGCCGATCGACGACCACTGATAGAACACGCGTTCGATATCTGCCACGGGCGCGGCGGCCGCGTGGCATCTGCGATACTCGGGGCGTCAGGAGCGCTCAGCGCTCGGGATCATGGAGGCATGCCACGGCATGGGAGCCACCGGACTCGCCAACGACGCCCGCCGAGTACCGCGACCGGCTGCTCGAGCAGCCGGATCAGCAGCTGGACGCGTGGGCGGCCGAGGCGATGCGGGACATCTCCATCCGGCGGGGCGTCCTCGCCGTCCTTCACGACGTGCAGGCTGCCTCGGGTCTCGACGACCGGGGGCTGGAGAAGGTCTTCACGGCCGGCGGTGGCCCGCCCGCCGTGGTGGGCCGCGACGCCGACGGGCGGCTGATGGTCCCCGCGGCCACGCTCCACTGCCTGGTCAATGGCTTCCGCGCGATCGTGCCCGGCGCGCGCGAGGTGCTGGTCGAGTACCTCGTCGAGAACTTCGAGGAGCTCGTCTACGCCTGACCGCGCCCAGGACGCGCCGCAGGATCGGCCCGCGGTCCTCGCTGCGCGCCTCGGCGGCCTGCTCCGGATCGTCCATCCCTTCCCGTCGGTCCTCGACGCCGCGGTCACGGCGGTCGTCGCCCTGATCGCTGGGGCAGACCGCGTGCTCGCCGCCCTCCTGGCTGCGTCGATGCTCCTTCTCCAGTTCGGGATCGGCGCTGCCAACGACTGGGCGGACGCCGCCGCCGACGCGACGGCCCGCCCCGCGAAGCCGATCCCGGCCGGCCTGGTCCGTCGCCCGACCGCAGCCCGGATCGCCGTGGCCGCCGCCGCGGCGGGCCTCGCCCTGGCAGTGCTCGCCGGCCTGCCTGCGCTCGCCGTGGCCGCCGCTGGCCTCGCCACGGGGCTCGTCTATGACCTGCGTCTCAAGCGGACCCGCTGGTCGTGGCTGCCGTACGCGGTCGGGATCCCGCTGCTCCCCGTCTTCGCCTGGATTGGCGCAACCGGTTCGCTGCCAGCCTCGTTCGCGGTGCTCGTGCCGATCGCGCTGGTCGCCGGGGCGGCGCTGGCCGTGGCCAACGCCGTGGCCGACGTGGAAGGCGACCTGGCCGCGGGGATCGAGACAGTCGCGACGAGCCTCGGGCTCGACCAGGCACGCCGCGTCGGCGGCGCGCTCCAGGGCCTGGTCGTCCTGGTTGCCCTCTCGTCAGCCGCGCTCCTCGGCGCGCGACGTGGCCTGGCTCGCTGTGACAGGCGGGCGGGTCGATCGTCGTCCTCGTCGGGCTCGTGCTCGGCTGGAGCGGCCGACCGACCACGCGCCGCCACGGCTGGGAGGTCCAGGCCGTCGGGCTCGCGATCGTAGCGGCGGGCTGGCTCGGCGCGCTCGCGTCGGCCGGCCTCCCGGCCGGGTAGGGGATCCGGGCGGGTCCTCGGTCAGTCCCCGCGATCGCGGACGACGGTGATCGCGTTCTCGAGCGTGAGCTTGGAGATCGTCAGGTACTTCGCCAGGTTCTGGCGATCGGTTGCGCTCGCGGCCTCGGCGAACTCAGCGCTCCGAAGGACGGCCAGGAGCTCCCCGAGGGCCTCCTGGAACGACGCCTTGGCGACGATGAGTGCGTCGTCACCGGTCGGAACGGTGGCCGGCGATGGGATGCGGTCGTCCTCGTCGACTGCGCCTGGCCACGCGGTCACCTGCTCCGGCGCGGCGTCTGGGTCGGGGACGCGTCGCGGACGACCCTCGATTCGCTCCCGGAGCTTGACCAGCGAGAGCTGACCGCTGGCCACCTGGGCCGCGAGGCGCTTGCGCTTCTTCGGGTCCTGGACCTTCATCAGCTCGTAGGCGTGGGAGATGGTGTCTTTGCGCACGGACACGAGCGCCCGGATCTCCTCGGGCGCGTCGGCGAGGCGGAGTCGGTTCTCGAGATAGCCCTTGTCCTTGCCGAGCTTCTGGGCGAGCTTGCGGATGCTGTACCCGTGCTCGGTCACCATCTTCTCGTACATGTTCGCTTCTTCGAGCGGGGAGAGATCCTCCCGCTGGAGGTTCTCGATGACCGCGATCTCGAGGGCCGCGTCGTCGTCGAGCTCCTCGATCAGGGCCGGGATCGCGACCAGTCCCGCCAGCTGGGCAGCGCGCCAGCGACGCTCGCCGGCGACGAGCTGGTAGTGCTCGCGCCCGGCCGGGCGCACGAGGATCGGCTGGAGAACGCCGTGCTCGCGGATGGAGGAGGCCAGCTCGGCAAGCGCCGACTCCTCGAACAGGAGGCGGGGGTTCTCCGGGTTGGGCTCGATCCGATCGATCGGCACGTGCCGCACCCCGAGGCTCGTGGAACCTTCGGGTGCGAGGAGGCTGACGATGGACGGGGAGAGCTCGCGCTCCTCCGACAGGCGGCGCGCGGCGACTGCGCGGAAGTCAGGCCTGGCCAAGTTCGACGACCTCCTTCGCGAGCTGGCGGAAGGTCTCGGCAGCCGACGAATGGCCGGCATACGAGGTGATCGGCCGTCCGGTGAGCGGCGCTTCGCCCAGCTTCACGGTCGTGCGCACGATGCTGTTGAAGACATGGTGATCGCCGAGCTCACGGAGCTGGTCGAGCATGTCGCGGGCCAGGACCGTGCGCCCGTCGTAGAACGTCGGGAGCAGCCCGAACACGCGGAGATCGCGGTTGAGCTTCGAGCGGATCGTGTTGATGACTTTCACGAGCGCGGTGAGGCCCTTCAGGGCGTAGTACTGCGTCTGGACCGGGATGATCACGCCGTCCGCGGCGACGAGGCTGTTGATCGTCAGGAGGCCGAGCGTCGGCGGGCAGTCGATGATCACCCAGTCGTAGTCGTCACTCGCGGAGCTTTCGCCCAGGGCCTCGCGCAGCGTGTACTCGCGACCGAGCGCAGAGAACAGCTCGACCTCCGTCGAGGCCAGCTCGAGCGTGGACGGGACGACGTCGATGCGCTCGGTGGCCGACGGCACGATGATCGACTGGAGCGGCGCGTGGGCGTCGTCGAGCACGTGGGCGATCGAGCGCTCGACCTGGCCGAGGTTGATTCCGAGGCCGACCGTGAGGTTCGCCTGCGGATCCATGTCGACCGCGAGCACGCGGAGCCCCCGCTCGGCGAGCGCACCGGACAGGTTGATCGCGGTCGTGGTCTTGCCCACGCCGCCCTTCTGGTTCGCGATCGCGATGACCGTTGCCACCCGGGGATCACCTCGCTGGTCGTCGCGCGGAGTGCTGGGAATGCTTGGCGCGCGGTCCCAGATCGTACTCCAGGACGCGGTCGCGTGAACCACGATTATCCACACGCACTGGGGTTTGTTCACGATTCTGTGGATAACGGGAGACCGGCGACGCCTCCACGACCTATGATGGGCCGCGCCGTTCACCCGTCCGTGCGCAAAGACAGCGCCAGCAAGACCATGGGTCATGGGCCCGTGTTCGCGCGAGGAGGTCCCCGTGCCGACCAGCGAAGAGCGCCTCGCCCGCCTGCAGCGAATGCGCCGCGAAGCGTTGGAGGGCGGGGGGCGGTCCGGATCGAGCGCCAGCACACGTTCGGGAAGCTCACCGCGCGCGAGCGCCTCGACCTCCTGCTCGATCCGGGCTCGTTCGTCGAGCTGGACGCGTTCGTCACTCACCGGGCGACGGAGTTCGGACTTGGCGACCAGCACGTGCTGGGCGATGGCGTCGTGACCGGCCACGGCACGATCGACGGCCGCCTCGTGTTCGTCTTCAGCCAGGACTTCACCGTCTTCGGCGGCTCGCTCTCCGAGGCGTACGCCGAGAAGATCGTGAAGGTCATGGACCTGGCGATGAAGGTCGGTGCGCCCGTCGTGGGGCTCAACGACTCGGGCGGCGCGCGCATCCAGGAGGGTGTCGCCTCCCTGGCGGGCTATGCCTGGATCTTCACGAAGAACGTTCTCGCGTCCGGCGTGATCCCCCAGATCTCGGTGATCATGGGCCCGTGCGCGGGCGGGGCGGTCTACTCGCCGGCCATCACCGACTTCACGATCATGGTCGAGGGAACGAGCTACATGTTCGTCACGGGGCCCAACGTCGTGAAGACCGTGACCCACGAGGAAGTGGACTCCGAGTACCTCGGCGGCGCCATGACCCACACGACGAAATCCGGCGTGGCGCACCTGGCGGCACCCGACGAGGCCGCCGCCCTCGACCATGTGCGACGGCTCCTCTCGTTCCTGCCCCAGAACAACCTCGGCGATCCACCGCCGCTGCCGACCAGGGATCCGATCGATCGCCGCGACCCGGTGCTCGATGGCATCGTGCCCGACGACCCGTCGAAGCCGTACGACATGCACGACGTCATCACTCGCATCGTCGACGACGGTGACTTCTTCGAGATCCAGCCCGGCTGGGCCGGCAACATCCTCGTCGGCTTTGCCCACCTCGGGGGGAGGAGCGTCGGGATCGTGGCCCAGCAGCCGGCCGTGCTGGCGGGTGCGCTGGACATCGGGTCGTCGGTGAAGGCGGCACGCTTCGTGCGGACGTGCGACGCCTACAACGTCCCGCTCGTCACGCTCATCGACGTGCCGGGATTCCTGCCGGGCGTCAACCAGGAGCATGGCGGCATCATCAAGGAAGGCGCCAAGCTCCTCTACGCCTATTGCGAGGCCACGGTGCCCAAGGTCTCGGTCATCACGCGCAAGGCGTACGGCGGTGCGTACGACGTCATGAGCTCCAAGCATGTCCGGGGCGACATGAACTACGCGTGGCCCACGGCGGAGATCGCGGTGATGGGGGCCGAGGGAGCCGTCAACATCATCTTCAAGGACCAGATCGCGACAGCGGAAGACCCGGTCGCCGAGCGGAAGCGGCTCGTCGCCGAGTACGAGGCGCGATTCAACCATCCGTACGTGGCGGCCTCGCGCGGCTGGATCGACGACGTGATCCTGCCGTCCGAGACCCGGCCGCGCCTGATCTCGGCCCTGGCGATGCTCGCCGACAAGCGTGAGAGCAACCCGCGCAAGAAGCACGGGAACATCCCCCTGTGAGTGGATCGGGGGACCGAGGCGCTGGTGTCTTTGCGCAAGGACGCTGGTCGCCGCGCGTCGCCGGCGGTGAACCGTCATGACGCCGCCCTTTCGCCGCATCCTGGTAGCCAACCGGGGGGAGATCGCGCTGAGGATCATCCGCGCCTGTCACGAGATGGGCATGGAGGCCGTCGCGGTCTACTCGGACGCGGATGCCTCGGCAGCCCACGTGCGGGCCGCCGACCATGCCGTGCGGCTCGGGCCGCCGCCGGCCCCGGAGAGCTACCTGCGGATGGATGCGCTGGTGGCCGCCGCCCTCGACCTGGGCGCCGAGGCCGTCCACCCCGGCTACGGCTTCCTGTCGGAGCGAGAGGCGTTCGCCCGAGCGGTGGAGGACGCCGGCCTCGCCTGGGTCGGCCCGCCACCCGCGGTCATCGCCGCCCTGGGCGACAAGCTCGCCGCGCGGCGGATCGCACGCGAAGCAGACGTGCCCCACGTGCCGGGAACCCTCGAGCCGGCCCTCGTGGACAGGCCCGAGCAGGTGGCGGCCGTGCTGGCCGCGGCCCGCGATGTGGGCTTCCCGCTCCTGGTGAAGGCAGCGGCCGGCGGCGGGGGGCGGGGGATGCGCCGGGTCGTGGCTTCCGAGGACCTGGTCGGCGCGCTCCTGGCGGGATCGCGCGAGGCGGAGAGCGCCTTCGGGGACGGGTCGGTCTACCTGGAGCGCGAGATCCTGCCGGCCCGCCACGTCGAGGTCCAGCTGCTCGGCGACGCGACCGGGCACGTCGTGGCGATCGGCGAGCGCGACTGCTCGACCCAGCGGCGGCACCAGAAGCTGATCGAGGAGGCACCCGCGCCGGGCCTCGGCGAGACCGAGCGCCGCCGTCTCCATGCGATGGCCGTCCGGATGGGCGCGGCCGCCGGGCTGCGCAACGCGGCAACGTGTGAGTTCCTCTACGACCGCGACGGGGCGTTCTGGTTCCTCGAGGTGAACACGCGGCTCCAGGTCGAGCATCCCGTGACCGAGCTGGTCGCCGGCATCGACATCGTGGCCGAGCAGTTCCACCTCGCCGCAGGGCGGCCCCTCTCGGCCCGCGCCCTGGCGGCCGCCGATCGGGCGGCGCGCCCGACGAGCCACGCCATCGAGCTCCGGATCTCGGCGGAGGATCCTGCGCGCCTCTTCGCACCGGCTCCGGGGCGGATCACGGCCTGGACGATGCCGTCCGGCCCGGGCGTCCGCGTGGACACCGCCGTCGAGGCTGGGGACCGGATCCCGTCCGAGTACGACCCGCTGATCGCGAAGGTGATCGCCCACGCAGAGGACCGCCCGGCCGCGATCGCCCGGCTGCGGCGAGCGGTCGCCGAGACCGAGATCGGCGGGATCCAGACCACGCTGCCGTTCCACCGGGCAATGCTGGCCGAGCCGGGGTTCGTCGATGCGTCCGCGCTCGCCACGACCTGGGTCGACACCCACTGGGACGGTCCGGCCGCACGGGCCGCCGCGGTGCGGGCTGCCGCCCTCGCGGCCGGGCTGGCGGCCTTCGCGCGTGACGAGCACCCCGGGGAAGATGGTGCGCCCCATGACGCCGGCACGACGCGGGGCGCGGCGAACGACGGGGCGGCGCCATCGTGGCGCACCGGTGGACGCGCACGTGCCGTGGATCGGTGGCCGACATGAGCGGATCGCGGCGACGCCCACCCACCACGATCGCCGGTCCGACGTCGACCGGCGAGCTCGCGGCCACGACCCCGCCGGTCGACCCGCGGGCGCTTCGCGTGGGAGTCGCCCCGGCGACCCGCCTCGAAGGCGACCCGGCGTTCGACCTCGCCCCATCGTCGGCCGGCACCGTCGGGGGACGGCCTTCTCGTGGACGGGATGGCGATCCGAGCCCACCTCCGTCGCTTCGACGCCGTGCGCGCGCGCCTCGAGCAGGACGGCCCCGCTGGCATGCATAGCACGGATGTTCTCTTTGGGTCGGTGTTCGTGGACCGACGGCGGGGAACCGAGGTCCGCGAGGTGGTCGTGGGTGGCTGGCGAATCGAGGTCGAGATCGAGCCGGAGCGGCGGGCGGTCCTGCGGGAGCGCGCCCGTCGGGGCGCCGGGGCGGCCTCGGGGGGCGGCCCGGTGGAGGTCCGGGCGATCATTCCCGGCCGGGTCGTGGCCGTCTCGGTGTTCCCGGGCGACGACGTCGTGGCCGGCCAGCAGATCCTCGTCGTGGAGGCCATGAAGATGCAGAACGAGCTGCGGGCCCCGCGCGAGGGGACCGTGGAACGCGTGGGGGTGGCCGTGGGCGATACGATCGACGTCGGCGACCTCCTCGTCCTCATCCGCTGACCAGCCTGGAGCCCGTGATGCCCGACGATGCGCACACCGTCCCTTCGCCCGCGCCGGATCCCGGCCGCGAGCGCTGGCGGGCCGGCGCCCGGGCGAAGGCGCTCGCCGCAACCCGGGAACGGCGCCCGGAGTTCCGGACCTCGTCGGACATCGAGATCGCGGACCTCTACACGCCGGCCGACGTGGCGGGCCTCGACGAGGAGCGTGACCTCGGCCGGCCCGGCGAGTTCCCCTTCACCCGGGGCATCCAGCCCACGATGTACCGGGGCCGCTTCTGGACGATGCGCCAGTACGCCGGCTTCGCGACGGCCGCCGAGACGAACGAGCGCTTCCGCTACCTCCTCGAGCAGGGCCAGACGGGGCTGTCGGTCGCCTTCGATCTGCCCACCCAGATGGGCTACGACAGCGACGCGCCCGAGGCGGAGGGCGAAGTGGGCCGGGTTGGCGTTCCGATCTGCTCGCTGGCCGACATGGAGATCCTGTTCGACCGGATCCCGCTTGGCGACGTGAGCACGTCGATGACCATCAACGCCACGGCGGCCGCCCTGCTGGCCATCTACGTGGCGGCGGCCGAGAAGCAGGGCGTGGCCCGGGCGAAGATCTCCGGCACGACCCAGAACGACATCCTCAAGGAGTACATCGCCCGCGGGACGTACATCTACCCGCCGCGGCCGTCGATGCGCCTCGTGACCGACATCTTCGAGTTCTGCGCCCGGGAGCTGCCCCGCTGGAACACGATCAGCATCAGCGGCTACCACATGCGCGAAGCCGGGGCGACCGCGGCCCAGGAGCTGGCCTTCACGATGGCCGACGCGATCGCCTACGTGGAGGCGGCGGTGGCCCGTGGGCTCGACGTGGATGCCTTCGCCGGCCGGCTCTCGTTCTTCTTCGCCGCCTGGAGCGAGCTCTTCGAGGAGGTCGCCAAGTTCCGCGCCGCCCGCCGCCTGTGGGCCCGGATCGTCAGGGAGCGCTTCGGGGCCACCGACCCGCGCTCGATGACCTGCCGGTTCCACGTCCAGACCGCCGGCTCGTCGCTGACCGCCCAGTCGATCGACAACAACGTCGTTCGGACCACCGTCCAGGCGCTGGCAGCCGTCCTCGGTGGGGCGCAGAGCCTGCACACGAACAGCCGTGACGAGGCGCTCGCCCTGCCGACCGCGGAGGCCGCCCGGCTGGCGCTGCGGACCCAGCAGATCCTGGCCCACGAGTCCGGGGTCACCGAGACGCCCGACCCGCTCGCCGGCAGCTACTACGTGGAGACCCTGACGAACGAGCTGGAGGCGAAGGCCAGGGGTCTCCTCGACGAGATCGACGCGCTGGGCGGCACGCTGGCCGCGATCGAGGGCGGCTTCCAGCAGCGCCAGATCCAGGAGTCGGCGTACCGGGTCCAGCGGGCCATCGAGAGCGGGCGACCAGGTCGTGGTCGGCATCAACGCCTTCCGCGACGAGGAGGCGCGCACGCCGCCGACCCTGCGCATCGATCCCGAAGGCGAGCGCCGCCAGGTCGAGGCCGTCCGCCGGGTGCGGGCCGAGCGGGATCCCGCTGCCTGGGGCGCCGCGCTCCGCAGCGTCGAAGCACGCCGCCGTGGGCGGTGAGAACATCATGCCGGCGCTCATCGAGGCCGCGAAGGCCTATGCCACCGTGGGCGAGATCTCGAACGTCCTGCGCGCCGCCTGGGGCGAGCACCGCGAGCTGGTGACCGTGTGACCGCGACCGGAGGTGACGAGATGACGACTGCCCCCCTGCCGGCCCACATCCGCAGCGTGGGCCGTGTCCATCACGTCGCCGTCGTCGTGCGGTCGATGGACGAGGCCCTGGGCTTCTACCGCGACACCCTGGGCCTGGCGCCCGGCCCGGTCGTGCCCATCCCATCGGACCGTGTCCGCATCGCGTTCCTGCCCGTGGGAGAGGTGAAGCTGGAGCTCGTCGAGCCCACCGACGACACGACCGGGGTGGCTCGCTTCCTTGCCGGCCGCGGCGAAGGCTTCCACCACGTCTGCTTCGAGGTGCCCGACATCTCGGCCGCGCTCACGCGGCTCGGAATCGACGGCGTCGAGCTCATCGACACCGCCCCGCGGCCGGGCGCCGAGGGCCCGGTCGCGTTTCTCCACCCCCGAAGCTGCCACGGTGTCCTGGTCGAGCTCATCGAGGCACCGGGCGGCCCGGCGTGGTCGTCGCTCTACCCGCACGGGTTCCGGGCCCCGGGCGAGTAGCCCGCGGGCGTCGGCGGACCGAGCGCGTCGCGGCAGGTCCGCGCTACGCGGCGGGCGCTTCCCGCACCTCGCGCCCGGGTTGGGCCACGCCAGGCGCGCTCGGCGACGGGTCCGGCCGGTTCAGGCCGAGCCGTACGAAGGGGTCGTCGGACGGCCGGAGCAGCGCCGCGATGTCGATGCGCTCGAGATCGACCCGGTCACCGGGTCGACCCAGCAGGTACCCCTGGCCGGCGTCGATCGCCAGCTCGCCGGCCATCGCGAGCTGCGCCTGGTTCTCCACGCCCTCGGCCACGACGAGCGCTCCCCAGCGCCGCGCGAGGTCGACCAGCGAGCTGAGAACCGCCCGCACCGTGGCGTGGCCGGTTCCCGCCTGGACGAGCGAGAGGTCGATCTTCACGACGTCGAACCGGAACTGGCTCAGGAGGCGGAGGCCGGCGTTGCCCGCGCCCACGTCGTCCGCGGCGATCCGGATCCCGGCCGCACGGCAGCGCTCGAGCACCGCGAGCACCCGCGGGACGTCGTGGATGACCTCGCGCTCCGTGATCTCCAGGATGACCCGGTCGGGCGCGAAGCCGGCGCGGTCGAGCATGTTGAGCAGGCGCGCCGCGCCGAACTCGGGCGCCTCCAGGGTGCGCGGCGAGATGTTGAGGGTGACCAGCAGCGGGGCCGGGATGGCGGTTGCGCCCGCGATGACCACGTCCAGGCAGGCCAGGTCGAGGTCCACGATCCGCCCGCCCGCCTCGGCCGCGGCGAACAGCGCACCGGGGTTCGGGAACGGCGACCCGGGCAGGGGACGGATCAGGCCCTCGAAGCCGATCACCCGGCCGGTCTCCAGGTGCACGAGCGGCTGGTAGACCGGCCGCAGCGCGCGCTCGTCGATGACGCGCGCGACCGCGTCGGACAGGGCGGCCCGCTTCTGTTCGTCCACCTGCTCACCGTCGAGCGCCGGGTCCACGACCGTCACCACGGTGCGCCCTGATCGCTTGCCGCGGTACATCGCGGAGTCCGCGTAGAGCTGGAGCTGCTCCCGGTTCGTCGCATGCTCCGGGTAGGACACCACGCCGGCCGAGAACGAGATGGGCCGCGCATACGAGGCCGCCGCCCGGACGGACAGGCCCGTGGCGAGCACGCGCCGCGCCAGCTGCGCGGCCCCGTCGGCGCCGGTGTGCGGGAGGAGGATCGCGAACTCGTCACCGCCGACCCGGAATGCCCGGTCGGCCCGCCGGATCTGCTCGCGCAGAAGCCGTCCCACCTCCGCCAGCAGCTCGTCGCCCACGGCATGACCCTGGGCATCGTTGACCTGCTTGAACTCGTCGAGGTCCAGGAGCACCAGCGACAGCTCGTGGCGGTAGCGCCGCGCCTGGTCGAGGTGGGACTCGAACTCCTCCTGGAACGAGCGGTGGTTGCCGAGGCCGGTCAGCCCATCGACGAGGGCGAACTCGCGGACCTCCTCGTACGCGCGGTGGAGTCGAGCGCGGGATGCCTCGAGCTCGGCCGCCGGCTTCAGGATCTGGCGGGTCATCCACCGGGTCAGGACGACGAGCAGGGCCGCGAGCGCAACCAGCGCCGCCACCTGGATCGGCTGCAGCCCGTCGGGCCCGCCGGTGAGGATCCGCAGCAGCGGCGACCCGAGCGCCATCGGCACGACGGCCGCGGCCGCGATCGTGAGGTAGAGGCGCAGGCGGACCAGCCGGAGCGAATCGCCCGTCGGCGGCGCGTCCGGCGCGGCTGCCGTTGGGTGGTTGGATCGTGAGTCATGGCGACCAGGGGCGGGCTCCTCGGGCGAGGCTCCCCAACGATGGTCACCTGTATACCGGTGTTGGGCCCCGCTCCGGACCCAACCAATCGTCACCCTTGCCCACGGGACCATCCGTGAGGCGACCCGCGCCGGCGCGGTCCGGCCCGGTCGCAGCTGCTCCGGCAGTGAGCGCCTCCGCCTACCCGCGGTAGCCGGCCTCTCGGAGCAGGGCCGGGATCTCCGTCGGCGACGACGCCACGCGGATTCCCGCCGCCTCGAGGGCCGCGACCTTCTCGGCCGCCGTGCCGCGACCGCCCGAGATGATGGCGCCGGCGTGGCCCATCCGCTTCCCCTCGGGCGCCGTCCGCCCCGCGATGAAGGCCGCCATCGGGACGCCGCGCAGGTGCTCGGCGGCCCAGGCGGCGGCCTCCTCCTCGGCGCTGCCGCCGATCTCTCCGATCAGCACGATCGCCTCCGTCTCGGGGTCTGCCGCGAAGAGCTGCAGGACGTCGAGGAAGGTTGTCCCGATGATCGGATCGCCGCCGATGCCGACGCAGGTCGACTGGCCGATGCCGGCGTCGCTCATCGCCTGGACGGCCTCGTACGTGAGCGTGCCCGAGCGGGAGACCACGCCGACCGAGCCCTCGCGGTGGATGGAGCCCGGGATGATCCCGACCTTGGCCCGGCCCGGCGACGTGGCGCCCGGGCAGTTGGGCCCGATCGAGGCGGGCTCCGGCGGCGCGGACGACCTCGACGACCGGGAGCATGTCGAGGGCCGGGATCCCCTCCGTGATGCAGAAGATCGTCGCGATGCCCGAGCCGACCGCCTCGAGGATCGAGTCCGGGGCGCCGCCCGCGGGCACGAAGATGCACGAGGTGTTGGCGCCGGTCTCGCGGACCGCCTCCTCGATCGTGTCGAAGACGGGGACCCGGTTCTCGAGCGCATGGAGGCCACCCTTGCCCGGCGTCATGCCGGCCACGATGTTGGTCCCGTACTCGAGCATCTGGCGGGAATGGAACTCGCCCTCGCGCCCGGTGATCCCGTGGACCACGAGCCGCGTGTCGCGGCCGATCAGGATGCTCACGCGGCACCTCCGGCGGCCCGCGCGGCCGCCACTGCCTTGGCGGCCGCCTCGTCGAGCGACGCGGCCGTCTCGAAGCGCGCCTCCTCGAGAATGCGCCCCGCC
Source organism: uncultured Chloroflexia bacterium (assembly GCA_963739365.1). Lineage (GTDB taxonomy): Bacteria > Chloroflexota > Limnocylindria > Limnocylindrales > CSP1-4 > CTSoil-043. The sequence continues at coordinate 50,303 of CAVUAG010000020.1, read as the reverse complement.
TCCTCGGCGTTCGTGCCGACGATCCGCACGACCATCGGCACCTCGCGCTCCTGGCGGCTCCGCGCCTCGATCAGGCCGCGCGCCACCTCGTCGCCGCGGGTGATGCCGCCGAAGATGTTGACGAGGATGGCCTCGACCTTCGGGTCGGCCAGGATGAGGCGCATGGCCGCCGCCACGCGGTCGGCCTTGGCGCCGCCGCCGATGTCGAGGAAGTTGGCCGGCTCGCCGCCGGCGCGCTTCACGAGGTCCATCGTCGTCATCGCGAGGCCCGCGCCGTTGACCATGCAGCCGATCGAGCCGTCGAGGTGGATGAAGCTGATGTCGTAGTGCCGGGCCTCCGCATCCGCGGGATCCTCCTCGTCGAGGTCGCGCATCTTCTCGAGATCGGGGTGGCGGGGAAGCGCGGAGTCGTCGAGGGTGACCTTGGCGTCGAGACAGGCGAGGCGCTCGACATGGCCCTCCGGGCCGCTCTCGCGGATGATCGCGAGCGGGTTGACCTCGACGAGGTCGGCGTCGTTCGCCTTCATCGTCGCGACGAGACCCTTGGCGATCTTCACGAAGTCGCGCAGGTGCGGACCCGCCAGGCCGATCCCGAACGCGAGCTCGCGGGCCTGGTAGTCGAGCAGCCCGAGGAGCGGGTGGGCCGAGACACGGTGGATCGCCGCGGGGATCGACCCTGGCGACCTCCTCGATCTCCACGCCGCCCTCGGCCGAAGCCATGAGGACGATGCGCCGGCTTGCCCGGTCGAGGATCGCCCCCAGGTAGAACTCCTTGACGATCACTCCCGCCGGCCCGATGAGGACCTTGCGGACGGTGATCCCCTTGATGTCCATGCCGAGGATCCGCCCGGCGACGTCCTCTGCCTCCTGGGGCGAGCCGGCCAGCTTGACCCCGCCGGCCTTGCCCCGGCCGCCGACGAGGACCTGGGCCTTGATCACGACGCGTCCGGCCCCGTCGGCGAGGTAGCGCTCGGCAGCGATCCGGGCCTCGGCCGGGGTGCGGGCCACGGACCACGGCGGGACGGGGAGGCCGGCTGCGACGAGGAGCAGCTTCGCGTCGGCTTCCTGGATCTTCACGGGCGACTCCTGTGGCGCGGCAAGGCTGGCGCGACGAGGCGTGGGCGCGGTGGCGATGGTACCGCGCCGCGATGGGCGAAGGTCCCGCCAGACGCCGTGCCGTGGCCTCGCGGACGCGTACAATGCCGCCACCGTCGGGTGCGACGGTGACACAGGAGCGGTGGCCGCCCCCCCGGACGGCTCGCCGCGGAGCGGAAGTCCGCCGGCGACCGAGGCGCGCGCCGGCCAGGAGGCGAGTCTCCCGGTGCGTTACCTGCAGTACCGCGGTGGCGAGGGGATGCTGGCGTGGGCCCTCCACCGTGTCTCGGGCGTCGCCGTCTGGGCCTTCATCCTGCTCCACGTGCTGGACATCTGGCTGGTCGGCGCCAACCCGGACCTCTACGACGAGGTGCTCGGGCTGTACGCCAGCCCGATCGGGCGAGTGGGGGAGACGCTCGTCGGCGCGGGGCTCCTCTATCACGCCCTCAACGGCCTGCGGATCATCGTCATGGACTTCTGGCCGTCGACGACCGTCTGGCACAGGCAGCTCTGGTACGCCTGCTGGGTCGTCTTCTTCGTCGTCGGCATCCCGGGCGCCTACATCATCCTGAGCCCGATCTGGACGGGGGCGCACGGATGAGCACGACCACGCGCTCCGGCCGGGCGAGGCCCGCGGGCAGCGGCTGGGAGCTCGCCGTCTGGTACCTCATCCGGCTGTCGGGCCTGGGGCTCTTCGTGCTGGCCCTGGCCCACTACGCGATCACCCACTTCGTGTTCGACGTGACCGTCCAGGAGGCCGACTGGATCCTCGACGAGCGCTGGGGCAGCCTCCTGTGGCGGACCGTCGACTGGCTGATGCTCAGCCTGGTCATCTTCCACAGCTTCATGGGGGTCCGGACCGTCGTCGGCGACTACACGCGCGGCGGGGTGCGGACGGCGCTGACGATGGGCCTGTACGTGCTCGCCCTCGTCCTCTTCGCGATGGGGACGATGGTCGTGGCCACCCTGCCGTTCCCGGTCAAGTAGGCCGCGCATGAAGATCGATCACGAGGCCCTCGTCGTCGGCGCCGGTGGCGCCGGCCTGTGGGCGGCCCTGGAGCTGGCTCGCGCCGGCGTCTCCACGGGCGTCCTCACCAAGCTCTATCCCACCCGCTCCCACACCGGCGCCGCCCAGGGTGGCGTCTGTGCCTCCCTGGGCAACCTCGAGGAGGACCACTGGGAGTGGCACATGTTCGACACGGTGAAGGGCGGCGACTACCTCGTCGACCAGGACGCTGCCGAGGTCCTGGCGCGCGAGGCGGTCGAGACCGTCATCGAGCTCGAGCACATGGGCCTGCCGTTCAACCGGACAGCGGACGGCAGGATCGACCAGCGGCGGTTCGGGGGGCACACCCGCAACTTCGGGGAGGCGCCGGTCAAGCGGTCCTGCTTCGCGGCCGACCGGACCGGCCACATGATCCTCCAGACCCTCTACCAGAACTGCATCAAGGCCGGGGTGAGGTTCTACGACGAGTACCACGTCGTCGACCTCCTCTTCGACGGCGGCGACGGCGGCGACGGCGGCCGCGCGGCCGGCGTGATCGGCTACCGGATCGCCGACGGCGAGATCCACACCTTCCGGGCCAAGGCCGTCCTGCTCGCCACCGGCGGCAACGGCCGGATGTTCCGGATCACCTCGAACGCCCACTCCCTGACCGGCGACGGGATGGCCCTCGCGTACCGCCACGGGATCCCGCTGCAGGACATGGAGTTCTACCAGTTCCACCCGACGGGCCTGTACGGGCTGGGCATCCTCCTGTCCGAGGCGGCGCGGGGCGAGGGCGGCTACCTTCTGAACAAGGACGGGGAGCGGTTCATGAGCCGCTACGCCCCGACGCTCATGGAGCTGGCGCCGCGCGACATGGTGAGCCGGGCGATCTACCTCGAGGTGAAGGCCGGCCTGGGTGCTGGTCCCCTGGGAGACTACGTGCTCCTCGACGTGCGCCACCTGGGGCGCAAGGTCATCGAGGAGAAGCTCCCCGACATCACGGACTTCGCCCGCGTCTACCTGGGCGTCGAGCCGCTCACCGAGCCGGTTCCGACCCAGCCGACGGCGCACTACGCGATGGGCGGCGTCCCGACGGACCTCCAGGCCCGGGTGATCCGCGACGAGCGCAACACCGTGGTCGAGGGTCTCTACGCCGCCGGCGAGGTCGCCTGCGTCTCCGTCCACGGGGCGAACCGGCTCGGGACGAACTCGCTGGTCGACCTCCTCGTGTTCGGGCGGAGGGCCGGGCTGCGCGATGGCCGCCTACTGCGCGGCCACCGCCATGCCGGAGGTCGCCGGCGACGCGGAGGCGCCGGTCCGCGCGGAGATCGAGGCGCTCCGCGACCGACCCGACGGGGAGAGCCCGGTCGAGCTCAGGGCGGAGCTGGCGACGCTGATGATGGACAACGTCGGCGTCTTCCGGACGGAGCCGATGATGCAGGCGGCCGTGGCCGGCGTCGCCGAGATCAAGGAGCGCTACGGGCGCGTCCGCGTCCGGGACGCCGGGAAGGTCTACAACACCGACCTCCTCGAGGCGCGGGAGCTCGGCTACCTCATCGACAGCGCCGAGGCGATGGCCACGTCGGCCCTCGCCCGGACCGAGAGTCGGGGAGCCCATTCGCGCGACGACTTCCCCGAGCGCGACGACGCCGGCTGGCTGAAGCACACGCTCGCCTATCGGGGCGAGGCGGGCCCCGCGCTCCGGTACAAGCCGGTGACGGTGACCCGCTTCGAGCCGAAGCCGCGGACGTATTGAGCCCGGGAGCGCAGCGCATGCAGGTCGACCTCCGGATCCTCCGCTTCGATCCCGAGCGGGATTCGGCGCCGCACTGGGAGCGTTACACGGTCGAGTCGCAGCCGATGGACCGGGTGCTCAGCCTCCTCCACCTGGTCAAGGCCGAGATCGACGAGACGCTCACCTTCCGGCGTTCCTGCGGCCACGGCATCTGCGGCTCGGACGCGATGCTCATCAACGGTCGCAACCGCCTTGCCTGCAAGATCCGGGTCGACCAGCTGGGCAAGAAGATCAGTGTCGCCCCGCTCAACGGCCTCCCGGTCGTGAAGGACCTCGTCGTCGACATGGAGGGTTTCTTCGGGAAGTACCGGAGCGCGATGCCGTTCCTGGTGAACGACACGCCGGCGCCCGAGCGTGAGCGCCTCCAGAGCGCCGCCGACCGGGCCCGCTACGACGACACGACCAAGTGCATCCTGTGCGCGGCCTGCACGACCTCCTGCCCGTCGTTCTGGGCCCAGCCGTCGTACGTGGGACCCGCGGCCATCGTCAACGCCCACCGTTTCATCTTCGACAGCCGCGACGAGGCGGCCGACGAGCGCCTCGAGATCCTGGCCGACAAGGACGGGGTCTGGCGCTGCCGGACGATCTTCAACTGCGTCGACGCCTGCCCGCGCGACATCAACATCACCCGGGCGATCCTCGAGGTGTCGCGGGCGATCGTGGAGCGCTCGGTCTGAGCGGCGCGGGTCCCCGCCGACTCATCATCCGGACCGACGGTGCCGCGCGCGGCAACCCGGGTCCCGCCTCGTGCGGCGCGGTCCTCATCGACGCCGACGCGCCCGGCGCGGAGCGCCCGGACGCCCCGCCGATCGCGACCGTCTCGGAGGCGCTCGGCCGCCAGACGAACAACGTCGCGGAGTACACGGGGCTCCTGCGCGCCCTCGCCCTCGCCGAGGAGCTGGGCGCCGAGGAGGTGGCCCTGCTCCTCGATTCGATGCTCATCGTCGAGCAGCTCCGGGGCCGCTGGCGGGTGAAGGACGCGAAGCTCGCGCCGCTCCACGCGCAGGCGATGGCGCACCTCGGGCGGCTGCGGCGCTGGAGCGCCCGCCACGTTCCGCGCAGCGAGAACCACGCGGCGGACGCCCTGGCCAACGAGGCGCTCGATCGGGTTGCGGCGGGCGGCCCGGCGGTCGTGGTGCGCAGGCCGGGGGAGGGGATCCGGTCCGAGGCGGCCGCGCGGCTCGCGGATGCGCCACCGGACGCCGCTGACGGGGTGCCGGGTGGCGCCGGGCCACGGACGCGGCGGCCGGCGTCCCGGGACCAGATGGGGCTCGGGCTGGAGCCGGGGTTCGACCCGGGCGATCCCGGCCCCGACGCCGGCGAGCTGCGCGTCCGGATCCTCGGCTCCGGGACCAGCCAGGGCCTGCCCCGGATCGCCTGCGACTGCGCGACCTGCACGTCGAGCGACCCCCGCGACAGGCGCCTCCGCGCCTCCGTCCTCCTCGCCTGGGGTGCCCGGCGGGTCGTGATCGACTGCGGCCCCGACTTCCGGGCCCAGGCCCTGGCGGCCGACCTCGATCGGCTCGACGCCGTGCTCCTGAGCCACGAGCACCAGGACGCGATCGGCGGCCTGGACGACCTCCGCCGCTTCAACGAGATCGCGGGTGACTACCTGCCCGTCCACGGGCTGCCGGAGACACTCGAGGTGGTCGTGCGCCGGTTCGCCTACGCGTTCGTCCCGGGACAGGCGCACTTCGGGGGAATCCCGAGGCTGCGCCCCGTCGCCCTCGCGGGACCGTTCGAGATCTCCGGCCGCCGGTTCGTGCCCGTGCCCGTCACGCACGGGGAGCTCCCGACGGCCGGCTTCCGGACCGGCGGGTTCGGGTACGTCCCCGACGTCAAGCGCATCGATGCGCCGTCGCTGGCCCTGCTGCGCGACCTCGACGTGCTCGTGCTGGACGCGCTCCGCGACCTGCCCCACCCGACCCACCAGACGGTCGACGAGGCCCTCTCCGTGATCGCCGAGCTGCGGCCGCGCCGGGCCTTCCTGACCCACCTCGACCACGAGCTGCGCCACGCCGCGCTGGCGGCGCGGCTGCCGGCCGGGGTGGAGGTCGCCGTCGACGGGCTCGAGCTGCGGATCCCGCGCTGAAGGAGGGCACCCACGTGGTCGACCTGCCGGTCGTCGTCTGCTACGGCGATTCGAACACGCACGGCGCCGACGGGCCGACGGGACGCCGCCACCGGCGCGACGTGCGCTGGCCGGGGGTCGTCGCCCGCGCGCTCGACGGGCGCGCCGTCATCATCGAGGAGGGGCTCGGCGGGCGGACGACCATCTGGGACGAGCCCTTCTCGGAGGGGCGCAACGGGCGCACGTACCTGGTCCCGTGCCTCGCGTCGCATGCGCCGGTCACCGTCCTCGTGATCATGCTCGGCACGAACGACCTCAAGGCGATCTTCCACCTCGGCGCGGCCGAGATCGCGGCGGGCGCCGGGAGCCTGGTCGACCTGGCCCGCGCCAGCGCGACCGGTCCCGACGGAGGTCCACCCGCGGTTCTCCTCGTTGCCCCGGTGCCGCTCGGGCCTCTCACGATCGCGTCCGAGCTGTGGGGATTCGGCGCAGCCCGGGAGACGTCTGCCCGCCTTGCTCCCTACTACCGCGAGGTCGCCGCCCAGGCGGGCGCCGCCTTCCTCGATGCGGGCGCACTCGTCACGACCGATCCGGTCGACGGGGTCCACCTCGACGCGGCCGCGCACGGGGTGCTGGGTGCCGCCATCGCGGAGGCGGTCGACCGGCTGCTTCCGGGACCTGCTTTCGGTCCGCTGGCGTCGGCGCGGTAAGATCCGGGGGTCAGCGAGGCGATCGGACGGTCGCGCGTCACCGGGCAACCGGGGGCGTGAGGAACGTCCGGGCTCTCCGGCGCAGGGTAGCGGGTAACGCCCGCCCGCCGCGAGGCGAGGACCAGCGCCACAGAGACGAGCCTGCCGGCGGGCAACCGGCGGCAGGGTGAAACGAGGCAAGCTCTACCCGGAGCAAGGCCAAGTAGGAGGACGCGTTCCGGGCAACCGGAACACCGGCGCGCCGTCGGAGTCCTCGGGTCGGCCGCATGAGCCGTCGGGCAACCGGCGGCCCCAGATGGATGACCGTCACCGCGCCCTTCGGGGACCGCGGGACAGAACCCGGCGTACAGGTCGCCTCGCTGACACTCCCCACCGGTCTCGCGCCGACGCGCCGTGCCCGCGCGCGTGTCGTCGCGGCATGGGACCTGGCTGCGCGGCGCCGCCTGGGCCGCGGCGCGGGTCAGCCCGCCCGTCAGTCCTCGTCGGCCCGGAAGATGCCCTTCGCCGTGCAGGCGTTGCAGATGGGCATGGCGCCCTCCAGGTCGCCGAGCGGCATCGGGAGGGCGCGGTCCGGGAAGAGGCAATCGACGTCGTAGGTCCGCTCGCGGCGTCGGTCGACGGCCGTGACGCGGCGGAACGTGCAGCGCTTGATCCGCGGGGCCGCGAGGAAGGGCTCCGGGGTGGGCGCGACGGTCGGCTCGGCGAAGGCCATGGCGCTGGCGTCCTCGATGGAGAGCGGAACGTGTTCGGCGGCGGAGCCTAGCACCACGCGTCAACCCGGCGCAAGGCGAAGAAGGTACTGCCCCGGCCGCGGAGCCCCGCCGGGCCGCAGGCCCGGTCAGTCCGGCCCGCTGATCACGGCCCCGCCCGACGGCCCAGGTCCGGCCCGCGCGACGCCACGCAGGCCACCGGGTTCCGACGGTCCGGCAGGGCCTCGTCGGGGTCCCAGCACGGCGCGGAGCCAAGGTGGCGAATCCCGCCCGGCCGGTGGGCGAATCCCGCCCGGCCGGTGGGCGAATCCCCGAAATCACCATTGACTCGCGGTGCCAGCGGTGTAACATCCCATCTCAGTGGCGCCAAGTGGGGCCAAGTGGTGAATCGGGCGGCCTGCCCAGCGACCGAGGCCAGCCCGGCAGCGACCAGAGGGAGCCCAGGACAGGTGTTCACCGGCGAGTACCGGCACTCGGTGGACGCGAAGGGACGGATCGCCGTCCCCGCGAAGTTCCGAGCGCAGCTCGACAGCGGAGCGTTCGTCTCCCGCTGGATGGATTCCTGCCTGGCCATCTGGCCACGCGCGGCGTGGGATCGCCTGGCCGATCGGGTCGGGGCGCTCCCGACCGTGGAGAACGCTGGAGCCCGCCTTGCCAGCCGGTTCCTGTTCGGGAACGCCGTCGAAGTGGTGTGGGACGCCCAGGGACGCTTCGTCCTCCCGTCGTACCTCCGCGAGGCGGTGGGGCTGGGCAGCGAGGCGGTGATCGTCGGCTCGCTCGACCACGCCGAGATCTGGACGCCGGCCGGCTGGGACGACTACCGGAAGGCGCTCGAGGACCCGGGCGAGCTGGCGAAGGCCTTCTCGGGGCTGGGCATCTAGCGGCACTACATGCGCTTCCAGGATCCGTTCGGGATCCGCACGTCGATGGTGGAGATGACATGGAGGAAGGGCACCAGCCGGTGCTCGCGGAGGAGGTCATGAAGATGCTCGCCCCGCGCCCCGGCAGCCTCCATGTCGACTGCACCGTCGGAGGCGGTGGGCACACCGAGCGGATCCTGGAGGCCGTCAGCCCGGACGGGCGCGTCCTCGGGCTCGACGCCGACCCCGCCGCGATCGCGCGGGTGGGGGAGCGGCTCGCCCGGTTCGGCGACCGCCTCGTCCTGCGGCAGGCGAACTTCCGGTCGCTCGACGAGGTGGCCCCCGACGCCGGCTTCGGCGCCGTGGACGGGATCCTCCTCGACCTCGGCCTGAGCTCGTTCCAGCTGGCCGACACGGGGCGTGGCTTCGGGTTCCGGGCCGGCGGCCCGCTCGACATGCGCTTCGACCCGACCCGCGGCGAGCCCGCCTCGGCGCTGCTCGCACGGCTCGACGAGGCGGCCCTGGTCGATCTCTTCCGCCGCTACGGCGAGGAGCCGCACGCCCGACGGATCGCGCGGGCGATCGTGGACGGCCGCGCGGGCCGAGCCGATCGCGACCGCGGAGCAGCTCGCGGGGCTCGTGGAGCGAGCCGTGCCCCGCCGGCCGGGACCGCGCGGCCGGATCCATCCCGCCACCCGCGTCTTCCAGGCGCTCCGGATTGCCGTCAACGGCGAGCTTGATGCCCTCGAGGTCGTCCTCGCGGCGGCCCTCGCGCTGCTGCGGCCGGGCGGCCGCCTCGTCGTCCTCAGCTACCACTCCCTCGAGGACCGCATCGTGAAGCGGTTCGTGGCCGCCGAGCGCCGCGGCTGCACCTGTCCCCCCGTCGTTCCCGTCTGCGTGTGCGGCCGGGCATCCCGGCTTCGCACCGTCGGCCCCCAGCCGACGGTCCCGAACGAGGCCGAGGTCGCCGCGAATCCCCGTGCCCGGAGCGCCCGGCTCCGGACCGCCGAGCGGCTCGCAGCATGAGCCGCGCCCGTCGCCGCGAAGGAGGGCATCGACGATGAGCAAGCGCCACCAGGCGAACCGGCGTCGCACGTACGGCCGGCGCCAGCACGAGGTCCGCGAGCGCCGCGACCGCGCCTGGCAGGACGGCACCGTGGAGCGCAACGTCGTCGACGAAGGCTTCGCGCCAGTCGAGGCGGCCGTCCCCGAGCGGCACGCGCTCCCGTACGGCGCGACCTGGCTCGGGCTGGAGTAGTGGCCGGATACGCAGGAGCACGTCCGCGCACCGGGGTCCCTGGCCGGCGGGTCTCGTCGCCTGCCGGCGAGGCTGGCGGGCATCCGCGAACAGGGGCGCTCGCCCGGCGCCGGGTCTCCGGCAGCGTCGCCAGCCGCGCTCGCCGGCGCTCCGGACGCACGGGGCTCCTGGTGGGCGGCATCGTCCTGGTCTTCGCCCTGGGCTTCGTCTCCCTGGTCCAGACGGTCCGCGTCTCTGCCAACGGCGTCGAGGTCGACCGGATCCTCGCCGATCGCCAGATCCTGCTGACCGAGCAGGACCAGCTTCGCTCGGATCTCTACCGCCTCGGTCGCGAGCCCGCCATCCGGAAGCAGGCCCTCGACGCCGGCCTGGGACAGCTCGTGGACCCACTCATCGTCCCGGCTCGCTGACGGATGCTGGGCAGGACCGACAGCCGCCGGCGGACGCTGCTCGTCCTCGCGGTCCTCCTCGTCTTCGGGGCCGCGTGCGCCGCGCGCCTCGGGTACTGGCAGCTGGCCCGCCACGACTGGCTCGTCGCGCAGGCCCGCGACCAGGTCGCGGTGCGCACCGAGATTCCCGCGACCCGCGGCACGATCTACGACCGCAGCGGGACCGTCGCCCTGGCGACGACGATCCGCAGGGACCGCCTGGTGGCGTACCCGGCGTCGCTTGTGGGCGAGACCCCGGCCGCCATCGCGCAGCGCGCGGAGATCACCGCGACGCTTGGGGGCATCCTCGGCCTGGGCGACGATGCCGCGGCCGAGCTGCGCGAGCGCCTCGACTCCGGCAAGGCGTACGTCGTGCTCGCCCGGAACCTCACGACCGACCACTCGAGCGCGATCCGCGCGGCGATCGACAGCGGCACCCTCGCCCAGGTGCGCCTGGAGCCCGAGGCCGTGCGCGTCTATCCGCTCGACGGGGGTGCGCCGAAGACGACGATCGCGGCCCACCTGCTCGGCTTCACGAACCGCGAGGGCGTCGGCCAGTACGGGGTGGAGGGCCGCTGGCAGGAAGCACTCGGCGGGGCGCCGACCATCGTCGTGGCCGAGCGCGACGCCACGGGGCGCCCGAACCTGGAGCGGGCGACGACGCTGGAGACGGGCAGCCCCGGGGTCGACCTCACGCTGACCATCGACGCGAGCCTCCAGCTGGCCGTGGAGCGCGAGGTCTACGCGGCGTGGGTGGCGGACCGCGCGAAGAGCGTCTCAGCGCTGGTCATGGACCCGGCCAGCGGCGAGATCCTCGCCGAAGCCACCTACCCGTCGTACGACGCCAATGGCTACGCGGCGGTCGCCGCCGCGGGCGCGGAACGGTTCGTGGACCCGGTCGTCGGGGCGGTCTATGAGCCGGGCTCGGTCTTCAAGATGGTCACCGCCGCCGCCGTCCTCGAGGCCGGTGTCGTGAAGCGGACCTCCCGCGTGCGGGACCAGGCGATCCTGCGCCTCGACGACGGCAAGGCCTTCGTCCAGAACGCCGACAAGGGCTCGAAGGGGAGCCAGACGTTCGAGGACGCCGTGGCCTGGTCGCGCAACGTCGTGATGTCCAAGACGTCGCCTCAAGCTGGGCCCGACCGCCCAGGAGGCGGCCACGGTGCTCCATGACATGTGGTCGAGGCTCGGGTTCGGTGCCGCGTCCGGCGTGGACGTTGCCGGCGAGGTGCCCGGGATCGTGCGAGACCCGGCGCGGTCGTCCTGGCGCCAGATCGACGTCGCCAACGGCTCGTTCGGGCAGGGCGTGGCGGTGACGATCCTCCAGCTGGCGACCGCCTTCAGCGCGATGGTGAACGGGGGCGTCCTGCCGACCCCGCACGTGGTGCAACGGGTGGGGTCGGAGGCGGTGGTGGCCGCCGACCGCGGCCATGTCATCACGCCGGCGCTGTCGCGCGAGCTCGTCAAGGTGATGCGGCGGGTCCCCCTGGCCGTGCCCTTCTACCGTGACCGGACCCTCATCCCCGGCTACGTGGTCGGCGGCAAGACGGGGACAGCGCAGATCTGGGACGGCGAGAAGAAGCGCTGGAAGGCGAACGCCTTCAACTACTCCTTCGTCGGGTTCGTGGGGCGACGGAGCCCCGAGGTCGTCGTGGCCGTTCGCATCGAGGAAGGCCGGCCGACCGTCCAGCAGATCGGCATGATCGAGATGCCCGTCGAATCCTTCGAGCTGTTCCGGCGTGTCGCGACGGATGCCATGGCGACCCTCGACCTGGCGCCCGTGCCCGCCAGCCCGCCACCCTCGCCCTCCCCCTGGGCCCCGTGAGCGCGGCCTGTGCGACACTCCCGGCCGTGACCACCGTGCCGGCTTCGCGGGACGACGGCGACCCGTCTCCCGTCGCCCCCCTGACCGCCCAGGATCTCGTCGCGGCCACGGGGGGCACGCTCCTCCGCCGCTCTGATCGCCCGGTCCGGGGCGGCGCGGTGGACTCCCGCCTCGTGCATCCCGGTTGCCTCTTCGCGGCCCTGCCCGGGGAGCGGACCGATGGGCACCGCTTCCTCGCTGCCGCCGCGTCCGCGGGGGCCGCGGCGCTGCTCGTGACGAGAGCTCCCGACCGGAGGGACCTGGACGCGCTGGGCGACGTGACGGTGGTCCTCGTGCCGGACGCTCTCGTCGGTCTGCAGGCCGTGGCGGCGGCCTGGCGCTCCCGCTTCGCGCCGCTCGTGGTGGGCATCACGGGGAGCTTCGCCAAGACGTCCACGAAGGATGCGACGTCGGCGGTCCTGGGTGCTGCGATGCCGACGCTCCGGACGGAAGGCAACCAGAACAACGAGGTCGGCCTGCCGCTCACGCTCCTGCGCCTCGGGCCGGAGCACAGGGCAGCAGTCCTCGAGATGGGGATGTACGTCGGTGGCGAGATCGCGACGCTGGCGGCGCTCGGGCGGCCGTCGATCGGGATCGTGACGGCGGTGGCGCCGGTCCACCTGGAGCGGGCCGGGTCGCTCGCGGCGATCGAGGACGCAAAGGCCGAGCTGGTCGAGGCGCTGCCGGATGCCGGCACGGCGATCCTGAACCAGGACGACGTCCGCGTGCGGGCGTTCGGGTCGCGCACGCGAGCCGCGGTCGTGACCTACGGGCTGGATCCCGGCGCCGACGTCACGGCGGAGGCAGTGGTCTCGCGCGGCGTGCACGGGATGACGTTCGACCTCGTCGCCCGGGTCCCCCGCCGGGCGCGCTTCCGCGTCGAGATCGGGGCGCTCGGCCGGCACAGCGTCCAGAACGCCCTGGCGGCTGCCGCCGCGGGCCTCGTCGCGGGCGTCGACGACGAGCGGATCGCGGCGGGCCTGGCGACCGCGTGGGACCGCGCCTCGGCGCACCGCGGCGCGATCGTCGACGGCCCGGGGATCACGATCCTCGACGACACGTACAACGCGTCGCCGCCCGCGATGGTCGCTGCGCTCGAGGTGCTGGGCACCCTGCCGGGCCGCCCCGTCGCCGTGCTCGGCGAGATGCGCGAGCTGGGGCCGGGCCACGAGGAGGGCCACCGGGCCGTGGGCGCGGCTGCCGCCGAGGTCGTGGCCGAGCTCGTCGTCGTCGGCCCCGCGGCCACGGGCATCGCCGCAGGCGCCCTGGCGGCTGGCCTCGACCCGCGAAGGATCCATGCGGCCGGGGACCGCGACGAAGCCGTCGCCGTCCTGCGCACGATCCTGCGGCCGGGCGATGCCGTGCTCGTGAAGGCGTCCCGGGGAGCGGCGCTCGAGTCGGTGGTCGAGGCCCTGCGCACGGGCCTCCCGGCCGAGGAGGCGGCGCCGTGACCGTCGAGCTGATCCAGGCGATCCTGCTGGCCTTCGCGATCGTCGTCATCATCATGCCCGCGTTCATCCGCCTGGTCACCCACGGCGGATTCGCCAAGCAGATCCGGATCGACGGGCCCGAGGGCCATCACACCAAGGCCGGGACCCCCACGGCGGGCGGCGCCCTGATCCTGGCCGTCGTCATCGCGCTGGCGCTCCTGTTCGGGCTGGTCGACGCCTCGACCTTCGCGCCCCTGGCGACCCTGGCCCTCGTCGGGGCGCTCGGCCTCGCCGACGACTGGCTGAACGCGCGGACCGGCGACGGGATCCGGGCGCGCCAGAAGATCCTGTGGCAGGTCGTGGTGGCCCTGTTCGCGGCGTGGCAGATCCAGGACACGTATGACATCGTGGCCATCGGCGTGCCCTTCGTCGGCGCGGTCGCGATCGAGCCGTGGGCCTACATCACGTTCGCGGCCTTCGCGATCGTGGCCATGAGCAACGGGGTCAACCTGACCGACGGCCTCGACGGCCTGGCCGGAGGCACCCTCGTCTTCTCGTTCGTCGCCTTCCTGATCATCGCCCTCCTCAACAGCCCGGCCCAGCCGAACCTCGCGGTCCTGTGCGCGCTGCTCATCGGGGCCCTGCTCGGCTTCCTCTGGTTCAACGCCCATCCCGCCCAGATCTTCATGGGTGACGCAGGCTCGCTCTCGATGGGCGCCGCCCTCGCCGTCATCGCCCTCATCACCGGCCAGATCCTGATCCTGCCGCTCATCGGCCTGGTCTTCGTCATCGAGACGCTCTCGGTCGTCCTCCAGGTCGGCTACTTCAAGATGAGCGGCGGGAAGCGGATCCTCCGGATGTCGCCGCTCCATCACCACTTCGAGCTGGGCGGCTGGGCGGAGACCAAGATCACCCTCCGCTTCTGGATCGTCTCCGTGCTGGCCGGGCTGCTGGGCATCACCCTGTTCCTGGCCACGCTCCAGAGGCTCGTGTGAAGGGCACGATGCCCGTCGACCTCGAGTCGCTCAGCCTCGACGCGGTGCGCGCCGGGGCCCTGGCGGGCGTCCCCGCGACCGTCCTGGGGCTGGCCCGCACGGGCGTCGCCCTGGCCCGCTTCCTGGTCGATGCGGGCGCTCGCGTGACGGTCTACGACGGCAAGCCCGCCGACGCGCTGGCCGAGGCCGTCGCAGCTCTCGAGGGACGGCCGGTCGCCCTGGCCTGCGGGCCGCACGTGGACCCGGCCGCGGCCTGGGCGGACGCGGCGCTCGTGGCCTTCAGCCCATCGATCACGCCGGGCTTCCCGACGACCGAGCCGCGCCTGCGCGCGGCGCTCGACGCGCTGGCCGCCGCGGCCGCGGCCGGCGACGCGGGCGCGCCGGCCCTCGTCTCCGAGCCGGACCTCTTCCTGCGCCTCTGCCCCGCGCCGACGGTGGGCGTCACCGGGACCAAGGGCAAGACGACCACCGCGTCCCTCGCCGCGCACCTCCTGGCAGCCGATCCCGTTCATCCGGTGGTCCTGGGGGGCAACATCGGGACGCCGCTCATCGACCGCCTCGACGCTCTCACGCCCGACCACCGCGTGGTCGACGAGCTCTCGGAGCTCCAGCTGCCCAGCCTGTCGCGGGGCACGACGGTCGCCCTCTACACCAACGTGACGTCCGATCACCTCGACCGCCACGGCTCCGTCGAGGGCTACCGGCGGGTCAAGCGCCGCCTGGCCGAGCTGGTGGACCCCAACGGTGCCCTCGTCATCAACCTCGACGATCCGGTCGTCGCCGGGTACGCCGGCCTCGGCGTGGCCCCCTCGCTCTGCTACCGCCTCGAGCGCCCGATCCCGGGAGGGCTCGGGATCGTGGACGGGTGGGTCGTGGCGGCGGGCGTCGAGCGACTCCCCCTGGCCGGCGGCGGCGCCGCGGCGACGGGCCCAGGCGGGCGGATCCTCCCGGTCGGGGAGCTCTCGCTGCCCGGGCGGCACAACCTCTCGAACCTCCTCGCCGCGGTCGCGATCGGGCTGCTCTTCGGCGTCGCTCCCGACGCCCTCCGCCGCCAGGCCGCGGGCTTCCGGGGCGTCGAGCACCGCCTGGAGCTGGTCGCGGAGATCGACGGCGTCCGCTTCGTCAACGACTCGCAGGGAACGCAGCCGGACGCCGTCGCGGCGGCCCTGCGGAGCTTCGACGCGCCGCTCGTCCTGATCGCGGGCGGCCGCGACAAGGGGATCGACCTCGCGGCTCTCGGCCCGGTCGCGGCAGAGCGCGCGGCCGCCGCCATCCTCATCGGCGAGAGCGGCCCTGCCCTCGCCTCGCTCTTCCGGACGGCGGGGGTGCCGCTCGTCGAGGACGCCGGGACGCTGGCCGTCGCCCTGCCGCGGGCCGCGGCGATCGCGCGCGAGCTCCTGGGCGACGCACCGGCCGGCACGATCGCGACCGTGCTTCTCTCGCCGGCCGCCGCGAGCTTCGACCAGTTCCCCGACTATGCCGCCCGCGGTCGCGCCTTCAAGGCCGGCGTCGCGGCGCTCGCCGCGGCCCACGCCGCAACCGACGGGAGGAGTTGACGTTGGGCTCCACCGATCGCGTCCGATCGACCGGCCACCGGCCGGTCTCGGCGCCCCCGCGGGCCGGTGTGCGCGGGGCATCCGTCTCGACGCGCGCGACCCGGACGCCCGGACCGCGACCACCGGCTGCCGCGCTCGCCGTGCCCGCGGCGCTCGCCGCGCCGGCGGGCGTGGTGCGACGCGGGGGTCCGGACACCGTGATCGTGCTCGCGGTCCTCGCCCTCACGGCGCTCGGGCTGCTGGTGGTCTACTCGTCGTCCGCGATGTCCGGCTACCTGAGCTCCGGCGGCGACACGTTCCGCACGCTGGGCCCCCAGCTCACCTGGGCGGCCGTGGGGCTCGTCCTCATGCTGATCGTGATGCGCCTCGACTACCGCTGGCTGCGCCTCGTATCCCTGCCCCTGGCGCTGGTCGCGGCGGTGCTCCTCGTCCTGGTCCAGGTGGACACGTTCCAGGTGACGGTGGGCGGGTCGGCGCAATGGCTCAAGCTCCCCGGGCTCCCGGCCGTTCAGCCGAGCGAGCTCGCGAAGCTCGCTCTCGTCATCTACCTCGCCCACTGGATGGCTCGTCGCGGCAGCGCCGTGGCCGGCCTGCGGACGGGCCTCGTGCCATTCGTGGTGATCGTGGCGCCGTTCATCCTGCTGATCTTCAAGTCGCCCGACATCGGCTCGGCCGGCGTCCTCGGCCTCACGACCCTGCTCATGTTCTTCCTCGCCGGGGCCAACCCGATCTACCTCGCCGGCCTGGTCGCCGCGGCGGTCGGCGGCGCGACGGTCTTCCTGAAGGACTACCAGCTCGAGCGGCTCCAGTCGTTCGCCGATCCGTTCGCCGATCGGCTCGCCTCGGGCTACCAGCCCGTGCAGGGCCTGCTGGCCCTTGGGCTCGGCGGGCTCTTCGGCGCCGGGCTGGGGGAGCGTGCCGCGGCCGGTGGGATCGTCCTGCCCAACGCTCACAACGACTACATCTTCGCGGTCATCGGCCAGGAGTTCGGCTTCCTCGGCGCGCTCGCCGTGATCGGGCTCTTCGTGCTGCTGGCCTATCGCGGGTTCCGGATCGCCCTCGCGGCGCCGGACACCTTCGGCGGGCTCCTGGCGGCCGGCGTCACCGCCTGGCTCTGCCTGCAGGCGTTCGTGAACATCGGCGTCGTCGTGACGCTCATCCCCGTCACGGGGATCACGCTCCCGTTCGTCTCGGCAGGCGGCTCCTCGTTGATCGTCAGCCTTGTCGCGGCGGGGATCCTCCTGTCGGTCTCGCGCGAGACCGCGGTCAGCGGAGGTTGGAATGCGAGTGGCGATCGCGGCTGGTGGAACGGGTGGACACATCTACCCGGCTCTCGCCGTCGCGCGCTCCCTTCTCGCGCTCCCGGCGGCGCCTGAGCTCGCCTGGATCGGCGGACAGCGCGGCCTCGAGGCCGCGCTCGTGCCACCGTCCGGGATCCAGCTCCGACGTCTCGTGGTGCGCTCGCTGCGCAGCTCTGGGCGCGACGTCCACCTCGTGCTGGACCCGCTGCGCCTGGCCGCGTCCGTGCCGCAGGCGGCGTGGCTGCTCGCGCGCCGGCGGCCGAAGGTGGTCTTCACGACCGGGGGCTACATGGCCATCCCGGTCATGGTGGCCGCGCGCCTCCTCGGGATCCCCATCGTGCTGTGGGACGGCAACGTGGTCCCGGGTCGCAGCGTCCGCGCGACGGCGCGCCTCGCCACCGCGATCGCGGTCACCGATTCGCGGACCTGCGCCGCCCTCGCTGCCCGCCGCTGCTTCGTGACCGGGACGCCGATCCGCGACCCGCGGTCCATCGACCACGAGGCCGCCCGCGAGCAGCTCGGGATCCCGGCCCGGGATCGCCTCCTGCTGGTGTTCGGCGGTTCGCAGGCGGTCCGGCGCTTCAACGGGGCCGTGGCCGAGGCGCTGCCCCGGCTGCTCGAGCGGTGCACGGTCCTCCACGTCACGGGCAACGACGGGTATGCCGACGCCCTGGCAGCCCGCGACGCGCTCCCCGAGGACCGGCGTGCGCGCTACCGGCCGGTCCCGTTCCTGGCCGACGAGATGACGGCTGCGCTCGCCTCGGCCGACCTGGTCGTCGGACGCGCCGGCGCGTCGACCCTCGCCGAGTGTGCCGCCTTCGCCGTGCCCCTCGTCTGCGTTCCGTACCCCCACGCGGGGGGCCACCAGCGACGGAACGCGGAAGCCTACGCGGCCACGGGTGCGGCGCGTCTCGTCGAGGACGCGGACTTCGACGCGGACGCCCTCGTGGAGGCGAGCCGGCTGCTCGAGGATCCGGTTGCGCACCTCGCGATGAGCGCCGCGGCGCGGTCGGCCGGGCGGCCCGGGGCGGCGGATGCGGTGGCGGCGCTGATCGAGGTGGCGGCGGAGCGGCGGCCGTGGCCCACGGCGGCCGAGATCGCCGGCGTCGCCGCGGGGACGGCCGGCCGGTGAGCGCAGCTGCCGGGCCGCCCGACGCGATGCCCCCGGCCACCGAGCCCTTCGACGCCGTCCGGATCGGGACCGAGATCCAGCGCCGGATCGGCGTGAAGACGTCGCGCGACGAGCCGCTCGCGCGGTTCACGACGATGCGGGTCGGCGGGACCGCCGACCTCTACGCCGCCGCGCACAACGTCTTCGAGCTGCGGGCGCTCGTGAAGTTCGCGCGCGCGCGCGAGATCCCGTACACGCTGCTGGGGCGGGGCAGCGACGTGGTGATCTCCGATGCCGGCGTCCGGGGGCTCCTGGTCCACGTCCGGGCCGAGGGCCACGAGATCGTCGACGGGCGGCTGGTCGCGGAGGCCGGCCTGCCGATGGCGAAGGCGGCCACGATCACGGCCGGAGGCCGGGCTGGCGGGCCTCGAGTTCGGTCTCGCGATCCCGGGCAACGTGGGCGGCGCGGTCTGGGCCAACGCCGGCGCCCACGCCTCGGACGTGGCGACGGTGCTCGAGACGGCCCTGGTCCTGCAGGCGGATGGGAGTGAGGCTCGGCTCGACCCGGCCGGCCTCGGCCTGGCCTACCGCGAGAGCCGCCTCAAGCACCCTGCCGCCGGCGCCCCGGCGGAGGTCGTCCTCGCCGCCACCTTCCAGCTCGCGCCGGAGGACCCGGCCCTGGTCCGCGAGCGCCTCGAGGAGATCCGGAGGTGGCGCCGGGAGCACCAGCCGCTCGGCATCCCCAGCGCCGGGAGCGTCTTCCGGAACCCGGCCGGGGATCGCTCCGCCGGGGCCCTCGTCGACGCCTGCGGGCTCAAGGGGCTGCGCGTCGGCGGTGCCGTCGTGTCGGAGCGCCACGCGAACTGGATCCTCAACGACCAGGGCGGAACCGCCTCCGACGTTCGGCGCCTCGGGGAGCGGGTGCGGGCGACGGTCGAGCGCGAGACCGGCGTCCGGCTCGCCTTCGAGGTGGTGTTCATGGGCGACTGGACCGCCTGGGTGGAGGAGGCGGCATGATCGGCGACCGGGCACCCGGAGGTCCGCGGCGGGCCGTGGCCGTCGTCTTCGGCGGGCCTTCGGCCGAGCACGACGTGTCGATCGTGTCCGGATCCGCGATCGCCGCCGCGCTCGCCGAGCGCGGCCACCCCGTCAGCCAGTTCTACCTCGACCTGGGAGGGGAGTGGTGGCTCCTGCCGGTGGACCACCGGCGCGGCGACCTGCCGCCGGCCGCCTACGACGACCCGGCCGCGCTCGGCGGCGCCGGCCCCTTCGCGGCGGGTGAGGCGGCGGCCGGGATTGCGGGGGCACGGCCACAGCCGGTGGTCTTCATCGCCCTTCACGGGCCGTACGGAGAGGACGGCACGATCCAGGCCATCCTGGACGCCGCCGGGCTGGCCTACACGGGCTCCGGAGTGGCGGCATCGGCGATCGGCATGGACAAGCCGCTCTTCAAGCGGATCGCCCGGGGCGCGGGACTCCCGGTCCTCGACTGGGTCGAGGTGGAGCGGGCCGCCTGGGACACCGACCGGGCCGCCGTCCTCGGCGACCTCGACCGCCTGGCGTCGAAGGTGCCCGATGGGCGGCTCATCGCCAAGCCGGCCTGCCTCGGCTCGTCGGTGGGGATGGGGATCGCCCACCGACCCGAGCGAGCGGGTGGCGATCGTCGAGCGAGGCCCTTGCGTTCGACGCGCGGGCGATCGTCGAGCCCTGCCTGGACCGCCCGCGGGAGCTGGAGATGGGCGTCCTCGGCAACACGGCCACGGGACTCACGCTGCTCGGCCCGGGCGAGGTGATCCCCGATCACGAGTTCTACGACTACGCCGACAAGTACGCGGCGGGCTCCGCCGCCCGAACCCACGCGGCTGCGGATCTGCCCGAGGCCGTGGCCGAGGAGGTCCGCCGGATCGGCGGGGCGGCGTTCACGCTCATCGGCGCGGCCGGCTTCGCACGCGTCGACCTGCTCCTGGACCGGGTGTCGGGCCGGCTTTCGCTGAGCGAGATCAACACGATCCCGGGCTTCACGCCGATCAGCCTCTATCCGAAGGTCGCCGAGGCGGCCGGCATCCCGTTCGGCGATCTGTGCGCCCGAATCGTCGATCTCGGCGGCCGCGGCGCGGGCGGCTCGCCCGGTCCGGCACCTGGCCACGGAGGATCTCCCGCGATGAGCGACGACCTGCCGGTCCGCGGTGGACGCGTGCGCCAGCGGCCAGGCCCCCGCCGCGCCTCGGGCGGGTTCTCGCCGCGCCGCGCCCTGGCGGCCCTGGCGATGCTGGCCACGGCCGGCCTCATCTGGGGAGCCGTGGCCTCGCCCGTCTTCGCCGTGAAGACCGTCGAGGTCGAGGGCGCGATCCTCACCGGCGACGACGCGGTCCGCGCGGCGCTCGCCCTGCCGACGCCCGCGCCGAATGCGTTCACCCTGGCCACGGACGACCTCCGCGAGCGCCTGCTCGCCCTGCCCGCGGTCGCGGACGCCGAGGTGAGCGTCGGCCTGCCCGGGGTTCTTCGGGTGCGGATCGTCGAGCGCGAGCCGGTGCTTGCCTGGCGCCTGAGCGGGGCGCTCCTCCTCGTCGATCGCGACGGCCGGGTCGTGGCCGATGCCGGCGCCGACGGCGACGGGCCGGCCGGGGCTGCCGCCGTGGGCCTGCCGGTGGTCGCCGACCGCCGTCCCTCGGACGACACGCCCGCCGTCGGCGATCACCTCGACGAGCTCGACCTGGATGTTGCCACCCGGCTCCTGTCGCTGATGCCGGCGGACGTCGACTCGGAGGCGCCGGCCTTCCTGGTCGGCGTCGACGAGCGGGATGGCTGGACCCTCGTCCCGACGGGCGAGGACCCGTGGACGGCGGTGTTCGGCTTCTACGGCCCCGAGATCCGGGGCCCGGCGATGATCCCGGAGCAGGTGCGCCTGCTCAGGAGCCTGCTCGCGGGACGGGAGGCGGAGCTCCTGCGGGTGGTCCTCGCCGGAGCGCGCGAGGGCACCTACACGCAGAAGCCGGCGCCGTGACCGCGGCGAATCCGGGCGGATGGCCCGGCCGCGCGCGCCGCAATCGCGCTGCGGTCGGCGCCCGGGTCGGGTAGCCTTCGCAAAACGCAGTCGAGGAGGGGAATCCGGCCTGTGCTCCTGCCGCTGGCGGGCCTGCTCGTCGGGGTCCTGCTCGGGCTCGTCCTGAACGTCAACGTCGGGTTCGAGCTCTCGCGTTACTCTGCCGTCGCCATCCTGGCGGCGCTCGACTCCGTGCTCGGGGCCGTACGCGCCGAGCTGGAGGGCGTCTACGACAACCGCATCTTCGTCAGTGGGTTCGTGGTCAACACCGTCGTGGCGGTCCTCCTGACCTTCATCGGCGACCGGCTCGGCCTCGACCTCTACCTGGTGGCGCTGATCACCTTCGGGCTCCGGATCTTCCAGAACGTGGCCCTGATCCGCCGGCACTACCTCTAGGCCGCGCCGGCTGCGACGACGAGACGACGAGAGAGGAACAGGACGAGTGGAACGCGAGACGTTCGTCGGGATCGACGTCGGAACCACGAAGGTCGTGGCCCTCATCGGCGAGGTGGGCCGCGACGGCGCCCTGACCATCATCGGGAAGGGCATCGTCCCCGCGTCCGGCCTGCGCAAGGGGATCGTCGTCAACATCGACCAGACCGTGCACTCGATCTCCGCCGCCATCGAGAAGGCCGAGCGTCACGCCGGCTACAAGATCGAGCGCGCGTTCGTGGGCGTGGGCGGCCAGCATGTCGAGGGCCTCAACTCGCCCGGCCAGGTGGCCGTCGCCGGTCCCCGTCGCGAGGTGGCCCAGGAGGACGTCAACCGCTCGATCGAGGTTGCCCGGGCGGTCTCGATCCCGTCGACCCGCGAGGTGCTCCACGTGATCCCGCGGGGCTACACGGTCGACGGCCAGGAAGGCGTCATGAACCCGCTCGGCATGAGCGCGGTCCGCCTCGAGGTGGAGACCCACATCGTCACCGCCTCCGCCACCGCGGTCCAGAACCTGACCAAGTGCGTCACGGCGGCCGACATCAAGATCGACGAGCTGGTGGCCGCCGGCCTCGCCTCGGCCGAGGCGGTCCTGTCGCCGACCGAGCGCGACCTCGGCGTGGCGGTGGCGGACATCGGCGCCGGCACGATCGACCTGACGCTGTTCATCGAGGGCTCGCCCTTCCACACCGCCGTCCTCCCGGTCGGTGGCGCCAACGTGACCAACGACGTCGCGATCGGGCTCAAGACCAGCCTCCACGTCGCGGAGGCGCTCAAGGTGGATCACGGCACCTGCGACCTGGCCGGCGTGGACCCGGACGAGGTCATCAGCGTCACGGTCCTCGGCGACGAGGCGGGCCGGACGGTGGAGCGTCTCGAGGTCTCCCGGATCATCGAGGCGCGGATGCGCGAGACGTTCGAGATGCTGCGCACCGAGATCCTCGCGGCCGCGCCCGGGATGCTCCCGGCGGGCCTGGTCCTGACCGGTGGCGGGGCCCAGCTGGCCGGCGCCGCCGTCCTCGGGCGGGAGGTGCTCGACATGCCGGTCCGCGTGGCGGCTCCGGGCGACGTCGGCGGCCTCGTCGACGGGCTGCTCGAGCCGGGCTCGGCGACCGCCATCGGGCTTCTCCTGTGGGGCGCCCGCCATGTCGCGGCATCGGAGATGACCACCTACGACTCGGCGCCCGGCGGCGGGCTGGCGGCCCGCGTCCGCAACGCGATGCGGAGCATCTTCCCCTAGCGTTTCGGACGACGGGGTTCCACTGGAGCGCGGCAGGGGTATACTCCGCGCCAGTCCCCGCTCTGGCGCGCCGTGCTCGCTCGCCGGATCGGTCGACCAGGCCAGCCACCAGACGACCCACTCACTGATCCCGGGCACGGGCCCGGACGGCCGCCCCGACGGCCGCGTACCACCGGAGGACGAGCGATGCCGCTGAGGTCGGATTCGGAGAACTTCGCGCTCATCCGCGTCGTCGGCGTAGGCGGGGGCGGCAGCAACGCCGTCAACCGGATGATCCGGGCCGAGATGATGGGCGTCGAGTTCATCGGCATCAACACCGATGCCCAGGCGCTCCTGCAGTCGGACGCACCCCACAAGATCCGCATCGGCGACAAGATCACGCGCGGCCTCGGCGCCGGCGGCGACGCGGCCATCGGTCAGCGCGCGGCCGAGGAGGATGCCGAGAAGATCACCGAGGCACTCCGCGACTCGGACATGGTCTTCATCACCGCCGGCCTCGGTGGCGGCACGGGCTCCGGCGCGGCGCCGGTGATCGCCGAGATCGCCAAGGACCTGGGGGCCCTGACGATCGGGGTCGTGACGAAGCCGTTCAGCTTCGAGGGCAACCGCCGCAAGCTCATCGCCGAGAAGTCCGCCGAGCAGCTCAAGGCCAAGGTCGACACGCTGATCACGATCCCGAACGACCGCCTTCGCGACGTCGTCCAGAAGAACACGTCGATCCTCGACGCGTTCCGGGTCGTCGACGACGTGCTCCGCCAGGGCGTCCAGGGGATCAGCGACATCATCACGGTCCCCGGCCTGATCAACCTCGACTTCGCCGACGTGAAGGCGATCATGCACGACGCCGGATCGGCCCTGATGGGGATCGGCCGGGCATCGGGCGAGACCCGGGCGATCGAGGCCGCCAAGCACGCCATCGCGAGCCCGCTGCTCGAGATCAACATCACCGGCGCCCAGGGGATCCTGTTCAACATCTCGGGCTCCTCGAACCTGACCCTCTTCGAGGTGACCGAGGCGGCCGAGGAGATCCGGGCTGCCGCCGACCCGGAGGCGAACATCATCTTCGGGACCAGCTTCGACGAGCGCCTCGGCGAAGAGGTCGTCATCACGGTCATCGCGACCGGGTTCGACGCCAACCGGCACCGCGAGACGGTCCGCCGCGATTCCACCGCGGCGTCGTACGACCTCTCGCGTGCGACGCGCCTGGAGCGCGACTTCCTCGGCGAGCTCGAGATCCGCCGGGCCGCCGCCGACGTCGACGCGCGGCCGATGCCCGAGATCCGTCCGGCCGAGCGCCCTGCCACCGAGCCCCCGGCCCGCGCCGAGCGGACCGTCGCCCCGGAGCCTGTCCCGTCCAGCGTGCGCAGCCCGCGCTACGACGCGGACGACCTGGAGATCCCGAGCTTCCTCCGCCGCAGCAAGTAGCCGGGCCGGTGGACGCCGGCCACCGGTCACCCGCCGTTCCGCCGCCGGACCCGGCCGAGATCGCCGGCCTTGCCGCCGCGCGTGCCGCGGTCCTGTCCCGGATCGCGGAAGCGGCTGCCCGCGCCGGCCGCGATCCCGCCGAGCGTGACGCTTGTCGCCGTCAGCAAGACGGTGCCCGTCGACCGCCTGCGGGCGGCCGTGGCCGCCGGCCACGACGTGCTCGGCGAGAACCGTGTGCAGGAGGCCGCGGCCAAGGTCCCGCTCGTTCCCGGGCCGCGCTGGCACCTCGTCGGCCCCCTGCAGGCGAACAAGGCCCGCCGTGCCGTGGAGCTCTTCGATTGCCTCGAGGCGGTGGACTCGGTGGAGCTCGCCCGGCGCCTCGACCGGATCGGCGCCGAGATCCGACCGGGCCGGCCGCTGCCGATCCTGCTCGAGGTGAACGTGGACGCGGACCCGGGCAAGGCCGGGTTCACGGCGGCGGGCGTGGCCGAGGCGCTGCCCGGGCTGCTGGCGCTCGCGAACCTCGAGGTGAGGGGCCTCATGACGATCGGCCGGTTCGCGGCCACACCCGCCCAGGCGCGCTCGACATTCCGCCGGCTCCGCGAGCTCGCGACCCGGCTCCGGGCGGCCCACCCGCGCCTCGGGCCGGAGCTGTCGATGGGCATGAGCGACGACTTCGACGTCGCGATCGAGGAAGGCGCCACGATCGTCCGGGTCGGCCGGGCCCTGTTCGGCGAGCGGCGCGCGGTGCGCGACCCCGACCCGGACCCCGACCTTCACGATGCCGCGCCTGCTTCCGGCCCCCCGGCATCTCGCCGACGGGGGCCAGCCCGGGTCACCCCGCGGAGTAGGATTCGGCCGTGACCTTCGCGCGCAACTTCGTCGAGATCCTCGTCCTCGTCCTGTGGCTCCTCGTCCTGGGTCGGGTGATCCTGAGCTGGGTCGACCCGCTGGCCCGCAACTCCATCTCGCGCTACGTCGTGGCGATGACCGAGCCGATGCTGGCCCCGATCCGTCGAGTTCTCCCGCAGACCGGATCGATCGACTTCGCGCCGCTCGTCCTCCTGCTCGGCCTGGGGCTTCGTCCTGCGACTTCTTCCCCAGTGAGCGTCCGGTTCGCCGTGCGCCTGACGCCGCGCGGCGGCCGCGACGCGATCGACGGGGTGGGGGATGACGGGGTCCTCCGCGTCCGGGTCGCCGCGCCGCCGGTGGAGGGAGCGGCGAACGAGGCGCTCTGCCGGTTGCTTGCCGCAGGCCCTCGGCGTGGCGGCCGGGAGCGTCCGCGTCGTGGCCGGCGCGGGCGGCCGACGCAAGGTCGTCGAGGTCGAGGCCGATCAGGCACGCGTGGCGGCGGCCTGGCCGGGCGTGACCGGCTCGCGCTCGACGTGAGCGTCCTCGTGGAGGATGGCCGGCGAGCCGCGGCTCGCCCTGGCTCGCCCTATAATCCGCGCCGAGGGCGATTAGCTCAGTTGGTTAGAGCGCACGGTTCACATCCGTGAGGTCACTGGTTCGAGTCCAGTATCGCCCACCATCCTCGAAGCACCCGGAGCCGGCGGCCTGCCCGCCGGCTTCTCGATTCCGGGCCGGCCCGGTACCCCGCCCGACCCGGCCGTCGTCCGGCCCGCGCCGGCCGGCGTCGGCCGGCGTCGTTCAGTGCTCGAGTGGCACCACCAGGACGAACTGCCCGTCGCGGCCCGGATAGGGCCCGGAGCGCAGGTCGAAGGGCAGGAAGTTGGCCGCCAGGTCGGCCGTGTTGCGCGGCGCGTTCGGTGCCTCGGAGCGCGGCCAGCGAGCTGGAGACCCAGGGATACCAGGGGTCCATGACGTAGGCCGCGGTGACGCCGAAGCTCCTCGTGGTGAGCGGGTCCGCCGTGGCGGTGAAGCCGGTCATCACCCACGAGTGGATGCCGGTCCAGGCCAGGATCCCGACCGGGCGGCCGGTGCTCCTGGATGGCCCTGGCGGCGGCGCGCATGGCGGTCGTTCGCGAGGGTACGCCCGGACCTCGTAGGGTACCCCTCCTCGGTGAGCAGGGCCGCCCAGCCGCCCGGTCCCGTGCCGCCGACGTGGGAGTCCTCGTCGGTCGTCAGTGCCACGATCCGGTCGTAGAGCCTGCGCTGCGACGTCGTCGAGACGTCGGGCTCGTGACCGTCCTCGTTGAGCCGGATGAGGTTGAGCGTGGCCTGGACCGCGGCGGCGACGCAGGTCTGGTCGTCGACCTCGTGGACGAAGACGCCGTCGCGATACAGGTTCATCGTGAACGGGCCGCCGGGCGTCGCGCGACGACGAGGCGGTCGCTGTCGGCGCGGTCGGCGAGGGGGACAGCGCGGAGTCGAAGGGGCGTGACGGCCGGCGAGGCTCGCTCGGGGAGGCGCTAGGACGGGCGCCAGGATCGGACCGGCGGCCGCGGGGGGCGCGGCCTCGGGAGTCGAGCCGGGGCAGCGGCGCCGGGCAGGAGCCGAGCGAGGTCCGTCACGCCGCCCCCAGCCGAGAGCAGGCCGCCGGCGAGCGCCAGGAGCAGGCCTGCGAGCGCGAGCGCGAACAGGGTGTCGGCCGCGTCGCGCTGCGGCGCGGCGGGCCGTGGTGCTCACGAGGTCGCGGACTCGACGTTCATCTGGCCGCAAGACGAGGGACGGACGGGCGACGTGACGCAGCACGGGCCGTCCCGTGTCAGCCCGTCGCGCCCTCGCCGGCGATCCGCCGCAGGACCGCGGGCAGGATCCCACCCTGCCGGTAGTAGTCGACCTCGATGGGACCGTCGAGCCGGCACTCCACGGTCGAAGCGCCGCTCGCCGCCGCCATCGGCCGGGTCGGCGGTCGCCACCACGTCGAGCCGCGCCCGCGGCGTCGAGACCCACGCCCAGGCCGGCGACCGCGTACGACTCGCGGCCGCTGAGCCCCAGCGACTCGGCGCTCTCGCCCGCCAGGAACTGGAGCGGGAGGATGCCCATCCCGACCAGGTTCGAGCGGTGGATCCGCTCGTAGCTCTCGGCGATGACGGCCCGGATCCCGAGGAGCCGCGTCCCCTTGGCGGCCCAGTCGCGCGACGAGCCTGAGCCGTACTCGCGGCCGGCCAGGACGATGGCCGGGATCCCGGCGGCCTCGTACGCCCTGGCGGCGTCGTAGAGGAACGCCTCCTCGCCCGTCGGGCAGGATCCGGGTGTACGGACCCTCCTTCCCGTCGGCCAGTCGATTGCGCAGGCGGATGCTCCCGAACGTGCCCCGCATCATGACCTCGTGGTGGCCACGCCGTGCGCCGTACGAGTTGAAGTCGACCGGCGCGACGCCCCTGGCCCTGGAGCCAGCCACCGGCCGGCGACCACGCCGGGATCGAGCCCGCCGGGGAGATGTGGTCCGTGGTCACCGAGTCGCCCAGCCAGGCGAGGACCCGCGCGCCCGCGATGTCCACGACGGGAGCCGGCTCCATCCCCATCCCGGCGAAGAAGGGCGGCAGGGCCACGTACGTGGACCCGGGATCCCACGCATAGCGATCGCCCTCGGGGATCGGGAGCGCCTGCCAGCGCTCGTCGCCCTCGAAGACCGAGGCGTAGGAGGCCCGAAAGAGCTCGCCGTCGATCGCGCCCGCGATGGTCGCGCGAATCTCCTCCGCCGTCGGCCAGAGGTCGGCGAGGAAGACCGGCCGACCGTCGTCCCCGATGCCCAGGGGCTCGCGCGAGAGGTCGAGGTCGATCCGCCCGGCGAGGGCGAAGGCGACGACGAGCGGCGGCGAGGCGAGGTAGCTGGCCCGGGCGAGCGGGTGGATCCGGCCCTCGAAGTTGCGGTTGCCCGAGAGGACCGCGGCCGCGACGAGCCCTTCCGCCTCCACCTGGTGGGCGACCGCCTCGTCGAGCGGGCCGGAGTTGCCGATGCAGGTCGTGCAGCCGTAGCCGGCCAGGGCGAAGCCGAGCGCCGCAAGGGGAGCCGAGAGGCCCGCGCGGTCCAGGTAGGCGGTCACCGCCCTGGAGCCGGGGGCCAGGGTCGTCTTGACGGTCGACGGGACCCGCAGGCCCCGCGCCACCGCGTTCCGGGCCAGCAGCCCGGCTCCGATCATCACGGTCGGGTTCGACGTGTTCGTGCACGAGGTGATCGCGGCGATGACGACCGAGCCGTTGCGGACGGACCCGGGTGCGGCCGGCGCGTCGGCTGCCGGGAGGATCCCCGGGTAGGCCGCCTCGAAGCTGGCCCGGGTTGCCCGGAGCGGCACGCGGTCCTGGGGACGCCGAGGTCCGGCGAGGCTGGGCTCGACGGTCCCGAGGTCGAGCTCGAGGACATCGTCGAAGGCCGGCCCCGCGCCCGGCTCGCGCCACAGGCCCTGCTCCTTCGCGTAGCGCTCGACGAGGTCGACGAGGCCGGCCGCGCGCCCGGTGAGGCGCAGGTAGGCGAGCGTCTCGTCGTCGATCGGGAAGATCGTCGTGGTCGCGCCGAACTCGGGGCTCATGTTGCTGATCGTGGCCCGGTCGGCCAGGGGGAGCCCGGCCAGGCCATCGCCCGCGAACTCCACGAACGAGCCCACCACGCCGAGCCTGCGCAGCTGCTCGGTGACCACGAGGACGAGGTCGGTCGCGGTCGCACCGCGGGGCATCTCGCCGGAGAGCCGGACGCCGACGACGCGCGGGAACGGCTGGTGGAGCGGCTGGCCGAGGAGGACCGCCTCGGCCTCGATCCCGCCGACGCCGTAGCCCAGCACGCCGAGGGCGTTCACCATCGTCGTGTGCGAATCGGTCCCGACGAGGGTGTCGGGGAAGGCGACCGGGCCGCCCTCCACCTCGGCCGTCGAGACGACCGTGGCGAGGTACTCCAGGTTGACCTGGTGGACGATCCCGGTACCCGGCGGGACCACGCGCAGGCCCCGGAAGGCGCGCTGGGCCCAGCGCAGGAGCTGGTAGCGCTCGCCGTTCCGCTCGTACTCGCGGGCGACGTTGAAGGCGAGGGCGTCGGCGGTCCCGAACCGGTCCACCTGGACCGAGTGGTCGATGACCAGGTCCGCGGGGACGAGGGGATTGACACGGGCAGGGTCGCCGCCCAGGGCTGCGAGCGCGTCGCGCATGGCCGCGAGATCCACCACGGCGGGCACGCCGGTGAAGTCCTGGAGGATGACCCGGGCCGGCATGAAGGGGACCTCGGCCGCGACGCCGGCGCCGGGACGCCACCCGGCGAGGACCCGCACGTCGGCCTCCTCGACCACGCCTCCGCCGGCGTGGCGGATGACGTTCTCGAGGAGGATCTTCACCGTGGTCGGCGTCCGACCGAGGTCCGGACCGTCGGCGAGCGCCGCCAGGCGGTAGAAGTCGGGAAGCCCCGGGCCCAGGCTGGCTCGGGCGCCGAACGGGTCGCGGGTCGGCACGGGTGGTCCTCGATGGCTCGGGGCGGCCAGCGGGCCGCCGGGGGCGCTACGCTGTTGTCCCAAGAGTAGCGTGGAGAGCGACGATGCGATCGTGGCGCAGGGACCCGGCGACGCCGCCCCCGGGCGACCCGGCGACGATGGACGAGGTCCGGCGCCAGGCAGCCGCGAGCGCGGCGCCGCTGCCGCCGGGAGCCCATCGCCACGGGGACGAGGTGCATCTCGAGGCGCACCTCCACCCGCACGTGGGACCGGCCGACGACGGCCGCCCGGTCATCGGGATTGTCGGCGCCGGCGCCGTGGGGACGGCCCTCGGCGTCGCCCTGAGCCGGGCGGGCTGGCAGGTCGGCGCGGTGGCCAGCCGCGACCCGGAGCGCCGGGCGCGGTTCCGCGCGCTGGTTCCCGGCTCGCGGGCATTCCCGGAGGCGGCCGCGATCCTCGACGAGTGCCACCTCGCCCTCCTCGCCGTGCCCGACGACGCGCTCGCCGAGGTCGTCGGCACCCTCCACCTCTACTCGGGCCAGGCGATCGTCCACACGAGCGGCCTCCACGGCGCCGACGTCCTGGCGCCCGCCCTGGCGGCGGGCACGAGCGCCGGTTCGCTCCATCCGCTCGTGGCCTTCGCCGATCTCGACCGGGCGCTCGCGGCCATTCCCGGGTCCACCTTCGCCATCGAGGGCGATGAAGGGCTCCTCGGCCTCCTCGCGGAGATGGCGACCTCGCTCGGGGCGACTCCCGTGCGCCTCGAGCCGCACTCCAAGGCCGCCTACCACGCGGCCGCCGTCCTGGCCGCGGGCGGCCTCACGGCGCTCCTCGACGTGGTGGCCGCGGTCGCCCGCCCGACCGGCCTCGACGAGGCGGGCGCCCTTGCCGTCTACGGCCCGCTGGCCGCGCAGGCGCTCGCCAACGCCCGGGCGATGGGCACCGCGCCGGCCCTCACCGGACCGGTGGCTCGGGGCGACGTTGGCACGGTGGAGGCTCACCTCGCCGTGGTCGCCGAGGCCGGCGACGAGGCGCTCGAGATCCTTCGCGCCCTCGGCCAACGCCAGGT
Source organism: uncultured Chloroflexia bacterium (assembly GCA_963739365.1). Classification (GTDB taxonomy): domain Bacteria; phylum Chloroflexota; class Limnocylindria; order Limnocylindrales; family CSP1-4; genus CTSoil-043. The sequence goes on along the minus strand of CAVUAG010000020.1, from coordinate 19,601 downwards.
CACCCTCGCCGAGCGGCGCGGCCTCGCACCGGAAGCCGCGGCCCGGCTGCGTGCGGCGTTCACAAGGTGGCCCTGACGCGGTACGATCTCGTCATGCACCGCAGCATCACGGCCCGGTTCGCCGTCCGCCCCGTCGCTCGCTTCGCGACCACGCCGCCCCGAGCGCACGAGCCGCTCCTCGGCCTGGCCCGCCACCTGCGGTTCCGGGCGGCCGCGGACCGCCCGACACTCCTCCGGAGGCCCGAGCTCGGTCCGGTGGCGCTGCAGCGCTCGGAATGGCGGGCGATCACCGCCGTTCCCATGCACCGGCCACTGGCCGGCCTCGCAGGCCCGCTCGCTCCTGTTCGCTGGGCCAAGCTCGGCACCCGCGCCTCCGGTCGCCGGCCGCGCGCCGCGACGGCGCCGTGGCGCGGCTGAAGCGCGCAACGGCCACATCCGCCGGCGGGATCGTCATCCGGTCGTTCGACGGAGTCCCTCACCTCGTGGCGGGGCGTCGCCGCCGCCAGCGCGACGGCGTCTCGTGGACGCTGCCCAAGGGAACGCCCAACCCGCACGAGACGCTCGAGGAGACGGCCTTGCGCGAGGTGGCCGAGGAGACCGGGCTCCAGGTGCGGCTCCTGGCCCCCCTCGAGGCGATCGAGTACTGGTTCGTCCAGGGCGGTGCCGCGGATCCACAAGACCGTGCACTTCTGGCTCATGGAGCCGGTCGGCGGCGACCTCGACCGCCACGACCACGAGTTCGACGAGGTGCGCTGGGTGCCGCTTCCCGGAGGCCCCGGCGCTGCTGACGTTCGAGATCCGAACGGGCGCTCGTCGCCCGGGCCGCAGCCGTCGCGGAGCCGAGCCCGGGCGGGCACGCGTGAGCAGGGAGGTCCGGCCATGACCGAGGAACCGCGCGCCACGCCGCTCGTCGCGCGTCACGAGGCGCTCGGCGCCCGCATGGTCGACTTCGCCGGCTGGCGGATGCCGATCCAGTACGCCGGGATCCTCGAGGAGCACCGCGCCGTGCGGCAACGGGCCGGCCTCTTCGACCTGTGCCACATGGGTGAGCTCTTCGTCGAGGGGCCCGACGCCGGAGATGCCCTCGCCGCCGCCGTCACCACCGACCCTCGGTCGCTCGCGATCGGCCGCGCCCACTACTCGATGATCTGCGACCCGGACGGCGGCATCCTCGACGACCTCATCGTCTACCGCCTGGCGGTTGACCGCTTCCTCGTGGTCGCCAATGCCTCGAACGCCGTCGTCGTCTCCGACGCCCTGGCCGAGCGCTTCGAGCGCCGCCGCGCGATCCTCGACGATCGCTCGCTGGCGACCGCCCTCGTCGCCATCCAGGGTCCGGCCGCCCTCGGCATCCTCGCCCCGCTGACCGACCTCGACCTCGAGGCGATCCGGTACTACGGGATCGCCGAGGGTTCCGTGGCCGGCGTCCCGGGCCTGGTCGCGCGCACCGGCTACACGGGCGAGGACGGCTTCGAGGTCTTCGTCGATGCCGGCTGCGGGGTCGACCATCTGGGACGCGCTGGCCGCCGGGGGAGCCGGCCGCCGGGCTCGTGCCCGTGGGCCTGGGCGCGCGCGACACGCTCCGGCTGGAAGCCGGGATGCCGCTCTACGGCAACGAGCTCGACCGCAGCACGACGCCCTTCGAGGCGGGGCTCGGCCGGGTCGTGAAGCTGGCCAAGGAGGGCGGCTTCGTGGGTCGCGACGCCCTCGCCGCGGCCGCCGAGGCCGGGGTGCGCCGCCGGCTCGTCGGCCTGGTCGTGCGCGGACGCGGGATCGCGCGCCACGGCCACCGGGTCTGGTCCGGCGAGCGGGCCAGCGGGGTGGTCACGTCGGGCACCATGTCGCCAACGCTCGGCCTGCCGATCGCGATGGCGTACGTCGCTCCGGCGGACTCGGCGCCCGGTACGATGCTCGACGTGGAGATCCGCGACACGCGGGCGGCCGCCGAGGTCGTCCCGCTCCCGTTCTACATCCGGTCCCGGTGACCCAGACGAGAGGAGCGCCGCATGATCCCGGCCGACCTGCGCTACACGAAGGAGCACGAGTGGGTTCGCGTCGACGGCGACGTGGCGACCATCGGGATCACCCGACATGCCGCCGACCAGCTCGGCGACATCGTGTTCGTCGAGCTGCCCGCCCCGGGGAAGACCCTGGAGCAGTTCGCCACGTTCGGCGTCGTCGAGTCGGTGAAGGCCGTCAGCGACCTGTTCGCCCCCGTGGGCGGCGAGGTCGTCGAGGCGAACGGTGCGCTGGCGGCGGCCCCCGAAGTGGTCAACTCGGACCCGTATGGCGCCGGCTGGATGCTCCGCGTCCGCCTGGCCGACGCGGCCCAGGTGGACGGCCTCCTCGACCCGGCCGCCTACGAGGCACTGGTCGCGGAGTCCTGAGATGGCGTACGGGCCGCACACCGCGGGCGAGCGGAGCCGAATGCTCGAGGCCCTCGGGATCGCGTCCGTCGACGCTCTCTTCGGGGTGATTCCGCCGGCCGTGCGCGCCGCAGGGCTCGACCTGCCCCCGGCGCTCACCGAGCTCGAGCTCATGGAGCACCTGGGGGACCTGGCCGGACGCAACCGGACCGACCTGTCGAGCTTCCTCGGGGCCGGCGTGTACCGCCACCACCTCCCGCCGGTCGTGGACCAGATGCTCCTGCGGGGCGAGTTCTACACGGCCTACACGCCGTACCAGCCGGAGATCAGCCAGGGAACCCTGCAGTCGATCTACGAGTACCAGTCGCTCCTCGCCGAGCTGACCGGGATGGACGTCGTATCCGCGTCGCACTACGACGGCGCGGCAGCGACCGCGGAAGCCGCCCTCATGACCTGCCGGGCGACGGGCCGCGAGCACGTCCTCGTCTCGCGGGGCGTCCATCCGCACAACCGCGAGACGTTCGAGACCTACTTCGCCGGGGCCAACCTCACGTTCGCCGAGATTCCCCTGGTCGGCGACGGTCCCGCCGCCGGCACCACCGACCTGGCCGCCCTCGAGCGGATGCTGGCCGACCCGGAGCACCCGGTCGCCGGCGTCGTCGCCGGGCACCCCTCGGTCCTCGGCCTGCTCGAGCCGATGGAGGAGATCGGCCGCCTCGCCCACGCTGCCGGCGCCCTCTTCGTCGCGGTCGTCGAGCCCGTCGGCCTCGCGGTCCTCGCGCCGCCCGCGGCCTACGGCGCCGACATCGCGGCGGGCGAGGGCCAGTCCCTGGGCATGCCTCCCCAGTACGGCGGGCCGTACCTCGGGATCGTCGCCTGTCGCGAGGCCCTCATCCGCCAGATCCCGGGGCGCCTCATCGGGATGACGGCCGACCTGGAAGGGAGGCGGGCGTTCGTCATGACGCTGCGCGCGCGCGAGCAGGACATCCGACGCGAGCGGGCGGCCAGCAACATCTGCACGAACCAGGCCCTGTGCGCCCTCGCCGCCTCGATCTACCTGGCGGCGCTCGGACCGGACGGCCTCCACGACGTGGCGGCGACGGGCGCCGCTCGGGCGGCGGAGCTCGAAGCCGCGCTGGCCGCTGCGGGCGCGCCGCGCCTCCACCCCGGCCCGTATCTCAACGAGTTCGCGGTCCGCGTCCCGGACGCCGTCGCCGTCCACCGGCGCCTGCTGGGGGCCGGCATCCTGGCCGGCATCCCGCTGGCCGAGCTGGAGCCGGGCGACCCGTCGCTCGCCGAGGGCCTCCTGGTCTGTGCCACCGAGGTCACCACTCCCGCGGAGATCGCGCGGTTCGCCGCCGCCCTCGCCGCCGAGCTCGCCCCGCCGCCGGAGGCCGTCCGATGACCGTGACCGGCAACCCGCTCCAGCCCACCCTGTTCGAGCTCTCGCGCCCCGGACGGGGCGCCGGCATGCGGCTCCCCGCGCCTCCCGCCGACGCGCTCGCGCGGCTCCCCGCGTCGGCGCGGCGGGTCGCTCCGCCCGCCCTGCCCGAGCTCAACGAGGCGACGCTCGTCCGCCACTACGTCAACCTGTCGCACCTCAACTGGTCGGTCGACACGGGCTTCTACCCGCTCGGCTCGTGCACCATGAAGTACAACCCCAAGGTGAACGAGTGGGCGGCCCGCCTGCCCGGGCTTCGCCGCGCTCCACCCGCTCGCGCCGGACGAGACGGCCCAGGGGACGCTCGAGCTCCTCTGGCGACTCGAGCAGGACCTGGCCGAGATCAGCGGGATGGACGCGGTGACGCTCCAGCCCGCGGCCGGCGCCCAGGGCGAGCTGACCGGCATCCTCATGATCCGGGCCTATCACCGGGCTCGCGGGGACGCCGCCCGCACCGATGTCCTCGTGCCGGATTCGGCGCACGGCACGAACCCGGCGACGGCCTCGATGGCGGGCTTCCGCACGGTGAACATCCCGTCCGCGGCCGACGGCGGCGTCGACCTCGACGCATTCCGGGCAGCGCTCGGGCCGACGACGGCGGCCGTCATGATCACGAACCCCTCCACGCTCGGGCTCTTCGAGACGCGGGTCGTGGAGCTCCTCGAGATGGTCCACGCGGCGGGCGCGCTGGCCTACATGGACGGCGCCAACCTCAACGCGATGCTCGGCCACTTCCGGCCGGGCGCAGGCCGGCTTCGACGTCATGCACTTCAACGTCCACAAGACGTTCTCCACCCCGCACGGGGGTGGCGGCCCGGGCGCCGGTCCGGTGGGCGTCCGATCCCACCTCGCCCCGTTCCTCCCGGAGCCGCTCGTCCTGCGCGAGCCCGACGGCAGCCTTCCGCCTCGAGCGGGCAGGGGAGCGCCCCACGAGCATCGGGCGGATGCGCTCGTTCGCGGGGAACGTGGGGATCCTCGTGCGGGCCTACGCGTACATCCGGGCTCACGGCGGCGCGGGCCTGCGCGAGGTGAGCGACGACGCGGTCCTCGCCGCCAACTACCTCAAGCACCGGCTGGCGGGGGCCTACGTGATCCCGTTCGAGCGGCCCTGCATGCACGAGTTCGTGGCCTCGTCGAGCGCCCTCAAGGCTGCGACGGGGGTGCGGACCCTCGACGTGGCCAAGCGCCTCATCGACAAGGGGTTCCACCCCCCCACGATCTACTTCCCGCTCACGGTCGACGAGGGGATGCTGATCGAGCCGACCGAGACCGAGAGCCTCGAGACCCTCGATGCGTTCGTCGACGCCATGCTCGAGATCGCACGCGAGGCAAGCGAGAGCCCTGACCTGGTGAAGAGCGCGCCGCACACCGCGCCCGTCCGCCGGCTGGACGAGGCGACGGCCGCCCGCCAGCCGAACCTCCGGTGGCGGGCGGAACCGGCCCGGTGAACCTTCCGTCGTGAAGGGGCGTAGATTGCTGGTAGGAGTGCCGTTTCGGCTGTCCCCTGTGTCCGCGCGTTCCCGCAGGAGGCCGTGATCACGACCAATCCAACGGCCCGCCCGCTCGATCCGGCCGAGGAGGCGCTCCTGCGCCGGATTCGCTCCGACGACCTCGACGCGTTCGAGGCGTTCTTCATGCGCTACCGCGGGCCGGTGTTCGCCACCGCGTATGCGGTGCTCGGCGACCGGCAGGCCGCCGAGGAGGTCCTGCAGGACACCTTCGCCAAGGCCTACGAGTGGCGCAGGCGCCTCCACCCCGACGCCTCGCCGCTGCCCTGGCTGCATCGCGTGGCCCTCAACTTCTCCTACTCGCGGCTCGGCCGGCGCCGCCCCTGGGAGCCGATCAGCGAGGCGGTCGCGCGCCTCGTCCGCGATCACGAGGCCGGGCCTGCCGACCGCGCCGAGCGCGCCGAGCTGCGCGGGATCGTGCGGGACGGCATCGCCGCCCTGCCCCCGAAGCATCGGGGCGTCATCGTCCTGTTCTACCTTCACGGCCGGTCCATCAACGAGACCGCCGAGATCCTGGGGATCCGGCCCGGAACGGTGAAGTCGCGCCTCCACTTCGGCCTTCGGTCCCTGCGCGCGCGCCTGGAGGACGATCGCCGGTTCGGGGGCGCCTACGAGCCGTCAGGCGCAGCCGCCGTCGCCGGCGTCGTACCGCCCCGATCGCCGTGGACGACGTCACGTGATCGGGTGGCGCCGGCCAGGGGGCTGCGGAACGCACCGTGAGGCGCTCGTCGAGTTCGCCGCGCGGCGGGCGGGCGGCCCCGCGGTCCGGCGCGCGCTGGATCACGTCGAGCGGTGCCGCGCCTGCGAGGCGGAGCTGGCCACCACGACCCTGGTCCTGCATGGCCTCCGCCGCCTCCACGAGGAGACGGAGCGAGCCCGGCCCGAGGTCGACGGCTGGACCCGCCTGCGAGCGCGCCTTGCCACGACGCGGCGTGAGCCGTCGCGCCTCCTGTCCGGCCTCCCGGGGATCGTGGCCGCGGCCGCCCTGTGCGCCGGCCTCGCCGGGCCGGGCGCGATCGGCGGCAGCCCGGCCGGCGTGTACAACGAGGCCCCGCGCGGCGTCGCACGCGCCGTATCTCCAGTTCGAGCAGGGGCGCGAGCGAGCGCTCGCAGGAAGGCCTGCTCCCGCAAGCCGGATCCGCCCCGCCGTACCGCGGGATCCGCATTGCCCCGCCTCCCATCACCGCCGACCTGCCGCCCTCGACCGGGCGGCACACGGATGGATCGAGGACGTCGCCGACGCGCGGACGCTTGCCCCCGCGAGCGCGCTCCGCGAAGACCCCGGACAGCGCCAGGCCGGCAGGAGGTGACCCGCACGCGATCCTGACGCACCCGGAAGCCGCCGCGGAACGCCCGCGTGCGGACACCCGGCGATTTGACGCCCGCGACGGCCGCGACCTATAATGCGCGGCAGTCTTGCGGGCCGTCATGGCAGGCTCTGGCGCGCTCCGCGCCGTGGGCGACCACGGCGGCAACCAGCGAGGAGGAGATCGGCGCGGAGGAGCTGCCGGCCCTCGGAAACAGGAGGAACTCGATGAGCTTGAGACGGCGCAGTCTCGGCCTGCTCGGGGCGCTCGCCATCGGCGTAGCGGCCTGCGGCGGCTCGGCGTCGCCCACCCCGGCCCCCAGCGTGGCCCCCGGCGAGACGCCGGCCGCGTCGGCACCGGCCGCGTCGGCGGACTTCAAGTTCGCCCTCGACGGCGAGCCGACCTACTTCTCGTACGCGTACACGGACCTGCCGACGAGCTGGATCGTCAGCCTGCTGTACAACGGCCTCTACACGATCAACAACAAGCTCGAGAGCGTCCCGGAGCTCGCCGCGGACTACGCGGAGACGAGCGAGGACGGCCTGACCTGGACGCTCAAGCTCAAGCAGGGCGTCAAGTTCCACGACGGGACCGAGGTCAAGGCGTCCGACGTCGTCTTCAGCTACGACCTCGGCCTCTCGCCGAACTGCACCTACATCCCGGACGGCTGCTCGCGCGATCCAGGACAACATCGCGACCGTCGAGGCCGTCGACGACTACACGGTCAAGTTCGTCCTGAAGCAGAAGTTCGCGCCGTTCGCCGTCACCGGCCTGAGCGTCGTCGTCGTGCCCGAGAAGGCCGTCCGCGACAGCTTCGGCCGCCTCCAGGCGTCCACGGGCGCGGTCGACCCGGCCGAGGTCGCGGCCCTCTACGACAAGATCGCCGCGGCCACGACCGCCGAGGCCTGCTCGGCCGAGGCTCCGCCCGCCGAGTGCGACTTCGCGACGTACGTCCCCGACATGGAGGCCCTCCTCACGAAGGCCGGCGTCGAGCTCCCGGACAAGGCGCAGTTCGTGGCCGAGGACGGCAGCACGGACATGTCGGCCTACGGCGCCGAGCTCTACTCCCGCCTGACGGACCTCAACATCACGCTCGCAGGCCAAGGACATCGACCAGATCGCGGCCTCGTTCCGCATCCTCGACTTCCAGCGCGCCCCGGTCGGCACGGGCCCCTACAAGCTCGTCAAGTACACGACGGCCCAGAGCGTCGAGCTCGGCCGCCACGACGACTACTTCGGCGGCATCGAGGGCGCCAAGGTCGGCCCGGCCAAGGTCTACATCCCGATCATCAAGGACGGCGCCGCGGCGTCCGCCGCCCTCCAGAAGGGCGACATCAACTGGCAGACCGAGGTCACCTCCGACGCCCTCGCGGCGCTCAAGGCCGACCCGAACCTCCAGATCGCCGAGTACGCCGACTTCGGCTACTACTACATCGCCTTCAACCTGCGCGCCGGATCGCCTCTACAGCGACCTGAACCTGCGCAAGGCGTTCTCGATGTGCATCGACCACGCGGCCACCGTCCCGGCGGCGACCGACGGCCGCGGCCAGCCGGTCCAGGCCAACACGCCGCCGGCCTCGTGGGCCTACAACCCCGACGTCACCCCCTACGTGCTCGACGTCGAAGGCGCCAAGAAGCTCATCGAGAGCTCCGGCTGGACGCTCGGGTCCGACGGCATCTACGAGAAGGACGGCAAGAAGCTGGCCTCCGAGATGTACGTCCGGGCCGGCCGCCCGCAGCGCATCGCGTTCGGCCAGCTGGCGAGCGACCAGCTCAAGAAGTGCGGCATCGGCCTCACGGTCAAGGAAGGCGACTTCGCGACCGTCCTCCTGCCGCTCCTCAGCTACCCGAACGACTTCGACACCTACCTCGGCGGCTGGTCGACCTCGATCGACCCCGACGACTACTCCATCTTCCATTCGTCCAAGTGCACGACGAAGGACAACCCGGACGACAACAACTTCGTCTGCTGGAGCAACCCCGAGGCCGACAAGCTCCTCGAGGACGGCCGCCAGGAGCTCGACCAGGCGAAGCGCAAGGAGATCTACGCGAAGTTCCAGCAGATCGCCCATGACGACCTGCCGTACTACTTCACGTGGTCCGACCTTGCCAATGCGGGCCTCACGAAGTCCGTCTCGTCGACGACGAGCGGCATCGACCTCGCCAGCCCGCTCTACTACTGGAACGCGGACAGCTGGGTCGTCGCGGCCCAGTGACCACGGCGCGACCCGCGTCGCGCTGAACGACCACGGCCGGCGGCGGCTTCATGGCCGCCGCCGGCCGCACGCTATCCGGGGAAGGACGAACGGAGTGACCCGTCTCATCCGCCGGCCGGGTGACCGGCCGGTCCGTCCCGCCGCTCGTCGACGGCTGAATCGATGGCTCGCTACGTCGTCCGCCGGCTGATCCAGGCGATCCCGATCATCATCGGGATCAGCATCATCACGTTCTTCATCGTCTACTCGGCGCCGGGCGATCCCTTCGACCGCTTCCGGTCGAACAGGGTCTCGCCCGAGGTCATCGAGAACCTCCGGCGGGTCTACGGCCTCGACCAGCCGCTTCCGGTCCAGTTCGTCAAGTGGTTCACCACGTTCTGGACGTTCCCCTGGGACCCGACGGCATGGGGCTACTCCATCACCGACGGCCAGCCGGTCCGCGACAAGATCTTCGAGCGGATCCCGAGCACGCTCCAGCTGATGGGGACCTCGCTCTTCCTGACGATCGTCATCGCGATCCCGGTCGGGATCCTGGGCGCGGTCAAGCAGTACAGCATCGCCGACAAGACGATCGCCGTGGTCACCACGATCGGCTACGCGCTGCCCACCTTCTGGCTGGGCCTCATCCTCCGCCAGATCTTCGCCCAGCAGCTGGACCTCTTCCCGCTCTTCGGCAAGAACACGTTCGGCAAGGAGGGCGACATCCTCGACCTCCTGTGGCACCTCTTCTTGCCCGTCCTGACGATCACGATCGTGGGCGTGGCCGGATGGAGCCGCTACATGCGGGCGTCGATGCTCGAGGTCCTGCGCGCCGACTACATCCGCACGGCGAAGGCGAAGGGGCTGGCCTCGTCGCGGGTCATCTTCAAGCACGCCCTGCGCAACGCGCTCATCCCGATCGTGACCCTGCTGGGGCTCACGATCCCGACGCTGCTGGCCGGAGCTGCCATCACGGAGGCGGTCTTCTCGTGGCCGGGCCTCGGCTTCCTGGGCGTGTCGGCGGTGCAGGAGCGGGACTACCCGGTCGTCCTCGCCTTCGCCATGATCGGCGGCGTGATGGTCATCATCGGCAACCTGCTGGCCGACGTCCTCTACGGCGTCGTCGACCCGCGGATCAAGTACTAGGGGCGGGACGATGGAGAGCACCCAGGTAACCCGCCTTCCCGGCAGCGCGGCTCCCGCGGTCGACGAGGTCGACCTCACGCCGGTCCGGACGTACTGGCAGCTGGTGCGCCAGCGCTTCGTGCGCCACCGCCTGGCGGTCATCGCCTTCTTCCTCATGATCATCCTCGTCGCCATGGCGCTGCTGATCCCGTGGCTGTCGGGCGATGCCTGGAAGGAGACGTCGCTCGAGCGGATCAACCAGCCCCCGTCGCTCGGCGCGCCCCTGGGCTACGACAACCTGGGCATCAACACGTTCGCGCGCCTCATGAAGGGCCTCCAGACCTCGCTCTTCATCGGCTTCTCGGCGGTCATGGTGATCGTCCTGATCGGCGTCCCGTTCGGAGCGATGGCCGGCTACTTCGGCGGCTGGGCCGACAACGCCCTGATGCGCATGGTCGACATCGTCCTGTCCATCCCGACCTTCTTCCTGATCCTCATGCTCGTCGCCTTCTGGGGGACGGGCAACGCCTGGGTGATCATCATCGCCATCGGGTTGACCGGCTGGACGACGGCCGCGCGGCTCGTGCGCGGCGAGTTCCTCTCCCTGCGCGAGGCCGACTTCGTGCAGGCCGGCAAGGCCCTCGGCGCCGGTGACCGGCGAATCGTGACCCGCCACATGATCCCCTCGTCGATGGCCCCGGTCGTCGTCGCCGCCACGCTGGGCATCGCCGACTCGGTCGTCATCGAGGCCGCGCTCTCCTTCCTCGGCTTCGGGATCACCCCGCCCGAGGCGAGCCTCGGCAACATGCTGACCAAGGCCCAGGACTACTTCTACCGCGACCCGCTCCTGGCCTGGTACCCCGGCATCACGCTCGTCCTCGTGGTGCTGGCCGCGAGCTTCCTCGGCGACGGCCTGCGCGACGCACTCGACCCGCGCCAGCGGATCGAGACCAATTGATGGCCCAGCGCGGCACCGACGGCGGGGAGCTCCTCACCGTCAAGGACCTGCGGACCCACTTCTTCACCCAGGACGGCGTGGTCAAGGCCGTCGACGGGATCAGCTTCGGGATCCGCAACGGCGAGACCCTGGGCATCGTCGGCGAGTCCGGGTGCGGCAAGAGCATCACGGCGCTCTCGGTCATGCGGCTCATCGAGCGGCCCGGCCGGATCGTCGAGGGCTCGATCCGGCTCGCGGGCCGCGACCTCCTCGCGATGTCCGACGAGGAGATGCGCGACGTCCGCGGCAACGCGATCTCGATGATCTTCCAGGAGCCGATGACCTCGCTCAACCCGGTCTACACGTGCGGCGACCAGATCGCGGAGGCGATCTCGCTCCACGAGGGAATCCCGCGGCGCGAGGCGAAGGACCGGGCCGTCGAGATGCTCAGCAAGGTCGGCATCCCCGACGCCAAGCGCCGGGCCCGCGAGTATCCGCACCAGCTCTCGGGCGGCATGCGCCAGCGGGTCATGATCGCCATGGCCCTCTCCACCAACCCCGAGCTGCTCATCGCCGACGAGCCCACCACGGCCCTCGACGTCACGATCCAGGCCCAGATCCTGGAGCTGATGAAGGGCCTTCGCGAGCGCAACCGGATGGCCATCATGCTCATCACCCACGACCTGGGCGTCATCGCCGAGATGGCCGACGACGTCGTCGTGATGTACGCCGGCAAGGTCGTGGAGGCGGCGGAGGTCACGACGGTCTTCGAGCGCCCGCACCACCCGTACACGCGGGGCCTCCTGGCGTCGATCCCGCGGATGGGTGAGCGGCGCCTTCGCCTGGAGGTCATCCAGGGCGTCGTGCCGAACCCGCTCAACCTTCCCACCGGCTGCCTCTTCAAGCGGCGCTGCCCGTACGCGATGCCGGTCTGCGACACGCCCGCCGCCGCTCCAGGAGATCGAGCGTGGGCACCTGTCGCGCTGCTGGCTGACCCCTTCCCGCGAGCCACCGGCCGTGGGCGTCGAGCCGACCGCGCGAGGCCGCCGAGGAAGCGGCCGCAGCCCTGAGCGTCGGCCGATGAGCGGAGTCGAGATGGAGATCAGCCAGCCCGCGCCGACGTCGGTCGCGGCCCCGGCTACCGGGGAGAACCTCCTGCGCGTGGAGAACCTGGTCAAGCACTTCGAGATCCGCGGCGGCCTCCTCGGGGTCTCCATGATCGGCGCGGTGCGCGCGGTGGACGGCGTCTCGTTCGACGTCCGCAAGGGCGAGACCCTGGGCCTCGTCGGCGAGTCGGGGTGCGGCAAGACGACCCTCGGCAAGGTCATCCTGCGCCTGATCCCGGCGACGTCGGGCAAGGTCACGCTCAAGGGCCAGGTCCTCTTCGACGTGCCGACGGCCGGCGGAGCGCAAGGCCGGCAAGAAGGCGGTGGGCCTCGCCGGCGACGACATGAAGAAGGTCCGGCGCGACCTCCAGGTCGTCTTCCAGGACCCGTATGCGAGCCTCAACCCCCGCATGTCGGTGGGCGAGATCGTGGGCGAAGGGCCCCTGGTCCACGGCCTGACGGACAAGGAGAAGCGCGAGGACCTCGTCCGCGAGCTGCTCGCCCGCGTGGGCCTGAACCAGAGCCACATCCATCGCTACCCGCACGAGTTCAGCGGCGGCCAGCGCCAGCGGATCGGGATCGCCCGGGCGCTGGCCCTGAACCCGGACTTCATCGTCTGCGACGAGCCGGTCTCTGCCCTGGACGTGTCGATCCAGAGCCAGGTCCTGAACCTGCTCGACGACCTCCAGCAGGAGCTGGGGCTGACGTACCTCTTCATCGCCCACAACCTCGCGGTGGTCGAGCACATCAGCGACCGGGTCGGCGTGATGTACCTGGGCATGATGGTCGAGCTCGCGGACGTCGACGAGATCTACGCCAGCCCGGCGCACCCGTACACGGTGGCGCTCCTCTCCGCCGTCCCGGACCCCAACCCCCGCAACCGCAAGCGGCGCGTCATCCTCAAGGGCGACATCCCGTCGCCGGCGAACCCGCCGTCGGGCTGTCGCTTCCATACCCGGTGCTGGCTCCGCGAGCGCTTGGGCAACCCCGAGCGGTGCTCGGCCGAGACGCCGGAGTTCCGGGAGATCGCGCCCGGCCACCAGGTGGCCTGCCACTTCGCCGAGGACGTCACGCCGGAGAACGTCGGCGCAGCGGCTCGCACGGCGGGCACCACGACAGTCTGACGCGTCGGCCCGCGGGGAGCCACGTGCCGCCTTCGCGCGCCTCAGGCGCCGGCCGGCGTCGGTTCCGCGAGAGGGGTCGACATCGTTTCTGCCTGAACGCCCGGCCGCCGGAAGTGACACGCCACGAAGTGGCCGGGCCGCAGCTCCTCGAGCGGCGGGACCGTCTCTGCGCAGATCTCGGGTTCGCCGAGCTGGGCGCGCAGCGGGCAGCGCGGGTGGAAATGGCAGCCGGAAGGCGGATTGACCGGCGACGGCACGTCACCGGCGAGGATGACCCGCGTCCGGCGGATCTCCGGGTTCGGGAGCGGGATCGCCGACAGGAGCGCCTGCGTGTACGGGTGTTCGGACTCCGCGAAGATCCGTACCCGGTCGGTCAGCTCGACGATCCGGCCGAGGTACATCACGGCGACGCGGTCGCTGATGTGCTCGACGACGCCCATGTTGTGGGCGATGAAGACATAGGTCAGGCCGAGGTCCCGCTGGAGGTTCTTGAGGAGGTTCAGGACCTGCGCCTGGATCGAGACGTCGAGCGCCGAGACCGGTTCGTCGCAGACGACGAGGTCGGGCTCGAGGACGAGGGCCCGGGCGATCCCGATCCGTTGGCGCTGACCGCCGCTGAACTCGTGCGGGTAGCGCCGAGCGTGGTATTGCTGGAGCCCGACCATGTCCATGATCCGCTTGACCCGGGCCGCCCGCTCGCGTGGCGTCCCCCATGTGGTGTATCCGGAGCCCCTCGCCGATGCTCTCGCCGATCGGCGTGCGTGGATCGAGCGAGCCGAACGGGTCCTGGAAGACGATCTGCATGCGGCGCCGGTGCTGCTTGAGCGCGGCCCCCTCGAGGCGCGTGATGTCGACCCCGCCCAGGGTGATCGACCCCGACGTCGGCTCGATGAGGCGGAGCAGAAGCCGCCCGACGGTCGTCTTCCCGCACCCTGACTCCCCGACGAGACCAAGCGTCTCGCCCCCCTGGATCTCGAAGCTCACGCCGTCGACCGCTCGCACGAGACCCACCGTGCGCATGAGCAGCCCGCCCTTGACCGGGAAGTGCTTCACGAGGTCCCGGACGACGACCAGGGGCGCGCCGTCGGCCGCGCGGGCATGCGCGGCTTGGGCGGGCAGGGCGGGCAGGCGCCCATTGCGGGCGCGCCTGGTCCGGCGGGGGAGGGCGCGGCCCCGCTCATCGACCTTCCTCGTACAGGAAGCAGCGGGTGGCGTGGTCCGGCCCCACGGTCCGCAGGTCAGGATGCTCCACCGTGCATCGGGCGAGGTTCGCCTCGACGCGCGCCGCGCAGCGCGGGGCGAAGCGGCAGTAGGGCGGCAGGTCGATGAGGTTCGGCACGTTCCCGGGAATGACGGCGAGCTCGTCCCGGATGACCCCGACGACCGGGATCGAGCCGATGAGCCCCCGCGTGTACGGGTGCTTCGGCTCGCGGAACAGCGTTCGGACGTCGGCCTCCTCGACGATCTCGCCGGCGTACATCACCGCGACCCGATCGCACATCTCGGCGACCACACCGAGGTCGTGGGTGATCAGGATGATCGCCGACCCCGTCTCCTCCCGCAGGTGTCGCATGAGGTCGAGGATCTGCGCCTGGATCGTGACGTCGAGGGCGGTCGTCGGCTCGTCTGCGATGAGCAGGTCCGGCTCGCAGGCGAGCGCCATCGCGATCATCACGCGCTGAGCCATCCCGCCCGAGAGCTCGTGCGGGTATGCCTTCAGGCGGCGCTCCGGATCCGGGATGCCGACCATCTTGAGCAGCTCGAGCGCGCGGTCCCGGGCGGCCGCGCCCTTCATGTCGCGGTGGATCTCGAGGACCTCGGCGATCTGGCGGCCCACGTCCCAGACCGGGTTGAGCGACGAAGTCGGCTGCTGGAAGATCATCGCGATCTGCTCGCCGCGGATCTTGCGCATCGCGTCGGCGTCGAGGGTGAGCAGGTTGCGGCCGTCGAACAGGATCTCGCCGGCTTCGATGCGCCCCGGCTTCGCGACGAGCCGGAGGATCGAGAGCGACGTGACGCTCTTGCCACAGCCCGACTCGCCGACGAGCCCGAGAACCTCGCCCCGGTCGACGTGGAAGTCGATCCCGTCGACCGCCCGGACGACGCCGTCGCGGGTGTAGAACGAGGTGCGCAGGCCCTTCACCTCGAGCAGCGGGTGCTCCGCCCGGGGCCGGGCGCCGCGCCGGGTCGCGGCCGGCGACAGCTCCTCGATGACGGCCCCATCGGCAAGCAGGGTGCGGTCGATCGGGAGGGTCATCGGTTGAGCCTCGGGTCGAGGGCGTCCCGGATCCCGTCGCCGAGGAGGTTGAAGGCGAGGCACGTGATGACGATCGCCATCCCCGGGAAGATGATGAGATGCGGCGCCGCAAAGACGGCGTTGCGCTCGATCCCGATCATCGAGCCCCACTCCGCCAGCGGCGGCTGGGCGCCGATGCCGAGGAACGAGAGGGCCGCCACCTCGATGATCGCTCCCGCGATCCCGAGCGTGCCCTGGACGATGATCGGCGTGAGCGCGTTCGGCATGATCCGGCGGCGGAGGATCCCCAACCGCGATTCACCGAGGGCGAGGGAGGCGGCCACGAACTCCTGCTCGCGGATCGCGAGGACCGACGCGCGGGTCACCCGGGCATAGATGGGGATGGCCACGATGCCGATCGCGAGCTGCGCGTTGACGAGGCTCTGGCCGAGGACGGTCACGATCGCGATCGCGAGCAGCAGGCTCGGGAACGCGAGCATGACGTCCATCAGGCGCATGAGCACGTTGTCGGTGCGGCCGAAGAACCCGGCGATTGCCCCGATGAAGATCCCGATGACGATGGAGAAGCCGACCGTCACGAACCCGATCCAGAGCGAGACGCGGGCCCCGAAGACGACGCGGCTGAACTCGTCGCGGGCGTTTCCGTCGAGGCCCATGTAGTGCTGGGGCTGCGTCTCCGGGCAGCCGAGGAGGTGGATGCACGGAGCGCTGCGGGGCTTCGCCCCTTCCTCGATGCCGATCATCGGCAGGTTCGGATCATGGGTCGCGATGACGGGGGCGAACAGGGCGACCAGGACCAGGGAGGCAAGGAAGGCGAGCCCGACGATCGCCGAGCGCTGACGGAGGATGTTCCGCAGCGTGTCGCGCCAGAGGCTCGTTGGCTTCTCGGCCGCGACGGCCTCCGGCAGGGCCGCAGGGAGCTGGTCGAGCGTCGCCGTCACGGCCGGGCCACCGTCAGCCGAGCCGGATCCGTGGATCGAGGAAGGCGTACGAGACGTCGACGACGAGGTTCACGATCACGTAGATGCTGGCCACGATCAGGACGAGACCCTGGATCACGATGTAGTCGCGGCCGGTGATCGCCTCGTAGATCGACTTGCCGATCCCGGTCAGGTTGAAGATCGTCTCGGTGAGCACGGCGCCCGAGAGGAGACCCCCGAGGGAGAGCCCGATGATCGTGACGATCGGGAGGAGCGCGTTGCGCATCCCGTGGGCGCTCACGACGCGCCGCTCGGTGACGCCCTTGGCGCGCGCGGTCCGGATGTAGTCGAGCCCGAGCACGTCGAGCAGGCTCGAGCGCGTCATCCGGGCGATGATCGCCATCGGGATCGTGCCGAGCGCGATCGCCGGCAGGATCATGTGGCGCACGGTGTCGACGAGAAGCGGCCCGTTGAGGGTGACGATCGCGTTGAACGTGAGGATGTTCGACATGAAGTCGAGGATCGTGCGGGGCAGGCCGGTCAGGTCCTCGAGGCCCCACGCCTCCGCGAGCGGCACGACGTCGGTGCCGGGCGTGAGCCGTCCCGACGGCGGCAGGGCGAAGATCGTGTCCTTGAGCACGACCGCGAAGACATAGGCGAGCATGAGCCCGAGGACGAAGACCGGGATCGAGACGCCGAGGTTGGCGACCACCATCGTGCCGACGTCGGCCGGTGAGTTGCGCCGTGTCGCGGCGGCACGGCCGAGGAGGATCCCGACCACGGTCGCGAAGAGGAGCGCGTAGAGCGTCAGCTCGACCGTCACCGGGAGTCGCTCCACGAGCATGTCCGAGACGCTCCTGTTGAAGCGGATCGACGTGCCGAGGTCGCCGCGTCAGCAGGTTGCCGATGTACTGCACGTACTGGACGAGGATCGGCTGGTCAAGGCCGTAGCGACTGTTGAACGCGTTGCAGATCTCATCGGTCGCCTTCTCGCCAAGGGCCGCGCGGCACGGGTCGCTCGGGATGACCCGGGCAAGCACGAATACGAGCGTGATCACCCCGAGAAGGACCGGGATGGCGAGCAGCATGCGGCGGACGATGAAGCGGCTCATACCGGGTCAGGAGCGCTCCCAGATGGCTGATGTCGATGAGGGCGCCGCTCGTGCGGCGCCCTCATCGAGCTGGACGCGTGCGAGGTGCGGTCCTACTCCGCCGGCGGCGGGTTGAGGAAGCCGCCCCAGAGGCTGGGGAAGTACGTGAAGCTGCCGTCGCGGCCCTTGTGGAGCGGGTGCTCCGCATCCCACTGGACGGCGTACGAGAGGACGACGTCGTTCGCATCGAACGTCGCGCCGTTCTCGAAGACGACGCTTCTCGCGGAGCGCGCAGGTCCAGACCGACAGGTCGTCGTTCGGCGTGCAGGCGGTCGCGAGGACCGGGATGGCTGCCGTGCCGCCGACCTCGAAGCCGTAGAGGGCCTCGTTGATCTGCTCGCAGACGCGGAGGGCCTCGCCGTCGGTCTCGTCGGCACAGTAGATGCCGGCCGGCTCGCCGTTCTGGATCCAGACGAGCTGATCGCGGTCGCCCGGCTTCATGACGGAGAACATCTCGCTCGTGAGCGGCGAGCTGTGGGCGCCCTCGACGTCGGCCTTGAAGGCCGTGCCCGAGCCCGCATGGGAGATCGGGACCATCGGGACATTGGCCTTGATGGCGTTGTTCGCCTCGACGTACGACGGCTCGCGGGCCGCGTCGGAGGCGCCCTTCGCGCCCTCCTGGAGCGGGGCCACGATGTCGGGGTACTTGTCGCCGAACTGCGCGCTCGAGCCGGCGCCGAAGTGATAGTCGAGGAAGTTGGTCACGTCCGGGTAGTCGGCACCCCAGCCGAGGAGGTGGATTCCATCGAGCTTGCCGCCGTCGGCGTTGTCGATGAACGTGCCGGACTCCTGGACGTCGATCGTCGCGTCGATGTTCAGGTTGGCCTTGAGCTGGGCCTGGATGTCCTGGGCGACGATGACCGGCTGGGCCAGGTAGCCGCGGACGACGTCGCGCAGGTGGATCGTGGTCTTGAAGCCGTCGGGGAAGCCGGCCTCGGCGAGGAGCGCCTTGGCGGCCGCGACGTCGAACGCGTACCACTCGTCACCGACGCAGCCGTTCGGGATGGCGCACGGCGTGAAGTGGCTCGCGACCGACGAGCCGGGCGGCATGAAGTTGTCGACGATCCGCTGTCGGTCGAGCGCCATCGCGATCGCCTGGCGAACCTTGACGTTGTCGAACGGCGGGTACGTGTTGTTCATGCCCACGTAGAAGACGTTGAGGCCCTCGCGCGGGTAGAGCTTGAGATTCGGGTCGTTCTGGATCGTCTCGAAGTCCGTCGGGCCGGGGTTGTCGATCCCGTCGGCGTTGCCGGACTGCAGCTCGACGAGGCGCTGGGCGGCCTCGGTGCTCCACTTGAAGGTGACCTCATTGACCTTGGGCGCCTCGCCCCAGAAGGTCGGGCTGGCCTCGAGCGTGATGTGGTCGCCCTGGACCCACTCCTTGAGCTTGTAGGGGCCGGTCCCGTTCGGCTGGCGGACGATCGAGCCGTCGGCGGCAGCCGTCTCGAGATAGGCCGTGTCATTGATCGCGAAGGGGCTGAACGCCACCTTCGAGAGGAACGCGGGGTCCGATCCGCAGAGGCTGAACTCGACGGTCAGGGCGTCGATCGCCTTGATCGACTTGATCATGCCGGTGTAGGGCTTGCCGTTGTAGGTCTTGGCCTCGCAGTCGACCTCGGCGGCGGTCGGGTAGGACGTGGCCTCGAACGGCGCCGCGGTGGGCGCCTCGGTGGGGGCCCCGGTGGGGGCCGGGGTGGGTGTCGCCGAGCCGCCGCAGGCCGCGACCAGAATCACGGTCGTGGCACCAAGGGCGGCGAGTCGGGCGCGCCACGGAGTTCCGGGCATGCTCGTTGGACCTCCTCTTCTCCGTCCCCGGTGGGGGACGATCACACGCAAACGGCAACCCGCTCTCTCCTCGGGTTACCCGGGTGCGCGCCAGCCTAGCACCGGAGATGGCGCGTCGTCACCCTAGGATGCAGTACGGGGCGCGGGCCGTGCCGGTTCGAATTGCGGGCCCGAGCGGGTAGACTCCGATCGTGAAGCCCGTCCGAATCGCCCTCGCCCAGGTCGCCCCCCGCCTCGGGGATCTCGAGGCGAACCTCGACCGCCACGCCCAGGTGATCCACGAGGCGCGGGGTGGCGGCGCGGACCTGGTCGTCTTCCCGGAGCTCGGCCTGACCGGGTACCTGCTGCAGGACCTCGCCGGCGAGGTCGCGATGCGCCT
>CAVUAG010000019.1:0-115994 GCA_963739365.1 uncultured Chloroflexia bacterium | reverse complement strand
GCCTCGCGTGCTCCTCGGGGTGCATGGGCCGGTGAGCCGATCGTTCGGCGACCTGCTGCCGACCGCGCTGGCGTGGGGCATCGGCCTCGGCGTCTACGGCGTCCTGATGTCGGCCGCGTCGCGGTCGCTGCTCGACGCGCTCGCCGCCTCGCCCGCCATGGCGGAGATCTTCCGCAACCTCATCCCGGGGATCGACATGACGACGGCAGCCGGCTTCCTCCAGCTGGCGTTCGCGGACTTCGGCTTCCTGCTCATCGGGTTGGCGGCGGCCACGTTCATCGCGGCCCGGTCGTCCGACGAGACGTCGGGTCGGCTGGAGCTCCAGCTGTCGACACCGCTCACGCGCGCGCGCTGGGCGGCCGCGAGCGGAACGGCCGGCCTGGCTGGCGATCGGCCTCGTCACCGCTCTCCTGGCGGCAGCCGTTGCCCTCGGCGTGGCCTCGCTCGGGCAGGACCCGCTGACCCCCGCCCTCGGTTTGCTCGTGCTTGCCTTGTACGGTGCCGCCCTCACAGGCATCGGGGTGGGCGTCGCCGGCGTCGCGCGGGCCTCCTTCGCGATGCCCGTCGTCATCGCCTTCGCGATCGGGACGTTCCTCGTCGATCTCCTCGCGCCAGCCCTGCGCCTGCCCGACTGGGTCCAGCAGCTCGCGCTCACGGCGCATCTCGGGGAGCCGATGGTCGGCACCTGGGACGAAGCCGGGATCGTCGCGTGCCTCGTGCTCGCGGTCGGCGGGCTCGCCGTCGGGGCATGGGGCATGAGCCGGCGAGACATCGGCGCATGAGGAGGTCGACGTGACGACGGACCGATCGGACGGCGCCCGGCGCTGGCTGCTCCTGATCTACCGGATCAAGGCCGAGTCTTCCGGCCGGCGGACCTACGTGCTGGCGACAGCTCCGCCAGCTCGGCGCCGTCTACCTCCAGCAGGCGGCCGCCGTCCTGCCCGACCGGCCGGAGCTCCGGGGCGAGCTCGACCGACTCGGGCAGCGCATCCGGAGCGCCGGTGGCGAGGCATCACTCCTCGAGACCGCGTCGCCGACCGAAACGTGGGAGGAGGAGCTCGTCGCCCGCTTCAACGCGGCTCGCGACGCCGAGTACGAGGAGATTCTTGACAGCGTCGAGAGCTTCGAGGACGAGATCCGCCGGGAGACTCGCAAGAAGCGGTTCAGGTTCGCCGAGCTCGAGGAAGGCGAGGCCGATTGGGAGAAGCTCCAGCGCTGGTTCGCCCGTCTTGCCGAGCGCGACTTCTTCGGCGCGCAGGGAAGGGTCGGCGCAGAGGAGGCGCTCGCCCGCGGGCGAGCGCTCCTCGACGAGTTCACCCGGGAGGTCTATCGCGCGGAGGGGCTCGACCCCGACGCGACGGGCGGTCCCGCCCGGCTCTGACGCCGGCCCAGGCGCCAATCAGCCACCCCTGCCATTTGGCCCCCGGCCCCCGTGCCGGGTGGGCCCGCGGATGGGCCATCCGGCAATGATGCGCAAGTGCGCATACATCTAGAGTGCGCATATGGACCCGATCTGGAACCTCCAATCGGAGGTGATGAAGATCCTCGCCAGCCCCCGCCGGCTGGAGATCCTGCATCTGCTCGCCGAGGAGCCGAAAGAAGTCGGCCGTCTCGCCGAGGAGATGGGGATCACCCAGCCGAACGTCTCCCAGCATCTCGCCGTCATGCGGGCTGCCGGGATCGTCGAGGCCCAGCGCGACGGCCGGGAGGTCAGGTACCACCTGACCGATCCCGAGGTGATCGACGCGTGCAACCTCATGCGCGGGGTCCTGATGCGCCGGCTCGCCCGCCTTGGCGAGCTATCTGATCGCCCGAACCCGTCCGACGAGCGGCCGATGCCTGCCGCCTCGCCCGCCGGCGCCGGCTGAGGAGATCGCGTGGAAGACGAACCCATCAACATCGTGCTCTTCTCGGGGACCGAGGACCGCCTGCAGGCCGCTGCCGTCATGGCCAGCGGCGCAGCGGCGCTCGGCAGGAAGGTGAACATCTTCCTGCAGTACTGGGGCCTCGATGCCTTCCGCAAGGACAAGGTGTCCACCAGCCTCGGCCTCGCGCCCGAGGCCGGCGAGCGCGGCGCGGCCCTCGTGGCCGAGGCTGCCAAGGCCGGCCAGCAGCCCTGGCACGCGACGCTCCGCGTGGCCAAGGAGCTCGGCGAGATCGACATCCAGGCGTGCTCCCTCTCGATGGACGTTCTCAAGATCGAGGAAGAGGACCTGGACCCCCTGGTCGACGGCGTCGAAGGCGTGACCGCCTTCTACCTGAACGCCGGCGACGGCCACATTCTCTTCATCTGATCCGTCAACCCGCGGCCGGTCACGGGCCGTCGCAAAGGAAGGAACCGATGTCCACCGAGCAGATCGCGCAGATCGTCGACGCCAAGGGGCTGTCCTGCCCGATGCCGATCGTCAAGACGGCGCAGGCCGCGAAGGGCCTCGCGTCGGGCCAGCTCCTCGAGGTCCTTGCGACCGATCCGGGCTCGACGAAGGACTTCACGGCCTGGGCCAAGGCCACCGGCAACGAGCTGGTCGAGCAGACCGTCGAGGGCGGCGTCTACCGCTTCGTCCTCCGCAAGAAGTAGGAGACGACACCAATGACTGCCGTCGCGGAAGCCACCGACGACCCCAGTCGCGGAGGCGGCACCCGCCCCCGTGCCCGAGCACGAGCACGAGCAGAAGCCGCGCGACATCCTCATCATCTGCTACAGCGGCGAGCTGGAGAAGACCTGGGCCACGATGATCCTCGCCTCGACCGGTGCCGCGATGGGCGCCAAGGTGCGGATCTTCCTGACCTTCTGGGGTCTCCAGGTCTTCGTGAAGGACCAGAAGCGCATCACCGGTGACAACGTGATGCAGAAGATGATGTCCTTCATGCAGCGGCCGGGCATCTCCCACCGCAAGCTCAGCAAGATGAACTTCTTTGGCATGGGCCCATGGATGATGCGCAAGCTCGCCAAGCAGTACAACGTCGCCAGCCCGATGGAGCTCCTCGCGGTCGCCCAGGAGATGGGCGTCGAGCTCATGCCCTGCCAGATGACGATGGACATGTTCGGCCTCAAGAGGGAGGACATGATCGACGGGCTCGGCGAGCCGGTCGGCGCCGCCACGGTCATCTCCCTGCTCCAGGGCGGGGACGCCCCGCTCTTCATCTGATCTCCCCGGAGCACGGCGGCCCCCCGTCGCCTGCTCGGCGGCCGGCGACATCGAAGGCGCCGCCGCGCAGCTGACCGGCGAACATCGAAGGCGCCGGCCGGTCGGACGCCCTGCCCCGTCCCTCACGCGTCCCGGCCGAGCCCGGACGCGTCCCGTAACGAAAGGAACGCACCCATGGCCGTCACCATCAGCCGCACGGTCGACGCGCGCGGCAGCTTCTGCCCGGGCCCCCTCATGGAGCTGATCCGGGCCATCAAGGAGTCCGAGGTCGGCGACACGATCGCCGTCTGGTCCGCGGACAAGGGCAGCAAGGTCGACATTCCCAAGTGGGTCGAGAAGGCCGGCCACACGCTCGTCAGCCTCGAGGCCAAGGACGGCTACGACGAGATCGTCGTCACCAAGGCCCGGTAGGGGCGAACGATGCAGCGCGTCGTCATCCTGGGCGGCGGCGTCGGCGGCACCCTGACCGCCAACCTCGTCGCGCGCAAGCTCAAGGCTCGCATCGCCAAGGGCGAGGCGAAGGTCACCGTCGTCGACCTGTCCGGCAAGCACACGTACCAGCCCGGGTACATGTACATCGCGATGGGCCACGAGCGTCCCGAGCGGCTGATCCGCAGCGAGCGGTCGCTCCTCGACAAGAACGTCGACCTCGTGGTGGACCTGGTCCAGAAGATCGACGTCGAGGGATCGCGCGTGGAGCTCGCCTCGGGCGAGGCGCTGCACTACGACCAGCTCGTCATCGCCACCGGTTCGCGGATCGTTCCCGAGACGATGGAGGGCTTCGACCAGGAGGCCCACCACTTCTACACTGCCGCCGCGTCGGCGAAGCTGCGCAAGGCCCTCGACGCCTTCACCGGAGGGAAGATCCTCATCGGCATCGCCGGCATCCCGTACAAGTGCCCGCCGGCGCCGCTCGAGGTGGCCTTCCTCATCGAGTCGGAGCTGCGCGACCGCGGCCTTCGCGAGAAGTCCGAGATCCAGTTCCTGTCGCCGATCAACCGCGCCTTCACGATCGAGAGCGTCAGCGAGATGGCGACGCCGATCTTCGAGGAGAAGGGGATCGACCTCCAGCTCCTGGCGGGCATCGATTCGATCGACGCCGAGCGCAAGGTGGTCATCACCGACGCCATGGAGGAGTACGCGTACGACCTCCTCATCTGCATCCCGCCCCACAAGGGCGCCCAGGTGGTGATCGACTCGGGCCTGGCCCCGAAGTCGGGCTGGGTCCCGACCGACCGCCACTCGCTGCAGGTCAAGAAGTCGGCCGCACCCGGCACGAAGGACGAGGATGTCGAGCGCTACCGGAACATCTACGCCCTCGGCGACGCCACCGACCTGCCCCTCTCGAAGGCCGGCTCGACTGCGCACTTCGAGGCGCCGGTGGTCGCGGAGCGCGTGGCGGCTGCCGTCCTGGGTCGCAAGCCGTCCGGCAAGCACGCCCTCTACAGCGGCAAGGTGATGTGCTTCTTCGAGGTCGGCGACGGGAAGGGCACGATCCTCTCGTTCGACTACGACAATCCGCCGAAGCCGCCCAAGCCCAACCAGCTCTGGCACCTGGGCAAGATCGTCTTCAACAAGACCTACTGGCGGACCGTCCCGAAGGGTCGCGTCTAGGACGACCGGCGGGTCGCGCCCCCGCAGCTCCACCGGTGGCCGGGCCGTCCCTCGTGGAAGGCCCGGCCGCGTCGCGTCCGGGCCTGCCCGGCTACGTGCAGCTCCGTACAATCGGGGCATGACGGAGCAGCTTCCCGGCACGCCTGCCGGTCGCGTCTTTCCGCGCGTCTTCGGACGCCGCCTCCCGGTCGCGGTCCGCGCGTCCGGCGCCACGATCTGGGATGCGGACGGCCGCGCCTACCTCGACGCGGCCGGTGGGGCGGTCGTGGTGGGGATCGGCCACGGGCGGGCCGAGGTGGCGGCGGTGATGGCGGCCCAGGCCAGCCATGTCGCCTACGCTCACGGCACCGCGTTCACGTCGGATGCGCTGGAGAGATACGCCGCGGAGGTCGGGCCGCTGCTGCCCCTGGACGCGCCGGCCGTCTACCCCGTGTCCGGCGGGTCGGAGGCGATCGAGACCGCCCTCAAGATGGCGCGGGCCTACCACCTCGCCCGCGGCGAGTCCGGTCGCGACGTCGTGATCGCCCGCTGGGGGAGCTACCACGGCAACAGCCTCGGCGCCCTCGACCTCTCGGGCCGCGAGCCGCTCCGCCGCCCGTACGCCCCGTGGCTGGGGCGCTTCCGCCACGTCTCCACGCCGTACCCCTACCGGGCCGGCCAGGCCGCCGCCCATGCCCTTGGCGATGCGGCGGCGCTGGCGGCGGAGCTGGAGGCCGCGATCGTGGCCGCGGGCGAGCGACGCGTGGCGGCCTTCGTGGCGGAGCCGATCGTGGGGGCCACCCTGGGCGCGGTTGCCCCGCCGGACGACTACTGGCCCGCGATCGCCGAGGTCTGCGCCCGGCACGGGGTGCTGCTCATCGCCGACGAGGTGATGACCGGCTTCGGGCGGACGGGGCGCTGGTTCGGCAGCGACCACTGGGGGCTCCGGCCGGACATCCTCGTCGCGGCCAAGGGCGCCACGTCCGGCTACTGGCCGTTCGGGTTCGCCGCGGCGAGCGGGCCGGTCTACGAGGCGATCGCGGCCGGTGGGTTCGTCCACGGCTTCACCTTCAGCCACTCGCCCGTGGGCGCGGCCGTGGCGCGCGAAGTGCTGCGGATCCTGCGCGAGGAGGACCTGGTGGCCGCGTCCGCGGCCAAGGGCGAGCGGCTGCGGTCGTTGCTGCGGGACCGGCTGGGCGACCATCCCCACGCCGGCGACATCCGCGGCAGCGGGCTGATGGTGGGTGTCGAGCTCGTCGCCGACCGGGCCACCACGGCGCCCTTCCCGCGGTCGGAGCGGCGGATGGAGGCGGTCGTGGCGGCCGCCCGCGAGCGGGGCGTGCTGGTCTACTCGGGGACCGGGGCCGCGAACGGCGTCGACGGCGACACGGTCCTCCTGGGGCCGCCGTTCGTCACGACGGACGACGAGCTCGTCCGGATCGCCGACGGCGTGGCCGGGGCGATCGAGGCCGCGACGGCCGGGGTAGCACGACGGCGCGGGTCGGCGGGCGGCGGGCGCTGCTGTCGCCGACCCCTCCGGCCAACGGGACCGGCGCGGCCGGCCTACGCTCCGCGCATGCCTCGCCGGAGGACCGCGACGCCGATCAGGACGAGGACGAGGGGCACGATCATGTCGCCCAGGGTGGGGAAGCCCGGGATGGTCGCGCCGAGGACGCCCCACGCGCCGAAGACCGCGAGCGCCCCGCCCACCCAGGCCTGCCACCGGACGCCCTCGCCGCGGGTCACGCGGACGAGGCCGATGAGCAGAAGGCCGAGGCCGGCGCCCAGCGAGCCCCATCCGGCGGACGGCAGATCCCGCGATCTCGGCCACCACCCGGGCGATGCCGAAGCCGCCCAGGACCACGCCCGCGTGGACCGCCCACGCGCCGGCGCGCCCGGCGAGGTGCCAGCCGACCAGGGCGCAGCCGATGATCGCGAGGGCGACGGACCCGAGCAGGGCGACCCCGGGCACGAACGAGGCGAGGACCAGGTAGCCGCCGAAGGCCACCAGCGAGAGCCCGATCCAGAGCCCGAGCCGACCAGCCTCGGCCTGCGAGATCCCCCAGGACACGACGCGAACGCCGGGCCCCGGAAGCGGCATCCCGTCGGCCTCGGCGTCCGCCGCCCGGGAGTGGCCGGGTCCGCCGCCCGACGGCGCCCAGGTGCGTCCGTCGTCGATGACCTCACCGACGAGCGCGGGCGGCTCGCTCGGCGCCAGGATCGGGGGCTGGCTGGGCACCCGGAGTCGGCCTTGCAGGCGCCGCCGGTGGCGGGCCGAAGGAGCCCGGGTCCGCGCCCGACTTGAGCGCGGCGAGGCGGCGCTCGACCTCGTCGTCGGGCGGCGGCGGTTGCGCGGCGGACACGTCGGCCTACAGTGCCCCGCCGTGCTCGCGCCGCTCGATGTGGCCGTACACGCCGTGCCCCGGGATCGCCGGCGGCGGGCTGGCCTCGTGGCGCGGCCCGCCCCGGCCGGAGCCGGGCCCGAGGAGCCGCGACAGGAACTTGGACGTCCGCGGGTCCTGGGGCGCGTCGATCACCTGCTCCGGCGGCCCCGCCTCCACGAACTCCCCGAAGTCGATGTAGTAGACGCGGTCGGCGGCCTCCTTGGCGAACTGCATCTCGTGGGTCACGACGATCATCGTCGCCCCCTCGTGGGCCAGCTCCTCCATGACCTTCAGGACCTCGCCGACGAGCTCGGGATCCAGGGCGGACGTCGGCTCGTCGAAGAGGAGGACCTTGGGCTCCATCGTCAGCGCGCGCGCGATCGCGACGCGCTGCTTCTGGCCGCCCGAGAGCCGTGCCGGGTACTCGTCGCGCTTCTCCGAGAGCCCGACCTTGGCCAGGTACTTCTCGGCCGTTGCGATCGCCTGGTCCCTCCGCACTCCCATGACCCGGACCGGCGCCTCGATCAGGTTGTCGATCACCTTCATGTGGGGGAAGAGGTTGAACTCCTGGAAGACCATCTGGGCGCTCAGCCGGATCTGCCGGATCTTCTCCCGGTGGTCGCGGCTCCGGGCGTGGAGCGGGTCGGCGTCGATCCGGAAGCCGTCGATCTCCACGGCGCCGGCAGTCGGCTCCTCGAGGAAGTTGAGGCAGCGCAGGAGCGTGCTCTTGCCCGAGCCCGAGCGCCCGATGATGCAGATCGTCTCGCGGGGGTAGACCTCGAGCGTGCAGCCGCGCAGGACGTGGTTGGCCCCGAAGTACTTCTCGATCGCGAGCGCGCGCACGATCGGCTCCGACCCGGCCGGCGTCAGGGCACCGGGTTTCGCGTACGGGTCGCGGAGCTTCGAGAGCTCGTCGTGGCGGGCGCTGGTCGTCGTCATCGTCATCGTCGGTCTCCTCAGATCCGCCGGTCGCTCTCGGCCATGCGCTTCTCCAGGCGGTCCTGGAGGATCGAGAGGACGATCGTCAGGAGCCAGTAGATGAGCGCGGCGAGGAGGAGCGTCTCGAGGGCCCGGAAGTTCGACTGTCCGACGCGCTGGGCCCGCCACAGGATCTCCTGGACGCCCATGTAGGCGACGAGCGAGGAGTCCTTGACCATCGAGATGAACTCGTTGCCGATGGCCGGCGTGATGATCCGGATCGCCTGGGGGAGGATGATCCGGCGCATCCGCGTGCGCCCCGGCATGCCGAGCGCCTGGGCCGCCTCCGTCTGGCCGCGCGGCACGGCCTGGATGCCGGCCCGGAACGTCTCGGTCATGTACGCCCCGTAGTTGAAGGACAGGGCGAAGATGCCGAGGGCGATCGTCGGGACGCCGGCGAAGCCCGACCAGATCTGGGGCAGGGCGAGGAAGATGAACAGGATCTGGACGATGAGCGGCGTGCCTCGCACGAGCGACACGTAGAGCGTGGCGACCGCGAAGAGGACCGGGTTCGTGCTCAGGCGCCCCAGGGCGCCCGTGATGGCGAAGGCGATCGCCACGGCGATCGAGCAGACCGCCACGAAGATCGTGATCGGGACGCCCTGCAGGATGTAGGGACCCCACTTCGACAGGAATGCAGTGTCGATCTTGCCGGTGGCGAAGAGCCAGCCGACGAGGGCGCCGACGAGCACGATCCACGTGATGACGAAGATCATCCGGAAGCGGAGCGTCTGGCGTCGGCGCTGGGCCGCGATCGCCTCGACGATGGGATTCGGGGGCTCCGCCGGCGCGGCTCCGCCGGCGGGCACCTCCAGGGTGCTTGCCGAAGCGCTCATCCTCGCCCTCCTCCTGTCGCGGGATGTGCGACGGGGGCGTTCGCGTTGCGACGCCCCCGTCGGGTCAGCCGTGCCGTGCCGGTGCGGGTCACGGCTCGACGGTCAGGTCGTACCCGTCGAACCACTTCTCCGAGAGCGCCTTGAGCGTGCCGTCGGCGCGCATCTCGTCGAGGATCTCGTTGACCTTCTCGACCATCGACTTCGCGTCCGGGCCGCCCTTGTCGAAGGCGACCGCGAGCGGCTCGTAGTAGACCGGGTCGCCGACCTTGATGAGGGGCAGGCCCTCGGCGATCGCGGCGTCGACCGTCGTCGACGAGCTGAGCCAGCCCTCGAAGTCGGTCCGGCCGGCCTTCCACGTCTCGGCGCAGAGGCGGTCGGTGTCGACCGTCGTGACCTCGGCGCCCTCGGGCGGTCCCTCCTCCGGCGTGTAGGAGCCGAGGTCGAGGGTGCCGCTCATCCAGTCGAAGTACGTGGTGGCCGCGCCGGTGCAGACCGTCTTGCCCGCCAGGCCGTCGAGGGTGGTGATCCCCGACGCCGTGCTGGCGGCCATCTGGGCCGGCGTGTAGTAGTACGGCTTGCTGAAGTCGAGGACGAGCTCACGCGGCGCGGTGACCGTCATCGACCCGACGCTGAAGTCCCAGCGGCCGCTCCACGAGCCTGCGGTGATCGTGTCCCAGCTGGGTGTCGCGAACTCGATGTCGACGCCGAGGCGCTTCGCGATCTCCGTCCCGACGTCGATGTCGAAGCCCTCGTAGGTGCCGTCGTCCTTGAGCGAGGACTGCGGCGGGTACTGGGGGTCCGTCGACATGACGATCTTCCCGGCGGCCTCGACCTTGCCGAGAAGCGTGTCGGTGTCGCTGCCACCGCCGCACGCGGCCAGCGCAATGGCTGCCGCGGCCGCGAGCACGACGATCCTCCGGGTGGTGGACATGTAGCTCGTCCTCCTCCTGATGCGGGGGTTGTCGCCGCCCGCTGGTGCACCATGCGTCGCCGACGGTGGGACGAACCGCGGCGATCGATTCGGATCATGGCACGGTTCCGCAAGTGCCATATCGCCTCCGCGCAACCTCCGCGTTCGCGCGTGGGTGCCCACGCGCCCACGATTCAGCGCCGACGCACGCGCCGCCCCCGACGGCGACGGGCGGCGGATAATCGCGCCATGGCGCCCTTCGTGCAGACCGTCCTCGGGCGGATCGAACCCTCTGACCTCGGCTTCACCCTGCCCCACGAGCACACCCAGTGCCAGCTGTGGACCGTTCCGCAACGCTTCGACTACTGGGAGCTGACCGCCGACGAGGAGCTGATCGCGGCCGAGCTCGGGCGGTTCCGGGACGCCGGCGGCACGTGCGTCGTCGACGTGACGCTGCCGGGGATCGGGCAGCGACCCGGCCTGGCTGCGCCGCATCGCACGGCGCACCGGCCTCCACGTCGTGATGGGGACCGGCTGGTACCGCGAGCCCTACTACCCGCCCGAGGCCCTCATCGACCGGCGCAGCGTGGGCGAGCTGGCCGACGTCATGATCCGCGAGTTCGAGGAGGGCGTCCCGGGCAGCGAGGACAAGGCCGGGACGCGTGTCCGACCCGGGATCATCGGCGAGATCGGGACCCACAAGCCGTGGGTCAGCGCTCAGGAGGAGCGGGTCTTCCGCGCCTGTGGCCGCGCGTCGCGGGTGACCGGCATGGCGGTGACGACGCACGCCGTCATGTCGCCCGTCGGGCTCCGCCAGCTCGAGATCCTCGAGGAGGCTGGGGCGGACCCGTCGCGCGTGGTCATCGGCCACTCCGACTCGCACCCGGTGCTCGACCACTGGCTGGCGATCGTCGCCCGCGGCGCCTCGATCGAGTGCGACTTCCTCGGGATGTCGTTCACGCCGATGGAGCGCCGCGGCGAGCCGCGGGTGATCGAGCTGATCCTGCGGATGCTCGAGCGGGGCTTCGGCGACCGGATCCTGCTGTCGCAGGACGTCTGCGACAACAGCCAGCTCACGTTCTACGGGGGCAACGGCTACACGTACCTCCAGGAGACGTTCCTGCCGCGACTCCGCGAGCGTGGCGTCGGCGAGGACGAGATCCGCCGGATCACGGTGGAGAACCCGCGGCGGATCCTGGCCATCGCGGGGTAGGGGGCCACGGGCCGCGCGGCGCCGCGGCGTGTGGCCGGGAGCACGTGACCGCGAGCGGGCGTAGCCGGCCTCGAGGCACGGGCTACCCCTCGAGGGTGGCCTCGACGGAGAGGGCCACGTTGCCCTTGAGCGCCTGGCTGATCGGGCAGCCGTCCTTGGCAGCCTCGGCGAGCTCGGCGAACGTCGGCGGCGTCGATGCCCGGCACGTTCCCGCGCACGGCGAGGGCCGACGAGACGACGCCCCAGCCGGTTTCGCCCTTGTCGAACGTGACCGTCGCGGTGACCTTGAGCGATGCCGGGGGCGTGCCGTTGCGGCCGAGCTTCCCCGAGAGGGACATCGAGTAGCACGAGGCGTGAGCGGAGGCCAGGAGCTCCTCGGGGCTCGTCCGGCCGTCGGCGGCTTCGGTCCGGGACGCCCACGTGACCGGGAGGCGGGTGAACGCGCCGCTCGTGACGTAGTCGATGCTGCCCTGGCCCTCGGCAAGCGAGCCGGTCCAGGTGACCTCGGCGGTGCGGATCGCGGCCATGGATACCTCCTGCGTGGCGATGTGCTGGTTGCCCGGCCGGCCGACGCGGCGAGCCCTCGTGGGATGGTACGCGGAGTCGGCCGCGGGCTCAGCTCGCGCGCGAGACGGCACGCGCGAGCGCCCGGGCGGCCCGGTCGCGCGGGAACGTGGCTCGCGTCGCGCCGTGGAAGGCGCGGTAGGCCGCGAGGGCCTCCGCCAGTGCCGGCACGAACCCCTCCGCGGCGAGCGGGTCGAACTCGTCCTCCCACCACAGGCCGAGGACGCGCACCGCGCGCGAGGAACGCTCGTAGCGCGGCTCGATCCGGCCGACGAACTGGTCGCCGATAGAGGAGCGGCAGGACGTAGTAGCCCCAGCGCCGCCTGGCGGCCGGCACGTACACCTCCCAGAGGTAGTCGAACTCGAAGAGCGACCGCAGCAGGTTGCGGTCCCAGGCCAGCGGGTCGAGCGGGGCGAGGAACGTGACGGTCCGCGGGGCGCCGCCCGGCGGGCGTCCCGTCGGCGACCTCGCGCTCGGCCTGGGCGAGGAGCGGCAGCTCGTCGGTGACCACGTGGTGGACGCCGCGGATGCCCTCGATCGCGACCGGCAGGAGCTCGCCGCGTTCGACGAGCTCGGCGAGCAGTGGGGCTCGCCGCGGGTGCGGCGACCCGTCTTCGACGGGTGCGACCGGCCTGAGCCCGAGGAAGATCTCGGCCTGGCCTGTCGCGCCCAGCAGGCCGTGGGCCCGGTACCGGCTGAGCAGGCGATGGAGGATCTGCTCGCGCTCGGGAACGCGTTCCTGGAGCAGGCCGGCCGGGAAGAGGCGCTCGGCGAGGTCGTAGTAGCGGCGGTTGCCCTCGCGGCGGGCGATGCCGAGGATGCCGGCCTCGGCCAGCGCCTCGAGGACGGCGCGCGACTTCAGCGTGGGTCCCCAGTACCAGTCGATCGCCTCGCTGCGGTCGAGGTCGGCTGTGGAGATCGGGCCGTCGCGCCGGATCCGCTCGAGGAGCTCGACGACGTGGTCGCCGTGGTCCCTGAAGGTCTCGCCTTCGTGGGCACGGCGTGCCCGGTCCCAGGTGAGGCGGTGCCAGGGCAGCTCGCGGGTCGGGAGGATGCTGAGACCCTTGTTGTAGGCCTCGAAGAGGAGGCGGCGGTCGTACAGCAGGTGGTCGGTCCACGGTCGCCGGTAGCCGGCGACGCGCGCGTGGAGCACGAGGTCGTGGTTGCGGCCGGCCACCTCGAGCGGGTCGAACTGCAGCGAGCCGAGGCGGTCAACGACCGCGAGAACGCTCTCCTCGGTGTCCGGCAGCGACCGCGCCGGGGCGAGGAGATGCCGGAGCACCAGGAATCGTCGCGCGATGGCCTGGGACAGTGAGCGCGGGGCGGACATGGCGCGGATCCTAGCCGGTCGAGTCATGCCGACGCCGCACCCACGCCCCGTCGGAGCCCACCCGAACGCCCGGAGACGAGGCCGGACTATCGGCTCGAGCCCCAATTCTTCGCTGATCCGATATTCTTGTCGTCAAGTCAACACTTTGCATGGAGCAAATGATTTGCCTGAAGTCCCGGTGCCCTACGATGGTCGCGTCGATCCAGCTCGCGAGGCTGTCATCGCCCGGATCGTGGCCACCTTCGAGGCGATGATGCACAGCGTGGCCGCGGCCCATGCCCCCGAGTTGCTCGAGGTGGGCGTGACGATGTCGCAGGCGAAGGCGCTCTACCTCGTCCAGGCCGCGCCCGGCCTCCGGATGTCGGACCTCTCGGCGCGCCTCGGCGTCTCGCTCTCGACGGTCAGCGGCGTGGTCGACCGGCTGGTCGACCAAGGCCTGTTGGATCGCAAGGACGACCCGGCTGACCGGCGCCACGTGGTCCTGTGGCTGACCGACGCCGGGACGACCCAGCTCGAGCTCTTCCGCGAGCTGAACGAGGGGCAGATCCGGACCCTCCTCGCCCGCATCGACGCTGCCGACCTCGGCGTCATCGGTCGGGCCCTCGACGTCCTCGCCGCCGCGGCCGCCCGAACGGCGGCCGCCCCACCTGCGTCCCTCGCCACTGAAGGAGAACCCGCGTGAGCCGTCTTACCGAGCTGTCGGTCGCCAAGCGGAGCGTCACGCTCCTCCTCGCGGTCGGGCTCTTCTTCGCCGGCATCTCGGCCTGGGGCAGCCTCCAGCAGGAGCTGCTGCCCGACATCGACTTCCCCGTGATCACCGTGATCGCCCCCTATCCGGGTGTCGGCGCGGCGGACGTCACGGAGCAGGTCACGAAGCCGATCGAACAGGCCATCGCGGGTGTGCCGCGCCTGGAGGCGCTGTCGTCGTCATCGGCCAACTCCATCGCGATCGTGGTCGCCCAGTTCGAGTTCGGCACCGACGTCAAGGAAGTGCGCTCGACGATCGAGCAGAACCTCCAGACGGCCGGCCTGCCCCCGGGCGTCGCCCCGCAGGTTGCCGCCCTCAACATCAACGCCTCGCCGGTGATCATCGCGTCTGTCGCCGGCGCCGGTGAAGACGGCCTCGACGCCGCCGCCGAGGTCGCCCGGAACGACGTTGTGCCCGCGCTGCAGGCGATCGACGGCGTGGCGACCGTCGACCTGACCGGCGGGCTCGAGACGCAGGCGGTCGTCACGCTCGACCCGGCGAAGCTCATCGAGACGGGCATCTCGGTCGCGCAGGTCACGGGCATCCTCACCGCCAACAACCTGACCCTGCCGTCGGGCCAGATCTCGTCCGACGGCACGAACATTCCCGTGTCGACGATCGGGGTGATCAGCTCGATCGCCCAGATCGAGAACCTCGTCGTCGGCGTCAAGCTGCCGACGACTCGCGCCCGCGATCCCTGGCACCGCCCCGACCCTGCCGGTCGTGCCGCCCGGAACCGACCCGGGCGCGGTGCCGACCGTGCCCGTCGAGCCGACGCCGATCTTCCTCAAGGACATCGCGACCGTCGAGGAAGCCGGCGTTGCGACGACCGGCTATGCCCGCACCGACGGCGTGCCCTCGCTGACGCTGACCGTCACCAAGACATCGACGGCGAACACGGTCGAGGTCGCCGACGCGGTCACGGCCGAGCTCGAGGCGATCGGCGCCGCGAATGCCGAGACTGTCTCGATCACGGTGATCTCCGACCTCTCCACCTTCATCAAGGATTCCCGCGACGGCCTGCTCAAGGAGGGCGGCCTGGGGGCGTTCTTCGCGATCCTGACGATCTTCCTGTTCCTCTTCAGCATCCGGGCGACGCTGGTCGCCGCGGTCAGCATCCCGCTGTCCGTGTTGACCGCGCTCGTGGTCATGCAGATCACCGGCGTCACGATCAACGTCATGACCCTGGGCGGCCTCGCGGTCGCGGTCGGGCGCGTGGTCGACGACGCGATCGTCGTCCTGGAGAACATCTATCGCCACCGGGCACTGGGCGACGACCGCCTGACCGCCTCCCTGCGGGGTCCGCGCGAGGTGGCCGGGGCGATCACGTCGGCGACGCTCACGACCGTTGCCGTCTTCCTGCCCCTGGGCCTGGTCGGCGGCATCGTCAGTCAGCTCTTCCTGCCCTTCGCCTTGACCGTCACGTTCGCGCTACTGGCTTCGCTCGTCGTGGCCCTCACCGTGGTACCCGTGCTCGCCTACATGTTCATCGGGCAGGTCAAGCTCAACGTCGACGAGGACGGCGAGCCGAAGAACTCCCCCTGGATCCGTGCCTACACGCCGACGATCCATTTCGTCCTGCGGGGCCGGGCCACGAAGTGGGCCGTCCTGGCGATCTCGACGATCCTCTTCATCGGGGCGACGGCCCTCGTCCCGCTCCTCCCGACGCAGTTCATCGATGCCGGAGGGGAGAACCTCCTGCAGGTGACAGTCGCCCCACCGGCCGGCACCAGCTCGGAGGCCGTGCTCGACCGGGCGATCGAGGCCGAGACCATCCTCCTCGCCGACCCCGAGGTCGAGGCGGTCCAGACCAGCGTCCCGGGCGAAGGGGACACGAGCTTCGGCACCGTCCAGGCCGCCCTCAGCGGCCGGCCGGCCAACAGCGCCACGCTCACGGTTCGACTCTCGGCTGAGGTCGACCTGACGACCTATGCGCAGAAGCTCTCGAACGACCTCGCCCCGGTCAAGACCGACGGCTACGACGTCGCCGTTGCCCAGACGGCCGGGTTCAGCTCGAATGGCCTGAACGTCGTGGTCAGCTCCGAGAACCCCGATGACGTCGCCGTGGCCACCGACGAGGTGATGGCGGCCCTCTCCGACAACGACGACCTCCTCAACCTCAAGTCCGACCTTTCGAAGGGGACGCCCGAAGTCCAGGTCGTTGTCGATCCCAACAAGGCGATCGGCGTCGGCCTCACCGCGGCCCAGGTCGCCGGCGAGGTCCGCGCGATCCTCGTCGGCACTCAGCCCACCACGATCCCGCCCGGCGAGGGCGGCGAGCCGATGCCGGTTGCCGTCCAGGTTGACCCGGAGCTCGTCACGAGCGTCGAGACGCTGCGGGCGCTGCCGGTCGGCACGACCGTCACCGTTCCTCTCGAGACGATCGCCGCGGTCGACGAGGTCGATGCCCAGGGCAGCATCACCCGCGTCGACCAATCCCCTGCGGCCACCGTCTCGGCCGAGATCGCCAGCGACGACACCGGGGCGGTCTCCATGGAGGTTCAGCAGGAGATCGACGACCTCCAGGCGAGCGGCGCGATCCCGGCCGGCGTCACGATCACCCTGGCCGGCGTCACCGAGCAGATGAACGAGGCGTTCGGCAACCTCTTCGTCTCGATGGGCGTCGCCATCCTGCTTGTCTACGTGATGATGGTCCTGACCTTCAACTCGCTCGTCACGCCCTTCATCATCCTGTTCAGCCTCCCGCTGGCCCTGATCGGCGCCTTCCCGGCGCTCTACCTGACCGGCAAGCCGATCGGCGTCAGCGCCCTCATCGGGTTCCTGATGCTCATCGGGATCGTGGTCACCAACGCCATCGTCCTGCTCGACCTCGTCGAGCGGCTGCGGAGCGAGGGCCACTCCACGAAGGACGCCCTCATCGAGGGCGGCCGGACGCGAGTGCGCCCGATCCTGATGACGGCGATCGCGACGATCCTGGCCCTGATCCCGCTGGCCGCCGGCCTCTCCGAGGGCTCGATCATCGCGGCGGAGCTGGGCACCGTCGTCATCGGCGGGCTCTTCTCGTCGACCTTCCTGACTCTCCTCGTGATCCCCGTCCTGTACTCCCTCGTCGACGGCGGCAAGTCGGGCCTGGCCCGGCGCTTCCGTCGTGCCGAGCCGATGGCGCCCGACGCCATGACGGCCGATCCGGGCGGCCCGACGCCGCCCGTCCAGCCGGCCCCGGCCGGCTGACGATCGACCCGGCGCGTGCCTTCGGGCGATCCGGCACTTGGCCGGTTCGCCCGGGCCGTGCACGCTCCGGGTCACAAGCACGGAGGTGTTGACGTGGCCCTGTTCGAGGAACGTGACCTTGCCCGCTGGGGCCGCGCGGCGCGCGCCTGGCTCGTCCAGGAGGACCAGCGCCGGATGATCGGCCTGATCGTCCTGTCGGTGACGATCTCGATCGCGGTGTCGCTGATCGCGACCGCCGTCGTCGGGCTCGTCGCGAAGCGGCGCGCCCGCGTCCGGGGCGATGTCCCGCCGCCTGACGTTGGCGAGCCGCTGGCCGAGGTCCAGGCCACGGCCGAGCAGGCCGTGGGCATCCCGGTCATGGCAGCCGACGGGGACGCAGCCGCGGTCGAGGCGGCGCCGAGGCAGGCGGCGCCTGACGATCAGCGCTTCAGGGGCGCTCGCGCGCCCTTCGAGTGGATCAGAGGAGCGGCGAGATCCGGTCCATGGCCGCGTCGAACACCTTGCCGCCCGCCGTCCGGTTGATCTCGGCGGGTGTCGAGACGGCCACCAGCGGGTCGAAGATCGCCCGCTCGAAGGCCTCGGCCACCGTCGGCGCCCTCCAGGAACAGGTTCAGCTCCCAGTTGCGGTAGAGGCTCAGGGCGTCGAGGTTGCAGCCGCCGACGAGCACCCCGTCGTCGGCCACCATGACCTTGGCGTGGGCCATCGTGGGGTGGAAGAGGACCGTCGCTCCGGCCTCCTGGAGCCGCGGCACGTTGTGGCGGAACGCGGCCGCCGGCATCGGCGGCGTGGGCTTGCCCGGTACCACGATCCGCACGGCCACGCCCCGCTCCGCGGCCTGGACCAGGCGGTCCAGGATCGGCCTCTCCGAGATGTACGGGTTGACCAGGTCGACCCGCCGCGCGGCCGCGTCGATCACCTGCTCGTAGGCCTCGCTGATCGGCACGTGGCCCGTGCCGGGCACGTTCACGAGCAGCGTTGCCGGGACGACTCCGGGACCCGCCGTCGCGCCATCGTCCGGTGGGAACAGGCGGGCCATCGTCGCGTCGTCCGCGTCGAGCGGGCCGTCCTGGTGGCGCCAGCCTGCCACGAAGAGCGCCTGGAGCTGGCGGACCGCCGGGCCCTCGAAGCGGACCATCACGTCGGTGAACCGCTCGTCGTTGAAGTGGTCCTCGATCCCCGTCCCGCCGAGGTAGCCGACGCGGCCGTCGATCACCATGAACTTGCGGTGGTCGAAGTGGCCGATGTTCTCCCGCCGCCAGCCGATCCGTGCGCCCGGGCCCAGCGTTCCCTTGACATCGGGGAACATCCCGCGGTTCTGGACGACCTGCACACCGCCCTCCACGAGCTCGCCGAAGAGGGCCTTCGAGCCCGCCCGGACCTCGCTGCCGACGGCGTCGACCGAGAGGCGAACCGGGATGCCCGCGGCCACCTTCTCGAGGAGGACGTCCCGGAAGGCGGACCCGATGTCGCCCGGCTTGAAGCCGTAGATCAGCATGTTGATCGACGATTCGGCCGCCCGCAGGTCCTCGAGCATCCGCGGGAAGTACATCGTGCCGTGGAGGAGCGGCTCGACCGCCCGGGCCGTCGTGGGCGCGAAGGAGACGGCCACGTCCCGCTTCCGGACGATCGGCGCGGCCGCCATCCGGGCGGCGAACGCCGCCGCCTCGTCCGCGGGCAGCGAGACCGGGCCGGACGGGAACGAGGGCACGCGCTTGGCGGCATTCCGGCGCGACGACGCCAGGACGCCGCCCGCCGCGGCAGCGGCGCTGAGGCCGAGGAGCAGGCGAACGCGACTCATGAGGTACCTCCTGGGGCCGCCTGAGCGGCCAAGTCTTCGTGGTGGCCGTGGGGATCGGGCGAATCGCCCGGCGTGACCGCGGGGCCAGGCGCGGGAAGCGGCTTGCCTCGGCAACCGAGGCAGTGCCACCGGGCGACGGGTCGATCAACGGTCGAGGCCTCGAGCAGGAAGCGGCCCAAGGATGGTACCGGGTTGCCGCGACGCCGCGTCACCCTCGTGGGACGATACCGCTCACGCGGAGCTCCGTGCCGTCGTTCCACCATGCTCCTGCCGGGCCGGTTGACGACAGCGCATGGATA
Organism: uncultured Chloroflexia bacterium; assembly: GCA_963739365.1. Classification (GTDB taxonomy): domain Bacteria; phylum Chloroflexota; class Limnocylindria; order Limnocylindrales; family CSP1-4; genus CTSoil-043. The sequence goes on along the minus strand of CAVUAG010000019.1, from coordinate 96,998 downwards.
TCCGACAATTCAACTCGGAATTCGGCCGGGTCCGGGCGTCCTCACCGGGGCTTCGTCCCCGGCGTTCCCATCCGGCAGCGTCCCACCGGCCGAACTCCACCCTACCGCCCCGATCGCGGCGCGGGACGACCTCCCCGCCGCTGCCGCTCGCCACGAGGAGCTGCGATGACCGCACCCGTCCGCGGGGAGATCGTCTCCCAGGAGTACCAGTTCGGCTTCCACGACGAGGTCGCCTACCTCGCGGAGACGGAGGCCGGCCTGACGCGGGCCACGGTCGAGGAGATCAGCGCGATCAAGGATGAGCCGGAGTGGATGCTCCAGTTCCGCCTTCGCGCCTACGACCATTTCCTCAAGCGCTCGATGCCCAGCTGGGTCCCCGAGAGCGTCAAGGGGATCGACTTCGGCAAGATCGTCTACTACCGGAAGCCGTCCGAGCGCGAGGAGAAGTCCTGGGACGACGTTCCGGAGCAGATCAAGCAGACCTTCGAGAAGCTGGGGATCCCGGAGGCCGAGCGCAAGTTCCTCGCCGGCGTCGGCGCCCAGTACGACTCCGAGGTCGTCTACCACTCCGTGCGCGAAGAGCTGAGCAAGATCGGCGTCGTCTTCATGGGCATGGACCAGGGGCTGCGCGAGCACCACGACCTGGTGCGGAAGTACTTCGCCACGGTGGTTCCGCCCGGAGGACAACAAGTTCGCGGCGCTCAACAGCGCGGTCTGGTCCGGGCGGCTCGTTCGTCTACGTCCCGAAGGGCGTCGAGGTGCCGCTCCCCCTGCAGGCCTACTTCCGGATCAACGGAGAGAACACCGGCCAGTTCGAGCGGACCCTGATCATCGCGGACGAAGGCGCCAAGCTGCACTACATCGAGGGCTGCACCGCCCCCATCTACACGACCGACGCGCTCCACGCCGCCGTCGTCGAGGTGATCGCGCTGCCGGGCGCGCAGGTCCGCTACACGACGATCCAGAACTGGAGCCGCGACGTCTACAACCTCGTGACGAAGCGGGCCCACGCCCACGCCCGGTCCACGGTCGAGTGGGTCGACGCGAATACCGGCTCCCGGGCGACGGTGAAGTACCCGGCGATCTACCTGCGCGGCGAGGGCGCCACGGCCGAAGTGATCTCGGTCGCGTTCGCCGGCCACGGCCAGCACCAGGACACCGGTGCCAAGGCCGTCCACCTGGCCCCCAACACGCGGAGCCGGATCGTCAGCAAGTCCGTGAGCGAAGGACGGCGGGCGCGGGACCTACCGCGGGCACGCTCAAGGTGGCCCCCGGGGCGACGGGCGTGATCGCCAGCGTGCGCTGCGACGCGCTCCTCCTCGACGAGGAGAGCCGCTCGGACACGTACCCCTACATCGACATCCAGGAAGACGACACGACGATGACCCACGAGGCCACCGTGGGCAAGGTGTCGGCCGACCAGATCTTCTACCTCATGAGCCGCGGGCTGACCGAGAACGAGGCGACCAACCTGGTGGTGCAGGGCTTCCTCGAGGTCTTCACCAAGGAGCTCCCGATGGAGTACGCCATCGAGTTCAACCGGCTCGTGAAGATGGAGATGGAGGGGTCGCTCGGATGATGGCTCCCACCGAGACCGAAGTCCGGCTCGCCGGCCCGGGCCGCGGCTCCGCCTGCGCCCCGCCCGCGGCGCACCCCGGCCGACCTCCCGTTCACCTTTCCCGACGCCGCCCTCGCCGAGGCCCTCGGCGCCGAGCGGGACGAGCCCACCTGGCTCCGCGAGGACCGCCGCGCAGCCGCCGAGGCGTATGCCCGCCTCCCGGTGGAGACGAGCGAGCTCTACACCTCGTACGTCGACTTCCGCGCCGCCGACCTGTTCGGTGCGAGCCCCTACGTTCGCACCGCGCGTGCGCCCGGCGCTGCGGGGGAGATCCCGGACGGTGCGGACGGGATCATCGAGCTGCGCGAGGACGCCGTCCTCCGCCTTGCCCTCGCGCCCGGCCTCGCCGAGCGGGGCGTGGTCCTCGAGACGCTGGGGGCCGCGCTGGCCCGCGACGCCACGGGGATCCGCGAGGCCGTCACCGCCACTGCCCTTCCCGCCGACGAGAAGCTGGCCTGGCTCTCGCGCGGCTTCTGGAGCCAGGGAATCCACCTCCACGTGCCGGCCGGGGTCCGGGTGGAGCGCCCGATCGTGCTGCGCTGGGGGGCCGGCACACCGGAGCGGGCGCTGCTGACCCGGACCCTGGTCCGGCTCGACGCCGGGGCCGAGGCGGCCCTCGTGGAGGAGCTCGTGCCGGCGGGGCCGGCCGTCGTGTGTGCCGCCGGCGAGCCCGTGCCGCAGGCGCTCTTCGGCGGCACGACCGAGATCGACCTCGGACCCGGCGCCGTCCTCCGCTTCGCTTCCATCCAGGACCTGCCCTGCTCCACCACCGCGCTCCAGCAGCGGACGGCGCGGATCGGGGCGGGGGCGACGCTCCGCTTCGCGATCGCCCAGCTCGGCGGGCGCGTCGTCCGCTCGCGCATCGACAACCGCCTCGAGGGCGACGGGAGCGAGGTCGAGCAGGTCGAGATCGTCTTCGGCGGCCGCGACCAGCTCTTCGACCTGACCGCCTACACGCGCCACGTCGGCCGGGACACCACCGGGAACCTCCTCTCGAAGGCGGTCCTCCAGCACGGCGCCCGCGCGTACATCAAGGGCCTCATCTCGATCGAGAAGTCCGCCCGCGGGACCGACAGCTTCCTCGGCGAGTTCGGGATGCTGCTCGACAAGCAGAGCCGCTCGGTGACGATCCCGAGCCTGGAGATCGACCAGCCGGACTGCCGGCGAGCGGCCCATGCCTCGTCCGTCGGTCCGATCGACCCCGCCCAGCTCTTCTACCTGGAGAGCCGCGGGATCACGCCCGACGAGGCCCGCAAGTTCATCACGCTCGGCTTCCTGGAGCCGGTCGTCGCCCGGGTGCCGCTCGAGGCCGAGCAGGAGCGCCTCTGGGAGCTCCTCGAGGCCAAGTGGTCCGACGCCCTGGGCGACGGCGCGGTGGGTGCCGGCGCAGACCGTCCCGCCGGCGCCGGCGCGGCGCCCGCCGCCTGACGGCGTGAGCCGCCGGATCGACTGCGGCCCGCTCGCGGACCTCGCCGAGGGGACGATGCGGATGGCCTGGGTGGACGGCACCGAGCCGCTCCTGCTCGTCAACGTTGGCGGCGAGTCGTCCGGGCGGTGCAGGGCATCTGCAGCCACGAGTACTTCGAGCTTGACCGCGGGTTCCTCACCGCGGGCAGCCTCACCTGCGCGCTTCACCTCTCGCGCTTCGACCTCGTGTCCGGCGAGCCGCTGGACCCGCCGGCCGATGAGCCGCTCGCCGTCTACCCGGTCTCGATCGAGGACGGCCGGATCGTCGTCGCGTACCCGGGCTGAGGCAGGCCGGAGCGCGGTTCTCTCAGGTCGCGGGCTGGGCCGTCGGCTCGGGCGCGGTGCTCGCGCCCGCCGGCATCGGCAGCACCGGCGCGGTTCCGTCCTTGCCGAAGCGGTGGTCGAGATGGCGCTCGGCCCAGCGGCGGATCTGGCGGTAGACGGCCGGGGCGCCGACGATCTCCTCGTCGAGCTCCCACTCCGCCGGGTGCATGATGATCGGCTGGGTCTGCGGTCCACCGAGGCCGCCATGGCTGCCGATCAGCTCCTCGAACGCGGCCACCTCGTCGAACTCGGGGTCGTAGAGGCTGATCACGGAGATGTCCGGGACGTGGTCCATCCCGTCGAGGCGGAGGAACGCCTCGCGCGCCCGGCCGCCGTACTGGGCGACCGGGTCGACGCCCTTCGACGCGGTTCTCCTCGAGGAAGTTGATCCCGGCGCGGCCGACGACGATCGAGCCATGGCTCTCGGACTTGATCAGCATCGCCCCGATGCCGGGGTGAACGGCCAGCGCGTCGACCAGGCCGGGATAGGCCGCGGCGAGCTGCTCCAGGGTCACCCGTCCGGGCAGGCGCGGGAAGTAGACGAGGCCGAAGTTGCCCGAGGCGATGGCGATCAGGTCGACGCGCTCGGCGGGAGCTCCCGATTCGGGACCAGGCTCGCTCGGCGCGGCCTCGCCGCTGGGACCGAGCTCCACGATGCCGTCCTCGGTCTGCGACCGGAGGGCCGTTCGAGCAAGGCCACCGGTCACGCCCTTGACCTGGGTCATCTCCGAGAGCATGGCGTTGGTCTGGCCCCACTCCTCGACGCGAGCCGTGGCCTCCCGGACCTTCGCCTCGCCACCCATCAGCTCGTGGATCACATCGGCGAGGGTCTTCCCGTAGCGCTGCAGGAAGGTGGCCCCCAGGCTCTGGCCGTGGTCGGAGACGACGACGAACTTGTACGGGCGGGGCGCCGCGGCGGAGGCCTTCTCCAGGGTGGCGATCGCCTTGTCGACCCCGTCGAGCGCGTCGAACGTCTCGCTCCGCTCGGGTCCGCTGTGGTGGGCGATCTCGTCGTAGTCGGTGTAGTCGACGAAGATGACGGGGGCGCCGCGGTACATCTCCTCGATGACGAGCGAGGTCGACAGGTCGCGCAGGGCGACGTTCGTCGCCGCGCGGGCGATCGGGTAGGGCATCCCGCGGTGCATCAGGGGCACGATCCCGGCCCGCTCCTGGCGCCGCGCCTGGAGGTACTCCTTGAAGATCTCGGCGACCGTGCGGACGATCGTGTGGAGGTAGTTGTACGGGCTGGCGAAGAAGGAGAAGAAGGTCTGGCTCTTGCCGAGACCCTGGCCCTTGTCCTTGATCGTGGCCATCGTGATGTACGAGCGGACGGCGTCGCCGGAGAAGAGGTTGCCGACGCTCGCCCCGTTGTTCGACAGCAGGCCCTCGCCGTTCGAGATCCTGGTCGCGACCTCGGCGGCATCCGCCGGGTGGTTGGCGACCAGGATCCGGTCCGATTCCTTCTCGTACCACCGGAAGGCCGGGATGCCGTCGTTGTTGCCGTGCAGGATCCCGGCCTGGCTCGCCGGGGTGGTCGGCGGCAGGAGTGCCTCCCAGCTCGCGAGCCGGTAGCGGCCGGAGCGCACCCAGGACGAGAGGTGGGGGACCCGGCCGGCCCGGATCTGGCGGGTCAGGATCGGGTGGGCCAGCCCGTCGATCTGCACGACGACGAGGCCGGGCTTGTCCGTGCGCACGACGTCCTCGCCCCGGGCCGCGAGCTGCTGGATCAGCATCCCGAAGTACGAGTCGTCGTCGCTGATCGACAGGATCGCGGTGAGGATGGTGTTCACGAACGCGTACATGAAGGACGCCACGAGGGCCGCGACGATGCCGTTCACGACGATCTCCGAGATCAGCCGCGGCAGGAGCAGGAACGACACCACCTGGAAGACCAGGGTGGCGATGACGACCGCGATGACCGAGACCCCGGCGAAGGCCGCGATGAAGACGGGACGGATGGCGACGTTCAGGATGCCGAGCACGAGCGCGGCGCCCAGGGCGACGAGGAGGGGCCGGGAGCCGGCCTCCAGCGCAACGCCCGGGGTGAGGAAGACGGCGCCGAGGAACGAGAGCGCGCTCACGATCAGCGTCGCGACGATGCGGCGGAGGCGCGAGCCGCTGCTCGGACGCCACGTCCGCATGACCTGGATCTGGAGCCTGTAGAAGTCGATCAGGCGCCGCATCTTCCCTCCATCCGGACCGCGAACGCCACGGCCGTGGGTCCGGGCCACCGTCGGCGCCGATCATCGCACAGCGCACCGCTTGCACGAGCATCACCTGGCGGGCGTGACGGCGAAGGCGCTATGCTGCGGCCGGCCGCCCGCTCGCTCCGAGGGTATCGATGGGGCGGTGCGGCCGAGAGGGAGGTCATCGCGCATGTCGCTCGAGGAAATCGTCATCGGGGTGCTGGGTATCGCGCTCGGCGCCGCATTCGCCTTCGCGGGCTTCCGCTTCTTCCTGATCCTGCTGCCCATCTGGGGCCTCTTCACGGGGTTCATGGTCGGCGCGGGCGCGACCGCCATGCTGCTCGGCGAGGGCTTCCTCGGGAGCGTCCTGGCGATCGGAGTCGGGGTCGTGGTGGCGATCGTCTTCGCCGTCCTCAGCTACCTGTACTGGTGGGGCGCGATCGCCGTGGTCGGTGGCGCACTCGGGTACTGGGTCGCCCACTGGCTGCTCGTCGCCATCGGATTCGCGGACGACGGGTTCGTGACCACGCTGATCGCCCTGGCGGCCGGCGTGGCCGTGGGCTTCCTCGCGCTGGTGGTGAACGCCCCGAAGTACGTCGCGATCATCCTGACCGCGTTCGCCGGGGCCTCGTGGCTGGCCGCCGGCATCGCCCTCTTCCTCGGGGTCGTGAAGACGGACGAGCTGACCAACGGCTCGATCGCGGCGATCTACACTGAGGGCTGGCTGTGGATCGCCATCTGGGGCGTCGTCGCAGCGGCCGGGATCATCGCCCAGCTCGCGACGACGGCCCGCATGGAGCAGGACCTGTCCGCATCGATGGCGGCGCGCCGGCCCTTCTGAGCGCGACGGCCCGTCGAGGTCGCCCTCTCACCGGAATCCACGCAGGCCCCGGGAGCCCACCCGGGGCCTGTCCGCGTCTCGGGACCGGGACGGCGTCCGCCTCGCCTCCGACGTGACGCCAGCGGCCCCCAAGCTCAGGGCTCCAGGATCAGTCGGGTGGACGTCCGTCCCTCGACCGCATCGCGCGTGAAAGGGAAGGGGACGCTCCGGCCGGTGATCCAGTCATCGATCAGGTCGCTGTAGTGGCGGCCGCCCGGGTTGCCGCCCTGGCCGGTGCTGATGATGATCCGCGCGTCGTCGAGCCGCCCGGGAGCCATCTCGATCGCCAGGCGGTACGAGGGATGGTTCGTCATCGTGAACGCCTCGATGAGCGTCCCAGGCGTGGCGCCCGGCTCGTCCGGGTCGGGATACCAGGCGCCCAGGGTCAGGTTGCCGTTGTTCACGGCGTCGCTCGTGCCGGGGATGCCGTACGGGCCTGCGTTGAACATGCCCTCGAGGATCGCGATCCCGCTCTTGCCCAGCGTCTGCTCGCGGAAGGTCGTGGTGTGGACTCGCGCCCAGGCCCAGCGGGACGGGTCGCCGATCGCCCCGCGCAGCTCTGCGCCCGCGTCGTCGAGGGCGGCAGCAAGGCGGCCGTTGCGCGTCTCCACGGCCTCCGTGCCGGGGTCGTCCCAGAACGGCGACCCGGCGTCTGCCACGGCCGCCCGGAGGGCCAGGCGCGACGGATCGGAGCCCATGTACATCGGAGCGAGGGTCCCCAGCCACGGGTCGAAGAGCGCCCGCAGGAGCCGCCACTCCGAGACCTCGTAGGCGGAGCAGCCGCGGCTGTCGAGATCGCAGGCGCCGTTCCAGCCGCTGATGAGGCGCTGGACCTCGCGGCCATCGGTCGTCGTGGGCGAAGCCGCGACGAGGGCGGGGATCACCTCGTCGGCCCGCAGGAGGCGGACGTCGTTCTGGATCGCCGATAGATCCGCCTGGGTCACGCCGCCGTCGGCAGCGGCTGCGTCGAGCAGCTGCCGGATCCGCGTCGCGCGCCAGCCGGAGTCCCACTCGTTCCCGAGGTGATACGGGTACTCGGCGTCGACGGGGTTGTTGTTGGCCGTGACGATGATCCCGTCGGGCGGGTTGTACATGGTGGGGAGCTCGTCGAACGGAACGTAGCCGGTCCAGTCGTGTTCGCCGGACGACCCGTCGACCGGGCGCCGGCCGTCGTCGCCCTGCGGCCGGAGCGGGATCCGGCCCGGCACCTGGTACCCGATGTTGCCGTCGAGGTCGGCATAGACGAAGTTCTGGGCGGGTGCCACGTACGAGCGGAGCGCGTCGCGGAGCTCGGCGAACGTGCTGGCGGCGTCGATCTTGAGGAAGGCGCCGAGGGCCCCGTCCGTCTCGGCCAGGGCCGTCCACCGGAAGGCGTAGAGCGCGCTGGTGGTGGCCAGCTCGGGCACGACGTCGTTGAGGATCGGCCCGTGGACCGTCGAGCGCACCGTGATCGTGACGGGGTCGCCGCCGGCGACCGCGATCGTCTCCTCCCGTGTCTCGAACGGCACCGACGTGCCCTGGTAGAGATAGTTGGCCGGATTGGCCGGGTCGGGCGTCTCGACGAACAGATCCTGGACGTCGGGGCCGGTGTTGGTGACGCCCCACGCGATCCGGGCGTTGTGGCCCAGGACGACGCCCGGCGCGCTGGGGAAGGAGACGCCCGCCACGTCGTATGGGCAGGTGGACGACACGACCCGGCAGTGGAGGGCGTTCATGTACCAGATGCTCGGCATCTGGACGCCGAGATGGGGGTCGTTGGCCAGGAGGGCATTCCCGGTGGCGCTCTGCGCCGGACCCACGACCCAGTTGTTCGATCCCACGCCGGGATGCCCGAGCGAAGATGTGCCCGTGTCGAAGCCGGCGAGGGCGCCGATGTTGTCGCCGATCGCCGCCAGGCGGGCGAATCCGGCCGCGTCGACCCGCGTCCACGGCGGGTGGCTCGCCCGTCGCGGACGCCGTCGCGGCGGTGCCCGCCTCCCCGGCGTGCGCCCCGACCAGGTCCGTCGTGCGAGTGATCGTCGGCGCCCCGGCGGGGTACGCCGGCACCAGCAGATCCGTCAGCGCAGGGTCGCCGAGGCGGGCGTCGGCGAGAAGGCGGAAGAGCTCGGCGTCGTAGTTGCCGCCCAGCGACCAGGCCTGGAGCTTGCCGAACGTGACCGTGTCGAGCGTCGTCCACGGCTCCGGGTCGTAGCCGGCGAGGCCGCCTCCCTTGCCGGACTGGAGCCCCGTCACCACGAAGGCGAGGCCACGCTGGCCGCTGCTCCGCTCGAGCCAGGCGTTGACGCCCGCCGCGTAGCGTTCAAGCGCCTGGACCGTCGGCGCGTCGAGGGCCGCCAGGTCGCGCTCCGCCGCCTGTCGCCAGCCGAGCGTCCGGATGAAGCGGTCCGTGTCGAGCTGGGACTCCCCGAAGAGCTCGCTGACCCGGCCGGCCCCGATGTGGCGGAAGACCTCCATCTGCCACATCCGTTCGGAGGCATGCACGAATCCCTGGGCGAAGAACAGGTCGTCGGACGTGTCGGCGTAGATGTGCGCGATCCCCGCCTCGTCGCGGATCACCTCGGCCGATGCCGCGAGCCCGGGGACCTGGAGCGTCCCGCTCCCCTGAGGCTGGGCCCGCCCGCTCACCCATGCCAGGAGGCCGCCGACGGCCACCGTGCCGATCAGGGCAACGGCGATGACGACGATGAGCAGGCCCGCCAGCAGGCGGCCGACGATTCGCACGGGATCCCTCTTCTCCTCGCCGCCGCCCACGCGCCGGCTCCGGGCATAGTGCCCGAACCGGTTCTCGGGCGCGTCTCCCACGCGCCTCCGCGCGCGGCCGGTTCAGCGAGGCAGCCGCATCCCGACGTCCCGCGCGGCCGCCGCCGCCAGGATCGCCTCCGAGAAGACGAGATCGGCCAGGCCCACGCCGAGGTGCGTCACGAGCACCCGTCCGTGCGCCGGGCGAGGAGTCGTGTCGCGGATGGCGGTCCCGAGGATCGCCACTGGGTCGGGGTAGTCGTCGAACTGACCTGCGGCGCGATTCGCGCGGAACTGGCCCGCTTCGTCGACCAGGAACAGGCCCGCCTGGCGCGCGACATCCGCCGCGACCGACATCGCGTAGTCCACGGCGATCACGAGCGCATCTGGGGCGAACCAGTCCCTCGTCATCACCTGGCGAACCGGCCCGAACGAGACGCAGGTCACGACGACATCGGCCTCGCGCACCGCCGTGCGGGCGTCGTGGACGGCCCGCGCCGCGCCGATCCCCGGGATGGCGCCCGCGGCCTCCGCCAGGCCCGCCGCCCTCTCGGCGTCGCGATCATGGATCACGATCTCGACACCGGGGAGGAGGTGGCCGAGCACCGGCAGGTGGGCGCGGCCCTGGATGCCGGCTCCCACGATCGCGGCTCGCGCGGCGCGGCCGCCGGTCGGTGGCGTCCAGCGAGCGATTGCGGTGCCGGAGACCGCGGCCGTCCGCTCAGAGGTGATCGGCCCGGCGTCGAGGATCGCCAGCGGGACGCCCGTTCGCGCGTCGTTGACGACGACCAGGCCGTGGAGGGCGGGCAGCCCGTCGGTCGGGTTGTCGGGGAACCCGGCGATCCACTTCATGCCCGCGAGGTCGCGCGAGCCATCGTTCGCCGGGCCGGGGAGGTACGCGGGCATCGCGTGGGCGAAGGAGCCGGCCGGGCGAGGGTGGATTCCGATCTTCGGCGGGAGCTCGGCGCCCTCGACCAGCCCCACGAGCGTCCGCTCGGCAAGGCGGAGCCGCTCCGGGAGCGACGGCATGCAGGCGAGGACGTCGGCCGCGACCAGGTACCGGAGCGGAGGGAGGTCCATGTGCGGGGGAGCGGCGTGCCGGATCAGGCGTCCGGTTCGCGCTCGCCGGGAGCGGGGGCAGCCTCCGCCTCCCCGGTGGTGCTGGCTTCCTTCGCGACCTCGCGGAGTGCCCGGCGCATCTTTTCCTCGGTCTCCATCAGGATCGAGCTCTGGGCGAGCTCGCCGCCGAACGGCGCCAGCTCCGCGATCATCTCGTCCGGTGTGGCCGTGCCGGAGTCGCCCGTGACGAAGACCGCCGAGTGACTCGGGCTTCAGGATTGCCCGCACGCGGTCGGCGAACTCCTGCTCCTTGCCGCGGTCGGCCTTGTGGGCGCCGAATCCGACGGCACCGCCCGCCAGGGCAAGGCCGATGATCGGGACCGAGAGCGCGGCGCCGATCAGGAGGCCTCCGGCCGCTGCCTTGGCGAAGCTCTTCGTGGCGTGGCGATGCGTGCTGACGACGGTGAACTCGCCCTGCGCGTCTGCGGTGACGAGGGCCGCGTCGCGGACTTGGATGCGGCCGTCCTTGTCCATCGCCTGGATCTTCTCGTAGACGAGCTCCGCGGTCGCGTGCTCGGGGTAGACCAGGATGAAGAGCCGGCTGGGCTGCTGCGGCGGGGCCATCGGGCACAACCTCCATGCCTCCGCCCGAGACCGGGGGAGCGGGACGCACTCTAGCACGCGGGGACTGCGCCGGGACACGGACGCGGGTTCACCGGCGACCTAAGATCCGGGCATGACCCCGAGCCCTCCCGCCGACCCCGCCGCACTGCGGCAGACCACGACCGCGCTCCGGATGGAGCGCGCCGCCATCTACCTGTACGACAGCCTTGCGCGCATGGAGAAGGATCCCCATCGCGCCGAGGCGTTCCGGACGATTGCCACCGACGAGCGCCGCCACGCCGAGGTCTGGGAGGGCCGACTCCGCGAGGCCGGGGTGGCAATCCCACCGCCCGGTGGACCAGGGCCGCGCATCCGCTTCATCCTCGTCGTGGCGCGCCTTCTCGGCACGCGGGCTGTGGGCGACCTCGTCCGGGCGCTGGAGGGCAACGACGAGCGGCGCTACGCGAAGGAAGCGCCCATGGCGCCGGGTGACGGGATGACGGCAACGATGGCGGCCATGGCCGCCGACGAGCACCGCCACGCGGAGACCTGGCGCTGGCTGGAGAAGCCACACCGAGACGAGGCGGCGGCCACCACCGTCGACGCTGAGCGCCGCGGCCGGGTCGCGGCGAGCGTGGCCGAGATCACCAAGGCCGAGAACTGGCACCGCGGCGGTGCGGGAACGCTCCGGGCGATCGTCTTCGGCGCGTCGGACGGACTCGTGAGCAACCTCTCGCTCGTCATGGGCGTCGCCGGCGCCACCTCCGAGACCTCGATCATCCTCCTCTCGGGGATCGCCGGGCTCCTCGCCGGCGCCTTCTCGATGGCGGCCGGGGAGTACATCTCGGTTCGCTCACAGGTGGAGGTGCTGGAGCGCCAGATCGCCCTCGAGCGCGCTGAGCTGGCCGCCATCCCCGAAGAGGAGTTCGAGGAGCTGGTCGCGATCTACCGTTCCAAGGGACTCCCGGAGGAGGACGCGCGACGGTTCGCGGAGCACATCTTCCAGGATCCCGAGGTGGCCCTCCAGACCCTGGTCCGGGAGGAGCTTGGGCTGGATCAGGACGGAATCAGCTCGCCGTGGTCCGCCGCCGGCGGCTCGTTCCTCGCCTTCACCGTGGGGGCGATCATCCCGATCATCCCGTTCCTGTTCGGCGGCGGTGAGGCCGTCCTCCTCGTGAGCTTCGGCATGAGCATGGTCGCCCTCTTCACGCTCGGTGCGCTCGTGAGCCTGCTGACCGGCCGCAACATGGTCTTCTCGGGACTGCGCCAGGTCGGGATCGGGGCGACCGCGGCGATCGTCACCTACATGGTCGGTCGCCTCATCGGCGTGAACGTCGGCGGCTGACGGATGAGCCGGGACGCCGCGACGGCCGGCCTTCTCGCCCGGCTGGAGGCCGAGGGGCTGCGGCCCGGTACGTGGGCGAATGGCCCCCGGGACACGTACGCCGCGCACGCCCACACCTTCGACAAGGTGCTGGTCTGCGCTGCGGGGAGCATCGTCTTTGGTCTGCCCGGCAGCGGTGAGAGGGTGGCGCTGCGCACCGGCGACCGGCTCGACCTGCCGGCTGGCACCTTGCACGACGCGACGGTCGGGCCGGACGGGGTCACCTGCCTGGAGGCACACCTGTCGGCCGGGTCGCTCGGTCCGCTACCGGAGCGACGGCCCGCGGACCAATGGTGAGGCTCCCGGGCTCCGAGGGGCCAGAATCGAGAAGGCCCCCTCGACGGGGGCCCCCGATCGGCGCATTGTTGATGGGCTGGTCAGCGCAGGCCGAAGCGAGCCCAGGTGGGAAGCCGATCGCGCGGGTCGACCTCGGGAAGCTCGTCTTCGTCGCTCAGCAGGATGCTGACGAAGGAGAAGAGCGCCAGGAGGCCGAGCACGGATGCGATGATCATCGTCGCCGTACCTCCGTCGGATTGCGTCTTGGTAACCGCGATGTGATCGGTCATTGCCGATGATAGCCTAATGGATAGCGCTCGTCAAGGCGATATGCCTAATGAACTGGGGTCAACATGCAGGTGAACCCGAAGATCAGTCCGATTGATGCCCGGATCCTCGACATCCTCCAGCGGGAGGGTCGTCGCTCGTACGCCGAGATCGGGGCGGAGATCGGCATGACCGGCCCCTCGGCGCACGAGCGGGTCAAGAAGCTGGAGGCCCGCGGGATCCTGCGGGGGTACATGGCCCAGGTCGACCCGGCCGCCGTCGGGCTCGGCGTTCTCGCCTTCATGTGGGTCACCCAGGCCCCCGGCAGCGTCGCCGACGACATCACCGACGACTTCGCGGCCATCCCGGAGGTGGAGGCCTGCCACGGGGTGGCGGGCTCCGCGGACTACCTCCTCAAGATCCGGGCGGCCGACACGGCCCACCTCGAGCGGGTGGTTCGCATGATCCAGGCCACGCGGCACGTCTACCGCACGGAGACCGAGATCGTCTTCTCGACGCGCTTCGAGCGGCGCCCGCTGCCCATCCCGGCCGGTCGCTGACGGCTATCCCGGCCGGCCGCTGACGCGCGCCGGGACCTCGAGCTGAGGGGCGGGGACCCTGGGACGGTCTACCCCGCTGGACCGGACCTGACCGCGTCGAGATCCGTCGTGGCGGGCGGCGCCTCGGCGGCCTCGTCCTCCGTCCCTCTCGTCCTCGATCTCGGGCACCCGTCCGAACGCGAGGAACGCCAGCACGCCCACGCCGGCGAGCACGAGCGCCACGATCCACCAGACGTACTCGAGGTTCATGCGGCCGGGAGTATCGCACGCCGCCCGGGTACGCATCCCAGCACCTGACGGTGCCGCCCGGTCTGGGGCCGTCCGTGGAAGGTTTCGGGTCCGACCACGCTGCGTTCGGGGCCGATCCGGGTCTGGCGCGGCTTCCTGCGCGTCGAGCGGAGCGTGCTCGACCTGGATTCGTTGCACGGACCCGGGGAGGCAGGGCGCGTCGGAGGGGTGCCGGCCGGGAGCAGTGCACGTCATCCGAGGGGTGGCGACGTCCCGCCGCCTCGGTGCCGCGCGGCTGCGCCACCGCTCCAGGACGACCGCCGCTACACTCCCGGCGATGATCGACTGGACGCCCGATCCGATCGCGTTCTCGCTCGGCCCCCTCACCGTCTACTGGTACGGGGTCATGTACGCCCTCGGGCTCGCCGCGACGTTCGTGGTCATCGAGCGCGAGGCGCGCCGCCGCGGGCTGGACTCCGGCCTCCTGGTCAACGGCATGATCATCGTCGCCGTCGCGGCTCTGATCGGCGGCCGCCTCTACCACGTCATCGACCAGTGGGACCGCTACAAGGACGACCTGCCCGCGATCGTCCTGCCGCCCTACAGCGGCCTGGGCGTCTACGGCGGGATCATCACCGGCTTCGTCGTGGCCTACATCTACGTGCGCTGGAAGCGCCAGCCCTTCCTGACCTGGTCCGACTGCGTCGCGCCCGGCCTCCTCGTGATGCAGGCGGTGGCCCGCTGGGGCAACTTCTTCAACCAGGAGCTCTACGGGCCCCCGACCGATCTCCCCTGGGGGATCCCGATCCAGTGCATCAACCGGACCGCCGCTCTGGGCCTGCCCGCCGCTCGGCACGACACCCGTCGACACCCACTTCCACCCGCTGTTCCTGTACGAGTCCATCTCCGGGGCGGTCGGGGCGATCGTCCTCCTGCTGATTGCCCGCCGGGTACGCTGGCTGCGGCCGGGCGACATCACCCTGCTCTTCTTCGTCTGGTACGGGACGACGCGCTTCCTGCTCGAGCCGCTCCGCTCCAACAACTGGACGGTCGGCGGGCTCGCCACGGCCTCGATCATCAGCGCGTCCTTCGTTCTCGGAGCGCTGGCGATCCTCGCCTGGCGCCACCGGCCCGGAGCCCGCGCCGGCGACACGGCACAGCCCCCGGACGTGGCACAGCCCCCGGACGTGGCACAGCCCCCGGCCGCCCCGGAATGACCGGCCCGCGGCGGCGACGGGCCGACGCGAACATCCGGCCGGACGAGGTCCGCCGGTCGAGGCGGGACGTCCGCGAGGGGCTCGACTGGCTCGGGAAGCCGCCCGCGATCCGGGCGGGGGTCGCCTACAGGCTGGTGCGCGTGCTGGCCCGCGTGCTCCTGGTGGGCGCGTTCGGGTTCCGCGTCGACGCGCGCGGTCGCGAGCACCTTCCGCCAGGGCGGCGGCTACCTCCTGCTTGCCGCGGTCCACCGCGGATGGATGGACCCGTTCCTGGCTCTCGACGCCGTCCCTGCCGAGCCGCGCGTCTGGACGTTGGGGAGCGGCGCGTCCGGCTTCGACCGACCCTGGAAGGAGCGACTCCTGCGGATCGTGGGCGGCGTGCTCCCGGTCTGGCGCGGCGGCGTCGGAATCGAGGTCCACGTCACGGCCGCCCGCGCCGTCCTCGAGCGGGGCGGCGTCTTCTCCACGTTCGTCGAAGGGACGATCGGGGGTCCGCCGGACCGGCCGACGCCATTCCGCCATGGCGCCTTTGTCATCGCCCTGCGGACCGGGGCGCCGATCGTCCCCCTGGCCGTTGCCGGCGCGGAGGTGCTCTACCGGGGCAAGCGGTTTGCCACCCGGATCCTGCCGCCGGTCACGATGGCGGAGCTCGCCGGCGCCGACTGGAACGGCACCCCCGAGCCCGGATCTCGCGAGGAGCTGGCCGTGGCTCGGCTGGCGGCCGAGGCCCTCGAGGCGCTGCTCGCCCCGGTCATCGCCGAGATCCATCCGTCCACGGTGGATCCTCCCACCCGCCGCCGGCGCTGGCCCTGGCTGACCGGCCTCCTCCTCGGCCGCCCGAGAGCCTGACCCGGCGGCGCGGCGCATCGGTCGGCGCCGCCGCTCCGGCGGGGGCCGGCCCCGGCCCGTGAGATACTGCCGGCCCATGCAGTACGCCGAATCCATCCTCGATCTCGTCGGTCACACGCCCCTCGTGCGGATCAATCACCTGACGCGCGGTATCGGTCCGCTCGAAGAGCAGCCCCTCGTGCTCGCCAAGCTCGAGACGTTCAACCCCGGCGGCTCCGTGAAGGATCGGATCGGCCTCCCGATGATCGAGGCCGCCGAGCGGGACGGGCTCCTCCGCCCGGGCGGGACGATCGTCGAGCCGACCTCCGGGAACACGGGCCACGGGCTCGCCATCGCCGCGGCGCTGCGCGGCTACCGCTGCATCTTCGTGATGGCCGACAAGCAGTCCGCCGAGAAGCAGGCGATCCTGCGGGCGTATGGCGCCGAGGTCGTCCTCTGCCCGACGAACGTGCCCCCGGAGTCGCCGGAGAGCTACTACTCGGTCGCGGCGCGACTCGCCCGCGACATCCCCGGCGCCTTCAAGCCGGACCAGTACTGGAACCAGGAGAACCCCCGGGCGCACGAGGCCACGACCGGGCCCGAGATCTGGGAGCAGACCGCGGGCCGGGTCACTCACCTCGTGGCCAGCGTGGGAACCGGGGGCACGATCACCGGCGCGGCGCGCTACCTGCGCGCGCAGCGCCCCGATCTCGTGGTGGTCGGGGCGGACCCCGAGGGCAGCGTCCTCTCGGGCGACACTGCCCGGCCCTACCTCACCGAAGGGGTGGGCGAGGACTTCATGCCGGGCACCCTCGACCCGTCCCTGATCGACCGGTGGGTGCGGGTATCCGACCTCGACGCCTTTGCGATGGCCCGCCGGATCACGCGCGAGGAGGGGATCCTGGCCGGCGAGTCGTGCGGCACGACGATGGTCGCCGCCCTCGAGGTGGCTCGCGAGCTGACCGCCGGGGGAGCCGGCGCGGCCGCCGTGGTCGTCGCCATCCTGCCGGACAGCGGCCGGAACTACCTCTCCAAGCTCTACAACGACGAGTGGATGCGGGCGAACAGCCTGCTCCCGACGCCCGGCGGCGTGGTGACCCTGCGCGACATCCTCGACGACCATCACCACGGGCAAGCAGCTGCCCGACGTCGTCGTCGTCCGGACGACGGAGTCCGTGGGCACCGCGATCGGCCGGCTCCAGGAGTTCGGGATCAGCCAGATGCCCGTCTCCGAGGACCGGGAGGACGCGCGGATCGACGAGTCTCGTCGGGTCGGTGAGCGAGACCGGCCTCCTGGCCCGCGCCTATCGCGACCCGTGGATCGTCGAGCGCACGGTGGGCGAGGTGATGGACCCGCCGCTCCCCGAGGTCCGCGAGAACGCAACCCTGGACGAGGTGTTCGCGCTGCTCGAGGGCGGCGCGTCGGCCGTCCTCGCGACCCGTGGCGAGCGACCGGCCGGAATCGTCACGAAGCTCGACATCCTCGAGTACCTGGGCCACCACCCGCGGCTCGGTTCGTAGCCGTCGGCGGCGGAGCTGGCGCGCGTGGAGCTGCGGACGGCGCGCCTTCGCCTCCGTCCGTACGGCGAGGCCGATTTCGAGACCCTGTTCCGCGAGCTGGTCCTTGATCCCGCGGTGGTCGGCCTCTGGCGCGACTACGCCGACCCGGAGCTGACGGTCGCGGACAAGCGGGCGATGGCCGAGCGCGACCTGGGCTCGTGGATCGAGGAGGGGATCGCGGCCGGCTACCCGACCTGGATCATGGAGGTGGCCGATCCCGCGCTGGGGCCGCTCGGGGAGTTCGTCGGGGCGGCGGGCGTCTTCCCGCCGGAGAACGAGTGGGGCCCGGAGCCCGAGGTCGGTTGCCTGCTGGCGTCGCGCCACCACGGACGCGGGCTGGCCACGGAGGGGCTGAGCGCCGTCATCGCCGACGCGACGGAGCGGCTGGGGATCCGCGATCCTCGTCGCGATCATCGACGAGGAGAACGTGGCGTCCATCCGCCTCGTGGACAAGTGCGGCTTCGTGCTCGAGCGGTCCTTCACGGGCAGCGACGGCGCCCCGTGCCGGCGCTACGTGCGGCGAGCCGGTGTCGGAGGGCGGCGATAATGCCGCCCATGCCCGACCTCGACCACCCTGACGCCTTCGCCACCCGCGCCGTTCACGCCGGCGCCGAGCCCGACGCAGGTCGCGGGTGCCGTCAGCCCGCCGATCTACCAGACCAGCACGTATGCCCAGGACGGCGTCGGGCGTCCGCACGCCGGCTACGAGTACGCCCGTACGCAGAACCCCACCCGGGAGCGCCTCGAGCGCGCCGTGGCCGAGCTCGAAGGCGGGGCGTTCGGGATCGCGTTCGCCTCGGGATCGGCGGCGACTGCCACCCTGGTCGAGCTGGTCGCCCCGGGCGAGGAGATCGTCGTCGGCGACGATGTCTACGGCGGGAACGTTCCGCTTCTTCGAGCATGTGGCCCGGCCGCGCGGGCGTCGACGCGCGCTACGTGGACCTGGCGGGCGATCCCGCGCGCGTGCTCTGGCGGCGCGCTGTCGCCGCGGACGCGCCTGGTCTGGCTCGAGACGCCGTCGAACCCGCTGCTCAAGGTCACCGACATTGCCGCCGTCGTCGACGCCTGCGCTGCCCACGCCGGGGCGCGCGGGGAGCGGCCGCTCGTCGCCATCGACAACACGTTTGCCTCGCCCGCCCTGCAGCGGCCGCTGGAGCTCGGTGCGGACGTCGTCGTCCATTCGGCGACCAAGTACCTCGCTGGCCACAGCGACACGGTGAGCGGCGTCGTCGTGACGTCGGATGCGGTCGTGGCCGAGCAGCTGCGCTTCCTCCAGAACGCGATGGGCGCGGTGCCCGGACCGCAGGACTGCTTCCTCGCACTGCGCGGGCTGCGCACGCTGGCCCTGCGCATGGAGCGCCACAGCGCCAACGCGCTGGCGGTCGCCCGGGCGCTCGCCGCCCGCGACGACGTGGAGTGGCTTCGTTACCCCGGGATTACCGACGGACGACACGCGCACCCGGGCGCCGCGATCGCCGAGCGGCAGATGCGGCTCGGCAGCGCCGACGGGGCACCCGCGTTCGGCGGGATGATCAGCTTCGTCCCCGCCGCCGGTGGGCGCCACGGGCGGACTGCGCGGGAGCGTGCGATCGAGGTCGCCGAGCGGACGCGTCTCTGGACCCTGGCGGAGTCGCTCGGCGGCGTCGAGTCGCTCATCGAGGTGCCGGCCGTCATGACCCACGTCTCGGTCGCGGCGTCGCCGCTCGAGGTGCCGGAGGCGCTCGTTCGCCTCTCGGTCGGGATCGAGGACGCGGCCGACCTGGTCGCCGACCTCCTGCGCGCGCTCGACGAGGCGTAGGCGGCCGTCCCGACTCGGAACACCCGCGACTCCGCGTTGCCGCCCGTGCGATCGTGTCACCTGCTGACCGCGGACCGTCCGTACAATCCACGCAGCAGCTCGGCCGCGTCCCAGCCGCAACCCGCACGCACCGCGGAGGAGCCAAGCCATGATCCAGGTCCAGCGTCGCAAGGTGACCGTGATCGGCGCCGGCAACGTCGGAGCCACCACCGCGCAGCGAATCATCGAGACCGGCCTCGCCGACGTCGTGCTCGTCGACATCGTGGAGGGGCTGCCCCAGGGCAAGGCCCTCGACCTCGCCGAGGCCGGCCCCGTGGCCGGGTACGACGTCAAGATCACCGGCACGAACGACTACGCCGACACGGCCGGCAGCAAGATCATCGTCGTGACCTCGGGGCTGGCGCGCCAGCCGGGGATGAGCCGCGACGACCTCATGGCGAAGAATGCCGGGATCGTGGCCTCCGTCGTGAGGCAGGCGGCCGCCGTCAGCCCCGACGCGATCATCATCGTCGTCACGAACCCGCTCGACGCCATGTGTCACGTCGCCATGCAGGCTTCGGGCTTCCCACGCGAGCGGGTCATCGGCATGGCCGGCGTCCTCGACTCGGCCCGCTTCCGGCACTTCATCGCCGCCGAGCTCGGGGTCTCGGTCCGCGACGTCCGGGCCTTCGTCCTCGGCGGCCACGGCGACACGATGGTCCCGCTGCCGCGCTACTCGACGGTCGGCGGCGTGCCGATCACCGAGCTGCTGTCGGCGGAGCGGATCGCCGCGCTCGTGGACCGCACGCGCAACGGCGGCGCCGAGATCGTCGCCCTGCTCAAGACCGGGAGCGCCTACTACGCGCCGGCTGCCTCCACGGTCGAGATGGTCGAGGCGATCCTGCTCGACCGGCGCCGCATCCTCCCCTGCGCGGCGTACCTGCAGGGCGAGTACGGCTACGACGGCCTCTTCGTCGGCGTCCCGGTCGTCCTGGGCGACGGCGGCATGCAGAAGGTGATCGAGATCTCGCTCACGCCCGACGAGAAGGCCGCCCTCGACCACTCGGCCGCCGCGGTCCGCGAGCTCGTGGTGAAGCTCTCGGCCTGACGCGGCGCTGGGCGGTGCCGACGGGCACGCCGCAGGAACAGCGAAGGCGGGCGGAGGCCGTTTGGCCGCCGCCCGCCTTGGGGCGCGTGACGAGAGGCGAGTCTAAGGAGTCCAGGTATTCCGCGAGGAACGCCATGGTCGTCCGGCTGGTCCAGCCGGTAGGCGCCGCCGATCCCGGTGCAGTTCGGGCTGATCCCGAACGAGGTCACCGCGACGACGAGGTTCGAGGTGGTGTTGTCGAACGTCGGCCCGCCCGAGTCGCCGAAGCAGGTGCCACCGGTCGCCTTGTTGTTCGAGAGCACGATGTACGTGTCGCGCGGGTTGCCGTTCAGGCTGTTCAGCTTCGGCTCGGCCTTCCGCCGCGTGTCGCCACCTTCGACGCCGATCGGCAGGACCTTCTCGAGGCCGTAGCCGACGGCTTCGAACCGCTGCTCGTTCCGGGCGGTCGAGCGGTACTTCTCCAGGTAGTTGAGGCCGGCGACGACCGCCGTAGCTGCGGTCGACGATCCACTGGCGCGTCGAGCTCGACCACGCCGGCATCGAACAGGAAGAACGCGTTGTCGTCGTACTGCGGGTGCGGGTGCGCGACGTCCCCGATGCCATCCGTTGGCCGGGTCGTCGAGCCACTCGACCCGGTCGTCGTAGCGGCCCTGGTTGTCGTCGGGGATGTAGGCGCCGCTCGGCGGGAAGCCGTCGTAGTTCGCCACCTCGCCGAAGTGGATCCAGATGTCGTTGCCGCCGTCGCCACCTTCGGCCGCGGTCGTCTCCTTGCCGCCATCCGTCGTCGAGACCCCGTCCAGGCCGACCCCGAACGTGCAGTGGCCGGCAGTGACGATGACGGTCGGACTGAGCAGGGTCCCGGTGCAGGTGTACCAGCCCCCCGGGTCGGTGAAGCGCGAGTCGACCGCGTCGGGGACGTAGAAGAGGAGCTGCCCGACGTAGGGGTGCTCGTTGTCGTCGGGCTGGCCCGTCGTGATGGCCGCCACCGGGGCCGCGAGGGCGAGCGCGGTGGCGAGCACGAGAATGGCCGTGAGCTTCCGTCGCACGATGACCGTACCTCCGTTGCATGCTGGGAGCTCATCGTAGTCCCCCGCACTGCAACCGACGCCACCAGCGGTGCTCGCGGTCACCACTTCGCGGCCGCCCGCGCACGCGGCTAGACTCGGGGCGCCATGACCCATCACTACACGGTCCTGTACGGCGGCACCGTCCTGACGTTCGATGGTGCGCTGCCGACCGACGCCGGCGAGCCGCGCGACGGGCGACCCGGGCGTGCCGGACGCGGCGGGTCGACGCGCCACCGCCATCTGCTACGCCCACGAGCGGATCCTCGCGGTCGGCAGCGACGAGGAGATGCTCGCGCTGGCGGGGCCGGACTCGCACGTCGTCGACCTGCGCGGCCGGGCCGTGCTGCCGGGATTCGTGGAGCCCCACGCCCACCCGTACTGGGAGGGGTTCGTCGCCGGGATGGCGCTGGTGGCCGGGCGCGACCGGCGGGCGGCCATGCGGGCGATCCCCGGCGCGACCGAGCACCTTGACCCGGACGCGTGGCTGGTCGCTCGCTACGACCCGACGGGCTGGGACCGCCCCGACGACCCGACGCGCGACGACCTGGACCGGGCGGTTCCGGATCGGCCGGTCCTGCTGGCCCACGTCTCGGGCCACGCCGTCACCGCGAACAGCCTCGCCCTGGCGCTCGCCGAGCGTGGACGCGGCCACGGCGGACGTCGCCGGCCGATTCCTGGTGGAGCGCGACACCTCCGGCGAGCCGACCGGGATCGTGCGCGGGCCCGACGCCTGGGACCGGTTCGCCGCCGCCATGCCTCCGCCGACCGTCGAGGAGGGCCGCGCCGCCCTGGCCCGCGCGGCAGCCCGCCTGGCCGCCGACGGCGTCACGAGCGTCGCCGACGCCGACGTCGGCTCGACCGGCCGGCGTCGAGGCCGAGATGGCGGCCTGGGGCGATGCCCTGGCCAACGGGGCGATGCCCCTCGCCGTGGCGCTGATGCCGGGGCTCGCGCGGATCGCGGCGAACCCCGGCGATCCCGTCCCGAGCCCGGCCGACCTGGCAGCGCTTCTTCCGGACGGGGTTCGTGGCCAGGTCCGCCTCTCCCACGTGAAGCTCAAGGCCGACGGCGCGCTGACGACGCGGACGGCCTGGCTGCGCGACCCCTACGACGATGCCCCCCACGCGGGCGGGCCCGTCCACGACCCCGCCGCCCTCGCGGAGCGGATCCGTCGCGCGGCCACGGCCGGCTGGGCCAGCGCAACGCATGCGATCGGCGACGCCGCCGTCGTGGCTGTCCTCGACGCCTGCGCCGCCGCGCCCGTGCGCCCGCGGGCATGGCCCACCGGATCGAGCACGCGATGCTCCTCGACGACGACCTCGTCACCCGCCTGGCCGCCTCGGGCATGACGGCCGTCGTGCAGCCGGAGTTCCTCGCGTGGGCCGGGCCGACCTACCGCGCCCGCCTCGGCGAGGAGCGTGCCGGGCGCCTCCTCCCATTCTCGCGCCTCCTGGGGGCCGGGATCCCCGTCGTCTTCTCGAGCGATCGGCCGGTCGTTCCGGGCGCCCCGCTGGCTGGCGTGCGCGCGGCGCTCCGGCACGACGCCGCGCTCTCCGCCGCGGAGGCGTTGCACGCCTGGACGGCCGCGGGTGCCGCGACCCTCGGCGATGACGCTGCCGGGCGCCTGGAGGTCGGCGCGCGCACCGACCTCGTGGTCCTCTCGGGGGACCCGACCGCCGTCGCGCGCGACGCCTGGGCAAGTGGCGCCGACGGGATCCGGGTGGAGGCCACCGTGGCGGCCGGGCGCGTGGTCCACGGGGCGCTGGGCTGGGAGAGATGAACCCGGGCATCCTCGGGGTGGTCGTCTTCGACTTCGACCCGTACGTGCATCTCGGGGACCTCGCCGTCCGCTGGGAGACGCTGGGGATCGCCGCCGCCGTGCTGATGGGGATCCTCGTCCTGGCGTTCCTCGCGGGCCGAACGCCCGCCCACGACGAGTGGATCGGCGAGGAGGAGCCGCCGGAGGAGGAGCGCGAGGGCACCTGGCACCTGCGCCGCGACGACCTCCTGTTCATCCTCCTCGGCGCGGTTCCCGGTGCCGTCATCCTCGGGCGGCTGGGCTACGGCCTGCTCCACCTCGACTACTACGGCAGCGAGTGGCGCGCGCTCCTCGACCCGGCACAGGGGAGCATGGAGCTCGCGCTCGCGGTCGTCGGCGGCACGCTGACGGCCCTCTACGTCGCCGCGCTGCTGGACGCGCCGGTGGGCCGCTGGCTCCACGTCGCGATCGCGCCGCTGCTCCTCGTCCTGGGGCTGGGCAAGGCCGCGCAGGCCCTCGGCGGCTCTGGCCAGGGCGAGGCCAGCGTCGCGGACTGGGCGACGGCCTACGCCCCACCCGGGCCGTGGGGCAGCCCCGGCGCGGAGATCCCCGCCCACCCGGCCCAGCTCTACGAGGCGGCGATGACCGGTGCCGTCCTGCTCCTGGTCGTGGCCCTCGCACGCCTGACCCCGCTCCGCCGTGCGGACGGCCGCCTCTACGCCGTGGGCCTGGGCCTGTGGGCGCTCGGCCGCGGCCTCGTTGCCTCGACCTGGCGTGACCCGGTGGTCCTTGCCGGCCTGAACGCCGGCCAGCTCATCTGTCTCGGGGTTGCCGCGGCGATGTTCGGGGCGGCCGCGATCGCCACGATCGTCCGGGCGCGGCAGCCGGCGGGGCCGATCGTCCCCGCGCCCTGACGCGTCGCGCCGCCGTCCCGCCTGGCCGAGGCCCGGCTCGAGACGAGACCGTCGCGTCAGGACTGCCGGACGTAGTCGGCGCGGCTCCGGCGCAGGAAACGGCCGTGCCCCTCGGGGCCCTCCCAGACGTTGTCGCGGACGAGCACCGTGCCCCGGCTCATCACGAGGTCGGGCGCACCCTGGATCTCCCAGCCCTCGAAGAGGGAGTAGTCCACGTCCATGTGGTGCGTCTTCGCGCTGATCGTTCGCTTCCGGTTCGGGTCGTAGACCAGGATGTCGGCGTCCGAGCCGACCGCGATCGTTCCCTTCTGCGGGTACATGCCGAAGATCTTGGCGGGGTTGGTCGCCATGATCTCGACCCAGCGCTCGCGGGTCATGCGTCCCTCGACGACGCCGAAGTGGTGGAGCAGGTCGACCCGGTCCTCGACCGCCGGCAGGCCGTTCGGGATCTTCCGGAAGTCGCCCCGGCCGAGCTCCTTCTGGCCCTCGAAGTCGAACGGGCAGTGGTCCGTGCCGACGAGCTGGAGATCGTCGCGCAGGAGGCCGCGCCAGAGATCCTCCCAGTGGTCCTTCGGCCGGAGCGGCGGGCTGCAGACGTACTTCGCGCCCTCGAACCCGTGGCCGAGGTCGTCGAGCGACAGGAGGAGGTACTGCGGGCACGTCTCCGCCCAGACCGGCGACCCGCGGTGGCGCGCGGCGGACACGGCCTCCAGCGCGTCGCGCGAGGAGAGGTGGACGAAGTACACCGGGGCGCCGGCCGCCTCCGCCAGGCGGATGCAGCGGTTGGTCGCCTCGCCCTCGAGGCCCGGGTAGCGGGCCAGGCCGTGGCCGATCGGGTCGGTCGTGCCGTTCGCCACGAGATCGGCGGCGATCACGTCGATGACCGGGCCGTTCTCGGCGTGCATGAGGATGAGGCCGCCGTTCTTCTCCGTCTGCTTCATCGCCCGGAAGATGTGGTCGTCCGGGCTGAAGAAGACGCCGGGATAGGCGGTGAACAGCTTGAAGTCGGGTACGCCCTCCGCGACGAGCTGGTCCATCTCGGCCAGGCTCGCGTCGTTGACGTCGCTCATGATCATGTGGAAGGCGTAGTCGAGGACGGCGTGGCCCTCGGCCTTCGCCATCCAGGTGTCGAGGCCTTCGCGCAGGGCGTGCCCCTTGGGCTGGACGGCGAAGTCGACGATCGTCGTCGTCCCCCCGTGGGCCGCCGCCTTCGTCCCGCTCTCGAAGGTGTCCTTGGCGAACGTGCCTCCGAACGGCAGCTCGAAGTGCGTGTGCCCGTCGATGCCGCCGGGGACCACGTACTTGCCGGTCGCGTCGATCGTCTCGTCGACGACGAGCCCGGCGAGCGCCGACTCGACGCGCCCACGGCCCGCCGTGTCACGGCCTCGATCTTCCCGTCGGCGACCAGGACGTCGGCCTCGAACGACCCGTCGGCCGTGACGACGAGGCCGTTCTTGATCAGCGTGCGCATCGAACCCTCCTCAAGCCTTGGCCGCGGGGACGTCGCGGAGGGCCGGGACGATCTCCCGGCCGTAGATCTCGAGCTGCTCTTCCTCGTTGCCGTTCATGAGATAGAGGTTGAACTGGTCGACGCCGGCGTCGGCGAGGACCCGGAGCTTGGCAACGTGGGCCTCGACGTCGCCGACGAGCCCGAAACGGTCGACGATGTCGTCGGTCACGAAGGCGGCGTTCGTGCTGCCGACCTCCGCGTGGTGCAGGTAGTCGTAGCCTTCGCGGCCGCGGATGTAGTGGGTGAGCGCCTCCGGCAGCTCGCCCTCGTACTTGTTGACAAGGTCGACGACGTGGTTGCCCACGAGGGCCGGGAACCAGCGGATGCGGTCGCGGGCGTCCGCGAGGTCGCCGACGTGGGCCGGGGCGGCCGCCATGATCTTCACGGCGTGCGGGATCGCGCCCCGCCTCACGGGCCGACTCGTGGACCTGGCCGGCGAACCAGCGCACGAGGTCGGGATCGGCGATCTGGAGCATCGCCCCGTCGGCGATCCTTCCCGGTCATCCTGAGGGCCACCGGCCCGTAGCCCGCGATCCAGACCGGCAGGCGGTGGCCGGCCGCCCAGGGCAGCTGGAGGGTCGCACCCTCGTACTCGATCGGGCCGTCCCTCGGCGAGGGCCCGGATGACGTGGACCGCCTCCTCGAGCATGGCCATCGTCGTGGGTGCCTTGCCGAGGACCCGGATGGCCGAGTCGCCCCGGCCGATCCCGAGGTCGAAGCGACCTCCCGAGATCTCCTGGAGGACGGCCAGGCTCGACGCCGTGACCGAGGGCTCCCGTGTCGCCGGGTTCGTGACGCAGGTTCCCGAGTCGGAGCGTCGACGTCTCCCGCGCGATCAGCGTGAGGAGCGGGTACGGGTCCCGCCACAGCACGTGACTGTCGAAGAGCCAGCCGTAGGCGAAGCCGGCCGCCTCGGCCTGCCGTGCGAGAGCGATCGTTCGCTCGACTGAGTGCTCGGGCTTGATCGTGAAGCCGAACTCCATCGGGCCCCTCCTTCCCGGTGCGCGCCCTACGGGCGAGTCAGGTCACCGTACATGTCCGGCCGACGGTCGCGGTAGAACTGCCACGTCTCGCGAACCTTCTTGACCATGTCGAGGTCCAGGTCGCGAACGAGCAGCTCCTCGTCGTGCGGGCTGCCGACTCCGCCGATGAACTGGCCCCGCGGGTCGCAGAAGTAGCTCTGGCCGTAGAAGTCGTCGGGACCGATCTCGGCCTCGACGCCCACCCGGTTGATCGTTCCGACGAAGTAGCCGTTCGCCAGCGCGTGGCTGACCTGCTCCACCCGCCAGAGGTACTCGGAGAGGCCGCGGCTGGTGGCGGACGGGATCAGCACCAGCTCCGCGCCGTTGAGCCCGAGGGCGCGGGCACCCTCGGGGAAGTGGCGGTCGTAGCAGATGTAGACCCCGATCTTGCCGACGGCGGTCTCGAAGACCGGGTAGCCCAGGTTGCCGGGCCGGAAGTAGAACTTCTCCCAGAAGCCCTCGACGTGGGGGATGTGCGTCTTGCGGTACTTGCCCAGGTACGACCCGTCGCTGTCGATGACCGCGGCGGTGTTGTAGTAGAGCCCGTTGACGCGCTCGTCCTCCTCGTACATCGGGACGACGAGGACCATGCCCGTCTGCTTCGCGAGGTCCTGCATGCGCTTCGTGGTCGGGCCGTCCGGGATGCGCTCCGTGTACGAGTAGTACTTCTTGTCCTGCACCTGGCAGAAGTAGGGTCCGTAGAACAGCTCCTGGAAGAGCATGAACTGGGCACCCTGCTTGGCCGCCTCGTGGGCGTAGCCCTCGTGCTTCTGGATCATCGATTCCTTGTCGCCGGTCCAGGTCGCCTGCAGGAGCGCGCCGCGAACGATCCGGGTCATGCCGTACCTCACTGTGTCGTCACGGTGGAATGCGGCCGAGGATACACCCCCGGCACGGGCCCCCGACGGGGCCAGGTGGGGCGGCCCCCGGGACGTCGAATGTGCGCACTTGCCATGCCGGGGTTTGCCCGGCCGCGTAGGATGCCCCACAACTTGGCCGCGATGGTCGGCGAGAGGGGAGAGGAGGGCGACAAGCGGAGGGCCGCACCGAAGCGCGGCGCGTCTTCACCGATCCAGGCATCAACCGCTGAGGGACAACTGCGGAGGGAGTAGATGACTGCGACAACGATGGAGGAGATCGCCCACCCCGACGGGCGACACGAGCTGACCCCGGACACGGATGCGTCGCTCGAGGGATCCCCGCTCCACAACCAGGACCTTGCACCCGTTGCGCTCCCCAGGCGCACCTGGACCACCTACAACTACCTGGCCCTGTGGATCGGGATGTCCATCAACATCCCGTCATGGGCACTGGCGGCCGGCCTGATCGCGATCGGGATGGACTGGGTCCAGGCGATCATCACGATCGGCCTCGGCAATCTCATCGTCCTGATCCCGATGCTGCTGATCAGCCACTCGGGCACCAAGTACGGCATCCCCTATCCGGTCGTCTCCCGCGCCGCGTTCGGCGTCTGGGGCGCCAACCTGCCCGCCCTCCTGCGCGCCGGCGTGGCCTGCGGGTGGTTCGGCATCCAGACCTGGATCGGGGCCCTGGCCGTCTTCGGCATCGGCACCGCCATCTTCAACGAGCTCCTCGGCGAGGACAACTTCTGGAGCTCGGCCGGCACGATCTCGATCGGCATCGGCGACGCGGCCGCGCAGCCATGGTCGATGTGGCTGAGCTTCCTCATCTTCTGGGCCGTCAACATCCTGATCATCCTCTTCGGGATGAACGCGGTGAAGCGGTTCGAGAACTGGGCTGCGCCGTTCCTCGTCGTCGTCTTCACCGGCCTGATGATCTGGATGGTCATCCAGGCCGGCGGGCTTGGACCGGTCGTCGAACAGGCCGGGACCCTGGGCTGGGGCCCCGACTTCTGGGCCGTCTTCCCGATCTCGCTCATGGGGATGATCGCGTTCTGGTCGACGCTTTCGCTCAACATGCCGGACTTCACCCGGTTCGGCCGAAGCCAGCGCGAGCAGATGGTCGGCCAGGCCGCGGGCCTGCCCACGACCATGACCCTCTTCCCGCTCCTCGGCGTCCTTACCGTGTCGGCGACCGTCGTCGTCTACGGCGAGGCGATCTGGGACCCGACCGCGCTGGTCTCCCGGATCGACAACACGCTCGTCGTCGTCTTCATGCTGTTCACGTTTGCGATCGCGACCCTGTCGACGAACGTGGCGGCGAACGTCGTCAGTCCGTCCTACGACTTCTCGAATGCCTGGCCGAGCAAGATCAGCTTCCGCACCGGCGGGGTGATCACGGGCATCATCGGAATCCTGATCATGCCCTGGAACCTGCTGGCCACGCCGGAGCTGTACATCTTCACCTGGCTCGGCACGTACGGCGGCCTGACCGGCGCCATTGCCGGCGTGCTCATCGCCGACTACTGGCTGATCCGGAAGACGAAGCTCAAGCTGGCCGACCTGTACCGGCCGAGCGGCATCTACCGCTACGCCGGCGGTTGGAACTGGCGGGCGCTCGTCGCCCTCATCGTCGGGGCCATCGTGGGCATCGGCGGCGCCTACACGCCGGCCGGCGCCAGCGGTCCGTTCCCGGCAGACGGGATCATCCCGTTCCTCAAGCCGTTCTACGACTACAGCTGGATCGCCTCCCTGATCGTGGGGTTCGTGCTCTACTGGGTTCTCGCCACGTTCATCCCGCAGAAGGGCCAGGAGATCGAGGACATGGCTCCTGCGGCGGCGGCTCCGGCCGCCTGATCCGCGCCGTCGGGGTCGCACCGACCCCGCATGAGCACATGGAAGGGGGCCCCTCCTCGCGGAGGGGCCCCCTTCTCGCGCCCGGCAGCCGCGCTGGTCGCGGTCGGACGCCGTGCGCGCTCGGGCGGGATGGGCTCAGCTGTTGCCGGGGAAGACCAGGGAGAGGCCGGGACGGCGGCCGGGCTCCGGCCAGCGCTCGGTGACCATCTTCTGCTGGGTGAAGAAGCGGACCCCGTCCTCGCCGCGCATGGCCAGGTCGCCGACGGCCGACTCCTTGGCCCCCCCGAAGGAGAGATAGCCGGCCGGGACCGGGATCGGGACGTTGACCCCGATCATGGGCACCTCGACCTCGAGCTTGAAGCGCCGGGCGGCACCGCCGTCGGTCGTGAAGATGGCCGTCCCGTTGGCGTACTTGTGGGCGTTGATGAGGCCGATCGCCTCGTCGTACGTCGCCGCGTGGACGATGCCCAGCACCGGCCCGAAGATCTCCTCCTGGTAGATCTCCATGTCCGGGGTCACGTGGTCGAAGAGCGTGACGCCGAGGAAGAAGCCGTCGGGGTTCGTCCGGGTGGACGAAGGGCCGCCCGTCGACGACGAGCTCGGCCCCCTCGGCCTCGCCCCGCTCGATCCACTTCACGACCGAGGCCCGGTGCTCAGCGGTGTAGAGCGGGCCCATGTCCACGCCCGGCTCCATGCCCGGGCCGACCCGGAGCTTGGCGATCCGCTCCTCCATGAGCGGGCGCAGCCTGTCCGCCGTGTCGCCCACCGTGATGACGAGGGTCTGGGCCATGCAGCGCTCGCCGGCGGAGCCGTAGCCCGCGGCGACCGCGGCGTCGGCGGTCAGCTCCATGTCGGCGTCGGGCAGGACGATCATCGCGTTCTTGGCCGAGGTGTACGCCCCGACCCGCTTGCCCCGCTTCGTGCCCTCCTCGAAGACGTACTTCCCGACCGCGGTGGAGCCCACGAACTGGATGGCCTTGATGCCCGGGTGCTCGACGATCGCGCTGACCGCGTCGCGGCCGCCGTACACGACGTTGAACGTGCCGTCGGGGCCGCCGGCCGCCTGCCACAGCTCGGCCTGGAGCTGGGTGGCCCCGGGGGTGTGGGAGGAGGGCTTGAGGACGACCGTGTTGCCGCACATGAGGGCGATCGGGACGATCCACATCGGGACCATGACCGGGAAGTTGAAGGGCGTGATCGCCGCGACCACCCCGAGCGGGCCGCGCAGGGTGAAGGCGTCCACGTTGGTGGCCACGTTGGGGGTCATCATCCCCGCCAGGTGGACCGGGAGGCCGGCCGCGTACTCGACCGTCTCGAGGCCGCGCATCACCTCGGCGAAGGCGTCGGGGTAGGTCTTGCCGTGGTCCCTCGTGATGAGGGCGGCCAGCTCCTCGCGGTGCTGCCAGAGCTGCTCGCGCCAGGCGAAGAAGACCTCGCTGCGGGCGATGAGGGGCGTGTCCCGCCAGGCCGGGAAGGCGGCGGCCGCCGCGGCCACGGCCGCGTCCACCTCGGGTGCCCCGCCGCGCGGGACGCGGGCGATCACCGCCCCCGTGGCCGGGTTGTACACCGGGCCGGTCTGCTCGGGCAGGACCTCGACCGGTGCGCCGGCGATCCAGTGGGACAGGATGGGCAGGCTCACGGGGGCCGCGCTGGCCTCCGGGCGCACTTCGGTCGTCATGGTGCTGGTGCCTCCTTGGGGCTGCGGCAGGACGCGTGGGCCACGATGGCCAGCCGGCATGGATCGGGCAGACCCGTCTCGCGAGCTGTTCCACCGATCGTCGTCATTATGGCGCCCACCGCGCAAGGTCCGGACGGCGACTTCCGAGCCTGCCGGACGGACCGCTGGGGCAGCGGCCGGCTGGGCGGCTGGGGTGCCGTGGCAACCAGGACGATCGGCCTGCACCCGGTCGTCAACGTCCGGGCGCCGAGTCTCGCCCGCGAGCGCAGGGCCGCGCCGGCCCGGCGTCTCGTGTCCTTTGGGCCTCTCGCCGCGTGTCCCTCCCGTGCTGTAATGACCGCGACGCCCCAGCGTGACCACGCGGACGGCCCGCGCCGCCCGGTACGGAGGACCTCATGAGCACCAGCACCGCGCCCGGAACCATGGCCAGCGAGGAGATCGTTCGCCTCTCCCGGGCGCACACGTTCTTCTCGTGGTCCGCGCAGGGCGCCATCGACCCCATCGCGATCGACCACGCCGAGGGGATCTACCTCTACACGCCCGAAGGCCGCCGGATCATCGACTTCAACAGCCAGCTGATGTCGGTGAACGTCGGCCACGGCGACCGCCGGATCATCGACGCGATCACGGCCCAGGCGGCGAAGCTGCAGTACGTCCAGCCGGCCTTCGCCACCGAGATCCGGGCCCGCCTCGGCGCGAAGATGGCCGAGATCATGCCGGGCGACCTCGACAAGGTCTTCTTCACCCTCGGCGGGGCGGAGGCGGTCGAGAACGCGATCAAGCTCGCCCGCCACTTCACGGGCCGGACCAAGGTGCTCGCCCGCTACCGGACGTACCACGGCGCCACCCTCGGGGCCATGACGCTCACCGGCGACCCGCGCCGCTGGGCCAACGAGCCGGCGATCTACGGGGTCGTCCGCTACCCGGACACGCATCGCTGGGGCGAGAAGGAGCCCCGGCCGGCGGCCGAGGCGCTGGCCGGCCTCGAGGAC
Organism: uncultured Chloroflexia bacterium; assembly: GCA_963739365.1. Taxonomy (GTDB): domain Bacteria; phylum Chloroflexota; class Limnocylindria; order Limnocylindrales; family CSP1-4; genus CTSoil-043. The sequence goes on along the minus strand of CAVUAG010000019.1, from coordinate 65,260 downwards.
GTGATCCGCTACGAGGGCCCGCACACGATCGCGGCGATCTTCCTCGAGACGATCGTGGGGACGAACGGCATCCTCATCCCGCCCGACGGCTACCTGGCCGGCGTGCGCGAGCTGTGCGACCGCCACGGGATCCTCATGGTCGCCGACGAGGTGATGGCCGGCTTCGGGCGGACCGGCAAGTGGTTCGCCGTCGACCACTGGGACGTCGTGCCCGACCTCATGACGATGGCCAAGGGCCTCACCTCGAGCTACCTGCCCGCTCGGCGCGGTGGCGATGCGCCACCACATCGCCGAGGCGTTCGACACGAAGATGTTCTACGGCGGCCTCACCTACAGCAGCCACCCGGTGAGCCTGGCGGCCGCCCTGGCCACGATCGGCGTCTACGAGGAAGACGGGCTCATCGAGCGGTCCGCCGCCATGGGCGCGGTGCTCCGCCGCCACCACGAGGCGCTCGCGGCGAAGCACCCGAGCGTGGGGGCCACCCGCAGCCTGGGCCTCTTCGGGATCATCGACCTGGTCCGCAGCCGGGACCCGTGGACGCCGATGACGCCGTTCAACGGCACGTCGGACGAGATGAAGGCCGTCGCGAAGCACCTCCGCGACAACGGCCTCTACACGATGATCGCCAACAACGGGATCCACACGAACCCGCCGCTGTGCATCACCGAGGAGCAGCTCGGCGAGGCGCTTCGCGATCATCGACGCCGCCCTCGACAAGGCGGACGAGGCGCTCGCGTAGGTCCTGACCAGCACGTACGCCGCGCGCGGAGCGGTCGCCGCGGCGCGCGCGTCAGTCAGCTGATCTGACCCGTCCCGAACTGGCGGTCGCCGGCGTCGCCCAGGCCGGGCAGGATGTAGCCCCGCTCGTTGAGCTGGCGGTCGAGGGCGGCGCAGTGGATCGTGACGTCCGGGTGCGCAGCGCTCACCGCAGCCACGCCCTCCGGGGCGGCGATCAGGTTGATGAGCTTGATCCGGGTGGCGCCCCAGCGCTTGAGCACGTCGATTGCCGCCGTGGCCGAGCCGCCGGTCGCGAGCATCGGGTCGAGGATGAGGCAGAGGTCGACCGTCGCGGAGTCGGGGAGCTTGTTGTAGTACTCGACCGGGCGCAGCGTGCGCTCGTCGCGGAAGAGGCCCAGGTGCCAGACCTGCGCGGTGGGCATCAGCTCGAGCATCGCGTCGACCATGCCGAGGCCGGCGCGCAGGATCGGGACGAGCCCGATCCGGTCGGCCAGCTCGTGGGCGTCGATCTCCTCCAGGGGCGTTCGGACGCGGAGCGGGCGCAGCCGGGCGTCGGCGAGGGCCTCGTAGCCGAGGAGCCAGGAGAGCTCCCGGACGACCTCGCGGAACTTCTTCGGCTCGGTCTTCTCGTCGCGCAGAATTGCGAGCTTGTGGAGGACGGCCGGGTGCCGCGACAGGTGGAGGTTGGGCGGGGCGGGCTTGCTGTCGGACACGGGCGCGCACCTCGGGCGTTCAGCGGGGATCGGCGCGGCCGGCGGCCCGGGACGGGGTTCCGACCGGACCGATCCTAGCATCCGCCCGGGGCACGACGTGGCGGCGCGCCCCGCAGGACACTGCCGCTCGGGTCGCCCCCGGCCAGCCACGGCGCCAAGCCCTGGACACCCGGCGGCGCAACGGCCGCCGCGCCCGGCATCGGTCGCGCTATCCTCGGCCCACCATGCCATCCGCCCGGCCCCCGAGGGGCATCCGTTCGCCAGCGCCCCGGCCGCGCGGCCCGCGCCGGGCCGCGCCCGTCCTGGCCCTCCAGGTGCGGGGCGAGATCGTGGAGAGCGTCCATCGCGGCCACGTCGTGCGGGTGGACGAGGCGGGCCGCGTCACCCACGTCGCCGGCGACGCCGAGGTCGAGGTGACGCTGCGCTCCGGCGTCAAGCCGTTCGCTCTGCTCGCCCTTGCGGAAGCCGGTGGGTTTCGAGACTACGGTCTCACCTCCGCGGAGATCGCCTTGATGGCGAGCTCGCACTCGGGCGAGGACCTCCACGTGCGGACGCTGCAGGCCGTCTTCCGGCGGTCGGGACTCACCCAGGCGCTCCTGGCCTGCGGAACGGAGGGCGCCCCGCTCGATCCCCTCACCTCGGCGCGGCTGGCCCGGGACGGCGAGCGCGCCGGACCCATCCGCCACATGTGCTCGGGCTACCACGCCGCCATGCTCCTCCTTGCCCGTCTCGGCGACTGGAGCCTCGAGGACTACTGGAACGCCGACCATCCCGTCCAGGTCGCCGTGCGGGCGGCCGTTGCCCGGGCCTTCGCGATCGACGCCCGAGCGGCTCCTCACGGCGCCCGACAACTGCGGCGTGGAGACGTACGCCTTCCCGCTGGCAGCGGTGGCGCGGGCCTACGCGTTCCTGGCCGACCCGGATGCCGTGCCGGCGGGCGACCCGCGGCAGGGCCTGGCGCCGCCGCTCCGAGCGATCCGCGACGCGATGGCCGCCCACCCGGAGATGGTGGGCGGGACCCGCGAACGGCTCGACACCTCGCTCGCAAAGGCGCTCCCGGGACGCCTCGTGGTCAAGGGCGCGGCCGAGGGGCTCCGGGCGATCGCCGTCCTTCCGGACCCGGCCCGGCGCACGGGCGCGTCGGCGATCGCGGTGAAGGTCGAGGACGGCGGGGGCTTCGACCGGGCGACCTGGGCGGTGAGCGTGGAGGCGTTGCGCCTCGCCGGGGTCCTCGAGGGACAGGCCCTTCGGGTCGTTGGCCGCTACCATCGACCCGTCGAGCTGGATCCGCACGGGCGCATCGCGGCCGAGACGATCCCGGGCTTCGACTTCGCCCCGGTGGGCGAGCTGATCGGCTGACGGGGCCGGCGGCTCGCCGAGGGGTTGGCTGCGGGGAGCGAGGAAGGCGCCTTGCGGTGCCAGCACGAGGTGGGACAGGCCGGTGAGATCGGGCGATCGTGACCCGTATCGCACGCTCGGTGTCAGGCAGGACGCCCCGGAGGCGGAGATCAAGCGCGCCTACCGCGTCCTGGCCAAGCGTCACCATCCCGACGGCGGGCAGGGCTCGGTCGCGCGCTTCCTGGAGATCCAGGCGGCGTACGAGGCGCTGGTGAGTGATGGTCGCCGAGGCTCCCCGACCGGCCAGGGAGGTCAGGGCGGGACGACCCCGCGATCGAGCGCGGCGTGGACGCGCCGGACGCGGCCAACCGGCACGCGCTCGTCGCATCCGGGAACGGCCACGGGCGGCACCCGGATGCCGGCAGCCCGGATGCCGGCAGCCCGAACGCCGGCAGCCCGAGCGCCGGCCGCCCGCGGCCGGCAGCCGATCCAGCGCGGCCGCGGCGAGCACCCGGGCGTCGCAGGGCCTCGCTCGGATCGACCTCCTACGACGACGCCGAGGAGGTCTTCGAGCCGGGCTGGGGCGGCGCGAGCTGGTACGGCCCGTCGTCCGGCACCTACTGGACGCTGAACCCTCGCGAGTACGCCGACCCACGGAAGCACGGCCCCGAGTACCAGGCACGCGCGAAGCGGCCGGTGGCTGACGAGCCTCCGATCGGGCCGGCCGCGGCCGACCCCGGCGCCGCTGCCGCCGAGCCGCCGCCGGGCGGCGCCGCCGCCGAGCCCACCCCCGGGCCTTCCGGCGCCCAGTCCGCCACGCAGGGCCGACCCTCCGTCGCCGCCCGGATCCTCCGGGTGTGGCGGCGCGGTACGATCCGCCCGTGACGCGTCGCCCCCCGCCCGACCTCTCCAGCGCCGCCCAGGAGTACCTCCTCGCCCTGCGCGTCTCGGCGGGCGACGGATGCCGCGTCACCACCGCCCACATCGCCCGCCAGGTCGGCGTCACCACCCAGGCGGCGAGCGAGATGGTGCGCCGCCTCGGCGTGGACGGGCTGGTGGCCCAGGGAGAGGGACGGGAGCTGGTCCTGACGGCCGCCGGCCGGGCCGCCGCCGACGCCATCTTCCGGCGCCACGCACTGCTGGAGTGGCTGCTCACCACCGTCGTGGGTCTCGGCTGGGCCGAGTCCGACGTGGAGGCCGCGCGCCTCCAGGGCGCGATCTCGCCCCGCGTGGAGGCGCGCCTCGACGAGCTCCTCGGCCACCCCGAGACGTGCCCGCACGGCAACCCGATCGACCTCGCCGCCGCGGAGCGCCGGCCGCCGGGCGTGCCGCTCGCGGACCTCGAGGCGGGCGAGCGGGCAACCGTCTACCGGATCACCGAGGCGGCCGAGGAGGATCCAGCGCTCCTCTCGTACATCGAGGCCCGGGGCCTGACGCCCGGCGCCCACATCACCATCCTGGCCCGGTCCGCGTCGCTCGACGCCGTCACCCTGGATGGGCCGTTCGGCCGGGCGACGCTGGGCCTCCGGCCGGCCGGCCTGGTCCACGTGCTGCGCGGCGAGGCCGACCCGGCACTCTTCCACCAGGTCCCGGAGGGCGTGCGCCAGGACGGCATGCGCCGGCGCTGACCCCGCGGGCGCCCGGGTCGCCGGCCATGCCGCGGGACGGCCCCTACAATCGGCGCATGCCCCATCCCCGCGTGACGAATCGCCCCCAGCCCCACCGGCCCGCTCCACATCGGGACGGCCCGCACCGCTCTGTTCAACTATCTCTACGCGCGCCATGTCGGCGGGACGTTCATCCTGCGCATGGAGGACACCGACCAGGCCCGCTCGACCCTCGAGTTCGAGCGCGACATCCTGGAGCACCTGCACTGGCTCGGCCTCGAGTGGGACGAGGGCCCGGCGGCCGGTGGGCTCGCGGAGCGGGGTGCGTTCGGTCCCGTACCGCCAGATGGCGCGCCTCCCCCTCTACGCGGACGCGGCGGCCGGCCTCCTCGCGAGCTGGATCGGGCCTATCCCTGCTACTGCTCGGCCGAGGAGCTCGAGGCGGACCGGAAGGCCCAGGAGGCCGCGAAGCTGCCATCTCGGTACGTGGGACGCTGCGCCACGCTGACGCCGGAGGAGCGCGCGGCGCGGGTGGCGGACGGACGCCGACCCGTCATCCGGTTCCGGATCGAGCCGGGCGTCGTCTCCTTCGACGATCTCGTCCGGGGCCACGTCGAGATCGACGCCGCCGCGCTCGGCGGCGACCTCGTGATCCTCCGGGCCGACGGCACTCCGCTCTACCACTTCACGGTGGTCGTCGACGACGCGGCGATGGGGATCACCCACGTCATCCGCGGCGAGGACCACCTGTCCAACACGCCCAAGCACATCCTCCTCTTCCGGGCCCTGGGCCATCCCGAGCCCGTCTTCGCCCACCTGCCGCTCATCCTCAACGCGGACCGGACGAAGATGAGCAAGCGCAAGAGCCAGACGGCGGTCAAGGACTACATCGCGGAGGGCTTCATCCGCGAGGCGTTCGTGAACTACCTGGCCTTCCTCGGCTGGTCGCCGGGCACCGACGAGGACGTCCTCTCGCTCGAAGAGATCGTCGAGCGGTTCGACCTCGAAGCAGTCCAGAAGGGCGGCGCGGTCTTCGACCGGGTCCGCATGGAGTGGCTCAACGGCCAGTGGATCCGTCGCCTGCCCGACGCAGACCTGGCTGACCGCCTGGCGCCGTTCCTCGAGGCGGAGTGGGCGGCCGGCCGGATCGACCGCAACCCGGCCCGGGACGAGGTCGTGGCCATTCTCCCGCTGGTCCGGGAGCGAATGTCCGTGCTCGGCGCGATCGGGGACCAGGTCCGCTTCCTGTTTCGCGACGCCGTGGACCTGGACCCGGCCCTGCTCGTGCCGAAGCGCTGGGAGCGGGGGACAGCCCTGGCCGGTCTTGCCGCTGCGCGCCAGCGCCGTCGAAGCCCTGGGCGTTGCCGACTTCACGGTCGACGGCCTGGAGGCCGCGCTGCGCGCCGCAGCCGAGGTGAACGGCTGGAAGGCCGGCGACCTCTTCATGGCGATCCGGGTGGCCCTCACCGGGAAGACGGCCACGCCGCCGCTGCTCGAGTCGATGGTCATCCTGGGGCGCGAGCGAACGCTCGAGCGCCTGGACCGCGCGGCGCACGCGCTGGAGGCGGAGTCGCCCACCTGACCCGCGGCCGGCCGTGGGATGACCGTGCCGCATTCGTTAACCGTCCGCCAACGCGCCGGTAACCGCGGGACCTATCCTGTGGAGCGATGGCCCGCACGATCCTCGTCGTCGATGATGAGCCGACCCTGCGCGAGACGCTCGCCGAGGCGCTCGACGCGGACGGCTTTCGCGTGATCACGGCTGCTGACGGACGCGAGGCGCTGGTGCAGTTCCGCGAGCACCGCCCTGAGCTCGTGGTCCTGGACCTGATGCTTCCCGAGCTCTCCGGGATCGAGGTGTGCCGGGTCATCCGCCAGGAGTCAGACGTCCCGATCCTGATGCTCACCGCGAAGAGCTCGGAGGTCGACAAGATCGTCGGCCTGGAGCTGGGGGCCGATGACTACGTCACGAAGCCCTTCAGCCTTCGCGAGCTCAGCGCACGCATCCGGGCGCTCCTGCGGCGGTCGGAGCAGGTCGCGTCGGAGAGCCTCGCCACGGTCGCCGTCGGCGACCTGACCGTGGACCTGACCGGTCATCGGCTGCTGCGCGACGGGGAGGTCGTCCCGCTCAAGCCGAAGGTGTTCGAGCTGCTGGCATTCCTCGTCCGCCATCCGGGGCAGGTCTTCACCCGGGAGCAGCTCCTCCAGCAGGTGTGGGGCTATGACTACGCCGGCGAGACGCGCACCGTGGACGTCCACGTCCACTGGCTGCGCACGGCGATCGAGCCGGACCCGGCAGCGCCGACACTGGTTCAGACCGTGCGGGGCGTCGGCTACGTGCTCCGCCGCCCGACCTGACGCCGAGAAGGCGCCAGCAGCCGAGACGTCCTCGAGGTCTCGTGACGACCGATCAGCGGCGCTACTGGTGCTTGGCGGCCACCCGCTCGAGGACCTCGGCCGCGTCCTCGGCCGCGTCGATGGTGTCCTCGAGGGCCATGTAGAGGTCGCGGAACTTGATCACGCGGAGGGGGTCGCCCCCGTCGTGGAAGAGCCGGCCGATCGCCGCCCGCGAGAGGCCGTCAGCCTTGTTCTCGAGGTCGTGGACCTGCACGAGGTGGCGCCCCGCATTCTCGAGGTGATCGAGCAGCTTCAGTGCCGAGAGCAGCTGCTCGGCCTGGGCCGCGACGATGCCGGCGAGCTGCCGCGCCTCGTCCGTGGGCGCCTCGATGCCGTAGATGACGACCGTCTCAGCCGCCTCCTGGATGCCGTCCACGACGTCGTCGAGGCGCGCCGACAGCTCGTGGATGTCATCGCGGTCGAAGGGCGTGATGAACGCGCGCTCGAGGCGCACCGCGATCTCGGCGTCGATCTGGTCGCCCGCGTGCTCCAGCGCCTGGATCTCGGCGACACGTTCGTCGAGGCGATCGAAGATGGTGAACAGGTCATTGAGCGCTCGCGCGGCCAGGAGCAGGTTCTCGCCATCCTTGACGAAGATCTCCTGGAATGCCTCGTCGCGCGGGATCAGGCGGGGCATGGTGCAACCTCCGGAAAGTGCGTCACTTGATGGCGAGCGCGTTCAGCACGAGCCCACGAGAGCGCCCCCATGGTCGCGGCGGCGGGAAGCGTCACCACCCACGCGACGAGGATGCTGCGGGCGACACCCCAGCGGACGCCATGGGCGCCCTTGCTCGTCCCGACGCCCATGATCGCGCTGGAGATGACGTGCGTCGTGGAGACCGGCATGCCGAAGTGGGCGGCGCCGTGTAGATGACCGTGGCCGCCGTCGTCTCGGCCGCGAAGCCGTGGATCGGCTCGAGCTCGACGACCTTGTGGCCCATGGTCTTCATGATCCGCCAGCCGCCGGCGGCGGTGCCCAGCGAGATGGCAGTGGCCGAGAGAACGATGACCTGGGGGGGAACTTCGATCGAGTCGATGACGCCGGCCGAGAAGAGCGCCAGCGTGATGATTCCCATCGTCTTCTGGGCGTCGTTGGATCCGTGAGCGAAGGCCATGAACCCGGCGGACACGACCTGGAGACGCCGGAAGCGGCGCGCGAGCGGTCGGCGATCGGCGCGCCGGAAGATCCAGAAGAGGGCGATCATCAGCGAGAACGCGCCGGCGAACCCGATCACCGGCGAGGTGACGAGCGGGATCAGGACCTTGTTGACGATCCCCTCGATGTTGAGGGCGCCGACCCCCGCGGCGACGATCGTGGCACCGATGAGCCCGCCGATCAGGGCGTGGCTGCTGGAGCTCGGGATGCCGAGGCGCCACGTGATCAGGTTCCAGGCAATCGCCCCGATCAGCGCCGCGCCGACCACCGCCTGGGTGGTCGTCGACTCGTCGACGATGCCTGCCCCGATCGTCTTGGCGACGGCCGTCCCGGCGAACGCCCCGATGAAGTTGAACGCGGCCGCCATGGCGATCGCGTGCGCAGGGCGCAGAGCCCGCGTCGCCACCGACGTGGCGATCGCGTTGGCCGTGTCGTGGAAGCCGTTGATGTAGTCGAAGCGCGAGCGCCAGGACGATGATGACGAGGAGCGTCACGTCCACGGCAGGAAGCGCTACAGACGCCGATGGTGGTCGCGCATGGCCCCAGTATGTTGATCTTGTTAACGGCTCGCAGGACGGCTTCGCGCGCACAGTGCCGACAGAGCGTTAACCGCCGGTCGATCTGCCGTTCATCAGCCCGGGCCAGTCTTCGCGCCATGGTCAGCCAGCTCGAGTCGTCGTCGGCCGCGTCGGGCCCGTCGCGCGAGGCGCCCCACGGTGCTCCGGCGCGACGGCCGGTGCGCCGCCGCCTCGTGGTCGCGCCGGCGCCATCGGCGGAGCATGCGCTCGCGGCGCGGGCCGACGAGGTCCTTCAGGCCCGCATCGGGCGTCCGCCGGCCCGGTGGCTCCTGCCGGGGTTCGCCGCGGACGTCGACCAGGTCCGCCGGCAGCTGGGCCCACTCCGCGATCGCCGGATGCTCGTGGCCTCCTTCGAGCGCGAGAGCGCCCGGCTGGCGGCGCTGCGCCGGCTCGTCGCCGACCCGACCGTCCCGCCCCTCCCCGTCGGATCCGCTCGAAGCTGCCTACGCGATCCGCTGGCTCGAGCTCGCCGACGGCGGCACTGCGCTGCCGCCGTGGCGCGCCTTCATCGAGGGTGGGGTCGCCGGGCCCGACGCGGTCGACCCGCCGCCCGGATGGCGAGGGAGGCTCCCAGGGCCATCTGGCCGGGATGCAGGTGCCCCGGGCCGCTCGGCGGCGGGGCCATCTGGCCGTGGCGCCGGCATCCGCGATCACGCCACGATCGGGCGGTGACGGATCATCTCGAGACCCTCCGCGCGATGCGGGTGCGGGCGCTGGAGGGCGGCGGCCCCGAGCGCGTCGCGCAGCAGCACGCCCGCGGCAAGCTCACCGCCCGGGAGCGGCTCGCGCTGCTCCTCGACGACGGCTCGTTCCAGGAGATGGGCGCCCTGGCCACCCACGACGAGACCGAGTTCGGCCTTGCCGACCAGCGCTACCCGGGCGACGGCATCGTGGCCGGCTTCGGCAAGATCAACGGCCGGCGCGTGGCCGCCTTCGCGCAGGACTTCACGGTCCTCGGCGGGTCGTTCAGCCGGGTCCAGTCCAACAAGATCAGTCGGATCCAGGACCTGGCACTCGAGAGCGGCGTCCCGCTCATCGGCCTCAACGACTCCGGCGGGGCGCGGATCCAGGAAGGCGTCGCGAGCCTTGCGGCATACGGCGAGATCTTCGTCCGCAACGTGCTGTCCTCCGGCGTCATCCCCCAGATCTCGCTGATCCTGGGGCCGTGCGCCGGCGGCGCGGTCTACTCGCCGGCGCTCACCGACTTCGTGGTGATGGCCCGCGGCACCTCATCGATGTTCCTGACGGGCCCCGACGTCGTCGCGGCGGTCACCGGGGAGAGAGTCACGATCGACGAGCTCGGCGGGGCCGACGTCCACGACACCCGGAGCGGGGTCGCCCACCTGGTCGCCGACACCGAGCCGCAGGCCCTGGAGCTCGTGAAGCTCCTGCTCGGCTACCTGCCCCAGAACAACAACGAGGACCCGCCGCAGGTCACGCCCCACGACCCGGCCGATCGGATGGACGACGAGCTCAACGCCATCGTCCCGGACGAGGAGGCGGAGGCCTACGACGTCCGCGACGTCCTGGCGATGGTGTTCGACCGCGACAGCTTCCTCGAGATCCACCCCGCCTACGCGCCGAACGCGGTCGTCGGCTTCGCCCGCCTCGACGGGTACTCGGTCGGGATCGTCGCCAACCAGCCGGCCGTGATGGCCGGCGTCCTCGACATCGACGCCAGCGACAAGATCGCCCGCTTCATCCGGATCTGCGACGTGTACAACATCCCGATCGTCACGTTCGTGGACTGCCCGGGCTTCCTGCCCGGGATCGACCAGGAGTACCGGGGCGTGATCCGCCACGGCGCCAAGATCATCTACGCCTACTGCGAGGCGACGGTCCCGAAGATCTCGATCGTCACCCGCAAGGCGATGGGCGGCGCCTACGTGGCGATGTCGTCGCGCCAGATGCGGACCGACGTGGCGTTTGCCTGGCCGGGCGCGCAGATCGCGGTGATGGGGGCCGAAGCGGCCGTCCGGATCCTGTACCGGCGCGAGGTCCGCGAGGCCGCCGACCCGGCCGCGGCGGAGGCGGAGTACGTCGCCCGCTACCGCGAGGCGTTCTTCAATCCCTACCGGGCCGCCGACGTGGGTCAGATCGACGAGGTCATCGAGCCGCGCGAGACGCGGCCGCGCCTCATCCGGGCGCTGGAGCTGCTGCGCACGAAGGTCCAGCAGAACCCACCCAAGAAGCACGGCCTCTTCCCGGCCTAGGCCGAGTGATGGAGAACCTCGGCTTCGGCCTGGCCGTCACGGTCGTCGGGATGGGCATCGTCTTCGGCCTGCTCGCGGTCATGTGGGCGCTCCTCACGCTCGCCCTGAAGCTCGAGCATCGCCACGATGGCGTCGGGCCGGCGGTTGCGACGGCGCCGGGCCCCGTGGACGAGGGGCCTCGGCATCTCGGTGCCGCGGCCGAAGGTCGTGCCGAGCGCCGCCGGCACCCACCGCCTCTCCGGCGTGCCCGAGGGCCTCGATCCCCGGCTCGTCGCCGCCGTCACCGTTGCCGTCCTCCGCCACGCGGAGACCCGGCGCCGGCAGGCCGCCCCCGCCATGCGCAGCTACTGGCCGGGAAGCCTCCTGTTCGCGAGCCGCTGGGTGGCGGCGGGCCGGATGCGCCAGGGCCAGACCTGGCGCCGGCGGGCGAGGTAGTCGATGCGCCGTTACACCGTCGCCATCGGTGACGAGACCTACACGATCGACGTCCACCAGCTCGCCGCCAACCGCTTCGAGGTCACGGTCGGCGACCTGGCCTTCGAGGCGACGCTCGAGGAGGAGGGCGATCTTCCGGGCGCGATGATCTCGCCGGAGATGGTGGCGCCCGAGGAGGCACGGCCGGCGCCTCTGCCCCGGGTGATCGCCCAGCCCGCCCCGCCGTCGAGCCCGGGACCCAGGCCCGGTCCCGCCGCCAGGAGCTCGCCCGGTGCGGAGACCGCACCCGCCGGCGGCCGCGCCGACGTCCTCGCGGCACCGATGCCCGGGGTCGTCCTGGAGGTGCTCGTCGCTCCCGGCACGGCCCTGCGTCGAGGTGACCCGATCCTGGTTCTCGAGGCGATGAAGATGCGCAACACGATCCGCTCGCCGCGCGACGCGGTCGTGCTGGAGATCGCCGTCGAGGCCGGCCGGCCCGTCGGACCGGGCGACCCGCTCGTCCGTCTCGGCGCCGCCGGGTGAGCCGGGCGGGCGACGGATGAGCGGCGCCACCGTCGACCAGCTGCTCGCAGGGATCACGGGCCTCACGTGGCAGTCCCTGGTGATGTTCGCCGTCGCCGGGATCCTGCTCTACCTCGCGATCGTTCGCGAGTACGAGCCGCTGCTGCTCCTGCCGATCGCGGCGGGCTGTCTTCTCGCCAACCTGCCCGTCTCGCCGATGATCGGAGAGGAGGGGCTCCTCACGCTCCTCTACGACGCGGGGATCGAGAACGAGCTCTTCCCGCTCCTCATCTTCATCGGGATCGGCGCCATGACCGACTTCGGCCCCTTGCTGGAGAACCCGCGGATGATCCTGCTCGGCGCCGCCGGGCAGTTCGGGATCTTCGGCGTCCTCATCCTGGCCCTCCTCCTCGGCTTCAGCCGCGAGGAGGCCGCGTCGATCGGGATCATCGGCGCCATCGACGGGCCGACCTCGATCTACGTCAGCGGGATCCTGGCCCCGCACCTCCTGGGGCCGATCACCGTCGCCGCCTACAGCTACATGGCCCTGGTGCCGGTGATCATGCCGCCGGTCATGCGGGCCCTCACCAGCCCCGAGGAGCGCCGGATCAGGATGCCGTACGGCGGCCGCGCGGTGAGCCGACGGACCCGGATCCTCTTCCCGGTTGTGGTGACGCTGCTCGTCGGGACGCTGGTGCCGTTCGCCACGCCGCTCGTCGGCTCGCTCATGCTCGGCAACCTGATGCGAGAGTCGGGCGTCGTGGAGCGGCTGACGAAGATGTCCTCGAACGAGCTGGCGAACATCGTCACGCTCTTCCTCGGCCTCGCGATCGGGTCGACGATGGTCGGCGAGCAGTTCCTGAAGGGGACCACGCTGGCGATCCTCGGCCTCGGCATCCTCGCCTTCGCGCTCGACACGGCGGCCGGGCTGGTCTTCGCCAAGGGCCTCAACCGGCTCGCCGGCGGGACCTTCAACCCGTTGATCGGGGCGGCCGGGATCAGTGCCTTCCCGATGGCGGCGCGGGTCGTCCAGCGCGTTGCCCAGGAGGAGGACTTCGAGAGCTACCCGCTCATGCACGCGATGGGGGCCAACGCCGCCGGCCAGGTCGCCAGCGTCGTCGCCGGTGGGGTGCTGCTGGCGCTGATGGCCGCGGCCTGAACCTCGGCGGGCGTCGTCGTCAGGCTACGACGCCCGGGAGGTCTCGATAGGCGCCCTTCCGCCACGTGCCGTCGACCATGTCGCCCATGATCCGGGTGAGCAGGTCGGCGAACCCGGGGTCGAGGATGTGCATGTCGGCCGCGAGCACGTCGAGGTGCTCGTTCGAGGGCTCGACCGCCATCGCCACCGTCCGCCAGGTGATCGCCGCCTTGCGCGACCACGCCGGCACCTCGGGATCGGCCTCCCAGGTGGGTCCGTCGCCGTTGCCCTCCGCCCAGCCCCGCTCGCGCGTGGCGGTGACCTCCGGCTGGTCGTAGGCGGAGAGGCCCCGCAAGGGCACGACGAACGCCGTGGGCCCGGTCGCCCGGCCGAGGCGCGCGGCGACCAGGCCGGCCACCTCGGCGCTCTCGTCGGGCGTCGGCAGGATGATCGTCACGTTCGCGTTGTGGAGATACGGCGCGCGCGTGCCCTGGTGGCCCGCGCGCCGGCCATCGGCGATCTCGTCGAGGAGCTGCCGGGGGACGACCTCGAGGGCCCCGTGAGACGCCTGGTCGAGCCCGCCGGGGACGACGACCTGGGGGACGCCGACCTCGCCGGCCGCGGTCAGGCGCACGCCCTCCCAGGTGTCGGGGGCGCGGTAGACGCTGCCGAGATGACCGCCCATCAGCTCGGCGATCGTGAGGTCGATGACCGCGGTGATCTGCCCGGAGCGGACGAGGTCCTCCATCGTCGCTCCGGGCACGCCGACGGCGTGGAAGATCGCGACGTCCCAGCCGCGCGCTTCCATGAACGCCGAGCAGCGGGCGACCGTCGGTGTCGTCGAGCCGTAGGCCGTGATCGCGCAGAGCGGGCGCCCACCGGCCGTGACCTCGGGCAGCCGGGCCATGGCCGACAACCGCCGCGGCGGCATTCGCGACCGCGCGCCGGGTCACGACGTTGATGCCCTGCTCGGCGGTCGGGTTGACCATCCAGATGTCCTTGGTGCCGATCCAGCGGCTGATGTCGCTGGCGACCATGTCGCTCAGCATCACCTTCGGCACGCCGAACGGCAGCGCCCGCATGACCATCGTCGCCGTCGTCGTCCCCACGGCGCCGGCCCACGAGATGATCCCGTCGCAGCGACCGGCGGCGTGCAGCTCCAGGATCTTGGCCGCGCCGGCGTGCCCGACCAGGTCGATGGCCGCCGCCCTGGGGGCCGCGTAGACGGCTTCCGGCAGCGTGCCGGTCGCGGCCAGCACCTCGCCCAGCGAGACGTCCGCCCAGTCGACGGCGCCGCCCAGGCTCAGGTCCATGATGAGCGGCCTGCCGCCGTGCACCGCGACCTGCTCGGCGAGGAACCGGATCTCGACGCCCTTCGTGTTGCACATCCCGGTGACGATGATCGTCGGCGCCTCGCTCATGGGTACCTCCTGGGACGGGCCGCTGTGGGCCACGTGTCAGACGGTGGCCCCCTGCTGCCGTGTCCATGATGGCGCTCGAGCCTCCCTCGCGCCTGCCCCCAAGGAGCTCCCCGGCGCGCACCGCGTCGTCCGGGGCGGCGCACACCGCGTCGCCCGGGGCGGCGCGCCGGTATCCTTCGCGTATGCGCCTGAGCCATCTCTTCTTCACGACCCTCCGCGACGACCCCTCGGACGCGGAGATGCCGAGCCATCGCCTCCTGGTCCGGGCCGGCTACGTCCGCCAGCTGGGCGCCGGCATCTACTCGCTGCTGCCGCTCGGCTTCCGGGTCGCGAAGCGGGTGGAGCAGGTGATCCGCGAGGAGATGGACCGGATCGGCTGCCAGGAGATGGAGATGCCGGTCGTCCATCCGGCCGAGCTCTGGAAGGAGACCGGGCGCTGGTACCAGATCGGCCCGGAGATGGCCCGCTTCAAGGACCGCGGCGGGCGCGACATGGTCCTGGCCATGACCCACGAGGAGGTCGTCGCGAGCCTCCTGGCCGACCTCGTGAAGAGCTACCGCCAGCTGCCGATGATGGTCTACCACTTCCAGACGAAGTGGCGCGACGAGCCGCGTTCCCGGGGCGGGCTCATCCGCGTCCGCGAGTTCGTCATGAAGGACTCGTACACCTGCGACCTCGACGAGGCCGGCCTCGACGTCGCCTACGAGAAGCACTACGAGGCGTACACCAGGATCTTCGAGCGGCTGGGGTTGCGGGCCGTCGCGGTCGCCTCGGACGTGGGGATGATGGGCGGCTCGGGCGCCCACGAGTTCATGGTCCTCAACGAGTACGGCGAGGACGTCCTGGTCCTGTGCGAGACGTGCGGCTTCTCCGCCAACCGGCAGGTCGCGACCGTCCGCGTGTCCGAGCCGCCGGCGGCTGAGCCCCTCCCGCTCGAGGAGGTTGCCACGCCGGGCACGACCACGATCGCGGACCTCGCGGCCTACCTCGGAGATCAGCCCCGAGGAGACGGCCAAGGCGACCTTCTTCGTGGACGGCGACGGGCGGCTCATCACCGCCATCGTCCGGGGCGACATGGAGGTCAACGAGACGAAGCTGGCCAACGCGACCGGCGCCCGCGCCCTTCGGCCGGCCCAGGTCGAGGAGATCAAGGCCGCCGGCATGGAGCCCGGCTACGGCTCGCCGATCGGCGCCCGCGGCGCCTTCGTCCTCGTGGACGAGCTGGTGGCCCGCTCCTCCAACCTCGTGGCTGGCGCCAACCGCGAGGGGTTCCACTACCGCAACGTCAACGTCGGCCGCGACTTCACGCCCGACCTTGTCGCGGACCTGGCCAACGCCCGCGAGGGCGACGGATGTCCCACCTGCGGATCGCCGGTCATCCTGCGCAACGGGATCGAGGTCGGCAACATCTTCAAGCTCGGCACGAAGTACACGGCCGCCCTCGGCGCGACGTACCTCGGCGAGGACGGCATGGCGCATCCCATCGTCATGGGCTCGTATGGGATCGGCGTCGGGCGCGCCCTCGCCTGCGTCGTCGAGACCCACCACGACGCGAAGGGGATCGCCTGGCCGGCCGAGGTGGCGCCCTACGCGGCCCACCTCGTGACCGTGTCGGCCGCGAAGGACCCACGCGTCACCGAGATCGCCGAGCGCCTGCACGACCAGGCCCGCGACGCCGGCCGCGAGGTCATCTGGGACGACCGCGACGAGTCGCCGGGCGTCAAGTTCACCGACGCCGAGCTGCTGGGGATGCCGCTGATCGTCACGATCAGCCCGCGCTCGCTGGCGGCGGGCGGCGCCGAGGTGACCGTCCGGGCGACCGGCGAGCGGACGATCGAATCGCTCGAGGCAGTCGAGGCGCGCCTCCTGGCCGGGACCAGGTAGGCAGGCGCCGGTCGGCGGCCCCGAGCTCCGATGGGCGCGCTCCTCGAGTACGGCGCCCTCCTCGCCCTCGTCGCGGCCGCGCTGCTCCTGCTCGCCGGATGGCTCCAGCGACGCGGCGCCCGGCTGGGGTCGTCCAGGCCCGCGCAGGCCGATCTGGCAGTCGAGGCGCGCATCGCGGCGGCCGACGAGCGGGCGGCGGCTGCTCAGCGCGACGCGGCCGTCCTCGTCGAGCTCGTCGGCGTCGGAGCCGTCCGCCTCGACCACGACCTCACGGTGACGGCCGCGAACGAGGCAGGCCCATCGGCTGGTGGGCCGGCGTCCGGGCGCGATGGTCGGACGGAGCGTTCTCGAGGCGTTCACCGATCACCACGTCGAGGAGATCGCCCGCACCGCGCTCGAATCCGGTTCGGCTGTCGGCGAGCTCACCGTGCGGATCGAGCACGGTCCGACGCTGCTGGTCCGCGCCCGGCGGATGCCGGCGAGGTGATGTCTCGCTCGTGCTCGAGGACGTCTCGGAGCTGCGGCGCCTGCAGCGCATCCGGACCGAGTTCATCGACAACCTCAGCCACGAGCTGCGCACGCCGCTGACGACCGTCAGCCTCCTCGCGGAGACGCTGGCCGCCGACGCCGACACCCTGCCGCCGAAGGCCGCCGAGCGGGTGGCGAAGATCGAGGTCGAGACCGGGCACCTCGTCCAGATGGTCAACGAGCTCCTCGACCTCTCGCGGATCGAATCGGGGATCGCGACCGAGGCCCTCGATGACGTCGACCTCGGACGCCTGGCGGTCGAGACGACGGACCGGATGCGCATCTTCGCCGAGCGCCAGGGCGTCACCCTGGTGGTCCGGGCCCCGCGAGCTCGTGCCCATGGTGCGCGGCGACCGGGAACGCCTGGGACAGGCGCTCCTGAACCTGCTCCACAACGCCGTCAAGTACAGCCCGGCCGGCTCGACCGTGGCGATCATCGTCAGGATCGCCGAGACGGAGGTGATCGTCGCGGTGGAGGATCACGGTCCAGGGATCCCGCGCACCGCGCTGCCGAGGATCTTCGAGCGCTTCTACAAGGTCGACCGGGCGCGGACGCGCGGTGCCGGCGGCACCGGCCTCGGTCTCTCGATTGCCCGCCACGTCGTCGAGGCGCACGGCGGCCGGATCTGGGCGGAGTCCGAGGAAGGCGTGGGGTCGACCTTCGCGTTCGCGATCCCGGTCACGGGCCCGGACCTCGCGGCGACGCCGGGCGGCTGACCGTGCTCCTGCTGGCCCATCGGGGCGATCACCGCCGGGCGCCCGAGAACACGGTCGCGGCCTTCGCCGCGGCGCTCGCGATCCCCGGTGTCGACGGGCTCGAGCTCGACCTCCGGGCATCCGCGGACGGCATCGCAGTCGTCCTCCACGACGCCTCGTTGGCCCGTGCCCAGGGACGCCGCATCCGTGCGTCCCGGCTTACTGCCGGAGAGCTGGCCGCGTTCGGCATTCCCAGCCTCGTCGAAGCGCTGGCCGCCTGCCCGCCCGGCGCGTTTCTCGATGTCGAGCTGAAGGAGGACCTGGGTGAGGCTGCGCTGGCGCCGCTGCGGGCTGTCCGGGGGCGCGACGATGGTGGCGTCGAGGGCGTCGTGATCAGCTCCTTCGACGGCACCGCGCTGGCGACGATCCGCAGGCTCGCGCCGGCCTGGCCGTGCTGGCTCAACACCTTCTGGCTGTCAGACCGGGCGATCCGGACCGCGGCTGCGCTGGGCTGCACGGGGATCGCGGCGGAGTGGCACCGCATCGATGCCGGCCGCGTGGCGCGGGCCCGGGAGGCCGGGCTGGACGTGGCGGCGTGGACGCGTGCGGGACGCCGGCGTGCGCGACCGCCTGGCCGGGATCGGGGTCGTGGCCGCGTGCGTCGAGGGCGGCGCCCTGCCGGAGTAGGGGAGCGGACGCTCCGCGCCTCAGAGCGGGCGGCGCATCGCGATCGCCGTGGTGGGGCAGGCGGAGGTGAACTCCACCGAGGCCGCGACGGCGGCCGGCGCATCTCCGCGGTCGGCACGGCTCCAGCCCAGGCCGGCGAAGAACGGCTCTGCGGTCTCCGTCAGCAGCCAGGCCTCGCGGGCGCCGGCGGCGCGCGCATCGGCGAGCGCCCGCTCCACGAGCGCCCGACCGAGCCCGTGCCCGCGGGCCGGCGCGTGCACGGCAACCGAGCGCAGGAGCGCTGCATCGTCGTGGCGCTCGGTCGCGGCCGTCCCCAGCAGGCAGCCATCATGCTCGCGGCAGACGAGTGCGGTCCCGCCGGCGACGCAGGCCGCCAGCCCCGCGAGCGTCAGGCCGGCGGCCGCCACGAGCCCCGCCACGTCCGTGAGGTCGGCGTGGTCGCCTGGACGATGGGCGGGATCGGCGGCCGTCCCGTGCTCATCCGCAGCAGCTCGAACCGCCGTCCGTCCCGCAGCATGCGTCGCCGAGGGTGACGGTTCCGCCGGTCGGAAGGGCCCGTGCCGCGGCCAGGCCGGCAGCTGCCGCTCGGGCGGCGGCGTCTGCCGTGTCGGCACCCTCGCGCGTCGGTGGGCGGACGGCGCGCACGAGCGCGTTGTACATGCCGGGAACGGCCGCGTGCGTCGGTCGAATCTCGATCCCGGCCAGCCCGGCGGCGGCAAGCCCGGCCGCGTACTCGGAGAACGAG
Source organism: uncultured Chloroflexia bacterium (assembly GCA_963739365.1). GTDB lineage: Bacteria > Chloroflexota > Limnocylindria > Limnocylindrales > CSP1-4 > CTSoil-043. The sequence goes on along the minus strand of CAVUAG010000019.1, from coordinate 46,484 downwards.
AGCGCACCCGCGATGCACCCGGCGTAGTCGCCCCGGGCGGCCCGGTCGGCCGCCGAGAGGACATCGTCGGCCACGACGTCGCTGACGCTCATCCGGCCGCCCGGCCGCAGGACTCGGGCGATCTCCGCGAAGACTCGTGGCTTGTCGGTCGAGAGGTTGATGACGCAGTTGCTGATCACGACGTCGACCGACCCATCGGGCAGGGGCACGGCCTCGATCTCGCCCCTCAGGAACCGGGCGTTGGTCGCCCCGGCGGCGGCGGCGTTGCGGCGGGCCAGCTCCAGCATCTCGTCGGTCATGTCCAGCCCGTAGGCGATCCCCGTCGGGCCCGACGCGCTGGGCCGAGAGAAGGACGTCGATGCCGCCGCCGGAGCCCGAGATCGAGCACGACCTCGCCCGGCCGGAGGTCGGCCAGCGCGGTAGGGATTGCCGCAGCCGAGGCTGGCGGCGACCGCGTCGGTGGGGAGCGGGTCCAGCTGCTCGGGGTCGTAGAGCCCGGGTCCGAAGACGGGATCGCCGGGTGTCGGCGTCGCTTCGGCACTGCAGCAGCCGGCAGGCTCCAGGACCGCCAGCGCGGCGCGGGCGTAGTGGCGACGGACCTCGTCGCGGAGGGTCTCGGTCATGGGTGGCTCCCGGGTGCTCGGTGGCGTGCAGCGGGCGAAAGGATCGACGGCGCAATCCTGGGCGATATATTCAGTGTTGTCAATATAGAAGATGGTCGATAGACTGGCGCTGTGCCGAAGTCCACCGACCCGGACGTGCGCCTCCTCGCTGCGCTCGCCGACCCGGCGCGCCTCGCGATCGTGCGCCAGCTCGCGTCAGACGGCTCGGTCTGCGCCTGCGACTTCTCGGCCAGTGACGGCCTCTCCCAGCCGACCGTCTCGCACCATCTGCGCGTGCTTCGCGAGGCGGGCCTGGTGCACGGAGAGCGGCGGGGAACGTGGATCTGGTACAGCCTTGACCCTGTCCGTCGCGGACCGCCTGGCCGCGATCGCCAACGAGCTGGACGCACCGGGCCAGGCGCGCCCTGCCTCGGCGCTCGGCGGAGGGCCGGCCACCGGCGCCTCCCGGTTCTCGAGGGCGGCCTCCCGACGCCGACGGGCACTCGCGGATGACGCGTCTGCGCGTCGCCACCCTCAACATCCTCAACCTCGCGGATCGCTGGGAGGAGCGGCTGCCGCTGCTCCTCGCCGACGTCGCCGCGTTGCGCCCGGACCTGCTCGGCCTCCAGGAGGTGGTCTACCCGATGCAGCAGGACCGCCTGCTCGCGGCGGGGACGCCGGACGACTACGGCATCCATCGCGGCTGGGCCGGGAGGCCGGAGTACGGCAACAGCCTGCTGGTCCGGGCGCCGCTCGAGGCCGATGGGGTGGAGCGCCTGGATCTGGGCCACCGGCGGTCGGCGCACCGCGTCGTCGTGACGCTGCCTGGCGGCGGGTCGCTCCTCGCGGCCGTCACCCACCTCCACCACCGGGTCCCCGACGCCGCCGTCCGCGATGAGCAGGCCGGAGCGCTCGTGGCGTGGCTCGACGCGGCCGCGGTGTCCGACGCGCAGGTCGTGATGGGCGACTTCAACGCGGATCCGGACGAGCCCACCTACGGCCGCATGGTCGGCGCGGGGTTCCGCTCCGCCCATGCCGAGGTGAACGGTGGTGAGCCCTCGGTCACCTGGCCCTCGGGGCTGCAGGCGCCGGCGATGGACGCCGACGGTGACCCGTCCTGCCTCGACTACATCTGGATCCGCGGCCGGGCCCGGGTGGTCGATGCCCGCCTCTGGGCGGACCGTCCCGCCGCGCACGACGCGACCCTCTACCCGTCGGACCACCTCGGGGTGGTGGCAACCCTGGCCCTCGAGTAGGGGAGTGCCCGGTCGGGCCGACCCGTCAGCCGCGCAGGAGGTCGGGCGGCACCAGCCAGCGCAGGTCGCCGGATCCGGGTTCCAGGGGGCGCTCGACGTCGATCCGGGCGAGCGTGCCCTTCCGCATCGGGACGGGTGCCCCGACCAGCTCCGAGACGAGCTCGGAGAAGTCCGGGTCGTGGCCGACGAGAACGGGCCGGCGGGGTGCGCCGGCGTCGTCGAGGATGGCGTCGAGGGTCGCGAGGTCCAGCGGCTCTCCGAGGCGCGGCTCGATGTGCGCGCGGACGCCCAGGACGTCCGCGACGATCTCGGCGGTCTCGCGGGCGCGGGCGAGGGGCGAGGTCAGCACGGCATCCGGCACGTAGCCGGCCGCCGCCAGCAGGCGGCCGACGCGCTCTGACTGGCGCCGGCCCTTCTCGGTCAGCGGGCGCACCTCGTCGGCGCCCACCCAGGTCGTGCTGTCGCCCGCGTGAGCGTGACGCAGGAGGAGCAGCTCGGTCACGGGTCCCCCACCATGTCGCCGCTCACGTCGCCAGGCTCGACGCGCCGATTGCCCGTCCGTGCGTTCGAAGGGCGACCTCCTGGAACGGCTTCAGGCGCACGCTGATCTCGCTCATGACGCGTCGGAAGACAGCCAGGCGTTCGGCCTCGTTGCCCTCGGCCGCCGCCGGATCGTCGAAGCCCCAGTGGATCGACTCGTGGACGCCGGGGAAGACCGGGCAGCTCTCGCGCGCCTGGTCGCAGACCGTGATCACGTAGTCGAACTCGTCGCCGAGGAGCTCCGTCACGGACTTCGACCGGGCCGCCGAGATGTCGATGCCGACCTCGGCGAGGACCCGGACGGTGAGCGGGTTGACGCCCTTGGGCTCGGTGCCGGCCGAGGCGACGTCGAAGGCCGGCCCGCCCTGCTGGCGCAGGAGAGCCTCCGCGATCTGGCTGCGGGCGGAGTTGCCGGTGCAGACGAAGAGGACGCGGATCGGGCCGGGGGCCCGGGTCACGGGTTGAGATCCTCCCGCGCGCCCGACGAGACGAAGACGACGTCCTCGGCGATGTTGGTGATGTGATCACCGACCCGCTCCATGTAGCGGGCGGCGATCAGCAGGCGCATCGCCCGCTCGACGTTGTCCGGGCTCGCCTTCGCGAGCTCGAGGACGCGGTCGAAGGTCCGGTGGTACAGGACATCGATCTCGTCGTCGCGGGTCGCCACCTCGCGGGCAGCTGCGGCGTCGCCGTCCACGAGGGCGCGGATCGTCGCGGCCAGGAACTCCGCCGAGATGCGGCCCATCTCGGGGATCGCGAGGTGGCCCTCGAGCGGCGGCTCCGGGACCAGCTCGCGGGTCTGCTTTGCGACATTGGCCACCATGTCGCCGATTCGCTCGAGCTCAGAGCCGATCAGATCCAGCGCGAGGAGGAAGCGCAGGTCGCGGGCCACCGGCTGCTGGGTGGCGATCGCCAGGACGACGTGGTCCATCGCCTGGACCTGGAGAGCGTTGATCTCCTCGTCACCCTCGATGACGGCGAGCGCCTTCGCGTCGTCGTGCGTCTGGAGCGCCTCCACCGTGAGGCGGATCCGCTCCTCGATGAGGCTGCCCATGCGGACGAGAACATCCTTGATCACCCGCTCCTCGCGGTCGAGGGGCCTGCGGGGCAGCGCAACGACAGGTTCGGGGATGTCGCCCTCGACCCCGCGCAGGATCTCCTCGACCTGGCGGTCGAGCGCCGGTTCCTGCTGGGGATCTCGCTCGGTCACGTGCTCTCTCCTCGCGATCAGCCGAAGCGTCCGGAAACGTAGTCCTCGGTCATCTGGTTCTTCGGGCTGGTGAAGATCTGGGCCGTTGGACCCCGCTCCACGATGTAGCCGGCCCGATCATCGTCCATGTTGAGGAAGACAGTGAAGTCCGACGCCCGCGCGGCCTGCTGCATGTTGTGGGTCACGATGATGATCGTGTACTTCTCCTTGAGCTCCGCCATGAGCTCTTCGATCTGGAGCGTGGAGCGCGGGTCGAGAGCCGAGCAGGGCTCGTCCATCAGGATCATGTCTGGCTCCGTCGCGATCGCCCGGGCGATGCAGAGACGCTGCTGCTGGCCGCCAGAGAGGGCGAGGCCCGACGCGCCGAGCTTGTCGTGCACCTCGCCCCACAGGGCGGCGCGGCGGAGGCAGGACTCCACGAGCTGATCCATGTCGCCCTTCATGCCGGTGATCCGGGGCCCGAAGGCGATGTTGTCGTAGATCGACTTCGGGAACGGGTTGGCCTTCTGGAAGACCATCCCGATCCGCCGCCGCACCTCGACGGGATCCACGTAGTCGGCGTACAGGTTCTCGTCGTGGAACAGGATCTCGCCCTCGACGCGCGCGGACGGAATCAGGTCGTTCATCCGGTTGATCGACCGGAGGAGGGTCGACTTGCCGCAGCCGGACGGCCCGATGAGCGCCGTGATCCGGTTCTTGGGGATGTCGAGGGTCACGTTCTTCACGGCCCGGAAGGCGCCGTAGTAGAGGTGGACGTCGCGCAGCGACACTGCGGTCGGCAGGGACGCCTCGTCCTCGACCAGCGCCTGGTTGGCGCCGGCGTCGACGGCCTCGCGCCCGATGCGGACGTCGAGGCTCGGCTGGGTCTGGGTCTCGGCGGTCACGGGATCTCCCTGGGGCGCGCGGTCGTTCTCTACCACGATCTCTGGTACCGGTTGCGGAGAAGGATGGCGAGGGCATTGAAGAAGAGGGTGATGAAGAGGAGGGCGATGATGGCCGCCGAGGTCAGTGCCCGGAACTCCTCCTGCGGTTTGCGGGCCCAGTCATACACGGTCATCGGCAGGACGGTGTAGGGCCCGGTGAGGAGGCTCTCGAGCCCATCCGGGCTCGAGTAGGTGCCGAGGATGGCGCCGGCGAGCAGGAGCGGCGCAGTCTCACCGAGGGCCCGGGCAAGGGCCAGGATCGTCCCGGTCAGGATGCCCGAGCGGGCGGCCGGCAGGACGAGCCGGCTCGTCACCTGCCAGCGGCTTGCGCCGACCCCGTAGCCGCCCTCGCGGAGCGTCCGGGGCACGGCCCGCAGGGCCTCGGCCGAGGTGATGATGACGATCGGGAGGATGAGCGCGGTGAGCGTCATCGCCCCGGCGATGATGTTGCGCCCGCTGTTCGGGAAGCCCAGGAAGGCGAAGAAGGCGACGAAGACGGTCAGGCCGAGGAGCCCGTAGACGATCGAGGGGACGCCCGCGAGGTTCCGGATGTTGATGTTGATGAACCGCGTCAGCCGGTTGTCGGGCGCGTACTCCTCGATGTAGACGGCGGTGAGGATCCCGAGCGGGAAGCAGAAGAGGCTGACGAGGATCCCGATCAGGATGGAGCCGAGGATCCCCTGGCCGATGCCGGCGTTGGCCGGGTTCGAGGAGAGGCCGCTGGTCAGGAAGTCGAGGCCGCGCTCCTGGTAGACGGGGAGGCCGCGGGAGAGCTGGTCGATGAGGAGGAAGAGGAGGATCGCCAGCGTGGAGACGATCGAGAGCAGCAGCATCAGGGCGAAGAGCAGCCCGCGCCAGTCGCGACCCTGCCCGGCGAGCGCGCGCTCGACGGCGATGGTGGTGACGGAGGGGTTCGGAGTGGCCATCGGGCGCCTCAGTACGTCTGCCGGACGCGGCGCACGAAGGCGTCGCCGACGACGTTCAGGACCAGGGTGATCACGAACAGCAGCAGGCCCACGAAGAACAGGCTCTGGAATGCGGCGTTGTCGCCGGCCACCTGGTCCGAGCCGGTCGCGAGCGCCGCCATCGCCGCCGTCATCGTCTGGCCCGGCTCGAAGGGGTTCACCGAGAAGAGGGAGCCGCCCGACGCGCCGGCGGCGATCGCCACGACCATCGTCTCGCCGACCGCCCGGCTGATGCCCAGGATCAGCGCCGCGACGATGCCGGACACGGCCGCCGGCACGACGACGCGGGTGGCGGTGGTCACCCGGCGCGCCCCGAGGCCGTACGAGGCCTCGCGGAGCGACTGCGGGACGGCCCGCATGGAGTCCTCGGAGATCGTCGCGACGAGCGGGATCGTGAGGATGCCCGACGGCGATCGCAGCGGCGGCCAGGTTGAAGCCCTTCGCGCTGGGGACGAGCGTCTGGACGATCGTCGGGTTGATGAACGTGAGGGCGAAGAAGCCGAGGACGACGCTGGGGATGCCGGCCAGGATCTCGAGGATCGGCTTGACCGTGCCGCGCGTCCGGGGGCTCGCGTACTCGGAGAGGTAGATCGCCGACAGGATCCCGATCGGTGCCGGCGATCAGCATCGCGATGCCGGTCACGAGCAGCGTGCCGACGAAGATCGTCGCGATGTCGAACAGGCCGCGGCGCGGGAACCAGCCCGGCGCGACGAGCTGCGAGAGGTCGATCTTCGACAGGAACTCGACCGCCTGCTCGAAGACGGTGAAGATGATGAAGACCGTGATGACGACCGAGACGAGCGCGGCGGCGAGGAAGAGCCGCCCGATCCACGCCTCGCGGGCGCGGCGGGCACGGCTGCCGACCAGCGCGCTCGACGCGCCCGGCGCAGTTGCGGTCATCGGCGAGAGCCCTCCCGAGAGCGGAGTCTAGCGAGATGCAGCGACGCCGGCCGGGTCTCCGAGCCGACCCGGCCGGCGTCGCGCCGGAGGAGAGCTGCTAGCGGGCTTCCCAGGCGGCCCGCGTCGCGGCGAGCTCCTCGGCGGGAAGGTTGACGTAGGGGACGGTCTCGAGGACCTTGGCGATCGTGCCCTCGGCGAGGTAGAAGTCGACGTAGTCCGCGACAGCCGGCGTTGGCCGCGGCCTTGGCCTTGTTGACGTAGATGAAGAGCGGACGCGAGATCGGGTAGCTGCCGTCCGAGACGGTCTGCGGCGTTCGGTTCGACGCAGGTTCCATTGGGATCCTTGCTGACCGGGATCTCGCGGACCTTGTCGGCGTTCTCCTCGGCGAAGGCGAGGCCGACCCAGCCGAGCGACGTCGGGTTGTCGCTGATGCCCTGGACGATGACGTTGTCGTTGGCCGAGCTCGTGGTAGTCGGGCCGGGTCTGGGCCTCCTGGCCGCGGGACTCGGCGATCTTGGCGAGGACGAGCTCGACGAAGGAGTCGTACGTGCCGGACTCCTCGCCGGGGCCCGTGATCACGAGGTCGGCATCGGGCAGGGTGGTGTTGGAGCCGAGCTCGCTTGCGATCGCGGTCGCCGTCGGACCACTTCGTGAAGCCGGTCGACTCCGGGCCGACGAGGGCGTAGATGTCGGCGAAGCTGAGGCAGGCGATCGCGGTGTTGTTGACGTTCGTCACGACCGACAGGCCGTCGTAGGCGACCTTCAGCTCGACGTACTCGATGCCGGCCTCCGCGCACTTGGCCGCCTCTTCGTCCTTGATGGCGCGGGAGGCGTCGGAGATGTCGGTCTCGCCGTTGCAGAAGCGGGCGAAGCCGTCGCCGGTGCCGGGACCCTCGATCTGGTAGTTGAAGTCGGGGTTCTGCTGCTTGAAGAGCTCCGCGACGCCGGTCGAGATCGGCTCGACGGTGGAGCTGCCGGAGACGACGATCGCCGCGACGCGCCGTGCCGCCGTCGCCGGGAGACCGGGCTTGATCCCGCCGCCGCAGGCCGCCACGGCGAAGGCCGCCACGAGGGCAAGGGCGCCGATGCGCTTCGGGGATGCGATGGTCACGTGGTGCTTCCTCCTGGTGTGCCCCGGGGCACGGCTCGAGCGTGCCTCCCGGCGGCCGGTGCGTCGAATTGCGAGCCGAGCGTGGAGCCGACTGATGAACCTCGCGTTCGCACCGAGTTAAGTGATTGTTAACGCCGGCGGGCCACTCGGAGCCCGGGCGCCCTGCCGAACGGCGACACAGGTCGAGTCGGTTCGCTCACCGGGCCGGCCCGGGGATGGCAGACTGTCCGGGCACGGGTCGCGTCGCGGCGCGGGAGGGCAGGGGAGGATCGTGGTGGCCAAGCGAACGGACAAGAAGCGATCGAAGAGAGGCCGCTGCAGCGGTCCCGGTGGGCGAGCGAATCGCGAGGCTCGAGAAGGCGCTCGCGGCCGGCCTCAGGCGCGAGGCGAAGGCGGCGTCCCGCCTCGAGACGGCACAGCTCGAGGTCGCGGTCCTCCGGATGGCGCTCGCCGAGCTCGTCGCGGAGGCGAGCGGCGCGCCGCCGCGGTCGTCGCCGCCGAGGTGACGGAGTCTGGGTGCAGCCGGTCAAGCCGACGGCGCCGAAGCCGGTCGCGCGGCCACGCGCCAGCCGGGCCGCCGCGGCCGCCCCCGCCAAGCCCGCGACCCCTCGTCGCTCGACGCGTCCCGGTCCCGGCGCCGGAGCGCCAGACCGCTGAGCAGCGCCGGCTCGGACCCGGTCTTCGGCGCCGTCGACGTCGGCGCGAACTCGGTCCACCTGCTGATCGCGGCCGTCCACGGGCACCACCTCGACCCGCTCGCCGATGAGTCGGTCCTCCTCGGTCTCGGAGGCACCGTGGACACCCGGGGGACGATCTCCGGCACCTCCCGCGAGGAGCTGGTCGCTCTGCTGGCGCACTACGCCGAGCGCGCCCGTGACCTCGGTGCACGCGACGTGGCCTTCGTCGGCACCCAGCCGCTCCGCTGGGCCGCGGACGCCGGCGCGGTCGTCGCGGCCGTCGAGGCGGCGACGGGCGTCCCGCTCCACGTCCTGGGCCACGAGGAAGAGGCGCTGCTCAACCTGCTCGGAGCGACGGCCGGCCGGGCGATCGACGCGTCCCTGGCCGTCGTCGATATCGGCGGCGGAAGCATCGAGGTGGTCGTCGTGGAGCCGGGCGCCCACGCGCGCTCGAGTGGCCTTCCGGTCGGGTGCGCGACGCTGACGGGGCGCCACGTGGCCCATGACCCGCCGACCGCCGACGAGATCGCCGTCCTTCGCGCCGAGGCCCGACTGGCGGTGCGCGATGCCCCTCGTGGCGCGCCCACGACGATGCTCGCGGTCGGTGGCACGTCGTCGAACCTGGTGAAGGTCCTTCCGTCCGCGATGCGCGATCGCGCGCTCACGCATCGGCGGCTCGGCGCTGCGTACCGGACCTTCGGCACGGCGCCGGCTGCCGACGTGGCCGCCCGGTTCGGGATCACTGCCAAGCGGACGTGCCTCCTCCCGGCGGGCGCTGCCCTCCTCGAGGCGCTGATGGACCACTACGCGGTCGAGCGGGTCACGGCCGTGGAGGAGGGACTTCGCGAGGGCGTCGTGTTCGCGCTCGCCCGGGCCGGGGCGAGCTGGCGCGATCGCCTCGACGACCTTGCCCACGGCTGGGGCGCCTGACCCGGATCTCTCACCGCACGTCGCGGGCGCGAGGCGCGGCTGCGAGGCGCCGTTGGACGGCGTCAGAGCCCCGATACGGCGCGCCCGAGGAGGCGCCGGAAGGGGATGCCGCTGACGCCGCGCCAGGGGACACCCATGGTGCGCCGGAGGCGAGTCAGCTCGCGCTCGCGGCCGGCCAGGTAGGTGCCGATGACGCGCGTCTCCTCGCGCGTCAGCGTGCCCGCGTTCGCGACCAGGAACTGGCGGGTGAGAGCGATCGTGACATCGGCATCGTGGAGCCAGCCCAGGTGATCCTGGAGCGCCACCACCCGGGGGATGAGCTGGTCGACCTCGGGGCCGAGCGCCTCGCGGAAGAACTCCAGCGTGTACCGGAGCCACTTGGACGCGATCCGCAGCTGGTGCACGGTCTCGATGTCGGCCCAGCGCAGGACCGACTCATAGGCGCGGACCTGCTCGTAGGCCAGCCAGATCCGCGACCCGGCGGTGTCGCGCACGCGATGGGGGCTGACCGGGCTCGCCGGCGCCAGGGCGGCCTCGCCCTCGGCGACCACGAAGACGCGGTAGTCCTCGACGAGGCGGACGTAGGCTGGGCTGTCCAGCTCGCGGAGCAGGACGATCCGGGCGACCTCGCGCTCGTCCCGCCAGGTGGCGACGAGGGGCTCGAAGGCAGCCGCCTCGGCCGGCGGGAGGCCTGCCTGGTACTCCACCGCAGCCTCGAGCAGCACGTCGAGGTCACGGACGGCGCCGAGACGGCCGGCGACGATGCGCAGCCGATCGCGCAGGCGCTTCGTGCGCCGGGGCCGGAAGCCGTCACCGAAGACACGCCAGGCGGCGCGCATCCGGCGGGTCGCGACGCGCATCCCGTGGAGGTCTTCGATCTCCTCACCCGAGCGTGTCCCGGCCTCCTTGGCGAGCATCCGGGCGAAGTGGAACCGGAGGACCTTGCGGCCCGCCTCGGCCAGGACGTCGTCGGGTGCGACCCCCGGCGTCTTCCCGACGACCAGGCGGGGAGGGCCAGGAGCCTCGGCCGGCGGGCGCTCGACGGGGGGGCCGTCCGAGCTTGCCGGCGCCGGACCGACGGCCGCGATCGTGGACGCCCGTCGCGCCTGGGCAGTGCCGCCGGAGCGCGCCCCCGCGGCCGCCCCAAGGGCCCGCTCGAGCTTCGACGCCCGCTCGGGCGCGAGATCGGGGTCCGCCGGCGAAGAAGGCCGCGAGCACGTCGAGCGCGGCCGCGGGCCCGCGCATCAGCTCGACCTCGAGCTCGACGAACCGATCCACCACCTCGCCGTCGGCGACGACCGTCACCTCGTCCAGCGACAGCTCCACCTCGGTCGAGGCGTCGGCCAGCGTTCGCGTCCGGCGCTGCTGGCGGATGGTCACCAGCTCCCTCAGCGGCGCCCGGCCGATGTGATCGAGGACGAGCGACCGGGCCGGCGAGGGCGGCCAGGCGCGCGGGTCGAGAGACAGGTCGGCGGGCCCCTCGAGCTCCTCGCGCCGGTGAAGGGCCCCCGTCGGCGGCGTCGTGGACTTGACCGAGAGGAGCGTCTTCGCCGATCCGTGGCGGAGCCGGACGGCCCAGCCCGCCCGCCCGAGCGCCCCGTCCGCCGTGTCGAGGTAGCGATCCTCGAGCTGGACGACCCGGGCGCGCCCGGCGGCCCGGAACGGCCCCAGCGTCCGGGCCCCCGCCAGGCGGGTTGCCGCGGTCGCGTTCGCAACCCGGTACTTGAGCTCCTGCTCGACGCCGTCGGCTGCCATTCGCCCTCCTAGGCCCGCGGGTCCAGCGACCCGGACGGGACGATGCCGCCTGCCGGCTCGAAGCGCTCGGAGACGGAGGCCAGCGCGCGCTCCTTGAGGATCGCGAAGGTGTCGCGCGAGCCCGGTGCGGCGAGGATCTCCTCCGTGCGCCGCCACGCGCCGTTCGCGCCCAGCTGCCACGAGCGCCGGTCGTCGTCGAGCATGACCGCCACGATCTCCTCGATCCGCGCCATGGCCCCCAGGTCTTCGACCGGGAAGACGACCTCGACCCGTCGGTCGAGATTCCGCTCCATCAGGTCGGCCGAGCCGGTGTACCACTCCTGGCGCCCGCCGTTGGCGAAGCCGAAGATGCGGCTGTGCTCGAGGAACTCGCCGATGATCGAGCGGACGCGGATCCGCTCGGAGATCCCGGGGAGGCCAGGGTGGAGGCTGCACGCGCCGCGCACGATGCAGTCGACCTCGACGCCCGCCTGGCTCGCTTCGTACATGAGCTCGATCATCTCGGGATCCACGAGAGCATTGACCTTCGCCACGATCCTCGCGGGCCGCCCGGCGCGGGCGTGGTCAGTCTCGCGGACGATGAGGTCGCGGATCCGGGGCCGAAGCGCGACGGGGGCGACCAGGAGGCTCCGGAACCGCTCCTGGCGGGAGAGGCCGGTCAGGTAGTTGAAGAGGTCGGTTGCGTCGGCGCCCAGCTCGGGACGGCAGGTGAGGAGCCCGAGGTCGGTGTAGAGGCGGGCAGTCTTCGGGTTGTAGTTGCCGGTCCCGAGGTGGAGGTAGCGGCGCAGGCCGGAGCCCTCGCGGCGCACGACGAGGGCGACCTTGCTGTGCGTCTTGAGGCCGACGAGGCCGTAGACAACGTGGGCGCCCGCCTGCTCGAGCTTGCGCGCCCAGACGATGTTCGCCTCCTCGTCGAAGCGGGCCTTGATCTCGACGAGCACGACGACCTGCTTGCCCTGGTCGGCTGCCCGGATCAGGTCGCGCACGATCGGTGAATCGCCCGACGTCCGGTAGAGCGTCTGCTTGATCGAGAGGACGTCCGGGTCGTCGGCCGCCTGGGTGATGAAGCGCTCGACCGATGCGGTGAACGACTCGTAGGGGTGGTGGACGAGGAGGTCGCCCTGTCGAATCGCGGCGAAGACGTCCAGGTGCTCGTCCTCGTCGGCCGGGACGAGCCGGGCGGGCACGACGGGCGTCCAGGGCGGATCACGCAGCTCCGGGATGTCCAGCGTGGCGATCTGCCAGAGAGACGTCAGGTCGAGCATGCCCGGGACCTCGTAGAGGTCGTCGGCGCCGAGGCCGATCCCGGACAGGAGGAACTCCCGCATCGTCTCGGGCATCTGCTCCTCGACCTCGAGGCGGACGGCCGAGCCGAAGCGGCGCCGTCTGAGCTCCTGCTCGATGGCCGACAGGAGGTCGCCCGCCTCGTCCTCCTCGACGTCGAAGTCGGCGTCGCGGGTGACGCGGAACATGTGGGCCTCGACGACCTCGACGCCCGGGAACAGCGCGTCCAGGTTCGCCGCGATCACCTGCTCCAGGGGGACGTAGAGGCCCGGCGTCACCTCGATCAAGCGCGGCAGGATCTGCGGGACCTTGATCCGGGCGAAGCGCTGCTCACCCGTCACCGGGTCCGCCACCGTCAGCTCGAGCGAGAGGCTGAGCGTGCTGATGTACGGGAACGGGTGGCCAGGGGCCACGGCGAGCGGCGTGAGGACCGGGAAGATCTCCTCGAGGTAGCGCTCCCGGAGGCGGGCGTGGTGCTCCGGGATCGCGGCATGGTCGACGATCGCCACGCCCTTCTCCGCCAGGCCGGTGCGCACCTCGTCGAAGAGCCGGCCCTGTTCGATCACCAGGTCCCGGACGCGTTCTCGGATGACGGCCAGCTGCTCGGCCGCAGTCCGCCCATCGGACGAGAGCTTCGCGCTCCCGGCGGCGACCTGCTCCATCAGCCCGGAGACGCGGACCTGGAAGAACTCGTCGAGGTTGGAGCCGAAGATGGCCAGGAACTTTGCCCGCTCCAGCAGCGGGTTCCGGTCGTCGCGAGCCTCGTGGAGCACCCGGGCGTTGAAGTCCAGCCACGAGAGCTCGCGGTTGATGTAGGGATGGCTGGCGTGGCGCCGCCGTGACGGGCGAGCCGAGTGGGCCCGGATGGTGGTCATGCGCGGGCAGTCCGAGGTCCTGCATGGCCAGCGGCGGCGCGCAACGTGGCGCACGTGGCGCAGGGACAGTGGGCACGGAGGGCCGCGTACGTGTAGAAGCCCGTGCTGTGCCCGTCGCCCCAGGTGGGCGCGATGGCGTATGCGCCGACCGGCTGGATCGATACGAGGCGGATCTGCTCCCCGGTCAGGGTCGGGTTGTCGTCGAGCCAGCCGGGGAGCCCGGCCTCGCCGCGGCAATAGGCGCAGGGGCAGAGCCAGCGGAGCTCCTCGAAGTCGTACACGGTGACGTGGCCGTCGACCCACTCGATTCGGAGGCTGTGGGCCTCACGGTCGGCATGGATGCGGACGGGCGCAGCCAGGTCGTCGCCGCGCAGGTAGCTGGAGGTCATGGCGGAGATTGTAGAGCGCGCGCTGGCCGAGGCCCTCCGAGCAGACCAACGTGACCCCCTGGCCGCACGGGCGGGGTCCGCGCGAGGTGACGCGGACGGGCGCTTCCGCCCGTCGAGCGGCCCCGGGGGCGGCCTCGCGGCGGGTTCCTCCCCCGTGCGCCAGACTGCGCACGTGCGCCGAGGCGATCCGGTAACCGTCGTCGTCCGCAACGCCCGCCTCGTGGCCGGGCGCGAGTACGGGCTGCGCGTGCGCAGCCGCGCGTTCGCGATCTCCACCCTCGTTCTGGCCGTCGTTGCGACGCTTGCCGCGCTGGCGCCCCTTGCCATTCGCGCGCTCGACCGTGAGTCGGTCGTGCACATCGCCGCCAGTGCCCCCGACGAGCGGTCGGCCGAGCTGACCCTCCGATCGCTCGGCATGGTCTTCAACGCAGGGACGAGCCTGGACCCGGGCGAGACGCCCGCGTATGCGTTCAGCCTCGTCGAGTCGGCCGGCGTCGCGGCCGCGCGCGCCGAGGTGGCTGCCGGGACGCTCGACGGGCTGCTCGTGCTCACCTACGGTCCCGAGCAGCGGCTGGACTTCGAGTACGTGACGGCGAACCCGGCAAGCCGCCAGGCGGTCCTGTTCCGGCTCGTCGCCGTCGCGGTCGCCGCGAGCATCCGCGCCGATGAGGCGAAGGGCCTGATCGGCGACTTCGTCGTGACCGATGCCGTTCCCGGCGACGGCCCGGCGGCATCGGAGCTCGACGCGGCCAGCCGCCAGATCCTGGCCACGATCCTGGTCATGCTCGTGTTCGTGACCTCGGTGACCTATGGCATGTGGGTCGCCACGAGCGTGGCCGAGGAGAAATCGAGCCGGGTGATGGAGCTGATGCTCAACGCGGCAACTCCCGGGGAGATGCTGGCCGGCAAGGTCGTGGGCGTCGGCGGCGCCGGTCTCACGCAGCTCGCCGCGATCGTGCTTCCGGCGGCGATCGTCGTCGCCCTCCAGGTGCCGCTCACGCGTCTCGTGCTCGGGGAGGACGCCACCGACGTGCCGCTCGCCGGGTTGACGCCGAGCATCCTCGTCGCGTTCGTGGCCTTCTTCCTGCTCGGCTTCGTGCTCACCGCGCTGGTGTACGCGGCCGCGGGCTCGCTCGTCAGCCGCCAGGAGGACGTCCAGCAGGTGGCTCTGCCGATGCTGATGATCTCGTTCGTGGCCTACTTCGCCGCCTTCTTCGCCGCCGGCGCGCCCGGTGCCGCCTGGGTCGCGCCGCTCTCGTGGATCCCCTTCTTCAGTCCCTACGTCATGCTGACCCGGCTGGTCACGGGCGAGGTGCCGCCGTGGGAGGTGGCCCTCGCCTTCGGCCTCCTCGTGGCGGCGATCCTGGTGGCGCTTGCCTTCGCCGCCCGCATCTACGCCGCGGGCGTCCTGCTCTATGGCCAGCGTCCCTCGCTTGGCAGCGTCGTCCGGGCCGCGCGCAGGACCTGAGCGTCGGTCCTAGTGGCTCTCGTGGGGCTGCTTCACCACCAGGACCGAGCAGTGGGCATGGGTCAGGACGGCGTGGGCGACGCTGCCCATCACGAGCCTCGTGATCCCGACGTAGCCCCGCGAGCCGACGACGATGAGGTCGCCGCCCGGGTCCGTGGCCGCCTGGCGGAGCTGGTCGGCCGGATTGCCCTCGCGCAGCTCCCCGCTGACCGAGCGGCCGGCCGCGCGCAGGTGCGCCTCGGTCGCCGCCACGATCTCGCGATGGGTCTTCCGGGCGCTCGTGATCATGTCGGTGTAGACGTCCATCGCCGCGCCGAACATCGTGGGGGCGATCCCGGAGCGCCACGGCGCCGCGACGTCCACCACGCCCACGACCAGCACGGGAATCGCGGCGAGGGCCGGCCAGGTGGCCACGACGTCGCGGGCCGCCATGCCTGCCGGCGAGCCGTCCTCCGCCAGGATGACCCGCGTCGCGTGGTCGCCGCGAGCGACGAGCACCGGGCAGGTGGCGTGGTCCACGATCGCGGCCGACACCGAGCCGAGCACCGCCGTCTCCACGGGGCCGTGGCCGCGGCTGCCGACGACGATCAGGTCCGGCCCCCAGATCCGCGCGTCGTCGACGATCGCCGCCGACGGACGGCCGCGCAGCAGCTCTGCCTCGACCTGCAGCCCCGCCGCCTCCATGGCTGGTCGTGCCTCCTGGAGGACGCGGGTCAGCTCGACGACGGCCTCCTCCTCCAGCTGGTCGGCGTCGACGGGGATCGCCGGGATCCAGGGACCGCCCCACAGGGCTGGCGCCACGTCGAGAGCGGCGACGACGCGCACCGTGGTCCCCGGCCCCCAGGCGAGCGAGGTGACGAGAGCGCGGGCTCGATCGGCTGACGGAGAGCCGTCGAGAGCGAGAAGGATGCGCATGACCTGGCACCTCCGGGCGGCGGACGAGCCCCGGGCGAGCTGGCGACCCGTCGGGGCAGGCCTGACACCATCATGGCGCGTCCGGGCGACCTCGACCACGGCGAAATGGCCCCTCCCGCGGCACAGGGGTCGTACACTCGGGCGCATGACTCGACCTGCGACTCCCGATGACCTCTATCGGTTTCGGATCCCCACCGATCCCCAGCTCTCCCCGGACGGCACCCTCGTCGCCGTGACGGTCCAGACCGTCGCGCCGGGGCGCGACGGCTACCGCCACGCGGCATGGCTCGTGCCGGCCGATGGCGGCGCTCCGCCTCGCCAGGTCACGCTGGGGGCGCGCCACGACACGCATCCCCGGTTCTCGCCGGACGGCACCTCGCTCGCGTTTCTCTCCGACCGGCGCCCCCTGGTCGAGGAGGAGCCGGAGGCGCCGAAGGACCGCGAGGATGGCACCCAGGTCCACCTCCTGCCGCTGGACGGGGGCGAGGCGCGCCGGCTCACCGACCTGCCGCGGGGCGTGGACGAGTTCGCGTGGTCGCCGGACGGCCGCTCGCTCGTCGTGCGAACGACCTCGTTCGGCACGACGCGGTCCGAGGACCGCAAGGCCCGTCGGAAGGCCGAGCCGCCGAAGCCGGGCGCGACGCCGCACTCCGACTACCGCTACTTCGACCGCCTCCAGGGGATGCTCAACGGGCCCGGCTTCATCGACGACAAGGTCGGCCACCTGTGGCAGGTGGACGTCGCCAGCGGCGCGGCGACCCGGCTGACCGCAGGCCCGACCTCGGACGGGGAGCCGGCCTGGTCCCCCGACGGGACCAGGATCGCGTTCACGGCCTCCCGCGGTCGTGATCACGACCTGGACTACCAGTTCGACGTCTTCGTGGTGGAGGTCGCGACGCAGCGCGTGACCCGCATCACCGACGGCGCCGGCTGCGCATTCGGCACCCCGACGTGGCTCCCGGACGGCACGACCCTGGCCGTCACGGGGCATCGCTGGCCGCGGGCCGGCGGCAGCCGCAACGACATCTGGCTGTTCGCCGCGGATGGCTCGGACGCCCATCCGGGCGGGGGCCGGAACCTCTCGGGGCCCAGCGACCTCATGTTCGCCGCGGGCATGGGCAGCGACATCACCCCGGGCGAGGCGTCACGCCTTGCGGTCACGCCGGACGGTCGCCACCTCCTGTTCACGGCACCGATCCGCGGCTCCTACGAGCTGTGGCGGATCGCCCTGACCGACGGGGCCGTGGAGCGCCTGACCGAGGACCGCCACTACCTGTCGAGCTGGCACGCCGTCACGACCCCGGCCGGCGGGGCGCGAGTCGCGGCGATCAGGTCGACCGCCACGGCGCTCTCCGACGTCCACGTCCTGGACCTCGGGCCGGACGGGCGCCCGGTTGCCGGCGGTGGGCTGCGCGCGATCTCGTCGTTCAACGAGAGCGTGCTCTCCGAGCTCGACGTCCGCGCCCCCGAAGAGCGCTGGGAAACGGTCGAGGGCCGCGAGATCCAGGGGTGGCTCATTCGCTGCGCGGCTGCGGAGCGGGGCGAGCCGGCGCCTCTCGTGCTCGAGATCCACGGTGGCCCCCATACCCTCTACGGGTGGGCGCCGTACTGGGAGTTCCAGGTCCTGGCCGCCGCCGGCATCAGCGTCCTGTACACGAACCCGCGGGGGTCCGAGGGCTACGGGGAGGACTTCAACAGCGCGAACCTACCCGACTGGGGCGACGGTCCCATGCGCGACGTGATGGCCCACGTCGACGCCCTCGTGACCGCGGGGGTCGCCGACCGCGGCCGGCTCGGCGTGACGGGAGGATCGTACGGCGGCTACCTGACGAACTGGATCGTGGGCCACACGGACCGTTTCGCGGCGGCGATGACCTGCCGCAGCGTGAGCGATCTCACGAGCCTGATGCTGACGGGCGACCTCGCCGGCGGCATCTTCGGGATCCTGGAGTTCGGGGCTCGGCCGTGGGAGAAGCCCGACCTCTACCGCGAGCTCTCGCCGATCACCTACGCCGACGCGATCCACACCCCGCTCCTCATCCAGCACGCCGAGAACGACCTGCGCTGCCCGATGAGCCAGGCGGAGGCCCTCTTCGCCGTCCTCCGGACGCTCAAGCGGCCGGTGCGCCTCATGCGGGTCCCCAACGAGACGCACGAGCTGACCCGCTCCGGGACACCGTTCCGGCGCGTCGAGAACCTGGTCCAGGTGCGCAGCTGGTTCGACCACTTCCTCGTCGCGGGCAAGAAGAGACTGCCCCCGCTGCCGGCGCGCCGCGCCGGGATCTGACCGCAGGGAGCGGCATGGTCGCCTCTCTTCCCGTCCTGCGCGTCGCCGGCGACCACCGCACGGTGGGCCGGGCCGTCGGAGCGGCGACGGCGCCGGTTCTCCGCGAGGCGGTGGCGTTCGACGCGGCGCTCCCCGCCGGCCGCTCGCGCGACGAGCAGCTGGCCCTCGCCGCGCAGTACCGCGCCGCCACGCGGGCGGGCACCCCGTGGCTCGTGGCCGAGATCGACGGCGCGGCCGAGGGGGCCGGGGTCGACCCCCTGGCCCTCTTCGCGGCGTCCATCGAGGAGATCTGGGCGGTTCCACCTTCGCAGGCCGGGACGACCGAGCCTGTTCGCGGTCGCTGCTCGGACATGGTGATCGGGCCGCCCTTCACGGCAGACGGCCATCTCTGGGTGGCCCACACGAACGACCTGGGCGAGGCCTCGGAAGCCCAGGTCGTCGCCGTTGAATGGCGGGTCCCGGGCGAGCCGGTCGTCTTCTCGCTCGGCATCGGGCCGTGGATCAGCGTGGGCTGGAACGACGCCGGGCTCTCGCTCACCGGAAACGAGCTGACCCCGAACGACGAGCGGGTCGGCGTGCCGCGGCTCCTGATGGTCCGCGAGCAGCTGACAGCGCGCACCCTGGACGATGCGGTGGCCGCAGCGCTGCGGCCGGATCGGGCCAGCAGCTACAACACGGTCTTCGCCCATCGCGACGGCCGCGCGGCCAACGTGGAGGGCAGCGGGGGAGACGCGGTCGTTCGCGCTATCGGCTTCGGCGACACCCTTGCCCACACGAACCACTACGTGGAAGCCCGCGATGCTCCGCTACGAGGGGGACGCGGCCTATGCTCACCGCTCCGCTGTTCGCTACGCGCGTGCCTGCGCGCTGCTGGCCGGCGCCGCTGCGGCCGTCCCGGGCACCGTGACCCCGGCGCTCCTCCGCGCCTGGCTGGCGGATCACGCAGGCGCGCCGGACTCGATCTGTCGCCATCCGGCCTCTTCCCCGCCGGCGCCGCGCAATCCCTCGGTCGTGGCCCCACTCATCGAGGGTTCCGTGAAGACGGTCTTCTGGGTCGTTGCCGACGTTACGGCCGGGGAGATCCGGTACGGCCGGGGCAACCCCTGCGAGCGAACCGAGCCGGACGTGTTCGCCTTCGCCTGACGAACGCGCCCTCCTGGGCTGGACCGCCAGCAACGCCGGGCGGTGCGAGCACAGGTCAGCCATGCGGCCGGCAGGGCTCCGTCATTCAGGCCAGACAGCACTGGGATTGCCGAGGGATTCAGTTCATACTGAACGGAATGAATACCCTGGCGAACCCGGTGCCGGCCACGGCCGCGGATCCCGCGGCCATCGCGACGTATGTCGAGGAGGTTGCCCGCTACTTCGAGGACGCGGGCCTGCCACGCATTGCCGGGCGCCTGATCGGCGTCCTCATGGTCGCCGAGCCGCGCGAGCAGAGCGCGGCCGACCTGGCCCACCGCCTCCACGCGAGCCGGGCGTCGATCAGCACGATGGGCCGCCTCCTCATCTCCGCCGGCATCGTCGAGCGCTGGACCGTGCCCGGTCAGCGGCGCGAGTACCTGCGGTTCCGCGACGACGCCTGGCCGACGGTGATGGTGGAGAAGACCCGCTGGATCTCGGAGCTCCGCCAGCTCGGCGAGCGCGGCCTCCGGTTGTATGCCGGGACCGACGGGCCGGCCCGGACATCGCTCAGCGAGCTGGTGGACCTCATGGAGTTCTTCGAGCGCGAGTGGCCCCCGCTCATGGAGCGCTGGCTCGCGGAGCGCGCCGCACGGAAAGGACCGACCGCCTGATGAACGTCATCGAGACCGAGAAGCTCACCAAGAGCTACGGGAGCCACCGGGGGATCATCGATGTCGACCTCACCGTGCGGGAGGGGGAGGTCTTCGGGTTCCTCGGTCCCAACGGCGCCGGCAAGACGACGACGATCCGCACGCTGCTCGACCTGATCCGGCCCACGTCGGGGATCGCCCGGGTGTTCGGCATCGAGTCGTCGGCCGACCCCGTCGCGATCCACCGGCGGGTCGGGTACCTGCCGGGCGAGTTCGCCCTGTACGACCGGCTCACGGGAGCCCAGCACCTCGAGTACTTCGCCAACCTGCGGGGCGGCGTGGACAAGGGGTACCAGGCGTCGCTGGTCGAGCGCCTGGACCTCGACCCCTCGCGGAAGTTCAAGGAGTACAGCAAGGGCAACAAGCAGAAGGTGGGCCTGATCATCGCTCTTCAGCACCGCCCGGACCTGCTGATCCTCGACGAGCCCACGGGCGGCCTCGATCCGCTCATCCAGCAGAGCTTCTTCGCGGCGCTCCGGGAGGTCATCGCGGAGGGCCGGACTGCCTTCCTCTCGAGCCACATCCTCTCCGAGGTCGAGAAGAGCTGCGACCGCGTGGCGATCATCCGCGAGGGGCGCCTGGTGAAAGTCGACACGGTCGACGGGCTGCGCGACCTCGCCCACCACCAGGTCGAGCTGCGCTTCGCCGGGGAGATCCCGGCAGCCGAGTTCGGCGCCCTGCCCGGCGTGAGCGACGTCGTTGTCGACGACCACGTGCTGCGGATGCGCGTCGCGGGAGCGATCACCCCGGTCGTGCAGGCCGCTGCCCGCTACGAGCTGCTCGACTTCGTCAGTCGCGAGCCGAGCCTGGAGGACACATTCCTCGCCCAGTACGCCCAGCCGGCCGTCGAGGTGGAGAGCCATGACAGCTGACGCCGGGCGGCCGCCACTCGCGACGCCGCTCCCTTCCATCCCGCTCCATCGCCGCCTGTACGGCTTCGGCAGCATCTACGGCAAGACGCTCCGCGATACCCGACTCGCCTTCATCATCATGACCGGCCTCATCTCGGGCCTGATGCTGGCCGTCGGATCGGCATGGGGCACGGCCTACGGCACCGCGGAGGCGCGCGCCGAGATCGCCCGCCTCCTCGAGGACATCCCCGCGGTCATCGCCGGCATCGCCGGCCCGGTCGTGAAGCCCGACACCATGGGCGGCTTCCTCACCTACAAGTACGGCCCGTTCTTCGCGTTCCTCGCCGGCCTCTGGTCGATCCTCGCCCTCTCCTCGACCCTTGCCGGCGAGGCGCGGCGGGGCAGCCTCGACTTCGTCGCCGCGGCGCCGTTCGGCAAGCGCCGGGTCGCGCTGGAGAAGCTCGCGGCCCACGTGACGGCCGTGGCGCTCTCGATGGTCTTCCTCGTCGTCGCCACCCTCGTGGCCTCGTCGGTCTTCGGCATCCCCGAGCTCGGCGACGAGATCCCGCTCGCCGGTGCCGTCGGGTTCGCCCTGTGGGTGGGCCTCATGGGTCTCGTCTCGGGCAGCGTCGCGTTCGCCCTGGCGCCGATCGTCGGCCGGGGGAGTGCGGCCGGCGTCGCCGGCGCCGTCCTGCTCGGCTCGTTCATCCTCGGCGGCTACGCGCCGTACGTGCCGGCCCTGGAGCCGATCGCCGTTGTCTCGTGGTTCCACTGGACGTACGGCCACGTCCCGCTCGCCGGCCAGTATGCGTGGGCCTCGCTGGGGCTCGTTGCCCTGGTGACCGTCGTCCTGTTCGCCGTCGGCGTCGAGCTCTTCGCCCGCCGCGACCTCGGGGTGATGACCGGCATCCCCGTCCCCGGCCTGCCGCGGGCCACCCTGGGCCTCCGCGGCCCCGTCGGGCGCGCCTTCGGCGACCAGCTTCCGCAGGCGCTTGCCTGGGGGGTCGGCATCGGCGTGTTCGGGTTCATGCTGGCCGCGATGAGCCGGTCGTTCGGCGAGTCGCTCATCACCGAGTACCCGACCTTCGCCGAGCTGATCAAGGCGATCTTCCCGACCGTCGACTTCACCTCGGCCGGCTGGTTCCTCCAGCTCATCTTCGTGGAGATGGGGCTCATCGTCGTCGGCTTCTCGGCCGCGACCTTCGTCGGCAAGTGGGCGTCCGACGAGGAGTCCGGGCGCCTGGAGATGGTCCTGGCGGCGCCGCTCACGCGGGCCCGCTGGACGATCGCCGGGGGCGTCGGAGCGCTCCTCGCGGTCGCTGTCACGACCGCGGTCTACGCCCTCGGCATCGCGCTGGGGGCCGCCGTCGCGGGGAGCGAGATCGCGACGCCGACGGCCGGGACGATCGCCCTCGGCTTCTACGCCGCCGCGATGGTCGGGATCGGCGTCGCGATCGGGGGGCTCTGGCGGACCTCGTGGGCGGCCGAGGTGGTCGCCGCGGTCGTCATCGCGACCTTCCTCATCGGCCTCCTCGCGCCGGCGCTGGAGATGCCGGACTGGATCCAGCAGCTGGCCCTCACGGCCCATCTCGGGCAGCCGATGATCGGCACCTGGGACTGGGCCGGGATGGCCGCCTGCGCGGTCCTCGCCGTCGGCGGGATCCTGCTCGGGGCATGGGGGATGCGGCGGCGGGACGTCGACTGATGGAGGAGCGGCCGCCGGCGGCCAGCCGCCCCGCCGCCCGCCCGCCCCTGCCCGCCGCGGCGCCGGCGAACCCGTGGGCGTCGCGCACGGTGACGATCGGCCCGGACGGAATCGTCCGCTGCGCCTGGGGCGTCGAGAGCGATGCGCTCTATCGCGCCTATCACGACGAGGAGTGGGGACGTCCATCCCGCGACGAGCGGCACCTCTTCGAGATGCTCGTCCTGGAGGGCGCCCAGGCCGGCCTGTCCTGGTCGACGATCCTGAAGAAGCGCGACGGCTACCGGCGGGCGTTCGCCGACTTCGATCCGGTGGTGGTGGCGCGGTTCGACGACGCCGACGTCGCCCGGCTGCTGGGCGACCCCGGCATCGTGCGCAACCGGCTCAAGGTGGCGAGCGCTATCGCGAACGCCCGGGCGGTCCTCGCGCTCCGCGACGGCGGCGACTCGCTCGTCGACCTGCTCTGGAGCTTCGTCGGGGGTTCGGCCCTCGACCGCCGGGCGGCCAACCTGGGTGAGCTGCCGGCCGAGACCGCCGAGTCGCGTGCGATGAGCAAGGAGCTCAAGCGGCGCGGGTTCCGCTTCGTCGGACCGACGGTCTGCTACGCCTTCATGCAGGCGGTAGGCCTCGTGAACGACCATGTCGTGGGCTGCGCCGCGGGCGACGAGATCCGAGCCGCCGCGGGCGCGAGATGGCCCCCTGACCCGGCCGACGTCGCCGCACCGCGTCGGCCGCCCGCGCTCACCCGCGGCGGTTGACGACCCAGACGCCGGCGACGATCAGGCACGGCCCCGGCCAGGAAGAACGCGTCGATCGTCTCGCCGAGGACGACGACGCCGAGGGTCACCGCGACGACCGGCAGGAGGTAGGCGACGAGGCTGGCGCGCGTCGGACCCCACCCGGTCAGGAGCCGGAAGAACACCAGGTAGGCGAAGCCGGTGCCGACGGCGCCGAGCCAGAGCACGGAGAAGGTGGCCTCGGGCACGGCCGGCAGCGTGACCCCGCCGTCGGCGACCAGGGCCAGGACTCCGACCCACACGGCGGCCCACCCGACCTGGCCCGTCGAGAGGACCAGCGGACGGGTGCTCCGGAGGTTCCGCCGCGCATACGTGTTCCCGATCCCATAGGCGAGCGAGGCGCCGACCACGGCCAGCTCGGCGAGGAGGCGCTCGCTGCCCGGCGCGCTCCCGAGATCGGCGATGTTCTCGGCCGAGAGGACCAGGATGCCGAGGAAGCCCAGGCCGATGCCGGCCAGCCGGCCCGGTGTGATCCGTTCGTCGTGGATGAAGGCGGCGGCGATGACAAGGGTGAAGAAGGGTGCCGTCGACTGGAGGATCCCGGCCAGGCCCGAGCTGATGTGCTGCTCGGCCGCGGTGATGAGCCAGAACGGGATCGCGATGTTGACGGCGCCCAGGACCGCGAGGTGCGCCAGGGTCCGGGCGTCGCGCGGGAGCGGGGTGTGCGTGACCGCGACGACCGCCAGGAGGATCGCGAGGCCGACGAGGACGCGCAACAGGACCAGGCTGAGCGGCGGCAGCGTCTCGACGCCGATCTTGATGAAGAGGTAGCTGCTGCCCCACATCAACGCGAGCGAGCCGAGGAGGACGGCGTAGCCGGCGGCCGGGCGCGACGAATCGGGTGGTGCGGCCGTCGTCGGTCGCGGTGGAGCGGGTGTCACCGGCGGAGTCTGCCATGGCGGACCGACCCGCGCGGCCCCGCCGGCGCGGAGGCCGTGGAGCGCGCGGCGGCAGTCCGCGCCCGAGAGCGGGGCCGGGCCACCCGTTCCTCGTACCATTGACGCACATGCGAGCCCTGCGCGCCGTCTTCCTGCTCAACGGGGCAGCCCTCGGCGTCTTCTACCCCTTCATCTCGGTGATCCTGGCCGATCGCGACGTGCCGCCGGCCTGGATCGGCATCGTGATGGCGGCGTCGTCGGCGGCCTTCACGATCGCCGTGCCCGCCTGGGGACACATCGCCGACGTGATCCTCGGTCGCCGCCGCGCCCTGGCCGTCTCGGCCCTTGGCGCGGCGGTCTTCGTCCTCCTGGCCGGAGCGCCCGTCGAGGTCGTCGTCGTCGCCCTTGCCCTGGTGGGGTTCAGCGTCTTCGAGAGCGCCTGGGGACCGCTCGGCGACGCGCTGGCGGTCAACGCGATCAAGGACCACGGTCGCGACTATGCCCGGATCCGCCTGCTCTCCTCGGTCGGCTTCGGCGTCGTCTCGGCCCTCGCCGGGATCCTCTACAACACGACCGGCTACGGCCCGTCGTTCGTGCTCTGCGCCCTGCTCGCCGTGCTTCTCGCCCTGGCCGCGCTTCGGGCTCCGGATCTCGCCCGCGCGGACCTGGCGACCGTCGCCCGCGGCCACACCCGCGGCGGCTCGTTCATGGTCGCCCTGCGCATCCAGCCGCGCCTTGGCCCGGTGCTCCTCGCCATCCTCCTGATCCACGTCGGAGTGATCGCCGGGTTCACGTATCTGCCCCTTCGACTCATCGAGCTCGGCGGCGGACCATCGGACGTGGCCCTCAACGCGGCCGTCTCGGCGTTCGCCGAGATCCCGGCGATGCTGCTCACCGGCGCCGTCGCCGCACGGATCGGGATTCGCGGCCTCGTCGCGGGCAGCGCCTTCCTCTATGCCGCGTGCTTCCTGTCCTGGACCGTCCTGGACGTGCCCGCATGCTGATCGTCGCCACGCGGGTGGTCACCGGGTTCGCATTCGCGGGGCTCTGGGTGGGGAGCGTCCTCACGATGGCCGTCCTCCTTCCGCCGCGCCTCCAGGGGACGGGCCAGGGGCTCTACCAGGTGACCGCCTTCGGCGTCGCCGCCGTGATCGCCAACATCGCCGGCGGGTTCATCTTCGGCGAGCTCGGATCGGCGGTCCTCTTCGGCATCGCGGCCGTCCTTGCGGTCGCCGCCGGGCTGCTGGTGTTTCTCGTCTTCCCGCGGCGCGGCGAGCGCGTCGCCCGCGAGGAGGACGAGGCCGTGGCGCTGCCATTCCCGGCGACGCCCGCGTAGCACGGGCGCGGCCGGCGACGACGCGTCGTCGCGAGAGCGGTAACGTCGCGATCTGGCTCGGACAAGGCCTGACGCACTGGCGGGTGACGCCCGCCCAGCCCACCATTGCCGGGGTCCTGCGCGCCGGCGACTACGCCCTGTCGAGCTCCAGCGTGGCGATGGTCGACTGCAGGATCTCCGCCGACCGCCGCAGGCCGGACGCCTCCTCGGCGGACAGCCCGAGGCGCAGCGTGCGTTCGACGCCGCCGCGACCGAGCACGGTCGGGACTGACAGGTAGACGTCGTCGATGCCGTAGTAGTCGCAGATCAGCGAGCTGACCGAGAGCACGGTCGACTGGTCGCGCAGGATCGCTTCGACGATGCGCACGAGGCCGGCGGCGACGGCGTAGTACGTGGCGCCCTTGCGCTCGATGATCTGGTAGGCCGCGTCGCGCGTCGCCTCGAAGATCTCCTGGAGCCGGGCCGGGTCGTGGCCCATCCCGTTGGCGGTGGCGAAGTCCGCGAGGGGCATCCCGGCGATGTTGGCCGACGACCAGACCGGCACCTCGGTGTCGCCGTGCTCGCCGGCGATGTAGGCATGGACGGACCGTGGGTCCACCTGGTAGTGCTCGGCAAGGAGGGCCCGGAAGCGGGCTGTGTCGAGGATCGTGCCGGAGCCGATGACCCGGGCGGCGGGGAGGCCGGAGATGCGGTAGGTCAGGTACGCCAGCACGTCGACCGGGTTGGTCGCGACGAGGATGATCCCGTCCGGGTTGGCCTGGGCGACCGCGGGCACGATCTCGCGGAAGATCGCCGCGTTCTTGCGGACGAGGTCGATCCGCGTCTCGCCCGGCTTCTGGGCGGCTCCCGCCGAGATGACCGTGATCGCGGCGCCGGCACAGTCGGCGATGGTGCCGGCCCAGATCCGCGTCGTGCGCGCGAACGGGACGGCGTGCATCAGGTCCATCGCCTCGCCCTCCGCCTTCCGCGCGTTCGCGTCGACGAGGACGATCTCGGCGGCGAGGCCGCCGAGGAGGAGGCTGAACGCGAAGGTCGAGCCAACGGCGCCTGCGCCCACGACGGCGACACGCGTGGGATGGGGTGCCGCATCGGGCGCCGGAGCACCCTGGGGAAGGGGACGGAGAGGTCTTGCTCACGCGGCCATTGTGCCCCACGCCCCGGTTGTCCTACTCGCCCTGTTGAGAAATCATCACCCCGGTCCAGTCACGCCTCGGTCGCGACGCCGTCCACCCGGATCGCGTAGCCCCGGGAGCGCACGTTGCGCAGGCCCGGATGGCCCGCCTCGACGAGCTTGGCGTTCAGGCGGGCGAGGTGGGTCCGCAGAGTCTCCGGATCGACGGCAGCCGGATCGGGCCAGGCCGCCCGCACCAGGAGGCGGTGGTCCACGACGCCGCCGCGGCGGGCGGCCATCGCGGCGAGGAGATCCAGCTCGATCGGGGTGAGGCGCAGATCGCGGCCGTCCACCGTGGCGTGACGCTGCGCCGCGTCGACCCGAAGGCCGTCGGGCAGGGTTCCCGAACCCGCCGCGGACGGGCCCCCGCGCCGCGCGGCGGCGGCGATCCGCGCGAGCAGCTCCAGCGGGCGGAGCGGGCGTCCCACCACGTCCACCGCCCCGGCCCCGAGCGCCGCGACGACCAGCGTCTCGTCGACAAGGTCCGCGAGGACCAGGAGCGGCGCGTCACTGTAGCCACCGAGCCGGCGCACCAGGTCGGCCGCGGAGCCCTCGCCGATCGCCGGATCCACGACGACGACGTCCGGCCGCTCCGACACGAGCCGCGCCATGACGGCGTCGAGGCGGTACGCGGTGAGCACTTCGTGTCCGGCTGTGCCGAGGACGGCCGCGACCGCGCCGACGTCCGCGGGGATCGGCGCGGCAATGAGGACGCGGAGGCGGGCCGGACGACTGGCGGTCATGTGGCGCGGATCGTACGGCGGCGCCGGTCGCGACGGGTGGGGGAGAGCCTGCCGCTGCACACGCTCGCCCCGGCTCGCGTACCCAACGGCAACCAGCGCGTCACCGGATCCGCACCCGTCCGTGCCCGGAGGGTACTGAACGCGACGCGTCGGGGGCGTACGGTCGGCTTCCCGCGGTGCGGGACAGCCAGTGTTCCATGGAGGCCGCCCCGATGGACCGACCGTCCCGCCCCTTCGTCGTCCTGCCGACCATCCCGGACGCGCCCCTGTACGACCCCCGGTTCGAGCACGACGCGTGCGGCGTTGGGTTCGTCGCGGAGACCGGGGAGGGCCGGCGCCGGTCCACGCGCGTCGTGCCGCTCGCGCTCGAAGCCCTGGCGTCTCTCACCCACCGGGGCGCGATCGCAGCGGACGCGAGGACCGGCGACGGCGCAGGACTGGCCATCCCGCTCACCCCCGCGGTGCTGGCGCTCCTGGCCGCCGACGCCGGCCTCGCCGCGCCCGACACCGCGCGCCTTGCCGCCGGAGCGGTCTTCCTGCCGGCCGATCCGGTTGCCGGCGCGACCGCGCGGAGGCTTCTCGACGACGCTCTCGCGGCCGAAGGGTTGCTGGTCCAGGGCTGGCGGCGGGTGCCGGTCGACCCGTCCGTGCTCGGGCCGGAAGCGGCCGCGACGGCGCCCGACATCCGCCACGTCCTCGTTGCTCGTCCGGCAGGGATGGGCCCGGCGGGCTTCGACCGCGCCCTCCTCCTCGCCCGGCGGACTGCTGAAGCCGCTGGGGCGGCAGCTCGCCGGGCTCGAAGCCTTCCACGTGGCATCGCTCTCGCGACGCACGCTCGTCTACAAGGGCCTCTTCGTCGGTGGCGAGCTCGGACGCTTCTACGGCGACCTCGGCTCCGGGGCGATCCGGGTCCCGTACGCCGTGTTCCACCAGCGC
Source organism: uncultured Chloroflexia bacterium (assembly GCA_963739365.1). GTDB lineage: Bacteria > Chloroflexota > Limnocylindria > Limnocylindrales > CSP1-4 > CTSoil-043. The sequence continues at coordinate 18,146 of CAVUAG010000019.1, read as the reverse complement.
TACTCCACCAACACGCATCCCTCGTGGGCTCTCGCCCAGCCGTTCCGGCTGATCGCCCACAACGGCGAGATCAACACCCTGCGAGGCAACCGGGAGGCGATGCGGGGCCGTTCGGCGCGACTCGGCGGCGGCGCGCTGGGCCGACGCCTCGGCGCGCTCGCGCGGGCCGGTCGGCCGCTCCTGGACCCGGCCGGCTCCGACTCCACCTCGCTCGACGAATCGCTGGAGCTGCTGATCGCCGCCGGCTGGCGGAGCGACGCGGCGGTCATGGCACTCCTGCCCGAGGCCCTCGACCTCCGCGACGAGACCGTGCCCGGCCTCGCGGCGTGGCAGGCATCCACCCTCGCCCGGGTGGAGCCCTGGGACGGGCCGGCCGCGCTCGTCTTCTCGGACGGCCGGCGCGTCGGCTGCCTGCTGGACCGCAACGGCCTGCGGCCCGCCGCGTTCGAGGTCCGCCGCGACGGCCTCGTCGTGTGCGGCTCGGAGGCCGGGATGCTCCCGGTCGACGCCCGGGAGGTTGTCCGGCGCGGGCGCCTGGGTCCCGGCGAGCTGCTCGTTGTCGACACGGTGGCGGGTCGGGTGCTGGAGGATGGAGAGGCGAAGCGCGCCGTGATTGCCGCCGCGCCGGCCGGCCCGCCGCCACGGCCGCTCGAGCCTGCGGCGCTCGAGACGCGGTCGCGCGAGGTCGTCCCGGACGCCGACGAGGCGCGCCGGCTCCAGATCCTCTTCGGCCTCGACGCCGAGCAGCTCCGGATGACGGTGAAGGCGATGGCGACCGGCGGCCGCGAGCCGACCTGGAGCATGGGCGACGACACGCCGCTCGCGGTGATGGCCCGCCGCCCGCGGGCTGTGTCCGGCTACCTTCGGCAGGCGTTCGCCCAGGTGACGAACCCGCCGATCGATCCCGAGCGGGAGCGCGCGGTCATGAGCCTCTCGGTGCCGGTTGGCCCCTGGCCGCGGCTCCTCGACCGGGCCGGGGACGGCGCGGCGCGCTGCGTGCGGCTGGCGAACCCCGTGCTGGGAGTCGCGAGCTGGGACGCCCTTCTGTCTCTCGGCGATCGTGGGCCGGGCGGAACCGAGCCCTGGCGGATCGTGATCCTCGATGCGACCTGGCCGATCGACCTCGGCGGCACGGCACCGACCGCGCTGGAGAAGGCCCTCGACCGGCTCGTCGACCAGGCGACGAGCGCCCGCGAGCGTGGCGCCGACCTCCTCGTGGTGAGCGACCGCGCTGCAGGCTCGCGTCGGGCGCCTGTCCCGAGCCTGCTCGCCGATCGGCGCGATCAACGCGGCGTTCGTCGACGCCGGCCAGCGGGACGCGCTGCGACATCGCGGCGGACGCCGGTGACGCCTTCGACGTCCATGCCGTCGCGATGCTCTTCGCCGCCGGCGCGGACGTCGTCCACCCCTGGCAGGCGATCGCTGTCGCGCGCGCGATCGCCGGCTCTCGCGGCAACGAGGAGCTCGAGCCCGAGCGGGCCGAGGCGAACCTGCTCGATGCGCTGGAGCACGGCCTGCGCAAGGTGCTGGCGCGGATGGGGATCAGCACCCTTGCCTCGTACCGCGGCGGGCAGCTCTTCGAGGTCGTTGGCCTGGCCGACACGATCGGCGCCCGCTGCTTCCCGGCGGCGCCCCGGACGGTCGGGTTCGCGCACCCTCGAGCGGCTCGGCGCCGAGGTCGTCGCGCGCCACGCAACCGCCTACGGCGAGGCGCCCGCACCCGCGCCGGCACTCGTCGATCCCGGCTTCGCCCGATTCCGGGCGGACGGCGAGATGCATGCGTTCGCGCCGGCCATCGTCAAGGCGACCCAGGCGCTCGCGGCCGGCCACCCGTCCGGCGTCGGACCCGGCGCCGCCCTGGCTCCCGCCATCGCGGATGAGGCCGTCGACGCGCAGCTGGCGGCCTACCGCGCGGTGGTCGGCCGCGACGAGCCGGCCATGGTCCGCGACCTCCTCGTCCTGAAGCCGGCCCGCCCGGCGCCGCTCGCGGACGTGGAGCCCGCTGCGGAGATCGTCCGCCGATTCGTCTCCTCGGCGATGAGCCTCGGCGCGCTCTCGCCGGAGGCCCACCGCGCCCTCGCGATCGGCATGCGCCGGCTCGGCGCCACCTCGAACTCGGGCGAGGGCGGCGAGGATCCTGCCTCCTACGAGCCCGACGAGAACGGCGAGCTCGCCGAGTCGGGGATCAAGCAGGTCGCTTCGGCGCGCTTCGGCGTGACGACCCAGTACCTCGCCCGGGCGGAGCAGCTCGAGATCAAGATGGCCCAGGGTAGCAAGCCCGGCGAGGGAGGCCAGCTCCCGGCGAAGAAGGCGACGCCCCTGATCGCGGCCCTGCGTCGCGGCCAGGCCGGGATGACCTACATCAGCCCGCCGCCCCACCACGACATCTACTCGATCGAGGACCTCGCCCAGCTGATCGCCGACCTGCGGGCGGTCAACCCCGCGGCCCGGATCGGGGTCAAGCTGGTCGCCACGGCCGGCGTCGGGACGATCGCCGCCGGCGTTGCCAAGGCGCATGCCGACTACGTCCTGGTCTCGGGCCACGCGGGCGGCACCGGCGCCAGCCCGCTCTCGTCGATCAAGTCGGTCGGCGCGCCGTGGGAGCTGGGTCTCGCCGAGGCCCACCAGGTCCTCGTCCGACAGGGCCTGCGCGACCGTGTCGTCCTGCGGACCGACGGCGGGCTGCAGACCGGTCGTGACGTGGTGATCGCGGCGCTCCTCGGCGCCGAGGAGTACGGCTTCGGGACGGCGGCGCTCATCGCGATCGGCTGCGACATGGCCCGCCAGTGCCACCTCGACACCTGCCCAACCGGCATCGCGACCCAGCGCGAGGACCTGCGGGCGAAGTTCGCGGGCACGCCCGAGCAGGTCGTGGCGTTCTTCACGGCGCTTGCCGAGGACGTCCGGCGGGAGCTGGCGGCGCTCGGGTTCCGCAGCCTCGGCGAGGCGATCGGACGGACCGATCGCCTGGCGGTTCGCGAGGGTGCGGCGCTCGATCTCGAGGCGCTGGTCGGGGCACCTCCATGGCGGCTGCCGGCCGCGCAGGCCACGGTGGCGCCGAAGGCGCTTGGTCGGCTCGCCGATGCGCCCGCTTCGAGCCCGCTCGACGAGCGGCTGGCCGGGATGCTGGCCCCGGCGATGGGCGCGCTCGCGGGCCGCGACCTGCCCGCCCCGATCGTCCTGTCGGCCGCCCTCACGACGGGCGAGCGCACGGTTGGGGCGCGGATCTCCGGCGACCTGGAGAGGGCGCGAGACCGGGCTGGGCGCCTGAGGCGGGCGGACGGCCGCAGGTCCGCCGCCGGCACGCCGTCCATGCGGCATGCGGTCGCCGGTCATCGCACCCTCGTGGACCTGCGCGCGACCGGCGCCGCGGGCCAGAGCCTGGGCGCCTTCGTCACGGACGGTCTCAGGATCGTCGTGGCAGGCGTCGCCAACGACTACGTTGCGAAGGGCATGTCGGGCGGCACGGTCGTCATCCGGCCGCCGGCGACGGCCGGCTTTCGTGCCGAGCACGAGGCGATCGCCGGGAACACCTGCCTCTACGGCGCCACCGGCGGCACGCTCCACATCGTCGGGCGAGCGGGAATGCGCTTCGCCGTCCGCAACTCGGGCGCAACCGCGGTCGTGGAGGGGATCGGCGCCCACGGCTGCGAGTACATGACGGGTGGGTTGGTCGTGGTCCTCGGCCCGACCGGGCGCAACTTCGGGGCCGGGATGACGGGCGGCCGCGCCTGGCTTCGCGATCCCGACGGGCGGCTGCCGCTTCGGCTCAACGCGGCCAGCGTGCGGGCCACGGCGCTGGCGGCCCTCGCCGAGGGCGACACGGCCCGGCCGGACGCCGCAGCGCGCGAGGCCGAGCTGCGCGACCTGGTCGCCACCCATGCCGCCGAAGGGAGCAGTCTCGCCGCGAAGATCGTTGCCGGCTGGGAGACGGAGCGCACCGCGTTCTGGCTGGTGGAGCCGCTCGTCGCGGGCTAGCGCACGACCCCTCGGCCAGGGGCACGTCGAACCGCATGATGAGACGACCCATCACCGATGCGCGCGTCATTCGGACCCAGCATCGGGCCAGTCGGCCCTCGACCCGTCGCCCCGCGGCGCCGACGATGGGGCCCCGTTCCGCCGCGGAAGTGCGAGGCATGCGATGACAGTGCTGACCGAGACCGTCCACGAGCACCACGTCCACCTGATCGCCGGCGTCGACGCGATCCTTGCCACGGCCCAGATGGTCGGGACCGTTCCGTGCGAGGAGCTACGGCCGCGCGTGCAGGAGGCCCGCACGTTCCTGGCCGGCACCCTGCTCCCCCACATGGAAGCCGCCGAGCGCGCGATCTACCCGCGCCTGGAGTCGGCGCTCTCGGACGCCCACGCCCTGGCGCCCCTGCGCCGTGAGCACGCGGAGATCCGGCAGCTGACCGCCGAGCTCGGGCGGCTCTGTGATGCCCACCAGGACGGTGTGTACCGGCGCGGGGAAGCCCTCGCTCTGCGGCGGGTTCTCTACCGGACGTTCGCGCTCCTGCGCGTCCACCTCGACGAGGAGGAGATGCTCACGGGGCTCCTCGCCCACTCGATGGATCCTGATGCCGCGGCCGAGGTGGCGGCGGACCTCGCCCACGCAGTGGCGATCCCGCTGTAGCGGGCTGGCCCACGGGCGGCGCTCACGGGCCGCCACCCGCGCCGATCGTGTCCTGACGCGCGCACCGGGACCGGCGATACTCCCACCATGGCACCTGTCGACGGTCTCGCCCGCGCCCTCGCCCCCGGCCGTCCGATCGCAGCGGACGGGGCCATGGGCAGCGCCCTCATCGCGGTCGGGCTGCCGGCCGGCACGGCGCCCGAGGCCTGGCTGCTGACCCCGGCCGGGGCCGCGGCCGTCCGGGCTGTCCACGCAGGCCACGCCGCGGCCGGCGCCGGCGTCGTGCTCACGTCGACCTTCGGAGCGAGCTCAGTGCGCCTCGCCGACGGAGCAGCTGCCGGCCGAACGGCCGACGTCTGCCGCGCGGCCGTCGCCATCGCCCGATCCGCGGTCCCGCCGGGCGTGCTCGTGGCCGGCGACCTCGGGCCGACTGGTGCGCTCCTCGCCCCCTATGGCGACCTGGAGCCCGCGGCCGCGAGGGACGCCTTCGCGGAGCAGGCCGCTGCCCTCGCCGAAGCGGGCGTGGACCTTCTGTGGGTCGAGACGATGGCCGATCTGGCCGAGGCGCGGGCGGCCGTCGAGGGTGCGCGGTCGGCGGCGCCCGGGGTTCCAGTGGTCGCCACCCTTACCTTCGAGCGCGGCCGGACCCTCTTCGGCGACCGACCGGAGGACGCCGCAGCGGCCCTCGCGGCGCTGGGAGTCGCCGCGGTCGGCGCCAACTGCGGGTCGGGCTTCGAGGCCGTCCTCGACGTCCTGGCCGGGCTTGCCGCCGGGGCGCCCGGACTGCCGCTCATCGCGAAGGCGAACGCGGGTCGGCCGATCGTCGCGGCGGACGGCACGCCGGTCTATCCCGCCACGGCAGCCGACGCGGCCGACTACGCCCGGCACGCTGCCGAGCTGGGGGCGCTGATCGTCGGCGGGTGCTGCGGCACGACCGATGCCCACGTTGCCGCGATCGCCGCGGAGCTCGCGCGGAACTGAGCGCCCCCTGGCCGGGCGTGGAGCCGGCGCGAACCCGGGCGGCGGCGGAGCCCCCAGGTGCGGCCGTGCCCGTCAGGGCGCGGGGCAGGCGTTGCCGCGGGCGCGCATGCGGAGGCGCCAGGCCAGCGAGGCCGCGAGCAGCGCAACCGACGCGAGTCCCACGAGGGGCTGGAGGGGCGCCCAGATCGAGAGTGCCCCGCTCGTGCCCAGGAGGACGAGGACGACCTTGTTGCAGACGGGGCAGCCGATCGCCAGGAACGCCGCGAGCCCGCCGGCATACCCGAGGGCTGAGGTTCGGCGGGCTTCGGTCCCCGGCCCTGCGTCGAGGGCGACGGCGCCGTCCGGCACGTGGAAGGCGACCGGGGCGGCCGAAGGCGGTGCGAGGTAGGTCCCCGCGAGGAGGCCCATCAGGAGCCCGGAGACGAGCCAGACGACGATCGCGAACGGCTCGGGCGCGATCTGGCGCCCGAAGACCGGGTTGGGGATGATCGCGCTGACGAGGCCGAATGCGACGAGGCCGAGCACGGCCGCCGCGGCCGACCACGCCAGGTAGCGCGTGTCGAGGACGGCCGCGAGGTACGCCCGGGGTGTCACCCGCCCGCCTCGACGGCGGCGATCACGCGCTCCAGGCGCCTGCGCGCCTCGGCGGCGACCTCGCCCAGCGCCGCGTCCCCGCCGATGCTCATGGCAGCGCCCGGGTCCATCGCCTCCACGATCGTGTCGTCGCCGTCGGCGCGGAGCACGACATTGCAGGGCAGGAGCGCCCCGACCGACGGATCGATCTCGAGGGCGCGGTGGGCGAGGGGAGGGTTGCAGGCGCCGAGAATGAGGTGAGGCGGCCACTGGACGCCGAGCCGCGCCTTCATCGTGGCGGCGACGTCGATCTCGGTGAGGACGCCGAAGCCCTCGGCGCGCAGGGCCGCCTCCACGAAGGGGCGGACCGCGGTTGGCGAGCCGGCGACGCGCGTGCCGAACGTGTAGGGACCGGAAACCGTCACGGGATCCTCCGGATTGCCGGCGCGTACGGCCCGGCGCCCGATGCGCTTCCGTTGGCCGGCGAGACGATGCTACCCCATACTTGCATGATTGCGCAACTCTGCAACATCGGGGCGAGCCCGGCGCCGAACCGTCTAGTCCCCGGGCGCCTCGAGGCGGTAGCCGACGCCGCGCACGGAGGTCGGGAGCGGGGCTCCGGCCTCCTCGAGCTTCGCCCGGAGCCTCGCGAGATGCGGCTTGAGCCACTGCGGATCGGGATCCGAGATCGTTGGGCCAGCCCGCGGCCAGGAGCCGATCGTGGGGGACGACGCGCCCGCGAGCGGCCACGAGCGACGCGAGGAGGGCGAACTCGGTCCGCGTCAGGGCCAGCGCCGTCCCTTCGACGGACGCCTCGTAGCGCCCGGCGTCGAGCGTGAGCGAGCCCACGCGCAGGCCTCCCGCGGGGACGTCGCCTCCCTCGAGGCGGCGCATCACGGCCCGGATCCGGGCGAGGAGCTCCTGCTTGCCGAAGGGCTTGGTGACGTAGTCGTCGGCGCCCGCGTCCAGGGCCTCGACCTTGGCGAGCTCGTCGGCCTCGCCGGTGAGCACGATGACCGGCGTTCGGCTCGTCTTGCGGATCTCGCGGCAGACGTCGACGCCGTCGCGGCCCGGCATCGCCAGGTCGAGGAGGACGAGGTCCGGGGCCTCTTCCTCGAAGCGCCGGAGCGCGGTGTCGCCGTCGTAGGCCGTGATCACCTGGTGGCCCGCCGTCCCCACGAGGGCGGTCACCGCGCCGACCATGGCCGGCTCGTCATCGACGACGAGGATCCGCAGTCCCTCGGGCGACTGGGGCATGGTCATCGCGCTCGTCCCTCCAACTCGGTCGTCAGCGCTCGGCCGCCGCGGGCAGGGCGACGACGAATCGGCTCCCACCGTACCCGTTTCCCTCGATCCAGACCCGACCGCCCATCGCGTCGACGAGCCGGCGCGCCGCATAGAGCCCGATCCCGGAGCCGCGCCCCCGTCCGCGCGCCTTGCGCACGAAGGCCTCGAAGACCGACTCCCACTCGTCGATCGGGATGCCCGGCCCGTCGTCGGTCACGTAGACCCGGATCTCGCCGACCTGGTGCCAGACGCCGACGGAGACACCCGAGCCGCGCGGGGCGTACTTCGCCTCGTTCTCGAGGAGCAGCTCCATCACCTGCCGGAAGCGGGCCTCGTCGCCCACGCCGACGAGGATGTCGTCTGCGACCTCCCAGCGGAGCCGGTGGTTGCGCAGCAACGGCGTGAGGAGCTCGATCGTCTCGCCCACGGTCGCGCCGACGTCGAACGGGGAGCGGGCCAGCGCCACGAGGCCTTCGCCCCGCACCGAGACGAGGATGGAGTCGACGAGCCGGTCGAGCCGGGTGATCTGGTCGATGGCGGCGTTGCGCCAGTCGTCCGCGCTCGCCCGCGCCGGGACCTCGCCGATCCCACCGGCGGCGTCCGCCAGGAGGTCGATGTAGGCCCGCACCACGGAGAGCGGAGTACGCAGCTCGTGGGTGACGAGCGAGAGGAGCTCCGCCCGCGCCTCGTCCAGCTGCTGGAGCGTCTCGAGCTGGTGCTCCTGCTCACGCTGGAGATGGCCCTTCTCGACGATCCCGGCCAGGAGGGCCGCGATCGTGACCAGGAGCGTGACCTCACGGGGGGTGAACCGGCGTGTCTCGACCGTCTGGACGTTGAGGACGCCGACGACGAGGTCGTTCCAGGTGAGAGGCACCGACAGCATCGAGGTAAGCCCGGCCAGGTCGAAGCCGCGGAGGTACTTGAAGCGCGGGTCGAGTCGCACGTCCGGGACCTCGATGGGCCGGCGCGCGGCCGCTGCGGCTCCCGTGATCCCCTCGCCGAGGGCCAGGCTGACCTTCCCGACGTGCTCCTGGTCGAGGCCGTTCGTCGCCGCAAGCGTGAGCCGGTCGGTGCCGTGGTCCAGGAGGTAGAACGAGCAGACTTCCACGTGGAGCGCCTCGCGCGTTCGGTCGACCAGGGTCTGCATCAGCTCGTCCCAGTCGCGCGCCTGCGTGGCCAGCTGGGCGAACTCGTGCAGGAACGAGAGCTCCCGGAGCGTGCGCAGCGTGTCGGTCTCGGGCGCGAGGTGGGCGGCCTCCGCCGCGAGGCGCTCGACGCGGTCCTCGGCGGTCAGCGGGGCGGCCGGCGCCGACGGTGGCACGGCTCGCGGTCGGGCGCGCGCCGCCCGGGGCGGTGGAAATCGACTCGGGTCGGGCACGGCGTGATTGTCGCGCGAACGAGCCGTGGGCGCTCCCGAGGCGGGCTGTCGGGATGCGTGGTCGGTGCCGTGACCACGACCCAGGTTCTCAGGCCGCCCCTCCGCCGACCCGCAGGTCGGAGCCTGCGGTGATCCGAGTGCCGAAGGTGGGGTCGTCGAGCGCTCGGGCCAGGGCCGCCGGGGCGGCCGCGTCGCAGATGATTGCCTCCGCTCCCGGCCCGGAGATCCCCGTGAGCGCTGCGCGGACCTTGGGGACCATTCCACCGGCGATCGTCCCGCCGGCGATGAGCGCCTCGGCCGCAGCCACTGACAGGGTGTGGACCTTCTCCCCGTCGGCGCCGCGGATCCCGTCGACGTCCGTCATGAGGACGAGCCGGTGCGCGCCGAGCCCGGCGGCCAGGCCCGCGGCGGCGTCGTCGGCGTTGACGTTGCACACGGTCCCATCGCCATCGCGGGCGAGTGGTGCGACGACCGGCACCCGCCCGGTGTCGAGGATCGCGTCGAGGAGTCCGCGCCGGATGCCGACGACGTGGGCAACCAGGCCCAGCCCGGGCACCCGCTCGCCCACGAGGAGGCCGCCGTCCACGCCAGAGAGCCCAACCGCGTCGACCCCCAGGTCCTGCAGCGCGGCGACGAGCTCGCTGTTGACGACGCCGCGCAGGACCGCCGCGGCCACCTCGAGCGCCTGGGCGTCCGTCACGCGGAGGCCGGCTTCGAAACGCGTGGGGATGCCGAGCCTGTCCAGCCACTCCGTCATCCGCTTGCCGCCGCCGTGGACGACCACGACGGGTCGCCGTCGGGAGACCGTGGCGATCTCGCCCAGGACCTGCTGCTGCTCACCGAGGGTCGTCCCGCCGAGCTTGAGGACGAGGATCTCGCTCACGTCGTGTATTCGGCGTTCTCGATGACGTACTCCTCGGTCAGATCGCAGCCGAAGGCCTCGCCGCGGCCCTCGCCCACGCCCAGGTCCAGGCGGATGTGAGCCTCCGCTGCGTCCATCGCAGCCCGGACCGCCTGGCGGTCGTGGGCGGCCGGCCCGCCGGCCGGGCCGTCGTACACCAGGTGGCCGGCGATCGCGATCCGCATGGCCCTCGGGTCGACGAAGGCCGGGCTGCCCGCCCGCCGCCGTGCTTCCTCGCGGGGAAGCCCGGCCGACTCGAGGAGGCGCGCCTCGCCCAGGCGGGCGTTGCCCGCCGCGCCGGCGATCCGGCCCCAGTTCGGATCGCGTCCGTGCATGGCAGCCTTGACGAGGCTGCTCGAGACGACGGCCCGCGCGACGGCCCGCGCGTCGACGTCGTCGCTGGCACCGGAGACGCCGCAGGTGATCAGGGTGGTGGCGCCCTCGCCGTCGGCAGCCTGCTGGCGAGCGAGGTCGCGGCCGACAGCCTCCACCGCCGCACCCAGGGCGGCCGCCTCGGCCGTACCCGGCAGGATGGGCCCGGCTGCCGACGCGCCCGAGGCGAGGAGGAAGACGGTGTCGTTCGTGCTCGTGTCGCCGTCCACCGAGAGCTGGTTCCAGGTCCGGACGGTGGCGCCGCGGAGGAGGCCGTGGAGGGTGGCCGGACTGACCGCGGCGTCCGTGAGGACGATCGCCAGCATGGTCGCCATCCGCGGGTGGATCATGCCGACGCCCTTGGCCACGCCGGCAACGGTCACCGTGACGGGGGTTCCGTCCGGGGCCGGGAGCTCCAGCCGGGTTGAGGCCACCTTGGCAACCGAGTCGGTCGTCCGCAGGGCCTCGGCCACCGCCGCGAACGCGGCGTCGTCGGTCGAGAGGCCGTTCCCGGCCAGCGTGGCGACCCCGGCGATCACCTTCTCCACCGGAAGCCGGCTTCCGATGAGGCCCGTGGAGAGGCTGAGGACGCTGGCCTGGTCGACGTGGAGGTTGGCGGCGACGGCGTGGGCAATCGCAACCTGGTCGGCGAGCCCGGCGAGCCCGGTCGCGGCGTTCGCCGAGCCGCTGGTTGCCACGATCGCCTGCGCCCGCCCGTAGTGGTCTCTGCCGTCGCCGCGACCCTCGGGGCGCGTGATCGCGAGGTTCGCCCGCGATGCCTCGACTGGCGCCGCCACGACCTGGTTCGTCGTGAAGACGGCCGCCGCGGCTGCGGGGCCGGCGGTGGCGTGCACGAGGGCAAGGTCGGGTCGGCCGCTGGCCTTGATCCCGGCGGTCGCGGCCCCGGCGGCGAACCCGTCCGGCAGGACGGCGCGCCGCGCCACATCGGGGAGGTCGCTCGGGAGCGGTGCCAGCAGGCCATCCGGCCCGGCACCGGGGTCGTCCTTGCCGGCGCCCCCGGCCGACGCGTTCGGTCTCGTCATGGCGCGAGCGGGAGCTGGTCGAGGCCGGTCGACTCGGGCAGCCCGTGGACGGCGTTGAAGGCCTGGATCGCCTGCCCGGCGGCACCCTTCACCAGGTTGTCGATCACGCCGATCGCGAGGACCCGACCGGTTCGCTCGTCGGCGCGCACGTGGACGCGGCAGCTGTTGCTCCCCAGGACGTGCTTCGTGGCGGGTGGCTGGGTGACCACGTGGACGAAGGCCTCGCCCGCGTAGGCTTCGCCGTAGAGGTGATCGAGCTCGCGCTGGGCAACGGGCCGGGTGGGCCGGACGTGGCAGGCGGAGAGGATGCCCCGGGTCATCGGGATGAGGTGGGGGAGGAAATCGACGCCGCGCGCCCCGGGGTTGGCGTCCGGGCCCTGGCCACCGGCGATTCCCAGGGCGGCAAGCTGCTGCTCGATCTCGGCAACGTGGCGGTGGCCTCCAACACCGTAGGCCTTCACGCTCTCGTTGACCTCGCCGAACATGAGGTCCTGCTTCGGCTCCCTTCCGGCCCCCGACACGCCGGACTTGGCGTCGACGACGAGGTCGCCGATCAGGCCGGCGCGGGCGAGCGGGGCAAGGGCCAGCAGCGTTGCCGTGGGGTAGCAGCCGGGCACGCCGACGATCGCGGTCGGTCTGTCGCGCAACGCGCCCAGCTCGGCCCGATGCATCTCGGGGAGGCCGTAGACGGCGCCCGCGAGGAGGTCGGGCCGCGGATGCTCGAAGCCGTACCAGTGCGGGTAGTCGGCAGCGGCAGCGAGGCGGAAGTCCGGCCCGAGGTCGATGATCGCGGCGCCGGTCGCCACGAGGTCGGGGACGATGTCGGCCGCCGCCCCATGGGGGAGGGCCAGGAAGACGGCCTCGGCATCCGGGACCGTGGCATCCACGTGAAGCCCGGTCCGGTCCAGGTGGATGTGCGTGCCGCCGATTGGCTCATGGCTGCGACCACGTCCCACGAGACCCACGATCTCCACCATGGGGTGCCGGGTCAGCAGGCGAACCAGCTCGGCGCCGGCATACCCGGTGGCGCCAACGATCGCGACGCGGATCCGCGCCGCCTCTCCGCGCGGGCCGCGGGGGAGCGGCACGGCCCTGCGGTCCGACGCGACGTGGACGGCCGGCTCCTCTCTCGTCGCGCTCACGGGCACGCCGCCAGCGCTGCCGGGCGGGCGGGGATCTCCGGGGTGCTCGCTGACGATCGCGCGGAGGCCAGGTGGTGGCCGTGGGTGGGTCGGGTTGCCGCGTAGCTCATGGAGTCGATGACGATACACGCGTGGCGATCGGTCGCGCAACACGGCGTCGCGCTCCGCGTGGCGGCCGGCGGCCGCCGCTGGGCTCCGACGAGCCTCGCGCTCAGGCCTCGTCGGGTGGCAGCTCCATGCGTGGACCGGTGACGGCCGCCTCACCCTCGACCGGCTGGGCTCCTTCCGGCGACACGACCACGTAACGGTGGTGGACCTCGGCTGCACCGCTCGCGATCCCCGTCGAGACCGCGCAGTACTTCGTCGCCGAGAGCTCGATCGCCCGGCGGACTGCCTCGACGGCGACGGCGGGACCCTCGACCTCGTGGATGATCTCGACCTTCCCGAACGCGCGGGGCTGGGCGTCGCGTTGAGCTGCCTCGACGCGGATCTCATAGCGCGACACGTGCTGGCGCTTCTTCTCGAGGATGCTGATCACGTCCATCGCCGTGCAGCCGCCGATGGCGGCGGCGAGGACCTCGGTCGGGCGGGCGCCCGTGCCGCCAGCCCCGTTGTCCATCGCGATCTCGAAACCAGACCCGGTTCGGGCGACGAAGCGAAAGCCGCCCTCGTGGCGGAGGGCTGCGGTCTTGACGGCCATGGTGTTCACTCCTGGGCGTGAAGGGGGCTGCGTGGTGGGCGGGGCAGCGTGCGGTGGGCGTGGCGGCGCTGCGCGGAGGGATCGGGGGACGCGGCCCTATTCTACCGGAACGGTTGCGCGTTTGCGCAAGTTCTTGAACGGATCGGGCTCGAGTGCTCACCCCGGAGGGTGGGCGCTCATGCTCAGCCCGTCTCGCCTCCGGACCCGCCCGCGACCGGCGACTCGAACTGCTCGTGGTAGAGGCGCGCATACAGACCCTCCACGGCGAGGAGCTCGTCGTGGCGCCCGCGCTCGACGATCCGGCCGCGTTCGTAGACGAGGATCTGGTCGGCGCGCAGGATCGTCGAGAGCCGGTGGGCGATCGCGATCGTCGTCCGGCCCTCCATCAGGTGCTCGAGGGCGGACTGGATGAGCCGCTCCGAGACCGTGTCGAGCGCGGACGTGGCCTCGTCGAGGATCAGGATCCGGGGGTCCTTGAGCAGGACCCGGGCGATCGCGATCCGCTGCTTCTCGCCGCCCGAGAGCTTGTAGCCGCGCTCGCCGACGATCGTCTCGTAGCCGGCCGGCAGCTCGAGCACGCGTTCGTGGATCGCCGCTGCGCGGGCCGCCGTCTCGAGGTCCGCCTCGGTCGCCTCGGGTCGGGCGTAGCGCAGGTTGTCGCGGATCGAGGCGTGGAAGAGGTACGTCTCCTGGGTGACGATCCCGATCGTGCTCCCGAGGGATGCCAGGGCGATTCGCCGGACGTCGACGCCGTCGATCTCGACGGCGCCCTGGTCGACGTCGTAGAGGCGGGGCACGAGGTAGGTCGTGGTGGTCTTGCCCGACCCTGACGGGCCGACGAGGGCGACGAGCTGCCCGGGCTCGGCGTCGAACGAGATGTCCTCGAGGGCGAACGCGGCGGGTGCCCGCGTGGGTGCGGGTGGGGTCGACGCCAGCTCCCCGTCGGCGGGTGCACCCGGCGCGATGCCTCCCGGCTCGACCAGGCCGGCCTCGATCGCCTCCTCGGCGATCGGCTCGACGACAGCGTCGGCCACTGCCTCGTCGGGCGCGGATCGGGTTGCGTGCGACTGCCCCTGCGCGAGCGTCGCGTGCGCCAGCGCGGACGGAACGGCGGCCGTGGGATAGCGGAACCAGACCCGGTCCAGGCGCACCCGGCCGCGCACGGCCCCAGGCTCGAGGGTCACGGCGTCCGGGGCATCGACGATCTCCGGGTCGAGGTCGAGGTACTCGAAGATGCGGTCGAAGAGCGCGAGCGAGCCGGCGATCTCCACCTGGACGTTGAGCAGCTGGCCCAGCGGGAAGAAGAGGCGGCTCTGGAGCGTGGTGAAGGCCACGATGTCGCCGGCCGTCGGCGCGGACGGGTCGCCGTTCATGGCCAGCACTGCCGACAGCCAGTACACGAAGGCGGGGATGATGCTGAAGATCGTGCCGATGATCATGAAGAACCAGCGGCCCACCATCGCCTGGCGGAGCTGGAGCCGGGCGAGGCCCCGGTTCAGCTCCTGGAAGCGGGCGGTCGCGGCTGCCTGCTGGCCGAACGTCTTCGTGAGGAGCACGCCCGAGACGCTCAGGGTCTCCTCGGTCGCCGCGGTCATGTCGGCCAGTGACTTCTGGGTCTCGCCGGAGACCTCCCGCCGGACCCGTCCCACGCGCTGGGTGAGGTAGAGGAAGAACGGGAGCATGCCGAGCGACAGCAGCGTCAGCCGCCAGTCGATGATGAACATGGCCACGACGGTCGAGAGGACGACGGCGACGTTCGCCGCCACGCTCGCGGCGGTGTCGGTGACGACCGCCTGGACGCCGCCCACGTCGTTGGACAGCCGGCTCTGGATCTCGCCGGTCCGCGTCTCCGTGAAGAACCGCAGGGGCAGGCGTTGCAGGTGGGAGTAGAGCGCGTTGCGCAGGTCCTGCATCACGCTCTGGCCGATGACGTTGTTCAGGTAGGTCTGCCCAACGCCGATGAGGCCCGAGACGATCGGCGTGACGATCATCAGGCCGACGTACAGGAGGAGGTACGTGTAGTCCTGCCCGATGATCACCTGGTCCGTCAGGAGCTTGAGCATGATCGGGTTGACGAGGCCCAGGAGGCTCGTGACCAGGATCGCGCCGATGACGACCGCGACCTGCAGGCGATAGGGGCGGAAGAAGGCGGCGATCCGGATGATGGTCCGGCGCCTCCGCTCGGGCGGGAGGCTGGGCGGCAGGTCGGCGCCACCGAGCGGGGCACGCGCCAGCCGACGGGCGCCCCCACCACCGCGTCCGGTCACACGTCCCCGCCCTGGCGTCCAGTCACGCGGCGGGCTCCGGGATCCGCGCCGTGACGACGAGCGTGGAGCGGCGCGAAGGCATGCCCCGGGTGAGCAGGTCGCCGACGAGCCCGAGGACGAAGGTCGGGCGCCGCCGCCCCCAGGCGCGCGCCAGGTGGCCAACGCCCTGGATGCGGATCTCCTCGTAGCCGGCCCGGACGAGCGCTTCGCGCAGCTCGGCGGGCCGGTTGCACGCACCGACGAGCGGGTGTGCGTCGGCGGCGCTTGCCTTGACGAGCGGCTGGATGCGCCGGCGCAGGGCGTCGGGCATCACGAGGTAGGCGGCGACGAACGGATGGCGGCGATTGACGGTCGTGAGCACGAGCGAGCCGCCCGGCCGAAGCCAGCGAGCGAGATTGGCGAAGGCGGCGTCGGGATCGGCGAAGTGCTCGACCGTGAACGAGCTGAGCACCAGGTCGAAGGTGTTCGCCGGATAGGCGTTGGCGTTCTCGCAGAGGTCGACCGTCGCGAACTCATCGAGGTAGGGGAGTGCGCCGGGGGCCGGCTCGTGGACGTCGATGCCGACGAAGCGCCCGATCCGCGCCCGGTGGCGGGCCAGGGCGGAGCTGCGGCCGCAGCCGGCATCGAGGACGACGATCGCCGGCGGCGCGGCGCCCTCGGCCAGGCGTGCCGCCTCGGCGCGGGCGAGCGCCTCGCCGAGGGCCGCGCGGATCAGGTCGCCTGCGCTCGGGCACGAGCCCGAGCCGGCGGAGCGTCGCCTCGCGGCGATCGCTCACCAGGCCGCCGCAGTCGGAGTCTCGACCGAGCCATGCTCCTCGAGCCAGCGCTCGGCGTCGATCGCCGCCCGGCAGCCGTCGCCGGCGGCCGTGATGGCCTGCCGGTAGCGGTGGTCGTGGACGTCGCCGGCGATGAAGACCCCCTCGATCTCCGAGTGTGTCTCGTGGGCCACCACCAGGTAGCCCTTCTCGTCCCTGGTCAGCCAGCCCTCGAACGGGGCCGTGTTCGGCCGGTGCCCGATCGCGAGGAAGAAGCCGTCGACGGGGAGATCGCTCGTCGTGCCGGTCTTGACGTCCCGCAGGCGGACGCCCGTGACCGACTCCTCGCCGAGGACCTCGTCCACGGTCACGCTGCGGTGGATCTCGATCCCCGGATGGCTCTCCGCGCGGGCCTGCATGATCTTGCTGGCCCGGAACTCGTCGCGGCGGTGGAGGAGGTGGACCTTCGAGGCGAAGCGGGTCAGGTAGAGGGCCTCCTCGATGGCCGTGTCGCCACCCCCGACCACGGCGACCGCCTTGTCCCGGAAGAAGAAGCCGTCGCAGGTGGCGCACGCCGAGACGCCGTGTCCGCGGAGCCGCTCCTCGGACGGCAGGCCGAGCCAGAGTGCCGAAGCCCCGGTCGCCACGATGACGGCCTGGCCGCGGTACTCGATGCCGCTCGCCCACGCCCGGAAGGGGCGGCTGGAGAAGTCGACGCGGTCCGCCTCGACGTCGACGACGCGCGCCCCGAAGCGTTCCGCCTGCTGGCGGAAGCGGAGCATCAGCTCCGGGCCCTGGATCCCTTCGGGGAAGCCGGGGTAGTTCTCGACGTCGGTCGTGATCGTGAGCTGGCCGCCGGGCTGGTAGCCGGCCAGCACGATCGGCGCCAGGCCGGCGCGGGCGGCGTAGATGGCGGCCGTCAGGCCGGCCGGGCCCGAGCCGAGGATGAGCACGCTCGACTCGAGCGGACCGTCGTCGGCCGGCGTCGGGGAGAGCGGCACCGCGGCGAGGGGCGCTGCGTCGTCGGCGGCGCCGAAGTCGATGGCGAAGCCGCCGAAGGGGGAGGAGGTGTCGGGCATCGGAAGGACGTTCTCGTGCTGTGGCGGGCGGTCGGCGGGCGCCGAATGGGAGCCCATGCTAGCACGCCGCCTATACCCCCGGGGGGTATCGACCCCTCGGCGCGGGCGCGCGGCCCTCGCCAGGGCACGCTGCGTCAGATGCCGTGGACCAGCTCCACGAGGTCCGAGCCGCCAGCTCGTCGACGCCCGGCTGCTCGATGTCCTGGATCCCCACGATCACGTGCTGCGCGCCGGCGCCGGCGAGGGCAGCGAAACGGGCCGCGGCCCCTTCGGGC
This sequence comes from uncultured Chloroflexia bacterium, assembly GCA_963739365.1. Taxonomy (GTDB): domain Bacteria; phylum Chloroflexota; class Limnocylindria; order Limnocylindrales; family CSP1-4; genus CTSoil-043. Next base: position 760 of record CAVUAG010000019.1, on the reverse strand, counting down.
GTCTCCGTTCGATCCCGGCCGTCGGTCGACAGGCGCGTGCTCTGGAGCGTCGTCCGCTCGATCTCCTCGAAGGGTCGGCCGACAGCTTCGCAGTGTCCCGCGAGGATGTCGTACTTGCGGCGCAGCAGGTCGGGACCGCCGAAGACGTTCGTCGCGTCCGCGTACTGGGCGACCAGGCGGAGCGTCTTCCGCTCCCCGCCGCCGCCGATCATGATCGGGACCCGGGGCCGGGCCAGCGACTGGGGGGCGTTCAGCAGGCGCGTGGCCGTGTAATGGGCTCCCTCGTGGCGTCCCTCCGTCCCGCGCTCACCGGCGAACATCGCGTGGGCGACCTGGAGCGTCTCCTCGAGCATCTCGAAGCGAGTCGCGAGGGGCGGCATCGGGAAGCCCAGGGCCGTCGCTCTCCTCCTGGTTCCACGCCGCCCCGATGCCCAGCCACGCCCGGCCGCCGGACAGGACGTCGAGCGTGGTCGCGGCCTTCACCCACAGCCCGGGCAGCCGGTAGTGGACGCCGCCGACCATCAGGCCGAGGCTCGCCCGCCGTGTGTGGGCGGCCAGGAATCCGAGCGTCGTCCAGCCCTCGAGCATCGGGTCCTCGGCCGGCCCAAGGCCGCGGATCTGGAAGAAGTGATCCATGACCCACAGGGAATCGAAGCCGGCGTCGTCGGCGTCGCGCGCGACGCGAGCAAGGGTCGGTCCGATTGCAGCGGTGCCGCCGGCGTAGTCGAAGCGGTTCAGCTGAAGACCGATCTTCACGGGG
>CAVUAG010000018.1:0-95524 GCA_963739365.1 uncultured Chloroflexia bacterium | reverse complement strand
ACCTGGCCGCCGAGATGGAGCGGGAGCGCTCGGCGGTCGAGATGAACCAGATGCGCGAGGCGCTGCGCAACGAGACCGTCTTCTCGGGCGACACGTCGGCCCGCCGGACGGTCTGCCCGTCCTGCGACAAGCCGGTCGGATCCGAGAAGTTCTGCGCCAACTGCGGCACCCGGCTCGGGACGGCACATTGCACGCAGTGCGGGGCGGAGCTGCCAACCGACGCGCGGTTCTGCGGCAACTGCGGGACGAAGACCGCCGGCTGAGCGGGCGCCCGACGATGCCGCCCGAAGCCGCCGACCTGCGAACCTTCGCCGGCCAGATCCGAAGACCGGCCGGGAGCACCGCTGCGGGCACCGTGGTGCTCGACGAGACGGCGGTGATCATCTCCCCGGACGGAGCACCGCCGCGGACCATCGCGTACCGCGACCTGGAGGTCCTCGCGATCACGGGTGGCGTGGGGCTCGTCGCCACCGGCGCCGGACCCGATGCCGAGCGCTGGCTTCTCGAGCAGTTCGGGGCCGCGGTCGGCCCGCTGGTCGCGGATCTTCGCGAACGGCGGCTCAGGCAGCGGCTCGCTGACGCCTTCGTGGAGCTGCCGGACGGAGCGCCCGTCGAGCTCGTCGAGTATCGGGCGCACGGTGACGCGGACCCGGCGAGCGCGGCCGAGTCCGGCGTCGCCCAGCTGGCGGTGGACGGCTGGGGCGCGACGCTGGCCCCCCTCGACGAGCGCCTCCCGGTGCGCCGGATCCGGCGGGCGGACATCGGGACCGTGGACCTCCTGCCCCAGGTCGGCGGCGTCAGCGTCATGGCCGGCGCCGCCGGGTTTGACCTCCTCCGGCTCGGCCCCGGCGCCGCGCGCCATCGAACCCGCCTCGCCGACCTCCCGTTGGCCGCCCACCGCGACTCGGGCGCGATCCTCGCCCGGATCGTCCCTGATCTCCCGTCGGCGGCTGTGGGTCGCGCGGCGGCGGCTCTCGTCGACGGTCGGCCGGCCGGGCCCGCCGACCTCGGGGAGGCCTGGGACGCCGTGGAGCTGAGCATGCTGAGCGAACCCACCTTCACCGCGTCGTACCTCGCCCTGCGCGATCGTGCCGGTGGCGCGCGTGCACTGCGCTGGCTCGCCCTTGCGCCCGAGGTGCCGGGCGCGCCGGAACGCAGCCGTGCCTGGTTCCTGGTCGCTCTCCCCGGCAACCTGGTCGCCCTCGAGCTCGTGAGCGGGGGAGCTCACGCCACCTACTGCTTCCGCGCCGCGCCGCGCCCGGACTTCACCGGCGGACGGGACCCCGCCGGCATCGACGTCGAGGCGAGCGCCCGGGCGGTCGCCCTGGTCTCGGGCGCGCTCCTGGACGCTCGCTTCCTCCGCGAGCCGATCGCGCTTCCGGACGACCAGCTGGCGACGCCGAAGGGGATCCGCTACCGGCTTGCGCTCCGGGCGCTGCCATCCCTGGCGGCCGCACGCGCCGCATACGTCGCCCGCCTGGTCCATCGCGACGAGGCGAGCTGGAATGCCGCCCTCGACGATCTCATCTCGTGGCACGCTGCCTGTCGCGACGACACGGTCGCCTGGCCCGGCAGAACGGCGCAGGATGCCGAGGTCGCCGAAGCCGCCGGCACCGGAGGCAGCCTCGGATGAGCGCACGACGATTCGACCCCGCCGCCTCGAGCTGAGGAGCCACGATGCCGACCTTCAAGCACCCGTGCCCGGCCTGCGGCAAGCTCATCGCCCGCGACGCCGCCCGGTGTCCGTTCTGCGGCTCGGTGGACCCGTTCGTGGCGGGGCGCTGCCCGAAGTGCCAGGCCCCGATCGAGGACGCAGCCTGGGTGGCGTGCGCCAAGTGCGGCACGCCGCTGAAGGACGGCGTGACCCCGATGCCGGGCACGGCCCCGGCCACGGCGGCAACTGCCACCGGCGGGGCTGCCCCCAGGACCGGCACCGTCGCCGACGCGACCGCTCGCATTCCGACCAAGCCGATGTCGGCTGATCCCCCATCTGCGCCGGCACCTCCTCCGGTTCAGCCGGCACCTCCTCCGGTTCAGCCGGCACCTCCTCCGGTTCAGCCGGCACCTCCTCCGGTTCAGCCGGCGCCTCCTGCGGTTCAGCCGGCACCTCCTCCGGTTCAGCCGGCACCTCCTGCGGTTCAGCCGGCACCTCCTGCGGTTCAGCCGGCGCCTCCTGCGGTTCAGCCGGCGCCTCCTGCGGTTCACCCGGCACCTCCTCCGGTTCAGCCGGCGCCTCCTCCGGTTCAGCCGGCGCCCCAGGGTCCGTCGGAGCTCGCCTGCTCCGGCTGTGGCACCGCCCTCGCCCCGGGCGCGAGCTTCTGCACCGTCTGCGGCACGCTCGCGCGATAGCTGCAGGGCACGCACCCTCGCCGCGGACCCATCTGCCCGGACTCCCTGGCTCCGCCGCCAACGGCGGGTCTTGCGTCGAACGCACAACCGCGCATCTCACCTCGCGGCTGGGGGCCCCGGTGGCAAGATCCTTGCCCTGGACCGCCGACTTCCTGCCACGACCCGCTCCTCCGGACCGCCCGGCCAGCCCGGAAGGCACATTCCTTGCGTCGGACCGCCGAGAATCGTCGGGTCGGTCGCGACGGTCGCCCGGTTGTGCGTTGAGCGCAAAGCCGGCTGCGGCTCGGCAGCGGCGGCTCGGCGGCGGCGGCGGCGACGGCTCGGCCCGCGGCTCGGCAGCGGCGGCTCGGCGGCGCACGGCTCGGCACGGCTCGGCGGCTCGGCGACGGCTCGGCGGCTCGGCGGCGACGGCTCGGCGGCGACGGCCCACCAGGACGAGGGCGGGCCTCTTGCATCCCAACCGGCACTTGCGTTATTGCGCAAGTGGTGAGATACTTCGCCCGTGACAACCGCAACACCAATCGCAGCCACGGACCAGCAGCGCGCCGCCCTCATCGGGCGCGCGCTTGCCGACCCCAAGCGGCTCTGCGTCCTCGAGACGCTGGCCGCAGGCGAGGCATCGGTCTCGGAGCTGTCGACGTGCGTCGGGTGCCACGTCCCGAACATGTCCCAGCACCTCGCCGTGCTTCGTTCGGCCGGGCTCGTCACGACCCGGCGCGACGGCAGCACCGTCTACTACCGGCTCGCGGACCCCAAGGTCCTCGAGGCCTACCGTCTCATCCAGGTCCTCGCCCGCTAGGGGCGACGACCATCGACCCGCCTGACCGGGAGAAAGGAACCTCGCCACCGATGGCCGAGATCAAGCACGCGACTGATGCGACCTTCGAGGAGATCGTGCTCCACGCCGATCGACCCGTCATCGTGGACTTCTGGGCCGCCTGGTGCGGGCCCTGTCGCCTCGTCGCGCCCGAGCTCGAGAAGCTCGCCGAGAAGTACGACGGCTCGGTGGACGTGGTCAAGGTTGACGTCGACGCCAACCCGGGCCTCTCCAAGGCCTTCAACATCATGAGCATCCCGACGATCGCGTTCTTCCCGGGCGAGGGCAAGCAGCCGATGGGCGTGATGGGCTTCCAGCCCGCCGACCAGCTCGAGGCCCGCTTCAGTCTCGCCCAGTACGCCAAGCCCGCCCAACCCGCCAACTAGGGGGGCGCACGGGGCGGACCTCCTCCTCTGCCCCAACACGCACCTGCAACCGCCCCGTCTGGGTCCGCCCGGACGGGGCGGTTCTCGTTCCGGGGCAACGCGGCGGCGCGCAACGCGGCGGCGCGCTGCACGTCCGTCCCCAACTGCACCCGAACCCGACCCTGCGCGTATCCCCGCCGTCCTTGATCCGGCGGGGGCTGGCGCGCATGCTCGAAGCGAGGCGCCGGCATCGTTCCGGGGTCGGTTGGAACTCGCCACGGTGCACTTCATGCTTCGCGACCTGCTCATCGTCGTCGTCGTCACTTCATTGGCCATCGCCCCAATGGCTTTCGGCGCCTTGCTGGAGCGGTACGTCACCGAGGACGTCGTCCCTGAGCCCTGAGCTGACCCTCCAAGGTCCATCCACGTCCCGCCCGGGCTGGCCCGGACGGGACGTTCTCGCATTCGGAGGGCCTCGCAGAGCCGCGGTGGCGCGCAGCGCGCCGCGCAGCGCCGCGGTGGCGCGCAGCGCGCCGTCGAGTCAGGAGAGGAGCAGGACCGCGTAGGCGGCCAGCCAGTGCTCGACCATGTAGTGGCCACCCACGACGTGAGGGAGCCCGGCCGCGGCATGGATGCCCGCAGCGGCGACCGCAACCGGCACGCGCGGGTCGCCCGGGTGGAGCGCCTCGGCGATCCGTCTCCAGCACCAGGCTCGGGACAGGTTCAGCCCGTGCAGGTGGGCGATCTGGCCATCGCTCGCGTCGGACACGATCGCGGGTCGGAACAGGGCGGCCGGTTCACGGTCCACGAGACCCGGCAGGTAGGCCGCAAGCCAGCCAGGGAAGCCGGAGTCGAGCATCAGCCGGCTCATGAGCTCGGCCTCGACGAGCGTGGGCGAAAGGAAGTCGAAGCCCGACGGCTCCCAACTTCCCGGGGCGTCGGCGTCGGTGTCGAACCAGCGGTGGGCCGCGCCCGCGATTGCGTCGCGCAGGCGGGCATCGCCAGCGGCGGCCCGCGCCTCGCCGTGCGGCAGGGCGAGGCCCAGCCCGAACGCGCTGTTGCCATGGATGCCGTGGCGAACCGGGTAGGTCGCGCGCGGGAGCCAGTCCAGGAAGTTGGCCTCCAGGGCGTCCACGAGCGGTTCGAGCCGCGCGCGCCAGCGGCGACCGTCGGGGTCGTCCCACCGGGCCAGCTCGTCGGCGAGCGCCAGGCCCCAGCCCCAGCCGTACGGCCGCTCTCGATTCCGGTTGTCCGGGTCCGCGATGAAGGCCGCCTCGCGCACCAGGGCCGCGGGCTCGAACCGCGCGTCGAGGGCCGTGCGTGCCTCCGACGCCGCGAACGCCTCGGGCACGAGCCGCAGCAGGCGCACGAGGACCCAGTGCATCTCCACCGACGAATGCCAGTCGTAGCTGCCCCAGAAGACCGGGGTGCGCTCACGGGGACGCGGCGGCACATCGTCGGCCGTTCGCCACGTGTGCCAGGCATCGCCCGGGAACTCGCGGCCGATCGTGTCCAGGGCGACCTGGGCGTACGCGGGAGCCGCCGCGCGCAGGGCGTCGATCCGCTCCGGCGCGTCGGTCACGACAGAAGTGGCGCTTCGACCCCGCCCTCGTCGGCGAAACGCCATGCGCTCTCGAGCCACGCGGAGGCGCGATCGCGGGCGAACTCGTCCAGGACCGACGGCTCGAAGCGAACCCAGCCACGCCCGCGGGGCGACGCGGCGGTGTCGGGCGTTCGAAGGGCGGCCACAGCCACCGCGGGTCGCAGGCACAGCTCGACCGCGCGTCCGGAGACGATCCCGAACGGCTCGCCGTCGAGCACCAGCTCGACTCCGCCATCAATGGATACCACTTCGGTTCCCTCGAGGTCCGTCGCCCGATCCACCAGGAGCGCGGCAAGGCCCGCCTCGCTCACTCCGCGGCCGCCAGGACCGCCGCCAGGTCCACCTCGTGGTCCGCGTAATGGTCGAGGAGCTCGTCCTCGAAGAACGGCCCGAAGACCGGGTGCTTCACCCAGCGGGCTTCCGGCACGACGGTCAGATGGCCGCGCAGCTCGCCAGGGAGCTCCGCCGCCCGTCGGCGAACCTCGTCCGGCGACAGGGTCCGCCACGCAGCAGCCAGCTCGTCATTGACAGCGTCGCCGCGGGCGTCCCAGGCAGCCTTCATCGCGGCGTGGGCCGGGCTCCGCTCGCCGACGGCAAGCTCACGGGCAACGTCGAGGCAGTGGGACTGGTAGGCGGCGAGGTGACTGAGCAGGTCCCGGGCCGACCAGCCATGGGCGGCCGCGACGGGACGATCGAAACGGTCGTCGGGGACGGTGAGAAGGGCCTCGAACGGACGCCAGGCGTCGCGTTCGTCCTCGAGGAACGACAGGGCATCGAAGTACATGGGCACATGGTAGCGACCCCATCCAGCCGCCAGCGGCCCGCGAACGAGTGGTATGGTCCGTCCCATGAGCGAACGCCTGCCGATGCTCCCTCCCGTCGATCCCGCGCGGGCGAGCGAGGGCGTGCCGGCCACGACCGTGACGCCAGAGCTGCTTGCCGGCCTGCTCGCAGACGGGGACGACGAGCTGGCCGCGTGGGCCCTGCAGAGTGCCCTCGTCGAGCGCTCGCGCGCCCAGGTCTTCGATGGGCTTCGTCCGCGACGCGATGGCGCTGGTCGGCCAGCGCTGGCAGGAGGGCCGCTGGACGATCGCCGAAGAGCACCTTGCGAGCCAGACGCTCGCCCGCAGCCTCGAGCGGATCCGCGATTCCCGGGGACCCGAAGGTCGCGTCGGACCGCTCGCGGTGCTGGCGGGCGTCGCCGGCGAGCACCATGCCATCGGCCTCATCTGCCTGGATCAGGTGCTCTGTGCCGAGGGCTGGACGGTGGCCAACCTTGGCCCCGACGTGCCGGCGCCCGATCTCGCCCGGTTCCTGGCCCGCAACCACGCCGAGCTCGTGGGACTGGCGGCGTCGCTGCCGGAGCGTGCCGAGGAGCTCCGGGCATCGGTGGCTGCAGCCGAGGCCGTCCGACCCGATGACCCGCTCCCGATCATGGTCGGCGGCGATCTCGCCCAGGATGCCGCGCTCATGGCATCCCTGCGCGTCGGCTGGGCCGGGACCTCGCTCACGGCCGCCGCCGCGTATGCCGCCACGCTTCTCGAACGACTGGCCGACCGACCGGCGGCCGAGGTGCCCGAGCTGCCCTGACCGACTCCGGGCGCTGGGCGGCGGCAGGCCAGGCCGGGCCTGCCCGGCCGACACGGTCTCACTCGTAGGCGGCGATCGCTGCCTGGAGGTCGCTCTCGTCCACGTCGGCGGCGACCACGACCTGGACGACCGCGCCATCCGCGGAGCCCCACACCACGATCGCCTGCCGCGAGTTCCCGTTGACGACGTCAATGCGCCAGGCCGGCCGGCCCGCGATCTCGAGCGTCGTCGCCCGCACGGCCTCGGTCCGACGCGACGTATCCGCGGCGCGGCGGTACTCCTCGGCCAGCAGGGCCGGCGTCAGCCCGTCTCCCTCGAACGCCCCGAGCTGGAGCCCGCCGCGCTCGCCCGCCTCCCAGATCCCACCGCCGAAGCGCATCTCGGTCACGCCGGCGTCGAGGACCGAGCCCAGCGTCTCCTTCGAGCAGAACCGACCCGAGTCTCGGCTGACGGGCGCGATGCCGCCGACGGCCTCCGGGATCCGGGCCTCGAGGGCCGGATAGGCGCCCTTCATCTGCTGCCGCGCCGACCCGGCGCAGGCCGTCGCCGGATCGAAGGATGCGGGGGCGGCCGACGAGCAGCCGGCGATCAGCAGGGCCGCGCCGGCGAGCAGGCCGATGGCGAGAGCAAGAGCCCGCGGGCGACGACGCTCGCGGGGCACGGAGGTGCGCATCGCGGGGGAGCCTACCCCGAACCGCTCCCGAACGCCGCCGACCGCCCCGGCTGTGACGGCGCGCACCGGACGAGAGTCCCGGCACGGTGCGCCCGCGCCATCGACCATCGACGTCGGGCCACCCTGACGAGCCTCCCATGGTGAGGGCGGCTGGTGGTGGGCTAGGGTGCTCCCGTCACCGCCGTCACGTCACCGGGAGCTACCTGGGGCGTCGGCCACGGACCGGGGACGGGAGACGCACGATCTTCGAGGACGCCGCGGGCGACGTCGAAGGTGGGTCCCGCCGATTCCGGTCACGAGTCGAGTAACGATGGTCATCCGGCCGGCAGGCCCGGACGCGGCGGCGGCGGCGGACTCATCGGCCGGCGGTGCTCGTGCCGCCGCACCGGCCCTCGCGGGATCCGGGCGGGGCCCCCGGAGTCGGGGTGCCCCATCGCCCCGGGCGAGACCGTTCGATCAGCTCGCCGGATCAGGCGTCCGCGCCGCGGCCACCACCCGCGCCGCGTCCAGGAGGTCGGGGTCCCGCGTGATGGCCCGGGCAAGCCAGCTCACGTAGGACGGCTCCAGGTCGTCGATCTCGCCGAGCGTCCGGCCGTGGAACTTCCCGAAGGCGATCGTCATGCTCCGCGCTCCCTCGAGCGTCGGCAGCGGCCGGCGACGACTGCGCCGGGCCCGGAGCCGCTCCAGGGGGCCGGTCGGGTCGGACGCGCGCGGCGGCTCGGGCGCCTCCGAGCGGGAATGGGGAGGGCGCCTGCCCCGGGGGTGATGCCGGTATCCCTCGCCGCGCGGCGTCGTCGTGGCGTTGCGGCGGTGGAGGAGGTCGGTCGTGTCGAAGCGGGCCGTCACAGGCCGGGTTCGAGGTGGCGGCGGGGGGCCCGACGGTCGCGCATCTCCGGCCCCGTTCGCGCCAGCGCCTCCGTCTTCGGACGGCTCCCCGGTCGTCCCGGGCCGGGATCCGGTACGCCGCGCCGCGGGACTGCCGTTGTCCCGGAGCTCCGCGTAGGCCGCGTTGATCTCGGCCATGCGCCGGGTGGCCGCCCGCCGTTCGGCTGCATCCGCGGTCAGGTCGGGGTGGTGCTCCCGGGCGAGCCGCCGCCAGGCGGCCTTGACCGCCGCGACACTCGCCCCGGGAGCGACGCCGAGGACGGCATGGGGATCGCGCCGGACCATCCGCTCATCGTAGGCGCTACGCTGGGCGCATGCCATCCAGCACCACCCGGCGCGCTGCCCGGACGGGCGCCGCGGCGGCGGCCGTCGCGATCCCCCTCGCGGCCGCCTACGCGTTCGCGGTCGAGTACCGGCGCCGGGCGGGCTTCCCGAAGCCCCGCCCCCTCCTGGCGACGCCGGGCGACGATGGCCTGCCGTGGGAGTCGCTCGCGATCCCGTCGCCGGGAGGCGCGCTTCCGGCCTGGTTCATCCCCGCCCGCGGTGGCGCGCCCGGCCCGGGCGTCGTCCTGGTGCACGGCTGGGAGTCGAGCCGGGCCCGCATGCTCCCGAACGCCCGATTCCTCCACGCCGCCGGCTTCCACACGCTGCTGTTCGACGTTCGTGGCCACGGCGAGAACCCGCCCGAGGTGCTCCCCATCAGCGGCGGGGAGTTCGGGGCCGACGCGGCGGCGGCCGTCGCGGTCCTGCGCCGCCGGCCCGAGGTCACGAGCGTTGGCCTCCTCGGCCACTCGATGGGTGCCGTCGGAGCCGTCCTCGCGGCGGCGAGCGAACCCGGTGTCGCCGCTCTCGTCGCAACCGCGATCCCGGCGCACCCCCGGCTGCTCACCCGCCGAACCTTCGAGCTGGCCGGCCTGCGAATCCCGGGACCGGTCGCGTTTCCGCTCGCCTGGCTGACCCTGCATGTCTACCTCCGCCCCCGCGGCCATCGCCCGGGGCGAGTCAACGCCCTTCGAGCGATCGGCGCCTTCCCGGGGCCGCTCCTCGTCGTGCACGGGAGCGCCGACGAGATCGTGCCCCTCCGCCATGCGGAGCTCCTGGTGCAAGCGGCCAGGGTGCGCTCCGATCGCGAGGCGGAGCTGCTCGTCGTCCCGGGCGGGCGGCATAGCTGGCTCTACGAGTCGCCGGCCTACCGCGCGCGAATTGCCGGCGTTCCTCGCGACCCACCTCGGGGGACCGTACCCGCCCAGCGAGGCAGCGGTGCGCGCGGCGACAATGGCGGTTGCCCGTCCCCCCGAACGAGATGGCCCGCCGCTGATTGCAGCCGCGCCGTCGTGAGCGACAACACGGAGGAGACGACCATGCCGGGTCGCGATCTGCAGCCTGCTCTCGGAACCTGGGAGGCCATCGACTCGCTGCGGGCGATCCGCGAGTTCTCGGCGCGGCCGCTGGAGCCGTGGGTCGTGGAGCGCCTCCTGGACGCCGGCCGGCGGACGGGCAGCTCCAAGAACAAGCAGCGCTGGGCATTCATCGTCTGTCGGGATCCTGCCCACCTCGCCGAGCTCGCCACCCTGGGACCCTGGGCCGGTCACCTCGCTGGCGCCGCGGCCGCGATCGCCCTCCTGACCCCCGATCCGGCGGCGACGGACGCTCCCCTCTCGGTCATGTGGGACCTGGGCCGGGCGGCCCAGAGCATGGTCCTCGCCGCCTGGGAGCTCGGGATCGGCAGCGTTCCGGCCACCGTCTACGAGCACGTGCGGGCGCGCGAGCTCCTCGGCTACCCGGCTGACTGGCACTGCGAGTTCATCCTGTCCTTTGGCTACCCGGCCGACCCGGCGCTTCTCACGGCGCCGAAGCGGGCGGGTGGCCGGCGCGCGCTCGCCGACCTGGTCCACGAGGAGCGCTGGTAGCGGTCGGCAGCCTGGCCGTCACCGGCCGAGCGACGGCTCCCAGGACAGGGCGCAGAGCGCCTGGGTCCAGTCCCGCAGGCGCAGCCGGGGGAACGGCGTTGCGCTCAGCGATGCTTCCGAAGGTACGTGGTGAGCGAGGCGTCGAACCCCGCCGCCTCGAAGAGCCGGCGGGCATCCGCGCGGTGGTGGCCCGCCGTCACCTCGACGAAGGCGCACCCGGCGTCGGCCGCCACGCGGTCGACCTCGGCCAAGAGCGCCCGGCCGACTCCGCGCGATCGAATGGCCGGATCGACCACCATCGCGATCACGCGGGCGAGGTGGTCGTCCTGCTCGAAGCGCGGAACCAGGTGGACGGCGATGAACCCGAGTCGCTCTCCATCTCGCTCCGCGATCCGGACCAGCGACCCGATCTCGGCAAAGCGCTCGAGGCGGCGGATGACATCGCTGGCCCCCGCCGGATAGCCCTCGTCCGAGAGGAGCCCGGCGATCCAGTCAGCGTCGGCGGGCTCCGCGTCGCGGAAGGTGGGTGCGGCATCGATCTCCATCATGGCTCGATGGTAGTCCACCCGCCGCCAGGCGTCGCCGTGGGTCGCGGCAACCTGGGTCAGGCCGGTCGCTGGACCACGAGCAGCACAGCGTCCGACGGCAGGGCGATCGCCTCCGGTGCCGGCAGACCAGCCGCCGCAAACAGGAGGACATGCTCGTCCACCGTGCGCAGCCGACCGCCGTGGAGCGCCTGGTCGAGCGCCACGCCGGTGATGAGCTGGCCATGCAGCGTTGCCAGGTCGTCCAGGCTGGACGGCAGGCACCAGCCCAGGACCAGGAGCCAGCCGCCCGGGCGGAGCGCGCGCCACGCGGCTTCGAGCACGGCCACCGGGTCCGCGAGCTCGTGCAGGGCCTGCTGGAAGTAGGCGAGGTCGAAGGCTGCGCGATGCGTGATCGCGGCCACCTCCCGCGCCTCGATATGGATCCGGGATTCGAGGCCGGCCTCCTGGACAAGTCGCATCGCCCGGGCCGTCGAATCGGGCTCGGACTCGACGCCGACCAGCCGCGCCGCCGGGAACCGGCGCGCGACGGCCACGAGCCAGCGGCCACCGCCGCAGTGCAGGTCGACCACGTCGGCACCACCGGCCAGCAGCGTCACGAGGTTCGGCATGGCAGCCAGCGCCTCTTCGAAGAAGACGGCGATGTCCTGTTGGGTCAGCTGCTCGATCGAGCGGTAGTAGCGGGGCGGACGGACAGCGACCGTGCGCCCCGTCTGCAGGAGCTGGGCCATGTCGGCGTAGTCGAGGCTGGCCGTCACGGTGTAGGCGAACTGTCCGCCGAGGTACTCGGGTCGGTCCACGTCCAGGAGGATCGACGCCGTCACGTCGTCGAGGTGCAGGCGCTCGCCGTCGTCGTCCACGAGATCGCAGGCATAGGCGGCTCGGCACCACGCGGCGATCGGGTCCGCGGCGGTCTCCGTCGCCGCCGCGAGCTCGGCGGGCGCCAGGCCGAGTGGCTGCGCCGCCCGGAGCGCCGTGAACAATCCCAGCTCGAGCCCAAGCTGGATCACCCAGGCGCGGTAGAAACCGCCCAAGCTCGTGACGAGGTCATCGAATCGATCGTCCAGGCGCATCGTGGCGGATTGTCGCACGCGGGACAGGCGACTCGCCCGGATGCCGCGGACAGCCGAACTGCCCGCACGCGCCGTGGCCCGAGGTGCGATCCTGCTCGGCATGTCTTCCCGCCCGGCAGCCGCCCTCACCCCGGCGTCCCAGGTCCGCATCGCGCTGGCCCTCGTCACGCTCTACATCGTCTGGGGTTCCACGTATCTGGCCATCCGGATCGCCGTCGAGACGATCCCGCCCCTGACCGGGTCGGCCGTGCGCTTCCTGATCGCGGGGTCGCTCCTCTACCTGTTCACGATCCGGAGCGGTGACGCCGCCGCGGACCGCCCCGGGCGCCTCGAGTGGCGCGACGCAGCGATCATCGGCGGCCTGCTCCTGGCCGGCGGCAACGGGCTCCTCGCGATCGCAGAGCAGACCGTTCCGTCGGGGATTGCCGCCCTGATCATCGCCACCCTGCCGCTCTGGGTCGCGATCCTCGGCCGGGTCTTCTTCGGCGTCGTCCTCACGAGGATGATCGTGGCCGGGACCGTCATCGGCTTCGTCGGCGTGGCCTTCCTCGTCTGGCCCTCGGGAGCATCCGGCGGCCTCGACCCGTTCGGCGTCCTGCTCTGCCTCCTCTCGCCCGTCTTCTGGGCGATCGGCTCGCTCTACAGCCGGACCGCCCACGTCCCACGCCGCCCGCTGGTCGGGACGGCCATCCAGATGCTCGCGGGGAGCGGGGTGATCTTCGTCCTGGCCACGATCACGGGCGACATCTTCCGCCTGCGAGTGGCCGAGATCGCCCCGGAGTCCCTGGCGGCCATCGTCTACCTGATCGCCATCGGCTCGCTCGTCGGCTACACGGCCTACACCTGGCTCCTTCGCGTCGCCCCGATCTCGCTGGTCTCGACGTACGCCTTCGTCAACCCCGTGATCGCGGTCATCCTCGGCTCGCTCGTCCTGGCCGAGCCGCTGGAGCCGCGCACGGTCGTGGCGGGGGCCATCATCGTCCTCGCGGTGGCCGTCATCGTGCGCGCCCGTCGCGGAGAGGCCCAGAGGACCGTGCCCGAGGAGGTGGGCGAGCCGGGCTGATCGCCGAACGCCCGCCGCGCGCGGGACGCGGCACGCGGGGCACGACGCGCGCGGGGCGCGGCACAGGGCCCTCCCGTTGCCGATCATGGACTCATACGTCCCCGAACCAGGAGCCGAACCCCATGGCGCACCAACCGCTCCACACGATGGGCCAGCAGCGCGGCCGACGCAGCTGGGCCGAGCCGTGGAAGATCAAGATGGTCGAGCCGCTCACCGTGACAACCCGCGAACAGCGAGTGACGGCGCTCACCGAGGCCGGCTACAACACGTTCCTGCTCCACAGCGACGACGTCTACATCGACCTGCTCACTGACTCCGGCACGTCGGCCATGAGCGACCGGCAGTGGGCAGGGATGATGCTGGGCGACGAGGCGTACGCCGGGAGCCGCAACTACTACCACCTCGAAGCGGCGATCCAGCGCTACTACGGCTACGCGTACATCGTTCCGACCCACCAGGGGCGTGGCGCCGAGCACCTCATCAGCCAGACGATGATCAAGCCCGGCGACCACATTCCCGGGAACATGTACTTCACGACGACCCGGCTCCACCAGGAGCTGGCCGGCGCGACCTTCCACGACGTGATCGTGGACGAGGCCCACGACCCCCAGTCGCTCGACCCGTTCAAGGGCAACATCGACCTGGCCAAGCTCGAGCGCCTGGTCGCCGAGGTCGGGGCCGCGAAGATCCCGTACGTCTCGCTCGCCGGCACAGTCAACATGGCCGGCGGGCAGCCGGTGAGCATGGCCAACGTCCGTGAGCTGCGCGCCTGGTGCGAGCCACGGGGCATCAAGGTCATGCTCGATGCCACCCGCATGGTCGAGAACGCACTCTTCATCCAGGAGCGCGAGGCGGGCTTCGCGGAGAGGTCGATCGCCGAGATCCTCCTCGAGTTCTGCTCGTTCACGGATGGCGCCTGGATGAGCGCCAAGAAGGACAATCTCGTCAACATCGGCGGCTGGCTCGCGGTGAACGACTGGGACACGTTCGAGGAGCTGCGCAACCTCGTCGTGGTCTACGAGGGGCTGCACACCTATGGCGGCATGGCCGGGCGCGACATGGAGGCGCTGGCCATCGGGATCGAGGAGTCGGTCCAGGACCAGCACGTGCGCAGCCGCGTCGGCCAGGTCCGCTACCTTGGCGAGCTGCTGGAGGTCTGGGACATCCCGATCGTCCGGCCCGTCGGCGGGCACGCGATCTTCCTCGACGCCCGGCGCTTCTACCCCCATCTCGAGCAGGACCTCTTCCCGGCCCAGACGCTGGCCGCGGAGCTCTACCTGGACTCCGGGATCCGCTCGATGGAACGGGGCATCGTCTCCGCCGGGCGCGACCCGCAGACCGGCGACCACAAGCGCCCGAAGCTGGAGCTGACCCGCCTGACGATCCCCCGTCGCGTCTACACGCAGGCGCACATGGACGTCGTGGCCGAATCGGTGAAGGCGTGCTTCGACGCGCGGGACGCGGCGAGGGGCCTGCGCATGGTCTACGAGCCGAAGTACCTGCGCTTCTTCCAGGCCCGCTTCGAGCCGATCTCCTAGGGGTCAAGTCTCCGCGAAGCAGGCTGCCGCGGCAGCTGCGTTGCCGGTCGCGAGGCCGGCGGCGGAGCGATCGGCCAGCGACACGAATTCCTCGTGCGTCACGATCGCGCCCCAGGATCGGGTGCGCCGGCGGGCGGAAGGAGCCGGCGCGCGACCGATGCCTCGATCCAGAGCAGGACGCCGGTCACGCTGGCGAGGGCGAACCCGAAGCCGGCGGCGTTCCAGTTGCCCCTCACCAGCCCGCCGACCACAACGTGCCACAGGCCGAAGAGGAACGCCCCGACCAGCCCGACCGCCACGACGCCCCCGACGACCAGCACGACGCGGGTCCGCTTCCCGCGGTCGACCCAGGCCGCTGCGACCCGCCGACGCGCCTCCCGCCACGGGGGGTCGTAGTCCACGGGGCGGGGCCCCGAGGCCTCCGGCTCGAGGGGCCCGGGTGCCGTCGTGACCGGGGTCGGCCGCTCGGTTTCAGTCATGCCGCCCCAGCGCCGGCCAGCGCTCGAATCCCTGGGCCGGCAGAGGCTCGCAGCGGATCGGGCGGTCCTCGCGGTAGCCGAGGGCGTAGTCGGCCTGGATCAGCGTGTGGAGCTGGCTCGTTCCCTCGTAGATCACGGCGGCCTTCGAGTTCCGGAGGTAGCGCTCCACCGGGAACTCGTTCGAGTAGCCGTTGGCGCCGTGGACCTGGATCGCATCGAGCGCCGCCTGCACGCTGTGCTCCGTCGCGTGCCACTTCGCGACCGACGTCTCGCGCGTGGTCCGCACGCCGTGGTTCTTCAGCCAGCCCGCGCGCCACACGAGGAGCCGGCCGACCTCCGTCCCCTTGGCCATGTTCGCGATCATCTGCTTGACCAGCTGGTGGCGCCCGATCTCCTCGCCGAACGTCTGGCGCTCGTGCGCGTAGCGCACGCTCGCGTCCAGGCAGGCCTGGGCCAGGCCCACAGCTCCCGCCGCCACCGTGTAGCGGCCCTGGTCGATCGCGCTCATGGCCACGAGGAAACCCTCGCCCTCCTCGCCGATCCGGTTCTCGACCGGCACCTCGAGGTCGTCCATCGTGATGAGCCCGGTGTTCCCCGCCCGGATCCCCAGCTTGCCGTGGAGCGTCCCCGTCGTGAGCCCCTTCATCCCCCGCTCGACCATGAACGCCGTCACGCCGCGGTGTCGCTTCGCCCGGTCGACCGAGGCAAAGACGAGGAAGTGGTCGGCGAGGTCGGCCAGGCTGATCCAGATCTTGCTGCCGTTGAGGACGTAGACGTCGCCCTCGCGCCGGGCGGTCGACTGGAGCGCCGCGGCGTCCGTGCCCACACCCGGCTCGGTCAGCCCGAACGTCGCCAGCTTCTTGCCCTGCGCCTGGGGCACGAGCCAGCGCCGCTTCTGATCGTCGGTTGCCCACTGCAGGAGCGCCAGGGAGTTGAGGCCGGCGTGGACGCTCAGCACCACGCGGTAGGCCGTATCGGCGCGCTCGAGCTCCTCGCACAGGATGGCGAACGAGATGTAGTCCAGGCCGGCGCCGCCCCACTCCTCGGGGATCGGTGCCCCGAGATAGCCGAGCTCGCCCATCGTCGCGAAGACCTCGGCGTGAGCCTCGCCCTTCTCGTCCCACTCCCGGATGTTCGGGAGGATCTCGGCGTCGACGAACTCGCGGATGGACTGGCGGACGAGGCGGTTCTCCTCGGACAGGCCGAAGTCGATCACGGGACGGCTGGCTCCTCCGGGCGACGGGTGATGGTGAAGGGTCGCGTCGAAGGCGCCCGGCCCTGAGATTGTAGATGGCCGGCCCCTATACTCGGCCATGGTCCGCCGCAGCCCGCCGCAGCCCGGCCCGGCCGGCGACGAACCCGAGGGTCGCCTCATGGAAACGCCGCCTCCCTCCGCCACGTCCGACGCGGCCGCCCCGGCCGCCCCAGTCGCCACGGGGCTCGACCTCGCCGCGCTCGCGGCCGACAACCTGACCCCCGTCCTCGGTCGCTACTTCGAGCGGTCCTGGTCCCACGGCGAGGGCCACCGCCTCTTCGACACGGACGGCAACTCCTACCTCGATTTCGCCAACGGGATCGCCGTCAGCGTCCTGGGTCACCGCAACCCGCGCGTCACCGCCGCCGTCCACGCCCAGGTCGACCGCCTCATGGGCCCCATGTCCGCCATCGGCTACGCGGAGCCGACCGTGCGCCTGGCCATCGAGCTGGCGAAGACGCTCCCCGATCCCATCGACTCGTCTTCTTCATGAACTCCGGCACCGAGGCCGTCGAGGCCGCCCTCAAGCTGGCCCGTCGGGTCACCGGGCGGCCCGGGATCGTGGCCTTCCGGGGCGCGTTCCACGGGCGCACCTTCGGCGCCATGAGCATCACCAGCTCGAACCCCAACTACCGCCAGGGGTATGAGCCGCTCCTGCCGAGTGTCTACCTCAGCCAGTTCCCCTCCGTCTATCGCGACTTCAGGGGCGACGAGGAACGGGCCGTCGCCGTCGCCTTCCGCCACCTCCGCGACCTGTTCCACTCGACGATCTCGCCGGACGAGGTCGCGGCGATCGTGATCGAGCCGGTCCTGGGCGAGGGCGGCTACGTCCCGGCGCCGCCTTCCTTCCTCCAGATCCTGCGGCGCGTCTGCGACCGGCACAACATCCTGCTGGTCGCCGACGAGGCCCAGGCGGGCTACGGGCGGACCGGGAAGATGTGGTCGTTCGAGCACGCCGGGATCGTCCCCGACATCGTCTGCATCGCCAAGGCAATCGCGAACGGCCTGCCCCTGTCGGCGATCGCCAGCTCGAAGGCGCTCCAGGAGCGCTGGGGCAAGGGCGCCCACGGAGGGACCTTCGGCGGGAACCCGGTGAGCTGCGCGGCGGGCCTCGCCGTTCTCGAGGAGATCCGCGAGCGGGGCCTCGTGGCGAACGCGGCGGCGCGCGGGGCGGAGCTGACCGGTGGGCTGCTGGAGATTGCCTCCCGCGACGCGAGGATCGGCGACGTCCGCGGTCCCGGCCTGATGATCGGCCTGGAGTTCGTCAAGGCAGCGCGCCACCCGCGAGCCGGACGGAGGGCTCTGCACGGCCGTGATCCAAGGGTGCGCCGATGAAGGCCTGCTGCTGCTCAGCTGCGGCGTCGAGCACAACGTGATCCGCTGGATCGCGCCGCTCGACGTGACGAGCGAGGAGATCGCCGAGGCACTCGCGATCTTCGACCGGGTGCTTGCCTCGACACGCTGAGGGTCGCGCCCGGGTGGGCGCGCGCTGGCGTCCGGGAGGCCGGGCCGGCGCGAGCTGTCAGGCGGTCAGGCGGGCGTTCCGCGTCAGGAACGCCATGACGTCCTCGAGCCGGAAGCGGCGGTCCCCGCGCGAGCAGACACGGAAGAACGGCAGCTCGCCGCGGTCGCCCAGGCGCTTCACGGTGTTGACGTGCAGATGGAGCATCTCTGCCACCTCGCTCGCGGTGAGCAGGGGCCCGAGGTCGCTGACGGCCATGCGGAGTGTCCTCGACTGGTTCGCTCCCGGGGCGCCGGGGACGTTCGGGGTGGCACGGGTGCGGTTCGCGTCGTTGCTGGGTGGAGGCTAGGGGTTCAGGGAGGGCCCGCGAAAGCCGTACCTTCGTGATGGGGCCGGAGGGACCCGGAGGTCCGGTGCGAGCGCGCACCGGAGGCAGCCGCGCTCGCGGACCGGATAGCCTCTCGGGCCGCCCCCGGCAGGGATTCGCGCCTGCGACCTGCGAACTGGAAGTCAGCTGCGGCCGTGCGCGCGGAGCCTTCCCAAGCCTGCGCGACTACCGTGATCTACCGCCCCCGGCCGTGGCCCTCGGTTTACCGTCGGCGGCGTCGGGCACGCCAGACCCAGAGGCGCCAGGCGACGAACGTGATGACGACCTGAGCCAGGACCGCGAGGATGACGCGCGCCCAGCGGAGGCGGTCGCCGCCAGCGCCGGGCCGCGATGCGCGCGTCGACCAGCGCGGCGCGGATGCGCTGGCCCTTGGACGGCCGACCCCGACCCTCTGGCTCTGGCTTCTCCACCATCTCGGATCTCCTCCTGCCACTGTCACCGCGCGCTCTCCCGTGGCTCCTCGATCGACCACCACTACGGCCCAAAGACGCCCTGTGCTGAGCCGGGGGCCATGGTACAGACCGCGGCGATTCACCCGCCGAACGCCCGCTCCGGATCAACAGGCCGCGGTGATCGTCGCGTAGCATGGTGGGTCGGACTCCGCAACACTCGGTGCCCGAGCCCAACGGGCTGACACGGATCAGGTCATCAGGAGAATGCCGGTGGCAGAGCAGTCGCATTCGGTCAGTCCCTCGGGGGAGATGTTCCCCCTCCCGAGCGAGGGCGATCGTCTCGCCGAGATGGCGCACCTGGAGAAGCTCGTCCGCGCGGCCCGCGACGACGGCAAAGAGATCGTCGTGGTCATGGGCATGGGGTTCGTGGGCGCGGTGATGGCCGCCATCATCGCCGACACGGTGGACGCGAAGACCGGCAGGCCGAGCAAGTTCGTCATCGGCTGCCAGCGGCCCAGCGTCCGGAGCTACTGGAAGATCCCGCTGCTGAACCGCGGTCAGTCGCCGGTCAAGGCCGAGGATCCCGAAGTCGATGCCATGATCGACCGTTGCGTCAACCAGAAGAAGACGCTCATCGCCACGTCAAACGACGACTGCCTGGGCCTGGCGGACTGCGTGGTGGTCGACGTGCAGTGCGACTTCACCAAGCAGGCGCTGGGCGACATGCGGACCGGCGAGGCGGACATGCAGGCGCTGGAAGCGACCATGCGGACGATCGGCGAGAAGGTCAAGCCCGACTGTCTCGTCCTGATCGAGACCACCGTGGCGCCCGGCACGACGGAGTTCGTGGCCTGGCCGATCATGAAGAAGGCATTCGCCGCCCGGGGCATCGAGAGCCAGCCGCTGTTGGCCCACAGCTTCGAGCGGGTGATGCCCGGCCGGGCCTACGTCGCATCGATCCGCGACTTCTGGCGAGTCTGCGCAGGCTGCAACGCCGAGGCCCGCGTCCGCGTCGAGAAGTTCCTCCACGAAGTGCTCAACACCACGGACTTCCCGCTCACGGTCATGGACCGGCCGATCGAGTCGGAGACCACCAAGATCGTCGAGAACTCCTACCGGGCGACGATCCTCGCGTTCCTGAACGAGTGGAGCCTCTTCTCCGAACGCAACGGGGTCGACCTGACCAAGGTCGTCAAGGCGATCCGCATGCGGCCCACGCACAACAACATGATCTTTCCCGGTCCCGGGATCGGCGGTTACTGCCTGCCCAAGGACGCCGGACTGGGCTACTGGGCCTACAAGCACATCCTGGGCTTCGAAGACGGCGACCAGGTCTTCAAGATCAGCCCTCTCGCCGTCGACATCAACGACACCCGCGCACTCCACGTGGCCGAGCTCACACGGGACGCCCTGCGGAACATGGGCCGCAGCATCGCCGGCGCCGACGTGGTCCTCTGCGGGGCCAGCTATCGCCAGGACGTCGGCGACACGCGGTACAGCGGCTCGGAGATGGTCGTGCGCAAGCTCGCCGAGATGGGCGCCGAGATGCGGGTCCATGACCCCTATGTCGATCACTGGTACGAGCTGGAGCTCCAGGACGAGTACCCGTCCCCGGGCCACTCCTGGTCGCGGTTCTTCCGCAACCAGGAGCACCTGGAGGAGATCCGGGTGCAGAAGGACCTGGCTGCCGTGCTGCAGGGCGCCGAGGCCGTGATCCTGGCCGTGCCGCACCAGGAGTACCTCGAGCTCGATCCCGAGCAGGTCGTCCAGTGGGCCGGCAAGGCCCTGGCCGTGATCGACTGCTTCGGCATCCTCTCCGACGATGCCATCCGCCAGTACCTGGAGCTTGGCTGCGAGGTCAAGGCCCTGGGCCGCGGACACATCAAGCGCATCAAGGAGCAGATTCGCGCCGACGATGGAACGACCGCGGCCGTAGGGCCTCGAGACCTCGACCGCACGGCTGCGGCACGATGTTCGGCCCGCCGGGCCAAGCGGGCTCCAGCTCGATCGTTGTTGCATGCGCGACCGCACGCTCGCGGTCCCCGTCCCCGGATGCATCCATTGCGCGGTTGGCGTAGGCCGGCCCGTACCCAGGGTCGAGCCCGATCGCCGCGTCGAGATCAGCGAGCGCTGCCGCGACATCAGTGTGTGGTTCGGCGCCGCCGCGCCCGGCGAGGGCGTCGACACTGGCTGGATCGAGCTCGGGGGCAGCGTTGCAGCCAGCAAGTGCCTCGTCGGACCGACCCGCGTACGCCCGCTCGTCGCCGCGGTCGATGTCGGCCTGGGCCACGGACCGCATGAAGACCCTCATTCGTGCGTGCAGACTGGCGCCCCCGGCAGGATTCGAACCTGCGACCTCGGGATTAGAAGTCCCTCGCTCTATCCCCTGAGCTACGGGGGCGCTGGCGCACGATCTCACGAGCCGCGCCGCGACGCGTGAGACGTGATGGTACCCGGCCGGGGCGGTCGGCCTGTCGGTGTCCCTAGAGTTCGTGTAACAGTGGACCGAGGTCGCGGCAGCTCGGGCGCAGGCGCGCGGCCGCCTGCCGCATCGTCACCACACGGGCGGATGCATTCCATCGCCCAGTTGCTCTCGTCCCTCGTGATGACCAGGGGCGGGGCGAACCGGGTGGCGTTGATGTGGGAACAGCCCGTGCCGCAGCCACGGCAACTGGTCCGCCTGCGCCGCGCCCGTGACTGTCGAAGGCGAGCCTCGGCAAGCACCCCAACGTGTGGGCTGGCCGGCGGCGGCGAACCCCGTGAAAGGATTCGGCTCCCACCACGCTGCGTTCGGTGACCGATTTGGGCCCCGGCAGCATTCCGGGCTTCGAACGCAGCGTGCTCGACCGGGATTCGTTGCATGGAGCCGGGCGGGGGTGGCCAGCAACCGGCGACCGGCCGACCCGCGCATGCGGATGGATGCCGTGCCTCGCCGCACACCGTGCCGATGCTATGCTCCGCGCCCGCGTGCCCCGGGAGCCGCGCGAGGCAGGGATGGAGGCAGGCCAGGTGGCCGATCGGGCCGTGACACTCGAGCACGACGCCGCCGTGAAGTCCGGCACCACGACGTCGACGGCGTCGATCCCGCCGGCGGACACGATCCCGAGCGCCGCGGCGACCCGTGAGCGGCTGGCCGGGGCAGCCTCACCCCGCACGGCCGGACGCCTCGACCGTCCCGCGCGTCGAGCTCGTCCCGTTTCGGGCCAGCTCCGCCTGCCGTTCGCCCCTCTCCCCGAGCTGGCGCTCGAGACCGACTGGAAGAGCCAGCCGCGACTGTGGGGCCACGCCTACCACCCGATGTGCTCGTACCTGGCCAGCTTCCCGGCGGCCCTCGCCCACGCGTTCGTCGCGCGCTACACGCGGCCGGGCGACGTCGTCCTGGACCCGTTCTGCGGGCGCGGCACGACGCCCCTCCAGGCGTGCGCGGAGGGACGCGTCGGCGTGGGCAACGACCTCAACCCGCTGGCCCACGTCCTGACGGCTGCCAAGGTCGGGCCACCGGCGGTCCGCGAGCTGGAGGCACGGCTGGCGGGCCTTCGGATCGACTGGTCGCTCGAGGCGCCCGGCTGGCTGGACCTGGCGACCCGCGTGGTCGGAGGGGCGTCCCCTGCGCTGCCTGGGCTCGTTCCGGCCGCAGGTTCGGCCGACGGCCCCCGTGAGGGCCGCGAGCCCGTCCCCGCGGAGGTCGCCCTCGCGTTCCACCCGGGGACGCTGGCCCAGGTCCTCTTCGCGCGCGCGCGTCTCCACCTCGACGACCCGGCCGACCGCTTCCTGGCGGCTTCCCTCGTCGGGATCCTCCACGGCAGGCGGCCCGGCTACCTCTCCGAGCTCATGCCGAATGCGTTCAGCATGGCTCCCCGCTACGCGCGCGACTACGCGGCGCGGACGGGCTTCGCCGCGCCGGACCGCGACCTCTTCGTCCTCCTCGCCGCGAAGCTCCGTCGGCTCGCCCGGAACGGCCGCCCGCGCACGCCCGGGATCGCGCTCCTGGGTGACGCACGCGACGCGGGCATCAGGACGCGGGCTGCCCTGCGCGCCCAGGCGCTCCCCGATCGGGCGCGCCTCGTGCTCACCTCCCCGCCCTACCTGCGGGTGATCAAGTACGGCTACTACAACTGGCTCCGAACCTGGTTCCTGGGCTTCTCGGCCGACGTGATCGACGCATCGCTCGACGACGCCCATCGGCGCGAGCCGTACCTCGCCTTCCTCCGAGAGGTGCTGGCCGGCCTGCGCCCGGTGCTCGCCGACGATGCGGTCGTGGCCCTCGTGCTCGGAGACGTCGAGGCGGAGCGGGGCAGGCGCGCGGCCGACGGTTTGCCGATCGGCCTCGCCGCCGAGACGTGGGAAGGGCGCAGCTCGTCCCGAGGGTTACCTGCTGGCGGGCGTCGTGGGCGACGAGGTGGCAGCCTCCAGGAAGATGACGAAGCTGTGGGGCGTCGAGGCGGGGCAGGCCACTCACCTCGACCGGATCCTCGTCCTCGCGCCCACGGAGGCCGGGCTGCGACGCGCGGTCGCCGGGGCTGCACTGCCCGTGGACTGGAGCTGGCCTCCCCGCCGCTGACGTGGCAGCCGCTTCCGGCGCCGGGACGAGTCCCCGTGGCACGTGCGGGCACCTTCTCCGGCGCCCGGCGCCTCCGGTACACTCCGGGCAATGAAGTCGATCTACCACCCGGACGACCTCGCGGCGATGGATCCCCTGGTCCTCATGAAGAACCTGGATCACGTGCGCATGACGAGCCGCCGGCTGAGCTACATCCTCCAGCAGCAGGTCCACCTCTACACGCCCCAGGCGAACCAGCTCCGCGAGCAGATCGACACCTACGTGGAGGCCGAGCGCCAGATCGAGGGCGAGATGGCGCGCCGCCAGGTCCGGGTCTAGGCGCCCCGCCTCAGCGCGAAGCCGCCACCGCCGAGCCGCGTCGCGCGCGGAGACCCTGGTCCGGGACGCCCGCCGCCCGCTCCTCCTCGATCACCGCCGCGGCCATCGCCGCCAGATGCGGCGTGCCGTACAGGCTGAACCCGATCCCGCGCTCCTCGAGCTCGCCGAGGCTGTAGCCGCGGAAGAGCCTCCGGCTGGCCACTGCCCACATCTCGTCGTAGAGCTCCGGCCAGCCGACACGGCGACGAGCCCGGCAGAAGCGGACGAACTCCACCGCTTCGGGGTCGGCCGCCACCGGCGCGAGGGCGCGCGGATCCATCGATATCCTCTCCTCCCCGCGCACGGCGCGGCACGAACCACCGACTGACCTGAGGGCCCGTGATCTCCGCGAATTCGGGCGGTTCGATCACAGTGCCGGGGCGCGATCTCGATGCCCCGGTCCGCCTCCGCACTCCCCGGCGGTGGCGACACCCGGATCCTACGCGATCCCGGCAGAAGGCCGTAAGGGCCTTGTCCACCAACCTTCCCACCGACTTGTCCACAGGACGACACGCCCGGTGGACGGCCTCCCGAGGACCCGGAAGATCCGTGGACAGTCCGTGATCGCCCCCTCTTGACACGCATCGGCGGGCCGACGGATCCGTGTCGCCGCGCGCCGGATTCCCCGCCCCAGGCCCGGCCGAAGCTCCGTCAGGCGCGGGCGGCCACCCCGAGCCCGGCGGCATCGGACAGGCGCCATCGGCAGTCGTCACCGAGCTCGAGACCGACGAATGGGTCATCGGCGAGCAGGAGGCAGCCGTCGAGGTCGACCCACTCGGCCAGCGAAGCGACGGCGGCCGAGGCGGCGATCCCGACGCTCGTCTCCTCCATGCAGCCGAGGAAGGTCCGAAAGCCGAGCTCCCGGGCCCGGACCAGCATCCGGGCCGCAGGGCCGACCCCGCCGCACTTGGCGAGCTTGACGTTGACCCCATCGACGATCCCGACGAGCGCGTCGAGGTCCTCGATCGCGACCGCGCTCTCGTCGGCGACGATCGGCAGGGGCGACGCTGACTGGAGGTCCAGGAGCCAGTCGTAGCGGCGGGGCGGGAACGGCTGCTCGATCAGCTCCACGCCCAGCCGGACGAGCTCGGGGATGAGCGGCGCCGCGATCTCCGGCGTCCAGCCCGTGTTCGCATCCACGCGGATCGGGCCGCCGTAGACGGACCGGACCGCCTCCAGGGTCGCGAGGTCCGCGGGTCCTCCGAGCTTGATCTTGAGGGCCGGGAACCGGCTTGCCCGGCGGGCGCGCTCGGCCACGACGGCGGGCTCGTCGAGCCCCAGGGTGAAGTCGGTCGGGGGGATCACGGTGGAGAGCCCGAGGAGCCGATGGACGGGTGCTCCGGTCGCCTTGCCGGCGAGGTCGTGCAGGGCGATGTCGAGGGCGCACTTCGCGGCACCGTGGCCGCGGATGGCCCCGTCGAACGCAGCGCCGATGGCCGCGAGGGCCGCGCCCGCCGTCCTCGCGGAGGTCGTGTCCAGGTCGCCCGGCTCGACCACGCCGAGGAGGCGGTCCATCACGACGGGCATCGTGGCGAGCGTCTCGCCGTAGTAGGCGTCGGGATAGCCCTCGCCCAGGCCGACAAGCCCGGGCAGGCGGTCCGAGCGGAGCTCGACGATCATCGTCGACATCATCCCGCCCGCGCCGTGCGCGTCGCGGGCGATCCGGAAGGGGTCGCGATACGGGATCTCGAGAACGCGGATCTGCAGGTCCCAGCCAGGGTTCATCGGTCGCCTCCCACCCACGGCAGCGCATCGACCGCCGGCTTGATCTCGTTCCAGAACGCAGTTGCCCCGAAGCGGACCGGATCCGCGGCCGGGAGCCCGGTCTCGGCGGCGATCGACTCCACCACGCGCCGGGCCTCGTCGTCGTCAGCGTAGAGGGACGTGTTCACCGCCACGGCCACGACCTTGGAGGGCGCGACCGTCCCCGCGATCAGCTCGTGCAGGTCGATGAAGGGGCGCAGCGGAGCGATCGGGAACGAGCGCTCCGGGAGGTGGTCGAAGTCGTGCGCGGCCAGACCGATGCGGTGGACGAGGATCATCGCGTGGGGTGTCGCCCCGTGGATCAGGCCCAGCGTCACGGCGCTGTAGGCGGGGTGGTCGAGGCTCCCCTGCCCTTCCACGATGACCCAGTCGCCCAGGCGCTCCCCCTCCTCGACCAGCCACTCGACGGTGCCGTTGAGGAAGTCACTGATGACGCGGTCGACGGAGACGCCCCAGCCGTCGATCATCATGCCCGTCTGTCCGGTGGGCACGAACGCCACCGAATCCCCGGCTGCGCGGCCGGCGTTCCGAAGCTCCAGCGCGACGGACATCTTGCCGATCGCGCAGTCGGTGCCAACCGTGAGAATCACGCGCTTGCCGGGGAGGTGGCGCCTCCCGACCGCGGTCTCGAAGCGTTCCGGGGGCCGCCGGAAGTCGATGATGTGGACGCCCGCAATTGCCGCCGCGGCCGACAGCTCCGGGTCATCGCCCAGGAAGGTATGAAGCCCCGAGTGGAGCTCCAGCCCGGCATCGATCGCCTCGTGGAGGATCGGCCGCCACTCGTCGGGGAGCCGGCCGCCGGTCGGGGCGATGCCGATGAGCAGCGTGTCCGGGCGGGGTCGCCCCGGCATCGCCAGGGCCTCCGCGAGGGTGCCGACGATCGGGACGTGCGACCCGGGGATCCACTCCGCCGTCGAGCGCCCCGCCAGCGTCGAGTCGAGCACCGCGATCACCTCGTCGCGGCCATACCGGAGCACGCCGAACGCGGTCTTGCCCGAGTGAGGACCGAACTGGCCCTCGGTGAGGATCACCAGCCGGCGCCTCGCCTGGGGTCGCATCGCTCCTCCGGTGACACGGCTTCCGCGGAGCCGGCGGGACGGCCGGGCTGGAAAGGGAACGCCCCCGGGGCGCGGACCGGGGGCGTTGGTGCGTTCGGCTGGTACCGCATACCGGATTCGAACCGGTGATCTCCGCCTTGAGAGGGCGGCGTCCTGGGCCTCTAGACGAATGCGGCACGTGATCGCGGCCGTGGCCCACGACCCGCGAGAGGATACCAGAGGCCCACAACAGGCGGCAAATGGCGACGCGCGCAGCCGGACGAGCACGACGCCGGCTGACGCGGGTCGCTCCGGCCCGGGCGGCCCGCGGCCGCTACAGGCGGTGCGTCTCCAGGAACGACCGGACCCGGTCAGCCACCTGGCGGTGCCCCTCCTCGGAGAGCACCAGCCCGTAGTGCGAGGCGGCGCCGTACTGCTCGTGCTCCGCGCCCAGCCACTCGGCCAGCCGCTCCGCCGTGAGCGAGGTCGGGGTCCCATCGATCCCGGAGCCGACGACGAGCGTCGGAACGCCGTCCAGGAGGTGCGGTCGCACGGGAACTCCGGCCAGCATGGACGCGCGGGCCCGGCCCGACTCCCTCGGCTTCTGGCCGAGCAGGTGCTGAATCCGCAGGACCTCGTCGAGCGACAGGTCGCGGTTCTCGCGCTGCAGCTTCTCGGGGAGGGTCTCCCAGCCGAGCGCGGCGCGCCCGTAGACCGGCGGGACGTCCCGCGCGACCTGGGGCCTGCCGGGCGGGCGGATCGCGGCGGGCGCCTCGGCGTCGAGCAGCACGAGGCCCGCCACGCGGACCCGTTCCGCCGCGGCCTTGAGGACCAGGAGGCCACCCATCCCGTGGCCGACCGCCACGGCGTTCGGGCCGACGCGCTCGAGCCCTGCCGTCACGTCGTCGAGGTACGTCTCGAAGGAAAGGCCCTGGGGATCGGCCGTGCGGCTCCAGAAGTGGTTGCCCAGGTTGAGCGCGTGGCCCTCCCAGCCGCGCCCGGCAAAGTAGCGCAGCCAGCGCTCCCAGAGCCACGATCCGGCAAGCTCGCCGTGGACGTAGAAGAGCGGGCGGCGGCGCGAGCGCCGCTCCGGGAGCCAGCTCTCGATGTAGATGCCGCGCTCCTCGATCTCGATCTCGTCCTTGCGGACCGGCCTGCTGCCGGACGGCGGGCCCCCCGATCCGGAGAGACGCGGATAGTCGCGATCGAGCGGGTCGTCGTTCATGGTCACCACTCGAGGGGGTTGAGGACGAAGCCGGTGATGGCCTTCGGGTAGAAGTAGGTGCTCTTCTGGGGCATCACGTCCCCGTCACGAGCAACCGCGGCGATGTCGGCGACCGGGGTTGCCTCGAGGAGGAATGCCGCATCAGCGGCGTCGATGCGCCCGTCGACCCACTCCATTGCCTCGCCGACGTCCTTCGTGTAGCCGACCCGGCCGCCGGTGGTCGTCGCGGCCCGGTCGATCCCACAGAGTCGCTCGAGGGCGGCGGAGAGGAGCGTGACGTCCAGGCGGCGCAGTGCGTCACCCCCGGACGTCATGATCGGGGCGAATGCCTCGCGCCGAGCCGTCAGCACCGCGCCCCCGGAGCGGGTCCAGAGCCCGATCCGGCCGCGACCGCCCGGCGCCTGCGCCTCGGGACGGAAGGCCGCGCTGAGCGCCGCGCGATCGGCCGGCTCCGTCTCGAAGAGGCCGGACGAGGACGCTGCTTCGACGAGCCCATCGGCGGCGCTCACGGCGCGCGCCACGCGGTGCGTGGGCAGCGCCAGGAGCGGCTCGGTCGACGTGTCCATGAACAACGCGAGCAGGAAGTCGAACGGCGGGTCGTCGTCGCCTGAGCGGGTCATGCGGCGCTCGTCCCGGTAGCGAAGCGCCGTCTCGTAGCGATGGTGGCCGTCGGCGATCGTGACCGGCTCGCGTCCGGCCGCCTCACGCAGCCCCTCGACCAGCCGCGCCGTCGGGCCTTCCTCGGGGACCATCCAGAGCCGGTGCCGAACGCCCTCGTCGTCGGTCACGTCCGCCACGGCCCCGGCTTCGGTGGCCTCCACGAGGAGACGGTGCGCGGTCCCGGTGGCGTCGTCGTAGAGGACCATCACGGCCGAGAAGTTGGCGCCCGCTGCGCGCATGAGCTTGTACCGGTCCTCCTTGGGGCCGGCAAGCGTCCGCTCGTGCGGGAGCACTCCGCCGCCCGGCCCGAATGCCTCGAGGCGCAGGCGCCCGAAGAAGCCCCGCTGCGCCCGTCGGAGCGAGGTCCCGGGAACCGTGAACTCCTGTTCGTAGACGTACAGGGATGGCTGACGATCCTTGCTCAGCGTCCCGTCGGAGCGCCAGGCGGCGAACGTCCGTGCGGCCTGCCGGTACTTCTCGTCCGGATCCGCCGCCCCGGCATCCACCGGCAGGTCGATCGCAACGACGTTGCGCGGGTCGCGCGCCGCGAGCTCCATCCGCTGCGCGGGTGAGATCACGTCATAGGGCGGGGCAACCACGCGAGCGAGATCGGGCACCGCCTCGGGGTTGTAGCGCAGCGCACGGAACGCGCGGATCTCGGGCACGCGACCTCCTGGGCACCGGTACACGTTCCGGCGGGCCTGCGCCGCGCGATGCGCGGCAGGTAGGCTCAGAGTGTACCGCGCCGCAGCCGACGGTCCCGTGGGGCCTGGGGAACGCAACTTTCCGGGGGAGCCCGGCGTCTGGATGGCAGGCCGCCCGCGGGGCGGGTCTAGAGAGGGGTGCCGTGCCTCACGCCCGGAGCTCCCGCGTCCGGTTCACGCGCGCCACCCTGTCCTTCGTGGCCGTCCTCGTCGTGCTCGCCGGCGCTCCCCTGGTCGTCCGGGCCGCCGGCCCATCCCCCACGCCGGGCACGCCGCCGGGGATGACGATGGAGGCCCGGGCGCTGGTCGAGGGCCACGCCCGGACTGGCTCGTGGATGGCGATCCGGGTCGACCTCGCCAACGACGGCCCCGCGTTCTCAGGGGAGCTTCGGCTGGTCGGAGGCACCCAGGGGCGAACACGCTTTGCCGTGCCGGTCGACCTCCCGACGACGTCGCGCAAGGCGTACACCCTCCACGCCCAGGCGCCGGCGTTCGGGAGCTCGCTGGAGATCGCGCTCGTCACCGGTGAGGCGGTGGTCGCCCGTCGGCCCGTGGCGTTCGCGCTCCATGATCCCGGGCAGCTCGTGGTCGGTGTCGTCGCCGAGCGGCCGGGGCCTCTCGTCGCAGCACTCGGCAGGCTCCGCGACCCGGCGGGACCCCAGCCGGCGGTCGTGCAGCTGACGGTCGCTGACCTGCCCGAGCGCCCCGAGGCCTGGTCCGCGCTCGATCGCCTGGTCTGGCAGGACGTCGACGCGGGTCAGCTCTCCGCCGAGCTGCTGGCGGCCCTGCGCACGTGGCTCGCGGGCGGCGGGCGCCTCACGATCGTGGGAGGGAGCGGCGGCCTGGGATTGCTCGCCGGGTTCCCCGACGAGCTCCTCCCCTTCCGGCCCACCGTGACGGTCGACGTGGACCCCGAATTGATCCGGGGTCTCCTGGGTGGCTCACTGCCCCGCGGCGCGGGAGCGCTCCCGGCCCTCGCGGGCTCGGCGAGCGTCGGGTCGCGGGCGCTGGCCACGGACAGCGCGCTCGCGATCGCCGCCGATCGATCCCTGGGCAGCGGGGCGGTCACGCTCGCGGGCTTCGACCCGACCACGCCGTGGCTCGCCGAGAGCACCTCGGTCGACGTGCTGTGGGCGTCGCTTGTGGCCGCGCGGGGGACGTCCCGCACGCCGCTGGTCGTCGGCGACGACGGGATCCTCGTCTCGCTCCTGGGCACGATGCCGGCCCTGGCCCTCCCGTCGATCGAGGGCCTGCTGCTCCTCCTGCTGGGCTACATCCTGCTCATCGGTCCCATCAACTACCTCGTTCTGCGGCGCCTGGATCGCCGCGAGTGGGCGTGGGTCACGATGCCGCTCCTCGTGGTCGGGTTCACGCTGGCGGCCTACTCGATGGGCTTCGTCCTGCGGGGGACCGAGGTGATCGTCAACCAGGTGGCCCTCGTGCGGGCGGCACCCGGCACGGACGCGGCCCAGGCCCAGGTCTACCTGGGGGTCTTCTCGCCAACCCGGGGAACCTACGAGGTGGGTGTCCCGGGCGGTGCGCTCCTCTCCGCGCCGTACAGCGGCGAGGGCTTCGGCCAGGGCGGCCAGGGGCTCGACGTGGTCCAGGGTGATCCGGCCCGGTTGCGCCAGCTCGCCGTCGGGTACGGGACGCTCCGCGCCGTGCGGGCAGAGGCACCAGTCGCGGCCCCCCGGATCGAGGCCGACCTGCGCCTGGAGGGCGATCGCGTCCGGGGGACCATCCGGAACACGTCCGCGCAGGCCGCTGTCGAAGCCCGCCGTCGTCCTGGGGACAGCGGTCGTGGTCCTCCCGGACATGGCGCCGGGCGCCAGCACGACCGTCGACCTGCGGGCCCAGCCGGACGCCTTCGGCCGGGCCCTGTCCGAGCGGATCTTCGGCCAGCAGCAGTTCACCTCTGACGGGCGCCCGACCGGTGACTTCCTGCGCGACCAGGTCCGGCGCCAGCTCGTCGACGCCCTGACCTACGATCCCTTCTTCGGCTCGAACGGCACGCTCCCCGCTGACAGCCCGGTCCTGCTGGCGTGGGGCAAGCCGGGCCTCTTCGCGGTGACCGTCGGCGGCGAGGAGCCCAGGACTGCCGGGGAGACGCTCTACTACCTCCCGCTCGGCCTCGCGGCATCCGGGCCCGTGACGTTCACGCCGGACCTCATGCGCTCGTCGCTCGTCGAGGT
The DNA here is from genome assembly GCA_963739365.1 of uncultured Chloroflexia bacterium. GTDB lineage: Bacteria > Chloroflexota > Limnocylindria > Limnocylindrales > CSP1-4 > CTSoil-043. Next base: position 64,637 of record CAVUAG010000018.1, on the reverse strand, counting down.
GAAGGCCCAGTTCTTCAACAAGGACCCGTTCAACCTCACGATCGGCGGCGGCTCGGTGACCCTCGCCTACCGGCCCATCCCGGTGGCCGGTCGCCTCGCCCCAACGCGCCTGGCCATCGGCGTGAACACGGGCGTCACGGGTCCCCTCAAGGGCGGGGCAGTCCCCGACGACGAGGTGGAGCCCGCGCCTCCGGCCACCGAGCCCGCGGCCACGCCGGCGCCGTCAGGCTCGCCCGCGACCGATGCTCCCGCCCAGCCGCCCAAGCCGATCCTGCCGCCCGAGGCAATGGGCCTGCCCCGGTTCGAGCTCTTCGATCGCGAGGCCGGAGCCTGGCGCGAGCTCACGCTGGCGAACGGGACCACCATCGACGTCCGCGGGCCGGCTCGCTTCGTCGACCCGCCGTCCGGCACCATCCTCGTGCGCATCTCGAACGATCGCCAGGATGCGGTCGGCCTGCAGCTCGCCCTCCAGCTCGAAGGGAGGATGGAGTGACGGCCATCGTCTCAACCCGCGGGCTCGTCAAGCGCTACAACGGCACCCTGGCCCTCGGCGGCCTGGACCTCGAGGTCGCGGTCGGCGAGATCTTCGGCCTCGTCGGGCCCAACGGGGCGGGCAAGACGACGACGCTCCGGATCCTGGCAACGCTGCTCCTCCCGACGGCCGGCGATGCCGAGGTGGCCGGGGCTTCGCTCCGCGGCAACCCCGACGGCGTGCGCCGGGCCGTCGGGTACATGCCGGACAGCTTCGGCGTCTACGACGACATGAAGGTCTGGGAGTACCTCGACTTCTTCGGGCGCTGCCACGGGCTGCCGGCGGACCGCCGCCGCCGGATGATCGGCGACCTGCTCGAGCTCGTCGACCTTGGCCAGAAGCGGGACGCCTACGTGGCGACGCTCTCGCGAGGAATGCAGCAGCGCCTCTGCCTCGCCCATGCGCTCGTGCACGACCCCGCGTGCTGATCCTCGACGAGCCGGCGTCCGGCCTGGACCCGCGCGCCCGGGTCGAGCTGCGAGAGCTCCTGCGCGAGCTGCGGGCGCTCGGCAAGACGATCCTCATCAGCAGCCACATCCTTCCCGAGCTCGAGGAGCTGTGCACATCACTCGCCATCCTCGACGCGCGGCCAGGTCATCGCCCAGGGCCGCCTCGCCGAGATCGAGGCGCGTCTGCGGGTCGGCGCCGTCCTGCGCATCGGGGTCCTGGGCGACGAGTCCGCGCTCGCCGCGGCGCGCGACCACCTGGCCAGGGATCCGTCCGTCGCCGCTGCCGAGATCGCCGGCGCGGGGCTCCTCGAGATCGGCTTCACCGGCGACGACGAGGCCGCGGCGCGTCTCCTCGCCGACGCCGTGTCCGCGGGCATCCGCATCGTGTCGTTCGCCCGCGCCGCCAGCGACCTCGAGGAGCTCTTCCTGCAGGTCACCCGCGACACCGCGGCCGAGGTGGCGTGATGCGCGCGCGACTCGCGGCGGTGACCACGCGGGATCGGGGCGGTCGGGTCCAAGGAGCTCCGCGGACGCATGCGCGGGCCGCGTGCCTTCATAGCCCTGACGCTCTACCTCGCCCTCCTGGCCGGTTTCACGGTCATGATCTACCTCCTCGCCGCCCAGAGCGCCGCGTCGCAGGCCGCGTTCGGCGGCGGCAACCCCTACGCCTCGGCGTCCGTGGGCCAGGCGGTCTTCACGGTGCTCCTCTTCCTGCAGATCCTCCTCGTCGTCTTCCTGGCGCCCGCGGCGACGTCGGGGGCGATCAGCCTCGAGCGCGAGAAGCAGACGCTCGACCTCCTGACGGCCACGCCGATCAGCACCCTCGGGATCGTGCTCGGCAAGCTCGGCTCGGCGCTCGCCTTCGTCGGCGTGCTGATCCTGGCCTCGGTACCCCTGACCGCCATCGTGTTCGTGTTCGGGGGCGTCGGCCCCGAGGACGTCGTCCGCGGCTACGTGGTCCTGCTCGTCACGGCGCTCGGGTTCGGATCCGTCGGGATTCTCCTGTCCAGCGTCACCCGGCGCACCCAGAGCGCCACGGTCCTCACCTACCTCGTGGTCCTGGTGCTGACCGTCGGCACGGGCTTTGCCTGGTTCTTCTGGGACCAGATGGCGGGGACCGTGCCGGTGGCCCAGCCGTTCGTCCGCGACCTGCCGGCCAACGTTGGCGGTGGCGATGTGGGCAGCGAGGCCGACCTGCTGTCCGGATTCGCGCCCGAACCGACGGCGACGCCCACGCCGCTGCGCCCGCCCGAGGCCCTCCTCTGGCTCAACCCGGTCGTTGCGGCCGCGGACGTCGTGTGCGGCATGGACGTGAACCCCTACTCGATGGCGTGCCAGCTGATCAGCGAGGTCACCGGCACGGTCCCGGGCGGTGACCGGACCCAGACCGTCGGCCCGGTCCCGATGCCGGCCAAGCCCGCGATCGACGGCGGGAGCGGCGTCTCGGCGCCCGATGTGATCGGCAACGGCTGGGGGATGAACGTCGTCGACAGCACCCTGGTGGTGGCGGACGACCCCTTTGCCTCGTCGTCGACGCGCGACAGCTTCTGGCCGCGCGCCGCGGCCGCCTGGCTGGTGGTGTCGCTGATCCTGGTGGTCCTCACGGTCCAGCTCGTGAGCCCGACCCGTCGCTGGCGGGTCTTTCGGCGACGCTCCTGGCCGGGGGTCCGAGCATGACGAACCCGTTCACCCGGCCGGCACCGCCCCGGCGTCGCAACCGACCGCTGCTCCCGCCGGACCCCGGTCCCGGCTCGCCGGAGCTGGGGGCGCTCCGCCGCGGCCTGCGGCGCCAGCGGGATCGGCTGTGGCTTCGCCGCGCCGTGCGCCGGGCGTGGTGGGCCCTGGCGATCGTCCTGCTGGCCGAGGTCGTCCTGCTCGCCGTCGCCCGGATCGCACCGGTCGAGATCGCGCCGGCTCTCGCCCTCGCCATCGCCGTCGTCGCTCTCGCCGGCCTCGCGGTCGGCATCGCTCTCGCGCGCCCATCGCTGGGCGAGACGGCCCTTGCCCTCGACACCGAGGCGAGACTTGCCGATCGCCTCGCGAGCGCACTGGCCTTCGCCACCGAGACGGGCGGGGCGGCCGCCATGGTCGGATCCCTCGGAGAGTCCGGGGCGCCCGGACCCGACGCCATCGCGCATGCGGCGTTCGTCGAACGGCAACGAGAGGACGCAGTCCGCGTCCTAGCGACCGTGCCGGCCGCGACGTTCCGCCCCAGGATCGCCCATCGGGCGGCGCTCCTTGCCGCGGTCGCCGCACTGCTCGTCCTCCCGCTCGTGCTCATCCCGAACGGGATGGACGAGCGGATCGCCCGGGACCGGGCGGTACGGGAGGAGTCGACCCAGACCGCCGAGCGGATCGACAAGCTCGCCGAGGAGCTCGAACGCCGGGGACGCACTCCGGAAGACCCGCGCTCACGGCTCGCCCGCGAGCTCCGCGACCTGGCTGCCGGGCTCAAGGGCGATCCCGGCGCCCTCGACACGAACCTGGCCCGCCTCGGCGGGGTGGAGGCCTCGGTCCGCGAGCAGCTCGATCCTGCGAACGAAGAGCGCGCCGCCGCCCTCGCGGCCCTGAACCGGGGGCTCTCCCGCGCTGCGACGGGCGACGCGAAGGCGAATGCGGAGGGGGACCCCGAGAGGGCTGCGGCCGACCTCGACCGAGCGGCGAGATGGCCTCGCCGAGAGGTCCGACGAGGAGCTGGGCCGCCTTGGCCAGTCGCTCGCCGGGCTCCAGGGTGCCGCGTCGCAGGCGGGCGGAACGGCCGACGGGGCCTTGCGCGACGCGACGAACGCGCTGGCCCGCGGCGATGGCGAGGCCGCCGCCGACGCGCTGCGCCGGCTCGGTGACGCGCTCAAGAACGCGCAGGACCGAGTGACCACGAACCGGGATCTCAGCGGGGCGGCGTCGCAGCTCCAGGACGCCCGGCGCAGGCTCGCGGACGCGGGCCGCCCGGGCAGCAGCACGGCCGGCAACCCGGGCAGCAGGGCCAGGGCGCAGCCAGGGCCAGGGCCGGGCATCCGGGGCAGGGCCAGGGCCAGGGCCAGGGCCCGGGCCCGGGCCAGGGCCAGGGCGCGGGGCAGGGCCAGGGCCAGGGCCAGGGCTCGGGGCAGGGCCAGGGCCCGGGGCAGGGCCCGGGGCAGGGCCAGGGCCAGGGCCAGGGGCAGGGCCAGGGTCGGGGCAGGGCCAGGGCCAGGGCTCGATCGGCGGGGGCGGCTCGAATGCACGCTACCTCGGCTCCGGCACCGGGGCCGGTGCCCCACGCGGCCCGGCCAACCCCAACCGCCCCGCGGGTGAGCCCGCCGACCAGGGCTCCGTCTACGCACCATTCGATCGCCTGGGCCGCCCGGGCGATCCGACCTACGTTGCCGGAACAGGCGGCGACGGCGGCCAGGTCCAGCCCGGCTCCGGCACCGGGACCGGCACGACCAACCCGGCGATCGTCCCGTACGCCGACGTCTTCGCCGACTTCTATCGCTACGCCCAGACCACCCTCGACCGCAGCTATGTCCCGATCGCGGTCAAGGACCTCGTCCGCGACTACTTCAGCGCCCTCGATCCCACCGGCCAGGAGACGAAGTGATGGACCAGTCCCCCACCCTCCCCGCGTCGACGACCGCGCCCGCAGCTCCGGCCATGGGTGCGGACCAGTTCGTCGAGCGGGCGCGCGCGATCGAAGCCGAGATCGGCCAGGTGATCGTCGGCCAGGCGGACCTCGTGCGCCAGGCGCTCACCTGCCTCCTTGCCGGCGGGCATGCCCTCCTCGAGGGCGTGCCGGGCCTGGGCAAGACCCTGCTCGTCAGCACGATCGCGGACGTCGTGGCCTGCTCGTTCAAGCGGATCCAGTTCACGCCCGACCTGATGCCCGCCGACATCACGGGAACGAACATCCTGGTCGAAGAGGGCGGCGGTCGGGTCTTCCGGTTCCAGCAGGGCCCGATCTTCGCCAACCTGGTCCTCGCCGACGAGGTCAACCGGGCGACGCCGAAGACGCAATCGGCGCTCCTCGAGGCGATGCAGGAGCACCAGGTCTCGGTGGCTCGCACCCGCTATCGGCTCGACGAGCCGTTCTTCGTGCTGGCCACGCAGAACCCGCTGGAGATGGAGGGGACCTACCCCCTTCCCGAGGCTCAGCTCGACCGCTTCATGTTCAAGGTCCACGTGCCCTTCCCGACCGAGGACGACCTGGCTCTCATCCTGCAGCGGACGACCGGGTCCGACCGCCCCACCGCGTCGGTGATCGCCACTGCCGAGGACGTGCTGGCGATGCAGCACCTGGCCCGCGCGGTGCCGATCGCGCCACACGTGACGGCGTACGCCGTCGCCCTCCTCGCCGCGACCCATCCGGACCAGCCGCGAGCACCCGAGGTCGTCCGCGAGTACGTCCGCTACGGCGGCTCGCCGCGCGGGGCACAGGCCCTGGTCGCCGGGGCCAAGGTGCGCGCCCTGCTCCACGGCCGCTTCAACGTCTCCGTGGAGGACCTGCGGGCAGTGGCCCTCCCTGCCCTCCGCCACCGGATCATCCTCAACTTCGAGGGCGAGGCCGAGGGCGTCACAGCCGATGCCATCGTCGGCACGATCCTCGACAGCGTCGCCCCGCCGGCCGTCGAGTAGGCGGGCGGCGAGGCCCGCGCCATGGAGCGCACCATCACCGACGCCACGGCGGCTGCCCCGGCGGATCGCCCGGCGCGAGGCCGGGCCGCGTTCCTGCCGTCCGACGTCGACCCGACCGTCTTCGACGAGGACTTCCTGCGTCGCCTCGAGCGCCTGTCCGTGCTCGTCCGGCGACCCGTGCGCGGCGGCCTGAAGGGTGGGCGGCGCAGCGTCAAGCAGGGCCAATCGGTCGAGTTCGCCGACTACCGCGACTACGCCCTGGGCGACGACCTTCGCCAGCTCGACTGGAACGTCTACGCCCGGCTCGAGAAGCTGCTCGTCAAGCTCTTCGTCGAGGAGGAGGACCTGACCGTTGCCCTCTTCGTCGATGGCTCGGCCTCGATGGCCCACGGGACGCCGGACAAGCTCGTCTTCGCCAAGCGCGCGGCCGCCGCGCTCGGGTACATCGCCCTCGCCGCCGAGGATCGGGTCGTGCTGGCGTCCCTGGGCGGGCGGACGGCGCAGAGACGGGCAGCCCTGCGCGGCTCGGGGCGCGCGTTCCGCCTCCTCGCCGAGCTCTCGGCGATCCAGCCGGCCGCCGGCCCGACCGACCTCGTGGCAGCCTGCCGGCACGCCCTGGCGCAAGTGACCGGACGGGGCGTGATCGTCCTCGTCTCCGACCTCCTCGACCCGGGCGCCGAGCGCGCCCTCCGCGACCTCGCGGGAACCGGCTCGGAGATCATCGTCCTTCACGTCCTCGCCCCCGACGAGATCGCCCCGACCCTCGAAGGCGACCTGCGGCTCGTCGACGCCGAGACCGGGGCAACGGTGGACGTCACCCTGGACCTCGCGGCCCGCGAGCGCTACACGGAACGGGTCGAGGCGTGGCGGAGCGAGCTGGCGACCCTGGCCGCGAAGCGGCGCATTGCGTACGTCCCGCTCACCTCCGACGTGGCCCTGGCCGACCTCGTCTTCGCCGAGCTGCGGCGACGCCGGGTCGTCGGGTAGGAGGCCGTGCCGATGCCGTTCGCCGCGCCGCTCGCCCTCCTGGGCCTCGTCTTCGTCCCGCTCGTCGTGGCGTTCTGGATGCTGAAGCTCCGGCGCACCGAGCGGACCGTCGGCTCGACGCTGCTCTGGCAGCGCTTCGGTGAGGATCTCCAGGCGAACGCGCCGTGGCAGCGCCTCCGTCGCTCATTCCTGCTGCTGCTCCAGCTGCTGCTGGTGGTCCTCCTCGCGGTCCTCGCCGCCCAGCCGTTCACCGAACGGCCGGCGACCCTCGCCCGCGACCTCGTCGTCGTCGTCGACGCGTCCGCGAGCATGGCGGCCACGGACGAGGCGCCGTCGCGCCTGGAGGCGGCGAAGGAGCGCGTCCTCGACGCACTGCGGGATCTGCCGGCGGGAGGCAGGGTGAGCGTCGTCGTCGCGGGCACCACGCCCCGGGTCATTGTCAACTCGACGGCCGACCTCGGGCGCGTACGCGCGGCCCTCGCGGCGGTGACGGCCGCGCCGGCCACCGCCGACATGGGCGAGGCCCTGGCGCTGGCGTCGGCGCTGGCGGCGCGCGCAGGCGACGCGCAGGTGCTCGTGGCGACGGACGGGGCGTACGCCCCGCCGGAGGGCGTGGCGATCGCGGCACCCGTGACGGTCCTCCAGGTGGGCCGCGAGCGGAAGAACCAGGCGATCGTGGCCTTCGCCGTGCGGAGCTCGCCGACGGCGGTGACGCGCTCGGTCTTCATCTCGGTCGCCAACACGGACCTCGAGCCGTCCACCGAGCGGGTGGAGCTCTGGGGCGATGGCCGGCTCCTGGAGGCACGCGACCTGTTCCTCGATCCGGTCAGCCGGGCCGACGTGGGGATCGACGATGTGCCGCTCGACGTCCGCGTTCTCGAGGCCCGCCTGGCGGGCGCCGACCAGCTCGCCCTCGACGACCGGGCATGGGCGGTGGTGCCGCCCGACCGCCTCCTGCGGATCCTCCTGGTGAGCGACGGCGACCCGTACCTCGAGACTGCCCTCAGCTTCCTGCCCAACGCCGAGCTCTACGGCGTCCGCCCGGCCGACTACGGCCCAGGCACGAAGCCCGAGCTGTTCGACCTCGTCGTCTTCGACGCCGCCCTCCCGGCGACCCTGCCGCGGGTCCCGACGCTGGCGATCGCCCCACCGCGCACGAGCCCGCTGGGGACCGTGACCGGCACGCTCGACGATCCGGCCCTCGGGCGGCCGGCGCCGGACGAGCCGCTCCTCCGCTACGTGGACCTCACGACCTTCCACGTGGCCCGGGCGTCGCGGCTCTCGCTGCCTTCCTGGGCACGAACCGTCATCCCCACGGCGGCCGGCGATCCTCTCCTGTTCACCGGCACGCGGGAGGGCGTGGCGACGGGGGTCCTCGCCTTCGAGCCGCGGCGCTCGGACCTTCCCCTCCAGGTGGCCTTCCCGATCCTGGTCAGCAACCTCGTCGGCGAGCTCGTGGGTGCCTCGCGCGCGCCGACGACGGCCCTGGCACCGGGCGCGCTCGTCAACCTCCCGATCCCGTCCGGAGCCATCGGCGTGCAGGTCACGCGGCCCGACGGGACGACCCTCGACCTCGCCCCGAGCGTGACCGGGGGCGCGACGACGACCTTCGCCTCCACCGAGCAGCTCGGGGTCTACACGGTCGCGCCGCTCGGGCTGACGCGCCCAGGTCCCGGGCCGGGCGAGTCGCCCGCTGGCTCGGCGCCCGGCGGCTCGCCCACCACCGGCCCCACCACGACGCCCGACGACGTGCCGTCGACGTCCCCCCTCGTCGTCGACCCGTCGGCCCCGGTCCAGTTCGCGGTCGACCTCTTCGACGTGAACGAGTCGACGATCGCACCGGGCTCCGTCGTCGCGCTGGAGCGCCTGGGCTCGACGACCACCGGCGGGCGCGGCGGCGACGCGGATGGGCGACCCCCGGCCCGCAGCGACCTGTGGGTCCCGCTCGCGGCCCTCGCGCTGGCCTTCCTCGTCCTCGAGGCGTTCGTCTTCCAGCGTGACGCGCTCGTCCGCATCCGGCGTCGCCTCGGACTGGGAGCCGACGGCCGACCCGGCCGGGGGTCCGGGCCGACGGCCGTCAACAGGGACGGCGTGATGGGCGTCACCGTGACCGCGCCCCTGCTCCTCCTCCTCATCCCGCTCGTGGTGGGACTGGTCGTGGGGCTCCAGGTCCTCGCGAAGCGGGGACTCGGCGACGCGCGCACGCGGCTGGCCCTCCTCGTCCGAGCCCTGCTCGTCTCGGCTCTCGTCATGGCCCTCGCGGGCGTCGCGGTCGTGCAGCCCGTCGACCGTCTGGCCACGGTCTTCGTCGTCGACCTCTCCGACTCCGTCGGCACCGGCGGCCGGGGTGAGGCCCTGGCCTTCGTCCGCGATGCCCTCGCCGAGCGACCGGACGGGGACCTCGCCGGTGTCGTGGCATTCGGGACGGATGCCCTGGTGGAGCGGCTGCCCGACGAGCTGACGGACCTCGACCGAATCGCCTCCACGCCGGCGCGCGGCGCCACCGACATCGGGGCCGCGCTGCGGCTGGCCGCCGCCCTCTTCCCCGATGCTGCGCAGCAACGGATCGTCCTCCTCTCGGACGGCAACGACACGACCGGGCTGGGCCAGGTCGAGGCCGCGCGCGCCGGCGCCCGGGGAATCCAGGTGACGACCCGCACGATCGGCCTCGGCGCGGCGGACGAGGTGCTGGTCGATCGGATCGGCGTCCCCGCCACGGCGCGCCTCGGCGAGGAGCTGGAGGTCGGGGTCGAGATCCGCTCGACGGTCGCCCAGCCGGCCACGATCCGGCTCTACGTGGACGGCGCCCTCGTCGCCACCGAGCGCACGACGCTCGACGCCGACGTCACCCGGGTCCTCTTCGACGTCACCCCGAAGGAGGCCGGCTTCCACGTCTTCCGGGCCGTCGTGGAGGCCGCCCGGGACACGTTCCCCCAGAACGACCGGGCCGACGCCGCGACGCTCGTCTCCGGGCCGCCCAGAGTCCTCGTCGTGCCGGGCGACGAGACCGTGGCCGCGGATCTCGTCGCCGCGCTGAGCGCCCGCGAGGGCGAGGTCGTGACCATGGTCCCGGAGCTCGTCCCCGATGACCCGGCAACGCTGTCCGGCTACGACAGCGTGGTCCTGGTCGACGTGCCGCGCGTTCGCTTCACGACGAAGCAGCTCGAGGCGCTCCGTTCCACCGCGCGCGACTTCGGCAAGGGGCTGGTGATGATCGGCGGCCCGCGCAGCTACGGCGCGGGCGGCTACCGCGACACGCCGCTGGAGGCAGCGCTGCCCGTCGAGATGCGGGTCCGCGACCGGGAGAAGCAGCCCGCCGTGGCGCTCGTCGTGGTCATCGACGAGTCGGGCTCGATGGCCGCCTGTCACTGCAACACCTTCGACCGCAACCAGGCCGTCCAGCTGTCAGGGGTCCGCAAGGTCGACATCGGCAAGGAGGCGATCCTGCGTGCGGCCGCCGCCCTGCAGGCGACCGATGAGCTCGGTGTGGTCGCCTTCAACGAGCGCGCGAGCTGGGTCGTGAAGCGCTCGCCCCTCGGCTCGATCAACGACCTCCAGGGCAGCCTCGGCGCGATCGCCGCGGACGGCCAGACGAACATCTACGCCGGGCTCGACGAGGGCGTGAAGGCGCTCGAGGAGGCCCAGGCGACGCGGCGCCACCTCATCCTGCTGACCGACGGCTGGTCCAGCTCTGGTCAGTACGACGCGATCCTGGCCCGCATGAAGGCAGCCGGGATCACGCTCTCGACGGTGGGCGCCGGCGGGGGGGCCAACCCCTTCCTGGAACAGCTCGCGGCCCGCGGAGGAGGCCGTTTCTACGATGCGGTCAACCCGTCGTCGATCCCGGACATCTTCCTCAAGGAGACCGAGCAGGTCGCCGGGCGGCAGATCGTCGAGGAGCGCTTCTTCCCGGCGGTCTCGGCCTCGTCGCCGATCATCCGTGGCCTCGACGCGGGGTTTCCGTCGCTGACGGGCTACAACGGCACGACGAGCAAGGCGGCGGCCACGACCGTGCTGGTCTCGGGACGCTCCGATCCCGTTCTCGCCCAGTGGCAGTACGGCCTCGGCCGGGCCGTCGCCTGGACGTCCGACGCCACCGGGCGCTGGGCCCGGAGCTGGGTCGGGTGGGATGGCTTCGCCCGCTTCTTCGGGCAGCTCGTCGCGTGGACGCTCCCCGGCGAGGAGGCCGCGGGGATCGAGGCCCGTTTCGTGGCCGGACCGGGCGGGACGACCTTGCGGGTCGAGAGCGTGAACCCCGACGGCTCGCCACGCGACTTCTATGCCACGAGCGTGGTGATGGTGGACCCGGTCCTGGAGCAGCGCCAGTTCGACCTGGCGCAGGTCGCTCCGGGCGCCTACGAGGCCCCGATCGGGGAGCTGACTCAAGGCGCCTACGCGCTGAGGGTGACCCAGACGCTCGCCGGGGCCACGGCCGTCGGGCGGACGCTCGGCCTCGTGGCGCCGACACCCGCCGAGTACCGCCTCCTCGGGACGAACGAGCCGCTGCTGGCCGCCCTTCGCGACGCCACCCGCGGGCGCCCGATCGCCGCGGCCGCGGATGTCTGGCGCCACGACCTCGGCACCACGGCGGGCGAGACGCCGCTCTGGCCGTGGCTGCTCGTCCTGGCCCTCCTGCTCTGGCCCCTCGACGTCTTCCTCCGCCGGGTCCAGGTGACGCGCCGCGACCTCGCGTCGGCGGGCGCCTGGATCCGGGACGTGCCGGCCCGACGCGGTCGGGTTGCCGCCCGCCCGGCGCCCGTCGAAGGGATGCTGGCAGCGCGCGACCGGGCCGGTGGCGAGGCCGCCCGCGCCGCGCTGCGCCGCGAGGGGGCACCCGCTCCCGAGGCCGGGCGGGAACGCGCGGTGGCCGCCCCGGGCTCCGCGTCCATGCCCTCGCCGGGCAATGCACCCGCGGCCCCGGCCGCGACCGCGAACGAATCGGCCGACACGCTGGCCCGGCTCCGGGACGCCAAGCGGCGAGCCCGCCGCTAGGAGCGCTGCCCGGCGGGGCTCACCGGACCACCTCCGAAACAGTCGCGGAGGGCGGCACGGGATCGCGATTCGCCACGTCTGCGCGCCTACAATGGCCCACGCGCACCGGGTTGCCCGCGACCAGCGACGGGGCCACGTGATCGGAGGTAGGCGAATGCCAGGCGAGTTCTCGGGACGCATCCTGCACGTCAACCTCACCACGGGCGTGCTGGAGGTCGAGCACCCGCCCGAGTCGTTCTACCGGACGTACCTGGGCGGCTCTGCGATGGGGCTCCACTACATCCTCCGGGAGATGAAGCCCGGGACGGACGGGCTGGACCCGGACAACGTCCTGACGGTCATGGACAGCCTGCTGACGGGGGCGCCGATCGCCGGCCAGAGCCGGGTCGCCGTCAACGCCCGCTCGCCGCTCACCGACGGCATCGGCGACAGCCAGGCCGGTGGCTTCTTCCCCGCCGAGCTGCGCTTCGCCGGGTTCACGGGGATCGTGATCCGCGGACGCTCTCCTGGGCCGGTCTACCTCTGGATTCACGACGGCGAGGCTGAGCTGCGGCCGGCCGATCACCTGTGGGGCCGTACGACCTCCGAGGTGGACGACCTGCTCAAGGCCGAGCTCGGCGACGACAAGATCGAGATCGCCCAGGTCGGCCCGGCCGGCGAGAAGCTGGTCCGCCTCGCCGCCATCATGAACATGGCCAACCGGGCCAACGGCCGCACCGGCATGGGCGCCGTCATGGGCAGCAAGAACCTCAAGGCGATCGTGGCCAGGGGCAGGAGCAAGAAGCTCCCGCTGGCCGACGCCGCGGGCCTCAACAAGCTCGCCCGGTGGGGCTCGGCGGAGATCCCGAACAACGCCGACGTCCTGGACCTGCGCATCAACGGAACCGATGGTGTCCTCGAGTATCAGCACGGCCTCGGCTCGCTGCCGACGTTCAACTACAACGCCGGCCAGTTCGACGGGTACGAGGCGATCTCCGGCCAGACGATGACGGCGACGGTCCTCAAAGAGCGCGAGACGTGCTATGCGTGTGCCGTGCGCTGCAAGCGGGCCGTCGAGACGGAGTGGCAGGGCCGCCCGGTCGAGGCTCGCCACGGCGGACCGGAGTACGAGACGGCCGCCGTCTTCGGGTCCTACTGCGGCGTCGACGATCTCCCGGCGATCTCGCTGGCCAACCAGATCTGCAACGAGCACGGCCTCGACACGATCGGCACGGGGGCGACGGTCGCCTGGGTGATGGAGTGCTTCGAGCACGGCCTGGTGACCGAGGCCGACCTCGGCTTCCGCTGCGCCCTTCGGCGACGCGGCCGCGATGGTGCGCCTCACCGAGATGCTCGCCACGCGGGCGGGTTTCGGAGACGTCCTTGCCAACGGATCGCGGCGCGCCGCCGACCTGCTCGGCAAGGGCCATGAGTACCTGATCACCGTGAAGGGATCCGAGGCGCCCGCCCACATGCCGCAGGCAAAGCGGTCGCTCGGGGTCATCTACGCGGTGAACCCGTTCGGCGCAGATCACCAGTCATCCGAGCACGACCCGAACATCGAAGAGGGCGCTTCCGATCTCGCGCTCGGGCGGCTGAAGCTCCTGGGACTCGACGAGGCGCTGCCGGTCGATTCGCTCGGTCCCGAGAAGGTCCGCTTCGCCCTGCGGACCCAGCAGTTCTACTCGTTCCTCGACACGGCCTCCCTATGCCAGTTCGTGTGGGGCCCGGCCTGGGCCCTGTACGGGCCGCAGGAGGCGGTCGACTTCGTGCGGGCCGTGACCGGCTGGGAGGACTTCAACGTCGACGAGCTCATGGAGATCGGGGAGCGCCGCCTGAACATGCTGCGCGCCTTCAACGCCCGCGAGGGCATCGGGCGGCGCGAAGACCGGCTCCCCGACAAGTTCTTCCGGCCGCTCGTCGGCACCGGCCCGAGCGCGGGCGTCGCCCTTGATCGCACCGCGATCGAAGGCGCCCTCGACGAGTACTACCGGCTCGCCGGCTGGGACGGCGGCACCGGCAACCCGACACCCGACACGCTGGCGCGGCTCGGCCTGGAGTGGGCGGGCTGAGACCCGTCTGACCGCAGGGGACGCCGTCGCGTCCCCTGCGTCTCACGCTGCCGCCCGGCGGCGTCCCGTGCCGCTCGGTGCTAGCCTCCGGGCATGCTTGCCCCCCGGGGCCGACGCGGGGTCGTCGTCGTCCTCCTCATCGCCGTCGCTCTCGTAGCCAGCGGCTGCTCGGCATTCACGCCCCAGACGCCCAAGCCGACCGCCACGACCTTCGCCGGGATCGTCTCCGAGCTGGCGCGCGTCGGGGTCGGCGTGGAGAACGTGGTCGCCGGCGACCCGGGCTGCGACGACGAGCGCCTGGCCCGCACGGCGATCTCGTTCGACGCCTCGGGCCTGGACCAGGCCGAGCCGACCCGGGTCTACCTCTACGCGTTCAAGAACACGGTGGTCTACGACGCGCTCCGCCCGGCCGTGGACCTGTGCGCTCGCAGCTACGTGACCGACCCCGAGGCCTACGGCACGGTTGACGCGACGCCGTACGTGTTCGCGGGGCCCGGACCCTGGACCTCCGAATTCGAGGACGCGCTCGGCGAGGCACTGGGGCGGGCCGCCGTCGGCGGATGAACGCGACCGATGCTAGCCTTCCGCCCGTGAGCGACATCGACGCCGCCCATCGACCAGCTCCGGGTGCGCCGAGCGACCCTGCGAGCGGCCCTGCGAATGGCCCAACGGCCACGGCAACGGCCACGGCAGCGCGCACCGCAACGGCCACGCACCCGATGACGCCCTCGGCCGGGCCATCCTGCTCGAGCTTCGCGAGGGCGGCGCCAGCGGGCCTGACGGTCTCGCCGGCCGCCTCGGGATGAGCCGGACGAGCACCCTGCAGCGACTGCGCGAGCTCGAGACGGCCGGCTTCGTCGCTCGCCAGGCGATCCGCCACGGCGTCGGGCGCCCGTGGCACCTGTACGACATCACACCCGCGGCCCAGCGCAGCCTCCCCGCCAACTACGACGGACTCGCCACGACCCTCCTGGAGTCGATCGCCGAGGTCGGCGGCGACGCCCTGGTCGAGGAGGTCTTCCGGGCCCGGCGACGGCTGCTGCGCGACCGGATCCAGGCGCGCTTCGCCGAGCAGCTCGGTCCCGCGCCAACCCTGGCCGAGAAGGTCCGCGAGCTGGCCGTGATCCAGGACGAATCGGGCTACGTGTGCCGGTCCGATACGGCGCCGGTCAACGGGGGGCCGCTGGAGCTGCGCGAGCACAACTGCGCCATCCTCGGAGCGGCGGCGGGCCACCCGATCGCCTGCCGGGCCGAGCTCGAGCTCTTCGAGGAGGTCCTCGGGGCGCGCGTCGTGCGCACTTCGCACATCGCGACGGGCGACCGGAGCTGCGCCTACCGGATCGAGCCCCTCGACTCCTGAGCCCAGCGACCTCCGCCGCTGGGCACGGTCGGCGGGTGGCAGGCAGCGGGCGCACGGCCTCGGGCGCGGGGCGTCACCTCACGACGCGCGTCATCACGCCTCTTCGCGCTCGACCTCTTCACGTCGCGCCGGCTCGAGACGCGGCAGGAGAACGTCGCTCACGTTCGGGACGAAGGAGGCCTGCCGGGCGGTCCGGGCCACCTCGACCTGCTCGTCGGGAGCCAGGATTCCCAGCCGCCCGAGCGTCGCCAGCTCGTCGCGGATGTATGTCTTGAGCATCTCGGGGCCGTCGGTGTTGATCGTGAACCGGATCTCGTTACGGCGGAACGTGTCCAGGATCCAGCGGAGCTCGTCCCAGCCCGACACCACGCGGGTGTTCAGGTTGGAGGTCGGGCAGACCTCGAGGACGATCCCCCGCTCGCGGATCATGCCCATCGTCCGCGGGTCGTAGGCAGCCTTGACGCCGTGCCCGATCCGATCGGGCTCCAGCTGCTCGATCACGTCGGCGATCTCCTCGACCGGGCCCGACTCCCCCGTGTGGACGGTGATCCCCAGGTGGTGCCGCCGCGCTCGCTGGAAGAGCCGGCGGTACTCCTTCACCCGGAACCCGTTCGATTCCGGCCCGGCGATGTCCACGCCCACCACGCCCCGGTCGCGCCAGGCGATGGCCTTCTCGGCGATGATCTCGTTGAGCTGGTATGGGAAGGCCCGGTCCAGGCACAGGATCAGCCCGGGCTTGACCGGGTACTCGAGCGTCGCCCGGTCCATCCCGCGCACGGCCGCGGCGATGATGTGGTCGAGGTCCTGCTCGCCGCCCCGGTTTCGCTTCATCGGGTTGAAGCGAAGCTCCATGGTCGTGACGTTGTTCTTCCGGTACGCCCCGCCGATGACCTCGTAGACGGAGCGCTCGACGGCAAGCGGGCTCGACTGGATGAGCTCGGTCCAGTGGAACAGCTCGAGATAGCCCTCGAACGAGCGGCCGCGGGTCGGCGACACGGTGATGATGTCGCGGAACTCCCAGTAGTCCTTCGACGGAAGCTTGATCCCCTGCTGGTGCGCGATCCCCCACATGATCGCCGGCGTCACCGCGCCTCCCAGGTGGCAGTGGAGCTCTGCGAGGGGCACCGTGCGGGAGAGCTGGCGGACCACGTCCCGGACCGTCGGGCTACGCCGCGGGGCCGGGCGCGACGTGCCCGTCCGGTCCCGGCACGACGCGCCCGTCCGGTCCCACCGTCGCGGCCCTGCGCAGCGCCCGCCCTTCGGCGCCCGGTACCTGGTCGCGGGCGTGGTAGCTGGACCGGACGAGCGGCCCCGACTCGACGTGCCGGAAGCCCATCGCCCGTGCTTCGCGTCCCAGCTCGGCAAACTCGTCCGGGTGGTAGTAGCGGACCAGTGGCAGATGCTCGGCGGTCGGGCGCAGGTACTGCCCGACGGTGAGGATGTCGCAGTCGACGGCCCGCAGGTCCCGGAACGTCGTCAGCAGCTCGTCACGCTCCTCGCCGAGGCCCACCATGATCGAGCTCTTCGTGTACGCCTCGCGTCCCAGCTCCATGGCGTCGGCCTTCGCCTGCGCGAGCACCGCCAGGCTGCGGTCATACCGAGCCCGCTTCCGCACGGGCTGCTGGAGCCGCTCCACGGTCTCGACGTTGTGGTTGAGGATGTCCGGACCGGCCACCATGACCGAACGCAGCGCGGCGACGTCGCCGTTGAAGTCCGGGATCAGCACCTCCACGCCCATCCCGGGACAGCGCGCCCGGAGCTCGACGATCGTCGCGGCGAAGACCGACGCGCCCCCGTCGGGCAGGTCGTCACGGGCGACAGAGGTGACGACCACGTGCTCCAGGCCCATGGCCGCGACAGCCTCGGCCACGCGCCGCGGCTCGTCCGGGTCGAACCAGGTGGGTCGCCCCGTCGCGATGGCGCAGAAGCCGCAGGCGCGGGTGCACACATCGCCGAGGATCATGACCGTCGCGGTACGCTGGTCCCAGCACTCCCCGAGGTTCGGGCAGCGGGCCTCCTCGCAGACCGTGTTCAGGTTCAGGCCGCGCAGCAGCTGCCGGACGTCGCGGACGGATTCCCCCGCGGCGATCGGCGCCTTCAGCCAATCCGGGTGGCGGCGAGCGCGCGGCACGCCGGCGACATCGACGATCGGGAGGTCCAGGCCCATCTGGTCAGTCTAGCCGGGGGAGCATTCGGGAACCCGCGCGTACTCGATGCCGGCGAGAGCGTCCTGGAGCCAGATCAGGATCGTGTCGCGTGCCTTCCCGTCCGGCGTGTTCTCGATCAGGACCAGGCGCATGGAACCGCTCGTGTACGGGGTCTGGGTGAAGCCCGGTGTCTCGGGCCCCAGGTACGGGCGCTTGTCCCCGGTGTAGCGGTAGATGCTCCCCTCGAAGCGGACCCACGACGGGAAGTCCTCGACGCGGATCCGGTCCACGCTCGGGCAGTCCGCGAGGCGAACGCCGGACTGGACGGTGGCGTCGGGCCCGTCCCAGGTGACGACGCGGCCCTCGCGCAGCCACTGGGTCCCGACGCGGACGGCAACGTAGGCCACGATGACCACCGCGGCGACCTTGAGGAGGGTCCACAGGATCGGGTGCCAGTCCACGGCGAAGCGGCGGCCGCGCCGGGAGAGCGGCAGCTCCCGCCCTGCCTGGAGGCTGCGCAGGAGCGTGGCGTACCGGTCCCGCCCGCGCGCCTGCATCTCGTCGCGGCGGGCAGCGCGTTCGGCGATCGAGGGGCGCCCGTTGTCGCTCGTGGGCGGCGCGCTGCTCGTCGTGTCGGAACCTCCGGCCACGCGTCCTCCTAGAAGATGGCCGTGTCCGGCCCGACTCCCTCGAGCCAGGCCTTGACGTCGCGCAGGAAGTAGCCCGCCTGGGCGCCGTCGTTCGCCCGGTGATCGATCCCGATCACCATGTTCATGATCGGCCGGATCGCGATGACGTCGCCCTGGGGCGTCTCGACGACGACCGGCCGCTTCGTGATCGCTTCCATGGTCAGGATGGCGACCTCCGGGACGTTGATGATCGGCATCGTCAGGTTGCTGCCGAACCAGCCGGTGTTGTCGACGGTGAACGTGCCGCCGCCGAAGTCGTCGACGCGGAGCTTCTTCGCGCGGGCCCGGGCGGCCACGTCGGCGATGGCCCTGTTGATCCCGCTGATCGAGAGCTGATCGACGTCGCGGATCACGGGCACGATGAGGCCGTCGTCCACGGCCACTGCCACGCCGACGTTCATGCGGCGCTTCGCGACGAGGCCCTGCTCGGTCCAGGTTGCGTTGAAGGTCGGGTTGCGCCTCAGCGCCTCCACGGTTGCCTTCACGACGAAGGGGACGAAGCTGAGGGAGATCCCTTCGCGAGCCAGGTAGTCGCGCTTCTGCGACTCGCGGAGGCGGACGAGGTTGGCGACGTCGACCTCGACGTGGACGTAGGCGTGAGGAACCTGGAGGGCCCTCGTCATCTGGGCCGCGATCCCCTTCCGCATCTGGGTCAGCGGGACGACGACTTCGTCCGTGCCCGGGGGGAAGACGAGAGGGGCGCCGGCCTTCGACGCGGGTGCGGACGTGGTGGGGGGGGCCGCCGGAGCAGCCGACGCGGCCGGAGCAGCCGACGCGCCCGGCATGGCGCCGGTGCGGATCGCCTCGACGGTCGCCACCACGTCCTGGCGGGTGATGCGCCCGCCGCCCCCGGTGCCGCGAATCTGCTCGGGCGCCAGCCCGTGCTCCCGGAGGAGCCGCCGGACGGCCGGTGTCATGCGGGCTTCCGCATCCGCAATGGCGGGCAGCGCTCCCGCGGTGGGGGTCGTTGGCGTGGCCGCCGGTGGCGCCGAGGCGCGAGCCGGAGTAGCGATGGCCGGCGGAGCGGTGGCTGGCGTAGCGGTGGCCGGCGCGAGAACGGCCAGAGCGGGAGCCGAAGGCTCCGCGGGAACGGCCAGAGCGGGCGCAGTCGCCGGAGGCGCCGGCATCTGCGCCGTCGACGGTCGCCCCGCCGGGGCCAGTCTCGCCCGCGTCCGCGATCTCGATCTCGGCGATCGGCGTCTCGTTGGGTACGGTGGCCCCCTCCTCGACCAGGATGGCGATCAGCGTGCCGGCGAAGGGAGACGGCACCTCGGCATTCACCTTGTCGGTGATCACCTCGACGATCGGCTCGTACTTGTGCGACTGGGTCGCCGGGCTTCTTGAGCCAGCGCCCGATCGTCCCCTCGGCGACGCTCTCGCCGAGCTGCGGCATCGTGACCTTCGCCACCGGGTCCCTCCTGCGCGGAACCACGTCCCGCTCTTCATGGTGGTACGGATCGGGCGGCCCGCCGGTTCACCGGCGCCCCCGGGCGTCGCTGCTAGTGTGGCCCATCCGGCCCCTGCCGGCACTCCGCGATGCTGCGCCTCACCCCGCCGAGCGAGCCCGCTCGCCAGGCGCGGGCGCGATCCGGTCGCCGGGCACCTGGGCGCGGACCCGCAAATCGAAACGGGCCACCATGTGCGGGTGGCCCGTCTCCATGGCTCTCGAAGGTTGGGCTAGAGGAACAGGGGGCCGAAGATCACCGCGACGATCGCCATCAGCTTGAGCAGGATGTTCATCGACGGACCGGCTGTGTCCTTGAACGGATCTCCAACGGTGTCGCCGGTGACCGCCGCCGCGTGGGCAGGCGAGCCCTTCCCGCCGTGGTGGCCGAGCTCGATGTACTTCTTGGCGTTGTCCCAGGCGCCGCCGGCGTTGGCCATCATCAGCGCCAGCAGGAAGCCCGAGGCGACCGAGCCCATGAGCAGGCCGCCCAGCGCCTCGGCGCCGAGCAGGGCACCTACAGCGACGGGTGCCAGGATCGCGAGCGTGCCCGGCAGGATCATCGCCCGGAGTGCCGCCTGGGTCGAGATGTCGACGGCACGGGCGGCGTCGGGCTCGACGCCAGGGAGCCCCTCCAGCAGGCCCGCGATCTCGCGGAACTGGCGCCGCACCTCGACGATCATCGAGTTCGCGGCCGCGCCAACGGCCTGCATCGCGAGCCCGGAGAAGATGAACGGCAGCGTGGCGCCGATGAGCAGCCCGATCAGGACGCGGGCATTCGTGAGCTCCAGCGAGTCGAGCTGGGTGACCTGCGCATACGTCGCGCCGAGGGCGAGGGCGGTGAGCACCGCCGAACCGATCGCGAATCCCTTGCCCGTGGCGGCGGTCGTGTTGCCCAGCGCATCGAGCGCGTCCGTCCGCTCGCGGACTTCGGGCGAGAGGTGGGCCTGCTCGGCGATGCCACCCGCGTTGTCCGCGACCGGGCCGTATGCGTCCGTGGCGAGCGTGATCCCGAGCGTGGAGAGCATGCCGACGCCAGCGAGTGCCACGCCGTACAGCCCGGCCAGCTCATTGGCCACGAAGATGCCGACCACGACCGCGATGGCCGGGATGATCACGCTGAGCATCCCGACGGCCATCCCGCCGATGATCACCGACGCCGGGCCTGTGAGTGCCTGGGCCGCGATCCAGCGGGTCGGCCGGTATTCGTAGGCTGTGAAGTACTCCGTCCCGGTGCCGATGACCTGGCCGACGACCAGGCCGGTGAGCACGACCCAGAACAGGTCGAAGGGGAGGTCGAGGGCGAGGATCACGCCGGCCGTCAGCAGCAGTGCGAGACCGCTGGCGCCATAGACGCCCACTCGCAGGGCCCACAGGAGCTTGCTCATGCTCGCCTGGTCGCCTGTCCGGACGAGAAGCGCGCCCAGGATCGAGGCCACGATGCCGGTTCCCGCGATCAACAGGGGCAGCAGGACGAGATTCCCGTCTGGCCCGCCGTCGCCCACGCCCAGGGTGACGGCTCCCGCGACTGCGAGCGCCAGGGCTGCGACCAGCGAGCCGACGTAGGACTCGAACAGGTCGGCGCCCATGCCGGCAACGTCGCCGACGTTGTCGCCCACGTTGTCCGCGATCGTGGCCGGGTTCCGCGGGTCGTCCTCGGGGATGCCGGCCTCGACCTTGCCAACGAGGTCGGCGCCGACGTCGGCCGCCTTGGTGTAGATGCCGCCGCCAACGCGGGCGAAGAGGGCAATCGACGACGCGCCGAAGCCGAAGCCGGCGATCACGTTCGGGTCGCGGAACACGATCCACAGGGACGTGATGCCGAGCAGCCCGACGCCGACCACCGTGAGGCCCATGACGGAACCGCTGGCGAACGCCACGCGAAGGGCCGGATTGAGTCCGACCTGCGCTGCCGTGGCGGTCCGGGTATTGGCCCGGACGGCGATCCCCATGCCGATGAATCCGGTCAGCGCGGACCCGAAGGCACCGAGGATGTACGCCAGGGCCGTCCAGGGGCCGGTGCTCTCGACGCCACCGGGCATCGTCGTTGAGCTCGGCGATCCGGGCATTGCCCAGGACGTTGTAGTCGATCAGGAGGGCGATCACGGTCGCCACGACGATGACGAAGACGACGAGGATCGTGTATTCCCGGCGCAGGAACGCCATCGCCCCGATCCGGATGAGGCGGCCGATCCGCCGGACGTCTTCGGATCCTTCGTCCTTGCTCAGGACATAGCGTCCCGCGATGCCGGCAGCCACGAGGCCACCGATCGCGGTCGCAAGGACCAGGATGAACGACAGCTCAGAGCTCACGGACGCACCGCCACAACGACCACTCCCAACAGAATTGCCTCGACACTCGAACGCGCAGCCTGAACCTCGCCCCTGGCAGGGCAACGCGCCCGGACGGGCGCGAGTGGGACGAGCGCAGCCGACAGACGACAGGCCGCACGAGGTTCTTGGCAGGCAAGAGCCTAGCATCCCCGGAGGCGACAGGCCAGCTTCGCAGGTCGTGTCCACGCCAGCATCTGCACCGTGGGTTGCCTCCCTCCCCAGCCAGTCGGACGCGATCCGGCCGCGCGCGGCCAGCTCAGTACGCCGCCAGCGTGCGGATCGCCACGGCGATCCTGGCCGGCGAGAGCATGAACGCGTCCTCGAGCGAGAGGGCGTTCGGCGATGCCGGCGAGTCCGGGCCGGCGAGGCGGGTGACCGGGCCGTCGAGGTAGTCGAACGCCGCCTCGGCAACCAGCGCCGCCACCTCAGCCCCGAAGCCGCCGAAGCGGTTGTCCTCGTGGACGACGAGGCACTTCCCCGTCCGGCGCACCGAGGCGAGGATCGTCTCCTCGTCGAGCGGGCGGAGCGTCCGCAGGTCGATCACCTCGGCCTCGATCTCCTCCTCCGCGACGCGGGCGGCCGCCTCGAGCGCGTAATGAAGCATCAGGCCGTACGCGACGACGGTGAGGCGATTGCCGGTTCGCGGGATCGCGGCGCGTCCGAAGGGCACGGTGTACTCGCCGTCGGGCACCTCGCCGCGGACGCTGCGGTACATCTTCTTGTGCTCCAGGAAGATGACGGGGTCGGGGTCGCGGATGGCCGCGCGAAGGAGACCCTTGGCGTCGTAGGGGGTCGACGGGATCACGACCTTGAGGCCGGGCACGTGGGCGAAGAAGGCCTCGACCGACTGGCTGTGGTAGAGCGCCCCGTGGACGCCAGCGCCAACGGCGCCCGAACGACGATCGGGCAGCCGAAGGTCCCGTTGCTCCGGTAGCGGATTCGCGCCGCCTCCTGGATGAGCTGGTTCATCGCCGGGAAGACGAAGTCAGCGAACTGGATCTCCGCGACCGGCAGGAGTCCGTTCGCGGCAGCGCCAATCGAGACGCCGACGATCATCGACTCGGTCAGCGGCGTGTCGATGACCCGGTCGTCGCCGAACTCCGTCCACAGACCGTCGGTGGCGTAGAAGACGCCGCCCTTGCGCCCGACGTCCTCGCCCAGGACGATGACCCGCGGGTCACGGCGCATCTCGTCGCGGAGGCCCTCGCGAATCGCCTCGATGAAGGTGCGAACTGGCATCAGGCAGACTCGGGGGGGGCGCCGGGAGCGCAGGGCGATCCATCCGCCCAGATCCCGGCGGGGGCACCTGCGCCCCCTTGGCCGGGGGTGCTTGCGTTGAACGCACCACCGGGCGCACCCGGTGCGTCGGGCGGTTCGATTGTTGCGTCTGACCTGCGAGATTCGGAAGGTGGCGCAGGATCGTTGCGTTCAACGCTCGAAAGACTGCCGGCGAGAGCGTCCGTCCTCACGGGTGTGGAGTTCAACGCAACACCGTCCGCGGTGCCGGCCGGCATCGGCCCGGAAACCGGGTCGCCCGGCTCCGCGTACACATGGCGCGTCAGTGTCGCGGGGTCCGGGTCGGCGGCGCGCTCGGCGAAGTCGGTCGCGTCGTCGACGGCGGCGGCCACCTCGGTCGCGATCGCCGCCTCGCTGGCCTCGTCGAGCAGGCCGGCCGCACGCAGCTCGTCGCGAAACCGGGGCAGCGGGTCCCGGGCACGCTCGTCGGCGAGCTCGTCGGCCTCACGGTACTTCGTCTGCTGGTCGTCCGAGCTGTGGCCGGTGAGACGGGTGACCTTGGCCTCGATGAGCGTCGCGCCCTCACCGGCGAGCGCCCGCTCCACGGCGTCGCGGGCTGCCAGGTAGCAGCCGATGACGTCGGCGCCGTCGATGATCACGCCCGGCATCCCGTAACCGACGGCGCGGCTCGCGACGTCCCGGACCGCCGTCTGGCGCTCGGCCGGGACGGAGATCGCGTAGCCGTTGTTCTCGATGAGCAGGATCATCGGCAGGCGGTGAACGCCGGCGAAGTTGAGCGCCTCGTGGACGTCGCCCTGGTTCGCGCTGCCCTCACCCATCGCCACGAGGGCGACCTGGCGCTCCCCGCGGAGCTTGGCCGCGAGGGCGATCCCCGCCGCATGGAGTGCCTGCGTCCCGACCGGCGACGACGAGGTGAAGATCCGGTGACCGGCGTGCCCGTAGTGGCTCGGCATCTGGCGGCCGCCGGATCCCGGATCGTCAGCCTTCCCGAGCTGGTGGAGGAAGACCTCGCGAGGAGTCATGCCCATCGCCAGGACGCCGGCCATCGAGCGGTAGTACGGCAGGAGCCAGTCGCGCCCCGGCACGAGGGCAGCCGTGACGCCTGCCTCCGCGCCCTCGTGGCCCTGGCCGGAGATGACGAAGTGCGTCCGCCCGGCCCGGTTGAGGATCCAGGCCCGCTCGTCGAGTGCCCGGGCGAGGGCCATGAGCCGGTAGAGGGCGACGAGCCGCTCGGGCGAGCAGCCCGGACCGGGCGACGGGATCCTGGGCGCTCGGGGATCCGGCGATGGTCACCGGATCGGCCGAGATCCGGCGGGACGACGGGACCGATGGCGCGTGCCGCCACGGTTGAGGGCCAACCCGCGCGCCCGGCCACGGAGGCCGCGAGCAGCGCGCCGACGATCAAGACCCTTGCCACGACTTCCCATGCGGGACGTCCGGCAAGCGCCACACGTGCCGGTGGTGGAGCCGGCCACGATCCGCTTCGTCCTGCTCCCGAGGCCGTTTCACCCGACCCCGCCGACGGCGAGATCGCTCCGCGCCGGACGACCGTCGAGGCTTCCTCGACGCAGGGTTCGACGTGCGTCGCGGCTCGCACCGCACCGGGTTCGCGCCGCGACGGTCAGAAGTTGATGGCCCGCCCGTCGACCGCCATGGCCGCCTCGCCGAGGACCTCCGACAGCGTGGGGTGCGGGTGCGTGGCCGCCCCGATCTCCCAGGCCGCCGCTCCCAGGGTGAAGCCGAGCGACGCCTCCGCGATGAGGTCCGTCGCGTGCGGCCCTACCAGGTGGACGCCGAGCGTCTCGCCCGTCTCCGCGTGGGCGATCACCTTCGCGAAGCCCTCGTAGTCGCCCCCGATGAGAGCCTTCGCTATCGCCTGGAAGGGCACCTTGCCGACCTTCACCGGCAGGCCCCGCTTCTCGCACTCCTGCTCGGTCAGGCCGACCGACGCGATCTCCGGGTGGCAGTAGGTGGCCCGCGGCTGGGCGTCGTAGTCCATCGCGTGGACGTCCGGATCGCCGGCGATCGTGTGGACCGCCGTGAGCCCCTCGTGGGCAGCGGTGTGCGCGAGCCACAGCCCGCCGACGATGTCGCCGATCGCCCAGACGTGCGCCTCCGCGGTCCGCATGTGGCCGTCCACCGGGATGATCCCGCGCTCCACCGTGATGCGCGTCGTCTCGAGGCCGATCCCCTCCACGTTGGCCGCGCGGCCGGTGGCGACCAGGATGCAGTCGGCGGCGACCTCCTTCGCCTCCCCGCCCTCCGGTCCGACCATGAGCCGGATGCCGTCCTCGCCGACCACGAGCGAGGCGGGGTCGAAGCGGGCGTTCGTCATGACCTCGATGCCGCGGCGCTTGAAGCTCCTCTCGAGCTCCTTGCTCACGTCGCGATCCTCGAGCGGCACGATGGCCGGGAGGTATTCGAGCAGGGTCACCTTGACCCCGAAGTCGTGGAACATCGAGGCGAACTCGGAGCCGACTGCGCCCGCGCCGACGATGACGATGCTCGCCGGCAGATCCGACATCTTCAGCACGTCGTCCGAGGTGAGCACGCGGACACCGTCCGGCGCGATCCCCGGCAGGCTCTTCACGCGGCTCCCCGTGGCCAGGATCACGTCCGTGGCCTCCAGCACGCGCTCACCTCCGGTGCCCGGCGTCCCGTCCTCGCCGTGGAGCGCGACACGGACCTTCCCCGCCCCATCGAGGCGGCCGCGTCCGGCAATCCACTCCACCCCGTTCTTGCCGACCAGGCTCCTGAGACCCGTCCACATCCGGCGGACCACCTGGTCGCGCCGCGCCGCCACGGCTGCGTAGTCGACTGCGACCTCACCGGAAACCAGGACGCCCAGCTCGCGGCTCTTCGCGGTCACGCGGTGGTAGAAGCCGGCCGACTCGAGGAGCGCCTTCGTGGGGATGCAGCCCCGGTGGAGGCAGGTTCCGCCGATCTTGTCCTCGTCGACGAGGGCGACGCGAAGGCCCAGCTGGGCGCCGCGGAAGGCGGCCGCGTAGCCACCGGTGCCCGCGCCGAGGACGACGAGGTCGAACGAGTTGGACGAGCCGACGGCCATGGAACATGTCTCCGAAGCTGGGACTGGCGAGCGCGGACGGCGCGGTGGGTCGCAGCCATGGTACCGCTCCTGGCGGCCCCCCTCGCCGTGACGCCGGGACTCGGGCCGGGTGGCGGGATCGGCCACGCGCGGCGCACGACCTGCGCCGGATCGCGCGAGAATGGTCGCTGCGCCACGCCGCCTCGATCGGCACGGGCGCAGGAGCCCCATGATCGCCGCCCGGAGCCGCGGAGCACGCCTCCTGCACCCGCTCGCCCGGCGATCGCCGTCCTCGTCCTCGCCCTGCTCCCGTGGCCGGGCTGGCCCTCGGCGACGCCCCGCTGCAGCCGCCGAGCCCGCCAACCTCCGGGCCCAGCTGACGGACGATGTCGGCGCCCTCTCCGCGGCGGAAGAGCGCGAGGTCAGCGCCGCGCAGGAGACGCTGCTCGACGAGTCCGGCATCCAGCTCTGGGCCTGGTTCACCGACACGACCGGCGGCCTGACGGCGCCCGACTTCGCGGCAGAGACGGCGCGGCTGAGCTCGCTCGGCGGCACCGACTTCCTGATCGTCCTCGCCATGGACGATCGTGCCTATGGCTACTGGGCCTCGGAGGCGATCCCGCTCTCGAACGCCGAGATCGAGCAGATCCTGTCCACCGAGATGGAGCCCGGCCTCCGCGAAGGCGACAACGCGGGGGCGATCGTGTCGCTCGCCGAGGCCCTCGGCAGCGCGCTCGCGGCTCCGGCGCCGACCACGGCCCCCGGACCGACCGACGCGCCGGCCGCGACGCCCACGCCCAGCCTGCCGCCCGATCAGGACGAGGAGGGCGGGTCCGGCCTGGGCACCGGCGATCATGGTCATCGTCGTCGTGGCCATCGTCGGCCTCGCCGGCTGGTTCTTCTTCGTCCGCCGCCGCTACGGGGACGGGGCGCCGCCCGGGGGCGGTGGCGGCGCACCACCCGACCCGTTGGCCGGGCTGAGCGACGAGGACCTCGACGCCGAGGCGAACAGCCTGCTCCTCGCCACCGATGATGCGGTCCGCGACAGCGCCCAGGAGCTCGGGTTTGCCGAGGCCCAGTTCGGTGCGGCCGAGGCGGCCACGTTCGGGGCGGCCATCGAGGCGGCCAAGGGCGACCTGCGCGCCGCCTTCGAGATCCGCCAGAAGCTCGACGACGCGACACCCGAGGACCGCCCCACGCGGCGCCAGCTGCTCGGCGAGCTCATGAACCGCTGTCGCGTGGCCCAGGACCGCCTCGAGGCCGAGGCTGAGCGCTTCGAGAAGCTCCGTGCCTTCGAGCGCGAGGCGCCCGGCATCCTCGCAGCCCTCCCGGCGACGATCGACGCCGTCGAGGGCCGCCTTCCGGCCGTGACGGCCACCATGGCCCACCTCGAGGAGTACGCCGACGCGTCCTGGCAGGCCGTGGCGACGAACCTCGACGAGGCTCGTGCCCGGGCCGCGGCGGCGCGGGCCGCCGTGACCCAGGGAGAGGCGGCGATCGCCGCCGCCGACGGCCCGAAGACCGCCGCGGCCGCCCGCGTCGGCCAGGAGGCCGTGGCCCGGGCGGGAGCATTCCTCGACGCGATCGAGCACCTCGCGGCCGAGCTCGACCAGGCGCGCGACCGGGTGGACACCGAGATCGCCGACGCGGAGACCGACCTCGCCCGGGCCCGCAGCGCCGCCGGCGCGGATCGAGCCGACCCGGCGATCCCGGCCCGGCTCGCGGAGGCGGAGGCGCTGCTCGCCGACGCGCGGGCGGACATCGGCCACCCGAAGCCGGACGTCGGGGCCGCCTACGGCAAGGCCCGCCGGGCCAACGAGATCGCCGACGGCGTGCTGGCGGGGATCCGAACCGCAGCAGAGCAGCGCGCGGCGCTGGCGTCCCGACTGGAGACCTCGATCCGAGGCGCGCAGGCGACCGTGACCCGGGCCACCGACTACGTGGCGAACCACCGGGGCGGCGTCGGGAGCGAGGCCCGCACGCGCGTCGCAGAGGCTGCTCGTCACCTGGACGCCGCGGTCGCGTCGGGCGCGGCGGACCCAGCCGCCGGGATCCGGGAGGCCGAGACCGCGGCCCGTCTCGCCAACGAGGCGCTCGCCCTGGCCCAGCGCGACTACGGCGGCTGGGACGACCCCTGGCGCGGCGGGCGCAGGCGGCGGCAGTGGCGGAGGCGGCGGCGGGGACGTCGCCGCGGCGATCATCGGCGGCATCATCGGCGGGATGCTGAGCGGCGGGGGCGGCGGGTTCCCGGGCGGTCGCGGGGGAGGCGGCGGCCTCGGCGGCGGCTGGGGCGGAGGCCGGTCCGGAGGCGGGGGCTTCGGTGGCGGGGCGGCGGGGGCCGGTCAGGAGGCGGCCGCTGGTGACCCCCGGAGTACGATGATCGCAGCCGGCGCGGCAACAGCCCGCCGACCGGCGCGATGGATCCACCCGATGCGGCGTCGAGATCCGGCGACGCGACAGAACGAAGGGGATGCTCGCATGGCGCAGACCTCGATCCTCGGTCGCATGGGCCAGCTGGTCCGGGCCAACATCAACGCGATCCTCGACTCGGCCGAGGACCCCGAGAAGATGCTCAACCAGATGGTCATCGACTACACCAACAACATCCGCGAGGCGGAGGAAGCCGTCGCCCAGACAATCGGCAATCTGCGGCTTCTCGAGGACGACGCCAAGGAGGCCCGCGAGGCCACCGGCGAATGGGGCGCCAAGGCGCTCGCCGCATCGCGCAAGGCTGACGAGCTCCGGGCTGCCGGCAACGCCGCCGAGGCCGATCGGTTCGACAACCTGGCCAAGATCGCTCTCAAGCGCCAGATCAGCTTCGAAGAGCAGGTCAAGACGTTCGACGAGCAGATCGCCACGCAGACCATCCTCGTCGAGAAGCTCAAGGACGGCCTCAACGGGATGCGGGCCAAGCGCGAGGAGCTGGTCCAGAAGAAGGACGAGCTGATCGCGCGCTCGAAGATGGCCAGGGCCCAGGCCCAGGTCACCGAGACGATGAAGTCGGTCAACGTGATGGATCCAACTTCCGAGATCTCGCGCTTCGAGGAGAAGGTCCGCCACGAGGAGGCACAGGCGCGGGGCATGGCCGAGGTCGCCTCGAGCTCGCTCGACGAGCAGTTCGCCAGCCTCGACGATGCGGCCGACGACCTCGAGGTCGATGCCCGTCTCGCCGCGCTGAAGGGCGGCGCGTAGCAGCTCCGAGGCGCCCGAGCGGCGCCCCGCTGGACGCACGCGGCCCGGGCGACGCCCGGGCCGTTCCGCATCGCGCCAGGCTGGGTGCCGTACCGTCAGGCGGAGATGCCGGCAGCCTCCAGCTCGTTCACCTGGACGACCAGCTGGCGGCGATCTCGTGAAACACCGCCGCGCGCCGAGTCCCGCACGCGGCACACGTCATCGGTCGGGTGCCTCCATCCGGGACCCGAGGCCGGTCTCGGCGGCCAAAGCCTGCGAGGCCCCCGCGCCCGTCTCGAGGCCGTCGAGGATCTGGAGCAGTGAGCGTGCCCCAGTCCGTTCCAGGAGCGGCCGCAGCTCGGCGGCTGCATCGCGGCCATCCTGCGATGCCGTGCCCAGCAGCCGCACGACGTCGAGGAGCGCGAAGATCCGGTCGCCGTCGCACGCCAGGTCACGCTGCTTGGCGAGCGCCTCGCGATAGCCGGCGGCGGCATCGCTGGTCCGACCCTCGAGGGCGGCAAGGCCGGCCTGGAGCACACCCAGCCCGGCGGCGTTGGCGCGACCCCGGTACCCAAGGCCGGCGACGTCGGCGACGGCGCTCCGGGCGCGCACGGCATCGCCGAGCCACACTGCCGACCGCGCCGCACGCTCGTACAGGTAGGGCGCGTTCAGCTCGTCCGCGGCTGCAAGACGCACGGCGACTTCGTAGGCCGTCGCATGGTCGCCGCGCAGACCGGCGATCCAGGCCGGGGTGCCCACCGCGTAGAAGGCCATCTGCACCTCGCTCTGGTCGCCGGCGCCGTCCAGGATGGCGAGATCCTCGGCCGGATCGCCGCCCAGCAGGGCCCGATAGGCCGCGCGATGCGAGTGGAGAAAGAGCAGATCGCGGCCTTCGGGCTCGATGGCCAGCGCGTCGTCGATCACGTCCGATGCCTCGGTCCAGTCGCCCGTCCGCAGCGCGACCTCGGCGACGACGTTGCCGAGGAAGATCACCAGCGAAAGCCTGCCCAGCCGGCGCGCGATCGAGAGGCCATCACGGGCCACCTGGAGCGCCGCGCGCGGATCATCGTCGAGAAGCACGAAAGCGAGCTGCGAGCGGGCGTGCAGGCCCGTCACGTCATCACCTGCCCGCTCGGCCCGCTCGACCACGCCCGCGAGCAGGAGGCTTGCCTCGGTGTTGCGACCCATCGCGGTGTAGAGGGTGGCCTTCCCGGATAGCGCCGGGAGCAGGATATCCCCGTATCCGTGCGCCTCTGCGGTGGCGAGGGCCCGCTCGAACAGCGGGAACGCCTCGGCGTCCTCGCCGGCGCGCACGCGCATCGCGGCTCCCGACAGGGCACCCCGGGCGACCACCCACGGGTCGCTGCCCTCCGCCATCCTGGGCTCCAGCGCACGCAGGAGAGCGGACCCGTCGGCGAACGAAGAGTAGGAGAGGGCGCCGGCCTGCAGGAGGCTCGCCCGGAGCTCCCCAACCTCGTCGCCCGCCGAGCGGAACGCGGCCGCCGCGAGGCTGGCGAGGTCCGTTGCATCCGCGTAGCGGCCGGCGCTGTCCGCGATCACCGCCGCGCGCTCCAGGAGCGGCGCCGCGTCGCTCGGGCCGTCCGCGACATCCACCGCCTCGCGCAGGTACGACAGGGCCTGCAGCGGGGATCCAAGCGTCGCCGCGCGCTCCGCCGCCGCACGCAGCGCGATCCGCGCCTGAACGGCGATCGCCTCGGCCTCCGGGCCCTCGGCAGCGGTGTGGTACGCCGCGAGGTAATGCGTCGCGAGCGCCCCGGCAAGCTCCTCGTCGCCGAGCCCCTCGAAATGCCGGGCGGCGGCAAGGTGCCGCGACCGTCGGTCGCGCATGGCGAGCGTCTCATACGCCACCTCGCGCAGGAGCGCCTGCACGAAGCCGTACTGGCCGCGTTCAGGTGAGCGAGGGTCGGTGTCGAGCTCCAGGATCTCGCGCCGCACCAGGTCGCGCAGGCGCGTCTCGAGGGTCGGCCGCTCGGTGCCCGTGACCGCCGCCAGCGCGTCCAACGCGAACGTCTGGCCCAGCACGGCGGCGTCCTGCACGAGGGCCCGAGCATCCGGCTCGAGGCCGTCGAGCCGAGCGGCAACGAGCGCTCGGAGCGAGCCCGGCACCTCCACCGCTCCAAGGTCGCCCGTTGGGACGTAGACCCCTTCGAGCTCCTGGAGCCGTCCGTCGGCGACGAGCATGCGGACCGTCTCCACGGCGTACAACGGGATGCCATCCGCCCGGGCGAGGATCGACGATACCGCGATCTCCGGAAGCCCGGGAACGAGACCCGCCAGGAGTGCGCGCATCTCGTCGTCCGCAAGCGGCCCGAGAGCCAGCGACGTGGACGCCCGGGCGCCGCCCCACGTGGGCCGGCGATCGAGCAGCTCCGGGCGGGCGAGCGTCAGGACGAAGACCGGGTGGTTCCGGCTCCATTCGAGGAGGTGCTCGATGAAGTCGAGCAGCCCGTCGTCGGCCCACTGGAGATCCTCGAACACGAGAGCGACCGTGCCGTTCTCGGCGATCCGCTCGAAGAACGTGCGCCAACCGGCGAAGAGCCGCTCACGACCACCGGGCGGGGCGTCGGCCACTCCGAGGAGCGCCAGCAGACAGGGTTCGATGAGATCGCGGTCTGCTTCGTCGGGCACGTGCGCGGCCAGGGCGGCGGTGACGCCGGTTCGCGTCGTCGCGTCGTCGTCGCCCTCGATGAGGCCGGCCCGCTTCCGGATCATCTCGCCCAGCGCCCAGAAGCTGATCCCCTCCCCGTACGACGGGCAGCGACCCTGGTGCCACCAGACCGTCTCCACAACGCCGTCGGTGTACTTGCTGAACTCCCAGGCGAGCCGGCTCTTGCCGATGCCGGCCTGGCCAGTCAGTGACACCAGGCGCGCCTTGCGATCTCGGCCCGTCGCGTGGAACATCTCGCGCAGGAGGCGGAACTCCGTCTCCCGTCCGACAAACGGCGGCTCCAGCGCCTCGGAGCGCCCGATGCCGCCGACCTTTCCGACCACGCGCAGGGCCCGGAAGGCGGCCACCGGGACGCTCTTCCCCTTGAGGACTGCGTCACCCGCCGCCTCGTAGGCGATCGCCTCCGCCGTGGCCAGCCGCGTCTCCTCGCCGACGAGGACCGTTTCCGGCGCGGCTGCCGACTGCAGGCGCGCAGCCGTGTTGACCAGATCGCCAGCAACGAGGCCCTGGTTGGTCGCCCCCACGGTCACCGCGGCCTCGCCGGTCAGGACCCCCGCGCGGAGGCGCAGATCAGCGCCGACGTCGGCGCCGAGCGCGCGGATCGACCCAACGAGATCGAGCGCGGCGCGAACGGCCCGCTCGGCGTCGTCCTCGTGGGCGATAGGCGCCCCCCAGACTGCCATCACCGCGTCACCGATGAACTTCTCGATCGTCCCGCCGTAGCGTCCGACGACCTCCCGGGCCGTGTCGAAATAGCGGGACAGGATCTCGCGCACCGCCTCGGGATCCCGACCTTCCGCAAGCCTCGTGAAGTCGACGAGGTCCGCGAACAGGACCGAGACGACCCGGCGTTCGGTGATCGCCGCCGCGGCGGCGGTTCCCGTCGAGGCGGGGCTCGGGACGACGGCCTGGGAAACCGGGGGGCGAGCCTGGAGCCGCACTCCGCACAGAACTTGGCGGCCGGGTCGATGGGAGCCCCACAGCTCGGACAGGCGGCCGCAAAGGGCGTCCCGCACTCCGAGCAGAACTTGGCCCCCGGACGGTTGGGGGCGCCACAGGCAGTGCAGCTCACCGCGTCGCTTGGTCCTCCCTCCCCCGAGCCAGACTGAGACCAAGAGCGTAGCCGATCGCCGGCTCCGTGCGTGCCTACGGGCGCGGCCGGCGAACCGCGATGCGGACGAGCAGGCCGACCGTCCCGACGACGAGCACGACGATCGTCACCGGAAGTCCGCGGAACGCCTCGCGCAGGGGCGGGAGCAGCGAGCTCGCGATCTCGAGCGCGACGACCGCTCCCAGCACCAGCGTCGCGACGAGGAACACCTCGCGCCAGCCGGGGGTCCGTGATCCGAGGTCGGCTCACCCGGCCTCGTGGCCGCTCCGCCGGCGCTTCGTCGGCCGGCGCGCGCCCGTCCGGGGGCGCTTCAGGCACGGTCCGCCCCGGGCGGGATGCCGATCGGGGCGACGAGGACGCGCCCGGCGACTGCGGCGCCGCGCCGGGTCAGGAGGCCGGCTTTGGGCCGGTGGAAGGTCACCGTGACGTCCGCCCGGACAACCGGGTCCGAGAGCTCGCCCGAGGACAGGTCGACGGCGGTCGGGCAATCGACCGCGAGAACAGGGACGCCGGCCGTGCGCGCCCGGTTGGCGAGATCCACGGCGGACCGGACCGGCTCGCGCAGCAGGCCGCGGACCCCGGTGCCCAGGAGAGCGTCCACCACGATGGCGGCGCGCTCGACGCCATGGCCCAGCAGGGCCACGTCGCGGGCCACCGGGACGTGGACCCGCTCGATGCCCGCCAGGCGCCCGAGGCGGTCCCAGTTGCGGGCCGCGTCGGGCGCGCCCGGGCGCGGGCCCGTGGCAACGAGGGCCACGATGACGCGTGCTCCCCCGGCAGCAAGGTGCCGGGCGGCCACGAACCCGTCGCCACCGTTGTTGCCGGGCCCGCAGAGAATGAGGATCGGGCCGGTATCCCACCGCCCGCCCGCGACCGCCAGCGCGTGGGCGACGGCCGCGACGGCGCTGCCGGCTTGCTCCATCAGCCGGATTCCCGGCACGCCCATGCGCTGGGCGCGGGCATCCGCGCCGGTCATCTCCTCGGCCGTCATCGGGGCCCGCGCCATCGCCTCCGCCCATCGAACCGCGAGTCCGTCCAGGTCGAGCTCGACAAGCGTGGGATCGTCGGCCGGAAGGCGGACGCGACCCTCGGGGCTGCGCAGGGGGCGATCGGGGATGGACATCGGCGGGCCCGAAGCGTAACGCGTCGCGTGGGAGCTCGTCGGTGTGCCGCTCCCCTATCCCGTTCCCTGGACACCGGCCGCGATGCCGCTGATCGTGAGACCCACGAGCCGCTCCAGGTCCGCCCGCGCCGGTGCGTCGGATGGGCCCGATGAGAGTGACCGCAGCCGCGCCAGCGCCTCGACCTGCAGCTCGCCGAGGGGATCCAGGTAGGGCGCGCGGAGCTCGATCGAGCGCTGAAGGACGGGGATCCCGTCGAGGAGGGCCGCCCGCCCGGTGATCTCCAGCACGGCGCGCACAGAGCGCCCGTACTCCCCCGCGATCGTCGCGGCCAGGCGTGCCCCCGCCTCGCCGGCCAGCTCGAGGTGGCGGGACGCGACCCGCGGATCCGTTCGCGCAAGGGCAACCTCCGCGTTCTCGACGAGGAGGCGGAAGAACGGCCACGTGCGATGGAGCCGCTGCAGCCGGGCCATCCCCGCCGCCCCGTGGCGATGCTCGCAGGCGTCCACGGCCGCGCCGAGCCCGTACCAGGCCGGCACGTTGGCCCGGATCTGCGTCCAGGCGAAGACCCACGGGATCGCCCGCAGCGACGCGAGCGTCGGTGACGCGCCCGTCGCCGACCCGGCCTGGCCGCGGGACGCGGGCCGCGAACCGAGCCGGAGCCCCGCGATCTGCTCGATCGGCGTGGCGGCCAGGAAGGCCGCCTCGAGGTCCGGGTCGTGGACAAGGGAGAGATAGGCATGGCGACCATCGGCGGCGAGCTCGTCCATGAGGTCTGCTCCGTCCCGTGCTGCCGCGGTCACCGACCGGTCGTGCTCGGGTGTCGAGGCGAGGAGCGTCGCCGAGACGGTCTGCTCCAAGGCCCGGAGCGCGAGGTGCGGGTTGGCGTAGCGCGTGGCAATGACCTCGCCTTGCTCGGTCAGCTTGAGCCGGCCCGCCACCGAGCCGGCCGGGGTCGCAAGCACGGCCCGGTGCGTGGGGCCTCCGCCCCGCCCAAGGGCTCCGCCGCGGCCGTGGAAGATCGTCAGCTCAACGCCCGCCTCCAGCGCGGCGGCCACCAGCTGCTCCTGCGCCCGGTAGAGAAGCCAGTTCGCGGCCAGGTAGCCGGATTCCTTGTTCGAGTCCGAGTAGCCGAGCATGACCTCCTGCCGATCCCCACGGGCGCGGAGGTGGGCCCGGTACTCCGGCTCTCGCAGGAGGTCGGCCATGATCACCCGCGCGCCGGCCAGCGCATCGGCGGACTCGAAGAGCGGCACAACGTCGAGGAGCGGACTGCCCGGGCCGATCCCGGAGGTCCGCGCGGCCGGGATCGCGGAGTCGGCGGCCAGGCGGGCAAGCGCCAGGACGTCCCGCACGTCCGCGGGACTCTCCGTGAAGCTGATCACGTAGCGTCGGCAGGCCGCCTCGCCGTGCCGGCGCTGCGCGGCAGCCATCGCCCGGAACGTGGCGAGGACTTCGCCCGCAGTCACCCCATGCTCCACCTCCCGATCGAGAGCGGGCGACGGCTCGGTCAGCGCGGCGAGGGCGGCGCGGTGGACCGCACTGTGTTGGCGCACCTCGAGGGAGGCGAGGTGGAACCCGAATGTCTCCACCTGCCAGCGCAGGTCCTGCAGCGAACCGTGAGCAACCCTGCCGAGCCCGTCGTCCGCGAGCGCCTCGCCCAGCTCCGCCAGCTCGGCGACGAGCGCCTCCGGCCGTTCGTATCGTCCCCGCTGTGGGCCCGGCAGACTGGCCAGGTGCGCCCGCGTCCGGCCGAGCCGCTCGACGATGGCTCCCAGGCGGCGCCGGTAGGGCTCCCGGGCGAAGCGCCGCTCCAGCTCGCGCATCGTTTCGGGCAGGTCGTCCGCGTCGGCCATGAGACGCCGCGAGATCGCGGGCGGCGTCGACCCGTCGCGCGGCCGCGCCGCGACATCGACCATGAGCCGTGCAGCTGCCGCGGCGTATCCATGCAGCACGTGGTCGGCCTGGATCCGGAGCGCCTCGAGGGTCGTCTCGGCGGTCACGAGGGGATGGCCGTCGCGGTCGCCGCCGATCCAGGAGCCCCAGCGCAGGAAGGCCGGCACGCGCGCCGGCCGGGTCCCGGTGCGCCCGGCGTCCGGGGCGGCTCCCAGGGGCAGGCCCGTGGCCAGCCGATCGAGCGCCGCGTCGAGCGCGCGGTAGAGCCGCGGAGTCGTCGTGAAGAGCGTCGTGTCGAAGAACACGAGCGCGGAGCGCACCTCGTCGAGCGGCGTAGGGCGCTCCTGGCGGAGGTCGGCCGTGCGCCACAGGACGGTGATCTCCTCGCGCAACCGGCGTCGCAGCTCCGCGTCACCGACCGGGGTGAGGCGCGCGTCGTCGAGATCGTCGAGCAGGGCATAGACGCGGCGGAGGGCCAGGAGGACGGTACGCCGTCGTGCCTCTGTGGGATGAGCGGTGAGCACGGGCGAGATGCGGAGCTGGGTGAGCCCGGACGCGACGGCATCGAGGTCGTTCCCGGCCGAGCCGAGGCTGACGATCGCGGCAGCCACGGACCCGCCCGCAGGGGCCCGCCCAGCAGCCCGATCGCGGCGGCCGAGGGCGCGCACCCGCTCCTTCTCCTCGGCCAGGTTGGCGAGCTGGAAGAAGGTGCTGAACGCACGGGCGAGCATCTCCAGCTCCGCCACGTCGAGCGTCGCGAAGGCTCGCGCGGGCGTCGCGACCGGTACGGGGACCGTCGCCCCGGCGTGCGGCGATTGCGCCCCTGCGGACGCGCTCCACGAGATCCAGGGCCGCGGGACCTTCCTGCTCGGCGATGACCTGGCCGAGCAGCGCTCCGAGCAGGCGCACCTCGCGGGCAAGCGGGTCGCGGGCGCGCGCCGTCCCCACCGAGCGCGGCTCGGCCCGGATGGCCTGGTTGGACAGCGTCACGCGGGGCATCACGCGTGCTCCCCGTGGCGCGACTCGGTGGTGCGGCATCGCGGCGGGCTCGCTGACGGGCCGCTTCACGCGACCTCCGCGCAGCCGGCCAGCCGGGCGCGTCCGGCCACGTCCAGCTCCACCATGCCGTCGCGTGCAAGCCCCGCGATGGCCCGCGCCACGGCCTCCTCGGAATGGGCACCGAGCGGCCCATCCACGGCGAGAGCCTCACCGGGCGCGGCGTCTCGGAGGCGGTCCAGCAGCCGGCCTCGGAGCCAGCGAGTCGTCTGCTCGAAGGGAACGTGAGCGGGGCGGGGACCGGGCGACACGCGGTCGATCGCACGGGAGGCGGTCGCGCGAGTGGAGGCCGCCGCGGCACGGGTGCGGGTCGCCGCCGCGGCACGGGTGCGGGTCGCCCCCGCGGCGCGGCACCATGGCTGCGCGGGACACGACGCACACGAAGGTCGGGCCGGCCGGCACACCGTGGCCCCGATGTCCATCAGCGCGTGCGTCCACGTTCCCGGTCGGTCGGGATCCACGAGCGCATCGGCGACTGCCTGCAGCGAGGCGGGGGCGATGGCGGCGCGGTCCTCCCCGAGGATCCGGAGGAGCACCCGCCGAACGTTCACGTCGACTGCGCCGACGGGAATCCCGAACGCGATCGCGGCCACCGCGCGAGCCGTGTACGGCCCGATCCCCGGCAGCCCGAGGAGCCCATCGACGTCGCCGGGCACCCTCCCCCCGGCGGCGCTGATCACCACCGCCGCCCGGTGCAGG
This sequence comes from uncultured Chloroflexia bacterium, assembly GCA_963739365.1. Classification (GTDB taxonomy): domain Bacteria; phylum Chloroflexota; class Limnocylindria; order Limnocylindrales; family CSP1-4; genus CTSoil-043. Next base: position 26,998 of record CAVUAG010000018.1, on the reverse strand, counting down.
TTCAGCGCGCGACGGTTGTAGCCCATGCCGCGCCACGCGCGAATGACGTCCGCCGGGCTCGCCGCGGCCATCGCGGCCGCCGTCGGAAAGGCGGCCATGAAGCCGGGCCAGCGCTCCTCGACCCGGCTGATCTGCGTCTGTTGGGCCATGACCTCGGAGACGAGGGTACCCCACGGATCGGGCCGCCCATCGACGCGGAAACCCAGCTCGCGCCCGTGGTGGGCGAACCAGGCAAGGACGGCTCCGCGCAGGTCCCGGCGGGCGGCCGGCGAGGACAGGACGGCCCTGGCCGACTGTGGCGTCACTACTGCCCGGGGATGACCAGGACGGATCCGATCCGCAACGCCCGCGGATCGACATCGGGATTGGCGGCCTGGAGGTCGGCCAGGCTGATCCCGTGGTCCGCCGCGATCGCCCACATCGTGTCGCCCTTCTTCACGCTGTAGGGCTTGCCCGCAACCGGCGTCGGTTCCGGCGTCTCAGCCTCAGCGGGCTCGGGCGTCGGCACGAAGACGTCCGTCGGGGCGGGGGTCGGCGCGGCCGTCGGGACGGGTGTCGGTGTCGCGCCACCCCCGCAGGCAGCGACGAGGCCGACGATGACGACCAGGATGGCGAACTGCCGGCGCATCTCGTCTCCTCATGCAGTGGTCGCGGTCGACGTCGCATCTCGGGCGTGGCACAGGTGCGTCCACGCAACGCCCATGCGCAGCCTACGACGAACTGACGACTTCCGGGGTGGCCGTCCGTCAGAGCTGTCCTCATGCGTCCCCGCCGAGGAGCCAGGGCAGCGTCGAACCGGCTGGCCCCACCACGACATGATCGAAGGCGCCCGCGTTGTCCGCAGGCTCGAGATTGGCGAGCCACGTCTGCGCGCCGTGCAGGCGCGCGCGCTGCACGTACGCCGCGGCGGGATAGACCGTCCCCGACGTCCCGACGGCGAGGAAGACGAAGGGAGCGCCCATGGCCTCACGCATGAACAGGTCCACCCGGTGCGTGGTCGCCGGGTCCAGCATCTCGCCGAACCAGACGATGTCCGGGCGCAGGAGGGCGCCGCAGGGGCAGCGCGGGAGCGGTGGCCCCACCTCGGTCGCGACATCCGCGAAGGGCGAGCGCATGCAGCGACTGCAGCGCGTCCTCCAGAGCGTCCCGTGGATCTCCACCAGGCGCGTGCTGCCCGCCCGGCCGTGCAACCCATCCACGTTCTGGGTCACGAGGAGCAGGCGCGCCCCGAGCCGGGCCTCCAGGCTCGCCAGGGCCCGATGGGCCGCGTTCGGCTCGGCCGTCGCCGCCTCCCGGCGTCGCATCGAGTAGAAGCGCCAGACCAGCTCGGGGTCGGCCGCGAAGCCCTCCGGCGAGGCGACCTGCTCCACGGAGTGGCCGGCCCACAACCCCCCCGCCCCGCGGAACGTGGCCAGGCCACTCTCGGCCGAGATCGCCCGCGCCGGTCAGAACCAGGACATGCGTCCGGTCGTCGATGGGAATCCGAGCGCCTCGCGTCACGTCCATGCCCCGTCATTGTGCGCGGTGACGCGCCTCACGAGATCCACGCCTTCGCGTGCCGAACGACCTGTCGCGGCGCGGAGCCGATGCGTACAATCGGGGTCGACCCGGCCGCGGGGGCGCCGGCGGCGTGCAGTCAAGGGAGGCCGCCCGTGGCAAACCAGTTCGTCGTCCAGTTTCCGAACGTGCCCGGCTCGCTCGCCGACTTGTCCGAACGCCTGGCCGAGGCCGGCGTCGACCTGCGAGCAATTGGAGGCGGCGGCATCGGCGACCGCGGCCATGTCATCTTCAAGACCGCCGACGACGACGCCACGCGGGCCATCCTCGAGCAGGAGGGCTACGAGTTCATCGAGGGCGAATCCCTCCTGGTCGAAGTCGACGACCAGCCCGGCGGCATGGCCCGCGTGGCCCGCCGCCTGTCGGATGCCGGCGTCAACATCTACGGCCACCTGTTCATCGGGCGCTGGGGCGATCAGGCCCAGTTCAGCTTCGTCGTCAGCGATGTCGAGGCTGCCCGAAAGGCGCTCGAGGACCTGAGCTCCATCCACCCAGGCTGACGAGATTGCGGGGTCGCATGCACCCCTGGCGAGAGGTTGCAGCCGGCGTCTTCATCCGCCGGTATCCGTTCCTGGACCAGACGATCGGCACGATCCTGGGGTCCGAGCGGGCGCTCGTGATCGACACGCGGGCCACGGTGGTCCAGGCTCGGGAGCTCATCGAGGACCTCCGCCAGCTGACGCGCTTGCCCTGGGTCGTCGTGAACACCCACGTGCACTTCGATCACGCCTTTGGGAACGCCGCCTTCCGGCCGTGCGAGATCTGGTCGCACGTCGGTTGCGCGGAGGCGCTGCGGCTCCACGGTCCCGCCCAGCGCGAGAACGTCGTGCGCTGGGTTCCCGACCTCGCCGACGAGCTGAACCGGACGCCGCTCGATCCGCCCGACCGGACGTTCGAGGATCCTGTCGAGCTGGACCTCGGGGGCCGCGTCGTGGCACTGCGCCACCTGGGGCGCGGACACACCGACCACGACGTGGTCGTCCACTCGGCGGACAGCGGCGTCCTCTTCGCCGGCGACCTCGTCGAGCACGGCGGGCCGCCGGGCTTCGAGGACTCCTTCCCGCTCGACTGGCCCGCGACGCTGGGAATGCTGCTGGACCTCGCCGACGGCGTGGTGGTGCCCGGCCACGGGGAGCCCATCACCCGCGAGTTCGTGGAGAACCAGCTGACGGAGATCGCCTTCCTCGCCGAGACCGCCCGCCGCACGTGGCCGGAGCTGCGCGACGCCGGGCACGACCCCCGTGGCCACGCTCCCCATCCGCTGGTGGAGGAGACGGCGCGCCACCTGGGCTGGCCGATCGAGCCCGTCCACGCGGCGCTCGGCCGTGGCCTGGCCCAGGTGGGCGGCAGCCTCTAGCCCGGTTCCGCACCGAGCCCCGCCCCCACGGCTGGCGCTCCCATCGTCGCGCCCGCGCCGATCTGCACCTTGTATCACTCCCATCACTGGCAGGCACGTTTCCTGGCCAATCGCGACCCCTGAATCCCCGATCGCGACGGTCGCGGACAGTCGCGATGCGCCGTTCGTGCTCATCCGTGCCCGTGACTGTTGGGAGGGCCGGCTCGAAGACCCCTGCGCGGTGCCAATGTGGTCGGGCGCGACCTCTTGAGGCGCCCGAGACCCGCCTCCCAATGCTGGTGCTGATAGCGCGACCGAGCGGCGGGCAACCCCCCGAGGGTGACGGACCTCGCCCGGGTCGCTCAGGGCCTCGCGGACCCGCGCTCGGCCAGCTCGTGCAGCGTCCCGATCAGCCGGTCCACCTCGTCGAACGTCGTGTAGTGGACCATGCCCAGGCGTACGACGCCCCCCGACGCGGCCAGGCCGAGGTCCTCGACGAGAGTGGTCGCATAGAAGTCACCATCCCAGGCGTAGATGCCGCGCGCGGCCAGCGCCTCGGCCAGACCGCGTGGGGTCCAGCCGGCCAGCGTCACCGCGAACGTCGGCGTGCGTTCGCCAGCCCGCCCCGGGTCCGCCAGGCCGTGAACCGTCAGGCCGGGGACCTGGGCAAGCCCGGCCAGGACCCGCGCCGACATCTCGTGCTCGTATGCCTCGATCGCCCGCATACCCGCCAGGATGCGTGCGCGGCGCCCGGCACCGGCGACGACGGCACCCGCGCCCGCGCCCGAGCTTGCGCCGACCGCGTCACCGAACCGCTCGCCCATCTCCGCCAGGTACTCCACCGCGGCCAGCGTCCCGGCGATCCCCTCGTGGTTCTGCGTGCCGGTCTCCCAGTGGTCCGCTGCCGGCCGGACCTTGTACGCCGGCAGCGAGTCCATGATCTCCGCGCGGCCCCACAGGATCCCCACGTGCGGCCCGAAGAACTTGTAGGCCGAGCACGCGAGGAAGTCGGCGCCGAGCGCGGTCACGTCGAGCGGGCCGTGCGGCGCGTAGTGGACCGCGTCCACGAACACCCAGGCTCCGACCGCGCGCGCCCGCCGCCCGATCTCGGCCACCGGGTTGATCGTCCCCACCGCGTTGGAGGCCAGCCCGACCGCCACGAGCCGCGTTCGCTCAGAGAGGACGGCGTCCAGCGAGCCCGTGTCGAGCGTGCACGTGACCGGGTCGACGGCGATCTCGCGCACCACCGCGCCCGCATCAGCTGCCGCAGCCATCCAGGGTCCCCGGTTCGCCTCGTGGTCCAGGCGCGAGATCACGACCTCGTCGCCCGGGCGCAGGACCCGCCCGATCGCGCGCGAGAGGGCAAACGTCAGCGAGGTCATGTTCTGGCCGAACTTCACCTCGGCCGGCGACGCCGCGCCAAGGAGGTCGGCGACCGCGGCGTGAGCTTCATCCAGGATCGCGTCGGATCGGACGCTCGTGGCGAAGGCGCCATGGACGTTCGCATTGGTCTCGCGGTAGTAGCCGGCAACCGCGTCGATCACCCGCCGGGGCACCTGCGTGCCGCCCGGCCCGTCGAGGAAGACGACGGGGCGCCCGTCGTGGAGGGCGGCAAGCGCGGGGAACTCCGGGCGAACAAGGGCGGGGTCGAAGGCGGGCATCGGGCTCCTCGGAACGGCAAGATCGGGCACGCACATTGTCGCCGGGCGCGCGGCGCAATGCGGACCCGTATCTCCGCCCAACGCGCGCCACCCGCGGAACCGCCGGGTGAAGGCGCCGCCAGCCCGGTCCTCACCGCCCGGACCATCGTCCCCCGGACGCACGGGCCATTGCGCCGGGGCAACGGCGCCGCCGACGATGCGGCCGTGACCCACCGAGCCCACCGCCCGCCCGCGACCGTCCCGGCCCGACGCGGTATGCGCAGCGCCTGGTTCCGCGGCCGCGCTCCCACGGAACCCGAGATGCCCGCTGCGCCCGACGCGGGGCATGTGCCGGAGACCGAGGAACGCGCTCCCGAGACGGCCCCGCCTGCGATGGGCCAGCCGGGCATCCGCACGGCCTTCAGCCACCCCACCTTCTGAGCCCGACGGCGATCGCGCGGCCCCCGCGCACGCCCCGGGGCGGCACCCTCGCTGGCCAGCCCTGCGTGTAGCGCCGACGGGCTGGGTGCCCGGAGCTGCAAGGCCCTGGGCCCGCCCGCGGCGCCTCATCGGGTATCATCCCCGCGTCACTGGCGAGTGGCCAAACGGTAAGGCACCTGACTCTGGATCAGGGGATTCAAGGTTCGAATCCTTGCTCGCCAGCCAGTCCCTTCACGGGCCATCGGCCCATCGGAGGTGGCCACGTGAGTCTCCAGCCACCGCCGGAACGAGGCGACTTCATCCGCGAGATCGTCGCCGCCGACCTCCGTGACGGCAGGCACACCGCGATCGTCACCCGCTTCCCGCCCGAGCCGAACGGCTACCTGCACATCGGCCACGCGAAGTCGATCTGCCTCAACTTCGGCATTGCGAGCGAGTTCGGCGGGCGCTGCCACCTGCGCTTCGATGACACCAACCCCACGAAGGAGGAGCAGGAGTACATCGACGCCATCGAGGCGGACGTGCGCTGGCTTGGGTTCGACTGGGGCGAGCACCTCTACCACGCGTCCGACTACTTCGAGCAGCTCTACGCGTGGGCCGTGAACCTGGTCGAGAACGGCAAGGCCTACGTGGACGACCTCTCGGCAGACGAGATCCGCGAGCACCGCGGCACGCTCACCGAGCCCGGCCGGAACAGCCCCTACCGCGACCGGTCGGTCGAGGAGAACCTCGACCTGTTCGAGCGGATGCGGGCGGGTGAGTTCCCCAACGGGGCGCGAGTCCTGCGAGCGCGGATCGACATGGCCTCGCCGAACATCAACCTGCGCGACCCCGTGCTCTACCGGATCGTGCACGCCGCGCATCCCCGCACTGGTGACGCCTGGTGCGTCTACCCGACCTACGACTTCGCCCACGGCCAGTCCGACGCCATCGAGGGCGTCACCCACTCGATCTGCACCCTCGAGTTCGAGGTCCACCGACCTCTCTACGACTGGCTCATCGAGCACCTTCCCGTCCCGTCGATCCCGCACCAGTACGAGTTCGCCCGCCTCAACCTCACCTACACCGTCCTCTCCAAGCGCGTCCTCCTGCGCCTGGTCAACGAAGGGCACGTGCGCGGCTGGGACGACCCCCGGATGCCGACGATCTCGGGCCTGCGCCGGCGCGGCTTCCCGGCCGAAGGGATCCGCGACTTCGCTGCCATGATCGGCGTGGCGAAGACGGACTCGGTCATCGAGGTCGGCCAGCTCGAGCACGCGGTGCGCGCGGTGCTCAATCGGACGGCCCATCGGCGCTTCGGGGTTCTCGATCCCCTCAAGGTGGTCATCGAGAACTACCCCGAGGGCCAGGTCGAGGAGATGGACGTCGCCAACAACCCGGAGGACCCTGCGGCCGGGGCGCGGAAGGTCCCCTTCACGCGCGACCTCTGGATCGAACGCGACGACTTCATGGAGGAGCCGCCCGAGCGAAGTTCTTCCGCCTTGCGCCCGGGCGCGAGGTGCGGCTGCGAGCGGCGTACTTCATCACCTGTCGCGAGGTCGTCAAGGACGAGACGGGCCGGGTGATCGCGCTGCGCTGCACCTACGATCCCGCCACCCGCGGCGGCGATGCCCCCGACGGCCGCCGTCCGAAGGCCACCCTGCACTGGGTGTCGGCCGTGCACGCCGTGCCCGCGGAGGTCCGCCTCTACGATCACCTGTTCAGCGACCCCTATCCGGGTGCCGACGGCAGCGACCTCTTCGCCGGTCTCAACCCGAACTCGGAGACCGTGCTCCGGGGCTGCGTCGTCGAGCCGTCGCTCGAGGACGTCGCGGTCGGCACGACCGTCCAGTTCGAGCGCCTCGGCTACTTCTGCCCCGACCCCGATTCAGCGCCGGGGGCGCTCGTCTTCGACCGAACGCTGACGCTCAAGGACACCTGGGCGAAGCTCCAGGCCCAGGGCCGGCACGACACGCGGTAGCGACAGGCGAGTCCGAGGTCCTCGCGAGGCCTCGCGTCCGGGGCGACGTGGGCCACGCGCGGCGTGGCGCACCAGCGGCTGTCAGTAGTGGAGATACGGCCAGAGGTTCGGGTCCGCCCGCTCGACGGTATCCGACGGCGGCCGCTTGAGTCCGAGGTACGCGGCGCCGACGAGGGCGGCGATTGCGATGAGTCCGATCATTGGTCACCAGAGGGATCGATTGGCAAGGAAGGTGGTCCGCCGACGTCGCCCGGGGGGCGTCCGTCCAGTGCCATCATCGCTCGATGGAATCCCAGCGAACATGGTCCGATGCTACCAGTCTGTCTGGCATTTGTCACAAGGTGGTACTGGTTCATTAGGTAGATCGCTCGTTCAGCCACGTGCGACGGCGGACCCTCCGCGTCGCCGGCCCGGCCCGGTCGCGGTCTCCCACATCACTGTTCCGGTCGCCCGCCGGGCGCCGAGACCGGGACGACGAAGCGCGCTTGAGGGGGGCCGCGCCGACGCGGTAGACTCTGGGAGCCCGACGGGCGCCGCTGGCGAGTGGCTCAACGGTAGAGCACCTGACTCTGGATCAGGGGGTTGAAGGTTCGAATCCTTCCTCGCCAGCCAAATCCCTCCCACGGACGGACACTTCGTGGCGCCCTCGGTCAGGCCTCATCTTCAGGCGGTCTGACCCAGCCGAATGAGGGCGACGGGGACCCCGGTTGGCCGGTGCGCATCCGCTGGGACCCGCGAAGCTCGTAGCCACAGACGACGGTCAGATGGGTGGCGTCGCCGTCGAACTCCCGCCTGGAGGAGCGATCGAAGGTCGTTGACGAGGTCGGCGATCGATTCGACGACGCGTGAGGGGCGGAACGGGTATCGACCGACGTCGGCGCCGGCGGTCGATCCAGTCAGCACCAGGACCGTGTGCATCCCGGCCTCCAGGCCTGACTTGATGTCGGTGTCCATCCGGTCGCCGATGAGCGCCGCCGTCTCCGAGTGCGCGTCGAGGGCGTTCAGCGCGCTGCGGACCATCAGCGGGTTCGGCTTCCCGATGAAGTAGGGCTCGACACCGGTTGCGTGGCTGATGAGCGCAGCGACGGCCCCGGTCGCGGGCACCGGCCCCTCCGCCGTCGGTCCGCTCGGATCCGGGTTGGTGGCGATGAAGCGGGCCCCGCCGGCCACGAGCCGGATGGCGCGCGTCACCCGTTCGAAGCTGTACGTGCGAGTCTCGCCCAGGACCAGGTAGTCGGGATCACGCTCCGTCAGCGTGTAGCCGGCATCGTGAAGGGCGGTGGTCAGGCCCGCCTCGCCGATGACGAACGCCGAGCCGCCCGGTCGCTGCTTCCGAAGAAACCGGGCGGTCGCCAGGGCGGAGGTCCAGATGCTCGTATCGGGAACATTCAGGCCGCTGGCCTGGAGACGCGCCGCGAGGTCACGCGGCGTGTAGATGGAGTTGTTCGTCATCACCATGAACCGCATGCCCAGCTCGGTGAGGCGCTCCAGGAAGGCGGCCGCGCCGGGGATCGCGGTCTCCTCATGGACCAGGACCCCGTCCATGTCGATCAGCCAGGATCGGATCTCGGGCGGGGTCATGTCTCCTCCGGCTCGCTGCTACGCACGTGCCAATCGTAGAGAGTCGGGCGGGAAGACACATCCGGCAGGCGGTCGGCCCCGGCGACGATCGCCCGCGCTGCTCCCGCCGGGTCTCCCCGCCGGTCCCCGTGCCGCTCCGGCGCCAGGATCGTTCTGGTGCCCGGGCTCGGGCAGCCCCGTGTTCAGCAACCGAGAGGCTCGAGCAGGCGACCGGCGACGCTCGTCCAGCTCCACCGCTCCACCGCCGTTCGGCGCGCCGATGCACGGACGGCCGCCCGATCGGCAGGGCCGAGTGCGATGAGCTCGGTGAGCTTCGCCCGGAGATCGGCCGCGTCGCCCGACGTGAAGCTGGCGAGGTGGCGCAGGTCCGCGGGTACGCCTGCGCGAGCCCGGCGGCGATCTCGGCAAGGCCAGAGTGGCGCGCGACGAGCGGCGGGCACCCGGCGGAAGCGGCTTCGGCGGCGACCATCCCGAACGCCTCCGGGAAGATCGACGGGACAACGCACGCGTCGGCGAGAGCGAGCAGGTGGACCAGGTGCCTGTGCTCGAGCGGGCCGGTGAAGAGGACGTTCTCGCCTGCACGCCGCTCCAGCTCCGCCCGGTGGTCCCCGAAACCGACAACGACCGTGCGAGCGTCAACGCCGTCGAGCGCCTCCAGGAGCAGGTGCACTCCCTTGTTGCGGATGAGCTTCCCGAAGTAGACGACGGTCGGCCGATCGGCTCCGAGAAACCTGCCGAGACGCTCGGCGTTCCCCTCGTCTGGACGCCGCTCCTCGGCGTTGCCCGGGTTCGGGGGATCGTGCCTGGCCTCGGCCAGGAGGGCGGCGAGGGCCCTCGCCCGCTCCGCGGGTCTCCACGCGTCGACGTCGACGCCCGGTGGGACCTCGTGAACGCGGTCGACGTGGCCGCACACCTCCTCGAGGACGCGGCGGACGTGGGGGGATCCAACGAACGTGGCTGCGGCCTGGCGCAGGCTCTCCAGCCCCCATGCCGCCAGGGCCGGGTTGCCCCGCATCGCGTACTCGAGCTCGGAACCGTGTGCCTTCACCGCGAAGCGGGCGCCGCTCGCCACACCGACGGGCCCCCCGAGCAGGACGTGGTTGCAGAAGACGAGGTCGGCCGGGAGATGCTCGACGATGGCGCGGGCATTCGCCTCCACCCAGCGATCGAGCTCCTCGGCACCGCAGTCCCCGACGAGCTTGACCTCGAATCCCTCGTAGCGATCGAGCACGAACACCGGGAGCAACCCACCCACGTCGGGGCGGACGAAGGTGGCCCCGCCCAGGTCGTACTCCTCGGGTCGCGGCTCCTGGCTGAACACCGTGACGTCGTGTCCGGCCCGCATCCAGGCGCGCGCGAGCTGCCGCGTGTAGACGTTCGAGCCCGTTCCGCCGAGCAGGTAGCCGTGCCAGAGCAGGATTCGCATGCCGCCATCCTGCCCCAGAAGCAGGCGCGCGTACATGATCGCCGGGGTATGCTCACGGCTCCCGGCTGGGTGCCGTTGCCCCGCCGCCCTGCGTCCGCCCGGTTCGCCCGCCGGTCGCCCCACGAGAGGCTCACCGTCCGTGTCCGAACCGAACCCTGCCGCGTCGTTTCCCACGACGCTGCCGCACCTCCTGGAGCGCGCCATCGCCGAGTACGGCGCTCGGCTCCGTTCATCGGCGTCCGGACATCAACGGTCCGTGAGCAGTCGCTGACGTTCGCGGACTTCGGCGGTGGCAGTGGAGCACGCCTCGGCTCGCCTGGCCGCCGCGCTCCGGCGGGCGAGCGTGTGCTGGTACAGGGAGCGCCTGGGCCCGGCTTCGCCTCGGCGCTCTTCGCGGCAGCCCGCGCCAACGTGATCCTGGTCCCCCTCGACGCGCGAATGACACCCGACACGGTGGAGCGCATCTCGGCACTGACGGAGCCTTCGGCGATCCTGCTGGGATCCGGGGCGACCCTGGAGCCGGTCACGAGCCCGCGGCTCGCGAACCTGCCGGTCCTGGACCTCGACGACCTCGTCAACCCCGCCGCGCCCGAGGCGGTCGAGACCCTCGCGGCCCGCGTGCCCGCGCGCCCGGACGAGCCGATCGAGATCCTCTGCACCTCGGGCTCGACCGGCAACCCGAAGGGCGTCACCGTGACCCAGGCGATGCTGCTCGCGTCGACCGAACGCTGCCTCGTGACGATCCCGGCGGGCAACAACCGCTTCGTCTCGATCCTGCCCCTCTCCCACATCATGGAGCAGGTCGCAGGGCTGGTGTACGCGCTGGCAGCCGGCGCCGAGACCGAGTACATCACCACGCTGCGCCCGGACGTGATCGCGGCTGCGATCCGCGGCCACCGCGCCACGGCACTCGTGGTCGTGCCCCAGGTCCTCGAGTTCCTCTTCAGTGCCATCCGTCGCGAGGCCGAGCGGACCGGCAAGGGCGCCACCTTCCGGCGCGCCCTCGGATCGCGCCGTACCTGCCCGTGTCGGTGCGTCGACGCCTCTTTGCGAAGGTTCACGCCGCGTTGGGCGGCGAGCTGCGTCTCGTGCTCTCGTCGGCCGCGCACCTCTCCCCCACGCTCCAGCGCAGCTGGGAGGCGCTCGGCGTCGAGATCGTGCAGGGATACGGCTCCACCGAGGCCGGGCTGGTCTCGACGAACGAGCGCGGCCGCACGCCGGTCGGACGGGTGGGCTGGGCGCTCCCGCCGCTGGAGATGCGGATCGAGCCGGACGGCGAGGTCGTCGTCCGAGGACCCTCTGTCTTCTCGGGCTACTGGGAGGACCCGGCTTCCACGGCTGCCGCCTTCACCGCCGACGGCTGGTACCGGACGGGCGACATCGGCGAGCTTGACGCCTCGGGCGCGCTGCGCCTGGTGGGACGGACGCGCTCGCTGATCGCCCTGCCGAACGGGATGAACGTGCACCCTGAGGACGTGGAGGCCGCGCTTGTCGCCGAAGGGCTGGTCGAGCCCCTTGTCTACGAGTCCGAGCCGGGCCGGATCGCGGTCGCCTACCGTCCCGGGGCCGCGTTCGGCGTCCCTGCCGGCGACGAGGCATCCACGGTCTCGCGACGTGCAGGAGGCGTCGGCGGTGGCAGCCGTCGGTGCGGGCGGCGAACGGCCGTCTCGCCGTCCACCAGCGCGTCACGGGCCGGGCGCCGTTCCCGGACCCGACTTCCCGCGAACGCACACGCGCAAGATTCGCCGCGGCGCCGTCGCCGAGCGGATGGTGGGAGTGTCGCTCAGCCACTGAGGAGGCTTCGCGCCGCCAGTCCGCGCCGCCAGTCCCCCCCCGCCGCGCCCAGTCCCGGTGGACCGGTGCTGGCCGGGTTTCGGTCTCGGCTCGTTCGATGATTCCCCACGCGAGGCCGGCGTCCACTGCCACCCCGTGGTGACGGCGGAGGCACAGGTGCCACAAGCCGGGCTGGAGAGTCCGCGCCCCCCGGCCGCCGGGGATCAGGCCTTCGCGGCCACCGTGCGTCGAGCGCGGGCCGAGAGCGGCACGCCGAGGCGCGCCAGGGCCTCTGCTGCGTGGCGGCGGGTGTCTTCCTGGGCGCTCGTGGCGAGCGTGCGCAGCGCCGCGACGACCGGGGCCATCGCCTCCTCGTCCCGCTTCGCCAGCACCTCGAGCCACGCCGTCACGGACGGCCCGAGCTCGGGATCGGCGGCGGCGAGATCGGCCAATGGGACGACGACGGCGGCGCCGTGGGCGAGGAGCGGCTCGCGCAGCTCGATCCGCTGCGACGGGGCCGACCGCGCCAGCTTGTCGAGCTGCGCCTTCATCGATTTCACCAATACCACCTCTGGGAGGGCTGTATCTCGTTCACCGGCCCGATCGATCGGCCGGGAGACTGGGCCCGGCCCGGGTCGGCAGCGATGCCGGGCTGCCGCCACATCGCGGCGGCCGTGCGTGGAAGGTCAGGCCCCAGGTCTGTCGGAGCCGATGTCCGGGCCCCGCGGCGCGACCGTACGCTCCTGGACGCGGATCCCGAAGCGGAACGCATGGCCACCCCACTCGGGGTCGCCAGGCTTCCAGGACTGCACGACCGTGCGATCAGCAGCGAGGATGTCGATCGTGCCGTCGGTACGCAGGACGAGCGCACCTCCGTCCGCTGTGACCAGCTCGCGACGCTTGTAGTGGCGCGTGGGCGGCTTCGCCATCGCGGTGCGATCCGGGCCGCTGCCCTCTGCCACGTCACTCCCTGCCAGTCGGCGAGCCGGGTGAAGGAGGCGAGGCCGCCCACGCGGGGCGAGCGGCCTCGTCAGGTTGGTCAGGCGGCGCGCACCTTGACGGCGCGCGGCCCCTTCGGGCTCTGCTCGATCTCGAACTCGACGCGCTCGCCGCCGACGAGGCGGTCGAAGTCGAGCGTGGGCTCGAGGCCGCCGCGGTGGAAGAAGTACTCCTTCGCGTCCTCGGCGACGATGAAGCCGAATCCACGGTCGGCGATGACCTTCTTGACGGTGCCGGTGGTCACGAGGGACCTCCACTTCCTTCCCGAACTGGGAGGCAGAACGCACGGTCTGTTCGAGAAGGGGAGGTCGACCACGCGGAATGCCGCACGCTGCGGCGGGATCATCGTAGCACAGGGTCTCGAGCCGGCCCGGCAACGCGGCTGGGTCGGGGCCCATCCCCCCGCACAATGGCCCCCCCACGATGGGCCAAACGGCCCTTCGGGGCGCGACACCCGAGCAGCGATCCTTCTTCCAAGGCGCATCGGTCGATCCCCCCTCCCCGGTGTGCCACTGTTGCAGCGCCCTCGGCCTCCCCCACCCTGGCCGGGGGCGTTGCGCTTTCCGGTGAGTCCCGCGCTCGACCGATCCCCGCTCTGGATCGATCAGGCCTCCTCGCCGAGGACCTCCACCAGGAACGCGGCCGCGGCGACACCGGCCCGGAACCGACCATGGGCGCCGTGCTGGAAAAGCCGGAGATCGAGCACCCGCGACCAGCCCGCAGCCGGCGCGCCGACAGCCGACCGCAGAAGCGTCTGCATGCCGTCGCTGTGCGCGACGAGGGCGAGCCCGACATCCACCCCGGCGTCACGGGCGATGGCCAGGGCCTCGTCCTCCACGGGCCACGTCGCGACGTCCCGGTCCACCGCGGGCCCGTATGCCACCTGCCGTTCCAGGGCGGGCACCTCTGCCAGGAGCGATCCCAGCGCGCCGTTCGTCCCCGCCTCGACGATCGCGAAACGGATCCCGGCCCGCGCGGCCGCCTCCGCGACGAGGTCGGCCCACGACGTCTCGCCCTCTGCCCGGACGTGCCCTCCGAGGGCCGCGCGAACCGTTTGCTCGGTGGCGGCCAGCACGGCGGCAGCCGGGCGCAGCACCCGTCCGTCGGCAGCGCGGTCGTCCACCGCCGAGATCTGCACGTCCAACCAGTCGGCACGGGCGTACGTCGCGACGATCGGATTCGCGGCGCGCAGCATCGGCTCGCCCAGGCGCTCCGCGACGTGCGACTCGCCGATCCCGTAGGTCCGCAGGGTCCGGACGAGGCGCCCATCCCCGAGGCCCCGCTCGCGGAGCCGCGGGAGGACCCAGTCGTGCCACATCGGGCGAAGCTCGCGCGGCGGCCCCGGCAGAAGGACCGCGACGCGCCCATCGGGCCGATCGACCCACCACCCGGGTGCCGTGCCATTCGAATTCGGGATCGCCGTGGCGGATGGGATGAGCCAGGCCTGCTTGAGGTTCAGCGCCGGCAGGTCGATTCCCCGCCGCCCGAAGAGGCCGCGGAGCCAGGCCTCCTGGTCGGGGTCGATCGCGGGGACCTCGCCGACCGCGGTCGCGAGAGCCTCACGGGTCAGGTCGTCGGGAGTGGGGCCGAGGCCGCCGGTCGCGACGACCAGGTCCACCCCGGCCAGGGCTTCCACGAAGGCTCCCGTGACCGCCCCGAGCTCATCGGGCAAGGCGAGGATCCGTCGCACGGCCACGCCCTGGAGCGCGAGCGAGCGGGCCAGCTCACCACCGTTCGTGTCGCGGGTCTCCCCCGTCGTCAGCTCGGATCCGACGGCAACGACCTCGGCGGTCCGAAACGGGCGCAGTGGTGGTGCAGGGGTGAGCGGATTCGTCATGGCCGCAGGGTACGACGGCCCCGGGCGCGTTGTGCGCCGCGCGTTGACCCGAGGAGCGCGGTGGCGTATTCTCGATAATCGATGATGCGTCCGCGCAGCACGCACAAGACGACGGTCGCCGGCACGCCGGCCCGGGAGGGAGCGCGATGAGCCAGCTTGACCTGTTCCGCCTCGATGGCCGTGTAGCCCTGGTACCGGGCGGGGGCGGCGCGATCGGATCGGCCATGGCGGCCGCGTTCGCCGGCGCCGGCGCCCGCGTCGTGATCGTGGACCAGACCGACGAGCGCGCCGAGGCCGCCGCCGGAGCGATCAGGGCCGCCGGCGCGCAGGTCCTGGCCCTCGGCGCCGACGTCACGAGCGAGGCCGAGTGTGAGCGGGCCGTCGCGGCGACGATCGCGGAATTCGGGCGGCTCGACATCATCATGAATGCCGTCGGGGGCGGCGCGGGCAAGGTCCTCTTCGACGCCGAGGCCTACCCGCGCGACGCGTGGGACTGGATCTACGAGATCAACGTCCGCAGCACCCTGTGCGCGACCCAGGCCGCCGTGAAGGCGATGATCGCGGGTGGGCGCGGCGGCCGCGTCATCAACATCTCGTCGGTTCGAGCGTCACTTGGGATCAACGCGGGCTACTCGGCCTACGTGGCGGCGAAGGGCGCCGTGAGCTCCCTCACCCGCCAGTGGGCCACCGAGTGGGCCAAGCACGGGATCACCGTCAATGCGATCGCCCCGACCTTCGTCGACACGCCGCAGGTGGCGATGCTCCTCGACGATCCCGTCTTCAAGGCCAACATCGTCAGCCGGATCCCGCTCGGGCGGGTAGGCGGCACGGACGACCTGGCCGGTGCAGCGCTCTTCTTCGCTTCGGACGCCTCGTCATTCGTGACCGGCCAGATCCTCGGGATCGACGGCGGTCTCACCGCCACCCAGTAGCCAGGAGCCGATGCCGTGACCGCGACCACCCTGATCGGGCCGACCGGAGCGCTCGCGATGGAGAGCGTGACCCCCAACGTCTTCACGATCACGAAGCTGCGCGGCTGCAACCCCAGCTTCGTCACCACATCCGATGGCGTGGTCGTGATCGACACCCCACAGCTCCCGACCAGGGCCGTGGCCATGCGCAGGGCGGCCGAGTCGCACGGCCCGATTCGCTACCTCATCAACACGGAACACCACGTCGACCACATCTTCGGCAACTACTTCTTCAAGGGCGCCGGGACGGTCGTCAACCACCAGGGGCTCTACGAGCGGTTCATGGTGGTCTACCCGGAGCTCGACCCGTTCGCCTACGCGTACGAGGCGCTTCCCGGCCCGAACGCCAAGGGCACCGACCTCGACGACCCCGAGAGCCTCGGCCTCTGGCCGGACCGCGACGAGTACTACCGCGACCCGAACAAGGGCACGGTCGTCTTCACCGGCGACCTGACGCTCCGAGTCGGCGACCACACGTTCAACCTGCTCCACACGCCGGGCCACACTCCTGGCCAGCTCGCCGTCCACGTGCCGGAGGAGCGCGTCGTCTTCACCGGTGACACCATCTTCTCGGGGTGCCAGACCTGGCTGATGACCTCGAACGTGGAGCAGTGGCTGGCCGCCCTCGAGCGGATCCGCACCCTCGACGTCGATCTGATCGTTCCGGGCCACGGCCCGGTTGTCACGAAGCAGTACCTCGACGTCCAGCGGTCCCACCTCATGGAGTGGAAGACCGCCGTCGCCACCGCCGTTGCGAATGGCTGGTCTCGCGAGGAGACCGTCGAGCGCGTGAACTTCAAGGATCGCTTCGGCCCCGTCGACGTCGGCCAGGGTTACATGCTCGACTACATCCAGAACCTCAACGCCGGGACGCTCTACGACAAGCTGACGGGCGCGATCCCGGGGGCCTGACTCGGCGCATCGGCGGCGGGGCCAGTGTCCTCGCGGTCGCCCGCCGCGCCAACCCCCTCGAGCGACTGGCGAGGGAGCACGCGCGTGGCTCCTCTCTTCCCACCGGGCCGGATCGGGTCATGCCCGCCCGGCGGCGACCTCGTCGGCCCGGTTGCGCCCGGCGAGGAGGATCAGGTCCTCGTGAAGCTCGAACCAGGCACCGTGATAGCTGTCCACGCGCGGGGATGCGACGTAGCGGCTGTCGCCGCCCCGGACGGCGACGACGGCTCGCTCGAGGCGCTCGTGGTAGGCGGCGAGGCGGGCAAGCCCTGCGACCAGCGGCCGGAGCCACGCCGAGGCATCGCCGTGAAGGGTCTCCAGGTCGTCGAGGACCTTCGCGTCGTAGGCCGCGTCCGAGTGGTCGTTGAAGGTCGGCACCCCGTCGACGTCGCGCATCTGCCAGGCGGTCACGGTCTCCTTCATCCGGTGGTCCAGGGCCAGGAAGGCGTCGAGCGCCGCGGTCGCGTTGTCCACGCCCCAGCGCTCCGTGTCGGCGGCGATTCGCTCCCGGCCCACCAGCTTGCCATCGGCCGTCAGCCGGACGGAACCGGCCGCGGTCTCGGCCAGGCCGTCGGCGACGAGCCGGTCGAGGAGCGCGCTCGCCTCGTCGGCTGCGCAGAGGAGGGCCGCGGCGATCGCTTCCGGCGTGGCATAGCCCTTGACCACGAGGGCGCGCAGCGCGTCGTCGGTGGTGATCGCGGTCAGGGCTGCAGCTGAGTCCGCCACAGGGGCTTCCGTCGTGGTCGGCACTCCCGCAGGCGCGGGCTCTCCCGCCGGTGTCCCCGCGCCGATCGTGATCCCGAGGTCGCGTGCCCACCCGAGAAGCGTCGCTGCCTCCGGCGCGACCATGGCGACGCCCTCGACGACACCCGCGAAGACCTCGCCCGTCCCGCCGTCGACGGTGATCGTCTCGCCGGCCGCGAGCACGCGGCCCCCGATGGAGACCGAGAGCTCGCCGATCTGCACGCCCGCCGCCCCGACGACAGCCGGGATTCCCCAGCCGCGGGCGACGACCGCCGCGTGACTCGCGAGCCCGCCGGTCGCGGTGAGGATCCCGGCGGCCACGGCCATGCCGTGGACGTCGTCGGGCGACGTCTCGGCCCGCACGAGGATGACCGTCCGCCCTTCCTCTGCAGCCGCGACGGCGGCGTCGGGCGTCGTGACGATCTCGCCGCTGGCGACACCCGGCGAGGCGCCCAGGCCCGTCACCAGGACGGGGCCGGCACCACCACGCTCCCCGGCCACCTTCGGGGGATCCATGAGCATGCCGGCCGTCCGGCGGACGGCATCGGCCCGGGTGAGCGGGAACTCGGGATCCTCGGCCATGTCGACGGCAATGCGCAGGGCGGCCTGCGGGCTCCGTTTCCCGATCCGACACTGGAGCATCCACAGCTTCCCGTGCTCGATGGTGAACTCGATCTCGCACAGGTCGCGGTGATGGCGCTCCAGCCGCGTCGCATACTCCCGCAGCTCGCGTCCGACCACGGGCAACCGCTCGTCGAGGACGGCGATCGGCTCGGTCGCGTGGGTGCCGGCCACCACGTCCTCGCCCTGGGCGTCGAACAGGACGTCGCCGTACAGGTCGGGCTTGCCGGTCGCCGGGTTGCGCGTGAACAGCACCCCCGTGCCGGAACCAACGCTGCGGTTGCCGAAGACCATCGCCTGGACGGTCACGGCGGTGCCCAGGTCGTCCGCGATCCCTTCGTGCTCGCGGTAGGCGCGCGCCCTGTCGCTGTTCCAGGAGCGGAAGACGGCCTCGACGGCGGCCCGGAGCTGCGCCCACGGATCCTCGGGCACGGCGTCGACGCCCACGATGTCCCGGAACATCGCCTCGAAGCGCTGCCGGCAGTTGCTGGCGAATCCTGGGCTCGCCGAGGTCGCTTCGAGCCCGGCGGTCGTGGCGTCGTTGAGGCCGAGGTTCAGGATCGTGTCCATCATCCCGGGCATGGAGACCGGGGCGCCGGACCGCACGCTGACCAGGAGCGGGTTCGCCGGCGCGCCGAACTCCTGGCCGACCAGCCGCTCCATGCGGGCCATGTGCTCGCGCAGCTCAACGTCGAGGCCAGCCGGCCAGCCGTGGGCCAGGTATTCGTTACAGGCGGCCGTCGTGATCGTGAACGCCGGCGGGACGGGCAGCCCGAGGTCGACGGCCATGATCTTGAGATTCGCGGCCTTGCCGCCCATGAGGCGCTTGACCTCGGCGGGGCTCAGGCCGGCGTGCGGCTGGTCGCAGTCGAAAACGTGGGTCACGCAGGGATCTCCTGGGATGCCCGCAGACCGACCGCGCGGGGGGGCACGCGGCCGGTCATCAGGGCGCGACGATGATCTTGATGGCCCCGCTCGCGGGGTCGTTGAACGTGGCAATCGCCTGCTCGTATTCGGCGAGCGTGAAGCGATGGGTCATGACGTCGCGGACGCGCATGCGGCCCTGCTCGACGAGGGGCATCACCCGGCGCATCTCGCCAGCGGAGGCGCGGCAGCCGACCAGCTCGAGCTCGTCGAGTACGACCCGCTGCATCGCGATCTCCACGCCCTGGGTCGGGATCCCGACGGCCGCGCAGCGGCCGCCGCGGCGGAGCATGCCGAGGCCCCACTGCACCGTGATCGGAACCCCGGCGCACTCGAGCACAACGTCCACCCCGAGTCCGCCAGTCATCGCGCGCACGGTGGCCACCGGGTCACCGACGTTCGCGTCGACCGCCTCGAAGCCCATGGCGGCGGCCTTGGCGAGGCGGCCAGCGTTGCGCTCGACCAGGATCACGCGGGCCGCGCCGCGAATCCGGGCTGCGTCGCCACCGAGGAGGCCGATCGCGCCGGCACCCGTGATCGCGACGGTGTCGCCGGGAGCGACCTGGCCCCGGTTCGCCACGTGGAGGGCGATGGAGGCTGGGTCGATGACGGCGCCCTCTTCGAACGAGAGGCCGTCGGGGAGCGGGAAGATCGTCTTCACACCCTGGACGACGTAGGTGGCGTCCGCGCCCTGCACGTTGTGGCCGTACTGCTTGTGGAGGCCGGGCTTGCCGTAGTTCTCGCACAGGTTGTAGCGGCCCTCGACGCACTTCTGGCAGACGCCGCAGGCATCATGGGACGTGCCTGCCACGCGGTCGCCCACCTTCCAGCCGTGGAGCTCGACGCCCGGGCCAAGCTCCACGATCTCCCCGGCCCACTCGTGGCCGGGGATGAAGGGGAAGGCCGGCGGCCAGAAGCCGGGGTAGTCACCCCGGATGAGGTGAACGTCCGTGCCACAGATCGAGACCGCACGCACGCGGGCGAGGATCTCGTTCGGGCCGGGCACGGGGACGGGGACGTCGCGGATCTCCATCCGGCTCGGCCCGAGGACCACGAGGGCCTGCATGGTGATGGGCACGGGGCGGCCTCCTTCGCTGACCTGCATTCAGATGACGGCGACGGGGTCGACCATGGACCCGGTGGCGCCCCGGATCTTCACGGGAAGGGCAACGAAGGGGGCTCGCGGACGCGCCGGCGCGCCGCTCGCGGACGAAACCCGCCGCCTTCACGACCTGGCCCGGCGGCAGCCCGCCGGTCGGGCCGACCTCCCTGCCCATCGTCCTCGCTCATCCTCCTCGGGTCAATCGTTCGACCGCTCTTGCAGGGCCCGCCAGACGCGCTCCGGCGTGAGGGGCAGGTCGCGAATCACGACGCCCGTCGCATCGCGGACGGCCGCGGCAACGGCCGGCGCGACGCATAGCAGGGCCCCCTCGCTCATCCCCTTCGCGCCGTACGGACCCGGGCCGTCAGCGTTCTCCACGGTCTCGCTGAGGAACTCGAGCGGGAGGTCCATGCTCGTGGGAATCCGGTAGTCGATCGCCCCGAGGTTCCGGATCCGACCCGTGTCGTCGTAGATGTAGTGCTCCATGAGCGTGTGGCCAAGGCCCTGGACCGCGGCACCCTCGTCCTGGCTCCTGACCTGGGCCGGGTTGAGCGCCTTCCCGACATCGGAGACCGTCACGTAACGGGCCAGGACGATGTCGCCCGTCCCCTCGTCCACCTCGGCCTCCACGGCGGTGCAGTTGAACTCGTAGAACGCCGCGCTCCCGCCCAGGGGATGGCCGGGCTCGGCCTCCTTGCGCATCTCCCCGTTGCCGATGATCTCGCCGCCGAGTCGGCCGAGGCCCGGGCCCAGCACGTCGACGATCGGCAGCTCGCGGTCGGGAAGGCGGACGACGCCGTCCTCGACGACGATGAGCGCCTCATCGACCCCGTGGACCCGCGAGGCCATGGCCCGGACTTTCGCCTGGACCTCCCGGCAGGCAGCCAGGACAGAGTTCCCCATGAGGACGGTCGACCGGCTGGCCGAGGTCTGCTGGTCGTACGGGACGACGGCCGTGTCGCCCATCACCACGGAGACCCAGTCGATCGGCGCGCCGAGCTCCTGCGCTGCGATCTGGGCGAACACCGTGCGGGCACCCTGGCCCATGTCGGACGTGCCCGCGAAGACGATGACGCTGCCGTCTGCCAGGAGCCGGACCGTCGAGTAGGAGAGTCCGGTCGTCGGTCCCGACTTGATGCCGAACGCGATGCCGCGGCCCCGCCCGGCCGCGAGCGGCGTCCCCCACCCGATCAGGTCGGCCGCCTTCCGCGCGGCCTGGGCCCAGTCGCCGTCGGCGGGCGTGTCGCCGGGAATGATCTCCTCGCCGCGCCGGGCGAGGTTGCGGAGGCGGAGCTCGAGCGGGTCGATGCCGAGCGCCCGGGCTGCTTCGTCCATGGTGGATTCGACGGCCCAGATGGGCTGGGGATTGCCGAAACCGCGGAACGCCGTCGACGGCGTGGTGTGGGAGAGGATGCTGCGGGCCACGACGCGCGCGGCCGGCACCCGGTACGGCCCGACGGCGGCGTAGCTGCCCTTGGTCACCGTCCGGTCGGCGATGTCCGCGTACGCGCCCAGCAGGTAGTCGGACTTGATGTCCCGGAACACGAGGGTTCCGTCGGTGCGGAACCCCGACCGGACGTGGATCTCGGTCGCGTTACGGCGAACCGCCTGGAATGTCTCCTCCAGGGTCAGGACCAGGCGCACCGGCCGGCCCGCCCGCAGGGCCATCAGGGCAACGAGCGGCTCGAGCTTCGCGTGCTGCTTGCCGCCGAACCCGCCGCCAGGGTCCGGAGCGAACACCCGGACCTTGGAGAGCGGCAGGGAGAGGATCTTCGCCAGGATGCGCTGCAGCCAGTTCGGGTGTTGGATCGTGCTCCAGACAGCGATGCCGTCGCCGTCCGGGGCGGCCATGAACGCGTGGGGCTCGATGGCGAAATGGGTCACCATCGGGAACGTCCAGGTGTTCTCGACGACGAGATCGGCGGACGGGGCCATGGCATCCACGTCGCCCCAGCCGAAGTGGTGCTCGCGGAGAACGTTCGTGCGGGCCAGCGGATCGCCCGGGCGGAGGGCCGGGTCCTGCACGAGCGGCGCGGCCGGGTCGAGCGCCGCGGCGATCGTGAAGACGGCCGGCAGCTCCTCGTATGCGACCTTCACGAGGGCGGCGGCCCGTTCGGCAGCGTCCTTCGTGTCGGCGGCCACGGCCGCCACGGGCTCCCCGTGGTACTTCGTCTCGTCGACGGCCAGGATCGGGCGATCCTCGAACTGGGGCCCGAAGCGCGGCATCGGCTGGGGCAGGTCGGCCGCGGTCATGACCAGGCGGACGCCGGGGACCAGGAGAGCGGCGCTCGTGTCGATGGAGACGATGCGGGCACGCGCGCAGTCGAGCGCGACGAGCTTCGCGTGCAGCACGTCCGGCATGGGGATGTCGGCCACGTACTGCTGGCCGCCGGTCACCCGGTCGAGCCCTCCCAGCCGGGCCGGGGAGCCGCCGATCGCCGGCGCGCTCATCGGTCGTCCGCCTCGGCGGCCGCCAGGACGGCCTCCGTGATCTGCTGATAGCCGGCGCAGCGGCAGAGGTTCCCGGCCAGGCCCTCCTGGATCTCGGGGACGGTCGGGTGCGGGTTCTGCGCCAGGAGGGCAGTCCCCGACACGAGCTGGCCGGGGATGCAGAAGCCACACTGGACGGCGCCCGTGTCGAGGAAGGCCTGCTGGAGCGGGCTGAGCCGCCCGTCCACCGCGAGCCCCTCGACGGTGGTGATCTCGGTCCCGTCGGCCTCCACGGCCAGGACCAGGCAGGAGTCGATCGTGCGTCCGTCGACGATGACGGTGCATGCGCCGCACTCGCCGACGAGGCAGCACTCCTTCGTGCCGGTGAGCGCAAGGTCGTCGCGCAGGACGTCGAGGAGCGTGTGGTGGACGGCGACATCGAGCTGGCGCAGGAGCCCGTTCACGGTCACCGTGATGGGCCGCGTCGTGAACATCTCCATCACCTCCCCTCTCCCAGCCGCTCGATCGCCGTGGCCAGGGCGCGCATGCCCAGGAGGCGCAGCATCGCGAGGCGGTAGGCCGGGCCGGCGCGCATCGAGCGCGGCGATGGGCTGGCGTCGGCGAGCATCGCCTCGAGGATCGCAGCTCTCGCCTCCGACGGCGCGCCCGGATCGGCCAGCATGCCGGTCTCGTCCACCCGCAGCAGCGGCCGCGGCCCGACGCTCCCGAAGGCGAGCCGCGTGACCCCCGCCTCGTCCACCGCGCAGCACAGGGTCACCGACGCGAGATCGTGGCCGCGGCGACGCGTGCGCCGGACATGCGTGGCCCCCATGCGTCGCCCGGGGAGAGGCAGCTCGATCGCGGTGACGAGCTCGCCCGGGCCGAGGGTGGTGACGCCGGAGCGGACGAAGAAGCGGTCGAGTGGGATCCGGCGTGCCCCGCCGGATCCTTCCGCGACGACGGTGGCGTCATAGACGAGGAGGGGCGGGGCGGTGTCGGCGGCGGGCGACGCGTTGCAGATGTTGCCGGCCAGGGTTGCCCGGTTCCGAATCTGGACAGACCCCACCACCGCCGCTGCCTCGGCCAGGGCCGGGAAGTGGCGTCGCACCCGCTCGTCGGCGACGAGGTCCGTCATCACGGTCGTGGCGCCGATCGTGATCCGGCCGGAGTCCTCGCGGATCCCGGGGCGAAGCTCGGCGATGCGCTTGACATCGATCACGACGGACGGCCGGGCACTGCCGTCCCGGAGCCGGATGACCAGGTCCGTGCCCCCGGCCAGGACCCGGGCGTCCGGCCCGTGCGCGTCGAGGAGGGCCACCGCCTCGGCCAGCGTCGCCGGCCGGGCGTAGGCAAACGTGTGCATCGCCGTGCTCCAGGCGCCGCTCAGAGGATCTTGTCGACCTCGTCCAGGAGGACCTGGGGCGTGGCCGCGCGGATGAAGTGGAACGGACGCTCGCAGAAGCGAGCCACGAAGTCGGCACGCCGCTCCCGGAGTCGGTCGTTGTCGACCAGGGGCATGACGTGCCCTGGCGCAAGCAGCTCGTTCGTCAGGAAGTAGTTCTGCAGCGAATGCAGGAACTGGAACTGGCGCTCGAACGGGATGAGCTCGTTCGCGGCCGGGTCGAAGTTGCCATCGATCGCCGGCACGATGACCAGGTCGACGTTGGGCACGCCCTCGTACATGCCCCAGGTGGGCATGTCCCCCCAGAACTTCTCGACGCCCTTGTTCGGCGCGGCCTTGTCCGAGCGCTCCGTCCCCTCCGTCCGCTTGCGCAGGAACGTGTCGACGGAGCCCATGACGGCGCGGCCGTCCTCGTCGATCACCGTGGTCTCGGAGGCGACCTGGAGCGCGCCGCGGCGACCTGCCTCGATGAGGCCCATCGACTTGCCGTGGTTGGACTCGCCGCCGAGGAAGAGGAGGGTCCGGCCACGGTAGTGCACGGCCGCGCTGTGGGACGGGTGGAGGCCGGTCTCCTCCATCCGGAGGGCCAGGACTGCGACGACCACCTTCTGGATCGGGCCGGCCGGCCACGGTCCGGTGAACGTCACCACGCGGCCGTCATAGGCAACGGCCTTCTCGCCGTCCTGGTGCCAGACGATGTCGGGCTCGGCCAGCGTCACCTCCGGTGAGATGCGGACGTCGGCGAGCCGGTAGTTCAGGAAGTTCAGGTCGTCGAGGACGTGCTCGCGCGGCTGGCTGCCGTGGACGTCCACCCGCAGGCGGGCGGTCCCGGCCGACATCTCCTCGGACAGTTGCAGCTGGTCGTTCATCTCGTCCTTTCGGGGGCTGGGTGGCAGGTCAGGCCGGCGTGGGATGCGGTGATTCCACTCCCGCGGTGGGAGGCGCCGCCCAGAGGCTGGCGAGCATCGCCGCGGTGTCGCGAAAGTGATCATGGAGCACGGAGCTCACCACGTCCGGGTCGCGCAGGCGGAGCGCGGCCAGGATCGGGGCGTGCAGGTCGGCGATCCGGCGCCGGTCGACACCCGGCACGACCATCGTGATGTAGGTGCGCGAGAACGGCTCCAGCGTCCGCCAGACCCGCTCGAGCGTCGCATTCCCGGCGAGCTCGACGATCCGGCCGTGGAAGGCCGCGTCGGCGGTCGCCTCGGCGTAGTAGTCGCCGTTCTCTGCCGACCGCCGCATCTCGTCGACGAATCCGGCCAGGGCCTCGAGGTCCTCGTCGGTCAGGCGCGGGATGGCGAGCCGGGCGCCGAGCGACTCAAGCTCGGCGCGGATCACGAACGCCTCCAGGAGCTCGTCCGCCGACGGGCGGCGGACGCGAGCTCCGCGGAAGGCGGCGGTCTCCACGACGCCCAGCCCCTCGAGGTCGCGCAACGCCTCCCGTACCGGGGCCTGGCTCGTCCCGAGCTCCCGGGCAACCCGGGTCTCGACGATCCGGGAGCCCGGCGGGTAGCGACCGTCAAGGATCGCCTGGAGCAGGCGGTCCTTGACCTGATCGCTCAGGACGCTGCGCGAGATCGTGGCATCGCGCGTCATGGCGAGGCGTTCAGTCCAGTCCGATGACGGGGGCGACCGCGGCAGTCTCGAGGATCTCCACGACGCCGACGTTGCCGTCGACGCGAAGCCGGTCCCCGGTCCTGATGCGGAAGGTGCCGGCCGAGGTGCCGACAACCGCCGGGATGCCGTACTCGCGGGCCAGGACGGCCGGGTGCGACGCTGACCCTCCGGCGTCGGTGACGACGGCGGTGATCTTGCCGTAGAGGACCTGCCAGGCCGGGTTGGTCATCTGGCAGACGAGGATCTCGCCCACCTGCAGGCTATCGAACTGCTCCACGGACCCGACGACGCGGGCGATGCCCTCGACGATGCCCGGCGAGCCGGCGATGCCCTTGACCTTGCCGTACTCCTCCTCGGAGGAGCGATAGAACTTGTCCGGGAAGCCCCACAGGTTGAGGTACGGGAAGGCAAGCTGCGTGGCGGTCACGGTGCCGACCCAGTCCCTTGGCGCGACGGTGTTCGCGGCCAGCCACCTCGCTCGGGCAGCTCCCGCGACGGCCCGGCCGTCCATGCCGGACGGATCCCCGATGAACGCGCGGAGCTGGTTGTAGCGGAAGAAGATGACGTCGTCCGGGGCGTCGAGGACGCCCATCTCCACGAGCTTCTCGCCGATGGCGATGAGCACGAGGCGGACGTGGGCGTTGGCGCCCTGGTCGATGTAGAAGTGGTGATCCGGGGTGAGCGGCGCCATCTTGAGGTTGATCTCGTTGGCGGCGCGCATCTCTTCGAGCGCCTCGCCCTCGAGCCCCTCGAGGATCTGCCGAGCGGCCGCGTCGATGTCCGCCCTGAGGGCGGCGACCTTCGATGGGAAGTCGTAGTCGGACGAGTACTGGTCGCGGATCAGCTGGATGACCGGCGTCATGTCCTCGCGGAACGAGGGGAAGACGAACTCGTGGCTCCAGACGGCGTGCCAGCCGAACTCCTTCTGGTACGGCACGACCCGCTCGTCGATGAAGCGCCGGCCCCGCTCGCTGGACTGGAGCACCGGGATGATGTCCGCGGCCGTGAGCCCGGCGAACGCCTGCGCGAGCTCAGCGTCGCCCTTGACCTCCTCCTTCATCTCCCACAGCGCGCCGATCTTGTCCCAGTTCCGGTCGTTGCCCGAGTTCTGGAGGCGACCGAGCAGGACCTCGTCGATCTTGCCGTGGGTCTTCTCCATGACCGCCCGGAGGTTGAGCGTCGCGCTCAGCTGCGCGAAGTTCAGCATCCAGTGGATCTTCCAGTGGCGGTCGTGCATGTCGATGGCGTCCTCGAGGAGGACCGCCAGATCGGCCAGGCCAAGGTCCGCCTTCCGGTCGAGCATGCCTTCGATGTACTCGAAGTTGCGAGTCATCTCGGGCACGAACCTGGTGCGCCACCAGGACTCGAAGTTGTTCCCGTAGACGGGCAGCACCGCGCCGAGGTAGGCCCCGATCCTGGCCGCGTAGTCGGCGTCACCTGCCTCCGGCACGATCGGGTTGGTGCGGTAGTTGTACTCTTGGGTTTCGACGACGAGGCCGGCCTCGGCCGGGATCGCCGCCGTGTACAGGTAGCCGTTGATGTTCTTGCAGACCCAGTCGGTCGCGAACGGTGTGCCGAACCGCCGGAACATGTGATCGCAGGACAGCCACCAGCCGCCGATGTCCTCGTACATCGGGCTGAGCGGCTTCGGGCAATGCAGGTCGTCATAGACCCAGAAGAGCAGCT
>CAVUAG010000017.1:0-62249 GCA_963739365.1 uncultured Chloroflexia bacterium | reverse complement strand
GCGCCGGAGCGCTCGAGCTCCTCGACGACATGCTCGCGATCCGCGAGCTCGAGGAGATGATCGTCCGGCTGCGGTCCGGCGGCTACGACCCGCTGCCCGGCTACGACTACCGCGGCCCGACCCACGTCTCGATCGGCCAGGAGGGGACGGCCGTCGGCGCGTCGTCCGCGCTGCGGCCCGACGACAACGTCACGAGCTCCCACCGCGGCCACGGCGACGCGATCGCCAAGGGCTTCGCCGCGATCCGCCGGATGACCATCGAGCAGCTTCACGACCGCGTCCCGGGCTCCCCGGCCGAGACGCGCGAGGCGCTCCTGGAAGCCGCCCTCGAGGAGCACCTCTTCCGCGTCATCGCCGAGCTCTTCGGCAAGGAGGAGGGCTACAGCCACGGGCGCGGCGGCGGGATGCACATCGGCGACTTCTCGACCGGCAACCTCGGCGCGAACGCGATCGTCGGCGGCAGCGTGCCGATCGCGACGGGCGCGGCGATGGCCATCCGCTACGAGCAGGCCGACCGTGTCGTCTGCTGCTTCGCCGGCGACGGCGCGTACGCGAACGGGGTGGTCCTCGAGTCGCTCAACTGGGCAGCCCAGGACCAGTGGACCAATCATCTCGCCGGCGACCGGGCCCACGGCCTGCCGATCATCTACCTGATCCAGAACAACCACTACGGCATGACCCACCGGACCGACGACGAGGTGATGGGCGTCAGCCATCTCGCCCGCCGGGCCGCCGGCTTTGCCGACAACAACATGCACGCCGAGGTCGTCAACGGCATGGACGTCCTTGCCGTGCGCGACGCAGTGCGTCGGGCCGCAGCCCTCTGCCGCGCCGGCGAAGGACCGGTTCTGATCGAGGCCTCCACGTACCGCTACTACGGGCACTCGCTCTCCGATCCGCGCCATGAGTACCGGACCCGGGAGGAGGAGTCGGCCTGGCGGGCCGTGGACCCGATCGATCGCCTCGGCCGCCAGCTCGTGGAGGCCGGCATCGCCGACGCGGCCGCGCGTGGCGGAGGTGCAGGCCCGCGTCCGCGACCGGAACGCCAGGGCGGCGGTCCGGGCATCGAAGGCCACGGACCCAGATCCCGCGGACGTGCTCGCATACCTCTATACCGACACCGTCGCCGACGTGCCCGACGGGGCGCCCGCCGTCGTCACCTACGCCGAACCCCCGGTGGCCAGCCGCGATGCGAACGGCGCGATCAGCTACAAGGACGCCCTGCGCGAGGCGCTCGTCGAGGAGATGACGCGCGACGGGCGGGTGATCCACTACGGCGAGGACGTGGCCGACTACGGCGGCGCGTTCAAGCTGACGAAGGGACTCCTCGAGGCGTTCGGGCGCGAGCGCGTCTTCAACACCCCGATCAGCGAGGCCGCCATCTGCGGGACCGCGGTGGGAGCGGCGATCGTCGGCCTCCGGCCGGTGGTCGAGCTGATGTACATGGACTTCGCGTTGATGTCCTCCGATCAGATCGCCAACCAGGCCGCGAAGTGGCACTACATGAGCGGCGCCCAGGTGGAGGTGCCGCTCGTCATCCGGGCCTCCGTCGGTGCCGGCAAGGGCTACGGCGGCCAGCACTCCCAATCCCTGGAGAGCATCTTCACCCACATCCCGGGCTTGCAGGTCATCTATCCCGCCAACCCGGCTGACGCGAAGGGGCTCCTCAAGTCCGCGATCCGGACCAACAACCCGGTCCTCTTCGTCGAGAGCCAGGGCCTGTACCCCGTGAAGGGGGTCGTGCCGGCTGAGGACTACCTCGTCCCGATCGGCGAGGCGCGCGTCGCGCGGGCAGGGTACCGACGTCTCGCTCGTGGGCTGGGGCCCGGCGGTCCCCGACCTGCCTCGCCGCCGCCGAGACGCTCGCCGCCGAGCACGGGATCGCAGCCGAGGTGATCGACCTCCGCAGCCTGGTCCCGCTCGACATGGAGACGGTCCTGGCCTCGGTCCGCAAGACCGGACGCTGCGTCGTCGCCAGCCAGGCGGTTCTCGTGGGCAGCTACGTCAACGAGATCGTGGCCCGGATCCAGCTCGAGGCGTTCGACTTCCTCGACGCGCCGGTGGGCCGGATCGGTGCCGCCAACGGCATCTCCCCACAGGCAGAGAGCCTCGAGCGGGCGTTCCTGCCGAATGCCGGGGACGTCGTCCGGGCCGTCCTGGCCCTCGTGTAGCCGGAGGCTGTCGTCATGGTTCACGCCATCCGCATGCCGAAGCCCGGCCAGATGACCGAAGAGTGCGTCGTCATTGCCTGGCACAAGAACGAAGGCGACCCGGTCCGCCGGGGCGACATCCTCTTCGAGATCGAGACCGACAAGTCGGCCATGGAGGTCGAATCGTTCGAGAACGGCGTCCTCCTGCGGCGGCTGGTCGCCGAGGGCGACGTCGTCCCGGTCAACGCGATCTGCGCCTACGTGGGCGAAGCCGGTGAGGCCATCCCTGCCGACGGAGCCGGCCCCGCCGTCACGGCCCCGCTCGCGGCCGTTCCCTCGGCTGCGCCACCCACCTCTCCGCCCGTCTCCGCCCCCGCGGCCCCCACCTCCTCCGGGGCGGCGGGGGCGGCAGCGGCTCCCGCGGCCGCGTCCGTCCCCTCGCCCACCGGCCGCCTCGCGATCAGCCCGCGCGCGAGCAGGGTCGCCGCCGAGGCCGGGCTCGACCCCCGCACGATCACCGGCACCGGCCCCGAGGGACGGATCGTCGAGCGCGACGTCCGGGCGGCCATCGCGGCCCGGGCAGGCGTCTCCGTCGCGACCGCGCCCCCGGCCGAGCCACGGGCCGTCGCTGCTCCCGTCGCGGTGCCGCCGATGTCCTCCGTCGAGGGCGAGGAGGAGCCGCGCCCTCTGAGCCGGATGCGCCGGGTCATCGCCGACCGCCTGACCCACAGCTGGACCACGACTCCCCACTTCACGGTCACGATGGCCGTCGACGTGACGGCCCTGCTCGCCCTGCGGGCGGAGCTCAAGGGCGGCGGCACGAACCTCACCGTCACCGACTTCGTCCTGGCCGCCACGGCCCAGACGCTGGCCGAGTTCCCGGACGTCAACTCGCGCACCGACGGGGTCTCCGTCTGGCCGCGCCGGCGGGTCCACCTCGGCCTCGCGGTGTCGCTGCCCGGCGGCCTCGTCGTCCCGGTCATCCGGGACGCGGACCGCCTGCCGATCGGCGACCTCCACGATCAGGCCGTCGCCCTGGCCGCGCAGGCCCGGGAGGGGACGCTGCCGATCGACGACATGACGGGCGGCACGTTCACGGTCTCCAACCTGGGCATGTTCGGGGTCGAGGAGTTCAGCGCGATCATCAACCCCGGCGAGGCCGCCATCCTCGCGGTCGCGAGCGCGATCCCGACGGCGGTCGCGATCGGCGACGGCCTGGCGGTTCGATCGATCATGAAGCTCACGCTCTCGGCCGACCACCGCCTGGTCGACGGCGAGCTGGGGGCACGGTTCCTCGGCGCGATCCGGCGCCGACTCGAGGACGCCACGACGTTCCGCCAGGAAGCTCTGATCGGCTGACGGCGACCGAGCGTCGCGCGGCCGGCCGCGTGAAGGATCAACTGGAGGAAGCCTCGATGATCCTCGTCTGCGGAGAGGCGCTCATCGACCTCGTCCCCCTCGGCCAAGGTGACGAGCCAACCTACGTTGCGCGGGCCGGGGGCTCGTCGTTCAACGTCGCCATGGGCCTCGGCCGGCTGGGCGTGTCCGTGGGGTTCGTGGGACGGGTGTCGCAGGACCCGTTCGGCCGCATGCTTCGCCGCCGCCTCGAGTCCGACGGCGTCGACTGCCGGTTCGTGCTCGAAGGTGACGAGCCGTCCACCCTCGCCATCGTCCACCTCGAGGCCGGCGCCGAGCCGGTCTACGCGTTCCACGGCGAGGGCACGGCGGATCGCCTGCTGCGCGTCGAGGATCTGCCCGCGGCCTTCCCCGACGAGGTCGGCGCCCTGCATCTCGGCTCGATCTCGATGGTTCGCGAGCCCGGCGCATCGGCATTCGAGGCGATCATGCGCCGCGAGCACGGCCGCCGGGTCATCAGCCTCGACCCGAACGTCCGCCCAAGCCTCGTCGGCGATCACTCGACGTATGTCGCGCGACTCGAGGGCTGGATCTCCCTGGCGGACGTCGTCAAGGTGAGCCGGGCCGATCTGGCCTGGCTCTATCCCGAGACGGCGCCGGACGTGGCGGCAACGGACTGGCTCCGTCGTGGCCCCGGCGTCGTCGTCGTCACCCGCGGCCCCGACGGAGCCTTTGCGCTGGGGGCCGGCGGCCGTGTCGAGGTCCCTGGAGGGCCGGTCCTCGTCGCCGACACGGTCGGCGCGGGCGATGCCTTCACGTCCGCCCTCCTCGCCTGGCTCCAGGAGGCTGGCTGGCTGGACCGGACGCGGCTCCGGGAGATCCCAGCTGATGCGCTCCGCCGGGGCCTGGCATTCGCCAACCGTGCGGCGGCCATCACCTGCACGCGGGCCGGCGCGCAACCCCCGACTCGCGCGGAGATGGGCGGGCCCGTCCCCACCTGATCAACCGCCGTCTCGCCAGCCTCCACCCGGTTACGACTTGACATTCGACTCGGGTGCGATGCAAAGTGTGCGCAATCGCAACCAAACGAAGCCCTCCGCACGCTGGAGGAGACCGCCGTGACCGCGAAGGCCGCCGAGCTGCCCGATGGCGTCTTCGCGCGCGAGCGCCAGCAGCAGATCGCGCGGATCGTGATGGAGGACGGCCGAGCCCGGGTGACGGAGCTCGCGGGGCGGTTCCACGTCTCGCCGGTGACGATCCGCAAGGACCTCGTCGTCCTGGAGGGCGAGCGCCGCGTCATTCGCACCCACGGAGGCGCCATCTCCGTCGGAGACGTCCGCCCGGAGCTGGCCTTCGACATCCGCGAGGGCCTCCAGCGCGAGCAGAAGTCCCGGATGGGGGCGGCCGCGGCAGCGTGCATCGCCGACGGCGAGAGCATCGTGCTCGACGCCAGCACTTCGGCGCTCTTCATCGCCCGCCACCTCATGGGGCGCAGCGCCTGGCACGGGCTCACGGTCGTGACCAACAGCATCCGGATCGCCTCCGAGCTGGCGGGCCATCCCGGGATCACCGTCCTCATGCTGGGCGGCCGGGTCCGCTGGGAGGCCCTGTCCGTGGTTGGGCCCCTGGGCGACGGCGTCTTCCGCCGGGTCAACGTTCAGAAGGCATTCCTGGGGGCGGCCGGGTTCTCGATCGAGGCTGGCCTCTCGGACGCCATGGAGGAGGAGGCCCAGATCAAGCGGTCGATGGTGGCCGCGGCGCGTGAGGTCTTCGCGGTCGTCGACCACACGAAGTGGGAGCGCATCGCGTCGGCGACCTTCTGTCGGACCGAGCGGCTGACCGGCGTATTCACCGACGACGAGGCGCCACCGAGCATGGTCGCCGCGCTCCGCGTGGCCGGCATCGACGTCCGGGAGGTCGGGCCGAGTCCCGATTCCGCGGCAGCCCGCGCCGCGGCTCCGCGCGGCCGATCCGGCAGCGATCGCGAACAAGCCGGCCTCGCGCCCGGTGCGAGGGCAGGTTCGTGACGGTCGCCGCGGCTGCCCCGGGTCCGCCGCGCGTCGAGCTGAGGGGGATCTCCAAGAGCTTCGGGGCAACGGCGGCCCTGGCGGACGTCTCGATGGACCTCCGCTCGGGCGAGATCCACGCCCTGGTCGGCGAGAACGGCGCGGGCAAGAGCACGCTCGTCAAGATCCTGGCCGGCGTCCACCAGCCGGACCGCGGCACGATCCTGCTCGACGGCGTGGCCACCCTGATCCACGGGCCTGCCCAGTCCCGCGCGCTCGGCATCGCCGTGGTTCACCAGGAGCCGCGGCTCTTTCCAGACCTGACCGTCGCCGAGAACGTGTTCATCGGCCATGCGCCCTCGGGCGCCCTCGGCTCGATCGACTGGCGCGGCATGCGCCGGGCGGCGAAGGCGCTCTTTGACGAGCTCGACGTCCAGTTCGATGTCGGCGCCCCGGTCCGGGGTCTCTCGATGGCGGACCAGCAGCTGATCGAGATCGCCAAGGCCCTGTCCGTCGATGCCGGCGCGCTCATCCTCGACGAGCCGACGGCGTCCCTGTCCGCCCACGAGGTCGAGCGCCTGTTCACGATCGTGCGCCGGCTTCGCGAGCGCGGCGTGGCGATCCTGTTCGTCAGCCACCGACTGGACGAGGTCTTCGCGCTGTGTGATCGAGCGACCGTCTTCCGCGACGGCCGTCACGTCGTCACGGCGGCAACGAACGAGCTCACCACCGCCGACCTCATCCGCCACATGGTCGGCCGGACGGTCTCGCTGTTCCCGAAGGTGGAGAACCCGATCGGCGAGGTCCTGCTCGAGGTGAGCGGCCTGACGCGGGTGGGCGTCTTTCGCGACGTCGGGTTCTCCGTGCGCGCCGGCGAGATCCTGGGACTCGCCGGGCTCGTGGGCGCCGGCCGTTCCGAGGTCGCGAGGGTCCTGTTCGGGATCGACCGTCGCGACAGCGGCGAGGTGCGTCTCGCCGGCAAGCTCGTGGACTTCGCGGCCCCGTCCGCCGCCATGCACGAAGGCATCGCCTACCTGCCAGAGGACCGCCACCAGGAAGGCCTCGTGCTCGACTTCACGATCGCCCAGAACGTGACGCTGCCGATCCTGCCGCGCCTGTTTCCCCGGCTCCTGGTCTCCGCCTCGACCGAGCGCCGGGTGGCAACTGAACACACCGAGCAGTTCAACGTGCGGATGACCGGCGTCGACCAGGAGGTCGGAGCGCTGTCCGGCGGCAACCAGCAGAAGGTCGTCCTGGCCAAGTGGCTGGCATCAGGGCCGCGGGTTCTGATCCTCGACGAGCCCACCCGCGGCATCGACATCGGGGCCAAGGTCGAGGTCCACCGGCTCATCTCGCAGCTGGCGGCTTCGGGCCTCGCGATCATCCTCATCTCGAGCGACCTGCCGGAGGTGCTCGCGATGTCCGACAGGATCGTCGTCCTTCACGAAGGCCGGGTCACCGCCGAGATCTCCCGCGACCAGGCGACCCAGGAGCGCGTGATGTTCGCTGCGACCGGCAACCTCGCCGCCGACGAAGGGGACTTCCCGGCCGCCTCCGCGGGCGAGGCGCCCCGTGGCTGAGCTGCCCGTGGCGCCGCCGATGGAGGCCAGGCCGGCCCGTTACCGGTGGCTCATGGCGATCGGCCGCCAGCGGGAGCTGAGCCTGGTCGCGATCATGTTCGTGCTTGGCGCCGGCGTGTCGCTCATCGCTCCGCAGTTCCTCTCGGTGTCCAACTTCAGCCAGGTCGCGACCCTCGCCGCGATCGTCGCGGTGGCCGCAGTCGGCGAGGCGATCGTCATCATCACCCGCGGAATCGACCTGTCAGTCGAGGCGATCATCGGGCTGGTGGCCTACAGCGTTGCCCGCACCCTGGAGCTCCAGGTGCTCGACCCCATCGGGGCGGTCGCCATGGGGCTCGCCATCGGCCTGGTCCTGGGCATGGTCAACGGCTTCATCGTCACGGTGCTCCGGGTGCCGGCGATCGTCGCGACCCTGGGCACGATGAGCATCTTCCGCGGGATCCTGCTACGTGATCGCAGGCCCGGACCAGGTCCCGGTGGCGGGACTCCCGGATGGGTTCACCGACTGGGCCCGAGCCGACGTGCTGGGCATCCCGGTGTTCGTCCTGTTGACCATCGCCGTCGTCGCCGTCGGGATGGTGCTGCTCCGCTCGACCCGCTTCGGCCGCCAGGTCTACGCCGTCGGAAGCAACCCCGAGGCCGCCGCCGTCCTGGGCATCCCTTCCCGGCGCGTCGTGTTCGTCGCGTTCTCCGTGTGCGGCCTGCTCGCGGGCCTTGCCGGCGTGATGTGGGTGATGCAGTTCGGGACGATCAACGGCACCGCCGCGACGGGCGCAACGCTGGCGATCATCGCCGCGGTCGTGGTCGGCGGGGTCAACACTCTCGGCGGGACCGGGACCCTCGCCGGTGCCGCGATCGGCGCCCTCTTCCTCGGGTTCATCGCCAACGCCCTGATCCTCGTCGGTCTCTCGCAGTTCTGGCTCCAGGCCATCTACGGCCTGGTCATCCTGGTCGCGATCGCCGGCGACCAGGTCATCCGGCGCAGCGTCCAGCGCGCGAACACCCGCAGCGGTCCGCGATGAGCGCAATGACTCGATCCGGCCCGGGCCCACGCCGATGGACCCGGCTCCTCGCCCGCTGGGAGACGCTCCTCCTGGTCGCCCTCCTGGGGCTGATCGTCGTCGGCAACTCGCTGTCGCCGTTCTTCCTGACGCCCGGCAACTTCTCGAACCTCGTCTCCGCCCTGATGGAAGTGGCGATCATGGCCCTGCCGCTGACCCTGCTCATCATCCTCGGCGAGATCGACCTGTCGGTCGAGTCGATGGCCGGGCTGGCGAGCGCCGCCCTCGGCTTCATGTGGGCCGCGGGCGTGCCCCTCGAGATCGGGATCCCGATCGTCCTCGTCATCGGCGCGATGGGCGGGCTCCTGAACGGGACGCTCGTCGCCCTGGGCGGCCTGCCGTCGCTCGTCGTGACACTGGGCACGCTTGCCCTCTTCCGGGGCATGGCCCTGATCATCCTCGGCCCGCGGGGCGTGAGCGACTTCCCGCCGTGGTTCACCGAGCTCGGGTTCGGGGACGTGCCCGGGACGGCGATCCCGTGGTCGTTCGTGGTCTTCCTCGCGATCGCGTTGGTCCTGGGCATCGTGCTCCACCGGACGTGGATCGGCCGCCAGACCTTCGCGGTCGGCAGGAATGCCGGAACGGCGCGCTTCTCCGGGGTCCGGGTCGCCCGCCTCCGCATCGGCATGTTCATGCTGTCGGGGACCGTCGCGGCACTGGCCGGCGTGATCCTCACCTCCCGCCTCTCGAGCGCCCGGGCCGATGCCGGCTCGGGCATGACCATCACAGCCGTGACGGTCGTCCTGCTCGGAGGCGCCAACATCTTCGGCGGGTCGGGCACGATCCCGGGCACCGTCCTGGCCGTCCTGACGGTGGCGGTCATGCAGAATGCCCTCCGGCTCGCCAGCGTGTCGGTCGAGGTCCAGAGCATCGCCCTCGGGCTGCTCCTGATTCTCTCGGTCGTCATTCCCACCTTTGGTCACCATGCCAAGTCGGCATTCGATCGAGCCCGCAGAGGCCGGCGCCCGCCGGCCGACTCGATCCCGAGTGGTGAGCAGGCAGCTACCCAGGCATAGAGGAGGAACGGACTTGAAGCTCACATCTGCCGGACGATGGGTTGCCATCGTCGGCACCGCAGCACTCGTGCTGTCGGCATGTTCGGGCGGCTCGACGGCCGCCCCGTCCGCGGAGGCGTCGGAGGCACCCGCCGGAGACGTGACCCTCGGCTTCCTGCCGAAGGACATCGTCAACCAGTACTTCGCCGCCGCCAAGGTCGGGGTCGACAAGGCAGCCGCAGAGGCCGGCGCCACGGTCATCCAGGTCGGGCCGAACGAGGCCAAGGCGGATCTCCAGATCCCCTTCATCACGGACCTCACGACGCAGGGAGTCTCCGCGATCATCATCTCGGCCGATGGCAAGGACGAGGTCGCCCCGGCTCTCAAGGAGGCGATGGCCAAGGGCATCAAGGTCGTCGGGTTCGACTCGAGCCCCGCGGTCGGCGCGTACGACGTCTTCGTCAACCAGGTCGACTTCAGCGGCGTCGGTGTCAACCTCGCCGACTGGGCCTGCGAGCTCGCCCCGAGCTGCACCGGCGAGATCGCGATCCTCTCGGCGGCCGCCACGGCCACCAACCAGAACGCCTGGATCGAGCTCATGAAGACGACCCTGACGGAGGCCAAGTACGCCGGGCTCAAGCTCGTCGACACCGTCTACGGCGACGACGACGCGACCAAGAGCACCCAGCAGGCGCAGGCGCTGCTGACCAAGTACCCGGACCTCAAGGTCATCGTCGCCCCGACGACGGTCGGCGTCCTCGCGGCCGCCCAGGTCGTCTCCCAGGCCGGCAAGTCGGACGCGGTCAAGGTGACCGGCCTCGGCTTCCCCAACGACATGCGGCCGTTCGTCAAGGACGGCACCTCCCCGGTCTTCGGCCTGTGGAGTGTCCCCGACCTCGGCTACCTCTCCGCGCAGATCGCGCTCAAGCTCGTCAGCGGCGAGATCACCGGTGCAGAAGGCGAAGCCTTCACGGTGCCGGGGCTCAACAACGACCAGCCGTACACCATCGGAGCGGACAGCGTCGTCATCCTCGGGCCGGCCTTCCGGTTCGACGAGACGAACATCGACGACTTCGACTTCTAGGAACGGACCCGCAGCCCCGGCGACCTCCTGCCGCCGGGGCTGCCCTCTCCCGGGGACAGCCATGGAACGCGTTGCCTTCACCATGAAGCTCCTGCCGGGAGCCGAGGCCGAGTACCGGCGCCGCCACACCGCCGTCTGGCCGGAGATGCTCGACGCCCTCCGCGCCGCCGGCTGCCGCAACTACTCCCTCTACCTGCGGGACGACGACCTGTTCGGGTGCTTCGAGGTCGAGGACTTCGACCGCTTCCGCGCGCTGATGGACACGGCGCCGGTCAATGCCCGCTGGCAGGCCGAGATGGCCGCCCTGATCGACCCCTGCACGGACCCGGCGACGGGATTCCATCGCCGGCTCGAGGAGGTCTTCCGCCTTGACTGACAGCCCGCTCCGGATGGTCGCAGTCGACCTCGGAGCCGAGAGCGGGCGTGCCGTGGTCGGCACCTTCGACGGCGATCGCCTTGCCCTCGAGGACGTCCACCGGTTCCCCAACGTCCCGGTCACCCTTGCGGGCACGCTCCACTGGGACTTCCTGCGCCTCTTCGGCGACGTGACTGCCGGGCTCCGTCGCGCCGCGGCGGGCGGGTCCGTGGCGTCCGTCGGCGTCGACTCGTGGGGCGTGGACTTCGGCCTCCTGGATGGCCGCGGCCGGCTCCTGGCCAACCCGGTCCACTACCGGGATCGGCGCACGGAGGGGATCCTGGACCTCGCATTCGCGGTGGTCCCGCGCGACGAGATCTATGCCGCGACGGGCATCCAGATGATGCCCATCAACACGCTCTACCAGCTCTGGTCGATGGTCCGGGCCGGCGATCCACTGCTGGGCCAGGCCGACCGGATGCTCATGATGGCCGACCTCTTCCACCACTTCCTGGCCGGCAGTACCGTCGCCGAGTACACGAACGCGAGCACCAGCCAGTGCCTGGACCCGATCGCCCGGGACTGGGCGCGGCCGCTCCTCGAGCGGTTCGGCATCCCGACCGCGATCCTGCCTCCGGTCGTGGCTCCAGGCACGATCCTGGGCTCCCTGCGCGAAGAGATCGCGGACGAGACGGGCCTGCGCGACGCCCTTGTGGTGGCGCCGGGCTCGCACGACACGGCGTCGGCCGTGGTCGGCGCGCCGCTGGCCGGTCCGACGACCGCCTTCCTGAGCTCCGGCACCTGGTCGCTCATCGGGCTCGAGGTCGCCGCCCCGGTGATCACCGCCGTCAGCCTGGCCGCCAACCTGACCAACGAGGGCGGCGTCGAGGGCACGATCCGCCTGCTGCGCAACGTGGTGGGCCTCTGGCTTGTCCAGGAGAGCCGGCGCGCGCTCTGGCCGGCGGGCGATGGCCCCTCCTACGCGGAGCTCGCCGAGCTCGCCGAGGCAGCCCCCGCGTCTACCGCCTTCATTGATCCCGACGACGAGCGCTTCCTACGCCCGGGCGACCTGCCCGCCCGCGTCCGTGCGTTCTGCGCCGAGACGGGCCAGCCGGTCCCCGCCGATCACGGGACGCTGGTCCGGGTGATTCTCGAGAGCCTCGCCCTCCGCTATGCCGTGGCGGTCGAGGAGCTGGCCCGCGCCTCCGGCCATCCCATCGAGGCCATCCAGGCGGTGGGCGGCGGGTCGAACAACCGGCTCCTCTGCCGGCTGACCGCGAGCGCGACAGGGCTCCCGGTGCGGGCCGGGCCGGTCGAGGCGACGGCGTCCGGCAACATCTGCGTCCAGGCGATCGCCGCCGGCGAGCTGGCCTCGGTCGCCGAGGCGCGCGAGCTCATCGCCCGCTCGTTCCCGGAGGTCGAGTACGAGCCCGAGGGCGATTGGGCGGAGGCCCGGGCGCGCTTCGCCGACGTCACCGCTCGCTGCCAGCCCGCATCCACCGCGTCCTGATGAAGGAGAGCCCCATGCCCACGATCGCGGCCGTCGCCCGCTCCGCCACCGCCTCGCCGCTCGAGCGCGTGGAGTGGGCCATGTCGGGCATCAACATCGAGATCCCGTCCTGGGGCTTCGTGAACACGGGGACTCGGTTCCGGGTCTTCCCGCAGGCGGGTGTGCCGCGGACGGTCTTCGAGAAGATCGACGACGCGGCGACCGTCAACCGGTACACCGGCATCGCGGGTTCCGTCTCCCTCCACATCCCCTGGGACCGGGTCGACGACTACGCGGCGCTCGCGGCCTACGCCGGTGAGCGCGGGCTCCGGATCGGCGGGATCAACAGCAACACGTTCCAGGACGAGGACTACAAGCTCGGCTCGATCTGCAACCCGGACCCCCGGGTCCGGGCCAAGGCCGTCGACGCGATCGTGGAATGCTGCGAGATCGCGGCGGCCATGAACGCCCAGGCCGTCAAGGTCTGGCTGGGCGACGGCACCAACTACCCGGGCCAGGACGATCTGCGCTGGCGGCGGCACCGCCTTGTCGAAGGCCTCCGGGAGGCGTACGCCCACCTGCCTGCCGGCGTCCGCCTCTACCTCGAGTACAAGCTCTACGAGCCCGCCCTCTACTCCACGGACGTCCAGGACTGGGGCCAGTCGCTCGCGGTCTGCCGCCGGCTGGGCGACCAGGCTGGAGTCTGCGTGGACACCGGCCACCACGCCATGGGCGTGAACATCGAGCAGATCGTGGCGCTGCTGCTGGCCGAAGGCCGGCTGGCCGCCTTCGACCTCAACGACAAGAAGTACGGCGACGACGACCTCATGGTCGGCTCGATCGATCCGTACCAGCTCTTCCGGATTGCCCACGAGCTCGTCAACGCGATGCGGGACGACACCGACCCGGATGCCCAGCGCTGCGCGAACGAGGTCGTCTACATGCTCGACCAGTGCCACAACATCGAACCGAAGGTCCCGGCCATGATCCGGAGCGTCCTGAACCTCCAGGAGACCGTGGCCAAGGCGCTTCTCGTCGATCGCGAGGCGCTGCTGGCCGCCCAGGCAGCCGGCGACGTGCTGGAGGCCAACCGCCAGCTCCAGGACGCCTTCTCGACCGACGTCCGGCCACTCCTCGCCGATCTCCGCGTCGCGCGCGGCCTGCCGGCCGATCCGTACCGGGCCTACCTCGCCTCCGGCGAGGCCGAAGCGCGCGTCGCGGCTCGTGCCGGCGGCACGGCGGCCGGCTGGGGCTGATCCCGCTCATCGGGGCGTGCCCCGGACTGTCCCACCCGCAGGGAGACACACGTGGCCATCAAGGAACCCTTCCCGGAGCTCGACGAGATCCTCGCGTCCATCGGTGAGGGCGGCCAGCGGCTCGCGACGATCGACGCCGCCGAGGGCGCGGCCGGCAACATCTCGGTCTGCATCGGCTGGCCCATCGAGATCCGGCGACGGTTCCCTGTCGCGGAGCAGATCATCCTGCCGGTGCCGGCCCCACGGCTCGTCGGGCAGCACGTCATCGTCACCGGTTCCGGTCGCCGCCTGCGCGACATCGCGGCGGACCCGGTGGCGAACCTGGGCGTCGTCCGGATCGAGGACGGCGGAACGACGGGGACGCTCCTTACGTCGCCCAGCCGCCTGTTCGAGCGGCTGACGGTCGAATGGAACTCGCATCTCGCCGTCCACGACGACACGGTGGCCCGGACCGGCACGAACTTCCACGCCGTCGTCCATGCCCAGCCACCGCACCTCACCTACCTGAGCCACGTCCCGGCCTACCAGGACGAGGAGCGCTTCAGTCGGCGGTTGCTGCGCTGGGAGGCCGAGACGATCGTCAACCTGCCGGCAGGGATCGGCGTCCTGCCGTTCATGCTGCCGGGCTCGAAGGAGCTGATGGAGGCCAACGTGGAGAGCCTGCGGCGGCACCGAGTCGTGCTCTGGTCGAAGCACGGCGTCATGGCTCGATCCGACGTCTCGGTGACACGCGCCGTGGACCGGATCGAGTACGCCGAGGCGGCAGCGCGCTACGAGTACATGGACCTGGTCAACGGCGAGCGCGCCGAGGGCCTCACCATCGACGAGATGCGGGCCGTGGCCGAGGCCTTCGACGTCACGACGACGATCCTGTGAACCAGGTGCCCCCCGTGCTCAACACCCATGTCCACCTGCCGCCCAACTTCTCGGCCTTCGAGAACGCCGAGGACGCCGTCCGGGCCGCCGCGTCCGAAGGCATCGCGGTCCTCGGCGCGTCGAACTTCCACGACCACCGAATCTACCGGCGGTTCGCCGACGCCGCGACGGCGGCGGGCATCGTCCCGCTCTTCGGCCTCGAGTTCATCGGCGTGATCGATTCGCTGCGCGACGCAGCCGTGAAGGTCAACGACCCTGCGAACCCCGGGCGCATCTACCTGTGCGGCAAGGGTGTCGACCCGTTTGCAGCGCCGACGGCGACCGCGATTCGTCTCCTCGAGCAGGTCCGGACCGCGGACGCCGACCGGATGCGAGCGATGGTGCCGCGGCTCCTCGCCTGCTTCGCCGAGGCCGGCCTCGAGATCCCGCTGACCGAGGAGATCATCTCCGCGAGGATTGCCGAGCGGGCCGGCGTGCCGAGCTCCTGGGTCGTGCTGCAGGAACGCCACGTGGCCCAGGCCTTCCAGGAGGCCCTCTTCCAGCTCGTCCCTCCCGGGCGCCGGGCGGCGCTCCTCGCCCGCGCGTTCGGCGCGCCCGTAGACATCGCGGTGGACGACCCGGGCTCGGTCCAGGGCGAGCTTCGGTCACGGCTCATGAAGGCCGGTCGGCCGGCGTTCGTGCCCGAGTCGGCAGTCTCGTTCGACGACGCCTACCTGCTGATCCTCGAGCTGGGTGGCATTCCCTGCTACCCCACCCTGGCCGACGGCGCATCGCCGGTGTGCCCCTGGGAGGACCCCCCGGAGGCGCTCGCGCAGCGCCTGCTCGATCGAGGGATCCACGCCGCCGAGCTGATCCCGAACCGGAACCGGCCGGAGGTCGTCGATGCGTACGTCGCTGCCTTCCGCGCGGCGGGCATCATCGTCATGGCCGGAACGGAGCACAACACCCGGGCGCGCATGGCGCTCGAGCCCCGTTGTATGGACGGATCGCTGCCGTCGCCGATGGCCCGCGCCGCCTTCCGCGAAGCCACGTGCGTGGTCGTGGCCCACCAGCAGGCCCGGGCATCAGGCAGGCCGGGCTACGTGGACGGCAACGGCCGGCCGAGCGCCGGCTTCGCCGACGGCGAGGCGCGCATCCGCTGGTTCGCCGAGCTGGGAGCGGAGCTCATCCGCGCGGCAGCGTCGGGGGCGCCTCCCGGAACGCCGATGGTCACCTCGGGGGCCGCCCGATGAGCGCCGCGCAGGGCGGGCGTCGAACACTTCCCCCGCCGCCGGATGCGGTGATGGACGAGGTCATCGGGGTCGCCCGCCGGTTCGGCCGCGACCCGGAGTTCGCGCGGGGGGGCGGCGGCAACGCGTCGGTCAAGATCGACGGCGTCCTCTACATCAAGCCGAGCGGGGTGGCCCTCGCGACCCTCGCCGCCGACGACCTCGTGCCTCTCGACATGGAGCCGCTGCTGGCGCTCCTCCATGCGGGCGACAGCGGAGCGGAGGACGGCCGGGCACCGGTCGACGCCCCAGGGGGATCCGGCACGACGGGAGGCGCCGCGGGCGATCCGGTCATGCGCGCGGCGATGACGGCCCGCCTCGCCCATGCACGGGGACGGCGGCCCTCCGTCGAGCTGCTCTTCCACACCCTGCTTCCCGAGCGCCTCGTGATGCACACCCACCCGATCGACATCAACGCCGTGACCTGCAATCGCGACGGGGAGGCCCTCGCGGACCGGCTGTTCGGCGATCGGGCGCTGTGGGTGCCCTACACCGACCCCGGTCTCCCGCTCGCGCGCGCGATCGTCGAAGCGCGGCGTTCACACATCGCCCGTGTGGGCGGGCCGGCACCCGCGATCACCATCATGCAGAACCACGGGATCATCGTCGGCGGCGATTCGGCGGCAGAGATCATCGACCACTCCGGCTGGCTTCTCGACAAGGTCCGCACGGCAATGCGCCGTGTCAACGTCCCCTTCGGCATGGCGACGGCGGTTCCTTCCCGGGTGACACCCGCCGATCCTCCGCCCGTGGACGCTTCGCCGGCCGGCATCGATCCGGCGCGTGCCCGGATGCTCGTCGAGGAGATCAGCCCCACGCTCCGCGGGCTCCTGGCGACCGGCACGGCGCTTCGGGTGGTCACGTTCGATGACGCGCCGCTTGCCGCTTCGTTCACCGCCGGACCGGCGGGGCGGGCATTCGTCAGCGGTGGGCCGCTCACGCCCGATCAGATCGTCTACGCGGGGTCATGGCCGCTCCTGCTGGACGTGCCCGACGCGATCGAGCCGGACGACGTGCCCGATCTGCTGTGCGAGCGGCTTGCTGAGCACGTCGCGGCCCACGGTGCGGCGCCCAAGATCGTCGTCGTGCCCCGGCTCGGCCTGTTCGCGTCGGGAGAGACGTTCGACGAGGCCGACACCGGGCGCCACGTCTACCTTGATTCCCTGCGCGTCGGCAGGGGCGCCCTTGCCCTGGGTGGAGTGCGAGCCCTCTCCCCTGCCGAGCGGACATTCATCGAGGCCTGGGAGGCGGAGGCCTACCGCCGACAGGTGGCAGCAGGGCCAGCGGGCAGCGGCCGGTTCGCGGGCAAGGTCGCGCTCGTCACCGGGGCAGCCCAGGGGTTCGGGCTGGCCATCGCCGCCGACCTTGTGGCCCAGGGCGGGCACGTCGTCCTGGCCGACCTGAACGCGGAGCTCGCCGAGTCGAATGCCCGCGACCTGGAGGCGCGCCATGGCCCGGGCCGGGCCATGGCGCTCACCATGAACGTCATGGACGAGCAGTCGGTGGCCGACGGCTTCCACGCCGCAGTCGCCCGCTACGGCGGCCTCGACGTCCTGGTCTCGAACGCGGGCGTGCTGCGCGCGGGCGCGGTGACGAGCCAGCCGCTGGCCGAGTTCGACCTGGTCACCCAGGTCAACTACCGCGGCTACTTCCTTGGAGTCCGGTCTGCCGCCCCGATCATGGCCCGCCAGCACCACGCGAAGCCTGACTATCGGAGTGACATCATCGAGATCAACTCCAAGTCAGGGCTTGTCGGCTCCAGCCGCAACAGCGCCTACGCGGGCTCCAAGTTCGGCGGGATCGGGCTCACCCAGTCCTTTGCCCTCGAGCTCGTCGAGGACGGCGTCAAGGTCAACGCGATCTGCCCGGGCAACTTCTTCGACGGCCCGCTCTGGGCCGACCCGGAGCACGGCCTATTCGTGCAGTACCTCCGGGCGGGCAAGGTGCCCGGCGCAACGACGATCGACGACGTTCGCCACTTCTACGAGGCCAAGGTCCCCATGGGCCGCGGCTGCACTCCGGCCGACGTGCTGGAGGCGCTCTACTACCTCGTCGCCCAGCAATACGAGACAGGTCAGGCCCTGCCGGTCACCGGTGGCCAGGTGATGCTGAGCTGAGCCGCCGGCCGG
This sequence comes from uncultured Chloroflexia bacterium, assembly GCA_963739365.1. GTDB lineage: Bacteria > Chloroflexota > Limnocylindria > Limnocylindrales > CSP1-4 > CTSoil-043. Next base: position 44,644 of record CAVUAG010000017.1, on the reverse strand, counting down.
CGCACCGGAAACCCCGACCGGCCATCCCGACCGGCACGACCGGCTACCCCGGCCGGAGACATCCCGTCCCCCCACGAGGAAGACCACGTGAAGAACGCTCCCCCGCCGGCCCCGAAGCTGCCCGCCACCCAGCACGCGATCCAGTACGTAGGCGCCGGGCAGCTGGTCCACAACCGGACGAAGCCGGTGCCCGCGCCGCGCCCGACGCAGCTCGTGGTCAAGGTCGAGGCGGTCGGGATCTGCTTCTCCGACACGAAGCTCCTGAAGGCGTTCGAGACGCACCTCCGGAAGGCCGAGGTCTCGAGCGGCCTTGATCCGGTGGCCCTCGCGGAGATCCCGAGCTACGTGCCCGGCCAGCTGCCGACCGTCCCCGGGCACGAAGTCGCCGGGCGGATCGTGGCCGTCGGGTCGGCCGTCCGGCGCCACGCGGTCGGCGAGCGGGTGCTGGTCCAGACCGACTACCGGCACCTCCCGACGCCTGGCTCGAACGCAGCCTTCGGCTACAACTTCGAGGGCGGGCTCCAGGAGTACGTGCTCCTCGATGAGCGGATGATCATCGAGCCGGGGACCGACCAACGATTCCTGATCCCCGTCGACGAGGTGCCGAGTGGATCGGCGATCGCGCTCCTCGAGCCGTGGGCCTGCGTCGAGGCGTCGTACGCCTCGCCCGAGCGCTCCACGCTGGCGCGCGGCGGTCACCTGCTCGTCGTGGCGGAATCCGGGCACGCGATCGAGGGACTCGTCCCGCTCCTCGTGGCGGCGCCGCCCGCCACGGTAACGGCGATCCTCCCGGACGAAGCCCAGGGGGTGGCACTCCGGGCCGCCGTGGACCCCGCGGTGTCCGCGATCGCCTTCGCGGCAGACGCGGACGATCTGCCTCTGCAAGCCTTCGACGACATCGTCTACTTCGGTGCCGGCGCCGAGCGCATCGAGCAGCTCCAGGGATTGCTGGCGACGCGCGGGGTCATCGACATCGTGCTCGGCGGCGATCGGATCGGGCGACCGATCGCGGTCGATGTCGGGCGGATTCACTACGACCTCACGCGCTGGGTGGGCACGGCCGGGTCCGCGGCGGCCGCGGGCTACGCGACCGCACCGGGCGATGGCGAGCTGCGGGCGGGTGACCGCGTCGCCGTGATCGGCGCGGCAGGACCCATCGGCTTCATGCACTCCATCCGGACCGCGTTGTCCCCGCTGCCGGGGCTGAGTCTCACGGCCATCGACATCGACGACGCCCGACTCGCTCGTCTGGCGGACATCGCCGGTCCCCTGGCAGCCTCGCGCGGGCTCCCGGCCGTCTTCCTGAACAGCCGGACGACGCGCCCCGAGCCCGGGTTCACCTACGTCGCCGTCCTGGTTCCGGCGCCGCCCCTGGTGGCCGAGGCCGTCGACCTCGCGGGCGACCACGCCCTGGTGAACATCTTCGCCGGGTTCGCGGCAGGAACCCGGGCCGCCCTCGACCTCGATGCCATCCTCGCGAAGGGCATCTATCTCTTTGGGACCAGCGGCTCCGGGATCCCCGACATGCTCGCGGTCCTGGCGAAGCTCGAGCGGGGCGAGCTGGACACGAACATCTCGGTCGACGCGGTCTGCGGCATGGAGGGCGTCGGCGAGGCGCTGGCCGCAGTGGAGGCGCGCACGACCGGTGGCAAGATCGTGGTCTACCCGGCCCTCCACGAGCTGGGCCTGATCCGGCTCGCCGAGCTGGCCGACCGCCTCCCCAGCGTCGCCGCTGCCCTCCACGATGGGCGCTGGACGCGCGCCGCGGAGGAGGCCCTGCTGGCAGCCGGGGCGGGAGGTGACAGGCCGTGAAGGCGCTCCGCCTTCACGGCGCCGGTGATCTCCGCCTCGTGGACGAGCCGGCCCCGGTCCCGGGGCCGGGCGAAGCGCTGGTCCGGGTGACAGCCGTGGGCATCTGCGGCTCCGACCTGCACTGGTACGACGAGTCAGCGATCGGCGAGGCCGTCCTCACGCGCCCGCTCGTTCTTGGCCACGAGGCCGCCGGCGTGATCGTCGACGGGCCCCGGGCCGGTGCGCGGGTGGCGCTCGATCCGCAGGTCCCCTGTGGCGCGTGCGAGACCTGCGCCGCGGGCCGGGGCCACCTGTGCCCCCAGGTGCGGTTCCTCGGCCATTCCACGACGGACGGGGCGCTGCGCGAGCTGATGGCGTGGCCCGCCGCGAACCTCGTCCCGCTCCCCGACACGATCGACGATGTTGCGGGCGCCCTGCTGGAGCCGCTCGGGGTGGGCATCCACGCCCTTCGCCTCGCGCGCGTCCAGCCGGGCGACACGGTCGGGATCTTCGGCTGTGGGCCGATCGGGCTGCTGCTCATCCAGCTGGCGCGCGTCGCTGGCGCGACGACGATCGTCGCCACCGATCGGCTCCCCCACCGGGTCGAGGCAGCGCAGCACCTCGGCGCGGTCGCCGCGGTGGTCGAGGGTGGGGCGGAGCGCGACGTCCTGCTCGAGGCAACGGCGGGGCGCGGCGTGGACGCCGCGATCGAGATCGCCGGCGTGGACGACGCGATCGAGACGGCGATTGCCCTCGCGCGCCCGGCAGCTACGGTCGTCGTGGCCGGGATCCCGACCGGAGACCATTCGACGATCGCGGCATCGATCGCGCGGCGCAAGGGGCTCGACCTGCGCTTCTCGAGGCGCATGAACCGCGTCTACCCGCGGGCGATCGCCCTGGTCGAGGAGGGCCTCGTCGACGTCTCCTGGCTCGTCAGCCACCGGTTCGCGATCGACGACCACGAAGCGGCATTCCGGACGGCCGCGCGGCGCGACGGCCTCAAGGTGATCGTGGAGCCCGCGGGGGTGCCGTCGGGCGCACGATAGGCCGCGGCCGGCCTCGTCGAACGAACGCGCCGCCCCGCTTGGCCAGGCGCCCGACCGCCGGTCAGGTGCCGGGGCGGCCCGCCCGCTCGATGGCCAGGCGCTGGATCCCCATGATCGCCATCGCGTCGGTGATCCTCCCGTCGAGGGTCATGGCGAGGGCCTCCTCGAAGGGCACCCAGCGGATGGCGAGCTCCTCGGTCGCCTCGGGCGCGGCCGCCTCCTGGCTGAGATCCGCCGCCACGTAGAGGATGCCTGCTTCGTCGGTGACCGAGTTCGACAGGTGGAAGCGCCCGATCTCGCGCCAGCTGGCAGCCACGACGCCGGTCTCCTCGAGCAGCTCGCGGCGGGCCCCGTCGAGCGGGTCCTCCCCCGCCGGCACACCGCCCTCGGGAATCTCCCAGGAGTAGATGTCGAGGGGGTAGCGGTGCTGGCCGACGAGCACGACCCGGTCATCGGCATCGAGGGCGACGATCCCCACGGCCAGCGACGCAAGGTGGACGACGCCGTACACGCCCGGGCTGCCGTCCGGTCGAACCACGTCGTCGTGCCAGATCGTGAGCCACGGGTTCTCGTAGGCGACCCGCCGGGCACGGCGCTGCCACGGCCCGACCGCGATGGATCCGGACTCGTCACTCACCGGCGCATCGTAGCGAGCGCCGCAGTCGTTCGTCCCTAGCCCGCCTTCAGCGCGACCGCGATCCCGGAGGCCCAGGCCCGGATCTCGTCCCAGGGCCGAAAGTCGCCTTCGGGCGCCCGGACCGCGGTCAGGAGGACCTTCTCGCCGAGCCCGAGCCGGCTCCGGTCGACCTGGCCGCCGAAGACCCGGTGCTCACGCGCGCCCGTCGCCGCGACCAGCTGGGCGATGTCCGCCGGCGCGTCTTCGGGCTTCGGCTCGTGGCCCATCGGCCCGCTCGAGAAGAGCCAGACCGGAACCGCCGTGATCTCCGCGGCGAAGCGCTCCACGAGGTTGACCGCGGCATCCATCCAGTGGCCCACGTAGACGCTGCTCCCCAGGATGACGGCGTCGTAGCCCTCCAGGCTCGTCACGGCGTCGGGCGGCAGGACGGCGGTCTGGAAACCCGCGGCGGCAAGGGTCGCGCTGATCTCCTCGGCGATCTCGAAGCTCGCGCCATGCCGCGATGCGACGCTGACAAGGACCTTCATGGGGCGCGTCCTCTCGAGGGGGATCCGTGGGGGCCGGATGGACCCCTGTCTCGCGACCGTACCGGCGGGGCCGCTTCCCGGCGCAGGGCCGAAGCGCCCGGAAACGCGCGCCGATCGTCGCTCCGGACGGAGACCCGGCCGGTCCTCGGGAGCGGCACCCGGCACGAGCCCGGGGCCCTGCTCACGGACGGTCGGTGCCCGCGATTCATGACCTCGGCCCCTTTCCAGCAGGGCGCCCGACCGTCAAGGTTCGAGATCAGAGGGGCCGGGTACGAGGACATCCCGGCCGAACGCCCGGAGGTGAAGGATGACCGCACGGGTTGGGGACCGGATCGTCGTCGAGTCGGAGAAGGTGGGCCAGGCGCCGCGCGAGGGGACGGTCCTGGAGGTGATCGAGGCTTCCTACGGGATCCGCTACCGGGTTCGCTGGGACGACGAGCACGAGAGCACGATCCGGCCCTCCGCGGGGAGCGCCCGGATCATCGCCCGCCCGGCGCCCCCGCCGGCGTAGGGCATCGGATCGGCGCGGGCGCGCTGGTTCGGCCGCCGACCGGCGTCCCGGGTCGAGCCCGACTCCGACCGTCTCAGGCCCGCGGGCGGGTCTCGGACGGGCTCTCCTCGCGGCGCGCGAACCGCTCGCCCGGCAATGCCGCGAAGCGCGGCCGGGGATCCTGCCGGACCGCCGCATCGGGACGTGGGGCGTGCTGGGGACGCGCAGCGTGGTGGGGGCGTCCGGCGGCAGGCTGTGGGCGCCCGATCGTGGCGCCGGGTCGTGGTGCGCCATGCTGTGGTCGGAGCGCCGTGCGGCCCGGGGCCTCGTACCGGCTCACCCTCTCTGGGCGGCCCGCCGCGACGCCGCTGCCAGGGCGCACGGCGCGGACGTGACGGGGACCCGCGTCCCCGACGCGCGGCCGGACGGCCATCGCGCGGTGCTCGGCCGAGCGCAGGCGGATCGGCTCCGGGGCGATGGCGCGATCGGGCGCGAAGCCCGGGACGATCTCCGCCTCGATCGGGCGGCGGAGGAGTCGCTCGATGGCGTGCAGGAGCGGCCCCTCGTCAACGCAGACGAGCGAGATCGCCATGCCCTCGGCGCCGGCTCGCCCGGTTCGGCCGATACGGTGGATGTAGTCCTCGGGAACCATCGGCATCTCGTAGTTGACGACGAAGGGCAGCGAGTCGATGTCGAGCCCGCGCGCCGCGATGTCCGTGGCAACGAGGACCGCGACCCGCCCGGCCTTGAAGTCGGCCAGGGCGCGGACGCGCTGCGCCTGGGCCTTGTTGCCGTGGATGGCGGCGGTCGCGATCCCGTCGCGGCCGAGCTGCTCGGCAAGCCGGTTCGCACCGTGCTTGGTGCGCGTGAATACGAGCGCCTGGTCGATCCTGCCGCTCCGCACGAGCGAGCTCAGGAGCTCGCGCTTGCGCTCGCGGTCGACCGGATGCACCAGCTGGCGCACGAGGACCGCTGCGGTGTTGCGAGGAGCGACGTCAACTTCGGCCGGCCGGTCGAGGAAACGATTGGCGAGCTCGCGGATCGGGTCCGAGAAGGTGGCCGAGAAGAGGAGTGTCTGGCGCCGCTGCGGCAGCAGCGCAAGGATCCGCCGGATGTCGTGGATGAAGCCCATGTCGAGCATCCGATCGGCCTCGTCGAGGACGAGGATCTCGACTCCCGAGAGGTCGATCGTGTGCTGGCCGGCGTGGTCGAGGAGGCGACCCGGCGTCGCGACGACGATCTGGGCGCCGGCGCGGAGGGCGCTCGCCTGGGGGCCGAAGCCGACGCCGCCGTAGATGGCCACCGAGCGGATCGGCCGGCGAGCGCCGTAGACCCGAACGCTCTCCTCGACCTGGAGGGCAAGCTCACGGGTCGGGACCAGCACGAGCGCGCGCACCGCACGGCGCGGCGCAGCCCGGCGATCGGCGGGGCGGGCCGACTCGCCGCCGAGATGCTGGAGCATGGGGAGGACGAACGCGGCCGTCTTGCCGGTGCCCGTCTGGGCGCCCGCCAGCAGGTCGCGGCCGGCGAGCACGAACGGGATGGACGCGGACTGGACGGGAGTGGGCTCGGTATAGCCCTGGTCCGCGACCGCGCGAAGGAGCTCGGGCGTCAGCCCGAGTTGATCAAAGGACACGCAAATGCTCCTGGCGGGGCCCTCCCGCACGATGCGGGGCCCGGTCAGGGCGCAGAGGTGAATCGAGATCGGCGGCGTGAGAACCGGGGCGCTGACCGGAGCGCCCATCGAGCACGAGAAGAGCCGAGTCTACCCGAGATCGCCGGAAGGTGCCCCCTGGCGCTCGGGACACGCCCCGCAGGTGCGCTCGGCGTCAGCCCTCGGCCGCGACCGGCTCCAGGTCGATGGTGCGGACCTGGCGGCTGCGCCCTGCCTCGGTGCGAACCGTGGCGGCTGGCACGACCGACCCGCCGATCTTCTCGATCACCGCGACTTCCCCGGCGTAGAGGCCCGTCCCGAGGATCCGGACGCGCTGCCCGACGGCCAGGCCCGCGCGACCGCGGCGGGCGTTCAGATCGATCGTCACGACGCTGGTCCGGACCACGGGCGCCTCGCCCGGAGGGAAGGCCGGCGCCTTGGGGGGCGTGCGCTTGACCGGATAGACCACCTTGCGCTTGCGCGCCACCTAGCGGGGTCTCCGGCCGCGCGTGACATCCTTCGGCGGCTTCGGCTCGTGGCCGGGTCGCGGCGGATTCGGGATCGTGCCGGGGGCCATGTCCGGCCGCGGCGGGAGGGGTCCGCGCGCCCGCGCCGACTGCACCGCGTGCTCGAACTCGCGGGCCACGCTGGCCGGGGTGCTCGCCGCCCAGGCGGCCTGGATCTGGCGCACCCGCTCGGTCTCCGAGACGCGCTGGGCGCGCTCGTGCCTGGATCGCTTGGTCATCCGTACCTCGCGCTGCCGCGCCGGCGGCGCGGGACTACGCGCAGTGTACCTGCAGAACGCGCGGGGGCTCCAGCCGCCGGGGCGCGCGAGTCCCGCCAGCCTGCGTCCCGGCGCGACCGGGCGCCGAACGCCGTCGATACAATCCGGGGAAGACAGCTCGGAGCGGAGCTCGCTCCCTGGCCCTATCGACCACGCCCCGGACAGGAGTCGGAGACGATGAACGCGCACTCGATCACGATGCTCGGCACCGGGCTGATCGGCGACTTCTACACCATGACGCTCCACGGCCAGCGCAGCCGAGACCGCGTGCGCGTCGCCTACTCCCGGAGCGAGGAGCGGGGCATGGCCTTCCGCGGCCGCTGGGGCATCGCCGAGTCGACCACCGACATGGCCGCTGCCATCAACCACCCCGACACCGACGTCGTGGTTGTCGCCCTGCCCAACCACCTGCACGAGGAGGCCGTCGCCGCCGTGGCCCGCGCCGGCAAGGCGGTCCTGTGCACGAAGCCCCTGGGCCGGAACGCCGCGGAGGCGCGGCGGATGCTCGAGGCGGTCGAGAAGGCGGGTGTCTTCGCGGGCTACCTCGAGGACCTGGCCTACACGCCGAAGACGCTCAAGGCGGTCAAGACGGTCCGCGCGGGAGCCGTCGGCGATGTGACCTGGGTCCGCTCGCGCGAGACGCACCCGGGCCCACACTCCGCCTGGTTCTGGGACGGCCGGCTGACCGGTGGGGGCGCGATCATCGACCTGGGCTGCCACTGCATCGAGATCGCCCGCAACTTCGTGGGCAAGGGCAACCGCCCGCTCGAGGTCATGTGTCACACCGACACCCTGGTCCACCCGATCGCGGACGAGGACAACGCGATCGCGCTCATCCGCTTCGAGTCAGGGGCGATCGGGCAGTTCGAGGTCAGCTGGACCTTCCGAGGCGGGATGGACCTGCGCGACGAGGTCGCCGGAACCCACGGGACGATCTGGCTCAACCACTTCCTGCGAACCGGCTACGAGATGTTCACCGCCGGCGGCGGAAGCGGGTACGTGGCAGAGAAGGCCGAGACGAGCGCCGGCTGGCTCTTCCCGGTCGGCGACGAGGTCTCCGAGCTGGGCTATGTCGACATGTTCACCGACATGTTCAGCGCCCTCGAGGAGAACCGCGCGCCGCAGGAGACCTTCTACGACGGCTACGTCGTGAACGCGATCATGGATGCCGCGTACCGTTCGGCCAAGAGCGACCGCTGGGAGCCGGTGGAGCTCTTCGAGTGGCGCGGTGGCGCGACGGCGCGGATCGCCGCCTCGCCGGAGACGTACGAGGGCTTCGTGGTGATCAAGCGCGAGATCCTGCCGGACGGGCGCCATAAGCTCATCCTCAAGGATCCCGCGTCGGGAGACTTCATCGACCGCATCGTCGCCGGCGGATAGGGCGCCGGCGCGCCCGACCGTGGGGGCCCTATCCTTGGCGCCGTGAGCCTCGTCGACCTGCGCGACCCCGGCGACCTCGTCGCCCCGCTGCTCGTGGCCTCGTTCGACGGCTGGGTGGATGCCGGCTCGGCCGCCACGACTGCCGCGGCGCGGCTCGCGGAGGGCGCCGAGACGATCGCCACGTTCGACGCCGATCGCCTCTACGACTACCGCGCCCGACGACCCACCCTCGAGATCGTGGACGGCCGGCCCGACCGCCTCACCTGGCCGGAGCTGACCGTGCAGCGCGCGCGCTTCGGCGCGCGGGATCTGCTCATCCTCTCCGGGCCTGAGCCCGACTACCGGTGGCGCGAGCTGGAGCAGGCCGCCGTGGACCTGGCCCGTCGCCTGGAGGTCGCGACGTGGATCAGCCTTGGCGCGATCCCGGCGGCGACTCCCCACACGCGGCCCCTCACGATCCTCGGCACCGAGTCCCAGCCGGGCCTCCTGCGCGGCGGCGTGACGCCCGGACCGGACGGCGTCCTGCGGGTTCCGTCGGCCGCCATCTCCGTCCTGGACCTCGCCGTGAGCCGGGCTGGCGTGGACACGGTCGGCTACTACGCCCAGGTCCCTCACTACGTCACCGGCGACTACCCGCCGGCCACGGTGGAGCTGGTCCGCCTCGTCGGCCAGCACCTCGACATCGACCTGGCGATGGGCGAGCTGCGCGACGAGGCCCGGCGCGTCCTCGCCCGCCTCGACGCCGCCACCGCCGGGGACGCGAACACCCGGGCCTACGTCGAGCGGCTCGAGGCGATGGTTGACGAGGCCCGGCGGCCCGCCGGCAATGACCTGATCACCGAGATCGAGCAGTTCCTCCGGGAACAGGGCGGCAACGGGGAACGCTCCCCCGGACCGTGACCGACGTCACGCCGGATCGCTCGTACCGGGCCCTGTTCAGCGTTCCGACGCTGGGACCGATCGTCCTCTCGATGCAGATCGCGCGGACTGCCCAGTCGATGCTGGGCGTCGCCCTCGTCCTCTTCACGCTCGCGGAGTACGACTCACCCGGCCTGGCGGGGATCGTCACCTTCGCCTCGATCTTCCCGGGGCTCGTGGCGAGCCCGATCGCGGGGGCGCTCCTCGACCGCCACGGACGCGTCCGGCTGATCGTCGTCGACTACGCCGTCGCGCTCGTGTCGCTCGCGCTGATCGGAGGGCTCGCGCTCGCTGGGCTCCTGCCCGCGTGGCTCCTCGTGCTGATCGCGCTTGTCTCGTCCGTAACCGGCATCTTCAGCCATACCGGTCTGCGCAGCCTCTTCCCGGTCATCGTGCCGCGCCATCTCTGGGAGCGGGTCAACGCGATCGACTCGAACGGGTACGTGATCGCCACGATCATCGGGCCGCCGCTCGCCGCCGCCCTGGTGGCGACCGTCGGCGGGCCGCCGACCATCCTTGCCATCGCCGTCGCCTTCAGCGTCGCCGGCCTCGTGATGATCCGCGTGCCCGAGCCCCACGTCGTGACCGCTTCGACGGGACGCCTGCTCAACGACGCCTGGCAGGGCCTGCGCTACTTCTGGAACAACGCGACCCTCCGCGGCCTGGGCTTCTCGCTCTCGATCGTCAACCTCGCGGCGGGCATGACCACGATCGTCATCCCCCTCGTCGTCGTCGACGTCCTCGGCGCGGGGCAGACGGCGGTGGGCCTCGTCTTCGCGCTCGCCGGGATCGCCGGCATGGCCTCCGTCTTCGTCTTCGGCCGGGTGGACACCCGCGGCCGTGAACGACCGATGATCGCGATCCCGATGCTCCTGAGCGCGGGCGCGGTGGCCCTGATCCTGCCCGCCGCCGGGGCGGGCGGCATCGAGGTCGGGCTTGCCGCTGGCCTCGCCTTCCTCGCCGCACATTCGATCACGCTGGGCCTCCTCCAGGGGCCGCTCGACATCGCCCTCTTCACCGTGCGCCAGCGGCGCACCGATCCCGCCTGGATGGGGCGCGCGTTCGCGGTCTCGATGGCAGTCAACTTCATGGGATTCCCGATCGGCGCCGCCGCGGCCGGAGCGATCGCGACCGTCTCGCTGCCCGCCGCCGTGGGTCTCGGCGTCATCGCCTGCCTGGTCGGCGGCACCCTCGCGGCGGTGATGATCCCGCGCCAGTGAGCGCGCCGGCGGGGCACCTGGTCGCGTACCCTCTCGGCATGCAGCGCGATCCGGACGAGCTCTTCTGCCCGACCTGCACGAGCTACGCGCATCCGTTCCTCGACGCGTGTCCCGTCTGCGGAATGGCGCGCACGTCGCTGTACGAGGCCGCCACCGCGGCGCCGAACCAGGGGCTCGCCTCCCTGCCCTCCAATCCGCGGGTCGCGCAGGACGTGTCCGAGGTCGTCCTGCGCTACTTCATCAAGCTCAACAGCGCGTCGCCGACCGCAAACCTGCGCGAGGGCCTGGTCTCGGTGGCCGACGCCCTCTCGTACCGCGTGTCGGTCGGCGGGGACCCGGGGGCGGGCGCGAACCACGGCCACGTCGAGATCGGCGCGGCGAACGTTGTCATCCGCGAGCGAAACCCGGCCCGCGAGCGCGTCCGCTTCCCGCTCGAGGCAATCCTCGCGATCAGCCCGGCGGTCAAGGGCCGGCGGACCGACACGTGGGCGGGCCTCGTGTTCGGGGAGCTGCGCACCGCGGCCGCGCTGCCGCCGCTCGACGGAGACCTGATCATCGCCCACGCGGCGCCCGGCGGGGTCGTGCGGGTGGCGCTGGCGAACCGCTCGGGCCTGCTCGCGCCACGGGCGCGCCCGGACCACTACGCGCTCCTGGCCCGCTGGCTGGGCATCGTGGCTGCCGGGATGGCTGAACAGCGGTGGATGGACGTGGGTCCGGACCGCCATGCCCACGAGCTCGGGTTGATGGCCGCCCCGCCCGAAGGGGGGACGGGGCCGGTCGACGACGCGCCGGCCACGGGACAGCCGACCGTGGTCGAGGCGATGCGCCTGCTCGAGGAGCTGCGATCCGCGGGCCTGGTCTCGGACGACGAGTACGCCGCCAAGCGCCGCGAGATCCTCGATCGCATCTGACCCGCCGCCGCGCGCCCGCTTCGCGGGCCGTGCCCTAGACCGCCTCCTCGCCCTCCGGCCCCCGGCGACGCCCGGCGAGGGCCGCACCCGCCACCAGGGCCCCGAGCACGGCCACGGTGAAGATACCGATCGTCGTCGGCGTCCCCTCCCGCCGCGCCCACGCCGCTTCCCGTGCCGGCGGTGACGCAATCGACAGATCCGCGATGGGAATCGCCACCGGACGGATGGGCGGCGGCAGGCCGATGCCGACGGGTTCCACGGCGCGCCCGCCTGCTCCGGAGGCTGCGGCGGGCGGACGCGTCGGCGCGGGGTCGGGAGGAGCACCGCCGGCCGGCGAGGAGCCGATCCCCTGCCCACTGTCCGCCTCGTCGTCCGGGCGGTCCACCGACCGGGATGGCGCCCCTGGGGGTACGGCGGGGGCGACGCCGCCCGCCGACGCCCCGAGCAGCTCGGGGATCGTGACGAAACGGAAGCCCCGGGCCCGGTAGCGCGCGATGATCGCCGGCAGGGCCCGCGGCGTCACCTCCGGACCGGCGTGGAGCAGGACGATGGAGCCTGACCGCCCGGCGGTGGCGCCGCGGACGACGTCGGCCACCGTGGCGTGCCTGGTCGTGTCCGACGCCGTCGTGTCCCACAGCACGATGTAGGGGAAGCCGGCCGCGGCTGCGCGCCGATCTGTCGCCGGGTTCCGGGCCCCGTAGGGGGGCCGGTAGTAGGGCAGCATCGGGCGGCCCGTCGCCCGCTCGACGACCTCCCGGGTCAGGGCGAGGTCCAGGGCCGCCACGCGCGGCGTGAGGTCACGAGTGTCGCGGTGCAGGTACGAGTGGTTGGCCAGCGGGAAGCCGGCGGCCGCGATCGTGCGCCACAGCGCGGGGGCCCGCTGCACGTAGATGCCCGTCACGAAGAACGTGGCCGGGACGCGTTCGCGGACGAGGATCCGGTAGATCCTCCGCAGGATGCGCGGGCTCCAGCCGTCGTCGAACGTGAGGGCCACGACGCGGTCGGCGCGCGACCCGTGCCAGATCACCTCCGGCGCCGGGGGGATCACGGCCGGCTCAGCGGCCCTGGCAGGGGGCGTCCAGCCAACAGCGTCCCCGCGAGCGGCGCCATCGCCGGGATCACCACGGCTGCGAGCGCAAGCGCGGCGACGCCACGCCGCAGCGACGGGTGCACGATCACGGTGCGATCACCGGCGCATCCCCGCGGAGTCGTCCAGGATCCTCCATCCGCGCGCGATCGCCAGGGCCCGCAGCTCTCGATCGGGCGCGACGGCGATCGCTTCGGCGGCCAGCTCGAGCAGAGGGGCATCCGCGAGGGAGTCGCCGTAGGCCGCACGCACCGGGGCGCCCGCAGCGAGCTCCGAGACGCGGTCCGCCTTGAGGGATCCGGTGCCGACCCGGCCGACGAGGCGCCCTGTCGTGCGGCCGTCAGCCACCTGGAGTGGCGTGCCGAGACCGACGACCGGGCCGGACGGGCCGCTCGCCAGTCGGGCGACGAAGTCGGCCAGCACCGGTTGGTACGTGCCCGACGCGATCACCAGCGAGGCCCCGTCCGCGGCCGCGGCCTCGAGCTCCTCGACGACGGCGACCCTGCGCTTGGGCCAGAGCTCGTCCTCGACGATCTCCCGTGCGAGAGCCTCCAGGTCGACGGCGGTCAGGCCGTCCAGGAGGCCGGCGAGGTCGCGGATCCAGCGGTCCCGGAATGCCTGGCGCGAGATGGCCCCGAGACGAACAAGCGGGAGGGCCGCCAGGCGCGGAGCCAGGAAGCGGCGGTAGCGGCCGCGGCGCCCGTTCTCCACGAGCCACCGCCCGACGGCCCGCCACGTCTCCCCGCTCGTGCAGGTCCCCTCCAGGTCGGCGACGACCAGGGGTGGCCGGAGCGCGGCGGCAGGCTCGATCCCGGTGGGGACGGTCGTCACCCAGCAAGGATACGCCGCGCCCGGAAGCCCTCACGGGACGCGCCGGGCGGCCGTCGAGGGCGGCGGGCGGACGCGTCGGGCGCCGCCGGGCGGCGCGTCAGGCGGCGTGGCGCTCCACGGTGATCTGCCCGATCGGCGCCGGCCGGGCGAACAGGTAGCCCTGGGCCAGCTCCACGCCGAGCGCCGCGAGCACCTGGCGCTCTTCGATCGTCTCGACACACTCGGCGACGAGGTGGCCCTTGGTGAGGCGCGAGTAGTGAACCATGCCGGCCACGAGCGACTGCCGGGCGGGGTCGGCGTCGATCCCGCGGACGATCCCCCCGTCGAGCTTCACGACATGCGGCCGGAGCTCGACAAGGTGGCGCAGGCCCGCGAAGCCCGAGCCTGCGTCGTCGACGGCGAGCCACACGCCGGGACCCAGCGACTCCCCAGCCGCGCGGACCGCCACGTAGTCGTCGACGGCCAGGTGCTCGGTGATCTCGATCACGACGGGGCGGTCAACTCCCCGCAGGATCGCCCGCAGGTGACCGGCGAGCAGGAATGCCGAGGAGGCGTTGAGCGTCAGCCAGGCCCCGGGCGGGAGCTCCTCTGCGGCCGCGACCGCAGCCCGCAGACAGGCCGTCTCGAGATCGATCCCGCAGTCGAGCGCCGCCGCCTCGGCGAACCTGACGTCGGGCGCGACGCCATCGTCGAACCGGGTCAGGGCCTCGTAGCCGATCACCGAGTGGTCCGCGAGCCGGACGATCGGCTGGAAGACGGGGTGGAACGCTGCGGCCGGCGACGATGGCCCGGATCGCCGCGCGGGCCCCGCGACATTCTCGCGCGCTTCCAGCTGGGGGGCGAGGAGCGGGGCGACGAGGGCCGCCACCTCGAGGAGGGCAGCGAGGCGGCGGCCGAGGGTCGGCCGCAGGTTCGGCGCGCGTGGTCACGCCCCCGACCACGCCGATGACGCGGTCACCGTGCACGACGGGCGCGTAGATCCCGCCCGTGATCGTCCCGGCCCTGACGATGGACGCGGCGGTCGCCCCGGGCGGCGGCTCCTGGGCAAAGACGTGGATCCAGGGGCCGTCGGCCGCGCGCCGGCGAAGGTAGCCGGCGCGTTCGTCGCAGAGCTCCTCGCCGGGCACGATGGTCTCGCCGGGCACGCGCCCGGCGAGGCGGAAGACCTGTCCGGCGCGCGATGACAGGTGGAAGACCGAGGGATGCTCGAGGCCCTCGATCTGGAGCAGCGCGTCGACGATCGATTCCGCCGTCGCCTCCGGGGTCGGGCCGGTCGAGATCCGTGTGATAGCTGCGCGGACTGCGGCCCGATCGGCCAGCTCAGCGCGAAGGCCGGCCTCGAGGGCGCGCTCGGCGGTCAGGTCACGCTTCACGGCGACGTACGCGGTGGTCCGGCCGGCCTCGTCGCGCACCGGCGAGATCGCGGCCTCCTCCTCGAAGTGCGAGCCGTCCTTGCGCCGGTTGATGAGGAGGCCTCGCCAGGCTCGGCCGGCCAGCAGGGTGGCCCACATGCCCTCGTAGAAGGACGCGTCGTGGTAGCCGCTCTTGAGAACCCGTGGGTTCTGCCCGAGGAGCTCCGCGCGGGTGTAGCCCGTGATCCTCTCGAAGGCTGGGTTCGCGTACACGATCCGGCCATCCGGATCGGTGACCACGATCGCCTCCGCTGCCTGGTCGATCGCCGTGGCCAGGCGCGCCCGGTCCGACTGGGCTTCGTTGATGGCCGTGACATCCTCGGCGACGACCACCGCACCGCGCACTCCGCCGTCGTCGTCGCGCAGCGGCGCGACGAAGAGCTCGAGGTCGCGCGGCTGACCATCCCGATGCGGGTAGCGGACCGGGACGGCGACGAGCGTCTCACCGGCCATCACCTCGGCAAACCCCCGTGAGATCCAGGCCGGATCGTCGGGGCGGAGGATCGTGGCCGGGTGGCCCACGACCTCGTCCTCGCGCCAGCCGAGCACGAGCTCGGCAGCAGGGCTCCAGGCGGTGACCCGGCCATCGCGATCCACGGCCACGATGGCCAGGGGGCTGGATCGGAAGATCGCGGTCGTGGCCTCGACGGCCGCGCTCCGCTCGCGCTCCGTGCGGGCGAGAAGATGATCGCGAGCCGCCAGGACGCCCCAGAGCGCGACCGTCGTGACCAGCGACGAACCCGACACCCTTCAGGGAGCCCACGATCTCCCCGGGGCGGCCGGGCAGGACGGCTCGGACGAAGACGTCGGAGGCCAGGATCCAGGTGATCCCGATGACGGCGTACCCGCCGGCAATCAGGGCGGCCGACATCAGCCGTCGGCGGCCGGCTCTCCCTGGTGCTGCCCCGTGCGTCGATTCACTCCGTGCCATGCGACTCCAGCGGACGTGGTGTCCCCCCGCACCGGAGCGTACGGGGCCGCGAGGCCCGGCGGCCGGGACCCATTCATCCCACGCGGAGCCGGACCTTAGGGCTACGGCCGGGCGAAATGGCGAGGGGCCCCGCTGACGGGGCCCCTCGCATCACTGGGGAGGGTGGATCGCGCCCACGGGGCGCCGGGCGCTACTTGTCGCGGAACGCGCCGTCGGACATGGCCGCCTGTGCCGCCGCCAGCCGCGCCACCGGGATGCGGAAGGGCGAGCAGGAGACGTAGTTGAGGCCGACCTTCTCGCACTTGTGGATCGACGCCGGATCGCCACCATGCTCGCCGCAGATGCCGACCTCGAGCCCTGGCCGCGCCGCGCGACCCCTGTCGACCGCCATCTGCATCTCGTCGGCGATCACGTCGTCGAGCGTCTGGAACGGGTTCTCCGGAAGGATGCCGTCCTCGACGTACTTGAGGAGGAAGCCACCTTCCGCGTCGTCGCGGCTGTACCCGAAGGTCATCTGGGTCAGGTCGTTGGTGCCGAAGCTGAAGAACTCGGCGTGCTCGGCGATCTGGTCCGCAACCCAGACGGCGCGCGGGATCTCGATCATCGTGCCGAACTTGAAGTCGATCGTCTCGCCGGCCCTGGCCACGACGGCCTCCGCTTCGGCGTCGAGGAGGGCCCGGGTCGCGATCAGCTCGTTCACGTGGCCGACGAGCGGGATCATGATCTCGGGTCGCGGATCCTTGCCGGAGCGCTTCACCGCCACGGCGGCGTTGAGGATCGCCCGGGTCTGGATCTTGACGAAGTCCGGGATCATGAGCCCCAGGCGGCAGCCGCGCAGGCCGAGCATCGGGTTCTGCTCGTGCATCGACTTGATGGTGGCCAGGAGCTCCCGATCCTCGGCGGTCGCCGCATCGCCTGCCTTCGTCACCTTGACGAGCTGCTCCTCGAGGTTCGGAAGGAACTCGTGGAGCGGCGGATCGATGAGGCGGATGACAACCGGCAGGCCGCTCATCGCGGCCAGGATCCCCTCGAAGTCACCCTGCTGGAGGACTTCGAGCTTGTCCATCGCCGCGTCGAACTGGGCGACGATGGCCGCCTCGTCGGCGTCGAGGGACCCGCCCGCCGCCACCTTTGCCTTGGCCCGCGTCGCCGCGTTGGCGACGAGGATGGCGCCGCGAACGATCTCGAGCCGCTCTCCTTCTCGGAACATGTGCTCGGTCCGGCACAGGCCGATGCCCTGGGCGCCATACGAGCGCGCCTGGGCGGCTTCCTCGGGCTTGTCGGCGTTCGTCCAGATCTGGAGGCGCCGGATCTCGTCGGCCCAGCCAAGGACCGTCTGGAGCTCAGGCTGGTCCTCGAAGCGGGCCGAGACCGTCGGCAGGGCGCCGAGGAAGACTTCGCCGGTGGAGCCGTCGAGGCTGATCCAGTCGCCCTCGTGGATCTCGAGACCGGTCACGCTCGAGCGCGCCGTCTTCGCGTCGGCGTCCACGTGCAGCTCCTCCGAGCCAGCCACGCAAGGCTTGCCGATCTGGCGGGCGACGATCGCCGCGTGGGAGGTCGCGCCACCCTTGGCGGTCAGGATCCCCTGCGAGACGGCCATGCCCGGGAAGTCATCCGGGGAAGTCTCCTCGCGGACGAGGACGACCGTCTCGCCGTTGGCGACCCAGTCAACCGCGGTCCGGTAGAGGAAGACCGCCCGCCCGACAGCGGCACCCGGCGAGGCGTTGAGGCCGCCGGCGATCTTCTGGGCCGCCTTGCGAGCGGCCGGCTCGAACTGGTTGCGGAGCAGCTGGTCGACCTGCGACGGCTCGATGCGCGAGACGGCCTCGCGCTTGTCGATGAGGCCCTCCGCCACCATGTCGACCGCGATCTTCACGGCCGCCGCGGCGGTGCGCTTCGCGGAGCGCGTCTGGAGCATGTAGAGCTTGCCGCGCTCGATCGTGAACTCGAGGTCCTGGACGTCCTTGTAGTGGCGCTCGAGCTGGTCGCCGATCGCCACGAACTCGTCGTAGACGGCCGGCATCCTCACCGCGAGGTCCTGGATGTCGAGAGGGGTCCGGATCCCGGCGACGACGTCCTCGCCCTGGGCGTTGGTCAGGTACTCGCCGTAGAGCTCCTTGGCCCCGTTGAAGGTGTTGCGGGTGAAGGCGACGCCGGTGCCGGAGTCGTCGCCCATGTTGCCGTAGACCATGGTCACGACGTTGACGGCCGTGCCGAGGTCATCGGCGATCTTGTTGTACTTGCGGTACTCGCGGGCCCGCTCGCCGAACCACGACGCGAAGACGGCCCTGATGGCGAGGTCCAGCTGCTCGTTCGGATCGGCCGGGAAGTCGCGCCCGGTCTCGTCGCGGACGATCTGCTTGAAGACGGTCACGAGGTCGCGGAGGTCCTCGGCCGTGAGGTCCGTGTCGGCCTTCGTGCCCCGGGCCACCTTCTTCGCCTCGAGGTGCTCGTCGAACTTCGACCCCTCGACGCCGAGGACGATCCGACCGAACATGGCCACGAAGCGGCGGTAGGCATCCCAGGCGAAGCGCTCGTTGCCCGTCAGGGCGACGAGGCCCGCAAGGGTCTGCTCGTTGAGCCCGAGGTTGAGGACGGTGTCCATCATGCCGGGCATCGAGAACTTGGCCCCGGAGCGGACGGACACGAGGAGCGGGTTGCGGGCGTCGCCGAAACCCTTGCCGGTGCTCGCTTCGACCGCCCTCACCGCCCCGAGGACGTCGTCCCAGAGGCCTGCCGGAAGCGTCTTGCCGGCTTCGAAGTAGTCGTTGCAGGCCTCGGTCGTGATCGTGAAGCCCGGAGGCGTCGGGAGCCCGGCGTTCGTCATCTCGGCGAGGCCGGCGCCCTTGCCGCCGAGCAGGTCCTTCATGGACCCGTTGCCTTCCGCCGCGCCGTCGCCCCAGGCGTAGATGTAGCGCTTGGCCGCCACGTGGGCACGCGTGGTCGGAGCCAGATCGGTCATGGGGCAGGTTCTCCCTCTGTGCGGGCGGCGGGACATGGGATCGCCCCGCGATCGGTCGGATTGGTCAGCATCGGATTGTACCGGCGGAGCACCCCAGGGACCGGTACCGCTCGGCCCGCTCTCGGGGGCCGGATCGCCCGGGGATCACGCCGCCGGTCGGCCGCGGAGCGCCCACCGAGTGCCCCGCCGCCCGCGCCGTGAGCGGAGCACGGCTACACTCGGGTCGGCAGCGCGCCCGCGCCGACGACCCGCCAGGAGATCCGCTCCCCATGACCGACCACGTCGAGGACACCCGCGTCATCGCCGAGGACGCATCTCAGTACAACGCGACCCTGGTGAAGCGGATCGACCACGCCCCCGACCTCGCCTCGATCTGGGTGAAGCTCGACGGCGAGCCCGCCCCGTTCGAGCCCGGGCAGTACATGACCATCGGGGTCTTCGCCGACGACAAGCTCTGGCAGCGGCCGTACTCCGTGGCGTCCGCCCCGAGCGTCGCCGGCACCGAGGGCTACGAGCTCTACGTCCGGCTCGTCCCCGTCATCCGGTTCACGACGTTGCTCTGGCGCCTCCAGGAGGGGGCGCGGATGCGGATGATCGGCCCCAAGGGCAAGTTCATGCTCGAGCCCGACGACCGCCGGACCCATCTCTACGTCTCGACCGGCACGGGCCTCGCGCCGTTCGTCTCGATGATCCGCGAGACCCAGGCCCAGGGTAAGCCGCGCAAGACCGTCGTCCTCCATGGTGTGTCCCACGCCTCGGACCTCGGCTATCGCGACGAGCTGGAGGCGATGGAGCGCGATGGGTCGTACCCGGTTCGTTACATCCCGACGATCTCGCGTCCCTCCGACCCGCGCAACGCCGGGTGGTCCGGCCGAACCGGCAGGGTGGAGCAGGTGGTCGCCGACGTCTGTCGAGACCTGGCCCTCCGGGCCGATCGGACCGTCGTCTACATCTGCGGCAACCCCGAGATGATCCTCAACGTGGAGAGGGTCCTCATGGACCGCGGCTTCCCCGAGTTCCACGTGAAGAAGGAGCTGTACTGGCCGAAGGGCAAGAGCCCAGCGGCCGAGACGGTGCCGGCGGCTGGCTGACCCCCAGACGCGCGACGCCCGTGGATCTCACGAGACCTATCTGAAGGTGCCATTCGGCCCCTGCAACATATGCGCGCTGGCGCATGGGTCGTGCGCTGCGCGCCATGCACCATTCGAGAAGACCGCCCCCGCCGCCCTGGAGTTGCCATGCACACCGTCGTCGACAAGGCCCAGCTGTCGCCCAACGTGACCCGCCTTGTCATCGAAGCGCCGAGGATCGCCGAGATCCGTCGCCCCGGCCAGTTCGTCATCGTCCACCGCGGGCCCGGTGCCGAGCGGATCCCGCTCACGATCGCCGACGCGGACCGGGAGCGGGGCACGATCTCCCTCGTCATCCAGGCCGTGGGCAAGAGCACCGAGGATCTCGTCCGCCTTGCCATCGGTGAAGGGATCCAGGACGTCGCGGGGCCGCTGGGCCGCGAGACCGAGCTCATCGAGTCCGGTCACGCCGTGTGCGTCGGGGGCGGCGTCGGGACGGCGGTCGTCCACCCGATCGCCATGGGACTCGCGGAGCGCGGCGTGAAGGTCACGAGCGTGATCGGCGGCCGGTCGAAGGAGTGGGTCATCTTCGAGGACGAGCTGCGCCGGGCGGGCGACGTGGTCACCTGCACCGACGACGGCAGCTACGGGCGGCACGGCTTCGTGACCGAGGCGCTCAAGGACCTGCTCGACGCCGGCGGCATCGACGCGATCTACGCGGTCGGCCCGGTCCCGATGATGCGGGCGATCGCCGAGCTCACCCGACCGTACGGCGTCCCGACCTTCGCCTCGCTCAACGCGATCATGCTCGACGGCACCGGGATGTGCGGCGGCTGCCGGGTCCAGGTCGGCGGGCAAGACGGTCTACGCCTGTGTCGACGGCCCGGAGTTCGACGCCCACGCCGTCGACTTCCGCGAGCTCGCCGACCGGCTGGGCACCTACCGCGAGTTCGAAGCCCATGCCCTGGAGGTCGCCCATCGCCGGGCAGCGGAGAAGGACGAGGGCGGCGGCGAACCCCGATGAGGCGCCGATCCACGCCCCGGACGGGAGCTGCCTGATCCCGGCGCTCGCCACGGCAGCCGAGACCCGGGAGGCGGCAGCGGCGCCGCCGGGGAGGCCAAGGCGTGACCGACCAGCCGATCCCCGCCCCCGACGAGGGGGACCCGGGCGGCCGCCCCGGGCCGGGGGGTCCGGATGCGTCCCTCGGCGACCCGTCCCTCGGCGACCCGGTCTTCGAGCCGGCCTTCGACCACCCTCTCACCCCACGGGAGCGGATGACGATCGAGCGGACCCACATGCCCGAGCAGGACGCGCTCGCTCGGTCGGCCAACTTCCGCGAGGTCAACCTCGGCTACAGCCAGCAGCTCGCGGTCCTGGAGGCCGAGCGCTGCCTCCAGTGCAAGAACCCCGTCTGCATCGCCGGCTGCCCCGTCCGGGTCGACATCCCGAAGTTCATCGAGCTTCTCCGCATCGGCGACATGGCCGGTGCCGCGGAGTCGCTGCTGGGCGACAACGCCCTGCCCTGCGTCACGGGCCGGGTCTGCCCGCAGGAGATCCAGTGCGAGGGCGTCTGCGTCCGGGCCAAGAAGGGCTCGTCGGTCGCGATCGGTGCCCTCGAGCGCTACGTCGCCGACTGGGCGATGGATCACCCGGAGGCACTCCATGCGCCCACGCCGACGCCGGTCGGCTGGACCGTGGCGATCGTCGGCTCCGGGCCGGCCGGCCTGACGGCGGCCAAGGAGCTCGTGAGCAGCGGCTACGACGTCACGATCTTCGAGGCGTTCCACTCGCCCGGCGGCGTCCTCATCTACGGGATCCCCGAGTTCCGGCTGCCCAAGGACATCGTCCAGCAGGAGGTCGACCGTCTCGTGGCGGCGGGAGTGAAGCTCGAGACGAACGCGATCATCGGGCGGACCTACTCGCTGCGCGAGCTGCGCGACCGCTTCGACGCCGTCTATCTCGCCGTCGGTGCCGGCCTGCCGGTCTTCATGAACGTGCCCGGCGAGAACTTCAAGGGCGTCTACTCGGCCAACGAGTACCTGACCCGGGTCAACCTCATGGGCGCCTGGAACGCGGAGTCCGACACGCCTGTCCTGCGCGGCCACCGGGTGGTCGTCGTGGGCGGCGGCAACGTGGCGATGGACTCGGTCCGAACCGCCAAGCGCCTCGGCGCCGACGAGGCCACGATCGTCTACCGGCGCGGCATGGCCGAGCTCCCCGCCCGCATCGAGGAAGTCCACCACGCCCAGGAGGAGGGCATCAAGTTCGACCTCCAGGTGGCGCCGGTCGAGGTCCTCGCCGACGAGAACCGCTGGGTCACCGGGATCCGCTGCGTGCGGATGGAGCTGGGCGAGCCGGACGCATCCGGGCGGCGACGCCCGATCGTCATCGAGGGGTCCGAGTTCGTGATCGACTGCGAGATGGTCGTGGTGGCCATCGGGACGAAGGCGAACCCGCTGCTCACCGCGTCGGAGCCGGACCTCGAGATCAACCAGTGGGGCTACATCGTGACCGACGAGCACGGGATGTCGTCGATCCCCGGCGTCTTCGCCGGCGGCGACATCGTGCGCGGCGCGGCGACAGTCATCCTGGCCATGGGCGACGGCAAGCGCTCCGCGCACGCGATCGACGCGTTCCTGCGCGGTGAGTACCCGCCGAAGGATGAGGTTGCCTCGGGCGAGCCGGCGGGCGCCGCGAAGTAGGAGCCCACCCCGGCCGTCAGCGGATTCCCGGCGGGGTCAGCGCCAGACTGCGTAGACCATGTGCGCCCGACCGGCGAACTCGGCGGTCTTCCAGGGCGTCATGCCGATCCGCTCGGCCACGCGGCGCGACGGGAAGTTCTCCTCGAGGATCAACGCGATGAGCCGGTCGCGCCCGGTGCTCGCGAAGGCGTGGTCACGCCACGCCATCGCCGCCTCCGTCGCATAGCCGCGGCCCTGGTGGGCGCTCCAGGCGCGACGTCTCGAGGCGAGCCGTGGGCGCGGGTCCGCCGGGCGTCAGGGCCTGGCGGCCTCCAGCCGGTCGAGAACGTAGCGCGTCACCTGGTCGGCACTGATCCGCTCCTGGGTCATGGCGTCGCGGTCGCGGACCGTGACCTGGCCGTCGTCGAGCGAGTCCACGTCGACCGTGACACACCACGGTGTCCCGATCTCGTCCTGGCGGCGGTAGAGCTTCCCGATCGCGGCCGTGTCGTCGTAGACCGCCATCGTGTGGCGCTTCAGGTCGTCCTTGATGCGATGGCACAGCTCGACGATCTCGGGGCGCTTCTTCAGGAGCGGCAGGACCGCCACCTTGTACGGGGCGAGGTCCGGGTGCAGCCCCAGGACGACCCGCTTCTCGCCGCGGACCTCCTCTTCCCGGTAGGCGTCGATGAGGAAGGTGAACGCGGCCCGGTCGCCCCCGGCCGACGTCTCGATGATCCAGGGGATGTAGTGCTCCTCGGTGGTCGGGTCGAAGTACTCGAGGTTCTCGCCGGACTCCTTCGCGTGCCGGCCGAGATCCCAGTCTCCCCGGTTGTGGATCCCCTCGAGCTCCTTCCAGCCGAACGGGAAGCGGTACTCGACGTCGATGGCCTTCTTGGCGTAGTGGGCCAGCTCGTCGGGCCGGTGCTCGCGGAAGCGGAGGCGCTCCGGCGCAACGCCGTAGGCCTCGTACCAGGCCTTGCGGCGGGGAAGCCAGTCCTCGAAGTGCGCCGACGCGGTGTCCGGGTGGACGAAGTACTGCATCTCCATCTGCTCGAACTCGCGCATCCGGAAGACGAAGTTGCCGGGGCTGATCTCGTTCCGGAACGCCTTGCCCACCTGGGCGATCCCGAAGGGGATCTTCTTGCGGGCGGTGTCGCGCACGTTCCGGTAGTTCACGTAGATGCCCTGGGCCGTCTCGGGGCGGAGGTAGACGACCGCAGCCTCATCCTCGACCGGACCGAGGAACGTCTTGAGCATGAGGTTGAAGCGGCGCGGCGCGCCGAGCGGGCCGCCGTCGTTGGGGCAGACGAGGCCGAGGCGGGCGACGATGCCGGAATCGAGGAGCTCCTTCGGCCCGAGGTCCTCGGCGCCGGCAAACTCGTCCACGCGGAAGCGGCGCTTGCAGGCAGCGCACTCCACCATCGGGTCGTTGAACTCCGCGACGTGGCCCGACGTGACCCAGATCTGGGGGTGCATGAGGATCCCGGAGTCAAGGCCCACGATGTCGTCGCGGGACTGGACCATGGAGCGCCACCAGGCGCGCTTGACGTTGTTCTTGAGCTCGACGCCCAGGGGCCCGTAGTCCCAGACGGCGTTGATGCCGCCGTAGATCTCGGAGCTGGGGAAGATGAAGCCGCGGCGCTTGCTCAGGCTGACGATCGTCTCGAGCTCGCGCACGGACGGGGCGACTGCGTTCGGGTCGGAGGCGGGATCGGTCACGGGGTTCGGCTCCACGGTTGGCCCGCGCGTGGCATGCGCGGGCGGGAGGGGTTCGCGGCGGATCGTAGCAGGCCGGGGCGCAGTCGCCGGCGGCCGCCTCACCGCGGTGACCGGGCGGGCGCCCCCGGCCGCGCCGGTCGCCGGCCGGCGGCGCCTCACCGCGCGGACCGCGCGCTACCAGGCGCGGACGCGGGTGGGTTGGATCCGGATCTCGACCGGGTAGTCCGCAAGGAAGCTCTCGAGCGTCCATCCCTCGGCGGCGATCAGCGCGGCGTACTTGTCGGCGTAGGCGGGCGGGACGTCGGCCGGGCTGGCGTTGTCCCGCACGATCCGGGCTCTTCCCTCGATCGAGACGATCTCGCCTCCGCGACCGTTGCCGTCGAAGGTGGCCGCCACCCGGGGATTGCGACGAACATTGGCCGGGCGGGGCGTGTCGGCGCGGCTGTAGAGCAGGATCTCCCCGTCGGCCCACAGGAACCAGACCGGGGAGGCCTGGGGCTGGCCGTCGGCGGTCACGGTGGTCAGCCAGAGGATGGCCTCCTGCTCCAGCCGCTCGGCAACGCGCGTGCCGGTCGTGGTCGTGGGATCGATCATCGCGTACCTCCATCGGCTTCGGGCACGAGCCGGTCGGCCGGGACCTCACGAGCGCCCGTCGGAGCGGGCGCGCCGTACCCAGCCTTCACCTCTTCGAGGAAGCGCCGTGACCGCGTGTCGCGCTCCATCACGTGGCGTACGAACTCGCCCAGCACCCGCTCGACCTCCGCTTCCACGGCACCCGGGAGCCGGAGGCCGGCCAGCGCCTCCACGTCCATGCGCTGGTACGCCTTCAGAACCTTGAGCGCATCCGAGGACAGCCCTGCCGCCGCCACGGACGGGCCGCCGTGGCCCTGGCAGAGCACGCCGCCGAGGCGCGGGATCCAGCGAACCTCGTCGCCCGGCTCGAGCAGCCGGTCGCACTCGACGCAGCGATCCACCTCCGGGCGGACGCCCAGCTCATCGCAGAGGTGCATCTCGAACCAGCGAGCCACCCGTCCGGGGTTCATCCCGGCGTCGAGCAGCTCGTAGGCCCGGCGCAGGAGCAGGTAGAGCGGCTCGGCCGCGTGACGCTCCTCCAGCGAGCGGTCCAGCAGCTCTCCGCAGTACCAGGCCGTCGCGGTGACCTCGAGGCGATCATGGAGGCCCAGCCACGAGTGGAGCATCGTGACCTGCGTCACGGCGTCGAAGGTGCGCCCGCGCGCGAGCTGGAGGCGCAGCTCGGCGAGGGGCTCGAGCGACCCGCCGATCCGGCTCGTGGGCCGCCGGATCCCCTTCGCGATGGCCTTGATCTTGCCCAGGCCGGGGGTCAGGAGCGTGAGGATCCGGTCGGCCTCGCCGTAGTCGAAGCGCGAGAGGACGATGGCGTCCGTCACGTAGAGGCGTCGCTCGGGCACGTCCGGACCGTACCACCCGGGCCGGCGATGCGTTGATGGCGGCGATCGAAGGCACCGCGCGCCGGCGGGCTATCATCGTGCCCGTGCCGACCCCCCTGGACTTCGACCTGCCCGTGCTCATCGCCGACGTCGAGGCGGAGATCCTCCGCCTGGCGGTCGACCGCGACCCGTCGACCCGGGGCATGTACGAGATGGTTCGCTATCACATGGGCCTCGACGGCTCCGGCTCGTCGGGGAAGCGGATGCGCCCGCTCCTGGGTCTGCTCGCGTACGCCTCCATCACCGGTGAGTACGCCCCGGCCCTGCCGGGCGCCGCCGCCGTGGAGCTTGGCCACAACTTCAGCCTGATCCACGACGACATCGAGGACGGCGACCGTGAACGACGCCACCGGGCCACGCTCTGGACCCTCCACGGGATTCCCCAGGCGATCAACACCGGGGACGCCGTCTTCGTCCTGTCGCCGGATCGCGCTCCACCGCCTGACGGAGCTCGGCTTCAGCGACACGAAGGTCCTCCGCCTCATGCGCCTGTACGACGAGACGTGCCTCGCGCTCTGCGAGGGCCAGTACATCGACATCTGGACCGGCGAGCACGACCTCACGATGACCGTCGACCTCTACTTCGACATGATCGGGCGCAAGACCGCGGCCCTGATCTCGGCCAGCATCGAGGCCGGGGCGCTCCTCGCCACCGACGACGAGGAAGTGATCACCCGCTACCGCGCGTTCGGCTGGGCTCTCGGGCTCGCCTTCCAGCTCAACGACGACGTGCTGGGGATCTGGGGCCAGGAGCAGGCGACCGGCAAGGAGCCCACGGACCTCGCCAAGCACAAGAAGACGCTCCCCGTCATCTACGCCTTCGAGCACGCGACGCCCGCCGACCGGGCGCGCCTCGAGGGCGTCTACGCCCACCCCGAGCCCGGCCCGGACGAGATCGCCGAGGCGATGGCGATCCTCGAGCGGACCGGCGCCCAGGACTACACGCGCGCCGAGGCCCGCCGCTGGCGCGACGAGGCGATCGCCCAGCTCGACGCCGCCGGCGTCGTCCAGCCCGAGGCGCGCGCCAAGCTCGAGGAGATCATGCGGAGCGTGATCTCAGCGTAGGACGCCGGCGCGAGCGCCGCCGCGGCGGGCGCTGCGAGCCCCCCGAGCACGCCTCAGCGGTCGCCGTCGTCCCCGTGCTCGTCTCCGGCCCGCGTGCGCGTCACCAGGACCTTCCCGACGCGCCGCCCATCGGTGGATTCCACGGTGATCGTGACGCCACTCAGTTCCACCACATCGCCCGGCTTCGGGACGCCGCCGATCCGGTGGAAGACGAGGCCGCCGATCGTGTCGTACTCGTCGCGGTCCTCCAGGAGCTCCTCGAGGTCGAGGTCGTCCCAGGCGTCACCGATCTCGTCGACCGAGGCCCGCCCGTCGAAGCGGACCCGGTCGTCGTCGAGGCGGACGACCATCTCCTCCTCCGCGTCGTACTCGTCCTGGATCTCCCCGACGATCTCTTCGAGCAGATCTTCGATGGTCACGAGGCCGGCCGTCCCACCGTACTCGTCGCCGACGATCGCGAGGTGGACCTTGCGGCGCTGGAACTCGTGGAGGAGATCGTCGATCGACATCGACTCGGGCACGAAGACCGGCGGCCGCAGCAGAGCCCGGACCGAGGGTCGCTCGCCCGACGCGGCCTTGAGGAACGGCAGGAGGTCCTTGGCGTAGAGGATCCCGAGCACGTGGTCGACCGAGCCCTCCCAGACGGGGAGCCGGCTGTGCCCGCCCTCGACGATCCGGTCAACGGCGGTCTCGAGGTCCACGTCCGCCTCCATGCCGACGATGTCGATGCGCGGGACCATCACCTCGTGGACGCGGCGCTCGCCGAGCTCGATGACCGCGTGGATCATCTGCTCCTCCTCGGCCTCGAGGACCCCCTCCTCGCCGCCGCGCTCCACGATGAGCTTGAGCTCCTCGGCGGTGATCTGGCTCTCCTTCGTCACGTGGGCGCCGAACGGCCGCACGATCACCCGCGTGAGCCACGTCAGGACGGCGACGACGGGAGCGAGGAGGCGGCCGAGCAGGTCGACCGGTCCGGCCAGGAGCAGCGCCGTCCGGTCCGGGTAGGCCAGGGCGAGCGCCTTCGGGACGAGCTCGCCGACGACGATCGCAAAGAGCGACAGGAGGACGGTGACCGTGATCAGTGCGATCGCCTCGGCGCTCCCCTCCAGCCACTCGATGCCGGCGATGAGATCGGCCAGCCCGTTGGTGAGGGCGACGGCGGCGACGGCCGACGAGAGGAAGCCGATGAAGGTGATCGCGATCTGGATGACGGCGAGGAAGCGGGCCGGGTCGTCGACCAGGCGGCGGACCCGGGCGGCGCCGCGCCGGTTCTCGTCGACGAGCTGGGCAAGGCGGCTCCGACGCAGGGAGACGAGAGCGATCTCCGCCGCCACGAAGATGCCGGCGAGCAGGGTCAGCCCGACGACGATCGCGACCTCGGTGAGGGAGCCCATCAGGCGGCCCCCCCGCGACGAGGTGACGCGTCGGGAGCCGGATCGTCGGAGGCGTCAGCGGGGTCGCCCGCGGTCGGGGTCGGCTGGCGCAGGCGGGCGGGGCTCGCGAATCCGCGCGGGGACGCCCACCGCGAGCTTGCCCGGCGGGACGTCCTTCGTGACCACGGCGCCGGCCCCGGTCCGTGCCCCGTCGCCGAGCGTGATCGGGGCCCGCAACATCGTGTCGACGCCCAGGAAGACATCCTTGCCGATCTCGGTGTGGAGCTTGTTGACGCCGTCGTAGTTGGCCGTGATCGTGCCCGCCCCGACGTTCGTCCTCTCGCCCACGTGGGCATCCCCGAGATAGCTCATGTGGTGCTGTTTGACGCCGGCTTCGAGGCGGCTGTTCTTCACCTCCGCGAAGTTGCCGAGCTCCACGTGGGGCCCGATCGAGCTCCCGCGGCGCAGGTGGCTGAACGGGCCGATCGTCGCCCCCTCCTCCACCTCGGAATGCTCCAGGACACTGGCCCACACGCTGCAGCGCGGCCCGATCACCGTGTCCAGCAGCTGGCTGCCGGCGCCGATCGTCGACCCCTCCCCCACCCGCGTGCGACCGCGCAGGATGACGTTCGGCTCCAGGGTGACGTCGGCGGCCAGCACCACCTCGGCGTCGACGAACGCGGTCGCCGGATCGTGCATCGTCACGCCCGCCTCCAGCCAGGCCGTGTTGATCCGCTCGCGCATCGCCACCGTGGCCTCGGCCAGCTGGGCGCGGTCGTTGATCCCGTCGAGCGCCCCATCGTCGGCCGCCTCGTACGGGACCACAACCCGCCCGTCCGCAACGGCGAGATCGATGAGCTGGGTCAGGTAGAGCTCGCCGGTCACCGGCGAGGGCGTGAGGCGGGCGATCGCCTCGAGCAGCCAGGCCGCCTCGAAGGCATAGAAGCCGGCGTTGACCTCGCCCACTGCAAGCTCGTCCGGCCGGGCGTCCTTCGCCTCCACGATCCGGGCGACCCGCTCGCCGTCGTCGGTGCGGATCACGCGGCCCAGGGCGGCCGGCTCCCAGGCCTCGAAGGAGACGAGGGCCACCGCCGCGCCTGCATCCCGGCGGCGCTCCAGGAGCCCCGCGATGAGGTCTGCTTCGACGAGGGGCACGTCGCCCGAGAGCACGACGACCTCGCCGGCATCCGCCGGGAGGGCGGTGAGACCAGCGCGCAGTGCGTCGCCGGTGCCGTCCGGCCGCTCCTGGAGGGCGAAGACGACGCCGGTCGCGAATGCGTCCCGCACGGCGGCCGTGGCGGGCGAGTAGACCACCACGGGGTCCGACCCGGTAGCGCCGCGCGCCGCATCCAGCACGTAGGCAAGCATCGGGCGGCCGCATACCTGATGGAGCACCTTCGGCAGGCGCGATCTCATGCGCGTGCCGAGCCCACCGGCCAGCACCACGGCGACAGGACGGGTCATCGGGACGAGGGGCAGGTGACGCGACCCGGGAGCGCTGCGGGCTCCGGGTCCGGGCGACAGCCGGCCGGCGAGGCTGGATCTGGTGTCATCTGGTCCGGGGATCGTAGGGGCGGGCTCGTCGGTTCGTCAAACGACGCGCCGCGAACCATCGCGTGCGATCGGGCCGGTCGAGCTCAGGTGGGTGCTACCCGCGGAGGCGGGCGATCGCCTCGATCTCGACGCGGCCGCCCTTGGGCAGCGCCGCCACCTGCACGGTGGAGCGGGCCGGCGGCGGGTCCGTCGCGAAGCGGCCGTAGACGGCGTTGACGGCCGCGAAGTCGGCCATGTCGGCCAGGAAGATGGTCGTCTTCACGACGTCGGCGAAGGTGCAGCCGACCGTGTCGAGGACGTTCGCGAGGTTCGTCATCGCGCGCTCGGCCTGGGTCTCGACGTCCGGCCCGGCGAAGTCGCCGGTGGCCGGGTCGAGGCCCAGCTGGCCGGAGCAGAAGACGAAGCCGCCGGCCGTCACCGCCTGGCTGTAGGGGCCGAGGGCAGCGGGAGCGAGCGGGGTCGAGATGGCTGTGCGGGGCATGGGAACCTCCTTGGGTTGCTCAGGATGGCACGCTTGACGGGATGCCGGCGAGGGCGGCGGCCGCCACGAACGGTGGGCGGTCGCCGGGGAACGTGATAAGGCCGTCGGCGAGGGCCGCGCGGATGGCCGCAGTGTCCCCGACGGCGTCGGCCTTCGAGGCGGAGAGGGCCCAGAGCGTGGGGCCTGATCCCGACTGGCCCACCGGCCGATCGAGCAGCCGAGAGAGTGCCCGGCGGGCCCCGGTCAGATCGGGGACGAGGTCCGCGGCGGCCGGGACCAGGTCGTTGGCGAACGCGAGCACTCCGGCTCGCTCCAGGAGGAGCGACGTCGAGAGCCCGGCCTGCAGCTCCGTCACGAGGTGCGTGGACGACGCGAGCGCCGCGGCGCCGTCCGGTCGGACGCCCGCGGCGTATCGCTCGAAGGCCGCGCGCGTCGGGACAGCGACCGCCGGGGTCACGAGGACGACGCCGAGGGAGCCGCCGCGGGGAGGCGGGACCGGCCGCACGTTCTCGCCCCGTCCCTCGACGGCCGCCCAGCCGCCTTCCACGAAGAACGGGCAGTCCGAACCGAGCGACGCGGCGAGGGCCCTGCGCGTCTCCGCGTCCAGGAGGTCGGGAACGCCCCACGCTTCGAGCGCCCCGTCGAGGGCGGCGACGGCATCGGACGAGCCGCCCCCGAGACCGGCGGCCACGGGGATCCGCTTCTCCAGGCGGACGGCGAGCGCCGGCAGCGGCCGCTGGTCGCCGGCGGCACGGATCGCCGTCCGGGCGGCCGCGATGGCGCGCACGACGAGGTTCTCCGGCACGGGCCCGAGATCGGGCGCCGGGCTCGAGGCGGTCCCGACCACGTGGAGGCGATCAGCAGGACCGAAGGCCGGGTCGAGGGTGAGCCGATCGGCCAGGTCGAGGGAGACCATCACCGAGTGGAGCAGGTGGAACCCGTCCGGCCGGCGCCCCACGACGGCGAGCGTCAGGTTCAGCTTCGCGGGCGCGACGCGCACGACGGGCGTGACGCGTCCGCGCGGGGCGGTCACGGCACGCCCTCCGCGCGACGGCCCCGGCGGTCGGCGGGAATCGGCCCGAGCGCCCCCAGGAGGGCGATCCACTCCCCCACTCCGAGCGTCTGCGGACGGCGATCGCCGGCAATGCCCACCTCGGCCAGCGCCGCCGCGATCGTCGCCGGATCGATCGGCAGCTGCCGCGGCAGCACGTTGTGGAGCATCTTGCGCCGCTCGCGGAACCCCGCCTGGACGAGGCGCCAGAGGTCGTCCTCCATCGCGGGCGGGAGACGCCCGGGGGCATCCGCGGCGCGCACGTCGAGGGCGAGCACCGCCGACTCCACCTCCGGCGCCGGCTCGAAGGCGTCGCGCGGAACGCGCCGCACGACCGTCGGGACGGCGTGGTACTGGACGAAGACCGAGAGGTAGCTCATCGAGCCGGGTGGGGCGGCCACGCGTTCCGCCACCTCGCGCTGGACCATGAGGACGCAGCGCTCGGGGCGCGGCCCGGCCTCACCTCCGAGCAGCCGGTGGAGCACCGGGCTCGTCACGTGATACGGGAGGTTGGCGACCACGTCGTACGGGGGCGTCGCGAGGGCGGCGAGGTCCTGGTCGAGCACGTCGCCCTCCACGAGCGTGAGGGCACCTGCGGCCAGCTCCAGGGCGAATGCACCGCTGCAGGTGGGCGACCATGCCGCGGTCGATCTCGACGGCGGTCACCCGGGCCCCGGCCGCCAGCAGGCCGCCCGTGAGGATCCCGAGCCCCGGGCCGATCTCGAGCACGCGGCGGTCGGGCGTCGGGTCCGCCGCCGCCAGGATCGCCTCGAGCACGTCCACGTCGACCAGGAAGTTCTGGCTGAAGCGGCGCTGGGCGCGCATCCCCGCGTCGCGGAGGGTCGTCCGCACGGCGGCCGGGTCGAGGCGGATCGGGGGCGCCGTCATCCCGTCCCCCGGCCGGCGGCGTCCGCCTCCGCGTCCCGGGCGCGGGCGTAGGCGCGGGCCGCCCCTCCGCGGGTGGGCGGGCGGCGCGAATCCGGCGTGCCGGCAGGTCGCGCCAGCGGCCACGCGGCGCGCGCGCCCAGGTCGGGCCCGGCCGTCTCGCCCGCCGCCAGGCGCCGGGCGCCGGCCGCGCCGATCATCGCCCCGTTGTCGGTGCACAGTCCCGGCCGCGGGATCGCGAGGTCGACTCCACGGTCGGCCGCCCCCGCCGCCAGCCGCCCGCGGAGCAGGTCGTTCGATGCCACGCCGCCACCCACGACGATCGTCCGGGCACCGAGCGCCTCCGCCGCCCGCAGCGTCTTCGTGGCCAGGACGTCCACGACGCTCTCCTGGAATGCCGCGGCGAGCGCGACGACGCGATCCTCCGGGAGGCGACCCCCGGCCTCCGTCGAGGGAAGCCCGGCAGCGGCCAGCTCCGCCTCCACGACGCGCCGGAGGGCCGTCTTGAGTCCCGAGAAGCTGAAGTCGTACGAGTCCCCGAGCCAGGCTCGTGGAAGCCGGTCGGCCGGGCTGCCGGCCCGGCTCGCGACCTCCCGGGCGGCCTGCGCGATCGCCGGACCGCCCGGATACCCGAGGCCCAGGAGCCGCCCTGCCTTGTCGAAGGCCTCGCCCGCCGCATCGTCGACCGTCTCGCCGAGCAGGCGATAGCTGAGGTGGTCGCGCATCTCGACGAGGAACGTGTGGCCGCCCGAGACGACGAGGGCCACGAGCGGGAAGGCCGGCTCCGGGCGCTCGGGCTCGCCGGGATCCAGGAGCCACGCGGCGTACAGGTGGCCCTCGAGGTGGTTGACCCCGACGAGCGGCACGTCGAGCCCCCAGGCGAGCGCCTTCGCATACGAGAGGCCGACGAGCAGCGAGCCGACGAGGCCGGGCCCGGCCGTGACGGCGACCGAGCCCACGTCCGCGAGCGTGACCCCTGCGTCGGCGAGGACCTCGTCGAGAGAAGGATCGAGCCACCGCAGGTGCGCCCGGGCGGCCAGCTCGGGGACGATGCCGCCGGCCCCGGCGTGGAGCGCAACCTGGCTGGCCACGGCCTGGGCCACGATCCGGCGCGGCCCGTCGAGGAGGGCGACGCCGGTCTCGTCGCACGACGACTCGATGGCCAGGAGCAGCCGACCGCTCATCCGGGGCCCTCGGGTGCCGGTGCCGCCTCGAGCTCGGCCCGGCGCACGGCGAGGCGCGCCACCATCGCCGGGTCCGCCAGCGGCTCGGTGGTCATGATCAGCGCGTCCTCGTGGTCGTCGCTGTAGTAGCGGGGCCGGATGCCGACCGGCCGGAAGCCGTACTTCTCGTAGAGCCGGCGGGCGCCCAGGTTCGAGAGGCGGACCTCGAGCGTGGCCTCCCGCGCCCCGCGGGCGATGGCGACGTCGAGGAGGGCCAGGATGAGGCGCTCGCCGACACGCTGCCGGCGCCAGGCCGGGGCCACGGCGAAGGTCGTCACGTGCGCCTCGTCGACCATGAGCCAGATCCCGGCGTAGGCGATGACCTCGCGGCCCGCCCGCACCACGAGGTAGTGGGCCAGCCGGTTCGTTTCCAGCTCGTTGCGGTAGGCGTAGGAGGGCCACGGCGTCGTGAAGCTGACCTTCTCGATCTGCTGGACGACCGCCAGGTCGGCGTGGGTCATCCGGTCGACGACGAGCCTCACGGGCGGGCGGGCAACCATGCGACCTCCCCCACCGCGGCGGTCACGCCGCGCGGCATCGTCACGTACTCGGGTGCCAGGCTCGCCCCGTCATCGGCCCCCGTGCGCAGGCGCGCCGCGCCGAGGGCGACGAGCGCGGCTGCGAGGCCGGCCCGGGCCGTCTCCCCGCGCTCGGTTGCCTCGTCGGGCGCGCGGCCGGCCAGGTCGACGGCCACGAGCACCGCCCCGGGCGGCAGGGCGGCGGACAGCGGTGCACCGGCCGCGTCGTCGGCAGGGACGAGAGTCGCCTGCCCCTCGAGCACGAGGTAGCGGCCCGCCGGGCCGGCCGGCAGCAGGAGGGCGACCTCCGCGCCGGGCACCACGGCGCCTCCGACCCGCGCCGCGGCGGCCAGGGCGAGTCCCGTCGGGATCCCGACCAACGGCGTGCGCGGCGGCCCGCGCAATCCCGTGTGCGGTCGCCAGGCCAACCCGTAGCCCGGTGAATCCCCCGGGGCCGGTGCCGGCCGCGATCCCGGCCAGCGTCCCCGGTACCGGGCGCCGGATCCCGGCGCCCGCCAGGAGTCGCGCCACGCGCACGAGCAGCTCCTCCGCGTGGCGGTGGCCCGCCTCCCACTCGTCCACCGCCAGCAGCTCCCCGTCGAGGGTGCCGAGGGCCACGAGGGCCCGCGTCGTGGCGGTCTCGATCACGAGGACCGGCGGCGCCGATCGGCGATCGACGCGCCCCGTCACGCCAGTGCCTCCAGGAGGAGGGCGTGGCGCGGGTCCGTCGCCTGGAGGACCAGCGCCCGTGGGCCGTCGCCGGCGCCGTCGATCGCCACCTCGAGGCGGCCCGGAGGGAGCGCGCCGGCGAGGCGCTCGGCCCACTCGATCACCGTGACGCCGTCGGCGGCGCGATCGTCGAGGATCCCGGCGGCGAGGGCGTCGGCCGGGCCCGCCACCCGGTAGCAGTCCACGTGGAAGAGCGGGACGCGCCCCTCGTGCTCGGCGACGAGGATGAACGTCGGCGAAGCCACCGGCTCCGTCGACGCCCAGGCCCCGTGCGATGCCCCGGGCCAGCTCCGTCTTGCCAGCGCCGAGTGGGCCGTCGAGCGCGATCACGTCGCCCGCGCGGGCCGCCGCGCCGAGGCGCGCCCCGAGGGCGCGCGTGGCGGCGGGCGAGCGGCAGGTCCGCCGGACGGTGGTACGGGGCGCGGTCACGACAAGAGCCTACCCGAAGCGCCCGGGCGCGACGGCGCCCCGCGGCGCCGTCGCAGCGGCGCGGGCGACGTCAGGCGAATCGCTCCAGGTCGCCGATCGCGACGATCGCCTCGCGCCCATCGTCGAGGACGACCCTCGCCGTCTCGACCACGATCCCACCGGGGAGGCGACGGGGGCCGGCGAGCCCGGTGAACCGGCCCTCGTGCCCGACCTCCGGGCCGCCCCGCACGCGCACGCGGTCCGGGTCCGGCAGGGGCAGGTCGCCGGGCGCCCTCGCCGTCACGAGCAGTGGTGGACCCGCCACGAGGCCGACCTCCGATCCAGCCAGGCTGGCGAGGATCTCGCGCATCGAACCGGCGAGCGCCCGCCGGAGGTAGCCGTCGAGGACCAGGACGGGGAAGGGGGCGAGTCGGTGGAGCCCCGCCCGCTGGCGAACCTCCGACGCGGCGACGTCGCGCCGATCGCGCTCGGCCAGGGCCGGCACCACGGCTCCCGCGATCCCCATCGCCCGGGCCCGGGTCAGCGTCTCCGCGTCGGCGCGACCGGGGAAGACGATGATCGCGCCGGCATGGCCGACCTCGAGCGGGATCCGTCCGTCGCCGTCGCCGGAGAGCAGCGCCAGGCGACCGTGACCCGGATCTCCGAGGAGCTCGGCGCCCGGGATCCCCACACCCTCGAGCTGGAGCTCGATCTCGACCCCGGGGCGGATCTCGACCACCGTGCCGGCCGCCGGTGCCGTCACGAGGTCCGGGTGCGGCCCAGTCGCGATCCGGCGCCGGCCCCCGTGCTCGAAGAGCAGCTCGCCGGCCGGCGCGGTTCCGTGCCGCGCGGGCTCCGCGGCGATCCATGCCCCCGGGCGCGACGGTGACCGAGCTGCGATCGTCGTCGACCTCCACCAGCCGTGGCTCCCGAACCCGCTCCGCCAGCAGGTCCCCCGCTGCCACCGTCGCACCCGCTGTCGCGACGATCCGGTCGCCGGGCAGCAGGCGGATGCGGACGCGTGGCTCGGCAACCAGGAGCGGCCGAACCGCGACGAAGGGAGAGCCGCTCACGAGTCGCGCTCCGGCCAGAGAGCCGCCTCCCAGCTCCCCAGCACATCGCGCCGGGCCTCGGTCCGCTCAGGGAGCCGAAGCGGCACGTCCCGAAGATCCACGACGAAGCCAGCCAGCCCACCCGTCGCGCGCAGCGCGAACCGCTTGCCCCGCACGCCCAGGTCCACGGGTGCCCGGAAGGCGAGCTCGACAGCGCCGGACTGGCCCGGCGGCAGGTCCACGAGTGCCAGGCGGCCACCCGAGAGCTGGAGGTCAACGGGCGCATCACCGACCGCCATGCGGAGCTGTCCGACCTGGCGTCCCGTCCGAACGCCGCGGGCGATCGCGAGGGTGCCGAGGGGCACGAGTGCGTCGGGCACGAGGTCGCCGAGGATCAGGGCGCGTTCGGCGGCGTCCTCGATGGTCCCCAGCGGGGCGAGAAGGCGAGCGGAATCGAGGGCGACCTGGACGACGCCCGGTCGTCGAACCGCGTCGGCAAGGACGAGCAGGGCGGCGGAGGCCGGGATCGACGACCACGCCCCGCCGGCGAGGATCACGAGGTCGGGAGGCGAGCCGTCCAGCTCGCCGGTCGCCGCGACCAGGCGCTCGAGCGACGCCCGGAGCGCCGCCGCGCGCAGGAGGGCGCCGTCGCCGCCGAGGTCGGCCCACGGGGCGAGGCGCAGCTCGGCGAGTCGGTCGCGCAGGCGCGCCCGGTCCACGCCGAGGGTCGCCCACGCCTCGACCCGATCGAGGGCAGCGTCGTCGTCCACGAGGCCGAGCACGGCGGACGGCGCCTCGACGGCTGCGATCCGGACGGGAGCCCCCGCCTCCGGGCCGGGCTCGGCCCGGGCGCGGAGGGCGCCGCTCATTCCCACCTCGAGCAGCTCGACCCGGAGATCGAGGACCTCGGCGAGCGTGGCCGTTGCGGCAACCAGGGCGTGGCGTGCGTCGGCGGGGCCGGCGCGGCGTGCCGCGAGCAGACGCCCGAAGGTGGAGGTCCCCCTCGGCATCGGGTCGCGGAACCGCGACCACCTCGGTCCCCAGGGGGAAGCCCGAGGCCCGCGCGACCGCAGCGCCGACGAGGACGATCGACAGCCCCGGGCGCCGCTCGGTCACGCCCGCGGCAAGCGCCACGAGCTCGCCGACCAGGTCACGCTCGCCGGAGGTGGGCGGGTCACCCGTCCCGACGATCAGGGTTGCGACGCTGGGGCGGGTCGCAAGACGCGTCATCTCGAGCGGGTCGACGCGCTCGGCGCTCGACCCCCGTCGCGCGCCAGCCGGCGGCGTTCGCATCGGCCTCGAGGCGCAGGCGGGTGGCCTCGGTAGCGGCGAGGACGACCGCCTCGGCGGCAGGAGTCCCGAAGGCTTCGAGGGCGGGCGGCAGCGTCCCCGGGGCGCCCAGCCGGAGAGCGTCCGCCAGCGCCGGGTCGGCGTCCCGGATGCGTTCCCCGAGAAGCGCGCCGAGCAGGTCGATACCCGGCGCCCCCGACGCCGGCGCCCCGATCGTCGGGACGGCCGCTGCCGCGAGCAGCCGCCAGCGACGATCCACGCGGGCGACGATGGCCGCGGCGGAGGTCGCGGTCCCGCGATCGAGGGTGACGAAGGCGTCGCGGGCGGCTCCCGTCGAGCGAGCCGGCGCGGCTCCCGTCCGGCTCCCGGGGGCCGCGGCGTCGGTCACGCGTCCCAG
This sequence comes from uncultured Chloroflexia bacterium, assembly GCA_963739365.1. GTDB lineage: Bacteria > Chloroflexota > Limnocylindria > Limnocylindrales > CSP1-4 > CTSoil-043. The sequence goes on along the minus strand of CAVUAG010000017.1, from coordinate 7,094 downwards.
CTCAGGTCCTCGTCGAGCTCCTCGAGGCGGTCGATGAGCTGCTCGATCCCGAGGTCGTCGGCGAGGATCGCGCGGCCCGGCGCGTTCTCGCCGCCGAAGACACGGCGGAGGACGGGGTCGAAGAAGAGCATCGCGCTGCCCGACAGCACTCCATCGGGCATGCTGGCCTGGAGGAAGAGAACCGCCGGGGCCGTCATGCCGTGCAGCAGGATCTCGCGGGCCACTTCTTCGACGAGCTCGGCGCGCTGCTCGGGCGTGGGGAGGGCTCCCGCGCTCCCGGTCACGTGCGACCGCCCGCGGCCTGCGCGCCGGCCGCCTCGGGAGTGGCGAGCGCCTGGCGAAACGCCTCGTACGCGGCCGGGCCACGGAGCGCGAAGGTGATGGTCTGCAGATCGTGGCAAGCGCGGCGCGTCCGCGCGGACCGCGGCCACCGTGATCCGGGCGGCCTCGCGAAGCGGGAAGCCACCCACGCCGGTGCCGAGGGCCGGAATGGCCAGCGTCTCGACGCCCAGCTCGTGGGCGCGAGCGAGCGCACTCCGGACGGCCCGCTCGATCGCGGACGCGCTGGTGCGCCGCTCGCGGTCGAGCGACACGGCATGGATGATCCAGCGCGCGCCCAGGGCCCCGGCGCCGGTCACGATCGCGTCGCCGACCGCCACCGGTGCCTGGCGCACCGCGGCGAACTCGATCGCGTCGCCCCCGCGGCGCTTGATCGCGCCGGCGACGCCGGTGGACATCCAGAGCGTGACGTTCGCGGGGTTCACGATCGCGTCGACCTCGAGGTCGCAGATGTCGCCGTTCCAGAGCGCAAGCTGCGCCATGTCCCCCGATCCTCGGTGAGCGTACGAATGCCGACCGGCACGGCCCGCGCAGTGTACACCCGGGGTAGGCGGCGGGACAGCACGGCGACAACCTCCCAGGTGATCGTGGTGCGCTCCCGCGCCAGCTCCAGGGCGGTGATCTCCTCGCCGCCCTGGGCACCGAGGAGGACGAACTCGTCGGCGGTGGTCACGGGCGGACCCGGGACGTCGGTGACGTCCGCCATGACGGCGTCCATCGCCACGTTGCCCACGAGCGGCACGCGGAGACCGCGCACGAGGGCTGCCGCCCGGTTCGAGAGGGAGCGCGCCCAACCGTCCGCGTAGCCCAGCGGAAGCGTGGCGATCCGGCTCGGGCGGGCCGTGACGAACGATGGTCCGTAGCTGATGCCGGTGCCCGCGGGGAGGTCCGCCACCCTGATGGGCCGGGCTCGCAGCGACAGGACGGGGCGGAGGCCGGCGTGGATCCCGGCTGCGGCCGATCCGATGGCCAGGCCGTCGGGGACGATGCCGTACGCTGCCAGCCCGACCCGCAGCCCGTCGAATGCCGGGCGCTCCCCGCCAACGAGCCGCTCGGTCGCGAGGATCCCGCCCGACGCCAGGAGGTGCCGGTGCGGGACGGCGATCCCGGCACCCCGCAGCGCCTCCACGGCGGCCGCGAAGCGCTCGACCTGCCCCTCCGTCCGGGCCCGGTCGGCCGGCGCCTGGAGATGCGACCACGCGCCTCGCAGGACGACGCCGGGCGCCGTGGCGATGAGCCGGCCCGTGGAGATCGCCTCCGGGATCGTGAGCCCGTCACGGCCGAGGCCCGTCTCGAGGGCCAGCTCGATCTCGAGGTCCGGGATCGAGCGAGCGGCCCGCCGGCGCGACGCCGCATAGGCGGTGATCGCCTCCCTGGCCAGGCCGAGGTCACCGGCGGCGATCGCCACGCCCGCGCGCGCAGCCACCACGGCCCCGCCAGTCGGAACCTGGAAGAGGACCATGATCGGCCCCGAGATCCCCGCCCCTCGCAGCTCGAGGGCCTCGTCGAGGGTGGCCACGCAGAGGCCCCGGGCGCCGGCCGCCAGCGCAGCGCACGCGACGGGCACCGCCCCATGACCGTAGGCGTCGGCCTTGACGACCACCTCCACCGTGACCCCGGGCGGCAGGCCGGCCCGGATCGCGGCGATGTTGCCCGCGAGCCGGTCCAGGTCAACCTCCACCCAGGCCGTCCGGGGAAGCGGCGGCAGGCCGGCGGTCCGCAGGCGCGCGTCGATGTCGGCCGGGCTCGTCCCGCCGGCGTCGACCGGGGCCGTCACTGGGCGTCGCGGCCGGGGCCGGCGCCGTCCCGGCTGCCGAAGCCGACCCGGCCCGTCGCGGCTCGACGTGCCGCGTCGCCGGCCAGCCGCCGTCGCGCGAGCGCCACCTCCAGGGGCAGGTCGCCGGCGAGGATCCCCGCGTCGCCCACCCGGGCCCGGACGGCCTCGCCGGCGAGGCCGTGGAGGTAGACGCCGAGGCGCGCGGCGGCGGAGGGCGCGAGGCCCTGGGCGAGCAGCGCCCCGATGGTCCCGGCCAGGACGTCGCCGGTTCCGCCGGTCGCGAGGCCCGGGTTCTCGAACGGCGCGACCGCACCCGACCCGTCCGGGGAGGCGATGACGGTGTGGGCGCCCTTGAGCACGACCACGTGGCCCCAGGTGACGGCGGCATCGAGGGCAGCGTCCGCGCGCGCCCCGTCGTCGTGTTGAGGTCTCCGTCGGCGCCGGGCGAGATGCCGGACGCAGCGCGGAGGCGGGCGAACTCGCCGGCGTGGGGCGTCAGGACGGACGGACGGCGCACGCCCTCCCACCAGCCGTCCTCCGCGGCGAGCGTCCGCAGGGCCTCGGCGTCGACGACCGCAGGGCAGGCGTCCTCGCCGCCGGCCGGCCCGAGCACGCCCCGGACGAGCTCGCCCGTCGCGAGCGAGGGGCGCAAGCCGGGCCCGATGACGAGGGCGTCGTGGTCGTGGTCGAGGATCCGGGCCAGGGCGGGCTCTGGGTCCACCTCCTCCACGTCGTCCTCGAAGAGGGGCATCGTCGTCGCCTCCACGACCTTGGCCGCGAAGAGCGGCTGGAGGGACTCGGGCACGGCGAGGGTCACGAGGCCGGCACCGGCCCGGCCCGCCGCCCGGCAGACCAGGAGGGCGGCGCCCGCGTAGTCGAGCGAGCCGGCGAGGACGAGGAGCTTTCCGAACGTCCCCTTGTGCCCGCGGACGGGCCGCGCGGGAAGGAGGAGAGCTGCGATCCGGTCGTCGAGCAGCTCGAGATCAGTCATCGCGACGCTCCGCCAGCGCCTCGCCTCTGCCCAACGCCGGTCCGCCGCGCGCGGTCTCGAGCGCCGCCGCCTCCGCGGCCAGGGCCCGCAGCCGCTCCATTCGCCGCCGCAACGTCGCTTCGCGCTCGTCGAGCTGGGCGTCGATGTCCGGCGGGAGGAGGTACCGCCCGCCGGCGCTGCGGATGCCGAAGGCGACGGCCAGGGCGTACTCCCGCTCGTGGGTGATGCTCACCGCCACTCGCTCCAGGCCGAGCTGGTCGGCTCGCGCGGCCGCCCGCCCATGGAGCCGAACCGCTGGCTGGCCCGTCGGGAGCCGCTCGATCTCGATGTCCCGCCAGCCCACACCGCGGACGCCGAGGCCGAGGACCTTGCTGACCGCCTCCTTCGCAGCCCAGCGTCCCGCAAAGGTCTCGGGGCGGCCGCGCACGTAGAGCGCCTCGGCCGGCGTCAGGACCCGCCCGATGAACCGGTCGCCGAAGCGCTCGAGCGCCTCGCGGATCCGCTCGACCCGGATGATGTCGAGGCCGAGCTCCGCGATGCCGGCCGAGACCGGCGTCGATCCGCCCACTGCCCGCCTACTCGACCGTCACTGACTTGGCGAGGTTGCGCGGCTGGTCGACGTCCGTGCCCCGGGCGACCGCCATCTCGTAGGCGAAGAGCTGCAGGGGGATGATCGCCAGGATCGGGCTCAGGGCGTCCAGCGTGTCCGGGACCCACAGGACGTCGTCGGCGAACCGCTCGATCTGGGTGTCGCCCTCGGTCGCGACGGCGATGACGCGGGCATCGCGGGCCCGACCCTCCATGACGTTGCTGATGAGCTTCTCGTAGACCGCCGACCGCGTGGCCACGGCCACGAGCGGGCACTCCGCGTCGAGGAGGCTGATGGGCCCGTGCTTGAGCTCGCCCGCCGCATAGCCCTCGGCATGGACGTAGCTGACCTCCTTGAGCTTGAGGGCGCCCTCGAGGGCCGCCGGGTACGAGGTGCCGCGCCCGACGAACATGAAGCCTCGGCTGTTCATGTAGCGGCGGGCGAGATCGCGAATCCCGGCGTTCGCCACGAGCGCCCGCTGGGCCGCGTCGGGGAGGGCCCGCAGGGCGGCCACGAGCTCAAGCTCGTCGGTGGGGGCCAGCGCCCCGCGCGCCCGGGCGATCGCTGCGGCAACCATGACGAGGGTCGCCACCTGGGTCGTGAACGTCTTCGAGGCCGCCACCGCGATCTCGGGTCCGGCCTGGAGGAAGAGGGTTGCGTCGGCCTCGCGGGTGATCGCCGAGCCAACGGTGTTCGTCACGGCCACGATCGGGCAGCCCTGCTCGCGTGCGTGGCGGGTCGGGGCAATCGTGTCGGCCGTCTCGCCCGACTGGGTGACTGCGATCACGAGGGTCGTGGCATCGAGCGGGGGCGGGCTGTACCGGAACTCCGACCCGACGGTGACCCGCGCCGCGAGCCCCGTCCAGCGTTCGATGAGGGCCGCCCCGACGAGCGCGGCGTACGACGCGGTTCCGCACGCGACGAGCTCGACCCGGGTGATCGTCGGCAGGACGTCGGCGAGCGGGGCCAGCTCGTCGATCCGCAGCGTCCCGTCGGTCGCCACCCGGCCCGCGAGGCACTGCCGGAGCGCCTGGGGCTGCTCGTGGATCTCCTTGAGCATGAAGTGATCGAAGCCGCCCTTCTCGGCCGCCTCGGCGGTCCAGGTGATCTCCGTCACGTCCCGTTGGCAGGGCCGGCCCGCGACGTCGGTGACCGAGATCCCCCAGGGCCGGAGGTCGACGACATCGCCCTCCTCGAGGAAGACGACGCGGGTCGTGTGGGCGAGGATCGCGGCCACATCCGATGCCAGGAACGTCTCGCCGTCGCCGAGCCCGACCACGAGGGGCACGTTCATGCGCGCCCCGACGAGCCGATCCGGCTCGCGACGGTGCATGACCGCGATGGCGTAGGCGCCGTGGGCGCGGGCCAGGGCCTCCCGGACCGCGGCGGCGAGGTCCCCGTGGTACGCCTCCTCGACGAGGTGGGCGAGCGCCTCCGTGTCGGTCTCGGAGGCCAGCGCATGGCCGCGCGCCTCCAGGCCGTCCCGCAGCTCGCCGAAGTTCTCGATGATCCCGTTGTGGATGACCGTGATCTCGCCCGTGCAGTCGACATGCGGGTGGGCGTTCAGGTCATTCGGCCGGCCATGCGTGGCCCAACGGGTGTGGGCGAGCCCGATGCCGGCGTGGGGGGTCCGATCCTCGAGGGCCGTCGTGAGGTTGGCGAGCTTGCCAGCCCTCTTCTCGACGAAGAGCTCGCCCGCCTCGGTTACCAGGGCGATCCCGGCCGAGTCGTAGCCCCGGTACTCCAGGCGGCGCAGCCCTTCCATCAGGATCGGGCCGGCGGCGCGAGGTCCTGTGTAGCCGACGATCCCGCACATGCCGTTCGAACCCACCTCTGCTGACCGGCGCGTCCGCGCCGCTGCTCACGAAGGCGATCAGTGTAGGCGCTCGCCCGCCAGCGCAGCCAGCTCGTCCGCCAGCTCGCGGACGAGCGCCGGATCGGCGCCCTCGATCATGACCCGCAGGGCGGGCTCGGTCCCCGACGGGCGGACCAGGATCCGTCCGCCGGCGCCCAGCCGGTCGCGCGCGGCTGCGATCGCCGCGCCCAGCACCGGATCCGCCTCCCACTGCTCCTTTCGCTGCGCAGGTACCGCGCGCTGCTCCTGGGGAAACAGCGGGACGGAGGCCGCGAGCTCGTCGATGGGGCGGCCGGTGCGGCCCAGGATCGAGAGGAGCTCGAGGCCCGTGACCAGGCCGTCGCCGGAGGTCGCATGCTCCAGGACGATCACGTGGCCGCTCTTCTCGCCGCCAAGGCCGGCCCCCGTCACCTGCATCCCCTCGAGGATGTACTTGTCGCCGACGGGCGTCCGCACCAGCCTTCCGCCCACGGCGGCAAGCGCCGCTTCCAGGCCACCATTGGACAGGACGGTCACGACGAGGATGCCGCCCGGGAGTGCCCCGCGTGCGAGGCGGTCGAGCGCGCAGACGCCGAGCAGCTGGTCGCCATCCACGACCCGCCCGTGGCGGTCGACGACGACGAGTCGGTCGGCGTCGCCGTCGAGGGCGAAGCCAAGGTCGGCACCCCGGGACACGACCTCGGCCGCCAGCGAGGCGGGTGCGGTGGCACCACAGCCGTCGTTGATGTTGACGCCGTCGGGCTCGTTGTGGATCACGTCGACCCGGGCGCCCGTCGCCGCGAGGAGCTCCGGCGCGGTCACTCCACCTGCCCCGTTCGCGCAGTCGAGCACGATATGGAGGTCGCAGGGCGTCACCGCGGCCAGGCGCCGGCGGTCGCCGAGGTAGAGGTCCACCAGGTCCGGGGCCTCCGCAACGCGCCCGAGCCCGGCATTCCTTGGGCCGCCGAGCTCCTCCGTCCGCCAGATGAGCTGCTCGAGCGCGTCCTCCGTGGACTCATCGAGCTTGAGACCCCCCCGGTCGAGCACCTTGAGGCCATTGTCGTCGGCAGGATTGTGGGAAGCCGAAACCATGATCCCCGCCGCGAACGCCCCGCTGCCGGCCAGGTAGGCCAGGGCCGGGGTGGGCAGGACCCCAGCGATCCGGACGTCCGTTCCCATGCTCGCGGCGCCGGCCGCGATCGCCGCCGCAAGCATCCCGCCCGAGCGCCGCGTGTCCTGGCCCACGACCAGGGTTCCGCCCGGCCCGGCCAGCTCGTGGGCGACCGCCCTCCCGAGCGCGTAGGCAAGCGGCGGGCGCAAGTCCACGTTGGCCACGCCGCGGATCCCGTCGGTACCGAAGAGGCGCCCCATCGTCAGGGGACCGGCGTGGGAGGCGGTGTCGGGGTCGCCGCGGGGAGTTCCGCAGGCGAGACGGTCGGGGCCGGCGTGGCCACGGGAGACACGGTCACGGTCACCTCCGGGGGTGATGCGGCTACGAAGGAGACGCCCGCGGGCAACCGGGCGGTCACCGGCACGACCATGGTCCCCGGGCCCAGCCCACCGA
>CAVUAG010000016.1:0-251418 GCA_963739365.1 uncultured Chloroflexia bacterium | reverse complement strand
TCGTACGGCACGAGCGAGAGAAGGTGGCTGATGACGTTGAGCCGGGCCCGCTTCTTGTTGTCCGAGCGGACGACGTACCACGGCGCCTGCTTGATGTCCGTGTGGGCGAACATCTCGTCCTTGGCCTTGCTGTAGTCCATCCAGCGGGAGCGGCTCTCGACGTCCATCGGCGACAGCTTCCAGCGCTTCGTCGGGTCGGTGAGGCGGTCCTGGAAGCGGCGCTCCTGCTCCTCGTCGCTGACGCTGAACCAGTACTTCACGAGGAGGATCCCGCTCCGCACGAGCATCCGCTCGAACTCGGGGCAGGAGCGGAGGAACTCCTGGTAGTCGTCGTCCGAGCAGAATCCCATGACCCTCTCGACGCCGGCCCGGTTGTACCAGCTCCGGTCGAAGAGGACGATCTCGCCGGCGGCCGGCAGGTGGGTGACGTAGCGCTGGAAGTACCACTGCGTCTTCTCGCGCTCGGTCGGTGCCGGAAGGGCGGCGACGCGGGCGTAGCGCGGGTTCAGGGGCTCGGTGATCCGCTTGATCGAGCCGCCCTTGCCGGCCGCGTCGCGGCCCTCGAAGATCGCCACGACCTTCAACCCCTGGTCGCGGATCCATTCCTGCCACTTCACGAGCTCGATGTTCAGGCGCCGCAGCTCGCGCTCGTACTCCTTCTTGGAGAGGCCGCGGGCGGCGGGCGACTCGTCGGGCTCGAACGGCGCTGGCAGCGGGCTGTCGAGCGCCGCGGCCGGGATCCGCATGCGGCTCCGCTCGGCTCGCTGATTGCGTCCCTTCCGGACGGCCGGTGCCTCGTCGCGCGGCATGTCGCCGCCGGTCTTCCGCTTTGCCATCGTCGCCTCCTCGCCCGCCCGCGCGGGTCCCATAACGGTCCCGGACGCAGCATCGATTATGCTGCGCGGACGTGACGACTTTCGAATTGCTGGGCCTGTCGGCCGAACTTCTCCACGCGGTGGCGGATGAAGGCTACACCGAGCCCACCCCCATCCAGGTGCAGGCAGTCCCGCTCATCCTGCAGGGGCGAGACCTCATGGGCGCCGCCCAGACCGGGACCGGCAAGACCGCCGCCTTCGTCCTCCCGATCTTCGAGCGGCTGAAGCCGTACACGAACACGTCCTTCTCCCCGGCCCGCCACCCGGTCCGGGCGCTCGTCCTGACGCCCACCCGGGAGCTCGCGATGCAGGTGGCCGAGATGGCCGCCGCCTACGGGCGCCACGTGCCCCTGAGGTCCGCGGTGGTCTTCGGCGGCGTCCCGCTCGACCCCCAGATCAAGGAGCTGCGCGCCGGCGTCGAGCTCCTCGTCGCAACCCCCGGCCGGCTGCTCGACCTCGTCGGCCAGCGGGCGGCGAACCTTGGCCAGGTCGAGATCCTCGTCCTCGACGAGGGCGACCGGATGCTCGACATGGGCTTCATCCCCGACATCCGCCGGATCCTGGAGCTCCTGCCGAACCGCAAGCAGACCCTCCTGTTCTCGGCCACGTTCTCCGACGAGATCCGGCGCCTGTCGAAGGAGTTCCTCACCGACCCCGCGACGGTCGAGGTCGCCGCCCGCAACGCAACGGCCTCGGCAGTCCGCGAGGTCCTCTACCCCGTGGACCGGGAGCTCAAGCTCCAGCTCCTCGAGCACCTGGTCCGGGCCCACGATCTTCGCCAGGTCCTCGTGTTCACGCGCACGAAGATCGCTGCCCGGCGGATCGCCTCGGACCTGGACCGCCACGGCTTCGCCGCCACGGCCATCCACTCCGACCGCACGCAGGCCGAGCGCATCCGCGCCCTCGCTGACTTCAAGTCAGGCGTCGTGGAGATCCTGGTGGCGACCGACGTTGCCTCGCGCGGCCTCGACATCGAGGAGCTCCCGGTCGTCGTCAACTTCGACCTCCCGATGAAGGCCGAGGACTATGTCCACCGGATCGGCCGCACCGGGCGCGCGGGTGCGAGCGGCATTGCGATCAGCCTCGCGTGCCCCGATGAGGTCGACTACCTGCGATCGATCCAGCGCCTCCTGCGACGGGCCATCCCGGTCGAGGTCGTCGAGGAGTTCCTCCCGGATCCGGAGACCCCGGTGCGGCCCCTCCAGCCCCGCGGCGGCGGCCGGCTCCCAGCCCACCAGCACAAGGCGAGCCGGGTCCACCACAGCCGCTGACTGCGGATGCGGGCGGAACGGCCCTCCGCCAGCACGCCGGCCGGCCGCCGCCGCCGCGGCGCCGGGCCGCTACCATGGCGCTGGATTGCGGGCCTGTCACGTCGGCCACCAGCAACCTCCGAGGGAGCACCGCGAGCATGTCGCAACCGCGCCGCATCGGCATCCTCACCGGGGGCGGCGACGTACCCGGCCTCAATTCCGTGATCAAGAGCGTCGTCTACCGCTCCACCGAGATGGGCTTCGAGGTGACCGGGCTTCGTCGAGGATGGGAGGCCCTGACGCACATGCGTCCGGGTCCCGAGCCGGACCCCGACTACGTCCGGTCACTGGACCGGGAGAACACGCGGAAGATCGACCGGACGGGCGGCACATTCCTTCACTCCAGCCGCACGAACCCCCGGAAGATGCTCGCGGGGAAGCTCCCTTCCGGGGTGCCCGCGGAGCGCCTCCCATCGCTGGAGACGGGCGAGGGTGTCTACGACTTCACCCCGGTCGTCCTCGAGAACCTCGAGCGGCTGAAGATCCACACCCTGGTTTCGATCGGCGGCGACGACACCCTCTCGTACGCGAAGGTGCTCGCCGACGCCGGCGTCCAGATCATCGCCATCCCCAAGACGATGGACAATGACGTCCAGGGGACGGAGTACTGCATCGGCTTCTCGACCGCGATCACGCGGGCCAAGGACGCCATCAACCGGCAGCGGACGACGCTTGGCTCGCATGAGCGGATCGGCGTCTTCCGGGTCTTCGGGCGTAACGCGGGCTTCACAGCGCTCTACACGGCCTACGTCACCTCCGCACGGTGCGTGATCCCGGAGTTCCATTTCGACCTCCAGCACCTCGTCGACCTCCTCGTCGAAGATCGAGCCAACAACCCCAGCCGCTACTCGTTCGTGATCGCCTCGGAGGGCGCCCTGCCCCACGGAATGAAGGTCCAGGAGGTCGGCGAAGCAGATGCCTATGGGCACCGACACAAGGCCAGCATCGGCGAGTTCCTGGCCCACGAGATCAGGGGCCGGTCGGGCGTCGAGACCGTGAACTCGGAGCTGACCTACGACCTTCGCTCGGGCGAGCCGGACGCCTTCGACCAGATGGTGGCGATCACGTTCGCGAACGTGGCGATGGAGCTCATCGTCGACCACAAGACCGGCCAGATGACGGCGATCCGCGACGGGCGGTACTCGTACTGCCCCATCCCCGAACCGGTGGCCCGGACGGTGGACGTGGAGCACGCCTACAACGTCAAGCGCTACCGCCCTCACTACGAGAACAAGCTCGGCCTGCCGGTCCTCCTCACGCCCTCGGTCATCTAGGTCCGGCCCGCACGACAAAGCCCGACGAGGGCGCCGCGGGGCGACGGGGCACTCGCCGCCCGGCAGGCGCCCCCGTCAGCGTGAGGCGTCGGGGTTCGCCACCGCGACGCGAGATGCGCGGCGCCGCTCGGCGTACATCCGCTCCTCCGCCGTGCGCACGGCGGTGTCCAGCTCGCCGACGGCGCTCGGGCTTGCCCAGCCCACCGAGAGGCGCAGGGCCACGGCGCCGGCATCGAGCCAGCGGTCGCACTCGCCGCGGATCCGCTCCACGTAGTTGATCGCCTGGATCTCGTCCGTCTCGGGGAGGAGCACGAGGAAGCGACCACCGCCCACGTGGGCGATGTGGTCCGTCCGGCGCGCGCTGCGGCGCATCGCACCGGCGACCGCCGCCACGACCCGGCGCGACGCCTCCGTGCCGAAGCCGTCTTCGAACCGGGTGAAGCCGTCGAGCTCCGCCATCACGATCCCGACAGGCCGCCGGTAGCGGACGTAGCGGGCATTCTCCTCGGCCAGGACCCGCTCCCATGCGGCCCGTGAATCGAGGCCGGTGGCGTCGTCCACGTATGGGTCGGGCGGGGCGGAGCCCTGGTCGGCGGGCGAGCCCGGCTCGCTGGGCGCCGACACGGCTGCCGTGACCGTCGGGCCGGCCGGGGCCGCGTAGGCCGCCTCGCGCCGGCGCGGGGCGATCGAAAGGAAGCCCTCGATGATCTCCTGCTCCCGCGGGTCTTCGACGCGGCGGGCGGCAGCCGCGAGGTCAGCTGACGTGACCGCGGATTCTTCGAGCGGATGGTCGGCGTCCGCGGGCGCGAAGGGCGGCTCGGGCAGCGGCTCGAGATCCGCGTGCGGGAGCGGGGCGACGGCCGGCGAGGCCGCCGGGGTGGGCGCGGCGACCGGGATCGCCGCCGGAGGCGGCTCGGGGGCGGCCGCGGTGGCTGCTGCGACAGGCGCGGTGTCGCGCCGGCCGTCTCGGCCGCGCCGGGCGATCAGGGCGCCCACGAGCAGGAGGAGGATGGCGATCCCGGTCACGATGAGCGCGACGAGAACGTAGCTGAGCTGGTCCGACGACACGTGGTTCCTTCGTTCTTCCCCGGCGGTGCGTTCTGCCCGGCGGTGCCCGCGCCGGCGGCTTCGCACGACCGCACTCGCACTCTACACGCGCCGGTGGGCAGTTTGGGACTGCCGGGAGGTCCCGGGTGACCTTCTTCCGGTGCCCCGGGTCACCGAGCGGTGGCTCCGGTGCGGTCCGGTGCGGTGGGCCCGTCCGGAGGGGGTCGCGCCCGCGACCGTGACCCGGCGTCAGCACCAGAGGCCGGCCCCCGCTACTCTGTCGCGCATGACCGCCCGCAGGGACCTCTCATGACCGACCCGACCACCCCAGGCCCCGAGCCCGCAGCGCCGGCCCACGAACCGGAGATTACGCCCGAGCTCGAGCCCGAGGCCGAGGCCGCGTCCCCGGCCGCCGACCCGGCCTCCCCCGAGCACCCGGGGCCCTCCGACATCCCCGCGGTCGAGGCGGTCGGGAACGGCGCCCGCCGTCCCAGCGCGGCCCTTGGTTGGCTGGTCGCGCTCGCGCTCGGCGTGGTCATCGGCGTGGCCGGCTTCGCCATCTCGACGGGCGCGGTCGGGAGCGCGGCGCCGTCGCCGACCCCCGGGGTGCCGGCGACACCGGCCGGGAACACGTTCGGGCGGCCGGACGCCCCGGTGACGATCGAGGTCTGGGCCGACTACCAGTGCCCGTTCTGCCGGCTGGAGGATGTCCTCTTCGGAGGGGCGATCGACCGCGAGTACGTCACGCCGGGCATCGCCCGCGTCGTCTACCGGGACTTCGCCTTCCTGGGCCAGGAATTGATCGACGCGGCCGTCGCGAGCCGCTGCGCAGGAGCCCAGGAGCCGGCCGCCCAGCTCCGCTACCACGACGCCCTGTACACCTTCCAGCAGGGAGAGAACCAGGGCCGCTTTGCGCGCGAGAACCTGGTCCAGCTGGCGGAGATCGCCGGCGTGCCCTCGCAGGATGACTTCACCGCCTGCCTGGACGACCCCGCGGTGGCCCAGGCCGTGGCCGACGAGACGGTGGCCGGCCGCAACGTCGGCGTCTCGTCCACGCCGACCCTCCGGCTCCGCGGCCCCGGCGGCGAACGGGTCCTGACCGGCTTCAGCCAGACCTGGCCGCCGGTGCGCGAAGCCATCGAGGCCGTCCGTGTCGCGCCCGCGGTGTCGCCGTCGCCCGCGGGCTCGCCCGTTCCGTCCGGGTCTGTCGCCCCGTCGCCCACGCCGTAGGCGGCACCCGGCCAGGGCGCCGTGTCAGCTGGGCGCGGCGAGGTCGCGCCGGGGGAAGATCCAGAGCCCGTACGCGGTGGCCGCGACGGCGACCCCGACGAGCACGACCAGGTCCGCGCCGTCGGGCTTGCCCCCGAGGATCTCGGCCGGCTGGAAGTAATGGAACAGGGACCACGGAAGCAGCCAGGCGAGGTCGGGCCAGATCGCGCCGAGGAACTCCACGGCGTAGGCAGCGATCGAGACGGCCAGGATGATCCCGAGCGCGGGGGCCGGCCGGTCGAACGAGGCCGAGGCCGCGAGGGCGAGCGAGCCGAGGGCCCCGAAGAGGACCGTCGCGTTCAGCCACGTCAGGGCCAGCAGGCCGGCGTCCAGCTCGCCCGCGACCCCGAAGAGGAGGGACCCGGCGATCACGCCGGCGGTGTTCGCAACGAGCACCGCGACGACGAAGAGCCACGTGGCCGCGAGGGCGGTCCGGTACACGGACCGTCGCGACAGCGGACGGGCCAGCAGGACCTCGAGGGTGCCACGCTGGCGCTCGCCGGCGATGGCGAGCGCCGGGAACCCGATCGCGAACACGGCGGCGAGGGCGATGGCGATCGGGTGGATGAAGCCGAGCGCGACCGACCCGCTCAGGGTGAAGACGGTGCCACCCCCGAACGAGGTGAACAGCTCGAACAGGTCCGCGAAGTAGCCGCTCTCGACGAGCCGCCGGAAGTCCGCCCCGAACGTCGCATAGATGACGGGCAGCAGGAACCCCCAGGTGGCGAGGCCGGCCGCCACCACGAGGAGCCGCCAGCGGTTGGCGGCCAGGGTGCGTCGGAACAGGGCTGCGCTCATGACTCCGCGTCCACCGGCACGGTGCCGCCGCCCGCCCCGGCCGTCCGTTCACCGTCATCCTCGTAGAACTCGAGGAAGGCCTCCTCCAGCCGGGCCGGCTCGATCGTCAGGTCCGTGACCGCCGACCCCGCGATCGCGGCGAGGAGGGGCCGCACGTCGCCCTCGAGCTGGCACCGGAGGCGTCCGTCAACCATCACGACACCGGAGACTCCCGGGACGCCCGAGAGCGACGGTGGGGCCCCATCGACCCGCATCTCCACCGTCCGGCGACGCCGCGCCAGGAGCGCGGAGATCTCTTCGAAGGCGACCAGGCGTCCGCGCCGCACGATCGCCACCCGGTCGCAGACACGCTCGACCTCGGAGAGGATGTGCGAGGACAGGAAGACGGTCCTGCCCGCCGCCCGCAGCTCGTCGAGGATCTCGTAGAAGGCGCGCTGCATCAGGGGGTCGAGACCCTCCGATGGCTCGTCGAGGATGGCGAGAGCTGGATCGTGCTGGAGCGCCTGGATGATCCCGAGCTTCTGGCGCATCCCACGGCTGTACTCGCGGACCGGGCGGGCCAGGTCGTGCGCGGCGAGCTCCAGGCCGTCGAGGAGCCGCTCCCGAAGAACCGGAGGGCGGCGGTAGAACGCCCCCAGGTAGTCCAGGAGGTCGATCCCGGTCATCGCGTCGTAGAGAGCGATGCCGCCGGGCAGGTACCCGACCTCACCCCGGATCGCCACGCTGTCACGCCCGACGTCCAGGCCGAGCACCCGCGCCGCGCCTGCCGTCGGATGGAGGAACCCCAGGAGAAGCCGGATGCAGGTGGTCTTGCCGGCGCCGTTCGGGCCCAGGAAGCCGAAGATCTCGCCGGGATGGACCGCCAGCGTCACGTCGTCGAGGGCCACGATCCGCTCTCGCCGTCCGCGGCCGATCCGGCCGGGGCCGCCCCGGTCCCCGTAGTGCTTCGACAGCCCGTCCGTCTCGATCGCGTTCACAGGCGGTCCGCCAGGAGCACCCGGAGCGCTTCCGCCAGGTGCCCGTACTCGCCGGCGTCGTTGTGGAGGTGGGCGGAGACGCGGAGCAGCCGGCGGCGGCGCTCCCCGGGGACGGGGTCGCGGGGCCAGGCGTGCAGCGGCACCTCGATCGCGGCCATCTCGAGGAGGCGTGCCTGCAGGGGATCGGGCTCGGCGGGACCGCGATCGGAGAAGCTCCGATCCGGCGGCAGCTCGATCGCGGCCATCGAGCCGAGCATGGTCTCGGGCGCGAGGACGGGAGCTCCGGCCACAGGGGCAAGAGTCCGGCGCGCGAGCGCGGCGAGGTCGCGGTTGCGGCCCATGACGGTCGCCCAGCCGCCCGCGACCATGCCGCCGACCGCGTCGATCGCCGCGGGCACCGCGAGCAAGGGGGTCGGGTCAGCCGTCCCCGTCCAGTCGAACTCCTTGCGGAAGATCGTCCGACCGGGCCGCGGGTCGTTCGCCCCGTGGCTGATCGCGAGGGGCCGGATCGCCGCCTGGCGGTCGCGGCGCACGTGGAGGAAGGCCGCCCCCTTCGGCGCGCAGACCCACTTGTGGAGATTGCCGGCGTAGAAGCTCGCCCCGAGGGCCGACAGGTCGAGCGGCAGCATTCCCGGCCCGTGGGCGCCGTCCACCAGGACCGGGATCCCGCGACCCTCCAGCGTCGCCACGAGGCGTTCAACCGGGAAGATGAGCGCCGTGGGGCTCGTCACGTGGCTCACGAGGACCAGGCGCGTCCGCGGGCCGACGACACCAAGGACGCGCTCGGCGACCTCGTCGGGACCAGTCGTCGGGAGGGGGATCCGGGCGACGACGACGCGGGCCCCGTCGCGGGCCGCGGCGAAACGCGCCATGTTCAGGGCGGCGTTGTACTCGTGATCGGTGGTCACGAGCTCATCGCCGGGGGCGAAGCGGAGGCTGCGGAGCACGGAGGCCACGCCGGCCGTGGCGTTGGGCACGAACGCCAGGTCCTCCGGGTCGGCCCCGAGGAAGCCGGCCAGCCGCGCCCGCGCCTGGTCGAGGCGGGCTTCGAGCGCGCGCCCGAGGAACGCGACCGGGTTCGCCTCCAGCTCGGTCCGGAGGTCGGCCTGGACCGCGAGGACCGTGCGCGGGCACGCCCCGAACGAGCCGTGGTTCAGGAAGACGAGATCCGGGTCGAGCGCCCACGCGTCGGCGTGCGGGGCGCGCGGGGGTCGCGCGAGGGCCGCGGAGCCCTCGCCGGCCGTCACGCTATCGTCCCCGGGCGCGGCACGCGGGCGTGCCGAACGTTGGGCAGGAGGGCGAACCCCAGGCCGGCGGCGATCGAGGCCGCGCCCATGAGGGCCAGGGTCGCTGTTCCACCGATCGCGTCGAGCAGGATCCCGGCCACCAGGGCGCCGATCGGCATGAGGCCGACCGAGAGCGTCCGCGCGGTCGCCCCGACACGTCCGAGGAGCGCGTCGGGCGAGAGCTGGGTGCGCAGCGTCAGGTAGGAGACCGCGACGTTGACGTCGAGGAGCCCCGCCACGAACGCTGCGCCAACGAGGACGGGCACGGGAGCGTCGGTCGCGACGATCACGAGGGTGATGCCCATCACGACGGTGCCGACGAGCATCACGGGCCCGACAGCCCGGAAGGCCATCCGTGCGGCCACCAGCGACCCGCCGAGCATTCCAACGGCAAAGGCGGAGAGCACCAGACCGACGACGCCGTAGCCGAGGTCGCGGTCGATCGTGATGTAGAAGATGAGGCCGCTCGTCAGACCGGCATAGATGACCGAGACCGTCGTCCAGAGGGCGAGGACGGCGCGCAGCGTCGGCTGTCGGACGACGTACGAGATCCCCTCGCGAATGTCCTCCAGCAGGTGCGTGGGTTCCGCCCGAGCAGCGGGGCGCAGCGGGCGACGCACCAGCAGGATCGCCCCAGCCGAGATCGCGAAGGTGACCGCGTCGAGCGCGATCGTGGGACCCGGGCCGATCGTGGCGGAGAGGAGGCCGGCCAGTGCCGGCCCGACGATCCAGCCGATGGTGAAGAAGGCTTCGAAGATGGCATTCGCCCGCGCGATCAGCCCGCGGCCCACCAGGCCCGGGACGGCCGCCGTGAACGCGGCCAGCCAGAGGACGCGGAGGACGTTGAGGGGAACGGTCACGAGGAGGATCACCGCAAGGGTGGGACCGCCCAACCAGACCGAGATCGGGATCACCGCGGTGAGCAAGGCTCGTCCCAGGTCGGCGCCGAACATCATCTTCCGGCGGTCCCAACGGTCGGCGTAGGCACCCGCCGGCAGGCCGATGACGAGGTCCGGCAGCGTAGAGAGGACGCCGACGACTCCCATCACGAATCCGGAGCCCGTGAGAGCCAGGACGAGGATCGGCAGGGCCGTGTTCGTGATCGCGTCGCCGAAGGAGCTGATCCCCTGGCCCAGGAGGACGACCCAGAAGTCGCGGTTGCCCCGCAGCGGCGCGTCCGGGATCGCGGGCATCGCGACCGCGGGGGCGACGTGGGGCAGCTCCTCCTCCGGCCCGCCGGGTCCGGGCGCCACGACGGAGATGCTGGGCGCAGTCCGCTTGGGCGTGGTCGTGGTCACCGTCGAAGAGTACGCTCTCGTCTCGATGCAGTTCGCGATCCAGATCCCGAACTTCGGGGCCGGCGGTGACCCCCGCACCCTCGTCGACCTTGCTCGCCGCGCCGAGAACACGGGCTGGGATGGGTTCTTCGTCTGGGACCACCTGCTGGTCGATGCGGCCTGGACGCTGGAGATCTCGGACCCCTGGATCGCCCTCGCGGCGATCGCTCAGGCAACCTCGCGTATCCGCCTGGGACCGATGGTCGCGGCGCTCCCCCGGCGACGTCCGGCCAAGCTGGCCCGGGAGACGGCGTCCCTCGACCGCCTGAGCGACGGAAGGCTGATCCTGGGTGTCGGCCTTGGCTGGCCGTCAGAGGCGGACTTCGGCTGGTTCGGCGATGAAACGGATCTCGCCCGGCGGGGCTCCATGGTCGACGAGAGCCTGGCGATCCTGACGGGGCTCTGGAGGGGCGAGCCCTTCGCGTTTGCCGGCGAGCACTACCGCGTTGGGGAGGCGACGTTCCTGCCGCGCCCGGTCCAGGAGCCACGGATCCCCGTGTGGGTGGCTGCGCTCCGCCCGGGGCCCGACGCGCCGCTGCGGCGCGCCGCGCGGTGGGACGGCTTCGCGCCCGCGGTCGAGGATGGCTACCTGCCGCTCGAGACCTTCACCCGCGACGTGGCCCGCGTCCGCGAGCTGCGTGCCATGGCCGGATGCGCCGCTGATGCCCCGTACGAGATCGTGGCCGCCGGCGCGACGCCGGGCGACGACCGAACCGCGGCGGCAGAAGCCGTCGCCGCCTTCGAGGCCGCCGGGGCAACGTGGTGGCAGGAGATCGTCTCGGACTGGCTGGGCGGCATCGAGGCCATGCGGGCCCGGATCGACGCCGGGCCGCCGGGCGGCTGAGCCTCGGGGGCGTCTCGCTACTCGACGATCAGGGCGCAGGGATCCTCGTCACCGGGGAGCAGCGCGCGGACGGTCAGCCCGTGGGTGGCGCTGGCCGTTGCCGTAGCCACGAACGGAGTCAGCTGCGTCGCCCCGGCGAAAGGTTCGTGGAGCGCCGCCACGAGGTCGCCCGCCGCGATCCCGCAGCGGGTCCCCGGCTCGCCGCGCACCGGCGCCCCGAAGGCGCCCAGGGGAGGATCCGCCACGGGCCAGACGACGGGGGTGACGCCCTCCCAGGGCTCCGGGGGCGGTCCGATGATGACTGCGTAGGATGCCGGCACGTACGGCTGCTCGGGGCCCAGCTCCGGCCCGAGCCAGCCGGCCATGTCCAGGAGCTGGTACCAGAACCGCGCGAACGCCGCCGGGGTCCCCGGGACAGCCTCGGGGCAGGCTTGCGTCGGCGGGCACGGGATTGCGGCGTTCGGGTCGCCGACGAGGTCGTGGGTCACGCCGTCGACGACGACCTGGAGCCGGGCCGCGGCGGCGCCCATCGGCATCGCGCCGCCCGTGAAATCCGTGCCGGGGCCCAGGATGCCGGCGTCCTTTGCCGCCTGGAGGAGTGCGGCAACGCCCCTGGGGCTGATCGGCCGCTCGACGAAGGGGGCCACGAGCGGGCCCGGGTAGATCTCCCGGACGGGACCCTGGGTCAGCACCCGGCCGTCGGCCGTGACGACGAGCAGGGGCAGGTTGCCGAACAGGGCGCGCGGCGGGAGCGCCTGCGTCCACGACGCATGGATCACGAAGGCACCGGTGGCAGACGATGGGGAGGGCAGGACGGGTACCGGCGTGGAGGGTGACGCGATGGCCGGGGCGTCGCCCGAGCAGGCAGCAACGAGGAACGGCAGGGCGAGCACCGCGGCGAGGGTGGAACGAACAGACCGTCCATCGTTCACGGGTCGGGCTCCGACGTGGTGCGAGGACCGGGCTCCCTGTGGCGGCCGGCGGTCCATTCCTCCGACGCGGCGACGCGGCCGCGGGTTCCCGACTCCGCCGTCGTGCGATGCTTCCGCCATGAGCACGTCCGACCATCCCCACCCCGCGTTCGAAGCGGCGGCCGTCGCGATCGTCGCGGCGGGACGGCGCCTCGGGGCGCGTCGCCTCGTCAACGGCACCGACGGCAACCTGTCCGTGCGCCTCGGCCCGTTCGCCCTCGCCGTGACCCCGTCGGGCCGGCGCAAGGACGAGCTCGTGCCGGGAGAGATCCTGGCGGTGACGCTCGACCCGGACGAGCCGCCCCCGGGCGACATCCGCCGGCAGCCGAGCTCGGACATCGCCGTCCATCGGGCCGTCTACGCAGTGCGACCCGACGCCGCGGCGACCGCCCACGCCCATCCATCCGCCGTGCTCGGTTGCCTCCTGGCGGGGCTCCGCCCGGACGCGGCCGTGCTCCCCGAGGCGCGGGCGGTCCTGGGGCGGGTGGCGTACGTCCCCGCCCTCCCCTTCGGCGGTCCCGCGGTCACGGCCGCCGTGGTCGAGGCGCTGCGCGACCCGCTGGTGGGCGCCGTCCTCCTGGACCGCCACGGAGCGCTCACGATCGGCCGTTCACTCGATGAGGCGGCCAACCGCCTGGAGGTGCTCGACCTCCTCTGCTCCGCCTGGCAGGCGGCCTGGCTCGCGCGCGGCGACCCGCGCCGACGAAGTCGCCGGCAGCCTCGCCCCGGTGCCGCCGGCCGGACGCCGCCCCCGATCCGCCGCCGACCGTGACCCGGGGGGAGGCCGACCCGCGCGATCCAGAGGGGTTGCCGCGCGCCGCCGGTGGGCCGCCCCGGGTGCTCCCCGGGAACGACCCGGCCGCGATCCGCGAGGCGGCTGCCCTCATCCGGTCCGGCGAGCTCGTGGCCTTCCCAACGGAAACGGTCTACGGGCTCGGAGCCCATGCCCTGGACCCGACGGCGGTCGCCCGGATCTTCGCGGCCAAGGATCGGCCGTCGTTCGATCCGCTCATCGTCCATCTTGCCGACCCCGCCGAGCTGGTCGCCTACACCCACCCGGCGGACGCGGCAGACCCGCGAGTTGCGCGGCTCGCGGCGCGCTTCTGGCCGGGCCCCCTCACCCTCGTCCTCCGCAAGCGGGACAACGTGCCCGGGATCGTCACCGCCGGCCTCTCGACGGTGGGCCTGCGCGTGCCGGACCATCCGGTCGCCCTGGCCCTCATCCGGGCGGCTGATGTGCCGATCGCCGCCCCGTCCGCCAACCGGTTCGGACGCGTCTCGCCGACGCAGGCGAGCCACGTCGTGCGGGGGCTCGGGGCGCGCGTCCGGCTCGTGCTCGACGGCGGCCCCTGCCGGGTGGGCGTCGAGTCCACGGTCGTGCTCCTGGCCGCTGGCCGGGCCGCCCTGCTCCGGCCGGGAGGCGTCGCCGCCGAGGCCATCGAGGCCGAGATCGGCCCGCTCGAGGTCCCGGTGCCGGGCGCCCCGGGCAGCCCCGCCCTGGCCCCCGGCTCGTCGGGGGCGCACTACGCCCCGGGGGCCCGCCTGGAGATCGTGGATCCGTTCGGGCCAGGCGCCGCACGACGCCTGCGGGCGCGGCCCGATGAGCGCCTGGGGCTCCTCGCGACGTCGGCCGCCGGCGCCGAGGCGGCCCGGACCGCGGGTGGCCCGTTCGCGGCGCTGCAGCTCCTCGCGGCCGACGGCGATCCGGTGACCGTTGCCGCGCACCTCTTCGAGGCGCTCCACGATCTCGATGCGGCCGGCGTCGACCGGATCGTGGCCCAGCCGGTGCCGGCGGTGGGGATCGGGCGGGCGGTCATGGACCGTCTCCGGCGGGCTGCGCTCGAGGCCTGACGGCCGGCGACGGCGGCCGCACGCTGCGGCAGCCCACCCTGCGGCAGCCGTCCGCGCCCGGGCGGTGGCCGCTGCTGCGACGGGTGCGTCAGTAGACCAGCGGCACCAGCTTGCGGACGCGCTGCCGGTAGTCCGCGTAGGCCGGGTAGGCACCGAGCAGCCAGGCCTCCTCGCGGCGTGACTTGAGGTCGAAGAAGACCCCCAGCCCAAGGGCCACGACGAGCGCCGGCAGGCTCGCCGTCCAGAGCCCCCACCCGAGAGCCGCCAGGATGATGCCGGTGTAGATCGGGTGGCGAACAAGGCCGTAGACGCCCGTGTCGACGAGCCGTCCGCCCTCGATCGGGCGCGGCACCGCGGTCAGGCTCTCGCGGAGGCCCACCAGGCCGAGCCCGGCGAAGACGATCCCGGACGTGACGAGCAGCGCCCCAAGGACGCGACCGACCGCCAGCCACGGGTCGCCCCAGGCGGGCCTGGCGGACCCGGCCACGGCCAGCAGGACGAACAGGACGACCTGGATGGCCACCCAGCCCTCGCCGCGCGGACCGAGATCGGGAAGACGCGAGGGCGGGGCGGACCGGGGCGTGGACTCGTGCTGCATGGCCGCATGATCCTCGCTCAGGGCGGAGGATGCCGGCACCTGCGCGGCTGTCACGGTCGCGCGGGCGCTCGTCGGGGCGTAAGCCGGGTCGCCGGGCCGCCGCGCGTCGGCAACCGGCGCCCCGATCGCCGGCGGATCCTCCCGACGAGCGTCGCTACTGCAGGAGTCCGAGTGCCCCGGCAACCCTGGTAGCAGTCTCCTCCGCGGATTCGGTCACGGTGTGCGTGCACACCGTGATGCCGCTTGCCTCGCACTCCCGCAGGATGGTGCTGGTGATCAGCCCATCAAACTCGAGGAACGTGCTCCACGCAGCCTCGGGGTTCGCCAGATGCCCGAGCTCGTCCTTCATCGAGGCCCGATCGGCCGTCTCCGTCCAGACCTGCTCGCTCGACCTCCCCGGCCTTGCCAGGCCGACGATCCGACGAGCGGGGATGACCTGCGCAACGAGCGACGGGTTGCAGATCCCGCCGTCGACGAGCAGGCGCGCGCCTGGTGTCATCGCGAGGAGGTCTTCGCACAGCAGGTCCACGTACTCGGGAAACGCGCCCCGGTTGAAGGCGTCGAACTCGGCCCAGGACATGTCGAGGAGCCACGCGAGACCGTCTGGCGATCTCGCCCACGCCGTGTTGACGGGGTGGCGCTCCGGGGTGAAGCGAGCGTGGAACGACCCGTAGACACGGGCGTCCATGTCGTAGACGAGCATCTCGAACCTGGCCGCCAGGATCTCGCACACGGTGGTCTTCCCGGAACCAGCCCCGCCCACGATCCAGAAGAGCCCCTCCCGCTGCCACAGGGCGGCACGGGCATGCGCGAGCAGGTCGGCGTTCACGGAGAACGACATCAGTGCAGCTCGCTCCTCGAGCTGAAGGGCAGCATGTCAGACGAGGTCGCGTGGGATGCGCTCTTCCCAGGTCCGCTCGAAGACGGTGGCCCCGTCCTCTGTCGCGACGACGCTGGCGGTCACGGTGAAGGCCTCGGCGTCCGAGACGACGTCCAGGCGGCCGCCGGCCGTCACGGTCGGGCCGCCGGGCCAGGCGACGCGGTAGAGCGCCGAGCCGTGCGCGGCCGCGTGCGCCCAGTCGTCGTGAGCGGTGATCCGGAAACGCTCGTCGGCAGCGAAGACGAGCCCGTCGCGCTCGGGGAAGCGATGGCCGCCCCCGAACTCCGAGACGAGGGTGGTCGTCGCGGCAAGCTCGTCGCGTTCCACGCGCCACGTGTCGGCGATCCCGGGCAGGTGCTCGGCAAGGCCCGGGTCCGAGACCCCGGTGCCGAGCTCCTCGGTGGCGGGCGCCCAGCCGGCGGGCGTCGGGAGGCGGAGGCACGACGGGCGCTGCGCGTCGTGGAAGAGGGTCAGGGCGACCGGGACGGGCGGCGGCCAGGCGATGGGGAAGGCGGCGCCGGCGATCGCGATGCGCAGGCGCTGACCGGCCGGGACGCTGGCGCCGGTCGCGGTGAGCGGGACCGAGACGGCCATGACCTCGCCGGGCACGATCGGCTCCGGATCCGCGAACGAGTGGCGCCGGGTCAGGTTGAGGAGGCCGCGGGCGAGCAGCGCCGAGGTCCCATCGACCGCGACCGCCTCCAGCCGCACGGCGACCTGCGCCACGGGTCGGTCGGCAGCCACCCAGAGGTCGACGACCGGGATCCCCACGACCAGGACCGGCTCGGCGAGCGGCTCGCTGGTGTACACGAGCGATCCCGCGTCGTCCGGGCGCTGGTCCAGCGGCCCGCCCTGCGGCTCGCTGCCGGTGCACGTGAACGGCGCCGTCAGCGCCGCGGCCGGCCCGCCGGCCCAGGTGTCGCTCGGGACGCCGCCGGACGGCGGGCGCTCGTCCAGCGTTCCGAGGCTCGCGGATCCGACGCCGCCCAGGTGGAACGGCGGCGGAGGTGCGATCCGGAGGACGGACGGCCAGCGGCCGATCGACCACCAGCGGCCCGGGACCTCGGCAGGCGCAACGGCCGAGGGAAACGGCTGCGCGCCCTCCGGCTCGATCGCGAAGACGGTCAGGGCCGGCCCTTCCTCGATGCCGTTGCGCTCGCCCCTGAGCCAGCGGTCCCACCAGCGGGTCATGAGTCCGACCCCGTCGATCGTGGGTCCCGGGCCACCGGCATGCGGCCAGGCGTGACCCCAGGGGCCGAGGATTCCTCGCACGGGCGCTCGAACGTTGGCCACGACGGCCAGGACGCTGTCGCGATACGAGTCGTTCAGGCCCCCGAGGGCGAGGGTCGCGGCCTCGATGGAGCCCCAGTCCTCGATCGCCGACCCGTGCCGCCAGTGCGCATCCCGGCGCTGGTGGCGGAGCGAGCTCATCGGCCACTGGGGCGTGGCGTCGAGGCGTCGGAGCCACTCCCCGCGCCAGCCCTCGCCGAAGCGCTCCGGGTCGGGCGGCAGGGCGTTCTCGCCGACCATCTCCACCGGCCAGTAGACGCTCTCCCCGATGAGCCGGGTGCCGCCCCACCAGTGAACGTCCACGTGGTAGCGATCGTGGCTGAAGCAGGCCGGGATGATCGCCCGCAGGGCCGGGGGACGGCGCATCGCCGCCTGGAGGGCCGAGAAGCCGCCCCAGCTGATCCCGAACATGCCCACCGGCCCGCCCGCCCCGGGTCGATCCGCCAGCCAGTCGATGACCGCCAGGTTGTCGAGGATCTCGCGCTCGGTGTACTCGTCGTCGGCGATCCCGCGGCTGCTGCCCGTGCCCCGGACGTCGAGCCGGCAGCTGACGTAGCCGGCGGCCGCGAAGGCCCCGTGGAGCGGCCAATCGCGCGAGAGCGTCCAGTCGTCTTTGCGATACGGGATCGACTCCAGGAGCGCCGGGAAGGGGCCGTCCCCGGGGGCGTCGGGAAGGTAGAGCGTGGCCGCGAGATCGATCCCGTCGTCCATCGGGATCCGGACGTGCTCGGTGCGGACGGGATAGCCGCGGACCCGTCCGTCCGCCACGTAACGCCGCGCCGCGGGGCCGCCCATCGGAACCTCCCTGGCCGCCCCCTCGCCCTGGGAGCCGTCCTCGGCTAGTCTAGGCGTGCCGCCGGCAGGCGCGCCGCGAGAAGGGGGCCTGCGGCCGGCCGATGGGAGGGAGGCATGTCATGCCGAACCCGGTGATTCTCGTCGTCGATGACGAGCCCGCCGTCCTGCGCGCCGTCGAGCGCGAGCTACGGGGCCACTTCGGGACGGAGTACACGGTCCTCGCCGCCGATTCCGGCCCCGCCGCCCTCGACGTCATCCGGCGCCTCGCCCTCCGCGAGACCCCGCTGGCCCTCATCGTCTCCGATCAGCGGATGCCGCAGATGACCGGCATCGAGCTCCTGGCAGCCTCGCTGGAGCTGGCCCCGGACGCCCGCCGCGTCCTGCTCACCGCCTACGCGGACACCGACGTGGCGATCCGGGCCATCAACGAGATCCGCCTCGACCAGTACCTCCAGAAGCCGTGGGAACCTCCCGAGGAGCGCCTCTTCCCGGTCCTCGACGACCTGCTCTCGGACTGGCGGGCCACCTTCCGGCCCGCGTTCGAGGGAATCCGCCTGGTGGGACACCGCTGGTCGGCGCGGGCCCACGAGATCAAGGACTACCTCGCCCGCAACCTCGTGCCGTACCGCTGGGTGGACGTGGAGTCGGACCCGGAGGCGGTTCGCCTGGCGGTCGCGGCGGGGATCGAGGTCGGGCGGGACCCCCTGCTCGTCTTCCCGGACGGCTCGTACCTGCTGGCCCCGGCCAACGCCGCGATCGCGGAGAAGATCGGGCTGCGGACGCGCGCCGACCTGCGGACCTACGACCTCGTCATCGTCGGCGGCGGCCCGGCCGGCCTCGCGGCGGCGGTCTACGGCGCGTCGGAAGGCCTGAGCACGCTGCTCGTGGAGCGCGAGGCGCCCGGCGGCCAGGCGGGCACGACCTCGCGAATCGAGAACTACCTCGGCTTCCCGGCCGGCCTGTCCGGAGCCGACCTGGCGCGGCGCGCCGTGGCCCAGGCCACCCGCCTCGGGGCCGAGCTGCTCACCTCGCGCGAGGCGACCGCGCTCCGCCTGGAGGACCGCTATCGCCTGCTGACCCTCGACGACGGGAGCGAGATCGCCTGCGGCGCCCTCCTCGTCGCCTCGGGCGTCCAGTACCGGCGCCTCGAGGTCGAGGGGATCGACCCGCTCGTGGGCGTTGGCGTCTTCTACGGTGCCGCTATCACCGAGGCGCTCGCGACGCGCGGCCAGCGGGTGGCCGTCGTCGGCGGCGGCAACTCCGCCGGACAGGCGGCCGTCCACCTCGCCGGGTTCGCAGCCAGCGTCCTGCTGCTCGTCCGCGGCGGCAGCATCGAGGCCGGGATGTCCGCCTACCTCGTGGACCAGCTGCACGCGCTCCCGAACGTCACGATCCGCCTGAATGCCAGCATCGCCGCCGTGCGGGGCACCGAGAGCCTCGAGGAGATCACGGTGGAGGACTCCGCGGCGGGGACGCGCGCGTCCGAGCCGATGGACGCGCTCTTCCTGTTCATCGGCGCGCTGCCCCGGACGGAGTGGCTGGCCGGCATCGTGGAGCGCGACCGCGCCGGCTTCATCGTCACCGGGCCGGGCCTGGCCAGGGCCTCGGACGGCCGGGTGGCCGGGTGGCCCCTCGCCCGGGAGCCGTTCCTGCTCGAGACGAACGTGCCCGGCATCTTCGCGGCCGGCGACGTCCGCAGCCGATCGGTCAAGCGGATCGCCTCCGGGGTCGGCGAGGGGTCGATGGCCGTCCAGTTCGTCCACCAGCACCTCGCCGGCCTCTGACGCCGTGACCGCGCCCGGCGCCCGGCCGCCCGCCCCGCCCCGCCTGCCCCCGGACCCGCCCCTCTCTGACGAGGTCGTCCAGCTCCGTCTCCCCCGGCCGGACGACGCGGAGGCGATCGTGGCGGCCTGCAGCGACCCGGAGATCGCGCGCTGGGTCCCGGTGCCCGTCCCCTACACCCTCCACGACGCGGTCGCCTTCGTCGACGGCGTGGCAGTCGGCTGGGCCACCGGCTCGGAGCTCACATTTGCCATCGACGAGCGTAGGAGCGGGGCCCTGGCGGGGATGATCGGCCTCCATGCGGGCCGCGTACCCGGCCGGGCGTCGGTCGGCTACTGGCTGGCCCCGGGCGCGCGCGGCCGGGGCCTCGCGAGGCGCGCGGTCCGCCTCCTCGCGACCTGGGCATTCGCGGATCCGACGCTCGAGCGGCTGGAGCTCACGACGCTCGTCGGCAACGATGCGTCGGGGCGGGTGGCGCTGCGGGCGGGCTTCCGGCGCGAGGGAATCCTGCGTCGATACCTCTCCTTCCGAGGCACGCTGGTGGACGCCGCCATGTACGCCATGGTCCGCGAGGACACCGAGGGAGAAGGTGGGAGCGGCGCGGAGGACGATCCGCTGGCGAGCGTCTCGCTCTTCGCTGACCTTGGGCCCAGGGAGCTGGCCCGGGTGCGGGCGGTCGCAACGGAGGTCTCGCTGGCTCCGGGAGAGATCCTCATCACGGAGGGAGATCCCGGCGACGCCCTCTTCGTGCTGCTGGAGGGGAACCTCGCCGTCAGCCGGCGCGCGGGATCCGGGGAAGTGTCCCTCACGACGGTCGGGCCGGGTGCGGTCCAGGGCGAGATCGCCGTCCTCGAAGGCGGCTTCCGCCGGGCAACAGTCCGTGCGGCGACGCCCGCCCGCCTCGTGCGCATCGGCCGCGACGACCTCTTCGACGTGCTCGCCCGGGAGCCGGCCGTCCTCCGGTCGCTCGTGGGCACGGTCGCTCGCCGGCTGCGCGACCTCGAGTCGTCGGTCCAGGAGCAGGAGCGGCTCGCCTCGCTCGGGACCCTGGCCGCGGGCCTCGCGCACGAGCTCAACAACCCGGCCGCGGCTGCCCGCAGCAGCGTCGGCCAGCTCGACGCGGCGCTCGACGAATGGGATCGGGCCACGACAGCCCTCGGGACGCTGGCGGCCGGCGGGGGACCCGCCGCGGGGCCGGTGGCCGCCGAGCTGCTCGACACGCTGCGCGAGGAGACGACCCGCCGCGCCGGCGACCCGCCAACCCTCGACCCGCTCGACGCGGCCGACCGGCGCGACGCGGTGGGGAGGCTGCTGGGGGGCCTCGGCATGGCGGCGCCCCACGAGCCGGCGGCGGCGCTCGTCGCCCTCGGCTGGGACGGCAACGAGATGGACGACCTGCTCGCGCCGTTCGGCGACGACGAGGCGCGGCTCATCGTGGCGGCCTGGCTTGCCGCCACTGCCCTGGTCCGCCAGCTCCTCGCCGAGGTCGCGATCGCCACCGAGCGCATCTCCGAGATCATCGGCGCGGTTCGCGAGTACACCTACCTCGACCGGGCTCCTGTGCAGCGGGTCGCGGTGACCGCGGGCATCGAGAACACCCTCGTGATCCTTCGCTCCCGCTGGAAGGCCGGCGTTGCCATCCAGCGCTCCTACGCGCCGGACCTCCCGGCGATCGACGCCTACGGGAGCGAGCTCAACCAGGTCTGGACCAACCTCATCGCGAACGCGATCGACGCGATGGGCGGGACGGGCGAGCTGGCCATCTCCGCGATCCCGGCGCTCGCCGGCGACGGAGTGACCGTCGAGATCCGCGACAGCGGACCCGGGATCCCGGATGACGTGCAGAGGCGGATCTTCGACCCCTTCTTCACGACCAAGGATCTCGGGTCGGGCACCGGGCTGGGCCTCCACATCTCGCGCTCGATCGTCGAGCGCCACGGCGGGCACCTGGAGCTCGCGTCGGGTGACCCGGGCCGGACGACGTTCCGGGTCACCCTGCCCGCCCACCTTCCGCCGGCCACGCCCGTCGCGGAGAGCCCGCCGGAGGGTCCGCCCGCCCCGGCGGGCCGCTGACAGGCCGCTCCCGGACCCGAGGGGGCGTCCGGGATCAGGCCGTCGCGGCGGGAGCCGGCTCGTCGGGGGGCGGGATCTCCTCCTTGCGGTGACGGGTGTCGGGCAGGAGAAGGCTGAAGACGACGCCCAGGAGGACGAACCCAAGGGCCGTGAAGCCCGCCGCGTGGGTCGCGGTCGTGAAGGCGTCCTCGATCGGCTCGACCGTGGACGGCAGGGCGGCGATGAAGGCCGGGTCCGCGAAGCAGGCGGCCTGATCCGGCGTCAGCGAGCCGCCGAAGCCACCTCCCTGGCCGCCGGCCGCGCCAGGATCCCGCAGCACCGGGAGGATCTGGCCGGCCGACTCGTCCACCAGCGTGACGATCAGCTCCTGGCAGATCGGCGCCATCGTTGGCAGCGCCGTCTCGAGGTTGGCCTTCGTCTGGCTGGCGAGCGTGGCGAAGAGCACCGTCCCGAGGATCGCCACGCCGAGCGCAGAGCCCACCTGGCGCATCGTCGAGTTCGTGCCGGACGCGAGGCCCGACCGCTCGGGCGGGATGTCGGAGAGGACGATGCTCGTGAGCTGCGCGGTGGCGAGGCCCACCCCGACCCCGTAGACGAAGAGCGGGACCGCCAGCAGCAGCCCCGAGGTCGACGGGGTTGATGAGGAGCGTGGTGAAAAGGATGCCCACTGCCTCGAGGGTCATCCCCAGGGTGACGGCGCGCCGAGCGCCAGATCGTCGGGCGAGGGTGGCCGACAGGGGGGCGGCGACGAACGACCCGACGGCCAGGGCGAGGAAGATCAGGCCGGTCTCGAAGGCGTTGTACCCGACGACGGCCTGGAGGAAGAGCGGCAGGGCGAACAGGAGCCCGAACTCGCCGAGGCTGACGATCGTGCCGGCGAGGTTGCCGAACCGGAACGCCCGGAAGCGCCAGAGCCCGAAGTCGAAGAGGAAGAACTTCCCGGCGCGCTGGCGACGCACCTCGACGACGGCGAACAGGACGAGCGCGAGGCTGCCCAAGATGATGGTCACGGGGACGATCGAGATCGTGGACGAGGGCCACGTCAGTCCGAGGATCTGGAACGCGTGGTCCGGGTTCGGAGCCCACCATCCGTAGGTCCGGCCCTCGATGAGGCCGAACACGATGCCGACGAGGCCCGTGGTGATCAGGACGAAGCCGGGGAAGTCGAAGCCGATCTTCGTGTGCTCGTCGCGCGATTCGCCGATGTACCGGAGCGTTCCGATGATCGCCAGGAGGCCGACCGGCAGGTTGATGTAGAACGCCCAGTTCCAGGACAGGTTGGTGGTGAGCCAGCCGCCGAGGAGCGGCCCGACCGCCGCCATCCCGCCGATCACGGCGCCCCAGATGCCGAACGCGATCGCCCGGTCGCGGCCCTGGAAGTTGGCGTTGAGGATCGACTGGGTCGCCGGCAGGATCATCGCGCCGCCGATGCCCTGGACGAGGCGGGCGCCGATCAGCATCTCGCCGCTGGTGGCCAGGCCGGCGACCATCGAGGCCGCGATGAAGACGACGAGGCCCGCGAGGTACATCGCGCGCCGTCCCAGGACGTCCCCCATCCGGCCGAGGGTCACGAGGAGCGCCGCGAAGACGAGCGTGTAGATCGCGTTGATCCACTCGGCCGCGGTCGAGTCGAGGTTGAGGTCGCGGATGATCGACGGGATCGCGACGTTCACGATCGTCGCGTCCACGATGATCATCGAGACGCCGAGGCTGAGCATCGCGAGCCCGAGCCAGCGGCCGCGCCCGCTCGTGGCCATCGTCGGGGCCGGGGTGGGCATCGCCTGGGTCGTCATCGTGTCGGGTGCTCCTCGGCGACCGTTGCCGTCTGTCGAACGGTGCGGCTCTGCCAAATAGTTTCGTGGCGCATATGTTTCGCGAGGATGATAATCTCGCGCCCATGACAGCGCAATCGCCATCCCCCGGGCAGCTCGGGGCCCGGAAGCCCCGGCCCCGCGGCCGTGACCCGCGACGAGGCCTTCGAGACCAGCCGCCTCCTCGTCGAGCTGCTCCACGCAGCGCGCGCCAGCCGCAGGTCGGATGAGCCGGGGAGTGAGACCGCCCCGATGGCCGGGGGTCTGCACGAGGCACCGGCGTCGGACCACGCCATCCGCGCCGCGATCCACATCTACCAGCACGGCGAGCGGACCGTGGGCCAGCTCGCCGTCGGCCTCGGGATCAGTCGTGGCTGGGCCAGCCGCGTGGCCGAGGAGCTCGTGGAGCGCGGGCACGTCGCCCGCGAGACCGACCTGGCGGACCGGCGGATCGTTCACCTCCGCCTGACCGAGCGCTCGCTCGCCGAGATCGAGCGCGCCTACCGCTGGCGGGGCGACGTGGTGGAAGCCGCCCTGGCAGAGCACGATCCGGCCTCGCGCGACGCGATCCGGCGCTTTCTCCGTCGGGTCGTCGCCGACCTCTCGAACCGGGCTCCCCCAGGCCGACCCTGACGGCGAGGAAAGCCGTGTCATCGGCGAACCGCAGGGTTGCTGACGATCGGGCGTCAGGCCGGCAGACGACCGTCAGGCCGGCAGACGGCCTCAAACCGGCGACGGCGCGGCGGTACCATGGCCGGCGTGCAGAGACGCCCCGGCCGCGCGACGCCGCCGCTCCTCGTGCCGCCGCTCCTTCGAGCAGCCGCCCGGCTGACGCGCGAGGAGGCGTGACGGCCCTTCGGCGGTACGTCCGGAGCTTCACCGGCTTCGAGCGCGACGCCCGGATCTTCCTCCTCACGACGCTCGTGCTGGGGATCACCGGCAGCCTGTGGTGGGTCGACTTCAACCTCTACCTCACCTCCCTCGAGTTTGATCCGGCCTTCATCGGCATCGCCGGAACGATCGGCTCGGGAGCCGGGGTGATCGCGGCTTTTCCCGCCAGCATCCTCTCCGATCGCTTCGGGAGGCGGCTCGTCCTCGCGCGCCGGAGCGGCCGGGGTCACGCTCGCCATCGGCGGCCTGCTCCTCACGACGTCGGGGCCCGCGATCCTCCTCCTCGCCGGGGTGATGGGCGCGGCGAACCAGGCCTTCTTCGTCGTCCAGTCTCCCTTCCTCATGGAGCGCAGCCGCCCTGAGCATCGCAGCGAGCTCTTCTCGCTCCAGTTCGCGATCTCGAGCTTCACGACCGTGGGCGCGGCACTGCTGGGGGGCGCGATCGCGGCTGTGATCGGGAGCACGACGGCCGGCGGGGCCGAGCGACCCCTCCGTCTACCGCATCCTCCTCCTCGTCATGCTTGTCGCGGCAGCCCTCGGGACGCTGACCGTGCTCGCGCTGCGCGACGACCGGCCACGGCATCGGCGCGAGTGGCGCACGCTGGAGCAGCGGCCCGGCGACCGCTGGGCGGGCGAGCCGATCTCGACGCGGCCCGACTCGCCGGTGATGACCCGTCGCGCCCGGTTGGGCATCCCTCGTCCCGCCGATCCCGCGGACGTTCTGGCGCCTGCTCATCCCGGGCTTCCTGATCGCCCTCGGGGCGGGCCAGGTGATCCCCTATCCTGAATGTCTTCATCGAAGGCAAGTTCGACCTCGACCTGGCCGCCCTGAACGTCATCTTCGCGGTCACCAGCCTCGGCACGACGATCGCCATCCTCGTCCAGCCGGCCCTCGCCCGGCGCTTCGGGAAGGTCGGCTTCAGTCGTGCTTGTCCAGGGGGCGAGCATCCCGTTCCTGGTCGTCCTGGGTTTCAGCCCGCTCCTGTGGACGGTGATCATCGCGATGATGGTCCGCAACTCGCTGATGAACGCGGGCAACCCGATCGCCAGCGCGTTCGCAATGGAGCAGCTCCGACCGGCGAACGGGCGACCTACGCCGCGACGGCAAGCCTGCTCTGGTCGCTCGGCTGGGTGATCGCGGGACTCTGGTACAGCGTCCTCCAGGACACGCTGGGCTTCGCCGCCGGCTACACCGTGAACTTCGTGACGATCATCGTCCTCTACTCGCTCGGCACCTGGCTGTACTGGCACTGGTTCCACGGGGTCGAGGCGCGCACGACGACCGCCGTCGAGCCCGTCTCGGGCTGACGAGCCGCGGCGCCGGTCGGGCGACCGCCGCGAGGTGCCCGGCGCGGCCACCGGACGCGGGCGACCGCTCCCCCCGACCGGCGGGCGGCTATCCTCAGCGCACCATGGCCGACCACTCGTCCCAGTCGCCGTCGCCCGTCCCCGCTCCCGATCCGGGGACTGCGGCCGCACGGGCGAAGACCGGGATCCCGCGCAACCCCGGGCGGCGCGACCTCGGGATGAAGGCGACCCTTCTCTTCCCCAATCGCGAGATCGTCGAGCGCTACTACGTCCCGCTGATCTACACCGCCTGCCGGACCTGCTACAGCGAGCTGGAGCCGGGCGAGATCTTCCGCCGTGCCGAAACCGGCGAGATCGACCGGGCCAGGATGCAGAAGCTCATCAGCGGCGTCATCGAGAGCGGCCACGGGAGCACGATCGAGCACGTCGTCTTCACCTTCGGGATCAGCGGCGTGAGCCGCACCCTCTCGCACCAGCTCGTGCGCCACCGCGCCGGCGTCGCGTTCGATCAGCAGAGCCAGCGCTACGTCGCCTTCAAGGGTGCGGCGACCATGCTGCCGGGCACGATCGCCGAGGGCGACCCGGCCCTTCGGGCGCGCTTCGAGGAGCAGCTGGACGGCTCTCTGGGCCTGTACGGCGACCTGCTGGCCGCAGGGATCCCGGGCGAGGACGCCCGTTTCGTCTTTCCCAACGCGACCCGGACGAACCTCGTGATGACGGCCAACCTGCGCGCCCTCATCCACATGTCGGGGCTCCGGCTCTGCACGATGGCGCAGTGGGAGATCCGGCGTCTGTTCCAGCTCATCCGTCACGAGGTCTTCGCCGTCAGCCCGTTCCTGGGCAGCTTCCTCGCCCCGAAGTGCGTCCCCCTCGGCTACTGCGACGAGATGGGCAACCGCGACGGGCACTGCCCCATTCGCCCCCACAAGGACGCAGTCCTCGCCGCGTGGGCGGACAAGGCTGCGGTCGCAAAGGCGACCGGCCGCACGCTCCCCGTCGTCGACGGGTAGGCCGGCGGACCGGGCCGACGCCATGACGATCCACCTCCAGTTCGACCGGATCCCGCCGGGCGCCGAGATCGGGCCGCACCGGCACGGGGCCGAGACCCTCGTCTACCTGGCGGCCGGGGAGATCGTCTTCGAGCATGGTCCGCAGCTGGGCCGGCAGACG
The DNA here is from genome assembly GCA_963739365.1 of uncultured Chloroflexia bacterium. Classification (GTDB taxonomy): domain Bacteria; phylum Chloroflexota; class Limnocylindria; order Limnocylindrales; family CSP1-4; genus CTSoil-043. Next base: position 224,981 of record CAVUAG010000016.1, on the reverse strand, counting down.
GTGGTCCGGGCCGGTGACGCCCTCTACGAAGCGCCCGCCGAATACCACCTCGTGCGCAATGAATCGTCGATCGACGCGCTCGCTCTGCTTGCGACGGTGGAGGTGGACCCGGCGCGGCCCGGCGATGTGCTCCGGACGTGGGAGGCGGAGGGCGAGCCCGTCCGGCGGCGCGAGGCAGCGCGGGTCGTCGACCGGGCGGGCGTCCGGATGCGGGTGCTCGTCGAGCCGGGTGACTTCGGGACCGACGCGTTCTCCCTGGGCGAGGTCGAGATCGAGCCCGGCGCGGGCACGGGCTGGCACCGCCACCAGCGCCTCGAACACGTCATCGTCGTGTTCGAGGGGCGCGGCACGGTACGCATGGGCTCGCTGGAGGAGACGCTGGAGCCCCTGCGGGGCGTTCGAGTGGAGATGGGGCTGCCGCACGCCATCACGAACACCGGCCGCATGCTGCTCCGCTACTACGTGTGCAGCACCCCAGCCGCGGATCCGCTCACCGACCGCGAGGAGGTCGACCCGCCGACCTGAGGCCGGTGCCGGTCCGCGGCATGCCCCGCCGCGTTGCCGCCCCCTGCGCGTTCCGCCCTGGCCCGCGCAGCGCGACGGGCACCGAAACGCCCAGAGGAACCGAGATCCCGAGCGGCCCCTTGATGTGATCGCGGCACCACTCGGAGGCAGGCTCCCGGGATTGCTCCCAGGCGTCTCGTCGGACCTCGTTGATGTGATCGCCGTGGTCTCGACTCTCGCGGCCCCTCCGGGCACGACAGATCATCGCCGCGTCTCCGGGCGGTGACAACCGGGTTGTCCACGAATGAGCCGGCCAGCCCCGCCCCGGCATCCACGGGTTTCGGCACGGTGTGGAGAACCCGTGGACAACCGCGGGACGCACCCGGTCGCCCGCGGCAGGCCGGGCACGGGTCAGCTCCCATTTGCGGCGTCAGGCCCTGCGGCGCCCGGCGAGCACCACGACGGTGCCGGCCACCCGATCGTGGAGCCCCCGGCGGAAAGGATCGGCCGCGGCGGAGAGGAGGAGGGCGGCAGACCAGCCTGCCGTGATCGCCGCAACGACGCCGAGCGGGAGCGCCCCCGCTGACCCGAGCGAGCCGGCGCAGATCGGGAGCAGCTGCAGGACGGCCCAGCGGTTGGTGGCGACGTGGACCGGCACCCGGTCCGGGTCGGGCTCCCGAGCGGGCGGCCGGTCGGGCGGCGTCGGGCCGTCGGTCGGGGCGGCGGTCGGGGCGGCGCAGACGGCCACGCCGCAGGCCCGCTGGCCGGGCGTCATTCCCCAGCGGACCCAGCAGCCCGCGTAGTACGCCGCATCGGTGAGGAGAGTCAGGGCCAGCTCGAGGGCCACGCGCGGGGCGTCGATGGCGACGACGACGATCCCCGTGCCCCCGGCGTCCAGGGCGATGAGCGGGCCGAAGGCGGTGTCAAGGGCGACGCCGTAGACGACCCAGACGGGGACGAGGATGATGCCGTCGAGGAGGAACGCGACGACCCGGCGACCGAGCGGCGCGACAGCGGCCGAGACGGGGAGCGCCACGGCCGCTTCAGCCGCCGATCGCGAACATCTCGACCCTTGGCCCCTGGGCCGTGCCGGCCGCGCGCAGCTCCGAGTAGCGATCTGTGCGGATCGTCCATGTGGCGCGGATCCTCTCGCCGAGCTCCTCATCCGTCGCCCCGGCGCGCAGCGGCGTCTTGAGGTCTGTGCCACTCGCAGCAAACAGACACGTGTAGAGCTCGCCCTCCGCGGACAGGCGGGCGCGGGTGCAGGCGCGGCAGAACGGCTGGGTCACCGACGCGATGACCCCCACCTCGCCCGAGCCGTCGCGGTACCGGAAGCGGCCCGCCACCTCGCCCGCGTACGTGGCCGGCAGGGCCTCGAGCGGCATCTCGGCGTCGATCCGGGCCAGGATCTCAGCCTGCGGTACCACCTCGTCCATCCGCCAGCCGTTCGTGTGGCCCACGTCCATGAACTCGATGAAGCGCAGGATGAGCCCCTCCTCGCGCGCCCAGCGAGCCACGGGAATGATCGACTCCTCGTTCACGCCCCGGCGGACGACCATGTTGACCTTGACCGGCGCAAGGCCGACCCGGACGGCTGTGGCGATCCCCTCGAGGACCCGGCCCACCGGGAAGTCGACCCCGTTCATTAGACGGAAGACCTCGTCGTCGAGCGAGTCCAGGCTCACGGTGATCCGCCGCAGGCCCGCGTCCGCGAGCGGCGCGGCGAGACGCCGAAGAGCCGAGCCGTTCGTGGTCAGGGTGAGGTCGCGCACGCCGTCGATCGCGGCAAGCATCCGGACGAGGTCGGGCAGGTCGTGGCGCACCGTCGGCTCACCGCCGGTGATCCGGAGCTTCTCGACGCCGAACGCCACGAAGAGCCGGGCGAGCCGGGCAACCTCCTCGTAGGTGAGGATCTGGCGCCGCGGCAGGAACGCATAGTCGCGCCCGAAGACCTCGGCCGGCATGCAGTAGCCGCAGCGGAAGTTGCAGCGGTCGGTCACTGAGATGCGCAGGTCGTGCATCCGCCGCCCGAGCCGGTCGAGCGGGAGGGCGGGCGTCCCCGGGAGCGCACTCGGGTGCCCGGGCGCGGGCGCGGGCGTGGGCGCCTGTGTCGCGGGTGCTGGCGCGGGGGCGGGAGCGGTCGACCGGGGGTCAGTCATGGCCGCCCATGGTAGTCGTGACCGCCCGGTGACGTCGCGCACCGAGCCGTTGCTGGCCGACACCAATGGGACTCCGCCGGTACCACCGGCGGTGCCCGCCGGTACCACCAGTCAACTCCACCGCACCCCTCCCCGCTCCTAGGATCCGCATCAGGCGTCGACGGCGCCCTGGCCGAACGCGCAGCAGGGGAACGAGCAGGATGGCAACCACCGATACCCGTAACGGATTCCGGCTTCCGTGGAGCACGGATCGCACGGCGTCCCGCGAGGCGTCGGCCGAGACCGCCGAGGAGCTCGCCGCCGACGTGCCGTCTTCCGATGGCGCTGATGACGCGCCGACCGCACAGGAACCAGGCGAAGCAAGCCCCCAGGATGCGGCCGGGGACGGCGTCCAGGGTCAGGAGGATGCACCCGTGACAATCCTTGCGCCCGACACGGCGCCCGCCCACGCACAGGCCGGTCCCCCGGCGCCTGGGTACGAGGACGCCGGAACCCCCGACCTCGGAGCGCCTTCCGGGGCCGCGCAGCGACGGCCCACGAAGTTCCTCGCCGACCTGACGCGAGCGATGCAGGCGGCCGCCGAGCAGGCGCGCGCCGCGACGCTCGAGCAGTTCCGGGGCGAAGGAACCGCCGTCATCGAGCAGATCCGCGCCCGGTCGACGGCCGGCGCGACCGAGCTCCGCCGCCACGCCGACGACGACGTCGCGACGGTCAAGGAGTGGTCCAAGGCCGAGATCACCCGCATCCGCGAGGAGACCGAACGACGGGTGGGGATGAGACGCGAGCAGCTCGAGGGTCAGCTCGAGCGGCATGCCGCCCTGGTCGAGCACGAGGTCGAGAAGGTCCGCGGCCGTCTGGCCGCCTTCGAGACCGAGATGGGGCAGTTCTTCGACGAGCTCGCCCGCGAGGACGATCCGGCGGTCTTCGCGGCCCGAGCGGCGAACCTGCCCGAGCCGCCATCCTTCGACGACCTCGACGAGGACGCGATGATCGCGCTCCTGAGCGAACCGGGCCTCGGCGTGCCGGATCCGGTCACCGTGGAGACGGTCGCGTCCATCGCCGTGGAGCCCGAGCCCACCACCGAGCCCGGTGTCGCGACCGCCGAGGCCACCGAGAGCGAGCCTGAGCCGGCTGCGGGCAACGCCTCGGTGGACGACGAAGCCGCCATGGCCGCGATCCAGGCAGCCGCAGAGGCCGCTGCCGCGATCGAGACGACCGAAGCTGGAGCGCCCGACGCCCCGGCGGCGGAGCAGCACGATGATCAGGTCGATCCACGGCTCGCCATGCTCGGGCTGGCGCCCGACTTCGCCGCAGCCGAGGTCGAGGCCGTCGAGATGGCCGCGGCGGAGATCGAGGACGTGCCCGAGATCGGCGGCGACGCCCTGGCGGCCCGCCTCTCCGGCCTCGTGCCAGGCGAGCTCGACGGCGCGGCTGAGGCCACCGTGACCACGCAGGTGATCGTGACCGGCCTCGTGAGCGTGGCCAGCATCGCCAGCTTCAAGCGCCACATGGGCCGCCTCCCCGGCGTGAGCCACGTCGGCGTCTCCTCCGGCCCCGATGCCGAGTTCGTCTTCGCCGTGACCCATGAGCCGGCCACCGCGCTGCGGGAGCTCATCCCGACGCTCCCCGGTTTCGCGGCCCGCATCACCGGCAGCGGCGATGGCGTGATCCAGGTCAGCGCCCAGGATCCCCAGGACTGACAGGGCTCCGGCCCAGCGCCAGGAAGGAACAACGATGGCTCGTCCCACGATCGCGATCGCCTTGCCCCGCGACGAGCGCGGCCCGGTAGCCGACGCCCTGCGCGAGGCGGACCTCGATCCGGTCGTGGTCCAGCGGCCGGACGACCTCGCAGCTCAGCTCGCGGCGGGTCGCCACATCGCCCTTGCCATCCTCGACGGCGAGACCGACTTCGATACCTCGCTCGAGTACTACGACCTTCTTCGGGAAGGCGGGCGGGACATTCCAGCCCTCATGGTCCTGTCTGCGCGGACGCTCGAGCGCATCAACGCCAGCCTGGCCGGCGTGCGCGACGAGTACTTCACCCGACCCTACTCACCGGAGTCTCTCCGCTGGCGGGTCGAGGCGATGATGATCCGGCGCCTGGCCGTGGACGACGGCAGTGGAGCCGTCCTCCAGTCCGGGCCCGTGAGCCTGGACGACTGGCATCGCAACGGGACGCTCATCGCGGTCTTCAACCCGAAGGGCGGCGTCGGCAAGACAACGGTCGCGGTCAACCTGGCCGCGTCCCTCACGGCCATGGGCCGTCGCGTCCTCCTCGTTGATGCCGACACGGTGACCGGGCACATCGCGAGCTCGCTTGGCCTGGAGCACGTACGCACCCTCGTCGACGAAGTCGTCGACGCGCACGATGCGGGCGCTCCGCCCCCCGGAACGCTCGACGACCTCCTCTCGGCGCACCCATCGGGACTGCATGTCATGGTCCTGGCCTCGAGCCCGCTGCGGACGGCCCTCCTCGACCCGGCCCACGTCGCGGCGGCCGTCGATTCCGGACGGCGCACGCACGACGTCGTCGTCGTGGACCTGCACCCCGACTATGAGCCGCTCAACCGCGCCATCTTCGAGCGCGCCGACAGGATCCTGGTCCCGGTGACCCCCGACGTGCCCGCCCTACGGGCTGCCGTCCAGCTCCGCGACGTCGCAGCCGAGCTGGGCTTCGGCGAGAAGCTCTCGATGGTGATCAATCGCGCCAACAGCGGCGTCTCCGTCGCCGACATGGAGCGCACCATCGGGATGCCGTCACTCGCCCTCATCCGCTCGGCGGGGCTCCAGCTCGTGAAGGCCGCCAATGAGGGGCGCACGGTCATCGACATGTTCCCGAAGGAAAAGGTAAGTGAGGACTTCCGGGTTCTCGCCGAGCGAGTCGTCGGTGCGCCCGTCGCCACGCCGTCCAGCACGCCGCGCGTCCCGCTCGTGTCCCTCTTCGGCCGTCTCCGGGAATCGGTGGGAACCTGACGGTCAGTCCGCCTCCCTGGACGGGATCCCCAGGAGCGCCCGCGCTGCGTCCACGGTCCGCCGGTCGACCTGGGTGACGCCGCGCAGGTAGGACCGGTTGACGAGGACCACGTCCACGTCGGGATCGTTGAGAGGCTGGTTCCCCAGCAGCGCCACGGCGTCGGTGACGGGCACGAACAGCTCGGTGCTGCGGTCCAGCAACCTGTCCGGCTCCGATCCCGGGAAGAGGTAGATGGTCCCGACGACGTGGATCGGCGTCACCTCGAGGGCCACGTCATAGGGCACCTTGTGGAGCTTGTGGGCGGCGCGCTCGGCGTCGCTGAGCGCCGGCAGCGTGCCGACCCCCGCGAAGACGGCGATGAGGTCGAACGGGTCGACCCGCTCGAGGCCCGGCGCAGGCGTCATCTCCTCCGACCCGTCGAGGGGAGCCCAGCGCACCTCGCTGATCGCGATCGACTCGCGTCGGTTCAGGGCGTCCGAGAGCCGTCCCTCGACCTCCATGCGGCCGACCAGCCGCCACTCCTCGGTCAGGCCGTCGAAGGGAATGCCGCGACGCCCCGAGCCGGTGTGGTCGGAGGCCCGGGCAGGGGCGGGCGCGGGCTTCGGGACGCCGCGACGACGAAGTCCGAAGGGCATCTGCTAGACCCCCTCCGTGCCGGAGTTGTCCCGGATCGTCTCGACCACCGAGGCGACGGCGTCCCCGTCGCGCACGGCGCCGGCACCCGCGAAGCAGAGCCCGGGGACGCGGCTCCAGCACGTCTCGCGATGCCGCTTCGCGTCGCCCTGGACGCCGAGCAGCAGGGTGGGCCAGGGCCGCTTGAACATCCGCTGCTCGACGAGCAGGCGCCCGATCTCGGGCTGGGGCGTCGTCGTGTTGGGCTGCACGCCGGGCTCCTCCGTGGCTCCGCGGGATGGCCGCATCATACGCAGGCCGTGGGGCCGCTGCCGCCGGACGCACGACCTTCGGCCCAGGGCATCGCGCACGCTCACGTGTAGTCGGCGCCACCCTCCACGTCGCCTGCAGGCCCCGCGTCGGCACGGGGATCGCGCGACACCACGAACGTGCGCCCGGTCGCAAGGTCGATCCCGCTGGCCAGGAGGGCGTCGAGCGCGCGACGCCGGAGCTCGCCGGCCATCTCGAGTCGGTCGCCGGGACGGACGGTTGCGGAGACGAGGATCGGGATGCCGGCCTCCCCGGCGGCCGCGGCGTCGACTCGGACGACGCGCGGCGGCTCGATGAACCGGTCGCTCCACTCGTCCGATGCCGCGAATGCCGCGCATGCCTCGGCCAGGGCCGCGGTCGCGCGGGTGATGTCGGTGCCGGCCGCCACGGCAAACCGCTCGTTGAGGCGAGCGTAGGTGCGCGTGAAGTTCGAGGCGACGAGGATCTCGCCGTTGGGAACCGAGTGGACGACGCCGTCGGCGTCGCGGACGATCGTGCGGCGCAGGCCGACCTCCTCGACGGTCCCGCGGATCCCGGCGATGACGACGACGTCGCCCACGCTGAACGGGTTCTCACCGAGGATGAGGATCCCGTTCAGGTAGTCGCGTACGAGCTGCTGGGCGCCAAAGCCGAGGGCGGCACCAACGGCCGCACCCAGCGCCACGCCGAGCGCGCCCAGGCCGCTGATGACCTCGGGGGCGAGCGTCGTGACGGCCGTCATCGCGATCAGCGCCACCAGCGTCGCCCTGGCCACCCGCGTCGCGACGAGCACGAGCGTGTCCAGCCGACGACGGCGGACGGCGTCCCGGATCGCGGCGTCCTCGGGCGAATCGTCGCGGCTGCCGGGCCTCGGCACCGTGGCGGCGCGCCGGGCGAGGTGGCCGATGACCCAGACCACGACCAGGTAGATCCCGACGAGGACGAGCGTGACCAGGATCACGACCGCCACGCGGCCCGCCATCTCGATCAGGAACTGCTCCAGGCCGTCGAGGATCTCCTTCATGGTCGCCAATCCTAGCGGTCGAGCGTTGACGGGGCGAACCCGAGCAGGACGGCGGCGACACGGCTCGCGCCGGGCATCAGGTGACGGAGATCAGGTGAGCACCGGGCGGCGGGCACGGCATGTCCGGAGGACGTCAGGCAGCGGCGCCCCCGAGGCGGGCGGCGACAATCACGCGGCATGTCTCGCCGGACCATGCGACCTTGGGGTGCCGTCAGCGACGGGGTGCCCTGAAGGACCGCGGCGCTGGGGCGGGGTCGCCGGGCGGGGCGATCCGTGCCGGAGGCGGCGCCGGAGGTGCCTGCCGGGCGGAGGCCGGCGCCCTACTCGCCCGGCTCGTCTCGCTGGGGCAGGCCGAGCAGCTGGCGCAGGGCTCGAGGGAGGATCTCAGGGTCAACCGCGCCGGGCTCGAGGTAGTGCTGGAGAATGAGCCCGGACCCGATCGCGGAGACGAGGCAGCCGAGCTCCTCGCCGGTGAACGGCGTCCCGATCCCTGCTTCGTCGAGCTTGGCAGCGATGAGCGGCCCGAACTCCCCGCGCATCTGGCGGTAGTCGTGGGCGACGATCGTGCGGAGGGATGGGTCACGCATGGCGGCCAGCCAGACCTCGATCGTCAGGACGTCCCACGCCTCCTCGTGGGCCGCCTGGGCCCGGAGCATCTCCCCCATGCCGTCGACGAACTCGGCGAGGGGGGTCGCCGCGAGCTGCTCGCGCGTCGCGTCGACGTTCGCTGCAACGCTCCGGCGCTCTGCCAGGGCCACGAAGAGATCGGCCTTGGACGCGAAGTTGGAGTAGACCGCACCCTTCGTGTACCCGGCCGCCTCGGCGACGGCCTCGAGCGAGGCCCCGTGATAGCCCAGCCGGTTGAACACGTCGGCCGCGGCGTCGATGAGACGCTCCCGGGTCTGGGCGCGGCGCTCGTCGCGCGTGAGGCGCACGGGGCGCGAGGTGGTGTCCACGAACAGCCACGATACCACACGGTATCAAGATGCTACGCCGTCTTGACATTCTCGCCAGTATATGCATACTGCGTGGTATCAGTTGTCCTCAACGGCCCTCGCGACTCCGGAGGCACCCCGCATGCTCCTCGAGATCACCGGCCTCACCAAGACCTACCGGAGGGGCGCCCGCGCCAACGCCGGCATCGACCTCGCGGTCGAGGCGGGCGAGGTCTATGGCCTCCTCGGCCACAACGGTGCCGGCAAGACCACGCTCGTCAACCAGGTCGTCGGGCTGCTTCGCCCGGATGCCGGGGCGATCAGCATCGATGGGTGCGACGTCGTCGCCGACCCTGCCTTCGCCCGCCGGGCGTGCTCCATCCAGCCCCAGGCCCAGGTGCCCCTCGATGGCCTGACTCCCCGCCAGGCGATCGAGCTCGTGGGCAGGATCCGCGGCGGCAGCCGCGCCCACGTCCGCGAGCGGTCGGCAACGCTCGCTGAGGCGCTCGACATCGGGGAGTGGATGGACCATGACGGCAGGAAGCTGTCAGGTGGCGTGAAGCGCCTCGTGTCGTTCGCCATGGCCGCCGTCGTCCCGGGCCGGCTGGTCGTCTTCGACGAGCCGACCAACGACGTCGATCCGGTGCGCCGGCGCCTCCTGTGGCGCCAGGTCAGGGCCATGGGCGACGAAGGGGCCGCCGTGCTCCTGGTCACGCACAACGTCGTCGAAGCCGAACGGGCCGTCGACCGCCTGTCCATCCTCGATCACGGCGTTGTCATCGAGACGGGGACTCCCGCCCAGCTCAAGGAGCGCGTCGCGGGCGATATCCGCCTGGAGCTCGTCCTGGAGCCGGGCGTGGAAGCGCCGCCGATGCCGGACTTCGTCGTCCACGCGGTCGGCGCCGGCCAGCGCCACGTGGCTGCCGTCCACGCGGCCGCGACGGCCCAGGCGGTCGGCTGGGCTGAAGGGCTGAAGCGCTCCGGCGTGGTCGAGGAGTATCGCCTCGGTCCGGCCACCCTCGAGGACGTCTACGTCGAGCTGGTCGGCAGGGCCGACGCCCTGGTGAACGGCAACGGCGGCGCCCCTGCGAGAGCCGACGCTGCAACCGATCCTGGGGGCCCGGCAGGGGCCGCGCCGAAGGAGGTCGCCCGTGTCCGCGCTGCGTAGCTACCTGTTGCTCGTGAAGTGGCAGGGGCTCCGGTCCAAGGGCTTCCTGCCCTTTGCGATCGTCATCCAGGCGCTCTTCTCGCTCGGCATCGTCGTCGGCCTGCCGCTCCTCTTCCCGCAGATGGACGAGACGACGATCCTCTACCTCGCGACCGGTGCACCCGCGATCACGCTGATCACGATGGGCCTCGTCGCAGTGCCCCAGATGGTGGCCTCGGCCAAGACCGAGGGCACCCTGGACTACATGCGCACGCTCCCCATCCCGCGGGTGGTCTACCTGCTGGCGGACCTCACGGTGCAGCTTGCGATCGTCCTGCCGGGCGTCGTCTTCGGCGTCGTCATCGCCGCGCTGTGGTTCGACCTGCCGCTGGCACCCAGCCCCCTCGTCATCCCGTCCGTCATCCTCGTCGTCCTCACGGCAACCGCGGTCGGCTACGGCATGGCCGCGGTCCTGCCGCCGCTGATGGCGAACCTCATGAGCCAGGTCCTGGTGGTGCTGGTGTTCATGTTCAGCCCGCTCAACTTCCCGGCCGAGCGCATGCCCGACTGGCTCGCCACCCTGCACTCGGTGCTGCCGATCCAGGCCATGGGCGAGGTCCTTCGCGGGACGCTGGCTCCGCAGGCCTTCCCGCTCACCGTGGGCGCCTACGGCATGCTGGCGCTGTGGGCCGTGGGCGCCTTCGCGGTCACCTGGCGGATCCTGGCCCGCCGCGGGTAGCGCCTCGCGGGCAGGGTGCCCCGGGGGCGCGCCCGCCTCCCCTACTCCGCCCTCGGCGCAACCCAGCGCGGCACCTCGCGCGCGAGCGTGGCCAGCGGCAGCGACCCGTGGCCCAGCAGCGCGTCGTGGAACTCGCGGAGGTCGAACCCGGCGCCGTCGCGCGCGGTCAGCTCCGCACGCAGTCGCTCGATCTGGCGCTGGCCGACCTTGTAGGTCAGCGCCTGACCGGGCCACACGACGTAGCGGTCGGTCTCGATGGCTGCATCGGTCTCCGTCAGCCCCGCTCGGCGGAGCACGTCCACGCCCCATTCGCGATCCTTGCGGAGCGCGTGGATCCCGGTGTCAACGACGAGCCGGGCGGCCCGCCACGCCTGGCCACCCAGCATCCCGAAGCGCTCCCCCTCGTTCCGGTAGAGGCCCAGCTCGTCGGCGAGACGCTCCGAGTAGAGGCCCCAGCCCTCCGCGTAGGCGGACCCGACGGCCCGCGAGCCGAGACGCCGGAACGCGGGCAGCGAAGGGTGCTCCATCTCCAGGGTGATCTGGAAGTGATGGCCCGGGACGGCCTCGTGGTAGGTCGTGGTCGCGAGGTTCGAGAGGTACCGGCTCGGCAGGTCGCCGGCGTTCACGAAGTAGATCCCGGGGCGCGACCCGTCGAGCGCCGGAGGATAGTAGAAGGCGAACGGCGCGTCCGCCTCCAGGAACTCTTCCACCGCCCGCACCTCGCAGGCGGCGCGGGGAAGGCGCCCAAAGGCACGCGGCGCCTGCGCATGGGCCCGCCCGATGTCCTCGGTGGCGCGGGCCACGAGCTCGGCCTTCGTCGCGACCCGGTTGGACGGGTCGGCGTGGAGCGCTGAACGGTAGGCGTCGATGTCCTCGCCGAAGCCCGCCGCCCGGGCGATGGCGCGCTGCTCATCCTGGATCGCCGCGAGCTCCGCGAGGCCGACCTCGTGGATCTCGGCCGGGTCGAGGTCGAGCGTCGTCCACTGGAGGATGGCCGCCCGGTAGCGCTCCTCGCCGCGGGGCGCGGACCAGAGCCCGGGCTCGTCGCGCGTCGCGGCCAGGTACGGGCCCCGCACCGCCTCCAGATAGCGGACGAGCGCAGGCCGGACGTCGCGCCCCACCGCGGCCTCCAGGCGGGCCCGGCCCTCGGCCTCGGCGGCGGGGTCGAGCTGCGGGAGCCGGACGGGCGCGGACTCGGCGACGGGAGCTCCGAGGAGCCGCTCCGTCTGGGCGATCACGCGATCCGCCACGAGCCGGGCGGCGGTGCTCCCGTCGGCCCGGCCCTCCTCCATGATCGCGATGGCGGCGTCGATGTATGTCGGGAACGCCGCGTAGCGGGCCAGCAGCTTCTCCAGCCGGTCTGGCGTGTCCGCCCGCTGGATCTGCACCAGCTGGGGAAGCAGGGCCTGCGGCCCGTCCATCTGGTCGACGCTGGCGATGACGTCCATCCGCAGGTCGTCGGCGCGGATCCCGAGCTCGCACACGACCCGCAGCATGTCGTGGGTGATCCGCTCCTCCGTCGGGAGGTCGTCGACCGGGATCGCGGCGAGCTCGACGAGCGCCGCCTCGCGGTGGGCGCGGGCCTTTGCCCGTCCCGTGGCGGAGATGTCCGGCAGGCGATCGTCGTAGCGGTCGTCGCCGTAGACCGTCGCCGTGAGGGGCGACTCCTCCAGGACCACCTCCCAGAAGCGGTCGGCGAGCGCGTTGACGGCAGCGGCGTGGTCGGGCGGCGTCATCAGGTCCTCCATGACGGACGAGCGGCGGGCGGGGTGGTGAGGCAGGGCGGGCGGTTCAGGCCAGCACGACGTCGCGCAGGATGCGCAGCGGGAGCTTGCCGTGGCGCAGGACGTCGTCGTGGAAGAGCCGGATGTCGAAGGCCCCGCCCTCGCGGGCCGTCCGCTCCCGTCTCAGCTGCTCGATCTCGCGGCGGCCGGTCATGTAGGCCAGGGCCTGGCCGGGCCAGGCAATGTAGCGGTCGGTCTCGATCGAGGCATCGGTCGGGTGGATCCCCGCCGCGACCATCGTTTCGAAGGCCTTCTCCCGGCTCCAGCCAAAGGCGTGCAGGCCGGTGTCCACGACCAGGCGGACCGCCCGCAGGGCCTGGCTGTCCAGCATGCCGAACCGCTCGGCCTCGCTCCGGAAGAGGCCCGCCTCGTCGGCGACCCGCTCCGTGTAGAGCGCCCAGCCCTCCACGTACGCCGTGCCCTGCGGCCAGTAGCCCAGGGTCCGGAAGGCGGGGAGCCCCGTCAGCTCCATCTCGAGGGCCAGCTGGAAGTGATGCCCGGGGATGGCCTCGTGGTAGGTGGTCGATGCCGCCGTCCAGTAGGTCCGGCTGGGCAGGTCGTAGGCGTTCACGAAATAGATGCCGGGTCGCGAGCCGTCGAGCGTAGGCGGGTAGTAGTAGGCCCCCGGAGCGTCCTTCTCGAGGAGCGGCTCGACACGGCGGACCTCGCAGCTCGTCTGCGGCAGGCGCGAGAACCAGCGCGGGGCCGCAACGAGCGCCCGCTCGACGTCCTCCTGGCAGCGCGCAACCAGCGCCTCGGGGGTCGCCGGGATCTGCGCCGGGTCGGCGTTCATCGCCCTCCGGTAGGCGGCCGTGTCGTCGCCGAAGCCGGCGGCGCCGGCGATCGCCCGCCGCTCCGCCTCGATCCCCTCGAGCTCCTCGAGGCCGACCCGGTGCAGCTCGGCCGGGCTGACGTCCAGGCTCGTGTAGGCGCGCACCTTCGCCGCGTAGCGGGCGTCGCCGTCGGGCAGCGCGCAGAGGCCGGGCTCCTCGCGGGTGGCCGGGAGGTAGTCCCGCAGCGCCTCGAGATAGCGCGCGTCGGCCGGGCGCACGTGCCGTTCGACCGCGTCGAGGAGGCGGGTCCGGTCGGCCTCGTCCGCGAGCGCCGGCACGGTGACGACCGGCGAGGCGGCCGCGGAGCCGGCCAGGAGCCGCTCCACCTGGTGGACGACCCGGTCCGCCACCACGCGGGCGACCGTCAGACCGGCCGAACGTCCTTCGTCCAGCAGGTCGATCACCGCGTCGGTCAGGGCCGGGTAGGCCTCGATGCGGGCAAGGAGCCGATCGAACCGCTCGGGCGTGTCGACCCGCTGGAGCTGGACGAGGTGCGGCAGGAGCGACTGGTGGCCCTGCTGGCCGACCGCGCCGATCAGGTCGTCGCGCAGGTCGTGATCGGCAATCTCCTGCCCGGCGATGAGGGCCAGGAGATCCCGCGAGATCCGCTCCTCTTCGTCGAGGTCGGCCGGGTCGAGGGCCAGCGCGCCGGCGCGGGCCTCTTCCGCGAGCGCACGGCGAGCGCTTCGTCCGGCGGGACCCGGGTCGTCCAGGCGGTCGTCGTAGCGCTCGTCGCCGCAGATGGTGGCCAGCGTGGGGTTCAGCTCGAGCGTCCGTTCCCAGGTGCGGGCACAGAGATCGGCAAGTGCGGAGGAAGTGGTCATGCGCGTAGCGTACCGGCGCCGCCCGTGCGACGCCTGCCCGATCAGGCCTCGAACAGGGGCAGCTGGTCGGGGCGGTCCGCCACCGGGTCCAGGCCGAGGTACGGCTCCAGCTCGCCGAGGGCCGGGCTCGGCCGGGCTGCGAAGCGGTCCAGGGCGTCCATCCGCAGCACGTGCCAATTGCCGGTGGCCATGGCCGCGCGAAGGACCGGGGAGTGCTCGAGCTTGCTCCGCAGCAGCTCCACCCGTTCCGCGGGGAGCACGAGGAAGCGAACGATCCGCTCGTCCGCCTGGATTCCGCGTCCGCGGCGCAGGACCGGCTCGCCGAGCATCGCGGTCCACTCCACCTCGAACAGGAAGGCGAAACGGGGCCGCACGTACCAGCAGCAGTCCACCTGCTCCAGCGCATCCGCACCCGAGCGGCCGAGGAAGCCGAGGACCGGGTCGCGCTCGTCGGGAAGGAGTCTGGCGCCCAGCGGCCCGGCCCCGGCGCGCCGGCCCTGCTCGCGTGGGGAGATGTAGACATGGACGCCCAGGCGGTGTCCCAGGTCGGCCAGGAGACCGATCGTCGCCGCGTGCTCATGGGTTCGGGCCTGGAGATCGTCGCGGGCGACGAGCCGCCCATCGCCCGGGGCGGGCACGCCGTAGCTCGCCAGGCAGGCGTCCACCAGCCACGGGTCGGGGGCGTCGGGACCCAGGAACATCTCCTCGACGCGTGCGCGCACGGCCGCTTCCGGAACCGAGGCCCCGGTCCCGAGCAGGCTGTACACGGCCCACTCCAGCCGGTCGGAAAGCGGCACCGCCGCCTCGGCCTCGTCGCGCGGGTCGCGCAGCCAGTAGCGACCGCCCTCGGATGGGGCGATCCTGCGCTGGTCGGGCCGCCCGAGCTCGCCCTCGATGAGCGCCAGGAGCTCGGTCGCGGCGCGGTTCGTGGGATCGCCCGCGTCGCTCGCGGGGGCGTCGGGCACGCGGCCCATCGCGTCGCCGAGCGCGAGCGCGTCGCCCAGCGACCCCGCGGCAGCACGCTCGTCGGCGGCGCTCTCGGCCACGCCACGCTCCGCTGCGGCGCTCTCTGCGTGGCGGGCCGCGGCGACGGCGAAGCGCCGCAGCTGCCCGCTCCGATCCAGGGCCACGAGCAGCTCCCCGATGAGATGCTGGCCGTCGGCCGGCTCGCCCCGGGCCTGGAGCGCAGCCACCGCCGTCTCGGTGACCACCCGGTTGAGCTCCGAGAGGGAGAAGCGCCCGTCGATCGGGACCGGACCGCCGAAGACGCCACGCGCCGTGACAACCGCCGGGTCGCCGACCCCGCCCGGAGCCGGGGCCAGGGTGCGGTTGGCCCGCGTCCGGGGCGCCGCGCCCAGGCGGCCGCCGGGGGGGACCATCTCCGCGATGCCGCCCGGCAGCCGGCCGGGCTCCGCCAGCCGGGCTCCCGCCACGCGCCAGCCGGCAGTCGCGCCCGCCAGGCCCGTGGCCACGAGGCCGGGTGCCCCGTCGGCGTCCAGGAGGACCACGCCCGTGCCGTCCGGTCCCATCGCCGGGGCCACCGCGTCGAGGGCAGCCCGCAATGCACCTGCGCGGCTCGGGGGCCGGGCCTCGCGGTCGAGGAGCGACGCATAGGGCACGAGGCGCGCCGCCTCGCTGCCGAGCCCCCAGGCAGTGACCACGAACGCTTCGGCGAGGCGGCCCGGGGTCCATTCGGGGAGTGGCTGTGACAGCACGAGGCGGACCCGCGCGCGCTGGGCGGCCGTGAGCGCCTCGGCCTCGGCACCGAGCCGCTCGAGGGCATCGCCCCCGCCGACCCGCAGGGCGATCATCGGCGGACCGTCGAGGAGGCCCTCGAGGGGCTCGGTGAGGCGAGCCTGCACGGCCCCGTACGGGCCGTCGTCGAGCGCCTGCACGAAGGCCCGCACCAGCTGGTAGCCCTCCTCGAAGGCGCGCCAGGGGTTGCGCTCGCGCCATCCGGGCGCCCCTGACGGGCGGACCCGGCCGTCGGCGATGCGCAGCGCGCTGGCCCTGCCGGGGTACCCGGTGAGGCGGCTCGACGGGAGGATGGCATGGACCAGGGCGAGACGGAGGGCCGACGTCACCTGGGAAGCCCGCAGCTCACCCTCGATCCGGGCGAGGATCGCCTGGAGGGCTCCGAGCTGGCGCGACGAGTGCAGGTCGAGCAGCTGCTCGAGCAGGCCGCCGGGATCGTCCCGGAGCGGGAAGCGGCGAGCAATCTCCTCGCGCGCCACAGGATCGTCGTCAAGCGCCGTCGCGAGAGCGAGGTCGGCCTCCTCCGGCGCCGCGTGCCGTAGCTCGCCGCCCCGACCGCGCCGGTCGAGGCAGGCCGGGCAGCGGAAGGAGCGCCGGGTCGGCCGCAGCGCGCCGGCGGTCGTGCCCGTCACTGCGTTGGCCGGTCCGGCGGCGCCGCGCCCCGTCCGACCGCCCGCCACGCGCCCCGTCCGGCCGTCGGCCGGCTCCCAGACCAGCTCCTCGAGGGCGAGCGTCCGGCCGCACGTCGGGCAGGCCGTCGCGAACCGTTCGTCGATCCACGCCCGCAGGCTCGACGTCCCGAGGGGCGCAGCGGCCACCGCCTGGAATGCGGCATCGAGATGGCGCAGGTCCGGCGCCCGGACGACCACGTCGGCGAGGAGGCGGCTGAGAGGCGACGTCTCAAGGGAGATGGCCCGCCGGCCGAGCGCGAGCGCCGTGCGCGCCACCCAGCCGCCGCGCCCGAACAGGTCGATGACGACGTCGTCAGGGGCGGTGGCAGCCTCGATCCGGGCCGCGATCAGGTCCGCGGGCAGGGCGGGGGCGAGCCGCGAGAAGATCGGGAGCGAGAGCGGCTCGGCGGGTCGACCCGCGATGTCCCGGGGTGTCATGGGAGAGGATTCGCACGGCGCACGGGCCCGCGGCTCCGCTCCGGCCAGCGGCGCGTCGGGCGCCGGCCGTTCGGACTACGGCTCGTCGAGCTCGTCCGTCTCCTCCTCGAAGGCCTCGTCAGGGGTGACCTCGGCGGGGATGACGCGATCGAGGTCCTCGATCTCCTCGTCCTCGATGTCGTCCTCGAGGTCCTCCTCGAGGTCCTCGTCCTCGCGCAGGAGGGTGCCCTTCGTGTACGGGCGGAGGTCGCCGGACCGGGCGGCCGTCGGGAAGCTCACCTTGCCGTAGTTGCGCGGATCCTGGTAGATCTCGCGGATGATGATCCGGACGTCCTGCGCCCCGAGCGAGGTCACGCCGGCCGCGTACTTGTTGCCGTTGGCCACGAGCTTCAGGAGGCGCGCGGCGACCCTGGGCTCCACCACGCCGACCCGGATCCCGTTCGAGAACGCGATGAGGTGCTTGCCCTCGGCCACGAGCTCGACGGCGTCGCCCGGGTTCACCTGGGCCAGGACCTTCGGGCGTGCGAGCTCCATGAGGTGCGCGAAGCCGGTCTTGCCGGTCTCCTCGACGAAGATGGAGACGGGCGCCTTGCTCGTCGGGTCGGCCGCCACCGTGCGGTCGCCGGCCTCGACCATCAGGAGCTTGAGGCGATCGATGTTGCGCTCGGCGATCCGGCTGGTGGGATCGAGCGCCAGCGCCTTCTGGTAGTGCTCGCGGGCGCCGCCAAGGTCGCCCATCTCCCAGAGCGCCTTGGCGAGGCGGTTCTCGGCCTCGGCCTCGGGCCCGTACTCGATGAGCTTCCGGTTGATCTCGGCCGCTTCCTCCCAGGAGGCGGCGGTCGCCGCGGCGATCGCCTGCTCGGTCAACGTCCGCTTGATCCGGGAGAGACTGGGGGCGCTCGGCGCCGTCTGCTCGAGCTCGGGGAAGGTCACGGGAGGACGAGTCCTTTCGGGTCGGCGCTGGGCACGCCGGATCAAACTGCGGACGAGGTGCGCGACTGACGTTTGTACACCCGAGGCGCGCCGCCGTCAAACGCCCGCGACGCGGTTGCCTGCATCCCAACGTCCGTGGCGAGCCCGACACGGCCGACTCCATGGAAGGATTCCGCTCCGACCGCCCTGCGCTCGGGGACCGATTCGGGTCCCGGCGGCATTCGGGGCATCGAACGGAGCGTGCTCCACCGGGATTCCTTTCACGGACCGTGTCGGGGCCGGCCGCGGGTCGGGGGCGGGGGACCGGGGCTGTCCGGGGGCGCCGACGTCAAACGCCCGCGACGCGGTCGCCTATTGTGCGCCCCCGTCAGCCGTGGGCCAGCAGGTTCCAGAGCACGACGACCAGACCCAGCGCCACGAGCAGGAGGACCTCCCAGATCCAGCGCGGGTCGCGCCTCGTGCCGCGCGGAACGGCGCGGTAGGCACTCCATAGGTAGAACACGAGCGTCAGGAGCGCAGGGCCCACCAGTCGCGGCAGGGCCATGGCGCGCAGCGCCGCAGCCGCGATGGCGATCACCGCCGCGTACGACAGGGCGGCCCCGAGCGCGCGGCGGAGGGTGGGACCCTGGAGAGCCGCCAGTCGGTAGCCCAGGATCCCGGCCACGAGGCCGTCGAGCGCGGCGAGCAGGGCCAGGCCCTCGAGCGGGAGCCCGGTGACGGGCGTCTCGACGCCGGTCGGAGGCGGCTCCACGAGGGCGCCCGGGATGGCGGCGGCGATCCCGGTGAAGGCCACGAAGGCGACGAGCATGACGAGGCCGAGCAGGGCCGTCCGGTCCGCCGCCGTCGGCCCGCTGGGGCGGGCGAGGATCCGCCGCTCGATCGCGATCGACGACGCGATCAGAGATCCGACGGCGACGAGGGCGGGCACGAGCAGGAGCCCGACGGGGACGACGTGGATGCCCACGACCGATGCGATCCCCGTCGCCGCGGGCACGAGCAGCGCCTCCACCGGGACGCCGAGGTCGGCGACGCCCGGCGGCGGGTCGACAGTGCCCAGGATCTCGAGGGCGGCGAGGCCCAGCGCGAGGCCAGCCACGAACGCCGCGACCCAGAGCGCCGGGCCCTCCGCAAGGCGGCCGATGGCGGCGAGGGTGACGCCGACGATGACGAGCTCCCAGGCGGGGTCACCGCTCGACATGCGCGTCGCGCCGAACCGGCCGAGGCTCCCCGCACGGACGGTCGCCCCCGTGTCGGAGCCCGCTCCCGCCGAGGGCGACCCCAGCGGCCGGCCGGGCGCCCCGTGGAGCGCCGGCCCGGGAGCCGGCGTCCTCCCCGTGCGCCGGGGGGTAGGGGGCAGCGGGTGCCCGGGCGCCCCGGTCGCGAGCGGGGGCGGGGCACGGTGGAGCGGATTGCGCAGGCGCGGCATGCGGCTCATGCGGCGTTCTGCGGTGCTGCCGGGGCGGGCCGGGCTGGCGACGCGCCGCGTTCCGCGGTCGCCGGTTCGCCGCGTTCCGCGGTCGCCGGTTCGCCGCGTTCCGCGGTCGCCGGTTCGCCGCGTTCCGCGGTCGCCGCGATCCGCGCCGGCTTCCCCGCGACCCAGGCCAGGAGATCCGCCCGGGACCACGTGTTGGCCACGACCGAGGGCTCCACCCACGCCCGCCGTGCCTGCGCGACCCCCCAGCCGATCCCGGCCAGCTCCTCGGTCCGATGCGCGTCCGAGTCGATCGTGAGCAGGCAGCCCGCGGCCACCGCCCGGCGTGCTCGCTCCGGGGCGAGGTCGAGCCGATGGTCAGAACCGTCGATCTCGAGGAGCGTTCCCGTGGCCGCGGCCGCAGCGAAGATCGCGTCCCAGGCAAGGTCGAGGTCGTCGCGCGATCGCTCCCCCAGCATCCGACCGGCCGGGTGCGCAATGACGTCCACATGGGGGCTCGCGATCGCGCCGAGCACCCGGGCCGTGAGCTGGGCGCGCGACTGGCGCCGCCCCTGGTGGAGCGCGGCCACGACAACGTCGAACGAGGCGAGCAGGTCGTCGTCGAAGTCGAGCGAGCCGTCGCCGCGGACCTCCAGCTCGCAGCCGTGCAGGAGTCGGAAGCCGCCAGGCGGGGTCGACGACGGGGCGGTCCCGGCTTCCTCCTCCCGAGCGAAGCGCGCGTTGAGCTCGGCGATGATGCCGCGCTGGGCCGCGACCCGCTCCGGTGTCAGCCCCCGCGCGATGGCGAGGCCGTGCGAGTGATCCGTCAGCACGAGGTAACCGTAACCGCGGGCGCGCGCAGCTCCTGCCATCTGCTCGATCGTGTGGATCCCATCGGACCAGTCAGAGTGGGCGTGGCAGTCGCCGCGCAGGTCGGCCAGCTCCACCAGCCGCGGCAGGCTGCCGTCGCGGGCCGCCTCCACCTCACCCGTGCCCTCGCGCAGCTCCGGCGGGATCTCGGCCAGCCCCAGGAACGCGTAGACCTCGGCCTCACTGGCGAACGTCCGCAGCTCCGCGTCCGGACCCGTCGCGATCTCGCCATCGTCGCCCAGCCGCGCGAAGCCCTTCTCAGACAGGCTCCAGCCCCGGTCGCGGGCGATCCCCCGCAGCAGGACGTTGTGCTCCTTGCTTCCCGTGAAGTGCACGAGATACGTCCCGCACGACGCGGGCGGCATGACCATCAGGTCCACCTGGGGCCCTCCGGCCAGCCTGACGGCAGCCTTGTGCGGGCCGGCGTTCACGACCGACTCCACCGCCGGCAGCGTCGTGAAGCGTTCGATGACCGCCTGCGCGTCGTCCGTCTCCACGAGGAGGTCCAGGTCGCCGATCGTGTCGCGCCGGCGCCGGAAGGAGCCTGCCGGCTCGACGCGCAGCACGCCCGGGACGTCGACGAGCCACGCCGCCACACCTTCGATGATCCGCTCGGCAGTCCCCAGGGTCATCCGCGTCGATCGGCGATCGACTGCCTCCACGCCCGCCGCCAGTGCCACGAGCCCCTTCTCGGAGAGCCCCGGCACCCCCCGGATCGTGCCTGCCCGGAGACCCGTTCGCAGGTCGTCGAGCGTCTCGATCCCCAGCCGCTCCCAGAGCAGCCGCACAGTCTTCGGCCCGACGCCCGGCACCTCGAGGAGCTCGACGAGGGTCGGCGGCACCTCGCCGTGGAGCCGGTCGAGGAAGCGGAGATGCCCCGTGGCTGCCAGCTCCGCGATCTTGTCGGAGATCGCGGAGCCCACGCCCGGGATCGCGGGCGGGTGGCCCTCGCGGTACGCGCGGGCGATCTCGTGCGGGCTGTGACCGATCGCGTCGGCGGCCCGGTGGTAGGCGACGGTCTTGAAGACGAGCTCGCCCTTGATCTCGAGGAGGCTGCCGATCTCGTGGAAGATCGCCGCCAGCTCGGCGTTGGAGAGGAGCGGGGCGGGATCGGCGGGAACCTGACGGGGTGTCGGCGGGGAGCGGGGCGGCTCCCGGGGGCTGCTCGGCCATCGGGCCGAGTATCGCACGCGGCGTCGGCCGGGCTCGGCCCGCGCGTCGGGTCCGGCTCGGGCCCGTCGGCGTGTCTCTGCCCGCGCCGGTAGCCGGGCCCGCTCACGCGGCGTCCGGCGCGGCCGGGTCAGCCGGGTTCGACCCGGTTGCGCCCGAAGCGCTTCGCCCGGTAGAGGGCGCGATCGGCGGCCTCCACCAGCTCGGGAACGCGCTCGGATCCCCCGTCACCCACCGCGGCGCCCACCGAGACCGTCACCTTCTCCACGCCCACCGCGTGCAGGTCGATGCGCTCGACTGACTCCCGGATGCGCTCCCCCACCTCCAGGGCAACCGCCCGGCTGGGGTTCCGCAGGAGGACGACGAACTCCTCGCCGCCGTAGCGCGCGGGCAGGTCCTCGTCCCGGACGGCCGCCCCGATCGTGCGCGCCACGGCACGCAGCACGACGTCGCCGGTGGCGTGGCCGTGACGGTCGTTCAGGAGCTTGAAACGGTCCACGTCGACCATGAGGATCCCCACCGCATCGTCGACCCGCCGGCCGCGGCCCAGCAGCTCCACGTACTCCTCGAAGTAGCGCCGGTTCGGCAGGCCGGTCAGGGCGTCGGTCGTGGCCGCTGCCTCAGCCGCACGGTGCGTCTCGGTTCTCGCGAGGGCGGCCGATGCCTCCGTGGCCGCCGCGTCCAGGAGCCGGCGCGAGGCGTCCGACCACGGGCCGGCGCGCCGCCGCGAGACGAGGATCGCGCCGAGCAGCTCCCCGTGGGCCGTGAGCGGCGCGCCGAGGACGTTGGTCAGCCCGAACGCGCGCCGGACGCGGCCGGCAATCCGCTCCAGGGGGGCACCGCCCGGGTCGTCGAGATCCACGGCCGGCAGGACCGTCTCCGCGCGGGGCGCCCCCGGCCGGGTCGGGATGAGCGTGGCGTCCAGGATCGGCGCCCCGGGCCGACGACGGACCACGACCAGGTGGTCCGCCTCGGTCCCCGGGCCGAGGTCGCCCAGGATCGCGTCCACGATCGCGTCGGGCGACACGGCCCGCGAGAAGCCCTGGAGGATCCGGGCGAAGTTCTCCACCTCCTCGCGCGACCCCGCTTCGTGCTGCTCCACGGAGCGGTGAGCCCATGCTGCGGCCCCCGCGACGGCCACCACCGCGACGGCGACGGGGATGCCGAGCGGGAGCCCCGGCACGGCGATCCCGGCGACGACGAGGACTGCAAGGGCGCCGATCGCCAGGGCGAGGCCGCCCCAGGCGATCCGGGCGCGCGCCGCCAGCGGGTCGGGGGGCGAGACCGGGGCTGGCGTCGGGGCGAGGTTCGGGGTCAGGTCGTTCACGTCCAGAACAGGATGCGGCGCGCGGACGGCGTGCGTCCACCCGACGGCGCATCAACGCACCGCCGCGACGGCCCGCCTGGGCCCGGTGGCTCGGTTCTCGCCCGTCCGACGCGCCCGGTCCGAGTCCATGAAAGGTTCTACGGCTCACCACGCTCCGCTTGGTGCGCGGATCGGGCCTCAACGGCGGCCTGAGCACCGAACGGAGCGTGGTCGAGACGAAATCCTTGCATGGACCGTGCCGTCGGGGCGGCGGGCGGCGGCCGTCGGGTCCGCGGAGCGACGGGCGGTCGTGGACGCCAATCGCATTGAGCCGGTGCTGTGGGTCATCGAGGTCTCAGCCGACACCGCGACCCCCGCAGAGCCGCATCCGATCAGGCCCGGTGGCTCGGCTCCTCGCGCCGATCCGGACCGGCTCACCGCCGCCCGCGGTTGGCGAAGTCCGCGTAGTTGCGATACGGCGGCACGACCCGCCGCGCGTCAACGGCAGTTGCCCTGAGCCACGCGTGTCGCCGACTTGCCGGATCGAGCGCCGCGAGGCCGAAGCCCCCGGCCAGCGGAGCCTGATGATCCTCGATCCACGCCTGCAGCTCAGCGGCTCGGACCGGGAACGCAGCGTCCATGAGCGTCCGGTTCTCGCGAAGGCGCGCCGCAACATCGGCAGAGTCGAGCACAGTCAGGATCGGAACGACGCGGGCGGGCTTCCACCCGAGGCCTCGCGCCGCATCCCACGCGTGGTTGGCATACCAGCGCAGCGTCCTGACGATTGCGCCGGCGTCGTGAACCTCGGACTTCGTCTCGTCGCAGATCACGGCTCGGTCAACCGGTCGAAATGCCATGACATCGACGAAGCCTCGGATGCGCCCCTCACCGACCTCGACCTCCAGCGCGGGCTCCCAGCCCAACGCCGACAGACGTCCGGCAAGATGGCCGCACAGCCGGGCGTGAACAGCGTCGTCCTGGGAGCGATCCGCCAGGACTGTCGGACCATCGAGGAACAGGCGGGCATCGGTGCCCAGGGCTTCGAGAACCGCGCAGACTGCCCGGAGGCCGACATGCTCTCCGGATCCGGCCTCGATGCGCGTCATGGTGGCCGCCGAAACGCCGGCCCGTCGCGCCACCTCGGCCTTCGACCAGCCGAGCTCGGCTCGCCCGCGGACGACCGCGGCGGCAATGGCGGAACTGAGGCGTCGTTCGATCTCGCGGGCAGGGCTCGACTGCGTACCCATCTGCACATGGTGCGGACGCTCACTTACCGCTCACTCATCGCCGGCGAGCCACCGGGTGAGCGTGCCGGACGGGGCGCCGCGGGGCCTCGTCCGACGCGCCCCGGTCCGAGTCCATGAAAGGTTCGGGGCTCACCACGCTCCGCTTGGTGCGCGAATCCGGCTTCGACGACGGCCTGAGCACCGAACGGAGCGTGGTCGAGCCGGAATCCTTGCATGGACCGTGCCGTCGGGGCGTCGAGGCGTCGTTCGATCTCGCGGGCAGGGCTCGACTGCGTACCCATCTGCACATGGTGCGGACGCTCACTTACCGCTCACTCATCGCCGGCGAGCCACCGGGTGAGCGTGCGGACGGGGCGCCGCGGGCCCGTCCGACGCGCCCTGGCCCGAGTCCATGAAAGGTTCAGCGACTCACCACGCTCCGCTTGGTGCGCGATTCGGGCCTCGGCGGCGGCCTGAGCACCGAACGGAGCGTGGTCGAGGCGGAATCCTTGCATGGACCGTGGCGTCGGGGCGTCGGGGCGGCGGGCGGCGGGCGTCGGGGCGGCGGGCGGCGGGCGGCGGGCGGCGGGCGGCGGGGCCGCGGAGCGTGGTGGAGCCGGGATCGCGGCCACACTGAGCCCGACGGCCCGCCCCCGCCCGCTATCCTGCCCGGCGCGCCGGCTGGGCGAGGCGGCGCTGGACCCGGCCCTGGACGCCGCGGCCGCCGCTTCCCTTGACCCGGTAGAGCGCGGCGTCGGCACCGGCGATGAGCGCCTGCGCACTCCGGCCGTCGGCCGGGAACGCAGCTACCCCGACGGACGCGCCTACCGGCACGGGGCCGCGGCCCTCGGCCTGGTAGGGGTGGTCGCGGAGGGCGGCCACGATCCGCTCGCCGACCTCGCGGGCGCCGTCGGCGGGCGTGTCCGGCAGGATCACCGCAAACTCGTCGCCGCCGTAGCGCGCCGCCACGTCGGAGCCCCGGAGAGCGCCCCGGATCTGCTCGGCCGACCAGCGCAGGACCTCGTCGCCGAAGAGGTGGCCGAGCGTGTCGTTGACGAGCTTGAAGTCGTCGAGGTCGATCATCAGGAGCGCGAGCGGAGCGCCCGACCGTTGGGCCCGCAGGATCTCCTCGCCAAGGCGCTCGTGCAGGTAGCGGTGGTTGTAGAAGCCGGTCAGCGGGTCGCGGTCGGCAAGCGCCCTCGTCGTCTCGTAAAGCTGGGCGTTGCCCAGGGCCATCGCCGCCTCGTTCGCCATCCGTCTGACCTCGCCCCGCGCCTCGTGGCCCGTCTGAGCCTCGCCCCTCCCCCGCCGCCCCCTACCCCGCGCGGCGGGCCGACGGGGCGAGGCGGCGCTGGACCCGGCCCTGGACACCGCGGCCGCCGCTTCCCTTGACCCGGTAGAGGGCGGCGTCGGCGCCAGCGATGAGCGCCTGCGCGCTCCGCGCCGTCGGCCGGGAACGCGGCTCCCCGACGGACGCGCCCACCGGCACGGGGCCGCGGCCCTCGGCCTGGTAGGGGTGGTCGCGGAGGGCGGCCACGATCCGCTCGCCGACCTCGCGGGCGCCGTCGGCCGACGTGTCCGGCAGGATCACCGCGAACTCGTCGCCGCCATAGCGTCGCGGCCACGTCCGAGCCCCGGAGGGCACCCCGGATCTGCTCTGCCGACCAGCGCAGGACCTCGTCGCCGAAGAGGTGGCCGAGCGTGTCGTTGACGAGCTTGAAGTCGTCGAGGTCGATCATCAGGAAGCGCGAGGGGGACGCCGACCGCTGGGCACGCAGGATCTCCTCGCCCAGGCGTTCGTGCAGGTAGCGATGGTTGAAGAAGCCGGTCAATGGGTCGCGGTCGGCGAGCGCCCGCGTCGTCTCGTAGAGCTGGGCGTTGCCGAGGGCCATCGCCGCCTCGTTCGCCATCGCCCGGACCAGGTCCAGGCGGCGGGCCTCCAGGTGGAGGGACCCAACGAAGCAGAGCTCCACGAGCCCGACGGTCTCCCCCTTGGCCACGAGCGGGATCATCACCAGGGACCGCTGGCCATCCCGGCGCAGGAGCGCGGCCTCGGCCGCGTCCGCGGCAGGGTCGAGGGCGTCGATCGTCGCGATCGCCTGGGTCTCGAGGACCCTGCGCGTCTCGGGATACCCGGCGAGGTCGAAGGATGGCTCGTGCTGCGTCGATCCGGTGCCGCCGGCCAGTACCCGCGCGTCAGCAGGCGATCGGCCGGCCGGTCCCACGAGGAGACCCCGCACTCGTCGGCCTCGAACGCGCGGCCGACGTGCTGGGCGATCAGGTCCGCCACCTGCCGGGGGTCCAGGCTGCGCGAGAGGGCGCTGCTCATGTCCGCGATCCGGCGCAGGTCCTCGGCGAGGTCCGCCGAGGCGCTGATCGCCCGCGCCGACTCGATCGCGGTGGCGGCCTGGTCGGCCAGGATCGAGAGGATCCGCACGTCTGCCAGGTCGAACTGGTGGAGGCCCAGCTTGGAGAGCGTGATCACGCCCGTGACCCGCTCGTCGTAGCGCATCGGGACCACGAGCATCGACTCCTCGACCTCGTCGGTGCCCGGGATCGTGACCCCGCGCGGATCCGCGTTGGCGTCGGGGACCAGGAGCGGCCGTCCGTTGGCGGCGACCCAGCCGGAGAAGCCCTCGCCCACCTTGAGACGAAGCTCCTCGAGCCCGATCGTCTCGTAGCCGTTGTCGCCGGCGGCCACGATCGGGACGAGATCGTCGGGCTCCTGCGACGACGTAGACCCGGCACGCGTGGTAGTCCACGATCGCCCGGACCTCGTCGGCCACCGTCTCGGCGACGTCGCCGACCGAGGCGCGGCCGGCCATCCGGGCGGCGGCTCGCTGGGCCACCTCGAGCTGGGCGACCCAGCGCTCGGTCGATTCGCGAGCCTCGTCGACCTGCGCGCTCATGGCGCCGAGGTCGGCGGCCACGCGATCGATCTCGGCGCGCCCGTGGCTGAGGCGGACGACGACGAGGCGAAGGGAGAGGCTGACGACGGCGAACGCGAGGAGCTCGACGATCTCGAGCGCGCTCAGCCCGTGGGCATCCGACGACGACGTGGGAGACCACGACGGTGCCTGCCGTGACCAGCGCGACGACGAGTCCCTGGGCGGCCGGCATCGTGAGGGCGGCCAGGACGAGGGGCAGATGGCGAACGAGACGGCGACGTCGTGCGGCGACGAAGAGGCGGCGGCGACGACGTAGAGGCCGGTGACGGCGGCCGCGAGGAGCGGCCCCCGGGGCCCCAGAAGGCCGCCGGCCAGCTCCCCGGTGATCGCCTCGCGCAGCAGCGCGCCGACCCGCACGGGCGGGGCCGGGCGCGGCGGCAGGGCGGGGCTCACGGGCGCGATCGGGGCGCGTCGGGTCCGCGGCTTCGGCCATGGCCGGATCGTCCCATCGGCGGTGCGCGACCGCGCCGGGGCGGAAGTACCGCGCGGGCGTGCTGCTGGTACCCCTCGCGACGCGAGCCCCACAGATACGACTTGACTTATTAGCACTCTGGTCGTATATCTTTGGCGTGACCATCGAGCGGCCAGCCGCACTCTTTGACCGCGTGACGGAATGGGACGACCTGGTCCGGTTCGCCACCGAGCCGACCGCCTCGTTTCGCATCGGCATCGTCTCCGGGCGTCGCCGCCAGGGGAAGAGCTTCATCCTCGACGCGATCGCCCGGCAGGTGGGCGGCCTGTACCACCAGGCCCTCGAGGAGGAGCGGTCGCCAGCCCTCGCGCGGCTTGGGGCCGCAATGGCGACGGACCGGGGCCTGCCGGGAAGCTCACTGACCTTCGCTGACTGGGCAGCCCTGCTGCGGGCCCTTGCGGAGTCGGCGCCGCTGTCATCCACAGCTCCGTCTCCGCGCTTTGTGGTGATCGACGAATTCCCCTACCTGCTCGCGAAGTCGCCCGACATCGCGTCCGCAATTCAGCTCGCGCATGACAGTTCGCGGCTGGGCGGCCAGCCGCCCCTGCGCCTGATCCTGTGCGGATCGGCGATGTCAGTGATGGCCGGGCTGCTCTCCGGTCAACGGGCACTCCGGGGGCGCGCCGTCCTCGACCTCGTCATCGATCCGTTCGACTACCGGGAGGCAGCGGCGTTCTGGGGAGTCCAGGCCGATCCGAGGCTTGCGTTTCTCCTGTTCTGTGTCGTCGGTGGCACACCGGGCTACCGGGACCTCCTCGAGATGGGGCCGCCTGCCTCGGTCGCCGACTTCCCCGCCTGGCTGGCGCGTGGGGTCCTCAATCCGTCGCACGCCATGTTCCGTGAGTCAGACTACCTGCTGGCCGAGGAGCCGAGCCTCACGGACCGGGCGATCTACCAGTCCGCGCTCGGGGCGATCGCTGCGGGTCGAACAACCGCAGGCGCGGTGGCGGGCGCGCTCGGTCGGCCGGAGACCTCTGTGACGCACATCATCGATGGCCTCGAGCGGGCACAATTCATCGAGCGAGCCGACGACGTCCTCCGATCGCGCCGGCCGACGCTGCGGATCGCAGACGCCGTGCTTCGGTTCCAGCACGCCGTCGTCCGCCCGGACTCCCGCCGGTTCGAGTCCCGCCAGACGCTGCCGGCGTGGTCGGACGCCCGCGCGCGCTTCGAGTCCGGGGTGGTCGGGCCGGCCTTCGAAGAAGTGGCGCGGGCCTGGACGTCGCGGTACGCGGGGGCGCGCACCCTGGGCGGAACCCCCAGCCGCGTCGGGTCCACGGTGGTCAACGACAGCTCGGGTCGCTCGCGGCTCGAGATCGACGTGGTCGCGGTCGAAGCCCGGTCCAATGACGACGCGATCCCGACTGTTCTCCTGATCGGCGAAGCCAAGAGCGGGCCAGATCGACGAGGCATGGCGGACCTGCACCGGCTCGAGCGCGCAAGGGAGCTACTCGCCGGCAGGGCGCACATGCAACAGACCCGCTTGGCGATCTTCGCGGGCGGGGGCTTCAGCGTCGAGCTGGCTGACGAAGCCAAGCGCCGTTCCGACGTGGTGCTCGTGGATCTGGAGCGTCTCTACACCGGCGACTGACGCGGCCCACCCTCAGGATTCAGGTGGTCACCGCCGCGAGGCCCGCGTCGAACGCGAATGGCCGCCCGATCCCGTGGCGCGCCGCGAACGCGAGGGTGACGCGGTCCACCAGGCTAATGCCACCGCCGATCCGGCGGAAGTCCACCGACGACGCCTCGTGGAGCGGCCGATCCACCCTCTCGACGCGGGCCGCCGGCAGGATGTCGTCGATGAGCGCCGCGACCGCCGTGGGCCCGAGGCGCGACCGGACCAGAGCCACGCTCTCGACCACAACGGACTACGCGCGGCGACAGGCCACGCCGGACTCCGACGTCGACCTCCTCCTGGTGCTGCGTGAGATCGGTGACCGCAGCGCTGCGGGATGGACGCCGGGTCGGGCCGAAGCGTGACAGGACCCGCCCGGTGTGCCCGGGCGGGCCCCGTCGATCTCAGCGACGGCCATTCGAGGCCGTCAGTCGAGCGGCGCAGGCGTCAGTTGACGCTGTACCGCTCGATCGTGCTCATGACGCTGTTGGCGTTGTACGGCGTGGGGTTCGCCATGGACCTGACGTACCACTGGCCGCTGGACGAGAACTTGAACGTGGTCGCCGCTCGCCCATCGGCGGCCGCGGTGATGGTGCGCTGGGTCGACAGGACCCAGGTGGAGCCGCTCAGCCGGTAGAAGGAGAACGTCACCTTCGCCGGCGTCAGCTCGGGTCGAGACGGCCGAACCACCGTGAAGAACGTGATCGAGGTGTTGCGGCTGATCGACTTGGTGGCGCCGCCGTTCGTGGGGCGCAGGAGGGCGATCTGGCGGACAACGGTGCGCACAGACGCGCTCGTCCCGGCGGCGAGATCGGGCGTCCCGGCGAAGACCGCCCGGTAGAAGAAGTTCGTCGACGGCCGGAAGGCAAACTGGTTGCGGCCGGACGCGTTGGTCGTCAGGAGTGGCCCGATGTCGAACCAGGTGACGTTGTCGCGCGTCGCCTGCATCTTGAACGTCTTGTTCCCCCCGTTCGTGCCGAACTGGGTCGTCAGGATGATCCCGCCTCCCCAGGTGATCGTCGGGAGGCCACCGGCTCCGATCGGCGCCGACGTGGTCAGCGTGATGGAGGCCGCCGGCACCCCCACCGTGAACGCGTTGTCGGGGCTCGTCGGCGCGAGCGTTCGGCGGGAGCTTCCGTCGAGGATGCTCGATGCCGACGGCCACGAGCGGTAGCCGACCCCGCTGTTGGTGATCTTGCAGCCGCTGAAAACGGCCTTGCCGGCATTCGTGCCGCTGGTCGCCGTCGGCGACCGTGATCGCGACGTCACCGGTCGAAGCCGGTCACCGCGAGCTGAAGACGACCGTGAAGTTGATCGGCGAGCTCCGGGGTTCGTGCCGACGCCTGGTTCAAAGTGACGTTCGCGCTGACACCCACGTCGCGACATTGCCGCCGGCATCGGTGATTGGCGACGCCGGGCTGCATGCCGTGAAGGCCCGTCCGCGCAGACGCGCCCGCCGGCTGGGTGACGAAGCTAAGTTGTACGTCGGGTCCCGCCGACGATGCTGAACGTCCGTTGCTGTACCGCGCGTTCCCGCCGTACGCCGGTACGGAAGTCGCGACCGGATCGCTGATACACCGTAGTGATCCACGTTCCAGCCTTGTCGATCCGGCCGCCCGCCTGAACTGGGCGGAGCCGGCTGTCGTCTTCATCGTGTTGGCGGTCACACGTGAGAACGGCGCCTGCCGCTCCCGTGCCGCTGCGGATCGCGAGCGTGACCGTCGTGGTCCCGTCGTTGTCGGCTTTGTTGGTGGTGAAGTTGGAGGTACCGACACGCACGGTGACCTTGGGCTGGCTGGCAAAGGCGATCCCGCCCTGCGACGAGGCGCTCGGCTGCGTCTCCCATCCAAGGTTGTCAGGCACGTCGAAGAAGGCGCTCGTCGCCGCCGTGTAGGGATGCCCCCGCCGGCGCCCGTCGTATCGGTCGCCGTGAGCCTGTAGCCGACGCCGGTCCCGCTGACTGAGCAACCGCCGAAGCTGGCCACGCCCGCACTCACGGTCGCGGCGGCGGTGCAGCCAGCGAGGGTGCCGGGGCCACCGCGTGTCGGCGCCACGATCGCAAGCGTCACCTTCGACGTGTTGTCGGCGACGATCGTGTTGCCGAATGCATCCTGGACGGCAACTCTGGGCTGAGTGAGGAACGCAACGCCGCTCGGCGAGGTGCTGGGCTGCTGCGTGAAGGCAAGGGTGCTGGCTGCGCCCGGATCGACGGTAATCGTCGCGACCGCGGAGGCGAGTCCGGCCGACGAGAACGTGATCGTTCGCGATCCCGCGGTCTTCAGCGTCACCGTGAAGACCTTGCTGCCGTTGTCGCCGGCGAGATACGTATAGGGGCTGCTTGGGGCGAAGATCGCCTGCGTGTCGCTCGACGAGATCGTGACCGCTTCGGTGAAGCCGGTCCTCGACCACGTTGGCGTTGTCCTGGGCCGCGACCGTCAAGGTGAACGACACACCTGCCGTCGCGTTACCGGCCCCGAGGCTGTTGGCAACGATCACCAGCTTCGTGGCCCCATCGGTGACCGCCAGGGCTGACGTTGGCAGAAGGGCGGCAACAAGCAGCATCGAAGCCGCGAGGGATGCCGCGAGACGTCCGGTGCGGACGCTACCTGGCAACTGAAGGTTCATCGATCCTCCCCTTCGATACGACCATCGTCATTGGACGAGTGTGCGCCGGGGCTCGGCATCTGTCCATAGTCGCACCCGGGGCTTCACGGCCGCTTATCGCCCGGCGCAGCACGGCATGGCACCTCCCCCAACGACGCGTGATCGCCCGCACGTCGGTTCCACGAGTGACCGCACGGGCACTCTGACCGTCTGGGCTACGGTTGAGGAGTCGCGACGACCCTCCAGCTGCCACCGACCGCTCGCGAGGGGGCTCCCATCAACCACCGCTGCGGCCCACGCCGCGGTCGGCGTACTTCTGCTCGCGCTCGTCGCTGGTGGGTGCCGGATGCACGAGCGTCGAGCCCAGAGCCCCCCGACGACCGCAGCGCGACGACCACGCCGGTCAGCGCGGCGGAGCCCGCGCCCCTCGGCGACGACGCCCGCGACGACCGTCCAGCCGACGCCCGAGCCACCGCCCGAGACACCCCCTCCTCCACCCTGCGGCGAGGCCGACCCTGACGTGCCTGTCCGCCAACGTCGTCATGACGCGCGACATCGACGTCACCACCCCTGTCCCCTGCGGCGGCGACGCCGCGTGCCTGCTCAAGGTGGACTCCTTCGCGCTGCCGCGCGTCGCGAATGAGCCGGGCAGCACGGGCCGTCCCGTCGTCGTGATGATCCCGGGCGGGCCCCTCCCGCCCGGCAACCGCGACTACCTCTGGAACCTCGCCCGGATCGTGGCCAGCCGCGGTGCCGTCGTCTTCACCGCCGACTACCGCTCCTCGCCGGCCTATGGCGGCGGGTACCCGTCCACCTTCGCCGACGTCGCCTGCGCCATCCGCTTCGCCCGTCAGCGGGCACCGCAGCTCGGCGGCGACCCGAGCCGGGTGACCCTCGTCGGCCACTCGTTCGGTGGCTACCCGGCCGTTGTCCTGGCCCTCTCGGCGACCGACTACGCGGCGAAGGGCGACGGGGTGTCTCGCGACGAGCGGCGACGGCCGCCCAGACGCGTTCGTGGGCATCGCCGGGGTCTACACGCTCGATCACATCGGCCAGCAGTTCCTCGTGGACTTCTTCGGCGGCGACCGGGCCACGGCACCGGCAGCCTGGGGCGCGGGAGACGTCGCGGTCCTCGCCAGCCGGAAGAACCGCCGGATGCTGCCGGTCCGCCTGGTGGCGGGCACGAACGACTTCGTCGCCGCACCCGCCAAGACGGAGGACCTCGCGTCGATCCTGGAGGCGGCCGGCTACGACGTCGAGACAACCGTGGAGGACGGCGCGACCCACGACACGGTGCTCGACAAGCTCGCGACCGTCGACGCGATCGTGGACGCCTACACGGCGGCAGCCCGCTGACCGGATCGCGCGGCCAGCCCCTGGCTCAGGGGCTGACGGACCAGCGATAGAGCGGGCGACAGGTTGTTCGCGTAGTCCACGGTCGACGACACCGCGACGCGCCAGGCGAAGCGACCGGCGGACGGCGTCCACGTCAGCCGTGCGCGACCCGAGCGCGTCGGTCGTACGACCGAAGCTCCGCGAGAGGACGTAGCGCGCGCCGTGCCGCGTCGTACCGGTAGAGCCGGAACGAGACCGGGGCCACGCCCGCGGGGCCAACCTGCGCGGTGAGCGTCACGGACCGGCCGGCCACCGCGGTCCGCGTGACCGAAGATCCGGGACCGAGCAGCGCCACCTTCCGCCGCACGAGCACCTGGACGGACGCGGACGCGGCCTGCGTGGTCGCGGAGCCCGCGTAGCTCACGCGGTAGACCGTGTTCCGCGCCGGCGTCAGCGTGAGGCCGTAACGGCCGGCGCTCGGAACGATCGTGCGGATCGGTGCGTACTCCGTCGCGCGCGCCCTCGCGGGCATCCAGCGCCAGCGACTCCCCCGCCGGGATCGACGCGGCCCCGGCCAGCGTGACCGACGAGCCGACGACCACGACGCTGGGCGTCGCGGCCACGGTCACGGACGCCGGCAGCAGACGCTTGAGCGTCCACGAGCTGCCGACGACCCGGTTCCCGGCCAGGTCGCGCACGTCGCCGACGGTGACGAAGTAGACGTAGCCCGGGGCGAGGTCGGTCGACGGAATGAACGTGCCGGTCCGGATCGACGGGTAGTACAGGTAGGCTCCCGGCAGGATCCCTCCGGACGACGACTGGACGATCAGGCCGCCGGTGGACCACGAGGCGGCGTCGATCGCCTCGCTGAACCGAACGGAGATCGTGGGGCGGGCGTCCGTGACCGTGGCGCCGTTGGCCGGCGTCGCCGAGGTGACCGTCGGCCCCGCCGTGTCGAGCTGAACCGTGACGCTCGCCGGTGCCGAGGCCAGCCCGACACCGTTGATCACCCTCACCCAGATCGTCTTCGGCCCGTCACCCGCGGACAGCGTCCACTCGAACTGGTTCCGAAGCGGCTCCGCGGGCAGGTAGCTCAGCCCGTCGTAGCTGAGGCTCATCTCCGTGACGCCGGAGAGATCGTCGAACCCCGCCAGCAGGAGCGTCACCTGCGGCGTGTTCACGCGGGTCAGGCCGCCGGCCACGAGGAGCGACGCCTGCGGCGGGGTCGGGTCGGGCACGACCCGCACGGAGAGCGTGTACGTGCCCTCCACGTCGGTGGCGCCGTTGAGGTCGAGGTAGAACGTGCCGCCGATCCGCGTCGGCCAGGACGACCTGCTCGCTGCTCGCCGGGCCGGTCGACTTCGTGAGGAGGCCCACGGCGATAGGACCGTCGTTGCGCTCGCGTCGAAGAGGTAGAGGTCGAAGTCCGTGCCTGCCGTCCCGGTCAGGCCGGCCACCAGCACATACCCGGCCGGCACCTCGACGCGGTAGACCACGTCGTAGATCGGGCCGCCGAGCCGTCCGGTGACCACCGGCCCGGGGAGGGCGATCCCCGGGATGTCCGATTCGGCCGGCGTCGCCGCGGTCGCAGCTGGATGCCCAGGGCACGACGGCGCCCGCAACGATCAAGGCGAGCGAGAGCAGTCCCGGATGCAGCGAGCCGGCGGATGTCCATGGGCTCGAGGATACCCCCAATGAAACGAGAAGAGGGCCGGGGCAATGCCCCGACCCTCTTCTTCACCGGTGGGACACCCCGGAGGGTGCCTCACCAGACGCTACGGAGTTACTGCCAGCGGCCCTGGACAGGCGGGGTCGAGCGGGCATCGCCGAGGCCACCCCGGATCGACACCCACATGGCACTGGTGCCCTTCCAGCTGAAGTAGGCGTTGCCCGAGGAGTCCGCGACACGCGCGGAGAACCGGACGGGGGCCGACCAGACGCCGTTGGCGTCCTTCGTCTGGAGGAAGACGCCGATGGTCTTGCCAGCGTTGGCAACACCGGCAGCGAACCGCCAGGTGATGAACTCGCCGACCTTGGCGACCTTGGTCGACGTGCTCCACGAGCCGCCTGGAGGCGCCACGCCGAGCGTCGAGGCGGTCGAGCCGAGCGTCGTGACGACGGCCGGGACGCCGACGTTGATCGACGCCGACTTGGAGCCGTCGATGGTCGTCAACGGTCACGAGGGCCGTGACGGTGCCGAAGTTGAACGGGGCGAGGTACGTGAAGACCGCCTCGCCGTTGCGAGGTCTTGCAGGGGCGCCGGCGTGATTGCGCCCGAGCTCACGATGACGTTGACGTTGAGCGTCGGCAGCCGGCTGGCCGTCTGCGTCCTTCGACCTCGACCGTGAGGGTGGTGCTGCCGCCGCGCCACGATCGTCGCGCCGAAGACGACGGTGAAGCTGTCGGCGACGTCCGAGCAGTAGAACGTGATCGGCGTTCGGACGTGATGTGCCGTTGTCCTTGCACGGTGAACGGTGTCGGACCGAGCGTGCCGGTCGCACGTCGATGTCGACCTGTGCCGTCTGCCGTCAGCCGACGTACTGCGTCGGCTGATCGGCGGCGGTGAAGACGGTGCCGCGTCGCGACGAGCGCGGCTGTCGCCGGAGGCAACGTTGTTGCCAGCGGCGTCCTTGCGACCGAACGTGACGGCGTCGACCGACGCTGGCGCCGGTGTACACGACGCGCCGTGTGACACTGGCTCGGTCGCCGTGACGCGTCGCGAGCGTGCCCGAGAAGGTGAAGGTCTTCGGGCGCGAAGGTCGTCGTCGTCGCGCCAGTTGCGTGACGGAGATGCCGACCGTGGCGACGCCGGCGAGGCCGGTGCCGCCGATGCTGAACGACCGCGAGCGTCGATGTGGCGTACGGTGGACGGCCTGGGGTCGGCCGC
Organism: uncultured Chloroflexia bacterium; assembly: GCA_963739365.1. Classification (GTDB taxonomy): domain Bacteria; phylum Chloroflexota; class Limnocylindria; order Limnocylindrales; family CSP1-4; genus CTSoil-043. The sequence goes on along the minus strand of CAVUAG010000016.1, from coordinate 189,496 downwards.
AACGCTGCGGCGCCGTTGACGAGGCCCAACCGGCGTGATCTGCGCCGCGACGATCGCCGTTGGTGACCGTGGTGCCGTGCCGTCGTTGACGAGACGCACGAGCTTGACGGCCACGGTCGACGGCCTTGGCGCGAGTCGCCGTAACGGCGTGCCGTTGACTGCGTCGGCGTCGCGTCGGCGACGACTTGACGGTCGAGTTCGCCGCAGAGACGGCGAGGCCGCTGGCTGGCGGTGAAGGTCGATCGTGAAGCGTGCCGAGCGGCCGTTGCGTGCCCGGCGCCGTCGCGATCGCGTAACACCGACATCGTGGCGGTGCCACGGCAGCCGGCGCGGCCACGCGTCGACGGAGTCAGTGAGCGAGTGCGGCGCCGGTCTTGGTGCGCCGTGGTCGAGTCGACGGTGCCGCGACTGCCAGCACGAAGTCGGCGCGGCCGTGCTGAAGGTTGCGCCGGATGATCTGCAGATGAACAGGCTGCTGCCGGCAGCACGGCGCCGGTGGCCTCGCCGGCCAGCTTGACCGGCTGATGCCATCGGCGACCTGCGAGCAGTCGCGACGCCGGCGCGCAGCACGTCGAGATAGTCGGTGTTGTCCGTAGCGGCGAACGCCGCCGGGCGCCACGGCCGTGGCGAGAAGCGAAGCGAGGAGAGCGGCGCTAGTGACCGCGCTGATCGCCTTCTTCCAGATAGTCAAGTGAGTTCCTCCCAATGGGGATTCATGGACTGGTGCGTAGACCGGGGCTATCGGCTCCCGGGTTCGGATCGGCCCCTCAGCTCCTTTCGCGTGCATCCGATCCGACTGACTGTTTCCGTTTCCTACGCCTTGCGCAAGGCCCGAAACGACGAGACGGGCACTGCCCGCCCCGTTGTTACGGCAATGGAGGGGACGGCGTCGCGGACGGCGCCGGGCTGGGGGTCGGCGACGGGCTGGCCGAGGGCGGAGGCGTCCGCCGCGGCTTCTCCGTCGGGACCGGGGTGGGGAGTGGATCGGGGGTCGGCTCCGCGGTCGCCTCGGGCGTGGGAGCCGGGGTGGGTTCAGGCGTGGCCGTCACGGCCGGGGTGGGCTCGGGGGTTGCCGTCGGGGCGACGGTGGGAGCCGGGGTGGGCTCGGGGGTGGGCGCTTCGGTCGGCTGGGTAGAGACCACCGGGTGCGAGGTCTGGGGCGCGGCGGTCTGGACCAGCGTCGGCGCGGGCGTCGGCGTCATGTCGGGCGGAAGCGTAGCACGCGTGACCCGGTGCCAGCGCAACCTGCGTGATCATCCCGGCGGCGAACACGAACGCGGCGCCGAGGAACGCCACGGTCACGATCGCCACGACGAGGGTGCCCGTCGTGCGGACCGCGCCCCGGAAGATGACGACCGGGAGGGTGGCCAGCCAGGAACGATTCTCGTGGCGGCGGTCGCGGTCGCGCAGCGCGGCGAGCAGGATCCGCTCGTCGACGTCCGGCGTGGCCGGCGGGACCGGGAGGCTGCCGAGCAGTGCGAGCAGCCGCGTGGCGCCGCCCAGCTCCGCCTGGCAGGCGGGGCAGGTCTCGACGTGGGCCGCGAGCTGCTCGGCGTCGAGCGGGGCGAGCTCGTCCGCGAGGTACGCGTCGATCAGGCGGCGCGCGTGGGCGTGCTCGAGAGGCTCGCGACCGGCAGGCGGGTTGCTCACACCCTGTACATGGCGGGGAAGACCGGGAAAGTTGCAGGGGTTGTCAGGTGGCGCTGCGCCCCGCGCCGACCAGGTGCGCGCGCGCTTTGCGCGGGTAGGCGCCTGAGGCCGACGTCAGCGTGCGCCCTCGAGGATGCGGAAGGCAACCGCCTGCATCACCCGAGCGACATCTGCCCTGAACGGCAAGCCGTCGAGCCGGACCCACGTCCGCACACGGTCACGACGCGTCCGTCGCGATGAGACCCGGGGCCGTCGGGGCGGCGGACACGCGGGAGGATGCCTCCGGCGCGAGAGCGCGCGGGCACACCGACCTATCGATCGCTGCCTCCGGGATGATGACGCAGCGGCTGGCACTGGTCAGGTGCTGCGTCGCCGACGCGGACCCGACGACGAATGCGATGTCGAGGGCGGAGCCGAGCTTCGTGAGGGTCTGCAGGCTGATCGGATGGCGGCCGCTTTCGACGCGCGAGATGGCAGTGTCCGTCGTGCCGATTGCCTCTGCGAGTCGCTTCTGCGTCCAGCCATTGTCGGCGCGCGCCAGGATGACCGCCTTGGCGATCGCGCGACACGGCGCGAGATGATCGTGCTGTGCGCGATAGCGCTCGCTCCGGGCGAAGCGGCCGGCCGACGCAGCCTCTGCCGTTGCCCCGAAGGGGCTGATCTGGTCTTTGGTGGTCATCTACTGGGTGCCTCCCACGGCGGGATCTTAGCGTGCCTGCTAAGTCTGTCAAGACAGGATCAGGGGGCGTCCCTGCCCATCGCCCGTGGCGGGTTGCGGACCGGGGCGTCCATTCGACGTGTGAAGTCGATCCACCGCTCGAGCGCGAGCTTCTTCTCCGCCTCCGGAACCTGGTCGGTGTCTTTGCGGAAGATGTGCAGGAGTATCAGGAAGCGATGGGAGCGCCGGAAGATGATCCGGTAGTGGGTGCCCCCGCAGCTCGTGCGCAGCTCCCGGAACGCTCGGTACTTGCCGCCCTTGAGCGCAGAGGAATAGGGGTGCGGCAGTCCTGGTCGCGCGTCCGACAGGCTGTTCAGTAGGCCGATGCTCCAGTCGACGCTGTCCTGGCATTCATCAGGCAGACGATCGATTGCCTGGTTGACCGGTTCGTTGCCGTCGCTGTCGCGGTAGTAGATGGCCTGGTACGACATGGCGCGCAAGCATCGTCGTGCGCGTTCATCAGTCTCTTACTTGAGGCTTGGAGTCGGTCTGGTGCCCGGCGGCGCGTCGGCAGCCCCCGCGCGCTCAGCCGCCGGCGACCTTCGCGCGTGCGCGGGCCTGCTCGAGGAAGTTGGTCCAGAGAGCACCACTCTCTTCGTAATCCCGCGTGCGCAAGAGCTCCGCGACGCGTGACGCCACCGGTCCTTCGGGATCGCGCCGGAGGCGCGCGAGCACGGGGCGCCAGTCGGCGAGCGTGCCGTTCTCGATGAGATCGTCGAGCGCGGCGAGCGTGAGTCGCTGGTGGTCCAAGTGTCGATGGCGCATGGCAGTGGACGGATCCTACTCCCTGATGTCGTCCCATCCCGCGCGCTTCGTGGCCACTGCATTCGCCATCTGGTTCGCGATCCCCGCGCATTGGCGGGTGACGGTCGCCCAATCGTGCCACTCGGGAACGAGCCCTCGATACTCGTCGAGCTTCACCCTGTCGAGGTCATACGGACGCGGGAGCGCCAGCTGACGAATCAGCTGCTGGCGCACGGCTCCCGGGTCGCGGCCCGCTGGCGTCCCCGCCTGTCGGTCAGCCGCCGGCGGTGCGCTTCGCGGCCTTCCGTTCGGCAGTCGTTCGGGTCTCGCCCGGCAGGCGCCCGTTCGGCCCGTCGTCCGCTGCGGTCATCGCCGCCGTTGTCATCGCCGCCGTGCCGGCCAGCTCGGGGCCGCCCGTAGCTGTCGCCGGCCCCGCCATCTCGGTCGGGGTCACCTTCGCGCCGCCGCCTGCCGACGCCTCCAGCTCGGCCGCAAGCGCCTCGCGGAGCTGCTTCGTCCCCCGCAGGAGGTGGCTCTTGAACGTGTTGAGCGGGATGTCGAGGGCGCGGGCGGCCTCCGCGTAGTCGAGGCCCATGACGTGGCGCAGCACGACGGCCGCGCGGTACTTGAACGGCAGGGCGGCGATGGCGGCCCCGACCGCCCGGCGGAGGTCGGCGGCTTCGACGGCTGCCTGCGGGTCGGCGGTCGGGTCGGGGTCGGCCAGGGCCAGCGCGTCGCCGTCCCAGTCGCCGGCGTCGGCCGCGTGGCCGGCCGGTGCGTCGAGCGATGTCTTCGGGCGGGCGCGCTGGCGAGAAGCGGCTCGGCTCGCGGTGCGGAGGGCGATGGTGTTCAGCCAGGCGGCGACCGACGGCCGCGGCTCGAAGCGCTCGATCTGGCGGAAGGCCGACAGGAAGGTCTCCTGGACGACGTCCTCGGCGGCCTCGCGGTCGAGCAGCAGGCGGTAGGCGAGCGCGTAGAGGCGGGGTCGATGCTGGCGCACGAGCGCGGCGTACGCCGCCTCCGAGCCCTCCCTGCAGCGTCGGACGAGCTCTACCTCGTCCCGACCCCACTCGTCCACGTCTCCTCCGAGCGGTCGAACGGCCGCGTCGGGCCCCGCGTGGCACTCAGCCCGCCGTTGTCGGGCACATGCTCACGCAGGCGCCGGGCGCCCGTTGGCGTGAGTCTGCCACACGGGATCGCGCGGCGGGGTCACCAACGAGTCGCGGTGCAGTTGGCGTGCAGCGGTGGTGCAGCGGGTGCAGCCCGGGTGCAGCCGCGGATGCGTGGGCGATGAGCGGCACTCGCCATCATCGGCTCGTGCGCGATCAGCAGGTCGGGGCCCTGTTCCGCGTGGTGCGGGTCCGAAGTCGGGAGCGACAGGAGGACGTTGCGGCGGGCGCCGGCGTCGCCCGGTGGCGCGTGTCGGCGCTCGAGCGCGGCCACCTCGACGCAATCTCGATCGGCCAATTGCGCTCGATCGCATCAGAGCTGGAGATCCGGGTCGAGATCGGCGCATCGTGGCGCGGCGGTGACGGGGTACGGCTCGTCAACGAGCGCCACTCGCGGATGCACGAGATGGTCGGGGCGCGACTGGCCGCAACGCCCGGCTGGGAGTTCGCGACTGAGGTCTCGTTCTCGGAGTGGGGCGAGCGCGGATCGGTTGACATCCTTGCCTGGCACGCGGCATCGCGCACGCTCCTGGTCATCGAACTGAAGACGGAGCTCCCGGACCCGGCCGGGCTCGTCGCCCAGGTCGACCGCTATCGGCGGCTTGCCCCGAAGTTCGGTCGTGACCGAGGCTGGGATCCGCTGAACGTCGCGAGCTGGGTTCTCGTCGCCGAGTCGGACCTCAACCGGGATCAGCTCGCGCGCCACCGGCTGATGCTGCGCAACGCGTTTCCCCTCGACGGCCGGTTCCTGCGACGATGGCTCGCCGATCCATCGCGCAGCTCGCAACCGGACACGGCGCGACCGAGTGGCGGCGGCGCGGGTGGCGGCGCGGGTGGCGGCGCGGCGGGTGGCGGCGGCGCGGCTGGCGGCGCGGCGGGTGGCGGCGCGGTCAACGGGCTCAGTTTCCTCGCCAATGTCACAGTGGGCAGCACTAGCGGGAGACTCGGCCCGACGAAGCGGGTCAGGAGGCCTCGGCGGCAGTCCGTGAAGCTCGATTCCCTCGTCAGTGATCAGCAGGCGGCGCACAAGTGAGGGAATTGGGCGTCACCAAGCGGCGGCGCAGCCTGCGAGGCGACTCGCCCCGCCGGCGAACATCGGTAGTGCTGTGGAGCGGCACATTGGTGAGAGAAGTGGCGGCGGGTTGGGGCGACCCGCGGGCCGCGGGTCGGGGCGACGTGCGCGGGCGGCGAGATCGGGCGGCGGGCGGGCCGCGGGTTGGGGCGGCGGGGCGGCGACGGGGACGGCGGGGATCGGGCGGCCCGCGGGCGGGGCGGCGGGGCGGTGAGATCGGCGCGGCGGGCCGGGCAGGCGGCGGCGGGCCGGGCAGGCGGCGGCGGGGCGGCGGGCTGGGGCAACGCCCTGGAAGCGGAGCGCTCGCGAGCGGGCGATCGCGGGCATCGGCGCAGGGCCCGAAGCCGCGCGCTGCGTGCGGCGGGCGGCGCCCCGGCCCTGCCAGCCCGCGGCTCGCGGCTCCTACATCATCGCGAGGCCGCCGTCGACCCCCAGCACCTGGCCCGTGATGTAGCCGGCCTCGTCGGAGGCCAGGAACGTGACCGCGGCCGCGATCTCGTCGGCGGTGGCGAAGCGGCCCAGCGGCGTGGCGCCCTTGATCGCGTCCTTGACGTTGTCCGGCAGGCCCTCGGTGAGCTCGGTGAGGACGAAGCCGGGCGCCACGGCGTTGACGGTGATCCCGCGCGATGCGACCTCGCGCGCGAGCGCCTTGGTGAGCCCGATCAGCCCCGCCTTCGAGGCCGAGTAGTTGGCCTGGCCCGCGTTTCCCATCTGCCCCGACACGCTCGACATGTTGATGATCCGCCCCGAGCGCTGCTTGAGCATAGGCCGGAGCACCGCCCTGGCCATGTAGAACGACCCGGTCAGGTTCACGTTGAGGACGTCCGCCCAGGCCTGGTCGGTCATCCGCATTGCCAGGTCGTCGCGCGTGATGCCGGCGTTGTTGACGAGGATGTCGATCCGGCCGAACGCCTTGAGGGTCTCCTCGACGGTCTCGGCGCAGGAGCTCGGGCGAGGTCACGTCACCGCCCACGCAGATGGAGCGCCGGCCGAGGGCCTCGACGTCGCCCTTCGTGTGGTCGTCGAGCAGGCAGGCGGCGCGGTCGATGAACGCGACGTCGGCGCCCTGCCGGCCGAGCATGAGCGAGACGGCCCGGCCGATGCCGCGCGAGCCGCCGGTGACGATGGCGACCTTGCCGGTGAGATCGATCATGCTGCTCATCCTTTCGGCTGGGGGTCGCCGGTCAGGTGGCGCCGAACGGCTTCCACGAGGACCGGGAGATCGTCTTCGAGAGCGGAGGCGATGATTCCTACCACGACCGCCGGGTAGTTGTGAGCCAGGAAGTCGCGCAGCCCCTTGAGGCCGCGCCAGTCCACCTCGGGCATCGCGAGGAGCAGCTCCGGCGAGAGCAGCTTCGCCTGCTCACCGGTCTCCTCGAGGCGCTTTGCGATGGCATCGACGGCCATGTCGTCGTCCTGCCAGTCGGGTCCGGCAGCAGCGACGTACGACTCGATCTTCGCGCAGTGCTCGAGGATCGCCTCGAGCGCGCGCCTATGCCGCGGGTCCATGGAGGACCACGCCCTCGCGGGCGATCCGTTCGGCGAGCGCGGTTAGAACCTCGCCGGCGGCCACGAGATCCACGTCGCGCCCGAAAAGCATCTCGGCGTCGGCAATGAGGGCCGCGCGCTCGCGCAGGCCGAGGCGGCGACCGGCGGCCGGCTCAACGAGCAGATCCAGGTCGGAGTCAGGTCGGAAGTCGGCGCGGGTCGCGGAGCCGAACGCCACCAGGCGGCGCAGGCCGTGACTGCGCGCGAGAGCGTGGAGGCGGCGATCGCTCGGGACGACGACGCCGTCGTGCAGGCGCCGCAGGAGCCGGGCGTGTTCGTCGCCGTGCCGCGACCGGTCCGGGAACGAGCGATCGACGGATCCGGCCAGGACGCGCATCCCGAGGGCACGGTCGCGCGGCGCCCGATCGTCGAGCAGGCGCTCGCGCAGGGTGGACTTGTCGAGAAGCTCGATGCGCACGGCGCCGTGAAGGGCGCCCAGGTCGGCGAGGGCTGCGTGGAGGAGCGCCTCGGCGGCGGGCTCGGCGAAGCGCCGGATCACGAGGACGGCGCCGCCTGCGTCGACGCCGGCGAACTCGACGGCGGGGTTGGAGCGGGCAAGGACGGCCAGCGTCTCGGCCGGCTCGATCATCGCGAGCGCGAAGTGGACCGCAGCGTCGCAGCGGGCGTTCGCGAGAAGCCTGAACCGGCGATCGCGATGCTCGATGAGCCCGTCGTGGACCAGCACGCGGAGGGCTCGCTCGGCGCTCGAGAACGGGATCGCCAGGGTCGCCGCGACCTCAGCGGGGCGCAGACCCTCCGGTCTCTGCAACAGGGCTACAAGGGCGCGCAAGCCGTGTTCGGACGCAACGAGACGACTCATGAGCGGATAATGACGCTGTCAGCGTGATTCGTCAACGACCAGCGGCGCGGCGCGCCGGACTCCATGAAAGGATTCGTCTCCCACCACGTAGCGCTCGGCGCCGAATCCAGGCCAAGGCGGCATTCCGGGCTTCGAACGGAGCGCGCTCGACCGGGATTCCTTTCATGGACCCCGGCGGCTGCCGGCGGCACCTCAGCGGCCGGGCGCGTGGGCCGGCTCCGGCTCGCCCGGGACGACGTCGTCGAGAGGAACGTCCACGGGACCCGGGCTGGCCAGGACGTCGGCGAGCTGCGGCGGGATGGGGTCGACCGAATCCCAGTCGACCGGCAGACGGACCCGGATGGCGTCCGGGTCGACGGACACGGCGCGGGCGCCGTTGGCCGGGTCGACCGACCACTCCATCGCCACGGCGCCGGAGGTGAAGCCGGCCCCGAAGGCGACGAACACCACCTTGTCGCCCACCTTGATCGCGGCCCGTGTCGACCGCCTCCGCGAGAGCCAGCGGCACCGAGGCCGCCGAGGTGTTCCCGTAGCGGTCCACGTTGACGAAGATCCGCTCCATCGGGAAGCCCAGGCCCTTGGCCACGGCCTCGATGATCCGGACGTTGGCCTGGTGCGGGATGACGAGGTCGATGTCGTCGGGGTGCAGGCCGGCCCGCTCGATCGCCGCCAGCGCCGTCGAGGCCAGGGTCTTCGTCGCGAAGCGGTACGTCTCCTTGCCCTCCATCCGGATGAAGTGCTCGCCGCGGGCTACCGTCTCGGCCGACGACGGGCTCTTCGACCCGCCCGCCGGCAGCCAGATCATGTAGGCGCCCTGGGGCTCGGTCGTGAGCTCGATCCCGTGCGGCCCGGTCGGCTCGTCCGACGCCGAGACCACCACGGCCCCCGCGCCGTCGCCGAAGAGGATGCACGTTCCCCGGTCCGTGTAGTCGAGGAAGCGGGTGAGGAGCTCCGCGCCCACGACGAGCACGTGGCGGGCCATCCCGCTCGTCACGTAGGCGTACGCGGTGGAATACGCGTAGACGAAGCCCGAGCAGGCCGCCGCCACGTCCATCGCCGCCGCCCGGCGGTTGCCGATCGCCTCCTTGACGAGCGCCGCGGTAGACGGCATCCAGTAGTCGGGGGTCAGGGTGGCCACGAGGATCAGGTCGATCTCGTCGGGGTCGAGGCCCGCCACGGCGATCGCCCGGGCGCCGGCGACGGCGGCCATCGAGGCGGTCGTCTCGTGGGCGGCCGCCACCCGCCGCTCGCGGATCCCGGTCCGGGAGACGATCCACTCGTCGTTGGTGTCGACGATCCGCTCGAGATCGGCGTTGGTGAGGACGGCGCTGGGGACGTAGCTGCCCCAGCCGCTGATGCGAGCGAAGCGGCTGGCGGGGGCGGGCGATGCCGGCGCCGGGTCGGGCGCCGGAGACGTGCCGGGAACGGCGCGGCGGAAGCGTCACAGTGGCTCCACCTCGATGAGCGGGTGCTTGGCCTTGACCAGGGCACCGTTCTCGGGCACGACCCGGACCACGCGGCCCGACTTGTCGGACTTGATCTCGTTGAACAGCTTCATGGCCTCGATGAGGCCGATCACCTGGCCCTCGACGACCTCGCGGCCGACCTCCACGAACGGCGGCGACCCGGGGGTTGGCGAGGCGTAGAAGATCCCCGTGAGGGGTGCGAGGACGGCGGCGCGGGCCGAAGATGGGGCGCGGCGTCGGCGGGGGCGGCGCCGGACGGCCCGGCGGCAGCGCGCGTCGAGGCGAGGGCGGGCGCGGCAGCGTCGGCGGTCGCCGAAGCGGATGCCGGCGCCGATGGCCCGGGCGCGGCCGCCTTGCGCAGGATGATGCCGGTCCCACCGGCCTCGACCTCGAGCTCGGTCAGGTCGCTCCGCTCGAGGAGCGCGGCCAGGCGGTCCACGAGCGCGAAGAGCGACGCATCTGCCGCCGGCAGGGCCGCGGCATCTGCCGCGGGCAGCGCCGCGCGTCGGTCGGGGCCACGATCGCGGGATCCGAGACGGGCACCGCCGCGGGATCGACGGCCACCGGGGCGGGGTTGGTCATCCGGGGCATGCGCTCGTCGGTCATGGCTCCCACCGCCGGAAGACGAGGGCGCTGTTCTGGCCGCCGAAGCCGAACGAGCTGCTGAGGGCCACCCTGATCGGGCCGCTCGCCGGGCGACGTTCGGGGTCAGGTCCAGCCCGGCTGCGGCCTCGTCGGGATCGTCCAGGTTGATCGTCGGCGGGATCACGCCGTGACGCAGGCTCAGGATCGTGATCGCGGCCTCGATGGAGCCCGCCGCGCCCAGGGTGTGGCCGAGCATGCTCTTGTTGGCCGTCACGCTGACCTCGCCGGCCCGCGCGCCGAAGAGGCCGCGGAGCATCTCGCAGCTCGGTCCGGTCGCCCTCGGGCGTGGAGGTCGCGTGGGCGTTGACGTGCTCCACGTCGTCCACCGACAGGCCGGCCTTCTCGAGCGCCCGGGCCGACGGCGCGGGCGGCGCCGGCTCCGCCGGGCGCGGGGAGCGTGATGTGGTGGGCGTCGGCCGAGGCGCCGTAGCCGACCAGCTCGGCGAGCGGCACGGCGCCGCGGCCCCGGGCGTGCTCGAGCTCCTCCAGGATGACGGCGCCGGCACCTTCGCCGATGACGAACCCGTCGCGACCCCGGTCGAATGGGCGCGAGGCCGCTGCGGGATCGTCGTTGCGAGTCGAGAGGGCCCGCATCGCCGCGAAGCCGCCCACGAGGACCTCGTTGATCCCGGCCTCGGACGAGCCGGCGATCATCACGTCGGCGTCGCCGCGCCGGATGATCTCCCACGCCTCGCCCAGCGCGTGGCCGCCCGTGGCGCAGGCCGACGAGACCGCGAAGTTGGGACCCAGGGCGCCGAAGACGATGGCGGCCTGGCCGGCCGCGAGGTTGGGGATCGCCATGGGGATGAAGAACGGGCTGATCCGGTCGGGGCCCTTGTCGACCGAGATCGCGGCCTGCTCGGCGAACGTGGAGCCGCCGCCGATCCCGGTCCCGAGGATGATCCCGGTCCGTTCGGCGAGGAGCCCGTCGAGGCGCTCCGGGAGGCCGGCGTCGGCGAGCGCCTCGCGCGTCGCCACGAGGGCGAGCTGCGTGTAGCGGTCGTTGCGGCGCTGCTCCTTGCGATCCAGGACCGCCGACGGGTCGAAGTCGCGGCACCTCGCCGGCGATCCGCGACGCCACGCGCGACGGGTCGAAGGCGGTGATCGGCCCGATGCCCGAGCGGCCGGCGATGAGCCCGTCCCAGGTGGTGGCGACGTCGCCGCCGAGGGCGGTCACCATTCCCAGCCCGGTGACGACCACCCGGCGGGGACCCGCGCCGAAGCCGCCCGAGCCGGGCCGCCCGTCCCGCGGCGCGCCTGCCCGCGCACGCCGTCGCTCACCGGACCAGCTTGCCCGTGCGGATCGTGGCGGCCCGGTAGACGTCGCCGGGCAGCCCGCGGTTCGACACCGCGTCGGACGCAGCGAGCGCGTCGAACTCGACCCGCTTGACCTCGGCGGTGACGTGGCCGTCCACCACGTCGATGAGCGCCCACGACGCGGTCGGGTCGCCGTCGAAGACGTAGCCCGCGCTGCCGCCGTTGACGACCACCTTCCAGCCGAAGTCGCGGACCTCGGGCACGTGGGTGTGGCCGCAGCAGATGACCCGCGCGTCGGTCCGCCCCAGGCGCTCGGTGAACACGCTCTCGTCGAGCCCCTTGTCGAAGCCGGCGGTCTGGGAGCCGGGCGAGGCATGGGTGACCAGGACGAGCGTCCCGTCGTCGCACCGGACGCGGCGCTCGGCGGGCAGGCGGCGGAGCCAATCGACGCGCTCCGGGCCCAGGGCCTCGTGGGCCCAGATCGCGGCCGCCTTCATCGACTCGGGCACCGCGTCGTCGAACCACGGGAAGGCCGCGGCATAGTCGAAGTCGGCGACGGCGATGTCCGTGTTGCCGGCCACCACGAGGGCCCCGGCGGCCTCGAGCTCGCGGATCCCGTCGACCGCCGCGGCCGGATCGCCGCCGTTCATGGCCAGGTCGCCGGCCACGGCGATCACGTCGGGCGCCGCGCCCGCGATGGCGGTGCGAACCGCGTCGAGGGCCTGGGCGACACCGTGGACGTCGGAGAAGAGCGCGATGCGGGTCATCAGCGCAGCACGGATGCGTCGGGGATGACGAACGACAGCTTCGCCTCGCAGCAGACCTCGCCGTCCACGCTGGCGACGGCGTTGCCCCGCCCGAAGCGGCGCCCGAGCTTCTCCATCGTGACCTCGAGCCGGAGGACGTCACCCGGCTTGACGACCCGCTTGAAGCGGCACTCGTCGATCCCCGCGAACAGGCCGATCCGGTCGCCGAAGCCCTCCTGCTTCGCCACGTAGACGCCCATCGTCTGGGCCAGCGCCTCCACCTGGAGGACGCCGGGCATCACGGGCATCCCCGGGAAGTGGCCCCCGAAGAACCACTCGGTCGCGGTGACGGCCTTGATCCCGACGATCCGCTGGGCCACCGGGTCGTACTCGTCGATCCGGTCGACGAGGAGGAAGGGCCAGCGATGCGGGAGCAGCTTCTCGATCTCGCGGGTCGTATGGATCGGCTCGGTCACGGCATCACTCCGGTTCGGGGGTCAGTGTCGCCCGGCGGGGGCGCGCCGAGCGGGTGGATGGATGCAGGAGTGCACGGGTCGCCTCAGCTCCGCGGGGCGAGGAAGGCGGCCCCGCCGACCCGGTCGACGAGGTTCGTGGTCACGCGCCCCTCGATGAAGGCGGGGTTGTCCAGCATGGCGCGGTGGAAGGCGCGGTTCGTGATCACGCCGTCGACCACGAGCTCGTCGAGGGCGGCGCGGCCGCGGGCGATGGCCGACGGCCGGTCGGGCCCCCAGACGATGAGCTTGCCGAGCAGGGAGTCGTAGTAGGTCGGGACCTCGTAGCCCGCGTAGAGGTGGGAGTCCATCCGCACGCCGGGGCCGCCCGGTGCGTAGAACCGCTCCACGGTCCCGGCCTGCGACCGGAAGTCGCGGGCCGGATCCTCGGCGTTGATCCGGAACTCGATGGCGTGACCCGCGAAGGTGACGTCGGCCTGGCTGAAGCCGAGCGGCTCGCCTGCGGCGATCCGGAGCTGGGTCGCCACGAGGTCGATCCCGGTCCGGAGCTCCGTCACCGGGTGCTCCACCTGGATCCGGCAGTTGATCTCGATGAAGTAGAAGTTGGCGTCCCGGTCCACCAGGAACTCGAGGGTTGCCAGGTTCTCGTACCCGGCGGCCACGACGGCCCGGATCGCCCGCTCCGCGAGCTCCTCGCGGGCGGCCTCCGACAGGGCGGGCGTGGGCGCCTCCTCGATCAGCTTCTGGTGGCGGCGCTGGACCGAGCAGTCGCGCTCGCCGAGGTGGATGCCATGGCCGTAGCGGTCGACCACGACCTGGACCTCGACGTGCCGGTTGTCCTCCAGCCACTTCTCGAGGTAGAGCGAGTCGTCGCCGAAGGCGGCGCGGGCCTCGGACCGGCAGACCTGCAGGGCGGCCACCAGCTCCCGGGGCGTGCGGACCATCCGCATCCCCTTGCCGCCGCCGCCGGCCGACGGCTTGACGAGGACGGGGTAGCCGGTCCGCTCGGCCTCGGCGAGGGCGTGCTCGTCGTCGCGGAGCAGCCCGTCGGAGCCGGGAATCGTGGGCAGGCCGTGCGAGGCGAGGAGGCGCCGCGTCCCCTCCTTCGAGGCGAAGCGCTCCAGGACCTCGGCCGAGGGACCCACGAAGGTGATGCCGTGGGCCGTGACCGCCTCCGCGAAACCGGCGTCCTCCGAGAGGAACCCGTAGCCCGGGTGGATGGCGTCGCAGCCGGTCACGATGGCGGCCGAGATCACGGCCGAGGCCGAGAGGTAGCTCCGCCGGGCGTCGGCCGGACCGATGCAGATCGCCTCGTCGGCGAGCTGGGCGGCCAGGGAGTCGCGGTCGGCCTCGCTGTAGGCGAGGACGGCGCCGATCCCCATGGTCCGGCAGGCGCGCAGGATCCGGAGGGCGATCTCGCCGCGGTTGGCGATGAGGACACGCTCGAACATCAGCCGGCCTCCGGGCGAGTGGCGGTGGCAGGCGCGGTGGCGCGCTGGCGCGACGGCGGGCGGTCGCGCGGCCGGCGCTTCCAGCAGCTCGATCTCGACGACGTCCTGGCCGTACTCCACCGGGTCGCCGGGCTCCACCAGGCTCGCCCCGACGATCCCGTCAGCCGGCGAGGTCAGCTCCTGGGGGACTCCGAGCACGTCGATCGCGCCCAGGGGATCGCCGGCACGCACGCGGGCCCCAGGGGCCTTGTCCGGGCGTGGGCGGTAGAAGCCCACGGCGGGAGAGGTGGCGACCGCGCGTGTCGGCGGGCCCGGATCCGGAGCGGCCCCAGGGGCCGGGGAGGAGGCACGGGTGGACGGTGCCGCGTGAGCGGGCGGAGTCGCGTGCATGGAGGGCGGCTGCTGCCCCCCTCGGCTCGATCCGCCCGCCCGGCGCGCCGCGCGCCCGTCGGCCGGCATCCGGAGCCGGACCCGCCACGCTCCCTCGCGGACGTCCAGCTCGCCGAGGCCGCTTGCACCGAGCTTGGCAACCAGGGCGGGCAGAAGCTCGTCGGCGAGGCGGTCGATCGCGGCGTGATCCGCCCGGCGCTCCTCGGGCGTGCGCTCGGTCATCCTGGCATCGTTCGCGCCGGGGTCCCTGGCCACGCGTCAGACCTCCTCTCGCGCCGGGGGCTCGTCGCGGCCCTCGCGTACGCCGAGATTGCCGATACGGGTCCCCACCGGCTCGAGGGCCCGGCGGAGCCGGTCTGCCAGGCCGGGCCGCTCGCTCGACTCGGGGACCTCGGGGCCGCCGAGATCGTCGAACGCGCCGAAGTCCCGGTAGCGGCGCGCGCGGGCGGCCATGAGCTCGTCGATGGGCATCGCGGCCAGGCGGTCGAGCTGCTCCACGATGACCTCGCGCAGCCGGCGGGCCGTCGCAGCCGGGTCGGCATGGGCACCCTCGCCGGGCTCGGGGACAACCTGGTCGATGACGCCGAGCTCGAGCTGATCGGCCGCCGACATCCGCATCGCCAGGGCCGCGTCCGGCGCCTTCTCCGACGTCCGCCACAGGATCGAGGCGCAGCCCTCCGGGCTGATCACGGCATAGACGGCGTTCTCCAGGGCGATGACGACGTCACCGGCGGCGATGGCCAGCGCGCCTCCGGAGCCACCTTCACCGGTGATGACGGTCACGATCGGGACGCGGATCCGGCACATGACCATGATCGCCCGCGCGATCGCCTCGGCGACTCCGCGCTCCTCGGCCTCGGCGCCGGGGTACGCGCCCGGCGTGTCGACGAGGGTGACGACGGGGATCCCGAACCGGTCGGCCAGCTCGAAGAGCCGGATGGCCTTGCGGAAGCCCTCGGGCTTGCCCATCCCGAAGTTCCGGCGGATGTTCTCGTCGGTGTCGGCGCCCTTCTGGTGACCCACGATCACCACCCGCCGGCCGTCGATCCGGCCCAGGCCGCCGACGATCGCGCCGTCGTCCCCGAAGAGGCGGTCGCCGTGGAGCTCGGTGAAGCGGTCGGCGATCCCGGCGATGAGCTCCAGGGAGTGGGGCCGGCGGGCGTTGCGCGCCAACAGGACCCGGGCCCAGACAGCGTCACGCGGGCTCGCCGCCTCCTCGACCGGGGCGGTCGGCGTCGTATCGCGGCCTTTGGTGCGTCCAAGCAGACGGTCAACCACGACGCACGCTCCCTGGGTCGTCGTCCCCGGGCGCGGGGGGCGAGAGCACGTCGAGGATCGCGGCCAGCTCGTCCCGGAGCTCTGCCCGGGCGGCGATCCTGTCCACGAAGCCGTGGGCGAAGAGGAACTCGGCGCGCTGAAAGCCCGGCGGCAGCTCCTCGGCGATCGTTCCGGCCGAGACGCGGGCGCCGGCGAAGCCGATGAGCGCGTTCGGCTCGGCCACGTTGACGTCGCCGAGGGCGGCGAACGAGGCGAAGACGCCGCCCGTCGTGGGATCTGCCAGGACCGAGATGAAGGGGAGGCCGGCCGCTCGGAGCGCCTCGATGGCCGCGATGGTCTTGACCAGCTGCATGAGGGCCAGCGTCCCCTCCTGCATCCGGGCCCCGCCCGAGGCGCTGACCACGACGAGCGGGGTCCCCTCGGCCAGGGCGCCTTCGGCGGCCCGGGTCACCTTCTCGCCGACCACCGAACCCATCGAGCCGCCCATGAAGCCGAAGTCCAGGGCGCAGATGGCGATCCGCCGTCCGGCGAGGGTCCCGAAGCCCCAGATGGCCGCGTCGCGCCGCCCGGTCGCGGTCTGGGCCGCGACGATCCGGTCCGGGTACGGCTTGCTGTCGACGAAGCCGAGCGGATCGCGCGAGACCAGCCCGGGGTCGCGCTCACGGAACGAGCCCTGGTCGAGGAGCTGGGCGAGGCGGACGGGCGCCGAGACCCGGAAGTGGTGGCCGCACGCGGTGCAGACGCGCATGGCCTTGTCGAGGTGCTTGTTGAAGAGCATCTCGTGGCATCCGGGGCACTGCGTCCACATGTCGGGCGGGTAGCTCTCCCGGCGGGGGCGGAAGGGCAGCGTGATCGGCATCAGTGGAGCTCCGGGGCGATCCCGTCGCGCACGGCGCGGGCGGCGCGGGCGAGGCGGATGGCGCGGGCCATCGGGTCGGTGGGGGCTCCGCGCGTGCGGCGCCAGGCGACGAAGGCGGCACCGGCCAGGCCCAGCGCGGCCGACGTGACGGCGCCGCCGAAGAGGAGCGGCCGGCGGGGCACGGGGCGCGAGGTGTCGGGCGCGGCGCCGGGGAACGGCAGGATCGTGCCCTCGCCGCCGACCGCGGTCGGGAGGCGCATGCCGGCTGCCGCCTCCGCGAGGCGCCGCGCGAGGCGCTCCTCGAAACGGAACGACGGATGGACGCGCACGAGCTCGTCGCGGAGACGGAGCGCGGCGCCCCGCAGGGCCGGGTCCAGGGCCGGATCGACGGGGGCGTCGGGAGCGCGGCGCTCGGCGGCGGCCAGCAGCGCGTCGAGGTAGCGGTCCGTGACGAGCGCCTCGATCTCGACGCTGTCGAGCGTGGCCGGGGTCGTCACGGCGTCTCCCCGCGCTCGCCGAGGTCGCGGGCCACGGTGCGCAGCGCGCGGTGGAGCAGGACGCGCACCGCACCTTCGGAGCGGCCGAGGACCCCGGCGATCTCGGCCGTGCTCATCTCCTCGACGAAGCGCAGGACGACGGCGCGTCGCCGGTCGCCGGGCAGGCGGGCCACGGCGGCCCACGCCGCCGTGGCGTCGGCGCGGGCCAGCACGGCGTGCTCCGGGTCGTCGGGGGCGGCGGCCTCCCCGACGGCGTCGAGGGGCGCGGCCGGATGACGGCGCAGCGTGCGGCGCTGGTTGGCAATCGCGTTCCGGGCGATCCGCAGCAGCCAGACGCGGAACGTGGACGCCTCGGGCCCCGCCTCGTCAGGCGCCTCCTCGCGGAAGCGGGGCAGGGCGTCGAGGGCAAGGAGGAACGTCCGCTCCGTCACGTCCTCCGCCTCGTGGTGGTTGCCGAGCTCGTGGTAGGCAAAGCTGTAGACCTGTGCAAGGTATTTCCGGTAGAGGACGTCGAAGCGGGCCGGGTCGACCTGGGCCGCCGTGACCAGGCTCCGATCCGGGTCGAGCGGGACGACCCGCCCGGCCGCACCGGCCGCCTCCCCTCCCCTGCCTCGTCCAAACACCGCTCGGCCCGTTCCGTTACACGCCGGCCGCGGACGCGCGGCCGGCCGCGTCCGCCAGGCGGACATGGACCACGTCGCCGGCGTGGACCGCGCGCTCGCCGCCAGGGACTGTCGGGTCGGCCACCAGCAGGGCCCCGGTCGCCGGGTCGAGGCCGAGCGCGCGCACTTCCTCGGGCTCGGAGCCGTGGTTCTCCAGGCGGACGATCCGGCCCGTCGTGACCTGGCGTGTCGTCCAGTCGTCCATCGGGAAGCGCCCCGCGCGCAACGCCTCCACACGCGCCTCCAGGCGCGAGAGGAACGCGTCGAGCAGCAGGGCCCGCTCGATCGGCCGGCCGCCGCTCGCCTCCGCCAGGCTGGTCATCGCCGGCGCGATCTCGGCCGGGAAGTCTGGCCGAGCCCAGCCGGCGTTGACCCCCATCCCGACCACGACGCGCGGGTCGTCGGTCCCGAGGCCGTCAGCCTCGCCCAGGACGCCGCCGAGCTTGCGGATCGAGCCGCCGCCCAGCCCGGTCACGGGCTCGGCCTGGGTGCCGAGCCACACGCGTGCCTCGTCGTCCTCGGGCGCGTGCGCTTCGATCACGAGGTCGTTCGGCCACTTCAGGCGGACGGCGCCGGTCCGGAGGCCCGCGACGTCCTCGGCCGCGTCGGCCATCGCCAGGCTGGTCACAGCGGCGAGGCGCCAGGCATGGCCGGGCGCGAGCCAGACCGGCCGGAAGCCGAGGGAGAGAAGCAGGGCCGCTCCCGGCGGAGCCGTCCACGTGCGCCCGGCACGACCGCGTCCGGCAGTCTGCTCGTCGGCAACGGCAAGGCAGACCTCGGGCGTTCCGGCGTCGAGCCACGCGCGGACCGCGTCGTTCGTCGACTCGATCCGCTCGAACCGTTCCTGCCGCAGGAGGAACGCCGTCACCGGCTCGCGGCCGCCCCAGGATCAGTGTCGACCGGGTCGGCCGTCGCCAGCTCGAAGGCCGCATGGAGCGCCCGGACGGCCGCCTCGAGGTCGTGCTCGGCGATCGTGCAGGTGATCCGGACCTCGGAGGTGGAGATCATCTCGATGTTGACGCCCGCGTCCGACAGGGTGCCGAACATCCGGGCGGCGTAGCCCGGGGCGTTGTGAAGGCCGGCTCCGACGATCGAGACCTTGGCGATCGAGGCGTCGGTGGTCATCTCGCGGAAGCCGAGCTCGCGGACGAGTGGCTCCAGGACCCGCTTCGCCTTCGCCAGCTGACCCCGCGGGACGGTGAAGCTCATGTCGGTCGTGCCGCCATGGCCCACGTTCTGGACGATCATGTCGACGCTGATCCCGCCCTCGGCAAGGGGGGCGAAGACGGCGTGGGCCACGCCGGGGCGATCCGGGACCTCGACGAGGGTGACCTTGGCGACGTTCCGGTCCTGGGCGATGCCGCGCACCTTGTTGCGCTGCTCCACGAGCGGGTCCTCCTTGATGAGGGTGCCGGGGGCGTCCTCGAACGAGCTGAGGACCTCGATGACGACGTCGTTCACCCAGCCGAGCTCGACGGCGCGCACCTGCATCACCTGGGCCCCCTGGTGGGCGAGCTCGAGCATCTCCTCGTAGCCGATGACGGGGAGCTGGCGCGCGTCGGGCACCAGGCGCGGGTCGGCCGTGTAGATGCCCTTCACGTCGGTGTAGATCTCGCAGCGGTCGGCGCGCAGGGCGGCGGCGAGGGCGACCGCGGTGGTGTCGGAGCCACCGCGACCCAGGGTCGTGGTCTCCGCCAGCTCGAGCGCCGTTGCGCTCAGGCCCTGGAAGCCGGCCACGATGACGACCTTCCCATCGGCCATCTCGGCGCGGATTCGGACGGGGTCGATCCCGGCGATGCGCGCGCGACCGTAGGTGCCGTCGGTGACGATGCCGGCCTGGGCGCCGGTCAGGCTGATGGCAGGCAGCCCCAGGGCGTGAAGGGCCATCGACATCAGGGTCGCGCTCTGGTGCTCGCCGGTCGCGAGCAGCATGTCCAGCTCACGCGGCTCGGGCTCGTCGGTGATGGCCGCGGCGAGCGAGAGGAGCTCGTCGGTGGTGTCGCCCATGGCCGAGACCACGACGCAGAGGTCGGCGCCCTCGGCGCGGGCGAGGGCGATCCGGCGGGCGACCCGGCGGATCCGCTCGGCATTCGCCACCGAGCTGCCGCCGAACTTCATGACGACGAGGGGATGCGACATCGGGGCGGATTGTACCGTGGGTGGCGAACGGACCCGTTCGGGGCGCAGGCCAGCGCAGGTAGCGCGGCGGGGGCGGGAGCGGGCCCGGCAGGTCCGCGCCCGTCGCGGCGGGCCGGCGCGCGGCGACG
Organism: uncultured Chloroflexia bacterium; assembly: GCA_963739365.1. GTDB lineage: Bacteria > Chloroflexota > Limnocylindria > Limnocylindrales > CSP1-4 > CTSoil-043. The sequence goes on along the minus strand of CAVUAG010000016.1, from coordinate 169,784 downwards.
GGGGCGCGATCGCGGCAGTGCCCTCATGCGGCAGATGCCGTTGTGGCAGGCATTGGGCCGGGATGCCCGAGGCCGGGGGTACGCACGCGAGCGTGGACCATCGGCTGGCGTCGGCAGGTGCCGCCAACGGCCGGCAGCCGCCGCGACGCGCGAGCCCCTCGGCAGCCGAACGCCGGCGGAGACGACAGACGCCGAAACGGCGGGGGCTGCGCGGACGAGAGAGCCGCCGGCAACTCCCTTCGTGACCACGCGGAGCTTCACCGCTACCATGGCGAGACGCCGCGCCCGTTGCTTACACCGCGCGCCATCCAGGAGCTCGCCCATGTGCTTCGACCTCGACAGCCGGCCGCCGATCGAGCCGATGGCCGGCGGCGCAGTCGATTGCGAGGAGGTGGTCCTCCGGGCCGGCGACGGTGGGCGCTTCGCCGGGCTGCTTGCCCGCGCCGAGGCCCCCTCGGGGGCGGCCATCATCGTCCTGCCGGACGTTCGCGGCCTGCACCCGTACTACGAGGAGCTGGCGCTCCGCTTCGCCGAGGCGGGCGTGGACGCGCTCGCGATCGACTACTTCGGGCGGACCGCCGGGATCGGCATCCGGGAGCGGCCGACCGACTTCGACTTCATGGCCCACGTGGGCGAGACGCGCTACGCGAACCTGTCCTGGGACGTGGAGGCCGCCGTCGACATGCTTCGGGCCCTCGGGGAGCCGAGTCCGATCGGGCTTACCGCCGGCCCCGCCGCCGACCGGGCCGGCGGCGCCCCCCAGCGCGTCCGGGCGATCTTCACGATCGGCTTCTGCTTCGGAGGGCGACTCTCCTTCCTCGCCAACACGCTGGGACTCGACCTCGCCGGGTCGATCGGCTTCTACGGCTGGCCTGTTGGCGCCCGCGGCGACATCCCGGCTCCGGCCGACTCCACCGGCCTCATGGCGGGCCCCGTCCTCGGGATCTTCGGCGGCGCCGATCGCGGGATTCCGGCCGAGGCGGTCGAGGCGTTCGGAGACGCGCTCGCAGCCACCGGGATCCCCCATGACATGATCACCTACCCGGCAGCCCCGCACTCCTTCTTCGACCGCAAGGCCGAGGACTTCGGCGAAGCCTCGGCCGACGCGTGGCAGCGGGTGCTGGCGTTCATCCGTACGAACACGCCGGCCTGACCGCGCGCCGAGCGGGGGCGTGAGCTCGGGGGCGAGCTTGACGGGGCGAACGTGAGGGGCGACCGTCGCCGTCAGGCATGTCCAGCAGCTGCGCTGCTGAGAATTCGCGCGCTTCGTGCGTACGGAGTCCGCGGAAGCCGCGGTTGGGCGCAGTTCCCGAGCGTGACGGCGTTATTCCCAGCAGCCAGGCTGCTGAGAGTGCCCGAGGGCTGCGCCGTAGAGGATGGTCGAACGCGCCGCGCCCTACGAGCCGAGCGGCTGCTCCACGCGGGCGCCCGTGTTGCGCGGCGCGACGAGCTCGACGCGGCCCGGCAGGTCGACGTCGGCCGCAGCGGCCCGGAAGGCGCCCTCGATCCGGGTGAGCCCGGAGAGCGAGTCGGCGAAGGCGATCACCGTCGAGCCGGCCCCCGAGAGGCACGCCCCCAGCGCCCCGGCGTCGCGGGCCGCGGCCACGAGGGCCGGGAGCTGCGGGAAGACGACCGCCCGGTACGGCTCATGGAGGCGGTCCACGGTCAGGTGGCGCAGGCCCTCGGCGCTGCCCGTGGCGAGCGCGGCCACGCCGAGTGCGACTCGCTGCAGGTTCGCCACGGCGTCGACCAGGGGCACGACCTCGGGGAGCGCGTCGCGCATCTCGCGAGTGGCGAGACGCAGGTCGGGAATGAACAGGACCGTTCGCAGGTCGCGCGGGATGTCGAAGCGGATCGCGGTCGGTGGGTCGCCGTGGGCCGCGACCGTGAAGCCGCCGAGGAGAGCCGCGGCAGCATTGTCGGGATGGCCCTCGAGCTCCGTCGCGAGGGCCAGCGCCCGCTCGACGCCCAGCGACTCCCCTGCCAGGGCCGCCCCCGCCAGCAGCCCTCCGACCGTCGCCGCCGCCGACGACCCGAGTCCGCGAGCCAACGGGATCCGGTTGCGCATCTGGATCCGCCAGCCCAGCTCCCCGGCACCATCGCCACGAACCTCCGCCAGGCCGCGTTCGAGGGCGATCACGAACGCGTTCGAGCGGTCCCCGGGCAGCTCGCCAGCGCCCTCGCCCTCCACCGCGATCTCGACCCCGGCGCCCGGACGAGCCAGGCACTCCACCTCGATGCGATTGACGATCTCGAGGGCGACGGCGAGGCAGTCGTAGCCGGCGCCGAGGTTTGCGCTCGTGGCCGGGATCTCGACGGCGACCCAGCGGCCGTCCAGGTCGGCGAAGCGGCTCATCGACACGTTGTCACCTCCACCGGAACCCTCATCGCCACCCGAGAGCCTCCATGACAGCCGGCAGCGTCGCCTCGGCCACCAGCGGCGGCTCCACGAGACGTGCCCCGCTCTCGGGATCCTTCAGGCCGTGCCCCGTCAGCACGCAGACCACCGTGGCATCGGCATCGAGCCGCCCGTCGGCGCGCAGCTTCCGAACCCCGGCCAGGCTTGCGGCCGAGGCCGGCTCGCAGAAGATGCCGGCGAGCCGAACGACGTCCCGGTAGGCCGCGAGTATCTCGTCGTCGGTCACCGCCTCGATCAGGCCGCCGCTCTCGTCACGGGCGGCTGTCGCCTTCTCCCACGACGCGGGATTGCCGATTCGGATCGCGGTCGCGAACGTCTCCGGGTGCTCGATCGGGTGGCCGGCCACGATCGGTGCGGCCCCCGCGGCCTGGAAGCCCCACATCCGCGGCAGGCGGTCGATCGCACCGGCCTCGTGGTAGGCGCGGAAGCCCATCCAGTAGGCGCTGATGTTGCCGGCGTTGCCGACCGGGATCGCGAGGACGTCGGGCGGACCGCCGAGGTCGTCGCAGACCTCGAAGGCCGCGGTCTTCTGGCCCTCGAGACGGTACGGGTTGACCGAGTTGACGAGGGTGATGGGGCGCTCGTCCTGGTCAGCCAGCTCGCGGACCGCCGTGAGGGCGTCGTCGAAGTTGCCCCGGACGGCGAGCACCCGCGCCCCGGCCGCCTGCGCCTGCAGGAGCTTGCCGGCAGCGATCTTGCCGGCCGGCAGGACCACGACGACCTCGAGCCCGGCGGCCGCCCCGTACGCGGCGGCGGAGGCGGAGGTGTTGCCGGTCGAAGCGCAGACGATGGAGCGGGCGCCCGCTTCGAGCGCCTTCGAGACGGCCATCACCATCCCGCGGTCCTTGAAGGAGCCGGTCGGGTTGGCCCCCTCGAACTTCAGGTACAGGTTGCGCAGGCCCCACGCCTCGCCGAGGCGATCGGCACGGACGAGCGGCGTGGCGCCCTCGCCCAGGGCGAGGCGCGGGGTGGCGGCGGTGATCGGCAGGAAGCGCGCGTAGCGGTCGAGCAGGCGAGGGCGCCCGGGTGGGATCGCCGGTGCGTGCCCGGAGGTGGCCGCGGCGGCGACCGGACCGGTGGCCCCGTGACCCGCCCGGTCCGTCATCAGTCGGTGACCGGGTAGAGCGTGACGTCCACGCCGTCCGGCAGGTGGGGCGCGATGGCCGCGCGGACCCGCTCGAGCGTGAGTGGGCCGGTCCGCACGGCGGTGCCGCCATGGATCTCCTCGAAGGCCGCGGCCTCGCCCAGCTCCAGGCCCTCGGGCGCGATCCCGGGCAGGAACGCGAACCAGGGGCGTGCGGCCGCGAGGGGTCGACGAGATTGGCCCCGACCGGCGATCTCCTCGGCGGGCGCGAGGCCGGCCCACGTGCTGCCGCCGTGGCGGGCGATCGCGAGGAGGTCGCCGATCACGGCGCTGCTCGTGGCGTCGCCGCCGGCCCCCGGGCCGGAGAACGCGACGTCGCCGACCGGCTCGCCCCGGACCTCGACGCGGTTGAGGACGCCGTCCGTGCCGCCCAGGGCGCCGTTCGCGGGCACGGCGGTCGAGGAGAACCGTGGCCTCCACCGTCCCCGCCGGGCCGCGCTCGGCGACGGCCAGCAGCTTCATGGCCAGGCCGAGGGAGCCTGGCCCCCTCCATCTCGTCGGACGGTGACGCCGGTGACCCCGGGCCTGCCCTGGCCGCGGACCGACGGCGGGGCGCGCAGGACGCTGGCCGGGTCGATCCATGTCCCGAACGCGAGGCGGGCCAGGATGACCACCTTGTTGACCGCGTCGTCGCCCTCGACGTCGCCGCGCGGGTCGGCCTCCGCGTAGCCATGCGCCTGGGCCTCGGCGAGCACCTCGTCGTAGGCCTGGCCGAGCTCGCCCATCGAGGTCAGGATGAAGTTGGTCGTGCCGTTCACGATGCCGCGCACGCGCGAGACGGTGTTGGCCGCGAGATCGGCGGCCAGCGGCGCGAGGATGGGGATCCCGCCGCCGACGGCGGCCTCGAAGCGGAGCGTGCCGCCGCTCCGACGGGCGATCGCCTCCAGCTCCGGGCCGTGGTGGGCGATGACGTGCTTGTTCGCGGTGACGACCGCCTTGCCTGCCCCGAGCGCCGCGGCGATCAGGGTCCGGGCCGGCTCGTCGCCGCCGATCAGCTCCACGATGATCTCGATCTCGGGGTCCGCGACCAGGTGGGCGGGCGCATCGGTCAGCAGCTCGGCCGGGATCCCCAGGGCCTCGGCCCGCGCGAGGTCCTTCTCGGCGACCCCGGCGAGGACGAGGCGCGATCCGTCGAACGGGGCGAGCCTCTCGGGGCGATCCAGGATGGCGCGCACGACGGAGCCGCCGACGGTGCCGGCGCCGAGCACCGCGATGCGGAGGGGGGCTCGAGTGGACATAGCGCAGATCGTAGCCGACGCGCGCCCGCCTCGGACCGCCCGCCGCCCGCTGTCCGATCGCGCCGGCCTCGGGCCGCCCGGTGCCGCCCGTGGCCGCCCGGTACACTGCCCCGCGATGACCAGCACGCTTCCGTCCAGGGTCCGCTGCTTCAGCGGGATCCAGCCATCCGGCGCGCCGCACGTCGGGAACGACCTCGGCGCGATCCGCAACTACGTCGCGCTGCAGGACACGTACGAGTCGATCTACTGCATCGTCGACTTCCACGCGCTCACGACCGTCCACGACCCCGACCGGATGCGCAGCCAGACGCGCGAGATGGCGGCGGCGCTCCTCGCGCTTGGCCTCGACCCGACGCGCTGCACGCTGTTCGTGCAGAGCCATCGGCCCGAGGTGACGGAGCTGATGTGGCTCTTCGCCACGGTGACGCCGGTCAGCTGGCTGCTGCGCACGCCGACGTACAAGGAGAAGCGGGCGAACCAGCCCGACGACGTCAACCACGGGCTCCTCACCTACCCCGTCCTCCAGGCGGCCGACATCGTCCTCTACAAGGCGTCCGTCGTGCCGGTGGGCAAGGATCAGGCCGCGCACCTCGAGCTCTCCCGCGAGATCGCCCGCGCGTTCAACGCGCGCTACGGCGAGACGTTCCCCGAGCCCCAGGCAGTCCACACCGAGGCACCGGTCGTCCTCGGAACCGACGGCGCGAAGAAGATGTCGAAGTCGATCGGGAACACGATCGAGATCTTCGCCCCCGAAGACGAGATCCGGCGCCAGGTCATGGGAATGGTCACGGACACGCTGCGCGTCAAGCGCACCGATCCCGGCCACCCCGAGCGCTGCAACGTCTGCCAGCTCCACCGCTTCTTCGGCGACGACTACGCGGAGATCTGGGAGGGCGAGCGGACGGCGCGCACGGGCTGCGTCGACACGAAGAAGCTCCTCGTGGAGCGGCTGCTCCGCGCCTACGCCGAGGCGCGGGAGCGCTACGCCGAGCTGCTCGCGCATCCGCAGCGGGTGGACGCGGTCCTCGAGGAGGGGGCGGCGCGCCTGAAGCCGATCGTCGATGCGACGCTCGCCGAGGTCCACGAGAAGATGGGCCTGCGGTAGGATCGCGCGTCCGCCGCGCGCCACCCGCATCACGGCCGTGATGCGGGTGCTGGTGCTGCCGTGATGCGGGTGCTGCCGGTCCCGTCCCCCCGTCAGCAGTCCGCACGGCGCCCAGAGCCAGATCGTGACCGTTCCATGAGCAGATCCGCACCAGGCCGGCCGCCAACGCCACGGCGCGCCCTGGGCGACCGTCCCGGCCTCGGTCTTCGATCCTGAACTGCCCTTGGAGCGGGCACCGGTAGCCCTACCCGGCCTTGTGGACCGCGGATCGTGCGCTGCCCCGGCCCCTGGGCCCCCGCGAGGTCCCATCATGCTCATGCAGTGAGCGCCGGCCGCAGCATGGCGGAGGAGGCGGCGCAGGGTGGGCACTGGACGGCTCCGCGGGGTTGGGCAGCCCTGCTACGATCGGTCGCACCAGGCCCGCCCGGGCTTGGCGTGACCGGCACGGCCGGACGACCGAGGATCACCCCACGGACGTGGATCAGCCCGCCGCGCAGCCACCCGCCGCACGGGAGCCGGGGCCGTCCACGTCCGCCCTCTCGCCGCGCGAGCACCGCTGGCTGGAGGTCGTCCTCGTCCTCGGCGCGATCGCCCTCCTCTTCATCGTCCTGGGGCAGCTCGCGGGCGTCTGGGCCCTCTTCTCCGACCTGATCCTGATCTTCTTCTTCGCCTGGCTCCTGGGGTTCATCCTGGAGCCGATCGCGGCCCGGCTTGCCCTCTACATGCCGCGGGTCCTCGCCGTGACGATCGCCTACGGCTCGGTCGCCATCGTCGCGTTCGGCCTGGTGGTCGCCGCTGCATCCGCCCTGTTCGCCTCGACCACCGAGTTCCTGAAGAACCTGGACCAGTTCCAGCAGGACCTCGTGGCCCTCATCGAGCCCATCTCCGACTGGCTTCGATCGCTCGGCTTCGACCAGCTGGACATCTCGACCCAGATCGGCTCGATCCTGACGAGCCTCGCCACCCAGGCCCAGACCTTCCTCGGGCCCCTGCAGGACGTGGCCGTCGCGAGCGTCGGGTTCATCGGCAACCTCCTGATCGTCTTCTTCCTGGCCATCTTCATCTCCATCGATCGCGCGGCGATCGGCTCGTTCCTCCTGCGCCTGGTCCCGCCGGCCTACGGCAACGAGGCGCACCTGCTCACGGAGAGCGTGGGCCGCTCGTTCGGGGGCTTCATCCGGGGCATGGTCGTCATCGGCGGCACCTACGCCCTCATCGCTCTCGCCTGCAACATGGTCCTGGGGCTCGAGTACGCCGCCCTCACCACCACGGCCTCCGGCATCCTGATGGCGATCCCGTTCTTCGGCCCCTTCGTCGCCTGGGCTCCCCCGGTGATCGTGGCGGCGGTGACCAAGCCCGACGCCCTCCTGCCCGCGCTCGCGATCATGGGCGTGGGCTGGTTCGTGGTCCAGAACGTCATCCAGCCGCGCATCCTGGCCGGCGCCGTGGGCCTCCACCCGGTCGTCGTCCTCGCCTCGGTCCTGGTCGGGATGAAGCTGTTCGGCATCCCGGGCGCCCTGTTCGGCCTGCCCGTCGCGGCCGTCATCTCGTCGTTCTTCTTCTACTTCCTCCGCCGGACCGCCAACCCGGACGAGCGCTCGGTGGCGGCCCGGGCGGCGCGCCGCCTCGCCGAGCGCGACGGGCGGCCCACGCGGGTCCTGCGCGAGCCACGCCCCGGTGAGGCGGAGGAGATCGAGGACGAGGTCGACGCCGGCGGGACGTCGGCCGGCGTGGCCGGCGGTGGCCGCCGTGCGCGGCGGCCGCCGACCGGGCTCGACTTGCCGCCGACGCGCGGCCGCCGGCCGGCCCTCGGACCGCGGGATGACCGCTCGGCCGCGGATCCTGGTCACCAACGACGACGGGATCGAGTCGCGCGGGCTCCTCGCCCTCAAGCAGGCACTGGAGCCGCTGGGCGAGGTCCTGGTCATCGCGCCCGAGACGAACCAGAGCGCGGTGGGCCACTCGCGGACCATGTGGCGTCCACTCCGCGTCCGCGAGCGGACGCTGGCCGACGGCTCGCCGGCCTGGTCGATCGACGGCTCGCCGTCGGACGCGGTGGGCCTCGTCTTCCTGGGCCTGCTGCCCGGGCCGATCGACCTCGTGGCGAGCGGGATCAACCACGGCGCGAACCTGGGCAACGACATCACCTACTCCGGCACGGTCAGCGCGGCGATGGAAGCGGTCCTGAACGGCTGCCCGGCCTTCGCCATCAGCCACGACGACTACAAGCCGGACGACTTCGAGCTGGCGATGGCCGCGGCGCGCGTGGTAGCCCGTGCGATCCTGGCCCGCGGCCTCGAACCGGAGCAGCTCCTGAACGTGAACGTCCCGGCGATTCCCCTGGCTGCCTGCGAGGGCTTCGAGGTCGCGCGCCTCGGCAAGCGCACCTACCAGGACGAGCTCATTCGTCGCGACGATCCCCGGGGCGTCCCCTACTACTGGGTGGGCGGCTCGCCACCGATGGGCGATGCGATCCCCGGGACGGATGTCAATGCGGTGCTGCACAACCGGGTGGCGATCACGCCGATCCAGCTGGACCTGACGGCGAACCGCTTCCTGGAGCGCCTGCGCGGCTGGGAGCTGACGCTCGACGGAATAGCGGGCGGGGGGCAGACGGAGCGCGGCCGTCGGCGTACGCGACCCCAGTCGCGAACTGGCGACAAACGGCCCCTCACCGTGACGACCTCCGACCGCTCCACGGGGGGTGTCGCCGGGGTAGGCTGCGGCGAGAAGGACCACGGCGCGGTTGCGCGCGAACCCGTGCGGAGGCAGGCGATGGGCAACGTCCTCGCGGTCGTGCTGGCGGGCGGCGCCGGCGAGCGGCTCTCCATCCTGTCGATGATCCGCTCCAAGCCGGCCGTTCCCTTCGGCGGCAAGTTCCGGCTCATCGACTTCAGCCTGTCCAACTGCGCGAACTCGGGTATCGACGACGTGCTCGTCCTCACGCAGTACAACCCGCGTTCCCTCAACGATCACGTCGGCACGGGACGTCCGTGGGGCTTCGACCGGCCGCGCGGCCTGGGCATCAAGCTCCTGCAACCCTACATGTCGGCCCAGACCAGCGGCTGGTACCTGGGCACGGCGGATGCGGTCCGCTACAACCTCCACGAGATCGACCAGAGCGGCGCAGACACGGTCCTCATCCTCAGCGGCGACCACGTCTACAAGATGGACTACCGGGTGATGGTCGCGGCCCACCAGGCGAACGACGCCGACGTGACGATCGCGGTGCTCCCGGTGCCCCCGGGCGAGGCGACGCGGATGGGGATCTGCGAGCTCGACAGCGATGGGCGGGTGGTCGACTGGGAGGAGAAGCCCGCCGAGCCCAGGAGCGACCTCGCCTCGATGGGCGTGTACGTCTTCTCCCGGCGCGCCCTCCATGCCTGGCTGTCGGCCGAGCGGAGCGACTTCGGGCACGACGTGATCCCGGCCATGCTGGCCGGCGGAGCCCGGGTCTTCGGCCACCGGTTCGAGGGCTACTGGCGGGACGTCGGCACCATCGAGGCGTACTGGAAGGCGAACCTCGACCAGGTGGGGCTGATCCCGCCGTTCGACCTCTTCGATCGGACGTGGCTCATCCACACGCGCTCGGAGGAGCGTTCGCCCGCGAAGCTGGGCCCCGAGGCGCTCGCCCGCCACTCGCTGATCAGCCACGGCTGCATCATCAACGGCACGGTCCTCAACTCGGTGCTCTCGCCGGGCGTGCGCGTCTACGAGGGAGCGGTCGTGCGCGACTCGGTCATCCTGCTCGACACGGAGATCGGACCCGGCGCCGTGGTCGACACGGCCATCATCGACAAGTTCGTGCACGTGGGAGCCGGCGCCGTGGTCGGCACCGGCAACGACCGGGGGATCCCGAACGCCGACGAGCCCGAGCGGCTCCATACCGGCATCACCGTGGTCGGAGAGCGGTCGCAGATCCCGCCGGGGGCCCAGGTCGGCCGCAACTGCCTCGTCGCGCCGCGGACCGACGAGGCCGACTTCGCCGCGTTCCCCGACCTCGTTGTCCCGTCGGGCGCGTCGGTCAGGCGACGGGAGAAGTCCGCCGGGCCGACGCCCGCAACGCCCGCCTGAGGGCCGCCTGCCGCCGCGCGCGCGCTGGCCGCTGCCGCTAGCGCCGCTTCCGGCGGTCCGCGAGGATCTCCTTCACCGCGTTGTGCGCGGGCGCTCCCGTCACCCCGCCGCCCGGATGGGCGCCCGGGCCCACGAGGTAGAGCCCCTCGACCGGCATCCGGTAGCGGGCCCAGCCGACGAGCGGCCGCCACGCGAACCAGGCATCGAGGCCCGGCTCCTGGTGGTAGGGGTGGCCGCCCGTCAGGCCGTACTCCGCTTCGAGATCGAGCGGCGTCAGCACCTCGCGAGCGGTGACCAGCGAGCCGATTCCCGGCGCCACCTCCTCGAGCGCGGCCACGACCTTGTCGCCGAGCGCGGCCCGGGCGGCGTCGTCCCAGGCGCCGTCGCGCAGGCGGTACGGCACGTACTGGGCGATGACGCTCACCACGTGACCGCCCTCGTGCGCGGCCAGCGACGGGTCCACGAGCGTGGGGATCGTCGCCTCCAGGACGAGCCGATCCGAGATCTGCCCGTACTTCGCCGCGTCGAAGGCCCGCTCCAGGTCGTCGATCCCGGTCGCCCCGACGAGGATCCGGCCCCGCAGCCGCTTCGCGCCCTCGTCACCGTCGCCGGCCGCGGGGAAGCGGGGCAGCGCGGAAAGGGCCAGGTTGACCTTGGCCACGGTCCCCGGCTGGCGGACGTTGCCGGCCCGCCAGCGCAGGTGCGGGCCCAGGTCGAGCGGCCCGAGCAGCCCGAGGAGCGTCCGCTTCGGGTCGAGGCCGGAGGCGACGATCGGCGTCGCGATCTCCTCGCCCGAGGCGAGGGCCACCCCCGTCACGCGGCCGTCGGCGGAGGTCACGCGCGACCACCTCGCTCCCGGTCCGCAGCTCCGCGCCGAACGCGCGCGCCGCGGCCGCGAGGGCGTCGCTCAGCGCGCCGGGCCCGCCGCGGGCGAAGACCGCCTGGCCCGCGGCGCCGCCGTCGTTGCCGGCAGAATCGGCGAGGAGCGTCGCGGTGGTCCCCATCGACCAGGCGCCCAGGCCGGTGAACAGGAGTGCCCGCGCCGCCACCGTCGCGCGGATCGCGTCGGTCTCGAACGCGTCGCCCACGAAGTCGGCCACGGCCATCGGGAGGACCCGGAGCAGGCTTCGAGCGTCCTCCTTCGAGAGCTTCTTGTAGGCCCGGCCGAGGAGGAGCCCCGTGATCGCGTCGCCCAGGCCGGCGCCCATCGTCGGCGGCGGGGTCTGCTCGCCGAGCGCGGCAAGGAAGCCCGCCAGCGCCCGCACCTGGCGGTCGAAGCTGGACCAGGCGAGCGCGTCGGCGCCGGACCAGGTCGCGAGCTCGGCCTCGGTTCGCTCGGCATCCGCCCAGAGCGTGACCGCGCGGCCGTCGGGCTGCGGAGCGAACGCCCGCACCTCGGGCGCGACGAGAGCGAGCCCGTGGTCGGCCAGGCCCAGCTCCCGCACGACCGCCGGGCGCAGCCGGCCGACCGTGTGGAAGAGGCCGGGCGCTCGGGAGCCGTCGTCGAGCGTCCGCGTCTCGACCGTCCCGCCGAGCGTCGCCCGCTTCTCGAGCACGAGCGTCCGGAGCCCGGACTTGGCGAGATACGCCGCGGCGACGAGGCCGTTGTGGCCGCCGCCGACGACGATCGCGTCGTAGCTGGTGGAAGGCTGCGTGTTCCGCGGCCATCTACGCCACCTTCCCCTTCTTCGCCTTGAGGAGCTCGAGCGCGGCGAGGCGGCCGTTGGCGGCCATGATCCCGCCCCCGGGGTGGGTGGAGGATCCGGCCATCCAGTAGTCCCGGATCGGCGTGCGGTAGCGCGACCAGCCGGGGATCGGCCGGCTGAAGAAGAGCTGCTCGAGGCTCAGCTCGCCGTGGAAGATGTTGCCCTCGGTGAGGCCCCAGTCCTTCTCCATGTCCCAGGGCGTCACCACGTACTTGTCGACGATCACGTCGCGCAGGTTCGGGGCGTACTCGCTGATCGTGTCGATGACGGTGTTGCCGAAGGCCTCGCGCTGGTTCTCCCAGTCGGCCGGCCCCTCGGCCAGGTTGTACGGGGCGTACTGGACGAAGCAGCTCATCATGTGCTTGCCGGGCGGCGCCACGGACGGGTCCACGAGCGAGGGGATCACGATGTCGACGTACGGCCGGCGGCTGAAGCGGCCGTACTTGGCGTCGTCGTAGGCGCGCTCCATGTACTCGACCGACGGGCTGATGCTCATCGCCCCGCGCAGGTACTCGGTCCCGCCCGGGTTGTTGGTGAAGGTCGGCAGCGCGTCGAGCGCCAGGTTCACCTTCCCGGAGCTCCCGCGGAACTTGAAGCGGCGCACCTGGGCCTCGAAGTCCTCGGGCAGGACGCCGGGCTCCAGGAGCTGGAGGAAGGTCCGCCGAACGTCGGCGGACGAGACGACGACGCCCGCGTCGATCTCCTCGCCGGTGCTGAGGACGACTCCCGTCGCCCGGTCGCCAGAGGCGGAGAGCTTCACCTGGGCCACGTCGGCGTCCGTGCGAATCTCGGCGCCGAGCGCGCGCGCCGCGTTGGCGATCGCGTAGGCGATGGCGCCGGTGCCGCCCTTGTGGAGGCCCCAGGCGCGGAAGGCGCCGTCGATCTCGCCCATGTAGTGGTGGAGAAGGACGTAGGCCGTGCCCGGCGAGCGGACGCCCAGGAACGTCCCGATGATCCCCGAGGCCGACATCGTGGCCTTGAGCGGATCGGTCTCGAACCACTGGTCCAGGAAGTCGGCGGCGCTCATCGTCATGAGCCCGATGAAGGCGGCCTGCTGGCGCTCGGGGAGCTTCGCGAAGTCGCGGGCCAGGCCCATGACGCCCAGCCAGTCGCGCGGGTCGATCGAGGTCGGGTCGGGCGGCACCAGGCCGAGGATCGGCTTGATGAAGCGGGCCATCTCCGCCATGAGCTGGCCGTACTCCTCGTAGGCGTCGGCGTCGCTCTTCGACCAGCGGCGGATCTCGCGCATGGTCGCCGCATGGTCGTCGCGGCGCCAGAGGTAGTCGCCGGGGACCGCGGTGTAGGTCCCGTCGAGGGGCAGGATCTCGAGGCCGTGCTTGGGCAGCTCGAGCTCGCGAATGATCTCCGGGCGCAGCAGGCTGACGACGTAGGAGAGGACGCTGAACGTGTAGCCGGGGACGATCTCGTCGCTCGTGGTGGCGCCGCCGAGGATGTGGCGCTTCTCGAGGACCAGCGTCTTCCAGCCGGCCTTCGCCAGGTAGGCGGCGGTCGTCAGGCCGTTGTGGCCCCCGCCGATGATCACCGCGTCGTAGCGCTCGGCCACCCGCGTCTCCTCCTTCGTCGTGCGCTTCGGGTTCTGTTCGGGCGGCCCGCTACGCGCGCTTGCGCGGCGGGTCGAGGAAGGGCAGGTCCACCACGGTCGCCGAGACGAGCTTCCGCTTCGCCTCCACGGTCCACTCGACCTGGACGCGGGTCCCGGTCCGGGCGTGCGCGACGCCCACGGATGCCAGGGCGATCATCTTCTTGAGCAGCGGGCTCCAGCCGGTGCTCGTGACCTTGCCCACCTGTCGCCCGCCCGCGTGGAGCGGGACGTGGGTTCGGCTGACGGTGGGCGGCGCGTACGGCGCCAGGCCCTCCGCGGCGTAGAGCGCCTCGATCTCGGTCCACGCGATGTCGAGCCCGACGAGGCGGCGAGCCGGCCCGCCGTTCGCGACCTCGGCGAGCAGGGCGCGCTTCCCGACGTAGTCGGCCTTCGCGAGGTCCACGAGCCGGCCCATCCCGATCTCGTAGGGGCTGAAGTTCTGGGCGGGGATGTGCGAGTGGACCGCGCCCGTGTAGTCCACCTCGATGAGGACGAGGCCGGCCTCGAGGCGGGTCACGTCGAGGGCGAGCATCCCGGCCGGGCGGATCCGGTACGGCTCGCCGGCCGCGACGAGGACGTCCCAGGCCTTGACAGCGCGCTTCGCGGGGATCCACAGCTCGTAGCCCAGGTCGCCCGTGTAGCCGGTGCGCGAGACGTCGACCGGGATGCCGGCCAGGCGCGCCGTCCTGCGGCGGAAGTAGCCGAGGTCGGCGAAGTCGTCGCCGGTCGCGGCCTCCAGCACCTTCCGGGCCAGCGGGCCCTGGAGGGCGATCGCCGCGTCGCGCTCGCTCACGTCGTCCACGTCGACGTCGAGGCCGTGGGCGTTCATCCGGAGCCAGCGGTACTGCGGATCGGCGGCAGTCCAGCGGATCACCTGGCCGCCGTCGGCGTCGTCGAGGCGGTGGATCGTGCCGTCGTCGATGACCCGGCCGTGCTCGTCGCACCAGGGCGTGTAGTAGACCCGGCCGGGGATCAGCTTCGTCGCATCACGGGTGATGAGCCGATCGACGAGGCGGAGGGCGTCGGGGCCGCGCAGCTCGTACTTGAAGAGCGGGCTGATGTCGATGAGCGCCGCCGCTTCGCGGATCGCGTTGTACTCGATGACGTGGCTGTCGTGGTACTCGCTGGCGGCGTAGAACCCGGACCACTCGCGCCACTGCATGCGGGCGTTGAGGGGCGCGGTCCGCGGGTGCAGGGCGGTTCCGACCGTCACGTCAGGTGCTCCTCCGCTGGCTTCCGACCGGCGCGCGGCCGGGTCGTCTGGTTGTGGCCGCACATTGTCCACGAAACCGTCGCCGGCCGGGATCGGCACGAGCGCAGAGTCGTCGGGCGAGATGCTGCGTGTCGGTCGCAGGTGTTGACAGTGCGCGCCCCGTCGGCACACTGTGCCGAGCCGCCATGGTGCGTCCCTGATCCCGGCCTCGCCGGAGCCGTGCCGGCGATCGGAGGCCGCCATGTCCCGTGATCGACACCTCGGCGCCAGGTCACGGCGTGAGCCGCCGAGCGCGCGAGGCACGGCGGGCGCGCTCCTTCTGGCCCTGACGGTGCTGGGTTGCTCCTCGCCGGCGAGGAGCACGATCATCACGGTCCCGGACGCGGCACCGAGGGCGACCCCGAGCGTTCCGGCGCCGACCGCGACCCCGAGCCCACCCCGACGCCCGACCCTGCGCCCGAGTTGCCACCGATCCATCCCCTTCGAGGAGCAATCGTGGCGAGCCCGATGCCGACTGGGTGTCCCTTGCGGCGGGTGTCGGGGGTCGCAGGCGTCGGCGACGGTATCGGTCGTTTCGACCCGGACACCGTGAAGCCCGGCGATCCGCCTCCCGGGGATGTCTGCCTCGCCATGGATACGGGCTTCGGCGCGGTGTGGGCCGGCGAGCATCGACCCGTCGTCCAACTCGGTGGTATCGTCGATCCCCGCTCCGACCTGCGTGCGTTCCGGATTCGGATCGCTCTGGGTCACCGCCCGGCCCAGGGCGCGCTCCACCGGATCGCCGACCAGCGGCCAAGTGCTGGCCTCCATCGAAGTGGGACGAGGCCCTCGATTTCCTGGCGGTTGGAGAGGGCGCGATCTGGACCCTCGACGCATGGTCCGGCACGGTCACGCGGGTGGTCCCGGGCAGGCGGTGGCCACGATCCTCGTGTCCGAGATCCCCGTTGATGGCGGGGACATCGCCGCGGGGGCGGGGCCGTCTGGGCAGATCAGCGATTCCCTCGTGGCCCGAATCGACCCCGCGACCAACAGCGTGACCCAGCGGATCGGGCGCCCCGCCGGCAGCGGAAGCGTGGCCGCTGACAACGCGGCCGTCTGGATCTCCGCGCATGACATCGACCGGATCTACAGAGTGGCATTGCGGTAGACGCACCGGGGGCGGACAGCCCGAAGGAGGCAGCTCGCGTCGACCCGCGAAGGCCGGGTCAGCCAGACCGGGCGGCCCGGCGATGCTGCCATGTTCAGTACACGGGCATCGGCAGGGCGGGTCTTGATCCCGGTGTGCTCAGGCGGGCTCGTCCGCCTCGTACGCGAGCACGGGAACGCCCATCCGCACGAAGTCGTCGGGGTTGCGGGTCACGACTCCCTCTCCAGGGCGGGTAGCTCGGGGCTGGGACGGTCCCACGAGGCGCGGACCTCGCGCAGGATACGGAGGGTCTCCCCGGCGTCCTGCCCCAGGCCTCGGAGCCCTTCAGGGCGCCGCGGTTCTCCTCCCAGACCCTCTTCATCCGATCGCGCTTCGCCTGCTTGAGCAGCACCTCGGCGATGTAGGCGCTGCGGCCGCGCGGGCCGGCGACCTCGTCGATGATCGCGAGCGTCTCGGCCGGGAGCGTGAGGTTCGTGCGAACGAGCGGCATGGCAGAACCTCGGTGTGCTACGCAGTGTGCAACCGCGTGTGTCGACGCTAGCACACGACCTGAGCTCAGCGCCAGAGGCCTGTCTGACGCCCCCGGACCGCAGTCGCCGCCGCGACGCCCTTCCTGGAGCCCCTCTTGCGCCGCTCCGCCAGCGCCAGCGAGACCAGCATCAGCTCGTTGACCCGGCGCTCGAACTCCGGGACCGTCGCCTCCGGGATGGTCACACAGACTTCCCGAAGGGCCGTCTCGAGCTGGTACCAGAGGTCTCCCCTCCGGACCTCGTAGAGTGGGTACGCGCTGTTGATCACCACCTTGCGCACGCCGTCCTCCTCGACGAGCGCGCTGCGGAGGCGCGGATCGAGGCGGCGCACGACCACCTCGGCCGACCCGCGGCGGCGGGTCGTCCCCGGACCTCCGGCTGCGCCCGAGCGTGGAAGGCGCGGCGTGGGCTCGGTCGCGCCCGAGGCTCCGGGGTCCACGCCGGCCTCCTCGTC
This sequence comes from uncultured Chloroflexia bacterium, assembly GCA_963739365.1. Lineage (GTDB taxonomy): Bacteria > Chloroflexota > Limnocylindria > Limnocylindrales > CSP1-4 > CTSoil-043. Next base: position 153,151 of record CAVUAG010000016.1, on the reverse strand, counting down.
GCCGCCTTCGGCGGGCATCTGGGCCGGCTTTCGGACGCCTTCGAGCGCCAGCTGGCCACCGGGCTCGTCGCCCCCCACCGCGACCTCGCGATTCGAACAGCCGGCCCTCCTCGAGCAAACGCAACGCCTTGGCCAGGATCCTGCGCACCTGCTCTGCGGTCCGGGCGGCTTCGGGCGTGACGGCCGAGGCGGGCTCGCGTGTGAGCCGTCGAACGACAGGCGCCAGGACGGCGTGCAGCCGTGCCTCCACGGCCGCCCATGTCTCGCTCCCGCGGTCGATGTCCGCCTTGTTCATCGTCACCGGGACGTGCGGCAGCTCCACCTCGCCGACCAGGCGGTTGAGGGCTGGGTGGGCGGCCGGCGTCGGATGCCCGAACCACTCCGGCGCCCCGACGAGCCGGCCGAGGTGGTAGAGGCGAATGCCGGCCTCCGGCGCACCGGGGAGCGGCACCTCGGGCAGCAGGCCCCACCAGCCCCGGACAAGCCGACCGGCAGCCCGCACGACGAACTCGTGCCGATCCTCGACGCCCCAGGGACTGGGCGCGACCGTGCCCGGTTGACGACCATCCGTACCTCGCCCGCCTCGAGCATCGGGCGGTACGCCTCCGCGAGCCGCTCCGCCATGCGTCGCGGATCCAGCTTCCGGTCGACCTCACCGATCTCGATGCGCACGTACCCGAGCGCGGCGAGCACAACCTTCTTCCGCGCGCGCAGGTCGTACGTCCGAAGGCGAGCCCGGTCGCGATACGCCGGGTCCTCGAACCCGTAGGCGACCTCGTCGCCGGCGGCCGACGCGACGATCTCGAAACGGTTCCCGAGATGGCCGATCGCGGCCTTGCCTCCCTGGCCGTACCGCCCGATCCGATCGCCCGACCGCTTCGACGAGGCGCCCCAGCGCAGGTAGTCGCGCTCGATCGCCCCGGGGCCCATGCCGGTCCCGCCAATGATCTCCATGACCAGCCGCCCAGGGTGGACGGCGAGGTCGACCTCGAGCGTCCTCCCTGCGACTCGGCTGTCGACGGCGTTGTCGACGAGCTCGAGGACGGCGTCGACGGGGGTTCGGTAGTTGGCGAACAGGGCGGCGGTGAGGCGTGGGTCGATGCGCTCGCGGACCGTGCGACGGGCGGTCATCGTGCGGGCGAGCCGGGATTCCGGACTACTCGCCGACCGGGACGAAGGCGGCCGTGTGGCTCGCGAGCGTCGGGCCGTCCATGCCGAGGCCCTTCGCCTCCCAGTTGACGTCCCCGCCCTCCGCGACGACGAGCCAGGAGCCTCCACCCGCGTCGACGAGGCGTGCCGGCCTGTCGCCGTACGAGGCGGAGCCGGCATCTGGCCCCGTCGGGATGCAGTCGTCGACGCCCGCGCAGTAGGTGCCCTGGCGCATCTCGATCCGCTGCCCGCCCGGACCCTTGTACGAGATCTCCAGCCTGCCGCCGCCGGCAAGGCGGAAGGACCCGGTGTCGACGAACCAGCCGGCCGGAAGCACCGCGCAGTAGACCTGCCACGTCACGTCCCCGGCGACCGACGCATAGAAGGCGCGGTTCTCGTCGCTCCCGCTGCAGGCGTCGGCGCTGCCTGCGGACGGGGCCGGCGTGTCGGTCGGCGCGCCGGACGGGCTGCCGGTCGGCGGCTCGGTCGCCTCGCCCGTGGGCTGTTCCGTCGGGCCGCCGGTCGCCCCGTCCGTCGATCCCGGGGCGCCGCTCGAGCCGGGGGCCGTGGATCCCGCCGACGGCGCCGAGGTGGGCGTGACGGTCGCGCCGCAGGCCGCGACGAGGAGGGCCAGAACGACGAGGAGGACAGGGGCGACGGCGCCCATCCGGGTCCGGCGCATTCCGCACGTGGGGATCACGGCACCAGCCTAGTCGCCCGCCGATGCGCGGTCAACGCGCGTCGCCGTGCCGCCGGTCAGGGCCACGTCCACCCCGAAGACCGAGCGCACGCGGTCGGCGGTCAGTACGGCCGCCGGCGGCCCGTCGGCGACGACCTGCCCGCTCTCGAGCACGACGAGGCGTGGGAAGAAGTGACGGGCCAGGGTCAGGTCGTGAAGGACGGCGAGGATCGTCGTGCCCTCCCGCGCGTTCAGGTCCGCGAGCAGCTCCATGACGGCGACCTGGTGGCGAAGGTCGAGGTGGGCCGTCGGCTCGTCGAGGACGAGCAGGGGCGCCGCCTGGGCGACGGCGAGCGCCACGAGAACCAGCTGGCGCTCGCCGAGCGAGAGCTCGCGGGCGTCGCGACCACGGAGGCGGTCGATCCCGACCCGCGAGATCGCGGCGTCCACGGCGGCGCGGTCGGCGGCCCGCGGACCGCGGAACGGGTCCTCGTGCGGGAGCCGGCCCAGCGCCACCACATCCTCCACGCGCGCCGAGAACGGGAGCGTCGCCTGGCCCGGCACGGCAGCCAGCCGCCGGGCGATTGCCGGCCGGTCGAGCGAGGCAACCGGGTCCCCGCCGAGGAGGACCCGCCCACTGCGCGGCACCACGAGGCCGGCCAGGGTCCTGAGAAGGGTGGACTTGCCGGCGCCGTTGGGTCCCACCAGGGCCAGGCGCTCGCCGGGCGCGATCGCGAGGCTCACGCCGCGGATGATCGTGCGCTCGCGGTACGCGACGACGACGTCCTCGAAGACGGCCTGGGCCCGGCGGGAGAGAGCCGGCGCCGGGTCGGGAGCAGGTCGTGCGGCCGCAGCGATCACGGTCACAGCTCGTACCCTCCGCGCGCCGTGCGCAGCAGGGCGAGGAAGAAGGGCGCCCCGATCACGGCCGTGACGACCCCCACGGGGATCTCGCCGAGCAGGCGTGCGACCAGGTCGGCCACCACGAGGAGAACGGCACCGAGGATCGCCGCCAGGGGGACCACGTTGCGCGCGTTCGGCCCGACGACAAGGCGGACCAGGTGCGGCGCGACCAGCCCGACGAAGCCGATCAGGCCGGAGACGGCGACTGCCGCCGCGGTGACCAGCGTCGCGAGGCCGAGCAGGATCCCGCGCTCGCGCCGGACGTCCACCCCGAGGTGGGCCGCCGCCTCCTCGCCGAGCAGGAGGCCGTTGAGCGCGCGCGCCCGAGCCAGGATGGCGATGCTCCCGCCGATGACGAGTCGGCGCGGCGACGGCGAGGCTCATCCACGAGGACCCCTCGAGCCCGCCGAGCAGGAACGAGAAGATCTGGCGGAGGTCCGCGCCGGACAGGTACATCGTCATCGACAGGCCGGCCGCCAGGAGCGAGCCGACCGCGTAGCCCGTCAGCAGCAGCCCGGTGAGCGGCGCGAGCGGTCCGCCGCGGCTCAGGCGGTAGACGACCGCGACCGCGGCCAGCCCGCCGATGAACGCGAAGACGTGGACGAGCCCGAGCTCGAGAAGCGCGATGCGGACCGGGATCACCACCGCGATCGCCGCGCCGAGCGCCGCGCCGGACGCGGTCCCCAGCACGTACGGGTCAGCCAGCGGGTTGCGCAGGAGCCCCTGGAACGTGGCCCCGGCCACGGCCGCCCGGCTCCGACCACGGCCGCGGTCAGGACGCGCGGAAGGCGCAGCTCCAGGACGATCGTCTCGGCCGTGGCGGCCCAGGTGCGCTCGAGCGGGAGCCCGACCGCCCGGAGGAGGATCCCGATCGTGTCGCCGGGCGCGACCGCCACGCTGCCAGCGGCCACGCCGAGCACGACGACGGCCGCCAGGGCGGCGAGGCCGAGCAGGGCGAGGACGGCCGGGCGCGGCACCTCCGCTGGGCGTCGACGACGAGCCCGCGAAAGGGCGAGTGCCCGACCGCCGATCGTCACGGCCGGTCCGTCACGGCACGGCCGTCGGGGCGGGCGGCACGGGGGCGGCCGGGTCGATCGCCAGCGCCAGGACGCGCAGCCCCTCGACGAGACGCGGCCCGGGTCGCGTCACCACGACGTCGTTCACGGGTCGAACGTCCCCGCTCGCGACGGCGGCCATCCCGCCCCAGCCGGGCCGCGCGGCCACGATCTCGGGCGTCATGCCGTACGCGGCGTCGCCCAGGACGATGACCTGCGGGTCGGCCGCAAGGAGCGTCTCGAGGGGGATGGAGAAGACGGTCGGGCTGCCGGTGGTGATCGGGTCGCCGCCGGCAAGCGTGATCATCTCGGCCAGGAAGGAGTCGTCGGCCGGCCCGTAGATCTCCTTGGTCGCGTCGAGCTCATAGAAGACGCGGGGGGGCGTGCGGCCGGCCGCGCCGAGCCGTCCCTGATGGCGCCGATCTCAGCACCCATCTGCGCCGTCATCGCCGCGCCGGCCTCCCGCTCGCCGGTCGCCGCGGCGACGAGCTCGATATCCCTGAGCACGCCGGCCACGTCGGGCGCGTAGATCACGACGACCGGGATGCCGAGGCCGCGGAGCTTCGCAGCGCGTCCGGGCTGTTGAAGCCATTGCCGCCGGCCACCACGAGGTCGGCCGCGAGGCCGACGATCTTCTCGACGTCGACGCCCTGGTACGAGGCGACATCGGGCAGGGCGACCGCCTCGGGCGGGTAGTCGTCGAAGTCGGTCGTGGCGACGACGCGCGGGCCCGCGCCGATCGCGAAGAGGATCTCGGTCGTGGCCGGCGTGAGCGAGACGATCCGCTCGGGCCGGGAATGGATCGTGACCGAGGTGCCTTCGTCGTCGACGAGCGTGAACGGGAACGCCGCGACAGGCGTGGGCGCCGGCGTGGCGGCGGCCGCCGTCGGGGAGGGCGTCGGGCTCGGGCGGAACCGGTGCTGCAGGCCGCCAGGAGCGCGGCGAGGAGGACGACAGCCACGGATCGGGCGGTGCGGGCAGCGCGAGAAGGAGTCAGACGCAACGGGAAACCTCGCTGGCTGGAGTTGAGGCGGGTGACCGCGGGCGGATGTGAAGGCCGCGGGCACGCAGCGACGGACGCGAGGGCCCTAGGTGACGGGAATCATGCCTGCCAACCCCTTTCTCTCGAGGGTTCGAGCGGCTGCACCGTGGGGCCGGCGACCGGACTTCCATCCCCGAGAGGACGGTCACCGTAGCGGGACTGTGCCGGAGTCACACCGGCTTCGCGGCCACGCGGTGGGTCTTGTGACGGGCGGAGCGTAGCACGCGAGCCGCGCTGCGGGGGGAGCCGAACGGCCCGGAATGCGCCGTCCGGGCGAACCGGCCCGAGCCTGGCGCACCGCCCGATAAGGGGCGGATAAGGGGTCGCGTGCAGACTCCCGGCAGCGGCGTCGGCGCAGGCGTCGCTGGCCCATCTCCTCCCGCCACGGTCATCCCGCCGGAGGAGGTCACACCGGATGTCTCCCGGACGGAGGACTCGCCAGCTTGCTGTGCTCCTCGCGATGATGGTCCTCGCGGCCGTCGCGGCGGGGCCGGCGCGTGCCGCCTACCAGGCCACGGTCGACACGAACGTCTCGGCGTTCTCACTCGACTGCCTGAAGATCAACGACAGCTACCCGTCGAAGTTGCGGGCCGCGGCACTCGCCGGCTTCCGCAACCTGGGTTTCACCACGACCAGCTACAGCGGGGCCGTCTTCACGCGGGCGCACGTGCTGGCCCGGACTGTCGCCGACTGGGGCTACTGGGTCCACTCCCACGGCGACCACTACTTCCACCCGGATGGCAAGCAGTACGCGGGCTTCAAGGAGGACGCCGGGCTCTGCACGGGCGCCAAGACGATCTACTCCACGGAGATCGCGACGGCTCGTGCGAAGCAGAAGTCGAACCTCGTGATCATGTCGACCTGCCATCTCGGCGAGTCCGTGACCACGATGCCGGGGGCGTTCGGCATCCCGAAGTTGAAGGCGGGAGTGGGCGCCTGGGCGGGGCCCAACTTCTACTTCGGATACCTCGGCTCCGCCTGGGACAGCGACGAGTTCATGTTCGAGACCCGCTTCTGGAACGCGCTCGGGCCAGGGCTGGGGGTCGGCCAGGCCTTCGACCAGGCGAAGCTCGGGGTGTTCAACACGGGGTTCGCCGCCAACTGGTACGGCAGCTACGAGTGGACGGGGCGGGCCGGGCCTCTCCCGACGGGCTGCACCAGGTGTCTGTGAGGTGAAGACGATGCATGCACCCCTTCGGGCGCCGCTCGGGAAGCGGCGCGCGCGGCTCGTTGTCGCGGCCGCCGTGGCCGGTGTGGCGATCGGGCTGGGCATTCCGGGCGGGACCGCCCCGGGCGACGCAGCCGACCGCTTCGTCGCCGGCGGACCCGCGGCTGAGCGGACGTCCCTTGTCCCTGAGCGGGCAGCCCCGGTCCTGGCAGCGGCGGGCATGTCCCGCCGGCAGCTCGGCCTGCCGGAGCCCGCGTCCGTCGACGTCGAGCACGTGACGGATCGCCTTGGCGGCGTGACCTACGATGAGGTCACGGGCCGCGATGGAGCGGGCCGCGCCCTGCACCTGCAGCGCTTCGACGAGCGGGGCCGCCTCGTGGGCGCCGTCTCGCTCGGCTGGCAGGCCGTGGGTGGCCGTCGCCTGCCGGGTGCCGCGGCGGCCGGCGGCACGAGCCACCGCCCTCGCGGCGGATCTCGGCCTCGGTGTCGCCGGCCAGCCGGAGGTCCGGCAGGAGCCGGACGACACGGGCTGGGCGATCGCCTGGCCGCGCGTGGACGACGGGATCCCAGTCGCCGGCGACGGCGTCCGCATCGACCTGTGGCCCGATGGGCGGGTCCACGCCGTGGTGCGTACCGAGCGTCCCCTCGCGTCCCGACCGTCCCGCGTGATCGACGAGGCGACGGCCAGGGCGCACGCGACCGTTGCCCTCGCAGACCTCCTCGGGAGCCGCCCGGGGCAGGTCGCGATCACGGCGGTCGCGCTCGGTTGGATCGCCCTGAATGATGCGTTCGAGCCCGCGGCGCCGGACGCCCCGGACGCCACACTCCGGCTCGCCTGGGTCGTCGAAGCCGACGCACAAGGCGATCTGAGCGAGAACCTCCGCGCCGTAAAGCTCTTCCTGGACGCCGGCTCCGGCGCGCTCCTCGGGGGCGACATCCTCCGGTGACCACCAACCCGCCGCTCCGCCGTCCTGTGCCCTGCCCGGCCCACGGTCGGGCGGGGCACGCATCCAGGCCGGGTCGCCGGCGCCGGGTCACCCGCATCGTCGCGGCCTGGGTCGCAGCCGGGATCGTCGCCGGCTGCGGTTCGGTCCCGCCCAGCCAGCCACCGGCTGCCTCCTCCCCCACCATCGTGCCAACGGCGGCGCCCGGCGCGACCGCCGAGCCGGCGCTTCTCCTTCTCGCCACGGTCGATGACGTCCCCGCCCTTGCGCTCGTCCGGTCGTCTGTCGGCAGCACCGCGCTCCCCCTTCCGGATCCGTCGACGATGGCCGTGACGGCACTGGGCGACGGGTCGCTCGTGGCCCTGCTGGCCGACGGCCGCGCCTTCCTGGCGGCGCACGGGCCGGCAGGACTCCTCGCGGGAGCGGGGTGGCGTCCCCTCGACCTCCGGTGGAGCGGCGCGCTCCCGGATGACGCGATCATCTTCGCAGCTACAGCGTCGCCGGACGGGACGCGCCTGGCGGCGATCGCCCGCCCTCCGTCCGCCGAGAGTCCGAGCGCCCTCGTCGTCGTCGAGGCGGCGGCGGGACGCGCCGCGGTTGTGGAGCTGCCCAACGAGTCGCTTGGGGCTCCGCCTGCGTGGCTCGGACGCGATCAGGTGGCGATCGTCCAGCGCGGTCGCGACGCGCGCACTCTCGTCGGGATCGTTGACCTCGCGACGGAGGGTGTGATCGATGGGATCCCGTTCCGGGCGCTCGCGCTCGGGACGTCCGGCGACGGGCGGACTCTCGTCGTCCTCGGCGACGAGAGTCGGCTGCTCGTGGGCCCCGTGACCGATGTGCTGGAACGACGTCGGGCGCCGGGCGACGGACCGCGCCTCGCACCGGGTGATGTCGTCCGGGGCGGGGTCGTGCTCAACCGCGACGGGCACCGCCTCGCCGTAGTGATCGAGGACGCGGCCGGCATCAGCCACATCGCCACGTTCGTGCGCGCAGGGGAGGCCTGGGAGCCCGGAGTCCGGTTGCCGGCCCCGCCCGGCTCGAGCGGCGGCCGGATCAGCGGGTGTCCCTGACCGGACATGACGGACCCGGCGCCGGGCCGGGGTCCAGGGTGCCGAGCGCGAGCCGGCCGGGCGGGCCGGCACGTCAGCCGACCGCGGCGACCTCTTCCACGGCCGTGAAGATGGACACCTGCGACGCCTCGGGGAGCATCGCCCCGATCATCTTCGTAAGGGCGAGGAGGTGGACGCAGCTGTGCCAGCTCTCGAAGAAGTGGCACGTGCAGTGCCACGTGCCGTCGGCGAGGGTCACGTGATGGGTGTCGTTGTCACCGCGGAACGTGAGGGTGAACCGCTCGAACGTCACGCGGTCGAGCTCGCGCGCGTAGCGGTTCGCCTTCTCCACCTTGCCCCCATCAGGGAGCTGTGCATCGCCGATGTCCCTCCATGGCCGTTGCCGAGCCGAGCAGGGACCGCCGCCGGGTCGCTCCGACCTGCCGGGGGCGACGGTCACGAAGCACACGATAGCTCAGGCGGCCCAGGCTCACCAGCCCGGCAGCTCGGATCGTCCCGGCCCGCCCGGCGCGAGCTCCGACCCGCGCGGGTCAGCCTCGGACGAGCCGCTCGCCGGCCACCAGGAGCGCATCGGCGACGGCGTTCGACTCGCCTCGGTATAGACCCGGACGAGCGGTTCCGTCCCACTGACGCGGACGAGCAGCCACGTCCCGTCGGCGATCCAGAACTTGAACCCGTCGTCCGTGGAGAGCGTTTCCGTGCGCGCCACCGGCTCCCCGGCGAGCGCGGTGGGCGCCTTCGCGCGAGCGCGACCATGAGCCGCTCCTTGAGCGCCGGGTAGAGCGCCCGGTCGACGTGGATGTCGACGCGCTGGTAGAAGACGGGCCGGCGATCTCGTGGAGGTGCTCGACGCGGCGACACCGGCCAGCGACCGGCGGCGCGCTCGCGAAGGAACAGGTCGAGGAGGAGGAGGTCGGCGTAGATCCCGTCGCGCTCCGGCAGGTGCATGCCGAACCCGTAGCCGCCGGATTCCTCGCCGCCCATCATCGCGTCGGTCTCGATCATCTTCGGGCCGACGAACTCGAACCCGACCGACGTCTCGTGGACGGCACGCCGTACCGCTCGCCAGCCGCCGGCCATCGACGTCTCGTTCACGGTGTACACGACGGGCGGCGCATCCCGCGGTGCTCGAGCAGGTAGTACATGAGCAGGCCGTAGACCTGCAGCTGGTGGATGAACGTGCCGCGCTCGTCGGCGGCGCCGGCCCGGTCCGCGTCCCCGTCGAGAAGCAGGCCGAGGTCGTACCCGCCGCCGCGATGACCCGAGCGCCTCGTCGATGTTCGGGCGGATCGGCTCGGGGTTCACGCCGCCGAAGTAGGGGTTCCGCTCCTGGTGCAGCTCGGTGACGCGCGCGGCCGCCCGCGAGGAGCCGCGCGATCCACCCGGCTCCCGAGCCGTACAGCGGTTCGACGAGCAAACGCGACGTCGGCCGCCGAGCGCTCGAGGTCGAGCGTGCGCGCGACGAACCGCTCGTATCCGTCGAAGGGGTCGAACCGCTCGACCATCCCGGCCGCCTCGGCGTCGGCGAACGGGCGACGCGGCGCGGCCACCCGTTCCCGCGATCGTCGCCTCGATCGCCGCGAGGATCTCCGGTCCTGCCGCAGCGCCGGTCGGCGACTTCACCTTGAACCCGTTGTCGGTCCACGGGTTGTGGCTGGCCGTGATGACGACGCCGGCCGCCGCACCCCGCTCCACGACCTCGTAGGACGACATCTGCGTGGGCACCGCCTGCGTGGCGAACGCGACCGGGATGTCGTGGGCGAGGAGCACCTCTGCGGCCGCGACGGCGAAGTACTCGCTCGCGAAGCGACGGTCGTAGGCCGACGACGACCCCCTTCGCCGCTCGCCGCGGTCGACGACCTAGCGGGCGACGCCGTCGGCGCAGCGCCGGACCGCCTCGAACGTGTAGTCGTCGGCGACCTTCGCTCGCCAGCCATCCGTCCCGAAGACGATCCGCGCGGGAGCACCGCGGCACCTCCGGCGTGCTCACAGGTCTTCCTCCGCGATGGTCACCCGCTCGACGATCGTCCGCACGTCCTGGAGCGGTCCGCGGCGCAGACGAGGCACGGCGTCCGGTGTCTCGACGACGATGGCGTCGCGCAGACCGACCGTGACGACGAGACGCCCGGGACAGGACGAACGTCCCTCCGATCCGACGTCGGGCGAGTCCCCGAGCCGACCATCGGCCGGCTCGCCGGCCTCGCCGCCCGTGCGCCGAGCGCCTCGAGGAGCGCCGTCCAGCCGCCGAGGTCGCTCCAGCCGACGTCCGCCCGCCGCATGACCACTCGCCCGACCACCGCGCCGGCTCCATCACCGCGTAGTCGATCGAGTCGCGCGACCGTCGCTACGCGGCTCGTGCGCGGCCGGCCTCCCGCGACATGCGCCGTCCCGGATCGGCCCAGGATCTCGGGTGCCCACGCATCGAGCGCGTCGCGGATCGCGTCTCGCCGCCACGCGAAGATGCCGGCGTTCCACGACGCCTGCCCGGGACCGGCGAGCAGGTCGGCCGCGGCGACAGCGTCCGGCTTCTCGACGAAGCGGTCGACGCGGAAGACCCCGAGCCCGGCGACGATCCGGTCGGCGCGCGACGACGTACCCGTACCCGATCGCCGGCCGCGTGGGCTCGATGCCGAGCGTGACCAGCGCTCGATCGGGCCGCGCGGCGACCTGGGCGGCCGCCCCGAGGACCGCCCGGAACCGGCCTCGTCGCCGACCAGGTGGTCGGCGGGGAGCACGAGCATGACGTCGTCGTCCGGGCGGTCGACGGCCACGGTCGCGAGCGCGATCGCCGCGGCGGTGTTGCGACCGAGCGGCTCCGCGATGAGGTTCGCGGCCGGCAGGTCCGGGCAGCTGCGCCCGGACGAGGCCGACGTTGCGGACGGTCCACGACGTCCGTCACGTCCCGAGCCGGCCAGCGCGGTCGACCCGCGTCGCAGGCGCCGGAGGAGCGACCGGTCGCCGAGGAGCGGGAGGAACGGCTTCGGCCGTTCAGGGCGGCTCAGGGGCCAGAGCCGCGTGCCGCCGCCGCCGGCGAGGATGACGGCGTACATCGGGCGCGGTTCTAGCGGGCCGCGGCGGTCGGGCACCAGGGCGCGGCTCGACGGCCGCCGTCGTCGGCCAGGGCTCCGGCCGCCGTGACTCCGGGATCGGGAAGCCCGCCCTCGGCCGCGAGGACGGCGGCCTTGTCGGTGCGCTCCCACGGCAGGTCGAGGTCCGGCCGGCCGAAGTGGCCGTAGGCGGCGGTCTGCCGGTAGATCGGCCGGCGCAGGTCGAGCGCCGCGATGATCGCGGCCGGGCGGAGGTCGAAGTGCCGGTCGATGCAGGCCGAGGATCCGCTCGTCGGGGATGCGGCCCGTGCCGAACGTCTCGATCGAGATCGAGAGCGGCTGGGCGATCCCGATCGCGTAGGCGACCTCGATCTCGAAGCGGTCGGCGAGCCCCGCGGCGACGACGTTCTTGGCGACCCAGCGCGCGGCGTAGGCGGCCGAGCGGTCGACCTTCGTCGGGTCCTTGCCGGAGAAGCAGCCGCCGCCGTGGCGGGCCATGCCGCCGTACCTGTCGACGATGATCTTGCGGCCCGGTCAGGCCGGCGTCGCCCATCGGCCCGCCGATGACGAACCGGCCGGTCGGGTTGACGTGCATCGCGGGTCGAGCCGGCCGCAGCTCAGGCGGGATGACGGGCAGGATCACGGCCTCGATGAGGTCGTCGCGGAGCCGCTCGGTCGCACTCGTGGTCGTGCTGCGCGGCGACGACGACGGTCCGCACGCGCCGTCGGCACGCCGTGCTCGTACTCGACGGTGACCTGCGTCTTGCCGTCCGGGCGGAGGTACGGGCAGCTGACCCGATCTTGCGGACCTCGGCCAGGCGCCGCGCCATCCGGTGGGCGAGCGCGATCGGCAGCGGCATGAGCTCGGGCGTCTCGCGGCAGGCGAACCCGAACATCATGCCCTGGTCGCCGGCGCCCTGAGCTCGTGCAGGTCACCCTTGCCGCGCGTCTCGAGCGCCTCGTCGACGCCGCGCGATGTCCGGCGACTGCTCCTTGACGCAGACGAGCGTGCCGCAGGTCAGGTAGTCGAAGCCGTAGTCGGCGTCCGTGTAGCCGATCTCGCGGACCGTGTCGCGGACGACGTCCTGGAAGTCGACGTACGTCGGTCGTGGTGATCTCGCCGAGGACGCAGACGAGTGCCGGTCGTGGTCGCCGTCTCGCAGGCCACGCGCGCCGTCGGGTCGTCGCGGATGATCGCGTCGAGGATCGCGTCGCTGATCTGGTCGCACATCTTGTCCGGGTGGCCCTCGGTCACCGACTCCGACGTGAACAGGTAGTGCGGCGCGTCGACGATGCTGGTCATGCGGCGGGTCGAGGGAGACCACCGCTGCGCCTCCGGGCGACCGCGCCGGCCGGCGTCAGCGTCGTGACCCGCCCGTCGACCGCCAGGCATCCGAGCAGCTCGTCGGCCGGCGTGAAGCCGAAGACCTGGCCGTAGAACGAGAGCTCCGCCCCGAACGAGCGGATGATGGCGTCGTGCCTGCCGGAAGCCGTGGTCCTCGCCCGGGAAGAGCAGGTAGGCGTGCGGGATGCCCTTCGCGCGAGCGCCTCGACGATCGCTCGGCCTGGGCCGGCGGCACGACCCGGTCCTCGGCGCCCTGGAGGACGAGGACCGGGCACGAGATCCGTCGGCGTGGAAGAGCGGCGATCGGTCGTGGTACACGTCCCGCGTCTCCGGGTACGGGCCGACGAGCCGCTCGAGGTAGCGCGACTCGAACTTGTGGGTGTCGTCCGACGAAGCGTCTCGAGGTCGCCGATCCCGAAGTAGCTCGTGCCCGGCCGCGAAGGCGTCGCCGGAAGGCGAGCGCGGCGAGCGTCGTGTAGCCGCTCGCGCTGCCGCCGCGGATCGCCATGCGCGCGCCGGTCCGACCTCGCCCGTCGGCGACCAGCCCGCGCCGGCGACGCAGTCGTCGACGTCGCACGCCCCACTCGCCCTCGAGCCGCTTGCGGTACGCCGCCCGTAGCCGGCGCTGCCGCCGTAGTCGACGTCGAGGACGGCGAAGCCGCGGCTGGTGAACAGCTGGACCGTGCGTCGAGGCCGGTGAAGGCCGCCGCGGTCGGGCCGCCGTGGCTCGTGACGACGAGCGGCGGCAGCTCGCCGTCGGGGCCCCGCGAAGGCCGGGTTCGCGGCGCGGTAGAAGATGCCGTGCGCCGTCCGGCCGCCGGTCGGTCGGGAACGTCGATCGAGCTCGCCGATCGAGACGTCGGCGGGGTCGAGCCGGGCCACGTCGACGAGCGGCGCACCACGGTCCACGGCGCCGGTCGCGAGGTCGACCGCGACGATCGGTCCGGGCGTGTCCGGGCGCCGCGGCGACGCACGGCGTCGCCGGCCGACGGCGAGCCAGGCCGGCTCATCTCGGTGTACGGCAGGTCGACGATCGCCGGCCGGCGCCGCCGCGGCGTCGATCCGGTACAGCCGGTCGCGGCCGCCGCTCCGGCCGATCGCGACGATCGAGCCGTCGGCGGCAGAAGCCGTACGTCGGCGTAGCCGAAGACCCAGTCCGGCTACCGGCGAACTCGGCCTCCATCGGCCGTCAGCGAGGATGACCCGCTCGCCGTCGCCAGCGGTGGAGAGGTTCATCCAGCCGGTCCGGTCGGCGACGAAGTGGAGGATGCCGTCGGGCGACCAGCGCGGCTGGGTCGATCCAGTCGGTCCGGCTGCCGGCGACGACGCCGGCCCGGCCCGCGACCGTCCCGCGGCGTCGACCGCGAGCCGCAGCTCCGTCCCGTCCCAGGGCATGTTCGGGTGGTGCCACTCGAGCCAGGCGAGCGTCGGCCGTCCGGGGAGAGGCGCGGCGCGGCGTAGAAGTCGGCGCCGCTCGACGAGGACGTCGACCGCGCCGCTCCGCGGAGCCGTCGATCGGGATCGGCGACGACTCGTGGCGCGATGCCGTCGCCAGGCCGGGTGGTCCTCGCGGACCGCGAAGAGCCGGCCGCCGCCGCGTCGAGCTCGAGGTCCGCGATACCGCCCGGCCCCTCGGGCGTGATCGGCGTCGGCCGCGCCGTCCGGGCGCACGACGCGGATGGAGCCGGCCCGTCGCCGAAGTCCGACACGACGACGACGCTCGCCGGCCACGAGGTACGCGGCGCCGCCGTACTCGTGGACGCGGGTCCGGACGTTGAAGCCCGCGGGCGTGAGCGTCCGCGGCGCCGTCGCCGGTCGCGGCGACGAGGACCTGGCGGCCCCCCTCCGCCGGCCGGCCCTCGAGCCACCGCAGATGCCGTCGCCGTCGACGCACGCTCGCCGAGGCGACGACGCCGGTCGACGAGCGGTCGGCGAGCCCGAATCGAGCGAGCGCCAGCTCGGCCGTACGGCGCCGTCTGGCGCCGGTCAGGCCCACTGGAGCCCGCCGGTCCCGTCGCGGCCTTCGGGTCCGTGGCATCAGGTGCCGTGCTGCCAGGAGGCGACGTAGCGGCCTGCTCGGGCGGTCATCGCGTCGAGCGTGATGCCCGAGCGCGGCCAGCTTGAGCCGGGCGACCTCGGCGTCGATCGCCTCGGGCACGACGTAGACCTGCGGCTCGAGCTCGGCGTGGTGCTGCGCGACGTACTCGGCGGACAGCGCCTGGTTGGCGAAGCTCATGTCCATGACCGCGGCCGGGTGGCCCTCGGCGGCGCCGAGGTTGACGAGCCGGCCCTCGGCGATGAGGTGGAGGCGCTTGCCGCCGAGGTCGAACTCCTGGACGTTCTCGCGGACCTCGCGGACGTGGCCCTCGGCCATCGCGCGCAGCGCCGCGAGGTCGAGCTCGGCGTCGAAGTGGCCGCTGTTGGCCATGATCGCGCCGTCGCGCATCGCCTCGAAGTGCTCGCGCCGGAAGACGTTGATGTTGCCGGTCGCGGTGACGAACAGCTCGCCCCACGCGCGCGGCCTCGGCCGACGGTCATGACCTGGATAGCCGTCCATCAGCGCCTCGAGCGCCCGGACCGGATCGACCTCGACGACCGCGACGTGGGCGCCGTGGCCGTGCATCCGCGACGCGATCCCCTTGCCGACCCAGCCGTAGCCGGCGACGACGACGTTCCGGCCGGCGATGAGGATGTTCGTCGCCCGCAGGATGCCGTCGAGCGTGCGACTGGCCGGTCCCGTAGCGGTTGTCGAAGAGGTGCTTCGTCTGCGCCTCGTTGACCGCGACGACCGGGAAGCCGAGCGCGCCGTCGGCGGCCATCGCCCGGAGCCGGATGACGCCGGTCGTCGTCTCCTCGGTCCCGGCGAGGACCTCCGCGACCTGGTCCGGCCGCTCTGCTGTGGAGGAGCGAGACGAGGTCGCAGCCGTCGTCCATCGTGAGCTGCGGGTGCGTGTCGGCGACCGCGTTGAGGTGCGCGTAGTACGTGTCGCGATCCTCGCCGCGGCGGGCGTAGACCGCGATCCCGTACTCGGCGACGAGCGCCGCCGCGACGTCGTCCTTGGTCGAGAGCGGGTTCGAGGCGCCGAGGACGACCTCGGCGCCGCCGGCCTTGAGCGTCCGCATGAGGTTGGCGGTCTCGGTCGTGACGTGGAGGCAGGCGCCGATCCGCAGGCCGGCGAGCGGCCGCTCGCGCTCGAAGCGCTCGCGGATGAGGCGCAGGACCGGCATCTCGCGCTCGGCCCACTCGATCCGGCGGACGCCCTCGGCGGCGAGGCCGAGGTCGGTGACGTCGTGGGCGGGCAGGACGTCCTGGCGGTGGTCATCGAGTCGAGCGGTCTCCTTGCGGGTGCGAACGAGGCGCCGGAGCGGAGCGCGGCGAGGTCCGGCCAGGGCGAGCCGAGCCGGTGGACGAGGCGCTCCTCGAAGCGGACGTGCTCGGCGTAGCCGAGCCGGCGATAGGCCTGGAGCGCCGGCGGGTTGTCGGCGCGGACGTTGAGCACGACCTGGTCGCAGAGTCCGCAGGAGCTCGGCGGTCACGGCGCCGGTGACCGCCGTCGCGAAGCCGCGGCCGCGGTAGTCGACGTGGGTCAGGACGTTGCCGACGACGCGCGAGCCGCGCTCGCGGCTGATGACGTGGGTGCCGGCCGCGGCCACGAGCCGGCCGTTGACGCGGATGCCGTAGTAGACGCCGTCGGCGATCGCGTCGCGGCGGCAGCCACGACGCGAAGCCGAGCTGGTAGAGCCGGTTGAGCTCGCCGATCTCGACCGGCAGCAGGCGCGGCGACGCCGCCGGGTACGGCCGGAAGCGCGCCCGGTCGACCCACATCCGGACCATCGTGCGGGCCCGGGTCGACGCGGTAGCCGGTCTCGATCGCCGGCAGGCTCGCCGGCGAGCGCGGCGACGTACGCGGCCCGCGGCCGGATGACGTCGCGCAGGATCGCCGCGATGCCGTCGTCCTCGCCCATCACGAACAGCGGCTGCGGCGCGAGCCGGAGTACTCGAGGACGACCGCGATCGGCGCGTCGCCGTCCCAGCGCGACGCCCCAGCGGGTCCGGGCGAACTCGCGCTCCTCGAGGTCGCAGATCGCGTACGCCGCGTACAGCCGGTCGCGCTCGAGGAAGTCGCGCAGGAGCGCCCGGTCGGTGGTCGATCCGGACGATCAGCGACGCGGGCCGCCGCGACCGGCACGGCCGAGGTGGCCAGTCAGACCGTCACCGACCGGCGGGCTCTGCCGCGCGGCGCGCCGCGTGCCCGGCGGCGGTGCGGCCGCCGGCGGGCTTCGCGCGGCCTCGACGGCGGCCGCGACAGACGGCCCGAACGGCGGCCGGAGGACGCCCTCCTCGGTGACGATCCCGGTGATCAGCTCGGCCGGCGTGACGTCGAAGGACGGGTTGCGCGGCCGCGCCCGGCCGGCGCGATGCGCTGCCGCCGAGGGACGTCACCTCCGGCCGTTCCCCGCATCTCGATCGGGATCGCGGCGCCGTCCGGCGTCTCGCCGTCGACCGAGGCGGTCGGGGCGCAGACGTAGAACGGCACGCCGTGGCGCGCCGCGAGGACGGCCAGCGGGTACGTGCCGACCTTGTTCGCGGTGTCGCCGTTGGCGGCGACCCGGTCCGCCCCGACGAGGACCGCGTCGACCTCGCCGGAGGCGAGGAGCCGCCGGCCGCGACGTCGGCGATGAGCGTGTGCGGGACGCCCGCCTGGGCCAGCTCCCAGGCCGTGAGCCGGGCGCCCTGGAGGTACGGCCGCGTCTCGTCGACCCAGACGTGGACCGGCCGTCCGTCCGAGGCCGCGCCTGGACGACGCCGAGCGCCGTCCCGAACTGGCCGCAGGCGAGGGGCCCGTGTTGCAGTGGGTGAGCAGCTGGAGCGGCCGATCCGGGGGTTCGGGCAGGAGCCCGGCGCCCAGGCGGGCCATGACGGCGTGGTCGGCCGTCGCCTCGAAGACGATGGCCTCGGCCTCCGCGCGCATCGCTCGCGATCGCCGGCCCATCGTCGGCGAGCTCGCCGATCGCCGCGTAGCGGGCCATCACGCGGTTCGAGGCCCAGCGGATCGGACCGCGGTCGGTCGCGCGTTGACCAGGGCGTTGGCGGCCCCGCGCAGGATCGCTCGCCGGGCGTACGGCTCGCGGCTTGGCGCGTTCCGCCGTCAGCGCGAGGCCGATCGCGGCGACCTGGCCGATCGCCGGCGCGCCGCGGACGACCATCTCGCGGATCGCCCAGGCGACCTCGGCGGCGGACTCGCAGGCGACCTCGACGAGCTCGTCGGGGAGCCGGCGCTGGTCGATGAGGACGAGGCGATCCGCCTCGAGCCGGAACGGGGTCCGGAAGCCGGTCGGGATCCGGGAGCCCGGGCGTGGCCGGGTCGCCGCGGGTGGCCGGGCCGCGCCGTCCGCGAGGACGCCGGCCGCGATCTCCGGGGTCGTGTCGCGCAGGGCCCCAGCCGCGCCCACGATCGTCGCCGCGGTCCGCGGCTCGCCGGCGAGACTCGGAAGAAGCGGCGACGGTCCAGGCGCGGGCCTCGTCGGGCGAGGGCGGCGGGTGGGACCTCCGGGCGGCGTGCGGGTCGGTCCGGGTCGCTCATCGGTGGCCGGACCGGGCCGGGTCGGGGGCGATCGGCCGGCCGGTCAGTACTGGATGACGCTCGTGACTCCGGCCCGTGAGCCGGTCGCGACCCTTGAGGAAGTCGAGCTCGACGAGGAAGGCGAGGCCGACGATCTCGCCCTTCAGCCGCTCGACGAGCTCGATCGTGCCGTTGACGGTGCCGCCGGTCGCGAGCAGGTCGTCGACGATGAGGACCCGCTGGCCGGGCTGGATCGCGTCGCGGTGGATCTCGAGCGTGTTGGAGCCGTACTCGAGCGCGTACTCGACGGTGATCGTCTCGGCCGGCAGCTTGCCGAGCTTGCGGACCGGGACGAGGCCGGCGTCGAGCTGGTAGGCCATCGGGGCGGAAGATGAAGCCGCGCGACTCCATCCCGACGACGATGTCGATCTTCGTCGCGTACGGCTCGAGCATCAGATCGATCGCCTCGCGGTAGGGCCCGGCTCCTTCAGCAGCGTCGTGATGTCGTAGAAGAGGATGCCCGGCTTCGGGAAGTCCGGGACCTCGCGGATCTGCGCGCGAAGCTCCTCGGCGGACATGGTCGTGCATTCCTCCACGGCCCGGTCGGCGCCGGGACAGCGGGCTCGTCGGCGGCGGTGCCGCCGCCCTCGGAAGTCTACCCCAGCCGCGCCGGGCCCGACCCTCGGACGGTCCGACGGGGAGAGGCGACCGGGACCGCCATGTCACTTCGCGCCGAACTTGCGCTCCTCGCCGCGAGGAGTCGGCCGATGTTGTCGATATGGAAGAACCAGATGAGGACCGTCCCGACGACCGCGTACACCAGCTGGCCGTTGGCCGCCCGTCACGATCATGAGGGCGAGCGATGGCCCGCCGACTGCCGCCGAACGAGCGAGCCGAGCGACGTGTAACGCGTGACCACGAGCACCGCGAGGAAGACGACCAGCGAACGGCCGATGACGCGGCGCGATCACGAGCGCGCCCCGAAGCCGCCGAGACGCCCGGCCGCCGGAGAACCCCAGGAAGGGAGACCGGCTGTGGCCGATGATCGCGGCCACGCCGGCAGGACCTCCACCTCGATGCCCGCCCCCACGAAGCGGGCGAGGAGGACCGCGGCCGTGCCCTTCAGCATGTCGAGGAGGCCGGAGAGGAGCGCGAGGCGCGGGCCGAGCGCGCGCATGACGTTCGCCCCGCCCGTCCGGCCGCTCCCGATCGTCCGCGGGTCGGGCCGCCGGAGAGGCGCGCCACGATGACGCCCCACGGGATGCCGCCGATGAAGTACGCAGCGACCGTGAGGGCGATCGCCCGGAGGACGGTGACGGCGTCCATGCACCGCGAGTATACGGGCCGTCAGGCGGCCGGGCCGCTCATCCCCGCGGGTGCCGCGAACCGGCGCGCGCGCCAGAAGCACCGCCGCGGCCCGGCGGACCGCGGCCGCGTCGGGCGCAACGAGCGCGGCCCGCGCCAGGGAGCGGAGGTCGTCCATCGTGCACGCGGCCAGCGCGGCGCGGACCTCGTCGAGCGACGCCGGCGTCGGCCGACAGCTCGTCCACGCCCAGGCCGACGAGGACGAGCGCGCCGATCCGGATCGCCGGCGAGCTCGCCGCACACGGCCACCGGGATGCCGGCGGCGTCGGCCCCCGCCACCACGCCCGCGATCGCGCGCAGGACCGCCGGGTGGAGCGCGTCCTGGAAGCGGGCCAGGATCGCATTGCCGCGGTCGGCGGCCATGAGGTACTGGGTCAGGTCGTTCGTGCCGATGCTGAAGAACGCAACCCGCCGGGCCAGCTCGGGGGCCAGGAGGGTGGCGGCGGGGACCTCCACCATGATCCCGGTCACCATCGTCTCGGCGCACGGGTGGCCGGCGGCGAGACCGCGGCCCGGGCCTCGTCGCGGAGCGCGTCGAGCAGGTCGACGTCCTCGAGCGTGGCGACCATCGGGGCCATGACGTGGGGCACGACGTCGGCCAGCCCGCCGGCGCGCCAGATCGCCCGCAGCTGGGTCAGCAGGAGCTCGCGGTCGCGATAGGCAAGCCGGATCGCCCGGACGCCGAGGAACGGGTTGGCCTCGGCGGGGAGCCCCAGGTACGGGATCGCCTTGTCGCCCCCGATGTCGGCGAGGCGGACGACCACCGGGCGCTCCGGGCCCGAACGCCTCGAAGGCGCGACGGTAAGCGGCCACCTGCTCCTCCTCGGCCGGCGGCGCCTGGCGCTGCATGAACAGGAACTCGGTCCGGAAGAGCCCGACGCCCTCGGCGCCGACGTCGAGCGCGCGCGCGGCGTCGTCCGGGCTCCCGATGTTCGCGACGAGGAGCACGCGAGCGCCGTCCGCCGTCGCGCCGGGTCGGCCGCGCGCGGACGCGGCCCGGGAGCGGCGATCGGCGAGGACCTGCGCGCGATCGCGCAGCGCGGCGCGCGCAGCGTCGTCCGGGTCGATCAGAACGACGCCCGACTCGCCGTCGAGGGCGATCTCCACCGGCCTCCCCCGCCGCCGCCCGCGGCGGCATCGACCGCCTCGACCAGGCCGGCGCAACCGACGACGCACGGGATGCCGAGTCCGCGGGCCAGGATGACCGCGTGCGCGGTCCGCGATCCCCCGGCCAGGGCGATGCCGAGCAGGAAGGCGGCGGGGATCTCGGCCGTGACCGACGGCGGAAGGTCGTCGGCGATCGCGATCACGGGCCGGTCCGGCAGGGCGAGCGTCTCGCCGCGCAGGATGCGGGCGATCCGGGCCCCGACGTCGCGCACGTCGGCGGCGCGCGCGGCCAGCGTCTCGTCGGCGAGGCCGGCCACCGCCATGGCCGCGTCTGCCGCAGCGTCGACGACCGCCGTCGCGGGATCGGCCCCGGCGGCGACACGGGCCAGCGCCTCGTCGACGATCGTGGGATCGGTGGCCAGGACAGCCTGTGCCTCGAAGATGCCTGCGTCGTCAGGCCGGCCGGCGTCGCGGATCCTCGCCGCGAGCGCTTCCAGCTGTGCCTCCGCGGCGACCGCGGCGGCGCGAATCGCCGCGCCCGGGTCGCCGGCGGGCGGTGTGGCGGCCTCGGGTGCCTGTTCCCGATAGCGCCATGCGGGCGCGACGGCGATGCCCGCCACCGCGCCGAGGCCGACGAGGCGTCCCGCGCCCGGGTCCGCCGGAGGCGGCGGCTCCGCCGAGGCCGTCGATGCAGTCGCGGCGGCGGACGTGAGCGCGGCAGGAGTGACCGACGCGGCGGTCGGAGGCGCGGGCGCCGGCGGCACCGCCGCGGGACCGGGCGTCGCCGGGCCGACGTCCTCGCCGAGCCCCGACTCGATCGCGGCACGGATCGTCGCGATCGCCTCGACCTCGTCCTCGCCCTCCGCCGTGATCCTGACCCGGTGGCCCATCCGCACACCCAGCGGCTGGACCCGCAACATCTGCTTCGCGTTGACAGGCCCCGCACCGGTCGCCAGGTTCTGGATCGTCACGTCGGAGCGGGTCCGGCCGCAGGTGCGGACGAACTGCCCGAGCGGCCGCAGGTGGAGCCCGTTCGGGTTGCGGATCTCGATCTCGAGCGTCTGCACGGTGTCCTCCCGTTGGGTCGGTGTCAGGGTCGGCGAGGTGACGCGGCGACGAGGTCGACAACCCGTCCCGGGTCCGCCGCGAGAGACGCCGCCAGCTCCGGATCCACCGCGGCGGCATCGACGAGGGCGGCGAGAGCATCGTTGACCGGCGTGGGAACCCCGAAGCGCTCGCCTGCCCGGGCAACGGCGCCGTTGAGCCACGCGACCTCCGACGGCCCGGGCGCCCCGCCGCGGAGGTGGAGCCGCAGCGACGGCGACTTCCCGCCCCGGGCGGCTCCCGACCACGCGGGCAAGGACGCGCCTCGAGATCGGCGCGGGCAGCCGCACACCGAGGGCCAGGAGAGGCACGTTGGCTCCCGGAAGTGCGACGACGCGGATCCCCTGGGCGTGCATGACGGCAAGCGCCTCCAGCAGCTGCCTGCGTTCGAGGTCGAACAGGACGGGGTCGGCGTAGATCTCCCCCGGGTCGCGGTCAACGAGCGCGGAGAGCGCGTTCCCGACGAGGTTCGCGACCAGCTTCGACCACTTCATGGCGCGGGGGTCGTCGAGCTTGCGCGCCGGGAGACCGGCGCGCGCGAACATGCCGACGAGCTCGTCCCGCAGGCCACCCACCGGGCCGGCCACCGGCGCCAGCGCGATGCCTCCCCGGCCGCGCCAGCGCACTTCGTGGGCGCCCTCGCGCTCGACCGGCGCGGTCAGCGAGCCCGCGACGTGCCCGACGCCGGGACGAGCAGCGGTGACGAGATCCTCGGCGCCGACGCCGTTCTGGATGGTCAGGACCGGCGTTCCGGGCCACGCCCGGAGGTCGTCGAGCGCGCCCGCGAGGTCGAAGGTCTTGACGGCCAGGACGGCCAGGTCGGGAGCAGCCGCGAGCGCCGCCGGGGTTGCTGCGCGGCCGACGCGCACGACCACGCGGCGGCCGTCGGGCTCGTGGATCACGACCTCGTCGCCCGCGTCCGCCGAGATCCACGGGTCCACCAGGACCACGTCGGCACCGGCCGATGCGAGCAGTCCGCCGAGGAGCGTGCCGACAGCGCCCGCCCCGAGCAGTGCCACGCGCCGCGGCGCGACGGGGATGCCCGCCTCCGCGGTCGTGCTCACCCGGGGATCTTGGGCAGGCTGGCGGCCTCCTCCGCGGCCGCGAGGACCGCCGCGAGGTCGTCACCGACGCTCGCCTGGACCGCGGCCACCACCGCGCCCTCCACGAGCGGCCCGCCCGAGAGCCTGACGCGCGCACTCACGTCGTCGCCGAGCAGCTCGAGCGCGGTCTGCGTCGCCAGCACGGCGCTGCCGAGGTCGACCAGCACGAGGACACCGGCCCCGCTGTCCGCCGCCGAGATGGCGGCCATGATCGCGGCTGCGTCGGTGCCGAGAGAGCCGTCGGGCATCCCGCCGGCGGCTTCGATGCGCAGGTCGTCGCCCGCCATCTGCCGGGCGAGCTCGACGGTCCCGGCAGCGATCTGGGCGGAGTGGCTGACGACGACGATTCCGACAAGCGCTTCCATGGCAGTCAATCCTACGCGGCGGCAAGGATCGCCGCGAAGAGGGCGATCCCATAGATGACGGTGCCGATCCAGGCGATCGAGAGGAGTTTCACGATCCGCGCCTCGGTCCGGACCGAGAAACCGATGTCGAGGAGGACCACGAGGACGCGCTCGTCATGGAGAGGGCCGAGCCCGGCCGCTCGGTTGACGAGGAAGGCGACGCCGCCGAGGCGGACGTCGACGGCCTCGGGCGCATCCACCTCCCGACGGGCATCCACGACGCGCCAGTCGCCGCCCTCGATCCCCGCCATGTTGCTCAGGTGGCGGCGGGCGTGGGCGGCTTGCCCTGGGTCCCTGCCGCCTCGTCGCCGAGTCGGTATGCCTGGAGGAGGATCTCGATCGGATGCCGCGTGCGGGTCCCGGTCGCCTTCTCGATCTGCCAGCGACACGTCTCCGAGTCGCAGGCAGCCTCGGGGGCTCCGCTTGCCCGGATCTTCTCGAAGAGCGGAGCGCCGACGGCCATGCGCGATCGGGTACTTCTCCTTCTTCATCCCGTACGTGCCCGCGATCCCACAGCAGTCGTGGTCCATGTCGGCCGCGCGGAGCCCGGGCACGAGAGCGAAGAGCTCCATCGCCGGCAGGCCGATCCCATGGGAGCGGAGCTGGCACGGAGCATGGTACGGCAGGTCCTCGTCGAGCCGGCCGAACCGGGTGTTGAGCTTGCCCTGCTCGTGGAGATCGAGGAGGAACTCGCAGATGTCCCACGTCGCGTTCGCGACGACGGTCGCGTCGTCGTCCTTGACGTCGAGCATCTCGTGGTACTCGGCCTTGATCGTGTGCGTGCACGACGTGGATGTGCCGACGATCTTGTAGCCCTGGCGCGCGTACCCGACCAGCGCGTCGATGTTGGTGCGGGCCTTGTTGCGGGCGTCGGCATAGAGCCCGTTGCTGATCATCGGAAGGCCGCAGCAGACCTGCTCGGGGATGATCGTCTCGTATCCGTTGCGCTTCAGGATCGCGATCGCGGCGTCGGCCACGTGCTGCTCGTAGTAGTTGGCCGAGCAGCCGTGGAAGTAGACGACAGCCTTGTCCGGGCCCGGGAGGGGCCGCGGGCCGCGACGCTTCTCGCGCCGCTTCCAGGTCGACTGGAGCGTTCGCTTCCCGACCTTGGGGAACGGCGCGTCGCGATGGATGCCGACCGTCCACTCCATGGCCGTGCGAATCGGCCCGTTGAAGAGGACCCGGTTCGTGATCGGCGAGAAGAGGACGCCCATCCGGCCGACAAGGTCGGTCTGAGCCAGGCCCCAGTCGCGGAGCTTGGGGCGCCTGCCCGCCTTCATCCGCGCCCGCGCCTGGCTGTTCATCTCGGCGATCTTCACGCCCGCCGGGCACGCAGTGGTACACCAGCCGCAGCCGGAGCACCAGTCGACGGTGACGTCCGGCGACTTGGCCACCGCGATCCCCTTGACCTGCACCGGCTGGGCCCGGCCGGTCCGGAAGCGCTGGGCCTGGGGCCCGACGTACTTCGGTCCCGGGAAGAGGTCCGTGACCCGGGCCACCGGGCAGACCGTGACGCAGACGTTGCACTTGAGACACTCGTCGGACGAGTACCCGACGGCGCGCTCGGAGGCCTCCGTGATCAGCTCGGCGATCGTCATGGTCGCTTGCTCCCCGGCTCTGCAGTGTGCCCGGCCGGGACCCCGCTCAGCGACCGCCCCGCCCGCCGTCCACTGGCGAGCGCGACACCGTCGCCACAGCGGTCCCGGACGCTCCGTTGCCCGGCGAGCATGCTGCCGGTCACGCGGACGTTGTCGAACAGGACCGCCCCATCGGCTGCCACCGGCCGAAGCTCGGCGTCGGTGCGTATCCCCGCCGTCTCGAGCGGATGGCCCGCGGGATCGAACGCGTCGACCGCGAGCCAATCGTCGGCCGGCGGAGCCTCGACGGGCAGATCCAGGAGGACCTCGCGCAGACGGCCGTCGCGCTCGGCCACCAGTCCGCCGCCGGCAATCCCGCCGGTGGCGATGATCAGGGCATCCGTCCGGACCGTGTACGTCCGGACGGCAGCGGCCGACACGACTGCCGTCACGCGGCGCCCGTCGTGCTCGACCCGCTCGATCATCTCTCCGATCTGGATGCGCCCACCGGCCCGGAGGAGCGCGGCGCGAAGCGCGGCGAAGAGGCGCGTTCCCGGCACGCTCGGCGGGACGAGGGGCATCTCGAACGGTGCCGCGGGGAGGCGCTTCTGCAGGGCCGCGAGAACGTCGGCGTGCTGCCGAAGCCCGAGAACCGCCGGCAACCCCACACGGCCACCCGAGCCCGGCACCGCCTCGATCGCGCGCGCCAGTGCATCGATCGCCTTCGCGCGCCAGGCGGGATCATCAAAGCGGCGCGCGATCACGAGCGCGTTGAGGTTGTGCCGGGCGCCGAGCCCGGGCAGGGCGACGCTGATGGGCGTCACCGCGGCAGGCCGGCTGCCGCCCTCCCAGAGCCGCTCTCGGGAGAGGCTGGCAGCGATCACCTCGGGCCAGAAGTCCTTGAAGCCCGCTACGCCGCAGATGATCAGGCGTTCGCCCGGCGCCCACGGCGAGCGTGCGCGCGGCCTGCCCGGCAGGCAGGATCGCGGCTCGGCGGGTCCCGCCGATGGAGGTGGGGACGAGCTGGAGCGGCGTGTCGAGGTCGCCGAGGTACTCGGCGCCGCCGGCCGCGAGGAGCGGCCGGAGCCATTCGAGAGCCTCGGCGACGTCCTCGCCGAGGGTGGCGTACGGATGGCCGGGCTGGGCCGCAAGCAGGCGGATGCCGTCGCGGGGTGTCGATGCGGCCGGGATCCCGGCGACGTCGATCCCGCCGGGTCCCCAGACGGTGGCGGCAGGACCCTTGGCCAGGACGTGGACACGGGCCCCGGACTCGGCCGCCGTGATGGCAGCCGTCAGCCCGGCGAGCCCCGCCCCGATGACGACGACGTCAGCCCTCGACATGGGACACCTCCGCGGACGCTTGGGGCGCAACGTGCTCGATCAGCGAGTCCACCCCGAGCCCACCTTGGTAGACGCCGGAGATCATCCATTGCTCCTGCAGCTGGCGGCCGGCCGCGATGGGCCGCGTCCCCTTGAAACGCTCCCGGAGGAACCCCAGGATCGCACGGTCGGACAGGTCGGCAACCGCGGCGTGACCTGCCCGCCCCGCCCGTTCGCCGAGGACGCCGGCGGCGCGGAACGTGCAGAAGCCGCCCTGGCACGGACCCATCCCGAGCCGGGTCCCGCGCCGGAGGTCGTCGGGCGTGGCGCCGGGGTGGCGGTCGAGGTACTCGTCCAGGATCGGCCGCGTGATGAGCTCGCACTCGCAGAGAAGCGCGGCATCGCCACCGCCCTCGGCCTCGTGGTCTGCCAACCGGTGGCCCAGCCAGTAGGTCTGGCCGGGCACCTGGTTGGGACAGGATCTCGTCGGCCGTGGTGCATGGCTCGGTGACGCCCAGCTTGGCGCACACCGCGTCGACCGTGTCCTCGGCCATCCGCCGGAACGTCGTCATCTTGCCGCCGACGATGGTGACGAAGTTCTCCACGCCGTCCTGGGCCCCGTGGTCGATGACCGTGTGAGCTCGGGAGATCTGGCGGCCGTCCTTCTCCGCGGCCGCGGTCACCTCGGCGGGTGGCTGGTAGAGCGGCCGCACGCCGGCATAGGCGCGGAGGAGACGCATCTTCCCGAGGTCGGGGAAGAGCTTCTCGCCCTGGCGGATCAGGGCCGCCACCTCGTCGCGCGTGATCTCGTACTGGTCCGGATCCTCGACGCGCTGTTCGGTCGTGCCCAGGATGGCAACCGTGTGGACGGGCACCATGATGTCGCCGTCCGAGGCCTTGTGGCAGCGGTTGATCACCGTGTCGGTCATGCGCTGGTTGTAGATGAGCATCGTGCCCTTGCCGGGGTGCATCGTGACGGTCACGTTGACCATCGCCGCGATCTGCCCGGACCAGGCACCCGCACACGAGACGACGAACCGGGGCGTGATGCGCGTCAGGCTCCCGGAGTGCTCGTCGCGGATGGTTGCCGCCACGATCCGGTCACCGTCGCGCTCCATGGACACGAGCCGCTGGTAGCACATGGCCTCGCTGCCCCGGGCGCGCGCGTCCGCGATGTTCGATTCGATGAGGTGCCACGGCTCGATGGAGCCATCCGGCAGCTGGAAGACGCGGCGGATGCCGGGGTTGAGGGCCGGCTCGCGCCGCAGCGCCTCCTGGACCGGGATCTCCTCGCAGTCGACGTCGGCGGCAACGCAGGCCGCCGGAAACGCATCGACGTAGTCGTCGGGATCGTCCGGCGTGGCGACGAAGAAGCCGCCCGTGTCCTCGATGCTGGCCGGTGCGATGCGACGGAGGATGCGGTTCTCCGCGATGCACTCGCGCGCGGCGAGCGCGTCCTTGGCGACGTATCGGCCGCCCGAGTGGAGAAGGCCGTGGTACCGCCCGGTGGTGCCGGTGCCGTAGTCGCCGCGCTCGACAAGCAGCGTGCGCAGGCCTCGCCGCGCCAGATCGCGGAGCACCCCGGCCCCGGTCGCACCCCCGCCGACGACGAGGACGTCGTAAGCGTGGGATTCAGCCATGTTGCTCACCTCGATCTGTCGGTGCCTTGTGCGGGCGTGGCCCGCGGGTGACATGAGGCTGACATGTCTCGGGCCCCCCGGAACGTGCCGGGGGGCCCGAGGTGAGGGGCCGGGAGGCTAGTCGACCCAGCCGAATGTCCGGGTGACGGCCTTCTTCCACTGCGCGTACTCGGCGTCGACCTTGGCGGCATCCATCTTCGGGAACCACTCGTGGTCCTTCGCCCAGTTGGCGCGGAGGTCCTCGATCTCAGCCCAGTAGCCGACCGCCAGGCCGGCCGCGTAGGCCGCCCCGAGGGCCGTCGTCTCGGCGACCTTCGGCCGGATGACCGGAACCTTCAGGACGTCGGACTGGAACTGCATGAGGAGGTTGTTGAAGACCATGCCGCCGTCGACCTTGAGGGCCGTGAGCGGAACGCCGGAGTCGGCGTTCATCGCGTCCAGGACCTCGCGGGTCTGCCACGCGGTCGCCTCGAGGACGGCACGCGCGATGTGGCCCTTGTTGACGTACCGGGTCAGGCCGGCGATGACGCCGCGCGCATCGTTCTTCCAGTACGGCGCGAAGAGGCCCGAGAACGCCGGCACGAAGTAGACACCGCCGTTGTCCTCGACCGTCGCGGCGAGCGCCTCGATGTCGGGCGACGCAGCAATCAGGCCGATGTTGTCGCGGATCCACTGCACGAGGGCGCCGGTGATGGCAATGGAGCCCTCGAGCGCGTACACGGCCGGCTGGTCGCCGATCTTGTACGCGAGCGTGGTGAGGAGGCCGCTCTTGCTCGGAACCGCCTTCGTGCCCGTGTTGAGGAGCATGAAGCAGCCCGTGCCGTACGTGTTCTTCGCCTCGCCGGGCGAGAAGCACGTCTGGCCGAACAGGGCGGCCTGCTGGTCGCCCAGGTCACCCGCGACCGGGACGCCGGCCAGGTCGCCGACGGCCATGCCGTAGATCTGGGACGACGCCTTGACGGCCGGGAGCATCTTCTCCGGCACGCCGAGGAGCGCCGTGATCTCCGGGTCCCAGGCGAGAGTGGTGTAGTTGAACATGAGCGTCCGGCTCGCGTTGGAGACGTCCGTCACGTGGACGCCGCCGTTCACGCCGCCGGTCAGGTTCCAGATGCACCAGGTGTCGATGTTGCCGAAGAGCAGGTTGCCCGCCTCGGCCTCGGCGCGCGCGCCGTCGACGTTGTCGAGGACCCACTTGGCCTTCGGGCCGGAGAAGTAGGTCGCCAGCGGCAGGCCCGTCTTCGGGCGGAGGCGATCCGGGCCGCCGTCCTTCTCGAGCGCGTCGCAGATGTCCTTCGTCCGGGTGTCCTGCCAGACGATCGCGTTGTAGACGGGCTTGCCGGTCCGCTTGTCCCAGACGACCGTCGTCTCGCGCTGGTTGGTGACGCCGACCGCGGCGAGATCGTCAGCCTTGAGGTTGGCCTTCTTGAGCGCGCCCTTGATGACGTCCAGGCTGCGCGCCCAGATCTCCATCGGGTCGTGCTCGACCCAACCGGGCTTCGGATAGATCTGCTCGTGCTCCATCTGATCGACCGCGACGACCGCGCCGGCGTGGTTGAAGATCATGAAGCGGGTGCTCGTGGTCCCCTGGTCGAGGGCCCCTACGAAAGTCCTTGCCATGTTTGTCTCCCGATATCCGGTGACCTTGATACGCCGGGCTAGAGCCCGGCCCAGACGTCTGCGGCGGACCGCAGCAGCAGGTGCGTGGACGTCGCCCCGGGATCCTGGTGCCCGGCCGAGCGCTCGCCCAGGTAGCTCGCCCGACCCTTGCGGGCCACGAGCGGCACCGTGGCGAGCATCCCCGCCTCCGCCCCCGCGGCCATCCTGGCCAGGGCATCGCCGACGGACGCGCCGTCGGCGATCGCGGCGCGGAGCGCGTCGCGGGCGGGAATGAGAGCATCGACCATCGTCTTGTCGCCAGGGTCGGCCTTCCCGATTCGGAGAACCCCGCCCAGGCCGGTCTCGAAGGCCGTGGCGAACTCCTCCAGCGTGAGGGCTTCCTTCCCGAGGACGGCGCCTCCCATCTGCAGGAAGAACATCCCGTAGAGCGGGCCGCTGGCGCCCCCCACCTTCGAGATGAGGGTGCTTCCGACGGCCTTGAGGGCCGCCCCGATGTCGGGGCCGGCGAGGCCGTCCGGGCCGTTCAGCTTGTCGATGACGGCGGTGAAGCCGCGATCCATGTTGATCCCGTGATCGGCATCGCCGATCGCCGAGTCCAGCTCCGTGAGGTACGACTTGTTCTCCGCCACAACGGCGGCGAACCGGCGGACCCAGGCAAGGATGTCGTCATACGAGATCATCGGCGGCTCCATGCCCGCTCTGCGGGCGGTGGGCTGGGAACGACGCCCGGCTTCAGAGGCCCCAGCGGAGGGCCGGTGTCAGGACCGGCGCATCCCAGTACTTCGTCAGCTCGTCGTCGAGGCGGAGGAGGGTGATCGAGCAGCCGGCCATCTCCAACGAGGTGATGTAGCTGCCGACCAGGTTGCGGGAGATCGTGATCCCGCGCCCGTCGAGGATCTTCTTGAGCTCCGCGAACACGACGTAGAGCTCGATGAGCGGCGTGCCGCCCATGCCGTTGACGAAGGCAAGGACCTTGTCGCCGGCCACGAAGGGGAGGTCGTCGAGAATCGGGATGGCGAGCATCGAGGTGATCTCGGCCGCGGACGTGACTTTCATCCGTGTCCGGCCCGGCTCCCCGTGGATCCCGACGCCGATCTCCATCTCGTCGTCGCCGAGCTCGAAGGTCGGCTTGCCGGCGGCCGGGACGGTGCAGCTCGTGAGGGCCATCCCCATCGAGCGGACGTTGTCCTGGACCTTCTGGCAGAGCGCCGTCACCGTCGCGAGGTCGGCGCCCGCCTCCGCGGCGGCCCCGACGATCTTCTCGGCGAGGACGGTCCCACCCACGCCACGGCGACCCGCCGTGTAGAGCGAGTCCTTGACCGCGACGTCGTCCGCGATGACGACGCTGGTGACCTCGGTCCCCTCGGCCCGGGCCATCTCGGCCGCGAGCTCGAAGTTCATGATGTCGCCGGTGTAGTTCTTGACGATGTGCAGGACGCCGGCGCCACCGTCGACCGCCTTGGTCGCGGCGAGCATCTGGTCCGGCACAGGCGACGTGAAGACCGCGCCGGGGCAGGCCGCGTCGAGCATGCCCATCCCGACGAAGCCGCCGTGCATCGGCTCGTGGCCGCTGCCGCCGCCCGAGAGCACGCCGACCTTGCCGGCCTTGGGGGCATCGGCGCGCACGACCACGTTGGGCTCGATGACGCGCACGAGGTCCCCGTGCGCCGCCACGACACCGATCAGGGCGTCGTCGACGACGGTGTCGGGGCTGTTGATGAGTTTCTTCATCCGTTCCTCCTATGCCGATGTGCCGGGTGCTCGGGAACGTGCGAGAGATGGATGCGCGCCGGCGGCGAGGCCGTTGGGCCGCCGGCGCGCGGTGCGTGCGTGTCAACCAGCCTCGGTCAGGAGGCCGCCTCGACAATCGTGGTGACGAAGATCAGCTGGTAGACGATCGCCGCGACGACGCCGCCGACGAGCGGGCCGACGACCGGGATCCACGAGTAGGCCCAGTCGGAGCTGCCCTTGCCGGGGATCGGCAGGATCGCGTGCATGATCCGCGGCCCGAGGTCGCGGGCCGGGTTGATCGCGTATCCGGTCGTCCCGCCGAGGGACATGCCGATCACGAGGACGAGGAAGGCAACCGGCAGGGCGCCGAGGGACGCGAGGCCACCCGTCTCCGGGACCCGACGTTGTTCCCGAAGCGTGAAGATCACGAAGACCAGGACGAAGGTGCCGACCACCTCGGACCAGAAGTTCCAGACGGTGTTGCGAATCGCGGGGCCCGTCGAGAAGACGGCGAGCTTGAGGCCCGGGTCCTCGGTCACGGCCCAGTGCGGGTAGTAGTGGAGGAACACGAGGAAGGCACCGATCATCGCGCCGATCATCTCGCCGGCGATGTACGTCCCGAAGAGGGCGGCGTCGATCTCGTTGCCGGCCAGGAGGTCATTCGCGTAGATGCCGATGGTCACGGCCGGGTTGAGGTGGGCGCCGCTGAACGGCCCGGCCACCACGACGCCGGCGAAGACCGCGAAGGCCCACGCGAAGGTGATGACGACCCAGCCGGCGTTGTTCGCCTTCGACTTGGCGAGGAGAACGCCGGCGACCACGCCGTCGCCGAGGAGGATCAGGATCATCGTCCCGAAGACCTCGGCCATGAAGATATCGAGTTGCATGCTCTCTCCCTCTGGGTTGAAGGAAGCGCGCCAATCGCGCGAGGGGCGACGCCACGTCGCCGATCGAACCTAGGGTCCGGCGAGTGAGCACCCGGTGGGGGCTCGCCGGTCAAGGCACCGAACGATCTTCTCGGGTGCGACCCTCCCGTCGTGTCGCGGCCACGGCCCCTGGCCGCGCGACCGCTGGGCGCGGCCGGCGCACGGTGCCCGGGAGCACCGTTGCGGAAAGGTTACGACTCCGCACCGCGAGGAATCGTCAGGACTTTGTCCGGATTGACGGGCCGGGGCCGTCATCCTCCCCGGCGGCGTCGGCCAGCGCTCGAAGCAGGATCGCGCTCGAGACGGCGCCGGGATCGAGGTGGCCGATCGACCGCTCGCCCAGGTAGCTGGCGCGGCCCCTGGTCGCGAGCAGCGGAATGGTGCTCGCCGCGCCGGCCTCGGCAGCCTCGGCCGCTCGCCGGGCCGCGAGGCCGATCGCCGCCCCGCCCGCGATGGCCGCCGCGAACGCGGCATGCGCCGGGACCAGCGCGTCGAGCATCGTCTTCTCGCCGGTCGTCGCCCGGCCCAGGGCGGCAATGGCGTCGACGGCGGCGCCGAACGCGATGACGGCGCGCTCCTCCACGGACCGGCCCTCGGGCGGCGCTCGCGTCGCCACTCGGCCCGAGCAGCGCTGCGCCGGCCCGCTGGAAGCCCCGCCCGTAGAGCGCGCCGCTCGCCCCGCCCACGGTAGCCGATGAGCGCGCGGCCGGCGCCCTCGAGGATCGCGGCCGGCCGTCTCGTGCGCGGCGACGTCGGCGCCCGGGAGCCCCGCCTCGAGGCGCCGGACCAGCTCGCGGAAGCCGCGGTCCAGGTTGATCCCGTGGTCGCCGTCACCGATCGCGGCGTCGAGGTCCGTGAGGCATTCACGGGCGGCGGCGACCCGGGCGCCGGCGAGCGTCAGCCAGCGAACGAGAAGATCGTCCGTTCACCGCGCGACCGGTCGCCCGCCGGGCCGATCCGGCCAGTCCGGCGGCAGCTTCGCGGTGGCCCGCTCGCCGTCGGCGACCGCGCACGCCTGGGCCAGGGTTCGCCCCGCCGGCAGCCTCCACGGCGGCGCGCACGGCTCCCTCGACGAGGGGACCGTCGCTCACCGCGATCCGGGCGCGGTCGCCGTCGGGCAGCTCCTCGAGCGCGACCTCCAGGGCGAGCACGGCGCTGCCGAGATCGAAGAGGACGACGACACCCTCCCCGGCCGAAGCCTCCAGGGCGGCCCGGAGCGCGGCGACGATCCCGGGGCTGCTCGTGCCCAGGCTCCCTGTCGGGGTCCCGCCCGCGATGACGACCGGCACGCGGGGCGCGGCCTGGGCAACCATCGCCGCCAGGGCGCGGAGCAGCTCCTCGCTGTGGCCGACCAGTGCCAGCGCGATCATGCGCGGCCTCCTTCTCCTTGCCGGGCGGCGACGGCGTCGCGCGGCCGCGCCGACCGCCGTAGACTCAGGTGTCCGATGCAGAGAATAGGGTTCTCGAGTGCCCCCGCGCCCGCCGAAGCCGCCGGTGTCGGCAGGCTCTCGGCGCCCGACGTGCTGGCCTTCGTGGAGCGCGCGGCGGCGACCCTGGTGCGTCACGAGGCGCTTCTCGACCGCCTGGACGCCGCCCTCGGCGATGGGGACCACGGCAGCAACATGGTGGCCGGCTTCAGCGCCGCGGTTCCGGTCGCGCGGGCTGCCCTCGTGGAGCACCCCGACGACGTCGGCGAGCTCCTGCGCCGCCTCGGCCACACCCTGGTCGGGAGCGTGGGCGGCGCCAGCGGCCCGCTCTACGGAACCGCGCTGATCGAAGCCGGGTTCGCGCTGGCCGGGCAGGCCACCTCGGGGCCGGCCGACCTGGCCACGGCGCTCGAAGCGGCCCGCGCCGGGCTGATGAGGCGCGGGAGGTGCGCGGTGGGTGACAAGACGATCCTCGACGCCCTCGATCCCGCCGTCCGGGCCCTTCGAGCGGGATCGGACGCATCGCTCCCCCTCGGCTCCTGCGTTGCCGCTGCTGCGGCCGCGGCCGCGGGCGGGATGCGCGCGACGATCCCCCTCGTCGCGCGGCGCGGCCTGGCGCTTCGCCTCGGCGAGCGATCGCGGGGGCACCGCGACCCCGGCGCGACGTCGTGCTTCCTGATGCTCCACGCGATGGCCCGCGTCGTCGACGAGGACGGTGGCCCGTGAACGACCAGGGAGTCGACCGGCAGGCCGCCCTCGAGGACCGAATCCGTCAGCTGGAGGCCGAGCGGCGCCGGGTCTTCGAGGACGCTCAGCGCGAGGCCGACGCGGTCTTTGCCCAGTACCAGCTGAGCCAGCTCCTGGCCGCCGGCGGGCGGGTCGACGAGCTTGCGGCCGCGGTCCTGGCCGAGGTGGCCCGCGCATCGGGGGCCGCCGGGGCGGCACTCTGGCTCGCTGACCCGGGCGATCCCCGGCTCGAGCTGGTCGCCACCTTCCCGGGCGGCACGGACGGTCCGGTCGGTCGCGGCTGGGCCGCCGTCCCGAGCCGGTTCGCGGACACCACGGCGGCCGGGCGGTGGGCGGCCGCCGGCGGCTGGAGCGGCATCTCGCTCCCCGAGGGTCGGGCCGTTGGGGGAGAGGAGCCGGGCGGCGGCGTCCGGCGGGCCGTCGGGTACCTGGCCGTCCGCGCCGATGCCGGGGCGCCCCTCGAGACGAACCATGCCCGCTACCTCGCGACGGTCCGCCTCGAGCTGGCGGTCACCCTGCGCGCGGCCCAGCTGCGGGCCTCCCTCGCGCGCGAGCAGGCAACCCTGGCGGCGATTCTCGACGGGGCTACCGACGCCATCGTGGCCGTCGACGCGGGACGGCGCGTCGTGCGCCTCAACGCTGCCGCGGCGGGGCTCGTCGGGATGCCGACGCAGGCCGGGACGGGGATGCGCTGCTCGGACTTCCTCGGCTGCCACGCGACGTCACCCGACGGTGCCGACGCCCTTGACGAGCCGCCCCTGCCGCGCACGGCGGGTCTGCTGTGTGGGACACGCTGCCCATTCGAGGAGGTCCTCGGCACCGGTGATGTGATCGTCGGCCGTGAGATCGGCGTCCGCCACCGGGACGGGACCACGATCCCGGTTGCCGCGAGCGTCTCGCGCATGCCCGTGCCCGACGGCGGCGCCGTGGGCATCCTGCGCGACCTGCGCGCGTCGCGATCGCTCGACGAGGCCAAGACCAGCTTCGTGGCCGCCGTGTCGCACGAGCTCCGCACCCCGCTTGCCCTGATCGACGGCTACACCCAGAGCCTCCGTCACCTCAACCCTGACACGGCGACCGCGCGGCGCCACCTCGACCGGATCGCAGACGCCACGGAGCGGCTCATGGCCCTCGTGGACGACATCATCGACGTGAGCCAGCTCGAGACCCACGCTCTCGTCCTGCGCCGTTCGCCGGTCGCGCTCGACAGCCTGCTGCGAGCGATCGTCGCCGAGCGCGCGGAGGCGCCGGGGGGGCGATCCGTGCGCCTCGAGGTCCCCCGTGGGCTGCCCCCCGTCGACGTGGATGCGGCGCGAATCCGGCAGGTGGTGGCGAACCTCGTCCAGAACGCAGAGAGGCACGCGGGCCACATGGCCATCATCGAGATCCGGGCGCGCCGGCTCGGCCCCGCGACCGTCGTGATGACGATCGCCGACGATGGGCGGGGGATCCCCGCCGAGGATCGCGACCACATCTTCGAGCGCTTCTTCCGGGGCGCCCGGGCGGTGGACGGGCAGGTGCCGGGCAGTGGGCTCGGCCTCTACCTCTGCCGCCGGATCGTGGAGGCCCACGGCGGGTGGATCCGGCTCGACGCCACGACGCGCGGCACGTCGGTCTCGGTGGGCCTGCCCGTTGCGCCCACCGACACGGGAGCGCGCGACACCACCGCGGAGATCTCGTGAAGAGCACTCCCGCCGGTCCGATCGCGGGCAACGGCGAACGGATTCTCGTAGTCGAGGACGAGCCGGCCTTCGCGGAGCTCATCGCGCTCTGGCTGGAGCGCCACGGCTGGCGGCCCGAGATCGCACCGGACGGCGCCCACGCCCTCCGTGCGATCACCGAACGGCCGCCGGACCTGATCGTCCTGGACCTCGGCCTCCCGCGCGTCGACGGGTGGCACGTCATCGAGCGGGTCCGCGAGGAGAGCCTCGTACCGATCATCGTCGTCACCGCCCGCGGCTCGGAGGCGGACAAGGTGCGCGGGCTGGCCATCGGGGCGGACGACTACGTGACCAAGCCGCTCAGCTTCCCGGAGCTGGTGGCCCGCGTGGCCGCCGCGCTCCGCCGGTCCCGGGCCGCGCTGCCCACTGCCGGCCGCCTCGGACACGATCGAACTGCCGGGGCTCCGGATCGACGGGCGGTCCCACCAGGTGCAGGTGGCCGGATCCCCGGTCCACCTCACGCCGACCGAGTACCGCCTCCTGCGCCACCTCGCCGAGCACGACGGCGTGCTCGTGTCGCACGGCGACCTGCTCGTTGCCGCCTGGGGTCCCGGCTATCGCGACGACCACCACCTCTTGCGGGTCGCGATCCGCAACCTGCGGGCAAAGCTCGGCGCGGCCGCGCCTGGCCGCCGCTTCATCGAGACCGAGTACGGCCTGGGCTACCGGCTATCGGCGGGCGAGGGCTCCGCGGCCGAGGGCGTCGCCGGGACCTGAACCATCTCCCGGGCGGCAGCAACGCGGGCCACGAGGGCCAGCATGAGGGCCCAGGAGCGGCCGGGATCCCGCGGCGCGCGGATCCGCACCTGCGCCGCGGCGAAGGTGATGTCGCCCGGCCGCACGCCCGGCAGCGGCGCCCCTGCCACGAGGCGCATCGCCTCCCCGCGCGAAAGCCCGCTCCCGAAGCGGACGACCAGCGATCCCTCCTCGCGGGCCACGGACGCGATGCCGGCCGCCTCGGCCGCCAAGCGGAGCTCGGCAACCTCGACGAGGCGCAGGGCCGGCGGCGGCAGCGGGCCGAAGCGATCGGTGACCTCCTGGCGGAAGGCGGCCAGGTCGCCCGCAGAGCGGACCCTGGCGAGGCGACGATAGAGCTCGAGCTTCTGGGCCTCGTCCGGGACGTATGCATCGGGCAGGTGGGCATCCACCGGCAGGTCGACCGTCGCCCCGAGGGCCTCCCGGACCGGCTCGCGGCCCTCCCAGGCCGCCTTCCGCTCTTCGACCGCCTCGGCGAGCAGCCGCGTGTAGAGGTCGAAGCCGACGTCCGCCATGTGGCCCGACTGCTCGCCGCCAAGGATGTTGCCGGCGCCCCGGATCTCGAGGTCGGCGAGGGCGATCTGGAAGCCAGCGCCCAGCTCCGAAGCGTTGAAGATGGCCTGCAGGCGGCGCCGCGCCTCGTCGGAGAGCCGGTCGCGGCGCCGGTGGAGGAGGTAGGCGTAGGCGCGCCGGCTGCTCCGTCCCACGCGGCCGCGCAGCTGGTAGAGCTGGGCGAGCCCGAGCGCGTCGGCCCGGTCGATGATGATCGTGTTGGCGTTCGGGATGTCGAGCCCGGACTCGATGATCGTGGTGCAGACGAGGATGTCGGCGTCCCCGCCGGCGAAGGTCCGCATCACCGTCTCGAGGGCGCCCTCCGACATCTGACCGTGGCCCACGACGATCCGCGCGGCGGGCAGGAGGCGACGCAGCTGGTCAGCCTGCGCCTCGATCGTCTCGACCCGGTTGTGGACGAAGAAGACCTGCCCGCCGCGGTCCAGCTCGCGCAGGATCGCGTCCTTGACCAGGCCCGCGGACGCCTCGGCCACCCGGGTCTGGATCGGCAGCCGATCCTCGGGTGGCGTCTCGATGACCGACAGGTCGCGGACCCCGACGAGGGCCAGATTGAGCGTCCGGGGGATCGGGCGTCGCCGAGAGGGTCAGGACGTCGACCTCGGTGCGGAGCTGCTTGAGGCGCTCCTTGGCGGCAACGCCGAAGCGCTGCTCCTCGTCGACGACGAGGAGGCCGAGGTCCCGGAAGCGGACATCCTTCGAGAGGAGCCGATGCGTCCCGACCACGACGTCCACGGAGCCAGCCTCGAGGCCTGCCAGCGTCGCCGCCTGCTCCCTGGCCGACACGGCCCGCGAGAGCAGGCGGACGGTGGCCGGGAACGCCGCGTAGCGCTGGTCGAACGTCCGCACGTGCTGGTCGGCGAGGACGGTGGTCGGCACGAGGACTGCCACCTGCCGACCGTCCTGGATCGCCTTGAACGCTGCTCGCAGGGCGACCTCGGTCTTCCCGTACCCGACGTCGCCCACCACGATTCGGTCCATCGGCCGGGCGGCCTCCATGTCGGCCTTGACCTCGTCGACCGCCCGCAGCTGGTCGACCGTCTCCTCGTAGGGAAACGAGGCCTCGAGCTCCTGCTGCCACGGCGTATCCGGGGCGAACGCGTAGCCCTCCGCCGCGGCCCGGGCCGCGTAGAGGCGGAGCAGCTCGTCGGCGAGGTCCGCGACGGCCTTCCGGACTCGGCTCTTGGTCCGGCTCCACTCGCCGCCACCGAGGCGCGAGAGCGACGGTCGCTCGGCGCCGGCATAGCGGCTCACGCGGGCGATCTGCTCGACGGGCACGTAGATGCGATCGCCGGCGGCGAACGACAGCTCGAGGTAGTCCCGCTCCTCGCCGGTGCCACCGCGGCGAAGCATCCGCTCGTAGCGCGCGATGCCGTGGTCGATGTGGACGACGAGGTCGCCGGGCGAGAGGCGCTCCAGGATGTCGCGGGGGACGACGCGCCGGAGCGCCTTGGGGCGGCGCACCCGGACGGTCCCGAAGAGCTCGCGGTCCGTGACGAGCACGAGGCCGTCCGGACCGCCGCCGAAGCCGGCGTTCAGGCTGCGCCCGACCAGGGCAACGGCGCCCGGTGGCGGGGCGCCCGGGGCCATGGTGACCCCGGCGGGAATCCCCGCCTCGCCGAGCAGCTCGGCCAGGCGGGTGGCCTGGTCCGAGGCGAGGACGATGCCCGGGACCGGGTCGGAGGCCCGCCAGCGCTCGATGGCCCGCGACAGGCCGGCGCTGCGTCCGGGCGGTAGCACCGGCTCGCGCCAGCCGAACGGGTCGTCGAGGGCGGGGGCACCGCCGATCGCCTCCATCGGCCCGGACTCCCAGGTCACCTCCAGGGTGCGGGCAGCGAGGAGGCCGGCCTTCCAGGCCCGCGGCTCCACGTAGGCCGACGGCCATTCCCCGGGGGAGCTCGCCCGCGCCCACGAGGTCGCGCCGCCGCTCCGCGGCCTGCTCCCACAGGAACTCGGCCGCGGCGGCGACCTCGCCCGGCTCGTCGACGACGAGGAGTGTGTCGGGGCCGAGGTGGGCGAGGCCGCTCGACGGGCAGACGACAGCCGACCAGACCTCTGCCGCGTCGCCCACGTCGAGGGCCCGGGCGCCCGGGGCTCGCGGTGGCGTCGGCCGCAGCCGCGGGCGCGTCCGCTCCCTCGAGGCGGGCGAGATCGGCGGCCAGCCGCTCCGGCAGATGGCCGGCGAGCCGCCCCAGCCGGACGCGAATCTCCCCGACCCCCGCGGCCGGGACGAGGAACTCGTTGGCCGGCAGGAGCTCGATGGCCTCGACCGGGCGCACGGTCCGCTGGTCGGTAGGATCGAAGAGCCGGATCTCGTCGATCTCGTCGCCGAAGAGCTCGATCCGGGCCGGGAGGTCGGCCCCGGCCGGGAAGAGGTCGACGAGGCCGCCGCGGCGGGCCATCTCACCCCGCCCCGCCACCTCGAGGACGGGCTCGTAGCCGAGCCGGAGGAGCTCGCCCAGCAGCTCGTCCTGGCGAAGCCGGTCGCCGCGGCGAAGGACGCGCGGGCTGGAGGGGAGGTCGGCCGGGGTGATCGTCGGCTGGAGGAGTGCCTGGACCGATGCCACGAGGATCCGCGCCCGACCACTCCGCCACCGGGCGAGGGTGGCCACCCGGGCGGCCGACTCGTCGCGGATCAGCTCGCTTCGCTCGTAGGCCAGCGCGGACCGCGGCTCCAGCACCGCCACGCCCTCCGCGTCACCAAGCCAGGCCACCAGCTCGTCCGCGACCCGGTCGCCGATCTCGGCATCCCGGGCGATCCAGCAGGCCTGGCCGGCCCTCGGCCAGGGCCAGGGCCGCGACGAGGAACGACTTCGCGCCGTGGGGAACTGCCGTGACGGCCGCGTGGCGGCCGCGGACGCCGAGCGGGCCCTCCAGGCGCGCGCGCAGATCGCGGAAGGCGGGCGTCGCGTGGAGCAGCGGCGGCAGGGCCGAGAGGTCGGGGACGCGGTGGGCGGCTGCGTCGAGCGCCGCTCCCGCGGGAGGCGTCGCGCGGCGCCGGGCACCGCCCGGGCGGGCGGTCACCGCTCCTCGTCGGCCGGACGGACCCGGCGCCAGCCCGTCCGCGTGCGACGAACGCCGTCGGGTCCGGGCGGGCCGTCCACCTCGCCGGCGGGCGCGATCCGCGTCTCGTCCGCCGGACGGAGCTGGAACGCGTTGAAGCGGTTCGCGGCCTTGCTGACGCCATCGCGGGCCCAGGCCTCCACGGCATCGGCCGCGGCGTCGAGGAGCTCGTCGAGCCGCTGCCGCTCGTCCGGCAGGAAGACCGAGAGGACGTGGTCCACCGCGTCCCGACCCGGCTCCCCGATCCCGATCCGGAGCCGCGGGAACGCTTCCGTGTGGAGCTCGTCGATGATGGAGCGGAGGCCATTGTGGCCGCCGTGGCTGCCGCCCTCGCGGAAGCGCATCTTGCCGAACGGGAGGCTGAAGTCGTCGGTGACGACCAGCACCTCGTGGAACGGGGCGCGCTCGCGGGCGATCAGCTTGCGCACCGCGACTCCCGAGTCGTTCATGAAGGTGAGCGGCTTGGCCAGGACCAGGTCGAGGCCGCGGTAGCGGCCCTGGACGACGGCGCTCGCGTCACGGGTCCGGCCGCGCCCGGCCCAGCCGGCGCGGTCGGCGAGCCGGTCCAGCGTCATCCAGCCGACGTTGTGGCGCGTCTTCGCGTACTGCTCGCCCGGGTTCCCGAGGCCGACGACGACCTTCACGTCTCCTCCGACTGCGGCCAGGCCGCGCTGCGGCACGCCGAACGGCCCGAATCCGACGCGGATCGGGCCTTCGTGGATGGTACCCGGCGGTGACACACTGCGCGGTGGTAGCGCGGCTCATGGCCGCCGATGGGTGGACGGCCGGGCTCGAGGCTCGGCGAACACCCGGCAGCCCGTCCAGCTCGCGTCCCGCGGTGCGCCGCCGCAACGGCGCGCAGGTGGTTGCATGCTCCGTCCAGAACGCGTCATCGCCGGCCGGGCCGGCCCCGTCCGCCACCCACGTGGCACGACGCCGGCGCGCCTGCTCGTCGTGGCCCTCGCCGCCGTGCTCGCGGCCTGCTCGCCGACCCCGCCATCGGCCAGTCCCGCGGTCCCCACGACCGCCCCGAGCCCGGTCCAGCCATCCACGTCGCCCGTCCCGGAGCTCACGACGCCGCCATCCCCTGCCCCGACGCCGGCCGCGGCAGCTTGGGCGAAGCTTGCCCTCCCCGCCGCGCCCGAGATCGGCGCGACGCTTGTCGCCGTCGCTGGAAGCCCATATGCGATCGACCCGGCGGCCGGGTTCCGCCTTGCGGCCACCGGTGACGTGCCGCTTGCCTCGCTCCTCGAGCGCCTCCGCGTCGTGCCCGCCCTGGCGTACCGCGAGATGGCCGCACCCGACGGGCGCACGGCGATCCTGAAGCCGGCAGCGACACTCGAACCCGGTTCCTCGTACCGCTTCACCCTCGTCGACCCGGCCGGCGCCGCGCTCACGGGCTGGGCCTTCCAGGTCGCGGGCCCGCCCCGCGTCGTCGGCACGCTCCCCCGGAACGAGACCACCGACGTCCCGATCGACACCGGGATCGAGATCACGTTCGACCAGGACGGCGTGGCGGTGGAGCGGGGCGACATCGTGGTGCGGCTCGTTCCAGAGGGAACCCCGGTCGCGGGAGCGATCGAGATGCACGGCCGGGCGGCTGTCTTCGTCCCCGGCCAGCGGCTCCTCGAGGGCCGGGTCTACGAGGTCCGCGTGCGGGCCGGCACCGGGGCGAACGCACGCGCCGGCGGGCTCGCCCGCGACGTCGCCTTCGCCTTCCAGGTGGAGCGCCAGGCGCGGGCCGGCAGGGTGCAGGCCGAGCTGGACCGGGCGTTCCTGACCGCTCTCCCGGGCGATCGCCCTCTGCTCGAGGCGCGCCAGTGGAAGATGCAACCGGACGGTGGCGAGGACGAGGTCACGACGCCGGTCGCCCTTCGCATCTTCCGCCTCCCCGGCGAAGCCGCGGCGATCACCACGCTGGAACGGCTGCTCGGCGCCCCGGCCTGGGCGGGGGCCAGCGCCCGGCCCATCGTCCCGACGGCGGGCCTCGCCCGCGTCTTCTCGGGACGCGCCGCGTTCGTGCGCGACGGCTGGGACCGGCGCCTCCGGCTCCCGATCGCGCCGCGAGCCGGCTGGTACCTCGTGGAGCTCCGCCAGGGGTCCATCAGCCAGGCCGTCCTCCAGGTGACCGAGATCGCGGCCATGGCCGGCGCGCGAGCCGACAAGCTCGTCGCCTGGGTCAACGACGCGGGCGCGGCCCGACCCGTACAAGGCGCCCGGGTCGAGGTCGTCGGCGGCGCGCGCCTCGGCCACACGGATGCGCGCGGCCTGCTGGTGGCCGAGACCCCGGCCGGGCTCGCGAGAGCGGGCAGCCCTGTCCTCGTCAGAATGACGGCCGATGCGGGGCGGCGCGTGATCGTCGACCTGGCCGCCGGCAACGGGCCGGCTACGGATCAGTGGGGAGCATGGGTTGACCCCGGGCTCGCCAGCTGGTGGACCGCCCTCTCCACCGACCGCTGGCTCTATCGACCGACCGACACGATCCAGGCCTGGGGCTACCTGCGCGCCCGCGGCGACGATCGAGCTCCCTCCGCCGTCCGCCTGCGGGCCTGGCGCATGACCGACGACCCGCGGAACGGCCGGCCCGTTGCCACGGCCGACGTGCAGCAGGCAACCACCGGCGCGTGGGTCGGGTCGATCCCTCTCCGCGACATGCCCCGCGGCGACTACGTGCTCGAGGTCCTTGCCGACGGACGCGTCGTGGAATCGATCGGGTTCGAAGTCGGCGAGGTCCGCAAGCCGCCCTACCAGCTCGCGGTGACGTCCTCGTCGCGGGCACTTGTCGAGGGCGACACCATCACGGCGACCGTGACTGCGCAGTTCTTCGACGGGACGCCGGCCGCGGGGATCCCCGTCGCCGTGCAGTTCGACAACGGCGTGA
The DNA here is from genome assembly GCA_963739365.1 of uncultured Chloroflexia bacterium. Classification (GTDB taxonomy): domain Bacteria; phylum Chloroflexota; class Limnocylindria; order Limnocylindrales; family CSP1-4; genus CTSoil-043. The sequence continues at coordinate 110,126 of CAVUAG010000016.1, read as the reverse complement.
CGGAGCCGGTCGAGGCGACGACCGATATGGCCGGCGTCGCCACGGTTCGCCTCATCCCGCGCATCCACGCCCAGAACCGGTCCCAGCACACGTGCGCCCATGTCACCGCTCGGCCGGCCGGGCCGGTGGAGGCCTACGTCGAGGCATCCCAGGAGATCTGTGTCTTCAGGGGCGCGGACTGGATCGACATCGAGGCGACACAGACCGGGAAGTCCCTCGTGCTCGCGGGTGCCGTGCACGCGGTGGACCTGGCGCGGGTGGAGGCGTGGCTCGCGGACGACGACCACGACTGGGACACCTTCAAGCCCCAGGGCGCCGCCGTGAGTGGACGCAGGGTGGAGCTCGTCGTGACCGAGACGGTCCTGCGCCCCGTGGTGAGCGCCCGCTGGTACGACACCATCGCGAAGCGGGTGGTCGAGCAGTACGACTTTGAAGAGGGAGCCAAGACGACCATCTCCCGCGCGGCGACGTCCCGCACGGACGGCACGTATCGCCTGCGGCTGGCCGCCGCGTCCGGCAACCGCTCGTGGGAGGTCAACGCATTCGTCGTCGATGAGGGAGGGCGCCGAATCGTCGCGTCGGCCTGGGCCTCCGAGCAACGCGGCAAGAACCCGGTCTCCTCCTACTGGGTCACGACACGGGGAGCCGACGAGGATGGCCCAGCCGTCGGCGACGCGGTCACGGCCGCCGTGGTCCGATCCCAGGGCGGGAACGAGCTCCCGGTGCGCGTCGGCGGAGCGAACCGGTTCCTCTTCCTGGTCACCGGGCCGACCCGCTTCGACGCGATCGTCAGCCCGAAGGCCGAGGCGACCGTCCAGTTCGAGGCCTCCGACGAGCCGAGCCTGGAGCTCCAGGTCGTCTGGTTCACCGGCCGCGGGTACGCCCTGCCCGGCGGGACGTCGGCGTCCCTTCGCACGGACGACCGGAAGCTCGACGTCGCCCTCACCGTGGACCGACGCCGGGTACGAGCCGGGCGGGCGCGCGTCCGTGACCGTCCGGACGGCCGACGCGGCCGGGCGCCCGGTCAGCGCGTCGGTGCTGCTGCGTGGCGTCGACGAGAAGCTGCTGGCGATGGGCGTCGCGGGCTTCGCCGACCCGATCGAGCTCCTCTACCGCTCGCCGACCATCGGCCTCCTCCGGGGGCCGGTGGTCTCGCACGAGGTGGTCCTTGCCGGGAACGACGGGGGCAAGGGCTCCACGACCGGCGGCGGGGGCGGCGAACGGACCGACTTCGGCGACGCCCTCCCGACGCGAATGGTGACTACCGGGGCCGACGGCCGGGCCGTGGTCTCGTTCGACCTGCCAGACGACGTCACGAGCTGGCGCGTGGCGGCCACCGCGATGACCGCGGATCGCCATGCCGGATCGACCTCGGTCCTCCTCCCGGTCGGGCTGCCGTTCTTCGCCGACGCCACGATCGCTCCGGAGTACCTGGCCGCCGACCGGGTCTCCATCCGTCTCCGCGCGTTCGGCTCGGCCCTCGGGGCGGGGCAGCCGGTTCGCTTCACCGTCTCGTCGGAGACGCTCGCGATGGCACCGGCGACCGTGGACGGCACGGCGTTCGCCGAGGTCCTCGTCGCCCTGCCGGCGCTCACGCCCGGGACTCACCGGCTCACGATCTCGGCAACGTCCTCGGCGGGGACCGACCGCCTGGTGCGCACCTTCCGCGTCATCGAGAGCCGGCTGACGGCCGGCCATCGCGAGACGGTCGCGATCACGGCCCCGATGACGCCCCCGGGCGGGCCCGGCCTGACGCGGCTCGTGTTCGCGGACGCCGGACGGGCGCGCTACCTGGAGCTCGTCGGGTCCCTCGCGACGCCGGGTGGCCAGCGCGCCGACGAGCGACTCGCCGCATCGGTGGCGCGGCGCATCCTCGTCGAGAACCTTGGCGTCGCGGCAGCGAACCTGCCGGAGACAGCCCCCTTCGCCCGCTCGACCTACCAGGACGGTGAGGGCGGCCTGGCCCTCCTGCCCTACGGCTCCCCGGACCTCGAGCTGACCGTCCGCGCCCTGCTCGCCGACCGGGCCGCCCTGTTCGCGGAATTCGGCGCGGTCGTGGCTCCGGGCGATCGCCGAGGACGCCACGACGACAGCCGAGCGGCGGACCGTCGCACTGCGTCGGCCTTGCGGCACTCGGGGACCCGGTCCTCGCCTCGCTCGGCGCAGCGCTCGATGATCCGGGCCTCGATCCTCGGTCCCGCCTGTGGGCGGCCATCGGCCTCGCGATCCTCGGCGACCTCGATCGCGCCGTTGCCGTCGAGCGCGCGCTGCTCACGCGCTGGGGCGAGCGTCGCGGCGACGAGGTGCGCCTGCGCATCTCGGATGACGCCGAGGAGGTGAGCGAGGCCACCGAGCTGCTCGCCCTTCTTGCCGTCCTCGTGGACGACCCGCTCGCCGCCGACGTGCTCGAGTCGGTCGTGGCAGCTCCGCCGCGCGACGATCTCGCGGTGCTGGCCCAGGTCACCGTCGCCGGCCGGCTCGCGGCTCGGCTCCCCGCCGAGCCCGCGGTCGTGGCCCTCGTCGAGGACGGGGCGCGGAGCACCGTCGAGGTCCCCGCCGGGGGCACCGTGACGCTGGAGGTCGCGGCCGCCCGCCGCACGCAGATGCGCCTCGAGCCCGTGGCCGGCGCGGCGGCGGTGACCGCGTCGTGGGAGGAGCCCGCGCCGTCGGCCTCGGCGCTCGGCCTGCCCGATCCCGACCTGACGCTGACGCGCGCAGTCCTGCCGGCCTCGCCGGTCGCGGCCAATAGCCTCGTCCACGTCCGGCTGGACCTGCGCGTTGGGGGGCCGGGACGAGCCGGCGCCGTGGAGGTCACCGACGTGGTGCCCTCGGGCCTCGCCGTGTTGGGCGGACCGGAGGGCGAAGACCGCGAGTGTGGGCGCTACGCCGTGGCGCCGGCCCGGATCGACGGCCAGCGGGTCACGTTCGTGGTGACCTTCGACGCGAGCCCTGGAGACGAGATGCGGCCGGTCGTCCCCGGCACGTTCTGCCTCCGCTACCTGGCCCGGGTGGTGACGGCCGGGACCTACGCGTGGCAGCCTGCCGTCGCCCGCCAGGCGACATCGCCGGGCATGGTCGCGACGACGCCGGCAGGGGCGGTGGAGCTCCGCTGACCCGGCAGCCCACGGGTGCTGCCGGTCGGCCCGAGCCGTAGGCGGCCGGCGCCCCTACCGCTGGGGCGCCCCGAGAATCGCCCTCGAGCGCCCGCATGGCGGCCTCCTCGGCCGGCTCGGCGTGGTCCCAGCCGCACAGGTGGAGCGCGCCATGGACCACGAGGAGGCGCAGCTCATCGGCGGGCGACCACCGAAGATCTCCGGCCTGGCCGCCCCGGCCCGCCTCGGCCTGCTCGACGGCCCGCTCGACGGAGACCACGATGTCGCCGAGGTGAAGGCGTGCCCCGGGCGGGAGGAGGAACGCCGGACCGGCGTCCAGGACAGGGGCACGGTCGCGCGTGGCGCCGGACCGCGCCGGGCACGGCCGGCCGGGCCGGCCCGCCCTCGTGGGGCGGGTAGGCCTCAGGAGGGAGGAGCGGGAACGAGAGAACGTCGGTCGGTCCCCGGTGGCCCATGTGGGCGGCGTTGAGGCGGGCGAGCTCGGTGTCGTCGGCGAGCACGAGACCGACGGCCGACGGCTCAGGGGCTCCCCCCGCGAGGAGGGCAGCCCGAAGCACCCGTGCCAATGACGCGGGGGCGACGAGGTGGGGCACGTCTGCGCGGATCTCAAGGTCGATGCGGAAGGGTGGCCGATAGAGCGAGCGGAAGACCGTCGCAGACCCGGCGGGCAGCGCGGCAGGAGGCACGGCGCGGGGCGGGCCGGCGTCAGGCACCCGGGCCAGAGACCGTGCGCCGCGCCTCGAGCTCCACGACCTTGTTCCCCGGGTAGGCGATTCGCTGGTGGTACATCCCCAGGAGCTGGGCCACGAACGCCTCGCGGATCCGCTCGACGTCCCGCAGGGTCAGGTCGCATTCGTCGAACTGCCCGTCGTCGAGCCGCTCGTCGATGATCCGGCCCACCATCGCCCGGATCGTCGGCTCGTCCTGGCTGGACAGGGAGCGGACCGACGCCTCCACCCCGTCCGAGAGCATGAGGATGGCCGCCTCGCGGGTCTGCGGCCGGGGACCGTTGTGGCGGAACCGTCGCTCGTCGAGCGCGTCGGCCGCGGCCCGGCCCGCGGCCGTGTCGAGACCACCGAACGGGGCGGCCGCCAGCTCCCGGGCCTTGGCCCAGAAGTAGGCGATTCGGGTCGTGCCGTGGTGCTGGGGAATGAAGGCGATGAGCGGCTTGGGGAGCTTGGCCCGGTACGCGATGTCGATCCCGTCGGCCACGTGCGCCTTGAGAACCTGGGCGCTCACGTCGGGGTCGAGGTCGTCGTGGACGTTGCCCGCGCCGGCCTGGTTCTCGATGAAGGCGCCGGGGCTGGCCAGCTTGCCGACGTCGTGGTAGTAGGAAGCCACGCGCGCCATGAGCGGGTCGGCGCCGATCGCCTCGGCCGCTCGCTCGGCCAGGTTGCCGACCATCAGGGAATGGTGGTAGGTCCCCGGCGTCTCGAGCAGGAGCCGGCGGAGCAGGGGTTGCGACGGGTTGGCCAGCTCGAGGAGCTGGAAGACGGTGAGGATCCCGAAGAGGTTGCCCACGAGCTGGAAGGTGCCCACGGCGGCGATCGCCGAGCCCACGCCCGCGGCCAGCGAGGCACCCCACAGCTGGAGTATCCCCGTCAGGTCGCGCGTCCCCAGCAGCGAGAAGATCGTGACGACGACCATGTTGGCCACGACGATGGCCAGGCCCGCCTGGAGGAAGATCCCCACCCGGTCGCCGCGCCGGATCGCGATGATCCCGGTCAGGCCCCCGACGAAGACGTAGGCGGCGAGCTCGAGGGAGAGGTCGTTTGCGGCGCCGGCCAGGATGGCCAGCATCGCCGTGATCATCGTGGCTGGCCCTGCGCCGAGCAGGATCGCGACCAGCATCGAGGCACCCGCGCCCGGGACGAAATAGGGCAGGATCGAGCGGCCCGCCGTGAGCTTGTAGGCCAGGGCGGTGAGGAGCAGCACGAGACCGAGCAGGGCCAGGGCCCGCGCCCGGTGCCAGAGCTCCTGGCGATAGCGCCACGTCCAGGCGAGCAGGAGGACGACGACGAGGACCGCCAGCAGGAACCAGCCGGCCAGGCGGGCGACGTCCAGGCGCGCCTCCGTCAGCCCGAACGCCTCCAGCTTGGCGATCTCGAGCGGCGTGACCCTGCGACCGGCCTCGACGATCAGCTCACCCTGCTGGATCGGGTACGACACTGCCGCGACGGCGGCCGCGGCCGCGTCGCGGGCGTCGGCCGTGAGGGCCTCGCTGTAGGTGGCGTTCGGGACCAGCAGCGGGACGACCAGCTCCGTCGCGAGGGCCCGCTCGTCGTCCGTGAGGGCAGCCGAGAAGCGCTCGCCGAGGTTGCGGCGGGCGGCCTCCAGCTCGGCGTCCCGCAGGGCGTCCCGCTGCACCAGGCCCAGGACGCGGCCCGCCTCCGCCCCGACCAGCGACCACCGTTCCGGCGCGAGCGCGTAGAGCGTCTTCCGCGACGAGAGGGTCAGGTCCGGGAGCGTGTCGGAGAGGGCGGCTCGCCGATCCTCCGGGGCCAGGCCGGCAGCGAAGGCCGCGTCGACCTCGGCGAGCAGGACCGCCAGGGCGTCCAGCTGGCGGCGGGTCAGGGCGGCAGCCGTCTCCGCCTTGAAGTCGTACTGGGGCGGCACCGCGTCGCGGGCGGCCTGGCGGGCCGCCTCCGTCTCGATCGCACTCGCGAACACGAGTGTCCGGGGAGCGCCGACATCGACGGCTGCGAGGTCGCCCGGCGCGAGGTCGACAGCCTGGGGGAGATCGTCGATCGACAGGACCGCGGTCAGGCCGGTGATCAGGAGGAGCGAGGCCACGCCGAGGCGCACGGCATCGCGCCGCGTGAAGGCGGCGACGCGGTCGAGGCGTCTGGAGAGCATCGGCGGCTCGTCGGCGGGGGCCTCAGCCCCGGCCGCCGTCTCCGTGCTGCGTCGTCGTGGGCCGCGAGGTCCGCCCGGGCCAGGGCCGCGGCGACAAGCCCCGAGACGACCCGGCCGTCGGCCCGGCCGCGCGTGCGCGGCGAGAGCCAGCCCATCACCTTCCCGAGGTCGCGCGCGGACGTGGCGCCGGTGGCGGTGATCGCCTCGTCGACGAGGGCGGCGATCTCGGCCTCGGACAGTGGCACCGGCAGGAAGCCCGCGATGATCGCGATCTCGGCTTCCTCCTTGGCGGCAAGCTCCTCGCGGCCGGCCTTCCGGTAGGCCTCGACCAATTCCCGGCGGGTCTTGACCTCGCGGGTCAGCACGGCGAGGGCCTGGTCGTCGGTCAGCACGGTGTGATCGCGCTTCTCAGCGGCGCCGATGGCGCTCCAGACCATCCGGAGGGTGTCGCGGCGCAGCACGTCACCCGACCGCATTGCGGCGGTCATCTCCTCGTGAACCTGGTCTCGTAGGGACACCGGGCTGGCTCCTCCGCTGGGGCCCGCCGCAGCGTGCGACGAGCCGGCTGCGATGGGCCTCCGGGGCCCGGAAACGGGCCGGGGAAGCAGGTGGACCGGCGACGGATGGGGGTCGAACGATCGCCCGGCCGCCGGTCCCGGCGGCTAACCCTGCTGGCGGGTGGCCTTCTTGCGCTTGGCTTCCTTGCGCTTGCGCTTCACGCTCGGCTTCTCGTAGTGCTCGCGACGGCGAGCTTCGGCGAGAATGCCGGACTGCTGGATCTTCTTGTTGAAGCGACGCAGGGCGCTTTCGAAGGACTCGTTCTCACCAACGCGGATCTCTGCCAATGCCGGGATCACCTCCTCCGCCCACAGATCGATGTTCCGGCACCGGCCGCCGGGCGAGGTCGGCAGGCGCGAATGCCCACCGACGCACGGTTCCGTCGTACGTCGGCGAGCCCGGCGGAGCATAGACCGCCGCCTCCGGCGGTCAAACGTGCCGAAGGGCCCGGATTCGGCCCAGGAGGCCTGGCCGGCCAGGCCGTGCTCGCCGGGGCCTGCCCGCGGCCGTGCTCAGTCACCAGCGGGCAGCAGGTAGAGGGCCACGCGCAGCGGCGTCCGGGCGCGGATCGAGTGAGGCAGCCCGGCAGGCATCCGGAACCACGTGCCTGCGGAGAGCTCGTGGGGAGTGCCACCGACGACGGCGTCGCCCTCGCCGTCGAGAACGTGGACGACCGCAGGCCGAGCGGCGGTGTGCTCGGACAGCTCCTCGCCGGGGGCGAAGGCGAAGAGGACGAGGCGCAGATCGGGCCCGTCGTAGAGCGTCTGGCTGTGGATGCCCCGCGGCACGTGCGGCGCGGCGGCGGCGAGATCGGCCAGGAAGAGGATGGCTTCGGTCATGGTGGAGAACCTCCACGGCCTACCCTACGCGACGGACCGAACGAGCACCGTTGCGCCGCCGCCGGCCGCGGTCCACCATGAGCGCATGGGCACCTTTCGACCGTCCGGTCGCACCCTCGTCGACCTCCTCGAAGGCGCCGTCGCGCGCTACGGCGACCAGCCCGCCGTCCGGCTCCGCCACGAGGACGGCACGATCACGACGTGGAGCTACCGCGAGCTCGGACGGCGGAGTCGGCTCGCCGCGTGGCGGCTCCGATCGCGGGGCCTCCGGCCGGGAGATCGCCTCCTGACATGGTCGCCGTCCGGGCCCGAGCTGGCCGCCGTCTACTTCGGGGCGATGCGAGCCGGGCGTCATCTTCGTGCCGCTCGACCTGCACATGACCCCCGGACGCGATCCGGCGCATTGCCGACCGCTCCGGGAGCGCTGCAGCTCGTGATCGGGACGGGGCGCGACGCGCCGGACCCGGCCGAGGCCGACCTCGACCACCTTCCCATCGTCACGACCGCCGACCTGTGCGCAGAGCCCGGCGCGGCGATGCCCGCCGACTGGGAGGCGCAGGTCGCGTCGTGGGATCGCCCGCGTCTCGACGACGTCTACCTGCTCATCTACACCTCGGGCACGACCGGCAACCCGAAGGGCGTCGTGCTGACCCACGGCAACGCGGTGTCGGGAGTCGACGCCTTCCACCTCATCGTGCCCGACATCGAGTACCGCCTCGTCTCGCTCCTGCCGATGTCGCACCTGTACGCCGTTGGAGTCGAGCTCTGCCTCGCCCTCGACCTCGGGGCCGACCTCCTCTACGTGCGGAGCCGCAACCCACGCGTCGTCTTCGAGGCCATCTCGCGAGCCACCGCATGTCGGCGATGTTCGTCTTCCCGCAGATCCTCGACCTCTTCTGGGCGGCCGCCGAGCGCGAGGTGGAGCGCCGGGGCAAGACCGAGTGGTTCCGGCGGGCCCGCGCGATCGCCCGACGCCTGCCGATGGGCGCCCGACGCCTGATCTTCCGGGGCACCGTCCACGCGAGACTCGGCGGAGGGCTGCGGCTCTTCGTCTCCGCCGGGGCGTTCCTCCCGCCGGCGGTCCAGCAGGCGTGGGAGGACCTGGGCGTCGTGATCATGCAGGGCTACGGCGCGACCGAGACGGGCAACGGGACCTGCAACTCGTGGAACGACCACCCGTCAGGGACGGTCGGCCGGCCGATGCCCGGCGTCGAGATGCGGATCGCCGACGACGGCGAGGTCCAGTTCCGGGGCCCGACCGTGACCCAGGGCTACTGGCAGGACCCCGTTGCGACCGCGGCCGCCTTCACGGACGACGGCTTCTACCGCACCGGCGACCTGGGCCACCTCGACTCGTCACGCCGGCTCGTCCTCCACGGCCGGAAGCGGGACATGATCGTCCTGCCCAACAGTCTCAACGTCTTCCCGGAGGACATCGAGAACGCCCTGCGGGTGGCCGGCATCCGTGACTCGGTCGTGCTCGAGACAGAACCCGGCCGCATCGAGGCCATCATCCTGGCGCCGACGGCGCTCGAGCGAGTCCAGGAAGGCGGCACGGCAGCACCGATGGCGGGCGCGTTCACTTCGGAGTCCGACGTCGCCCGCGTGCGGGCCGAGGTCGGACGCAGCGGTGCGGTCGGCCAACGCGACGCTTGCCGTTCATGCACGCGTCGCCGCCTGGCGCTTCTGGCCGGACGCGGACTTCCCGCGCACGCACACGCTCAAGGTGAAGCGCGACCAGGTCCGGGCGTGGGCTGCAGTTGCCGCCCCGCTCTCTGACCCGTGCACGGAGGGCGCCCAGTGGCCGGATCGGCAGGGCGTCAGCCCGGAGGCCAGTCGAAGGCGCGGCCGCCCATGAGGTGCACGTGCAGGTGCGGCACGGACTGGCCGCCCCAGGTCCCGACGTTCGTGGTGAGCCGGTAGCCGCGCTCTGCGATCCCCTCGCTGCGCGCGAGGTCGGCGGCAACTGCGAACAGGCGCCCGAGCAGCGCGCCGTGGGCCTCGGTCAGGTCGGCCGCGGAGGCGATGTGCTCGCGCGGCAGGAGGAGGACGTGGGTCGGCGCCCGCGGGGCGACGTCCCGGATCGCGATCACGAGGTCGTCGGCGTGGACGATGGTCGCCGGGATCTCCCCGGCGATGATGCGGCAGAAGAGGCAGGCCTCGCTCATGCCGGGAAGGGTACGACGGGCAGGGTCCGAGGTGCGACCCGGTCGGCAGCCGGACCGGCGGCTGGGCCGGCGATGATGCGGTCGATCCGCCCGACCACGCGCTCGGGATCGTCCGGATCGGCGCCGTGAACCTCCACGATCGCGATCGCTCCTGCGAGGGACTGTCCATCCGGGGCTGCGGCGCGCACCTCCACGTAGTCCTCGGCGTGACCGACCCAGCCGGCAGCCGGGTCGGCCGAGTCGACGGGCACTTCGAACAGCACCGTCCGGCGCGCTCCCACGGCACGGGCGGCGAACTGCCGGCGAGCGGCGGCCGCGTCGTCGAGCAGGAGCGCGGCTCGCTCCTTCCGGACCACGTCGGGCACCTGCCCCGCCATCCGCGCAGCCGGCGTTCCCGGGCGGGCCGAGTAGCGGAACACGTGGAGGCCGGCCGGGTCGAGCGCGCCCAGGAGGGTCCGCGTGCGTGCGAACGCGTCGTCGTCCTCGCTCGGAAAGCCGGCGATGACATCGGCGTGGATCGCGATCCCGTGGATTGCCGCCCGGACCTGCTCGACGGTGCGGGCGTAGTCGGCCGCGGTGTATCGCCGGCCCATCCGCCGGAGGACCCGGTCGTCGCCCGACTGGAGCGGCAGGTGCAGGTGCGGAAGGCAGCGCCCGGCCCCGGGGCCGGTCCAGACCGCGATGAGGTCGTCGTCCACGTGCTGGGGCTCGATCGAGGAGAGCCGGATCCGCTCCACCGGCGTCTCGGCCAGGATCCTGCGGACCAGGCCCGGGAGCGTCAGGGAGGCGCGGAGGTGGGCCCCGCGCGGTCCGCGCTCCGACCTGCCGCCGTCGTAGGTCCCGATGTTGATGCCGGTGAGCACGACCTCGCGGTGACCGGCCTCGAGGGCGCGCCGCACGTCGGCCAGCACGACCTCGGGCGTGAGGGAGCGCTCGGGGCCCCGGGCGCGGGGGATGATGCAGTAGGTGCAGAAGAAGCTGCACCCGTCCTGGACCTTCACGTAGGCGCGAGCACGGTCGATCCGCGCACGGCCGTCGAAGATCCCCGCGACCTCCACGCCGGCGAGCGTCGGAAGCGCCGCCTCGAGCGGACCGTGCGTGCCGTCGCCGTGACGGCCGTCGCCGGGCGGGCCGTCGCCGGCCTGGCCGGGTTCCCCCAGCAGGCGCTCGACCTCGGCCAGCAGGCCGTCCTTGGCCTCGTTCGCGACGAGCCGCGCCGCCGGATCCATCTCGGCGAAGGAGGCCCGCGCCACCTGGACGGCGCAGCCCGTCACGATGACCGTGGCCGCGGGGCTTGCCCGGCGCGCGCGGCGGACGGCCTTCCGCGACTTGTCGTCGGCCGCGGCAGTGACCGTGCACGTGTTCACGAGGTGGAGATCGGCCCGGGCGGCGTCCGTGGCGATCCCCACGCCGCGCGCGCGCAGGAGCCGCTCCACGGCGTCCATCTCGGCCTGGTTCACCTTGCAGCCAAGGTTCGTGATGGCCGCCCGCCAGATGGGCGGCGCGCCGGGCGACCGGGTGGTCATCGGCTCACCAGAGGGCCGGCTTCGTCGACATGAGGAAGGCGATCAGGCCCACGGCGGTCGTGATCGCGTAGGCGACGTAGCGCTGGCGCCTGGCGCGTGCTCGCCATGCCTCCCGTTCGGTGTCGGTGACGATCCCATCCCGGGCCCGGAGCCGGCGCAGGGCGGGACGCTGGATGGCGAACACAACGGCGGCCGTGACCGCGTACGTTGCCAGGCTGACGAGCAGCCAGGGTTGCTCGAGGATGCGCGGGCCGAGCACGGTGAGCATCGCGATCCCCGTCACGGCCAGCCCGGCGCCCACGACCGCCGACCCGCGCGTCTGGAGCCACCCGAGCGTGCGCACAACGCGGCCCGGCTCGGGCGGCACGAACCCGGGTTCGACCGACCGGTTGCGCAGGGTGAACGGCAGCAGCAGGCTCGGGACGAAGAGGGCGATCGCGAGCGACACGTGGACCGCGAGGATCAGTGGGAAGAGCGGGGCAAGGTTCGGCATCACGTCGGCTGTGCGCTCACCCGCTCGGCGTCGAGGGACGACCCAGTCGCCCTCGGCATCGCGCCGAAGGACGCGCAAGCCCGCGTCCTCGAAGGCGACCCGCACCGCCGTCTCGCGGTCGATGAAGATCCCCGACGCCAGCAGTCGCCCGCCCGGCCGCAGCTCGGCCGCAAGGTCGTCCGCGAGGGTGATGAGGACCGAGGCGATCAGGTTGGCCGCGACGAGGTCGAATGGCCCGGCGCCGGAGGGCAGCGAGCCCGGCCATGCCCGGAGGCGGCGGGCGACCCGGTTGCGCCGGGCATTCGCCCGTGTCGCCTCGATCGCGATCGGGTCGGTGTCGACGCCGACGAGCCGCGTCGCGCCGAGCAGCCCGGCGGCGATGGCAAGGACACCCGAGCCGCAGCCGACGTCGAGGAACCGGACGGGGGCCGCGGCGATTGGCACGCCCTGCTCCGCCCGAGGACCCGGCCGGTCCGCCGCCGGGCCGCCGAGCAACCCCTCGTCGGCCCAGCGCTCGATCCCCGCGAGGCAGAGCCGCGTCGTGGGATGAAGCCCCGTGCCGAAGGCCATCCCGGGATCCATCGCGATCACCACGTCGCCGGGCTGACGGCGGTGGCGCCGCCAGGTGGGCCGGATCACGATCCGTCGCCCGACCCGCAGGACCCCGACGTGGCGCTTCCACGCCGTGGCCCAGTCCGCCTCGTGGACGACCTGCGTCCGCAGCTCCCCGATCTCGCGCAGCCCGAAGGCCTGGAGGTGGCCGAGCGCCCGATCCACCTCGTCGGCGGCGCGCCGAGCGGCGTCCGCGTCGCGCGCGGGGAGATAGGCCCGGACCGTCGCCGGTAGCGACGGATCGACGGCGGCGGCCAGCCCCTCGTCGATGAGCGTGAACCCCGGCTCCACGCTCACCCCGCCCGGAGCGACGCGGGCCAGGATCTCGGTGACCGCCTCGACGGCCTCCGGGTCGCAGGTGACGGCAAGCTCGAGCCAGGCGCCGTCGCCCGCGCGCCCGTCCGGGGCGGTGGCGGGCGGGGTGCTCACCCCAGGACGTCCTTGATCCGATCGAAGACGCCACCCTTGCCCGTGCCCACGTTCGTCTCGCCGGACGCCGCGGCATAGGCCTCGAGCGCCTCGCGCTGCTCCTTCGAGAGCTTCGTGGGAATCGTGACGTCCACGAGCACGTGGAGGTCCCCGCGCGCACCGGATCGCCGCAGATGCGGCGCTCCGCGGCCGCGCAGGCGGATCTCCGTCCCCGGCTGGGTCCCGGGCTTGACTTCGAGCTCCTCCTCACCGTCTGCCGTCGGGACACGGACCGAGGTCCCCAGGGCGGCCTGGGCGATCGTGAGGTCGAGCTCGTGGTAGAGCTCGGTGCCCTCGCGCCGCAGGTGCGGGTGGGGCACCACGTGGATGGCGACGTAGAGGCTCCCCGGCGGGCCGCCGCGGGGGCCAACCTCGCCCTCGGACGAGAGCCGGATCTGGTGACCGTCGTCGATCCCGGCGGGCACCGCCACGCGGAGCCGCTTCGTGCGCTGCCTGCGGCCCTCGCCGCTGCACTCTTCGCACGGCGAGTCGACGATCTTGCCCTCGCCGCGGCAGCGGGGGCAGGCGATGACGTTGACCATCTGGCCGAGCATCGTCTGCCGGGCGTGGCGGATCTCGCCCCGGCCGCCGCACTGGGGGCAGGACTGCGTCGCGGTCCCGCTCTTCGCTCCGCTGCCCGAGCAGGTGGCGCAGCGATCGAGAAGCGCGAACTCGATCTCCTTCTCCGTGCCCCGGATCGATTCCTCGAAGGTGATCCGCAGGTCGTAGCGCAGGTCGGAGCCGACTGCGGGCCGGCCGCGTCGGACTCCGCCACCGCCGGCAGCGCTCCCGCCGAAGAAGGCGTCGAAGAGGTCCGAGAAGGCGCCAAAACCCTGCTGGGCGCCCGGGTCGAAGCCACCGCCGGCCGACCCGGCTCGGCCGAACATGTCGTAGGCCTGGCGCCGCTGGGGATCGGAGAGGACCTGGTACGCCTCGTTGACCTCCTTGAAGCGATCGTCGGCGCCCTCGTCGCGATTGACGTCCGGGTGCCACTGCTGGGCCAGCTTGCGGAATGCCTTCTTGAGGTCGGCGTCGGTCGCGCCGCGCTCGACGCCGAGGATGTCGTAGTAGTCGCGCTGGGTGGTCATGTGCGAGGGGAAGTCTACGGGGAGCGGCCCGGACGGTCAGGCACGCCCATGGCCGCGGCGCGTCAGTCCGCGGGGGCGTCCTCGTGACCGCCGGCCGCGAGGGCCGCGCCGATGATCCCCGAGGTGTTGAGGAAGCGCGCGGTCACGATCGGCGCCCGGGCCTTGAGCCACTTCCCGTACTTTGCGTACTCCTTGCTGACACCGCCGCTCAGGATGATGAGGTCGGGCCAGAACCACCGGTCGAGCAGGGCCAGGTACTCGCTGAACTCGCCCGCCCAGCGGCGCCAGCCGATGGCGCGCCGCTCGCGCGCGGCGCCCGAGATCCAGGTCTCGGCGTCCCTGTTCCGGTACGGCACGTGCCCGAACTCCGTGGAGTCGAGGAGCGTGCCATCGATGAGGAGGGCGCTCCCGATCCCGGTTCCGATCGTCAGGAGCATCACCGTCCCGGGCACGCCCTTCGCGGCCCCGAAGGCGACCTCAGCGAGGCCGGCGGCGTCGGCGTCGTTGATGAGGCGAACCCGGCGCCCGAGACGCTCCTCGAGCGCATCCTGGGCCGGGAAGTCCACCCACCGCGGGTCGATGTTGGCGGCGGTCAGCAGGCGGCCGTGCTTCACCACGCCCGGGAGGCCGGCTCCGGCCGGCAGCGCGGGATCCAGGTGACCGCCCTCGCCGAGCCGGTCGATGATCAGCCCGACCGCCTCGATCACCGCCTCCGGCGTCGCCGGCTGGGGTGTCTTCTCGCGGATCCGGGGCGAGACCATCTCGCCCGTGACCAGGTCCACGACGGCCGCCTTGACACCCGTTCCGCCCACGTCGATGCCGATCGCCCGCGCGTGGGCGAGGCCATCGGGCACGAGGTCACCTGGCGCGGGCGCGTCGATGACCCCGCCCGCGACCTCGTCCGGTCCTGTGGTCGTGGCAGCCGGGGGCTCGCTCATGGGCGGCAGGATAGCGCGGCGTCCCCCGACGGCGCCTACTTGAGCAGCAGCTTGCCGAGGCGGCGCGAGGAGATCACCAGGCCGATGAGACCCATCGCCGCGAGGTAGGCGACGTGGACCAGGAGCGTCGGGCCGACGGCACCGGTCGTGAGGCCACGGATCAGGTCGACCCCGTGGTAGAGCGGCGTGAGCTGGACCAGCGCCTGGATCGGCTCCGGGTAGGTCGTGATCGGGTAGAAGGTTGCCGAGAAGAGGAAGAGCGGCAGGATCACGAGCTGTACCAGGTCGAAGTCCTGCCAGGTGCGCATGAAGCTCGTGGCCGCCATGCCGGCGGCGCCGAACGCGAAGCCGACGAGGAGCGCGGCCGGGAAGGCCAGGACGGCCCAGGGCGAGAGGACCATCCCCAGGGTGACCATGACGACCAGGAAGGCGGCCGCGTAGATCCCGCCCCGGATCAACGCCCAGCCGATCTCGCCGAGGGCCACGTCCCCCACCCCGACCGGCGTCGAGAGGATCGCGTCGTAGGTCTTCGCGTACTTCAGCTTGAAGAAGACGTTGAAGGTCGAGTCGTAGATCGCCCCGTTCATCGCCGAGCTGGCGAGGAGCGCCGGGGCGACGAACGCCGTGTACGGGATCTCCTGGCCGTCGACCATGACCCCGCCGACGAGGGCGCCGATCCCGAGGCCGATCGAAAGCAGGTAGAAGAGCGGCTCGAAGAAGCCCGACACGATGATGAGCCAGCTGCGCCGGTAGACGACCAGGTTGCGCTCGATGAGGAGGCCGGCGCGGCGGCCACCGAACAGGATGGGCGGCGCGACGCGAGCGAGGAG
The DNA here is from genome assembly GCA_963739365.1 of uncultured Chloroflexia bacterium. Classification (GTDB taxonomy): domain Bacteria; phylum Chloroflexota; class Limnocylindria; order Limnocylindrales; family CSP1-4; genus CTSoil-043. Next base: position 94,637 of record CAVUAG010000016.1, on the reverse strand, counting down.
GGTCATGGCCGCTCGCTCACTTCACGAGCCGGTGCTGGAAGGCGATGAACGCAGCCGCAACGCCCACGACGGTCATCGTCCCGAGGTAGGCGAGATGGATCACCGTCTGGAGCGGCTCCGCCGTACCCAGGGCCAGCGAGCGGCACAGGTCCACGCCGTGCCAGAGCGGTGTCAGGCGGGCGATCACCTGGAGGAGCTCCGGCAGCTGCTCGATCGGGAAGAAGGTCCCCGAGAAGAGGAAGAGCGGGATGATCCCGAACCGGAAGAGGGCGTTGAAGCCGTTCGGGTCCCGCTGCGTGGCCGAGTAGGCCGCGATCGGCGCGGCGAAGGCGAGGCCGGTCAGGAGCGCGGCTGGGACCGCCAGGATCGCCTCAGGGCCGGTGACGGCGCCGAAGAGGACTGTGACCAGGAAGAACAGGCCGACAACGAGCAGGAGGCGCATGCCGATGTAGGTCAGCTTGCCGACGACGACGTCGGCAGGCCGGATCGGGGTCGCGATCATCCCGTGGAAGCTCTTGTCCCAGACCAGCCCGCCCATGATCGGGAAGGTCGATTCGCCGGCAGCCGTCTGCATGGCCGTGGACGCGAGAAGCCCGGGGGCCAGGAAGGCGAGGTAGGAGACGCCAGCCAGCGCGGCGCCGCTTGCGCCCCGGCCGCGGCCCCGCCGCGTGCGTCGACGAGGCTGCCGAGGCCAACCCCCATCGCGGCCAGGAAGAGGACGGGCGAGAGAAACGAGCTGAAGATGCTGCCCCGCCAGACGCGGCGGTAGACGAGCAGCTCGTGCTCGAGGACCCGGACCGCAGGCGCCGCCACCCCGCGCCCCTAGTCGACGAGGCTCCGGCCGGTGAGCCGGAGGAAGACGTCCTCCAGCGACGAGCGCCGGACGAGGACCATCTCGGGGCGCAGCCCGCGCTCGTGGGCGATCGTCGCAGCGCCGTCGCCGTCGTCGGTATAGACGAGGACCCGGTCCGGGAGGCGCTCGATGCGATCTCCGAGGTCGTCGAGCTGCCCGTCCAGCGTCTCCTGCACCCCGACCGGGAAGCGCATCTCCAGGACCTCGCGGGTCGAGTGCTGCTCGATGAGCTCGCGCGGCGATCCCTCCGCCACGATCTTCGCCTTGTCCATGACCACGAGCCGATCGCAGAGCTGCTCCGCCTCGTCCATGTAGTGGGTGGTGAGGACGAGCGTCACGCCCTTCTGCTTCAGGCGGTAGAGGCGGTCCCAGAGCAGGTGGCGGGCCTGCGGGTCGAGGCCCGTGGTCGGCTCGTCGAGGAGGAGCAGGTCGGGCTCGTTGACCAGGCTGCGGGCGATCGTCAGCCGCCGCTTCATCCCGCCCGACAGGGGCTCCACCTGGTCGCCGGAGCGCTCGGTCAGCTGGACGAAGTCGAGGAGCTCGTCCACGCGCTGCCGGATGATGGCCCGGGACAGGCCGAAGTAGCGGCCGTAGATCGAGAGGTTCTCGCGAACGGTCAGCTCCATGTCCAGCGTGTCCTGCTGGGGGACGACCCCGATCCGGGCCCGGATGCGCGGCCCTTCGGTGAGCGGGTCCATCGCCAGCACGCTGAGCTCTCCGCCGGTCATCGGCGAGACGCAGGCGATCATCCGCATCGTGCTCGTCTTGCCGGCCCCGTTCGGGCCGAGGAAGCCGAACGACTCCCCCGGCGCGACGTCGAAGTCGATGGCGTCGACGGCCGTGAAGCCGCCGAACTTCTTGGTCAGGCCGCGGGCGCGGATGAGGGACGGGCCGGAGATCGCCATGGGAGGCGGAGTGTACCGCCGTATGTCGGCGAGGCCGGGAGGGCCGGCCCCACCGACACGCGCGCTCAGACCTCCTTGAACTCGCCCTCGACCGTCTCGTCCTCGGCTGACGCGCCGTCGCCCGCGCCGGAATCGGCCTCGCCTTCCTCGGCCTCGCCGGATCCGGACCCATCGGCCGCGGCGGACGCGGCATAGGCCGCGGCGCCCACGCGCTGGAGGACCTCGGCCAGCTCGGTCGCCCGCGTCTTGACCACGTCGACCGACTCCGTCTTGAGGGCGTTCCGGACGTCGGAGACCTTGCCCTCGACGGCCGCCCGGTCCTCGGCCGACACCTTGTCGCCGAGATCCTTGAGCGTCCGCTCCGCCTGGAAGGCGAGGGCCTCGGCCTGGTTGCGGGCCTCGACCTCGTCGCGTCGCTTGCGGTCCTCGTCGGCGTGCTCGGTCGCCTCGCGGACCATTCGGTCGACGTCCTTCTTGTCGAGCATCGAGGACGCCGTGATCGTGACCTTCTGCTCCTTGCCGGTCGCCCGGTCCTTCGCCTTGACCTCGACGATCCCGTTGGCGTCGATGTCGAACGTGACCTCGATCTGGGGCACGCCGCGCGGCGCGGGCGGGATCCCGTCGAGGATGAACTTGCCGAGCGTCTTGTTGTCCTGGGCAAAGTCGCGCTCGCCCTGGAGGACATGGATCTCGACTTGCGGCTGGTTGTCCGACGCCGTCGAGAAGACCTGGCTCTTGCTCGTCGGGATCGTCGTGTTCCGCTCGATGAGGCGGGTCATGACGCCGCCGAGCGTCTCGATGCCGAGCGAGAGCGGCGTCACGTCGAGGAGGAGGACGTCCTTGACGTCGCCGGACAGGACGCCGGCCTGGATCGCCGCGCCGATCGCCACGACCTCGTCGGGGTTCACGCCGCGGTTCGGCTCCTTGCCGCCGAACATGGCCTTGACCGCCTCGAACACCGCCGGCATCCGGGTCATCCCGCCGACGAGGACGACCTCGTCGATGTCGGCGGCCGTGAGCCCGGCGTCCTTGAGGGCCTTGCGAACCGGCTCCGCTGTCTGGTCGACGAGGTCCTTGACGAGGTCCTCGAGCTTGGCCCGGTTCAGGGTCACCACGAGGTGCTTGGGGCCCGAAGCGTCGGCGGTGATGTACGGCAGGTTGATCTCCGTCGACATCGCCGAGGAGAGCTCGATCTTTGCCTTCTCGGCCGCCTCCTTCACGCGCGACAGCGCCTGGGCGTCGTTGCGGAGGTCGATCCCCTGGTCCTTCTTGAACTCGGCAAGGAGCCAGTCCATGACCCGGATGTCGAAGTCGTCGCCGCCGAGGTGAGTGTCGCCGTTCGTCGACTTCACCTCGAAGACGCCCTCGCCGAGCTCGAGGATGCTGATGTCGAACGTGCCGCCGCCGAGGTCGTAGACGGCGATCTTCTCGTCGTGCTTCTTGTCGAGGCCGTAGGCGAGGGACGACGCCGTCGGCTCGTTGATGATCCGCTTGACGTCGAGGCCGGCGATGCGGCCGGCGTCCTTGGTGGCCTGGCGCTGGGTGTCGTCGAAGTAGGCCGGGACGGTGATGACGGCCTCGGTGACCTTCTCGCCGAGGTACGCCTCGGCGTCGGCCTTGAGCTTCTGGAGGATCATCGCGCTGATCTCCGGCGGGGTGTAGCCAGTCCCGTCGCCGAGGACGACCTTGATGCCGTCGGACTTGGAGTCCTTGTCGACCTTGTACGGCACGAGGCCCTTGCTGTGCTTGACCTCGGGGTCGTCCCAGCGGCGGCCCATGAAGCGCTTGATCGAGTAGACGGTGTTGGCCGGGTTGGTTACGGCCTGGCGCTTGGCCAGCTGGCCGACGAGGCGCTCGCCGGTCTTCGTGAAGGCCACGACCGAGGGGACGGTGCGCCCGCCCTCCGCCGAGGCGATGACGATAGGCTCGCCGCCCTCCATGACGGCGACGACGGAGTTCGTCGTGCCGAGGTCGATGCCGATGATCTTGCCCATGGGTTCGGGTGCTCCTCTCGCGGGTGGGTTGTGGAGTTGGTGGTTGCGTTCGGTGTCTGGTTGAGCCGCCAGGCTGGTTGGGCCACTCGGCCAGGCGGGCCGCTCGCCGGGCGGGCCGCTCGCCTAGTTGGGCCGCTCCGCCGGACCGGAGCCATCGCTCACGGCCACGAGGGCAGGGCGGAGGACGCGGTCGCGGATCCGGTAGCCGCGCCGCAGCTCGGCGACGATCTCGTCCTCGGGCCGGCCGGTGCCGGGAACGTGGCTCAGGGCCTCGTGGCAAGCCGGGTCGAACGGCCGGCCCAGCGCCTCGATGGGGGTGACGCCCTCGCTCTCGAGGAGCGCACGCAGCTTGCGATCGATCGCGGCGATCCCCTCGAGCCACGCGGTGTCACGCGCCTCGTCGGGGACGTGCTCGATGGCCAGGTCGAAGTCGTCGGCGAGGGCGACGACCTTGGCGAGGAGCACCTCGTTGGCGAGGCCGAGCATCGCGTCGCGCTCCTCGGCGGTGCGGCGCTTGAGGTTCGCGTAGTCGGCCTGGGCGCGCTGGGCCAGGGCGAGGTGCTCCTCGGCCCGGGACAGGGCCGCGTCGCGCTCGGCGACGAGGACCTCCACGACGGACTCGGCGGGCGCGCCAGAGGCAGGGCCGGTCGCCGCGGCGTCGGGCCTGGTGGCCGGGGTGCCCGGCTCGGCGGCCGCGGGATCAGGAGGCTGTTCGTGGTGTCTCGGCATCGGCAGTCCTTCGTGTCGGCTGGTCCGTGGTCAGGGGGCGTAGAGGTGGTCGACGAGATCGTTCATCAGGCCGGCGACGAACCGGACGGTCCCGATCGCCTGCGCATAGCGGAGGCGCGTGGGCCCCAGGATCCCCACCACACCGACGGCGGCACCCGGGCGGCCATAGGGGGCGAGGACAAGGGCCACGTCGGCCATGTCGTCGGGGCGGTTCTCCTGCCCGATGAAGACCCGCAGGTCGCCTGAGCGCGTCACGTCCTCGAAGAGCTCGCCGAGGTACTGGTGGTTCTCCAGCACGGCGAAGACTCGGCGCAGCTTCTCGGACGCCGCGAACTCCGGCTCGGCCATGACGTGGAGCAGGCCGTCGCTGAAGAGCTGCTCAACCGTGGCCGCGTCGAACTCGCGGAGGATTCGCAGGGCCCGCACGCCCGCCCGGCGGACGAGCGTGAAGACGGGGTCATCCTCCGGAGCCTCGTCGAACCAGCGGAGGCGCTCGGCCAGATCGGCGGCAGTGAGCCCCATGCAGCTGCGATTCAGGCGGCCCGCCGCCTCGGCCAGCTCGTCGTCGGAGGTGCCCGGGTCGATCGTCAGCAGCGCCTGCTTGAGCGACCCCTCGTTGAGGACGACCACCAGGGACGCCATCCGCTCGCCGATTCCGACCAGCTCGAGCCGCCGGATGCGCGCCGCGCGCGGCTTGGCGGGCGTCGCCAGCCCGGCCGACCTGGTGGCGGATGCGAGCGTCGTGGCCGCGAGGCGGAACCACTGGTCGGTGGCGAACTCGACCTGCCCGAACTGGTGGCGGATCATCAGCTGCTCGATCGGCGGGAGCGGCATCTCCCCGACCAGCGACTCCACGTAGAAGCGGTAGCCGACGTCGGTCGGCACGCGCCCGGCCGAGGTGTGGGGATGCCCGAGAAAGCCCTCGAGCTCCAGCTCGGCCAGGACGTTGCGCACGGTGGCGGCGCTCACGCCGAACGGGTAGCGCTCGACCAGCGTCTGGGAGCCGACCGGCACCGCCGTCGTCACGTATTCATCGATGACGGCCCGCAAGATCGCCTGTGCCCTGGCATCGAGCGGCCCGCTGCTGCGGCGGACTCCTCGCGCCACGGCTCGGCACCTCTGGCGGGCGTCTTCCGTCCCCGGATCGCCCCGACTGCGTTAGCACTCTACCTAGGCGAGTGCCAGTGGAAACGCCGGAATCCTAGCAGTCTCGGTGTCCGAGTGTCAACGGCCGGGCCCGCCCTGCCCTCAGACCAGCCGGGCGAAGAGCTCGTTGGAGAGGAGGCGGCCCCTGAGCGTCAGCCGCACGTGCGCGCCCGGCCCGTCTTCGACGAGCCCCGCGTCGTGGGCCCAGGCCATCTCGTCGGCCCGGACGAAGGCGCGCGCGCGTGCGACGCCGCGTGCCGTGCGGAGCCCGAGGATGAGCTCCTCCGCGGCAGCGGTGGCGGCATCGATCTCCTCGTCGTCGCCGGGCGGGAGTGACGGTGCGTGTCCCGGTGCGGGCGTCAGCGCCCTGAGCCATGCGTCGAGGCGGGCCGCGTTCCAGCGCCGGCGGACGCCGTCAAAGGCATGGGCGCCCGGGCCGGCGGCCTCGTAGGGCCGGCGCTCCCAGTAGGCGAGGTTGTGGCGGCTCTCCGCCCCGGGGCGGGCCCAGTTCGACAGCTCGTACCAGGGCATGCCGGCGCCCTCGAGTGCGGCATCGGCGAGCGAGTACGCGGCGGCCGCCCGGTCCTCGTCCTGGGCGGGGCGCGCCCGATCGCGCCAACGACGGGCGCCCGTTGTCGTCGGCAGGTGATCGCCCAGCGGCCCGGTGAGCCCTTCAGCGTCCGGGTCGTCGAGGGTGAGCGCGTAGCACGAGACGTGGTCCGGGGCCATCTCGAGGGCTGCCTCGACGGTCCCCATCCAGGTCGCAAGGCGCTGGTCGGGCAGGTCGTAGAGGAGGTCCAGGCTCACCTGGGCGATCCCAGCGGCCCGCGCCGCGAGGACCGCCTCGGCCACGTCGTCGGCTCGATGGCGGCGCCCGAGCGACCGCAGCTCCGCATCGTCCAGGCTCTGGGCGCCCAGCGAGAGGCGGGTGACGCCGGCCCGGGCGAAGCCGGCCAGGTCGCCCCGGTCGTCGGGGCCGGGGTTCGCCTCGAGGGTCACCTCGGCGCCGTCCGCGAGGCCGAAGCGGGCACGAGCACGCTCGATCAGCTCGGCGACCGCGTCCGCGGGAAGCAGGGACGGCGTGCCCCCGCCGACGTAGACGGTGTCGAGCGGCGCACGGCCCGGGCTGCGGGGTGACCCGGGCGCAGCGGCGGCCGTCGCGGCGGCGTGACTCGCTTCGAGCGCCGCGTCGAGGGCCGCGTCGAGGGCCGTCGCGCGCAGGTCGATCTCGTGCAGCAGGGCCGCCACGAACGCCCCGACCCGGTTGCGCGGGCCGGTGGCCGATGCGCCGGCCACCACCACGAAGTCGCAGTACGGGCAGAGCGAGCGGCAGAACGGGACGTGGAGGTAGAGGGCTGCCGGCGGGCGCACCGCGGCCCCTGGGCCCACGACGGCCGGCGGGCGAGTGGTCTGCGGCCCGACGCCAGTCGCGCTCACGGCTCCGGGGAACCCCCATCGTCCGACCTGTCGATGGATCGCCAGCCGCGCGGCGCTGCGCGGTACTCCCAGGTCTCCTCGATCTCCTCGCCCCGGCGAGGAGGCTGACCCGCGTGGCCTGTGCAGACGAACACGGACACCCGGGTGATGGCGTGAGCCAGGAAGGCCGCCCCGATCGCCCCGGTCGTGACCGTGAGCCAGCCGGCAACGAGCCCGCCGACCAGGGTGAGCACGAACATGTAGCGGCCCCGGCCCGGCGCCCCGGTCCGTGTCGCGAGCGTGTAGATGAAGGCCTGGATCACGATTGCCGTGCCCGGGTTGACCCCGATGAGCAGGAGCAACCCCAGCACGGCGCCGCGGAACGTCGCCTCGTCGATGAACGCCGTCGCGAGCGCGTTGAGCACGGCGCCCGGGTAGGTCCAGGGCGGGGGGAAACGGATCCGCCCGTAGCGGAAGAAGGCGTACGCGACCGCCTGGAGCATCCCCAGGGCACCGAACCCGAAGCCCAGGAGGAGCGCCGCCCCGCGGTCGCCGAGCGCGATTCCGAGGTCGCCGGGCGCGTCCGGGTGCACGAGCATCAGGGCGCCCACGAGGACGAACCCGAGCACGATCCAGCTGAGGCGCCGCGTCAGCGAGGCGTGCTGGCCGTCGCGCGTCGCCTCGTCGTATTCGGCTGCGCCGAAGTCCTCGGCCTCGAAGCGCAGGATGACAAGGAAGACGGTGATCGCGAGGGCGACGAGGACGCGGAGCGTCTCCTCCACGAGGTCAGGTGTCCTCGCCCATCCTGAGGACGGCGAGGAAGGCATCCTGCGGGATCTCCACCGAGCCCACGCGCTTCATGCGCTGCTTGCCTTCCTTCTGTTTCTCCAGCAGCTTCCGCTTGCGAGTGATGTCTCCACCGTAGCACTTGGCGAGGACGTTCTTGCGCATGGCCCGGATGGTCTCGCGGGCGATGACGTTCGCCCCGACGGCGGCCTGGACCGGCACCTCGAACATCTGGCGCGGGATCAGCTCCTTGAGCTTCGCCGTCAGGGCGCGCCCGACGGCGGGCGCCTTCTCGTGGTGGACGATCATCGAGAGGGCGTCGACCGGCTCGCCGTTGACCAGCACGTCGAGCTTGACGAGGCGCGCCGCCCGGTAGCCGGCCTCCTCGTAGTCCATCGACGCGTAGCCCTGGCTGCGGCTCTTGAGCTGGTCGAAGTAGTCGACGATCAGCTCGGCGAGCGGCATCTCGAACGACAGCAGCACGCGCTGCGGGTCGAGGTACTCCATCGTCAGGAACGAGCCGCGCCGCGACGTCGACAGCTCCATGAGCGAGCCGATGTACCCGCTCGGCGTGATGACCGACAGGGTGACCCACGGCTCCTCGATCGTCTCGATCTCGCCGGCCGGCGGCATGCGGGCCGGATTGTCGATGACGATCGTCGTCCCGTTGAGCTTCGTGACTCGATACTCCACCGACGGCGCGGAGGCGATGAGCTCGAGGCTGAACTCGCGCTCGAGCCGCTCCTGGACGATCTCCATGTGGAGGAGGCCGAGGAACCCGCAGCGGAAGCCGAAGCCGAGGGCGATCGACGACTCGGGCTCGAAGGTGAAGCTCGCGTCGTTGAGGTGGAGCTTCTCCATCGCGTCGCGCAGGAGCGGGTAGTCCTCGCCCGAGATCGGGTAGATCCCGGCGAACACGAGGCTCTTCGCCGCCTGGTAGCCCGGGAGCGGCTCGGGTGCCGGGGCCGCGGCGCTCGTGACCGTGTCGCCGACCTGGGCATCGCGGACGCTCTTGAGGCCCGTCGCGATGTAGCCGACCTCGCCGGACGTGAGCTGGGCCACGGGCACCAGCTGGGGCCTGAAGACCCCGAGCTCCAGGATGTCGGTCTCGGCGCCGGAGCCCATGAGACGGATCCGCTCGTGGTCGCGGAGCGTGCCCGCGGCGAGCCGCACGTAGGTCACCACGCCCTTGTACTGGTCGTAGTGGGAATTGAAGACGAGAGCGCGCAGCGGGTCGGTCGGCCTGCCCTTCGGCGGCGGAACGCGGGCGACGATCGCCTCCAGGATCTCGAGGATCCCCGTTCCCTCCTTGGCCGACGCGAGGAGCACCTCCTCGCGCGGGATCGCGAGAACGTTCTCCAGCTCCTCGATGACGACCTCAGGCTGGGCCGAGGGGAGGTCGATCTTGTTGACGACCGGGATGATCACGAGATCGTGGCGCAACGCGAGATGGACGTTGGCCAGCGTCTGGGCCTCGATCCCCTGGGCGGCATCGACCACGAGGATCGCGCCCTCGCAGGCCTGCAGGCTGCGGCTCACCTCGTAGCTGAAGTCGACGTGACCGGGCGTGTCGATCAGGTTGAGGCCGTACAGCAGGCCGTCGGCCGCAGTGTGCTCCAGGCGCACGGCGCGCGCCTTGATCGTGATGCCCTTCTCGCGCTCAAGGTCCATGGAGTCGAGGACCTGGCTCGTCATCTGCCGGGGATCGATCGTGTGGGTGAACTCGAGGAGCCGGTCCGCAAGCGTGGACTTGCCGTGGTCGATGTGGGCGATGATCGAGAAGTTGCGCAGGCGATCCTGGGGGATGGTCACGAGCGGGGATTGTACGGGACGGACCGCCCGAGCCGGCCGGGGCGCGTCCGGGCCGGCCGGGTGTCTCGATCTGCTACCATTCGCCGTCGCGCTGCTGCGGTGTCCTCTCCCGCCGCGCCGCCCTTGCCAGACCGTCCATTTCTTCGACCCTTCCTAGAGGAACGACTGAACAGTGGCTCACTCTCCCCGCGGCTGGACCGGCGCGCGGACGCCATCCGGGAAGAAGCGGGTTCGCCAGGCGGAGCGGCGCGCCGCCATCAACGGCCCCCGCACCTCCAAGGCCAAGACCCTCGTCTCCAAGACCATCAAGATCGCCACGGGCCAGCTGGAAGGCGATGCGACCGCCTCGCTCGCCGAGGCGTTCTCGGCGCTCGACCGGGCCGCCAAGGCCGGCGCGATCCACCCGAACGCCGCCGCCCGTCGCAAGTCGCGACTTGCCAGGAACGTGACCGCCGCCCTCGGCGGGGCTGCGGTCCAGGCAGGCGCCAAGTCCACCAAGACCATCGGCACGGCGGCCGCGGCAAAGGCCGCCAAGGCCCGCATCGCGGCCGGCAAGGCCGTCAAGGCCAAGGGCGCCCAGACCGCCGCGGGCAAGGCGCGCGCCGCGCTCGCCAAGGCCGGGCGGACCGACGTCGAGGCCGTGAAGCCGGCGGTCGCACCGGTCGCTGCCGAGGCACCGGCGCCGAAGGCTCGGGCGACCCGGGCCAAGGCTCCGGCTGCGCCGGCAGCCGAGAAGCCGGCCGCCAAGGCTCCGGCGAAGCCGGCCGCCAAGGCCAGCGCGAAGGCCGCCGCCAAGGCTCCGGCGAAGAGAGCTCCCGCGAAGCCGGCCGCCAAGGCTCCGGCTGCGCCGGCAGCCGAGAAGCCGGCCGCCAAGGCTCCGGCCAAGAAGGCTCCAGCCAAGAAGGAGCCGGCAACGAAGGCCGAGTAGGCCTGCAGGCCGGCCCTCCGGCTCGATCCACCCGCCCACCACGACCCCGGGTCACCAGGCCCGGGGTCGTTCACGTCTGTCCACCTCCGCAAGGACCGTTCGCGAACCGACGTGGTGGGGTCCAAGTGCCGATCCTTCCGCGTCTATGCTGCACGGCGTGCCGATCGCCGCGATCGCTCTTGTCCTTGCCTCCTCGTTCTTCCACGTGGCGTGGAACTCGCTCGTCAAGACGTCGGGCGATCCACTCGCCACCTCGACGCGTGCCGTCGGGCTCGGTGTCGTGGCCGTCACGCCCCTCGCAGCTTTCGCCTGGTTCGCGACCGGCCGCCCGATGCTCACCCCGGAGGGGTGGCTCATCGCGGTCGCATCGGGGATCGTCTCGGCCGCCTACTTCGTCCCCCTTTCGGCCGCCTACCAGCGTGGTGCGCTCTCCTCCGTCTATCCCGTGGCGCGGGGATCCGGTGCCCTGCTGGGCGTCATCGTCGGCGTGGTGGTCCTCGGCGAGCGACTCGACCCGGTCGGCTACGTAGGCGTCGCGCTCCTCCTGGGCGGGACGCTCGCCGCGGCGCTTGCCACGGCGTCGCGCGCGACGGTCGCGCCGGCGGTGCTTGCCGGGTGCGCGGTGGCCGCGTACTCCGCGCTCGACCGGGTCGGCGTGCGGACGGGCCCCGCGTGGCTCTACGCGTGGGCCCTGTGGTCGGTGTGTGCCCTGGGCCTCGTCGCGTGGCGGGCGCTGATCGCGCGCAGGAGGGCGATCCGCGGCGATGCCCGCGCGGCGCCTGACGCCGCGGACCTGCGCAGGTCGCTGGTTGCCGGCCTCCTGATCATCGGGACGTACATGCTCATCCTCCTGGCCTTCCAGATTGCCCCCTTGGCAGGGGTGGCGCCGCTGCGCGAGGCGGCTACGATCCTGGCCGCCGCGTGGGGCGTCGTCGTCCTCGGGGAGAGGGATCGGGCCGGGATCCGCCTGGCAGCGGCCGCAGCCGTGGGCGTTGGGGCGATCCTCCTGGCCATCTCCGGCTGAGATCGACGCACGCCGCGAGCGTTTCCGTTGCACTTCGCGTCGAGTACCATCCGGGCACGATGTCGGCTCTCCGGTCGCCCCACCCCACCGTCCCCGGCTGGCTCGCCTTCGTCGCGGCGACCGGTTGGCGGGTCCTGGCGATCGTCGGCCTGGGCGTGGTCCTGTTCGCCGCCGCGGTCTACCTCCTGTCGGTGACGCTCTCGGTGCTCGTGGCGATCCTGGTCTCGGCCGCCGCGTCGCCGATCGTCATCCGGCTCCGTGCCTCCGGGCGGTCCAGAACCGGCGCGGCCGCGCTCGCGAGCGTGGCTGCGATCGGGATCGTCGTTGTCGGCCTCCTCGTCATCGCCCTGACATTCGTGCCCGCGCTGGCGACGATCGTCAGCGAGCGTCCAGGACGGCCTGGCGAACCTCGCCGACCTGGCGACGACCGCCGGACTGGATCCCCGGGCGGTGGAGGCGATCACGAACCTGAGCTCGGCCATCGAGAGCTGGCTCGAGCAGGGCCTGCGGGCCATCGCCGGGGCCGCGGCGTTCTGGGCGACGGTGGGCATCCTGGCCGCCTTCCTGACCTTCTTCTTCCTCCAGGACGGGGACGGCGGCTGGCGCTGGTGCATCCAGGCGGCCAAGGGATCGCAGCGCGACCTCCTCACGGCCGCGGGAACCTCCGCGCTCGTCCGGTCGGGCGGCTATCTCCGGCGAACCGCCGTCCGCTCGGCCATCGACGCGGTCGCCCTCCTGGTCGTGCTGGTCGTGCTCGACATCCAGCCCGCGGGCGCCCTGGCCGTGCTCATGCTCATCGGCGGCTTCGTGCCCTACGTAGGGCGCCTTGCCGCCGGGACCGTCGTGGTCCTCGTGGCACTTGCCGCGGCCGGGGCGGGCATGGCGGCGCTGCTTGCGCTTGCCCTCGTGATCGCAGCTTCGGCGGAGCAGCTCTTCGTCGTGCCGCGTCTCCCCGGATGCGCGTCCGGCCTCCACCCGATCGCGGTGCTGGTGGCGTTGCCGGTCGGCGCGGAGCTCGGCGGGATCCCCGGGCTCATCTTCGCGGTGCCGCTGACGGTCATGCTGGTGACCGTGGGCGCAGCCGTCCGGACCGTGCTCGACGAGGCTGCCGGTCCGGGACCGCGCGGGGCGGTGCTGCCCGGCGTCCCCTTCTGGCTCGATCGAGCTGCCCAGTGGAGCTGGCGGCTCCTCGTTGCGTTCGGCCTCGGTGCGGCCGGCATCGTCATCGTGGCCCAGCTGTCCGGACTCGTCCTGGCGCTCGTGATCGCGGCCGTCCTCGCGGCGAGCCTGGTGCCGCTCACGAAGCTCCTTCGCGATCGCGGCTGGTCACGGGGCACGGCCGCGCTCGCCGCGATCACGGGCGGCTCGGTCGCCGTCGGCGCGATCCTGCTGATCACCGTGCTGGGCCTCGCGAGCGGGGTCGGCGCCATCGCCGCCGAGACCGAGGGAGGAGCCGGGAAGATCAGCGACGCGCTGGGAGGCCAGGCCGACTGGATCGCCGGGGTCATCGGCGACTTCAGCGTGGCGATCGTGGCCGTCGGGGCCCAGATCACATCAGCGGCGGCTGCCCTGGCGGCCGTCTGCCTGATCGGCCTGCTGCTCAGCTTCTACGCGCTGCGCGACGGTTCGTCCGTGTGGCACCTTGCGACTGACCGCCTCCCCGCCGGCCGGCGCGCCGATCTGGAGGGCGCAGGGGACCGTGCGGTCGGGGTGCTCGGCGGGTACATGGTCGGCACCGCGGTCATCTCGGGGGTCTCGGCCGCCAGCCAGTGGGCCATCATGGTCATCCTGGGGCTGCCGCTCGCTCTCCCCCTGGCGGTCTTCGCGTTCTTCCTCGGGTTCATCCCGTACATCGGGGGCTTCATCGCAACATTCGCGGCGTTCCTCGTGGCGGTCGCCGTGGGCAGCACGACCGACATCGTGATCATGGGGATCTACACGCTCGTCTTCAACATCATCACGGGAAGCTTCATTGCGCCGGTCGTGTACGGCCGGGTCGCCAGCATCCACCCGGCAGTCGTGCTGGTCGCGATCCCCGCCGGGAGCACGCTTGCCGGCGTCCTCGGGATGTTCCTGGCCGTGCCCGTGATCGGGATCGTGGCCGTTACGTGGCGGAGCGCGCTCCGCCTCCTGGACCCCCGGACGGGCGGCCCCGACGCGCCGGATGATGTCCCGGCCCAGCGGGACGACGTCCCGGCCCAGCGGGACGACGTCCCGGTCGTGCCGGCTCCAGCCCCCGCGGGTGACCTGGTCCCCGACCCGGGTTCCCAGGCCGCGCCGGCTTCCTAGCTCGCCTCGGCGCCCGGATCCGGCGCGATCACACCCGCGCTCCCTGCCTTCGGCCGCGCGATCCCGTAGATCGCCGCGCCGCCGAGGCCGCCGAGGAGGCCCAGGACGAAGACGGTGCTCGCCGTGCCGAGCTGCTCGCTCCAGTAGAAGGCCGTGAACTCCTCGACGGTCGTGATCCCGGCGGCCTCGAACTCCGGGCCCTTGCCCTCGGCGAGGTAGCGCTGGTAGACGCAGTCTGGACCCGGCTCACAACCGGCGATCGGCCCGCCGCCCGCCGTGTTGCGGTAGCCGTTGTCGGCGTTGAAGAAGACCCATTTCGTGGCGAGGAAGCAGAGGGCGAGGGTCAGGGCCGTCAGCAGCCCGGCATAGGCGCCGTTGGCCAGGATTCGGCTCCACGGTCCGGCCTGGCGGTCCGAGCGCGCGTTGGCGTAGTACCCGATGATCAGGCCGGCCGGGAGCGCCAGGAGCCACAGGATCGGCTCGATCGGGATGACGAGCAGGAAGCTGACCGCGATGGTGACGCCCATCCCGACCCCTACCCAGCCGGCGTAGACCGCGCCCCGATCGACCCAGCGGGTCACGGACGCCACCCCGCCGGGCGGGTCGCCGCGGCAGGCCGCGCGGGGAACAGAGCGGCGCCGGCCGGACGACCGGCCGGCGCCGCCACGAGGGCCAGGATCACGCGGGCAGGTACGGGGCAGCGCCGGCGAGGGCCGCCGGGCCGAGGTAGACCCCACCCGCGCCCAGCTCTTCCTCGATGCGGAGGAGCCGGTTGTACTTGGCGACCCGCTCGGATCGCGAGGGGGCTCCGGTCTTGATCTGGCCGGTGCCCATCGCCACGACGAAGTCGGCGATCGTGGTGTCCTCGGTCTCTCCGGAGCGGTGGCTCACCATCGCCGTCCAGCCGGCGCGGCGGGCCATCTCGATCGCGGCCATCGTCTCGGTGACGGTGCCGATCTGGTTGAGCTTGATGAGCACGGAGTTCGCGGCCTTCTCGGCAATCCCGCGGGCGATGAACGCCGGGTTGGTCACGAGGAGATCGTCCCCGACGAGCTGGACCCGATCGCCGAGGCGCGCGGTCAGCTCCTTCCAGCCTGCCCAGTCGTCCTCGCCGAGGCCATCCTCGAGCGAGATGATCGGGTACTTCGAGATCCAGCTCTCCCAGAGATCGACCATCTCACCGGAGTCGAGGGTCCGCCCTTCGCGTTCGAGGAGGTACCGACCCGGCACGTCGCCGGTGCCCGTGCCGTCGACGAGGACGGAGCTTGCCGCCGGATCCAGGGCGATCGCGACGTCCTCGCCCGGCCGGTAGCCGGCCTTCTCGATCGCTCGCAGGATCACCTCGACGGCGGCCTCGTTGGACGGCAGCGACGGAGCGAAGCCGCCCTCGTCGCCCTGGCCCACGGAGTAGCCGCCGTCGTGCAGGAGGCTCTTGAGGGCGTGGAACACTTCGGAACCGGCGCGATAGGCCTCGGCGAACGTGGGCCGGCCGATGGGGGCGACCATGAACTCCTGGAAGTCCGTCGAGTTCACCGCGTGCTTGCCGCCGTTGAGGATGTTGAAGAAGGGGACCGGCAGGATCCGCGCCCCCGCCCCGCCGAGATAGCGGTAGAGCGGGAGGTCGTGCGCCGACGAGGCAGCGTGGGCGCAGGCCAGGCTGACGCCGAGGATGGCGTTCGCCCCGAGCTTGCCCTTGTTGGGGGTCCCGTCGAGCTCGATGAGCGCGGCGTCGATGTCGGGCTGGTCGGCGGCGTCCGCGCCCATGAGCGCGGGGGCGATCGTTTCGCGGACGTTCTCGACCGCCTTGAGGACGCCCTTGCCGCCGAAGCGGGCCTTGTCGCCGTCGCGGAGCTCCACGGCTTCGTTGGCACCCGTGGAGGCGCCCGACGGCACGCCCGCCCGTCCGACCGAGCCGTCGGCCAGGATGACGTCGACCTCGATGGTCGGGTTGCCCCGAGAGTCGAGGATCTCGCGGGCGTCGATGAATTCGATCTCGGTGTTCACGCAGCGCCTCCGGCGGTCCCGGCGGCCGGTTCGGCGTCGGGGATGATCGCGATGCCCGGCAGGATGCGGCCCTCGAGGAACTCGAGAGAAGCGCCGCCGCCGGTGCTGATATGGGTCATCTTGGGCGCGAGGCCCTGCTGAGTGACCGCGGCCACCGAGTCGCCGCCACCGACGACCACCGTCGCCCCGGCATCGGCCAGGTCGGCGAGGAAGCGCGCCATCTGACGGGTCCCGGCCCCGAACGCCGGCATCTCGAAGACGCCGAGCGGCCCGTTCCAGAAGACCGTCTTCGCGCCGGCGAGGGCCGCCTCCATGTCAACGAGCGACTGCCGGCCGACGTCGACAATGTGCCAGGATGCGGGGACCTTCTCGGCCGGGATCGTCTTGTACTCCGCCCCCTGCGTGACCTCCTTGGCGATGACCACGTCGACCGGCAGGATGAGCTGCACGCCCCGCTCCGCGGCCGCAGCCATGATCCGCCGGGCATCCTCCACGCGGTCGGGCTCGGCGAGGCTCTTGCCGACGGCCCTGCCCTGCGCCAGGAGGAACGTGTTCGCCATCCCGCCGCCGACGACGAGAATGTCGACCTTGCTCGTCAGGTTCTCGAGGACCTTGATCTTGTCCGAGACCTTGGCGCCGCCGATGATCGCGGCGTAGGGCCGGGGAGGATCCTCGACCAGCTGGCTGAGGTACTTGATCTCGCGCTCCATGAGGAAGCCGGCATACGCCGGCAGGAGCTCGGCGACCCCGTACGTCGAGGCGTGCGCACGGTGCGCCGTCCCGAACGCGTCGTCGACATAGACGTCGGCATAGGCCGCGAGAGCCTTCGCGAACGCGGGGTCGTTCTTCTCCTCCTGCGGGTGGAACCGCAGGTTCTCGAGGAGCAGGGCCTCTCCGGGCCGGAGCCGTCGCACGGCGTCCTCGGTTCCCGCACCCAGGGCGTCGCCCGTGCATGGGACGTTGACGCGGAGCAGAGCCGAGAGCCGCTCGGCGACGGGGCGCAGCCGCAGGCCGTCCAGGACCTTGCCGTCGGGACGGCCCAGGTGGCTCGCGAGGATCACCCGCGCGCCCTGATCCAGGAGGTGCCTGATCGTCGGGATGGCCGACCGGATCCGGGTGTCGTCCTTGACCTGCCCGTCCTTGAGCGGCACGTTGAAGTCGACGCGGACGAAGACCCGCTTGCCCGATGCGTCGAGCTCGCGGATGGAGCGCTTGTCCATGGTGATCCTCCCGTCTGGACGTTCGTCCGAGCTAGAGGCCCTTCACGATCATGAACTTCACGAGGTCGGCGACGCGGCAGCTGTAGCCCCACTCGTTGTCGTACCAGGCGATCACCTTCACGAAGCTGCCGCCGAGAGACATGGTGGATGCGGCGTCGATGATCGAGCTGCGCGCGTCGCCGCGGAAGTCGGACGAGACGAGCGGCTCGTCGGAGACGCCGAGGATCCCGCCATCGGGCCGGCGGCGGCAGCGCGGAAGGCCGCGTTCAGCTCCTCGACCGAGGCGTCGCGCTCGAGCTCGGCCGTGAAGTCGACGACCGAGACCGTCGGCGTCGGAACGCGCAGGCTGAAGCCGTCGAACTTGCCCTTGAGGTCGGGGATGACCAGGGCCAGCGCCTTCGCGGCGCCGGTCGTGGTCGGGATGATGTTGAGGGCGGCGGCGCGTGCCCGCCGTGGATCCTTGTGGGCGACGTCGAGGATCTTCTGATCGTTGGTGTACGAGTGAATCGTGTTCATCAGTCCGCGCTTGATCGTCCATCCGTCGTGGACGACCTTGGCCGCCGGCGCCAGGCAGTTCGTGGTGCAGCTGGCGTTGCTGATGATGTGGTGCTTCGCCGGGTCGTAGGCGTCGTCGTTGACGCCGAGGACGATCGTCACGTCCTCCTTCTTGGCCGGGGCGCTGATCAGGACCTTCTTGGCGCCCGCGTCGAGGTGCGCGCGCGCCTTGTCGGCCTCGGTGAAGCGGCCGGTCGATTCGATGACGATGTCGACGCCCAGCTCCTTCCAGGGGAGCGTCGCCGGATCCGAGACCTGCAGCACGCGGATCTCGCGGCCATCGACGACGATCGCGTCATCGGTGTGGGACACGACGCCCGGGAACGCGCCGTAGGTCGAGTCGTACTTGAACAGGAGGGCGTTGGTCGGCACGTCGACGATATCGTTGACGGCGACGACCTCGGCCTCGGGCGTGCGCTCGAGGAGGGCCTTGAGGGACTGGCGGCCGATGCGGCCGAACCCATTGATGCCGACGCGAACAGGCATGAACCGATACCTCTGCTGTGCGGACTGGTTGACTGGTCAGGTGGGACGGGCGACGAAGACGGCCTCCTCGACCCGCCGAGCAGCACTGCTCGGACCATGGGGCGCGGAGACGCCGTGATCGGTACGAACCGGAGGTCCCCGGGACCAGCGAACTCACCGGCACGGACGGCGGCGCCATGCACAGCCAGGCGGCCGAGGTCAGGGACACGAACGGACCCGTGGGGACACTGGACCTCGCGATTTCGTCTCGGACCAGGCCATTCTACCAAGCGACCCTGTTCAAGCCGTCGTGCCGTGCGGCACGAGGTAGCGGTCCGAACGTCCCGGTAGGCCCCGGAGGATCAGACGGAGGTAGCGTCACCCGAACACCGGCGACGCCACCCCCGCTTGCGCGCCCACCACTCCATTCGACCAGGGCGATCAGTCGGCCTGGAGGGCCGGGGCCGAGATCGTCGGCTCCCCGACCGCCGGCTCCTTCTTCGGTGCCTTGATCATGAGCAGCAGCCCAACTCCGACGACGAGCACCGCGATGGTCTCGTAGAACGCCCACAGGTAGATGTCCTCGGCGCCGTCGCTCTTGCGCCCCGCGATCAGGAAGGCGGCGATCTGCGACACGATGAAGCCGCCGATGCCCCAGCCCTGGTAGACGAGACCGTAGTTGGTGCCGAAGTTCTTCAGCCCGTAGTAGTCCTTGGTCATCGCGGGGAAGACCGCCAGATTGGCCCCGTAGTTGGCGCCGATGAACCACACGAGGACCAGGATGAGCGCCAGTGGGACAGTGGCGGCGCCGGTGATCGTCGTGACGCCATCCACGGTCTCCTTGCTGGCCGTGCCGATCATGGACAGCAAGAGGATGAGCACGGCCTGGAGGGCCATCGCGAAGATGAGGATGGCCCGGCGACCGAAGTTGTCCGACAGCTTGCCGTAGATGACTCGACCGAGCCCATTGCCCAGGGCCAGCACACTGACGGCGATGGCGCTGTAGGCCTCGAGCCCGAAGCTCGTCACGATCGAGGCCATGTTGCCGATCACGACGAGACCGGCGCCACCGCCGAAGGCGAAGCAGGCGACCATCACCGGGAACTGCCAGGTGCGGGTCATCTCGGCTGGCGCGAAGTCAACCGCGACCTTGCGCGGCTTCACGGGCGCCCCCGCCTTCGCCGGAGACTCCGGAGGGACATAGCCTGGCGGCGGAGCCTTGACGAACTGGGCGAAGAACACCATCACGACCGTCACCGCGACCCCGAAGGCGATCATGGTCGTCGCGATGCCATACGAGCCGATGAGGGCGCGCAAGGTCGGAGCAACCCACACGGCACCGCCGCCGAACCCGGCCACCACGATGCCGGAGATCAGACCCGTCTTGGATGCCGGAAACCACTTGACGCTCGGCGGCGTACCCGACGAGTACGCCAGGCCGATGCCGATGCCGAGCAGGATGCCGAACCCGACATACCAGACCAGCGGGTCCGACGACAGTCCGCACAGGACCAGGCCGAGCCCAGCGAAGATGCCCCCTGCGGTGATCATGATGCGGGGGCCCCGCTTGTCCTGGATGCGCCCGCCGATCGCCGTGAAGACCGAGAAGAAGATCAGGCAGATCGAATAGGGCCAGATCTTGTCCGCCTCGCTCCAACCCCATTCATCGGGGACCGCTTGCTTGACGACACTCCACGCGTACAGCGCACCCAACATGAGAAGTGCGATGGTCGCGCTGATCGTCACGACCCAACCCCGGTTCTTCACCTGGGGCTGTCCTGTGCTGCTTGCCATCTGTCTCGATCCGCCTTCGTCTGTGGTAAGGCCCCGGACATCTGCGTCAACGTCTCAACGCAGGGAGGGGCAGGTGCTCCCCACGGCGGAGTCGCGGGTGCCGTGCATCAGCTCCCATCCCCGCCGTGCCCCCCACACGGACATCCTCTTCGTGCTGCCTTCGGTCGCAGGTCGCACCTGGGTTGGTGCGAGGGACGTGCGGCTCCGGGCGTTCGCCCACTCGGGCGAAACAAATGTGAGCCCCCGCCGTCGCCGACAGGGGCCCAGGGCGCGTCAAGCGCTGGAGGTCAGCCCCCGATCTTGAAGACCTTGGTGCCACACACCGGGCACAGGCCGGACAGGGCCGGCTTGCCGTTCTTCATCGTGATGTTCTGCGGGTTCTTGACTTCCCGCTTCGCCTTGCACTTGACGCAGTAGGCCTCGGCCACTACAGGACCCTCCCTTCACCAGCGCGGACATCATGGGGCCCGCCACCCTGCGCTCGTGCATTCGAGCGACGATGCGTTGCTGCCGACACCGGTGCCACACGTGTGACTTCAGGTTCCGGCGGCCGGAAACTCCGGCGAGCATAGGCACGCTCGATCTCGAGCGTCAAGCCGGTTTGCGCAGGGTTGGGTCGTCGGCGGCCAGAGCGGCGCCGTCGGGCAGGATTCGGGTCGAGTCGGCGATGACGGCCGGCACGGGGTCGCGCCCCACCACGAAGCCCGGGGGCGGCATGGTGGCGAGGGCGGCAAGCCGTCCCGCGACCCGCGCACGAACGAGGCCGCGGTCCCGGCGACGGCGCACGGCGATCAGGCACGCCCAGCCGCTCGACGCCACCAGGGCCAGCCCGACGCCCGCCATGAGCGGGCCGCTGGCCGTGTCCGTGCCCGCGTCCGCGGGCGCCGCATCCGGGGACCCGACGTGGCCAGTCGGCGCGGGCGGCGCAGCCGCCGGCGAGGTGGGGCCTGTCACGGCCCCGGCCAGGAGCGGCTCGGTCTGATCGAGCGGCAGCGCCTCGCCGAGGTCGCCGAGGCGGATGAGCCCTGCCGGATCGTCCACCCGGACGACGAGGCCGCCGCTGGCCGCCGTGACGAGCCCAACGGCGCCGACGGCGTCGCCGGGCTCGAGGAGCGGCAGGAGATCTGCGGCAACGCCGGTGAGCTGCAGGCTGCCTGTCGCCGTGCCATCGTCGATGGACACGCGGTCGCCGGCGATGGCGACGACGAGGCCCCCAACCCGCACCCGGACGCCGGCCATGCCGGGCAAGAGCCGCCAGGTCGGCGTCAACGACCTCGTCAGCCGGAGCACCGGCGGGCGTCGCTGACGTGGTCGCAGCTGCCCAGCCGGCTGCATGGGCACCGGCCGAGCCGCCGGCCGTGCCGGCCGCCGCCGCGTTGCCCGGTGCCGCCCCACTGGCACGCACGTCGGCCGGCTCGCGTGGAACCACCGCGAATCGGCGATCCGACGCAGCGGGATGCGGACGCCTGACGACACCGATCACCGCCACCGCCCGGCCTTCGGACATCGTCGCCGCGGGGATCCCCGCGCCCGCCAGGCCGGCAACGACGATCGTGGCACCCTGCGTCCGCACCACCGCCCGCCAGCGGTCTCCGAGGCGCTGCAAGTCGATGACGTGGCCCACGATCCGGACCAGCTCGCCCTCGTCGCCGGATCCCGGCTCGCGCGGGAGCGGCCGCGGCTCGGGGATCG
The DNA here is from genome assembly GCA_963739365.1 of uncultured Chloroflexia bacterium. Taxonomy (GTDB): domain Bacteria; phylum Chloroflexota; class Limnocylindria; order Limnocylindrales; family CSP1-4; genus CTSoil-043. The sequence goes on along the minus strand of CAVUAG010000016.1, from coordinate 73,025 downwards.
CCGCGACGCCCATGACGCGCAGGGAGGCGACCCGGACGCGCGGAGCGCCGTACGCGGTCCCGATCTCGCCGTCGACCTGGAGGCGTGTTCCCGCGCGTGGGGCCGCCTGGCCGGCCGGCAGCAGCAGCTCGACCGCTCCCGAGGCGTCCTGGACGATCAGGCGACGGCCCGACGCGTCGAGGAGCGTGGCCGCGATCGTCACCACGGCCTCGATGCGAACGGGGCCGTCGGCAAGGCGCAGGACGGCGGCGATCGGCCGGACCGCGGGACCGGGGGTCGCCGTCGGGGACGGCGACGAAGCGCCCGGCGATGCCCCGGGGCGCGGTCCGGCAACGACGACCAGGTCGGCCGCGTCGCGGATCCAGAGTCGGTAGCCGTCGAGCGCGCCCTTGCGCGAGGCGCGCTGGCCCACGATGCCCGTCAGCCGCAGACGCGAGCCGGTCCGAGCGAGCGTTGGCTCGAGGCCGGCGGCCTTCGTGGCGCGCGCCCGGAAGGGCACGCCGGCGTCGTCAACGAGCCGCAGCACGAGGTCGCCGCTCGTCTCGCGCGCCGGCGACGACTCGAGCGTTCCCTCCAGTACCAGCAGGCGCGCCTCGGTGGCCTCGCCCAGCGACGTCGCCGATCCCGGCAGGGGATCCGGTAGCGCCTCGATCCCATCGACAACCACGTCTCCAGCGGTGCCCGGCCGAAGCTCGAGCTGACCGTACGGGTCGACGAGCTTCCCGGTCACCCGGACGCGCGCGCCGCGCGCCGGTCGCGGAGCACCGTCAGGCAGCTTCACGACGAGGCCCCCGGTGGCGTCCTGGATCGCGATCTGCTGGGGCAGGCCGATCCGGCCCGCCTCGGCCGAGACGATGCCCTCGACGGTCACGCGCGCGTCACTGCCAAGGGCGCGTGCCGCGGCGATCGTCGAGGGAGTCGCTGGGGGCGTCGTTGAGGGAGTCGGCGCGGGGGTTGGGGTCGGCGACGGCTCCGGTGTCGGAGTCGGTGTCGGCGTCGGTGTCGGTGTCGGTGAGGGAGTCGGTGTTGGTGTCGGCGTGGGCGTGGGCGGAGGCGCCGGCGTGGGCGGAGGCGGCGGGACGATCACGATCGCGCCAGGGTCCGTCACGAGGACCCGGTAGCCACCGGTCCCGGTGCTCGTCGTGTCGCGCTGGCCAAGGGGTCCCGTCAGCCCGACCGTCTCGCCGCGAACGGGGGCCGACGCCCCGGGGAACGCGAGGATCACGCGCACCGGGCCTGATCCGTCGTCGATCATCACCGAGACACCTGTCGAGAGGAACGTCGGCGTGTCGACGACCGCCCCCTCGACCGCCACGAGCCGGCCTTCGAACGCCTCGCTCGCCGCTCCGGTGGCGACAACGATCGTCTCGGGCAGGGCGGCCGACCCGACGATCTCAGGTGGCCCGTCGAGACGGATCGTCCGCTGGGCGTACCGGTCGGCGACCGTCCCGCGAGCGCGCACCAGGGCTCCCGCGAGCGATGGGCTCGGCCGGATCGGCTGGCAGGAGAAGCGCGATGCCCCCCGTGGCATCCTGGACGAACCCTCCCCGGCCGTCCTCGAGGCTGCCGAGCGGCACCGTGAGAACGCCCTCCACGACGACCGGGTCGCCGTCGGCAACAGCGCGCGCGCCACCGATGGAGAGAAGCGGTTCAGGGGTCGGGGTCGGGGTCGGGGTCGGGGTCGGGCTGGGCGTCGGGGTCGGGCGTCGGGGTCGGCGTCGGGGTCGGGGTCGGGCGTCGGCGTCGGGGTCGGCGTCGGGGTCGGGGTGGGCGTCGGGGTCGGGGTCGGGCTGGGCGTCGGGGTCGGGCTGGGCGTCGGGGTCGGGCTGGGCGTCGGGGTCGGGGTGGGCGTCGGGGTCGGGGTGGGCGTCGGGGTCGGGGTGGGCGTCGGGGTCGGGCGTCGGCGTCGGGCTGGGCGTCGGGGTCGGGCTGGGCGTCGGGGTCGGGCTGGGGGTCGGGGTCGGGGTCGGGCGTCGGGGTCGGGGTCGGGGTCGGGGTCGGGGTCGGCGTCGGGGTGGGCGGGGCGGCGAGCGGCTGCGGGACCGGCTCAGCGAGGACCAGCCAGTCGGCCGAGTTGTCGTTCGTGTCAGCGCCGTTGCCGGCGGGACCGCCCGGGCGCCGCTCCACCGAGCTTCCAGCCGGCGGTGCGACCGCTGCATTGCCCTCCACGAAGCCACCCGCCGCGTCCCCCCACCCAACGGCATCGACGACGTCGCCGCCGATGCGCCGGAGGGCGATCGCCCCGCCGGTCGCGGCCAGCCCGCCGCTGTACGTGGCGTCCGCGGTGCCAGCGTGCAGGCCGAGCGCATTCGCGATCAGCACGTGACGGCCGGGCTCGACGATCAAGGGCTCGGCCCAGGCGGCCTTCCGGGTGGTTGTCGCACCCGAGGCCGTCACGTAGACGATCTCGTGACCCGCCAGGTCCAGCGGGGCCGACCCGGCGTTCGTGATCTCGACGTACTCGTCGGACGCGGACACTCCGCCCGTCACGACCTCCGCGACGAGGAGGCCGGTCGAGACGGGCCAGCCAACGACTGCCGTGGGCGCCATCGGGAGCGGGGCGCCCGGGTCGGGTGGCGATCCCCTTCCCGTGAGCGAGATGCCGAGCAGGACGACGAGCGCGCCGATGACGGCGCTCCGTGGCGCACGCATGAACGACCTCCGGGCGGGAGCAGCCGGCGGGCCGTGACCCCCGGTGTGTACCACCGGCCGCTCACCACCCACTTACCCCGGACTCATCCGGCGCGCCGACGCCCGACGGCCGTCCTCGTCGACGCTCGGTCGTGCGCCGCGGTAGCATTCGCCCCGCGCCGTTTCCGGGCTCCGAGCCCGGGACTGCGCGGTGCCCCAGTCTCATCGCCCACGAGGAGGATCCGTGGCCCGCGCCAAGAGGACCGAGCGCGCCGACGCCCGTCGCCGCTACCGCGTCGCGACCGATGCAGCGCCCGACGACGCCGTCGTCGACTCGGCCACCATTCCGGCAGCCGCGGTACCGCGCGACCAGCGCGATCGACGCCCCTCGGGCTCGGCTCCTGAGGCCCCGCCTGCCGGCCAGCCCGAGATTCCTCGGGTCGCTGCGGTCAGCCGCGGGTCCCGTCGACATCCGGGGTGACCTGCGCGCCTTCCCGTCCATCGTGCTGCACTCCAAGGCAGCCCTGGTCCCGGGCGCGATCATCGTCGGCACCACGGTCGCGATGATGATCCCGGCTCTGGCGGCCAACCAGTTCGTCGTGCTCGCCGGCAACGTGATCCTCCAGCCGCCCCCGATGATCATCGCCTTCCTCGCGGGCATGCTGGCGCCCCGCGCAGCCTGGCTCATGGGCGGTCTCGCCGGAGTCGCCTCGGGCATTGCCTACGTCCTGGTCGTGACGGTCAACACGGATGTGCTCATGACGCCGCTCGGGTTCACCTACCTGGTCTCTGCCGACCAGAAGCTGGCCTACGCCCAGAACGTGCTGATCACGGCGCCCGTCTTCGGGATCGCGGTGGGCGCCTTCGCGGGCTTCTACCGACGCTTCCTCAACATGTCGGCCGCTCAGCGCCAGGGCGGCCGCAAGCGCTGACGCGCGCCCTCGACCCCGGCGGCACGCTCGTCCGGGTCACCCTCACCCCAACCGCCGCATCCCGGCGTGGCCGAGCTGGTGGACGCCATCCGGGCGTTCTGGACCACCTGCCCGGCGCGCCTCGTCCACGAGCGGACGGACGTCGCGGGCGACGACATTCACCACGTTCGACTCGCGCTGGAGCATCCCGTCCACGACGAGGAGCGCGTTGCGCCGGACCACCCCGCGGAGGCGTGCCCAGGCGTCCGGCCAGAGCGTGACGTTCACCATCCCGGTCTCGTCCTCCAGGGCCAGGAAGACCGTCCCCTTCGCGGTCATCGGGTGCTGCCGGGTCACCACCAGGCCGCCGATCCTCACCGGTCCGGGTTGCCGTTCGGCCAGGGCAGCGTTCGTCACGGCGCCAAGCGCCTCCAGCGCAGGGCGGAAGAGGGTCACGACCTGGCGTCGGGCATCGAGCGAGAGGATCGCGTAGGCGTCGCCCAGCCGCTCCAGCTCCGAAAGCGGCGACAGCTCGGGCGCTGGCGTCGCCGGGAGGCGCAAGTCCAGCGGCCGGCCCGCAACCCGCCCGCCGCCCCTCGGCGCACCCTTTGCCGGCCGGGCTGTCTCGCGCAGCTGCCAGAGGAGCTCGCGCCGCGGCCGACCGAGCGAATCGAGCGCTCCGGCCCGGATCAGCCGCTCGACGACCTCTTCCGGGAGCCCCGTCCGGTCCACGACGTCGGCCAGGGACGCGTACGGCCCGCGGGCCCGCTCGGCGTCCAGGTGCGCCGCGTGATCCCCTCCGATCCCCTTCACGAGGTGGAGCCCGAGCCGGACACCCCAGCCGACCGTGCTCTCCGGGGCCCAGCGCTCGCGCGCAGCGTGGGGCGGGTTCACGCAAGCCGGTGAGCGGACAGGCTGGGGACGGGCGGCGATCCCCGCGCCCGGCGACAGCGGCTCACCCGGGTCGCGGTCGTGGGAGCCGTCGTCGCCGGCGGAGCCCGCGAGCGCCCAGCCGGGCCGACCGACCCACTCGGTCGTCGTCCGATGGGAGGAGGCGTTGACGTCCACCGGCAGGACGGCCACCCCGTGGCGCTTGGCGTCGTTGACGAGCACCTCCACCGGGTAGAAGCCCATCGGCTGCGCATTCACGAGGCCGACGAGGAACTGGGCCGGGTAGAAGAGCTTGAGGAACGAGGATTCGTACGCGGTCCGGGCGAAGGCTGCGGCGTGACTCTTGGCGAAGCCGAAGCTGGCAAAGCCGGCGACCCGCCGGTAGAGCTCCTCGGCATCCGCGTGGGTCATCCCCTGGACCGCCACGCAGCCCTCGACGAAGCCGGCGTGGAGCTTCTCCATCTCGGCCGGCGAGCGCCACGTCCCCATCGCCCGCCGGAAGCCGTCCGACGCGGCCGGCGTGAAGCCGGCCACCTCGATGGCGATCCGCATCACCTGCTCCTGGTAGAGGATGACGCCGAGGGAGTCGCGGAGAACCGGCTCGAGGCTCGGGTGGAGGTAGGTCACCGGCTCGATGCCCTGCTTGCGGCGCAGGTAGGGGTGGACGGCGTTGCCCTGGATCGGCCCTGGGCGGATGATCGCGACCTCCACGACCAGGTCGTCGAGGCAGGCCGGCCGCGACTTGGGGAGGGTCTGCATCTGGGCCCGGCTCTCCACCTGGAAGACGCCCACGGTGTCGGCCGCCTGGAGCATCGCGAAGACCTCCGGGATCTCCTCCGGAAGCCGGTCGAGGTCGACGCACACGGCGCAGTCGTGCTCGATGAGCTGGACCGTCTCGTCGATCGCCGCGAGCATCCCGAGGCCGAGCAGGTCGAGCTTGATGAGCTTGAGGGTCTCGACATCGCGCTTGTCGAACTGGACGACGACCCGGCCGGGCATGGTCGCCGGCTCGAGCGGGGCGATGTCGATGAGCGGAGCGGCGGTCACGAGCATCCCGCCACTGTGGATGGAGAGGTGACGGGGGAAGCCGTCGATCCGGGCGCACAGCTCCAGCCAGCGCTCCCACGGCGACATCCCGACAGTGCTCCCCCCGCGCGGCGCCGGTGGCAGCTCCGGGGCGACGCCCGCCACCGACGAGCCGCTCGCCGGGACCGCCGCTCGGGCCTGCGTCGGTCCGGGGTCCCAGTGCCGGGGCCGTCCCAACCGGTCGACGTTTCGGGCCGGCGGCGCGAGGGCTCCCGACTCGGGGTCGAGCGGGCGGCCGTCCACGGTGCCGGGCGAGCCGGCGCGCGTCCCCGCGACCCAGCTCCGGGCCCGAACGTGTGGTCGGCGGGCGGTGGAGCGCCGCGCCGATCGGCGTGGTGCTGCCTGCGGCCAACCCGAACGAGTGCGTTCCCGTGACCGTCGGCGGGCCGCCCCGCACGAGCCAGGCGACGCTCGCCGGCGAATCCCCGGGGCCACCCTTGTCGTCGGACGCGCCGCCCGGCCGGCATCGCCGGCCGCGAGCCCGTCCCCGGCAGGATCCCGGTGCGACGCGCTGCGTCCGCGAGGCGCGCCAGTCCGGTCGCTCCCGGTCGATGCGGCCGACCCAGGCGACCATGTCGCCGTATCACCCCCACCAGTAGCGGGCAGGGTCTCGCCGTGGTCGGCGACGCTCGCCGTGCCCGGCTCGTCGATCCCGTCGTTCCAGATGGCCCCGGCGGAGCGTGGGGCAGCACGAACGGCCCGTGGCCGGCATCCCCGGGAGCCCGAGAGCCGGGTCCAGCCCCGGGGGCGGCGCCGAATGCCTGCCGGATGCCGTCCCCTAATGCTGGGGGTGATGTGCGGCAGCCTGGCCAGCGGGCCGAGTGCCCGGAGGGGCGGCGCGGGGATCGCCGCGAGCAGCCCCGGCGTGTTCGAGCCGGCCCATCCGGTCGACGAGCCCGCGCTGTTCGGCGAGCGCGGCGGAACCGTCCGCCATCACGGCGGTCTCCCGGCACGCACCGCCGATCCCGCGCGACCTGCCAACCCCACTCCGGCTCGCCGGGCCGGCGGAAGAACTCGGCGAAGCCGCCGTCCGTCTCGAGGTCGCGGCGGACCATCGCCGAGTCGTAGGTCTCGAGTGCCTTCGCCACGCGATCCACGAGCGGGCGCGGGAACCCCAGGGCAATCCCAACCTCGCGGACCGCACTCCGGGCCCGGTACGTCACGAGGTTGCAGACCATGGCCGTGTGCTCGGCGCCGTAGCGCTCGTAGACGTACTGGATCACCTCCTCGCGTCGCGCCGAGCTGAAGTCGATGTCGACGTCCGGATAGGTCGTGCGGCCCTCGTTGATGAAGCGCTCGAAGAGGAGGTTGTGGCGGATGGGGTCGACCCGGGTGATCCCGAGCACGTAGGCCACGATCGAGTCGGCAGCGCTGCCGCGGCCCTGGGCGGGAATGCGGCGTTCCTTCGCGAAGCGCATGAGGTCCCAGCAGATGAGGAAGAACTCCGCGAGGCCGGTGCGCTCGATGACGTCGAGCTCGTGGGCGAGCTGCTTCACGACCGGTGGCGTCACGGGGTGATAGCGCCGCCGGATGCCGCCGTGGCAGAGCTCGGCGAGGTACGAGAAGGCCGTCTCGCCGGCCGGCACCGGGAAGCCGGGGAAGCGGTACTGCTCGAAGGAGAGGTCGACCCGGCAGGCGGCCGCCAGCTCCCCCGCGTTCGCGATCCCTGCGCGCCAGGCGGTCGCCGTGGCCGGATCGGCGTCGGAGTCCCCGGGCGGCAGAGTGGCGAGCTCGGACCCCGACTTCAGGTAGTGCTCGCCGCTCGGCGTCCGGAGCTCGGCGAGCGTCTCGACGGAGCGGCCGTGGCGGATGGCCGTGAGCACGTCGTGGAGCTCACGGTCCTCCGGGCGGGCATAGCGGACGTCATTCGTGACGACGACCGGCAGGCCCAGCTCCCCGGCAAGTCGGGCCGTCTCAGCCACGAGCCAGTCGTCGCCGGGCAGAAGGTGGTGGAAGAGCTCCAGGGCGAAGCCCGCCCCGGCGACACCTCGCGCGGCGGCCGCCCCCTTGGCACGGCCCGACCGCCCGAAGAGCCTGGCGTAGCTCTCCGCCACTGCGCGGGCACCCTCGCGGTCGCCGCCCAGGAGCCGCCGCGCCAGCTCGCCGTGGCGACATCCCGAAAGCGCCACGAGGCCCTCCGCGTGCTCGGCGAGGAGCGCCTGCGTGACTCGTGGAGCCGCCTTGCTCCCGGCGAGGTTGGCCCGCGAGAGGAGCCGGCAGAGGCTGCGATACCCGGCGTCATCACGGGCGAGCAGGACGAGGTGGGGGCCGCGCTCCCCTGCCCTGACGCCGCGCTGGTCCTCCCTGACCGCCTCGCGGTGGCCCGGGAGGCGGTTCCGGACCGGCTGAGGCCGAACCGGCAACCCGTCCCGGGGCACCGGCAGGGCGGCAACAGGCGCGCCGGCCGCGACCGCGGGACACCGGGCGGCGTGCCGGGATCACCAGCCCGTGGGGATCCGGGACGAGGGCATCGACCAGCTCCACCTCCACGCCGATGACCGGATGGAGCCCGGCCTCCTCGGCGGCCGCGGCGAAACGGACGACCCCGTAGAGACCCCCACGATCGGTGACGGCGAGCGCCGAGAGGCTCAGCTCGACGGCACGCGCTGCGAGGTCCGCCGGGGCGGAGGCGCCGTCGAGGAACGAGAAGTTGGAGTGCGCGTGGAGCTCGGCATAGGCCGGCGAGGACATGGCACAACCCGAGCGCATGGAGGGACAGCGACACGGCTGTCGCGGCGGCGGGGTCCACAAAAGATAGAACAGATGTGCGGTTTGGTCAACCGAAATCCACGTGCAACAAATCTTGGTCCGCCCTCGTCACACAGGCGATGAGCACGCTCGCGGCAGGCACTCGGTCTCTCCTCCCGAGGATCCTCCTCCTCCTGCTGGCGGGCGTGCTCGTTCTCGTCGTCCTTCCGGCGATTCTCACGATCGCCGGCGGGACGGCCACCTGAACCGAACGATTCGCGCCGCCCCGGTTCTGGGGAACGGGTGCGGCGACTTCCTCCGGGCCCCGTCGTGGTGTCGCGACGGGGCCCGCGAGATTCCCCGGCTACCATCGCGCCGTGCGCACAGTCCCGACCCTCTCGCGATGGTCATCGGCCTTGCCCTCGCCGTGGCAGCCTGCGGCGGATCCCCGACGCCGTCGGGCCCTGCCCAGGCGCCCACGCCTCCCGCTCCAACCGATGTCCCCGGGGGCGCCGACCGCACCCCGGGACCAACTCCGGGCCTTCTTCCGAACGAGGTCTGGGGAGCGGCGTGGGACGCCCTGCCGCCCGGCTTCCCCGTGCCCGCCGGCGCGAAGCAAGCCGACCCCGGCGATCCGGCGGACGGGCCCGCCAGTGGCGCCTTCGTCGTCGATGGCGCCGCGAGATGACGCGGTGGCGGAGATGCAGCGACTGCTCGGCGCGGCGGGCTACAGTACGGAGGCGCTCAGCGGACCGTTCGAGGACGGCAGTCTCGTCATCGATTCGGTGGGCCCGGATCCCGCCTGCCGGGTCCAGACCCGGGTCCGGCCACTGGGCGGAACGACGATGATCACCGTCCTCTTCGGGGCAGCCTGCCCCTGGGGCTGACGGGCATGGGCGGCTCACGAAGCGGCGCGGACGGGAGGCACGGACGATGAGGACGACGCCGCGCGAATGGCTGGGGGCGGGCCTGCTCGCCCTCATGCTGGTGGCTCTGCTCGTGCTCCTGGTGATGGCGGCGCTGCCCGCCGGTGAGGCCACCGAGGCCGCCGTCCGCGCCCTTCGGAACGCCTGACCGGCGCGGGCCATGGAGATCGCCCCGGGAATCCGGCGACTCGGCAAGGGCCTCGTCAACGTCTACCTCCTCGAGGAGGCCGGCGAGCATCACGATCATCGACGCGGGGGCGCCCGGCTACTGGAGGGACGATCCATGCGGAGCTTGCGGCGATGGGCCGCACGCCGGATGACGTCCGGGCGCTGCTCCTGACGCACGCCCATTCGGATCACATCGGCTTCGCCGAGCGGATTCGTCGAGAGCGCGGCGTTCCCGTCCGCGTCCATCCGGACGACGCCCCTCTCGCGCGCGGGGAGGTGAAGGCGGCGCGGGATCCGAACGGTCCGGGATCCCGCCGATGGAGCTTCCGCGCCATCGCGGGCTTCAGCCGCCTTCGCCCTCAGCCACGGCATGGTCCGGGTGACCCCGATCGCCGAGGTCGGGATGCTCCTCGACGGGCAGGCCCTGGACGTCCCCGGCGCGCCCCGGGTGGTCCACGTGCCCGGCCACACGGCGGGCAGCGTGGCCTTCCACGCTGCGGCGCACGACGCGGTCTTCGTCGGCGACGCCTTCGTCACTCGCAACGTGATCACCGGCCGCCGCGGACCCCACTTCTCGACCATGTTCAATGCCGACCACCGCCAGGCCGTCGCCTCCCTGGCACGCCTGGATGATCTCGTTGTGCAACACGTGCTGCCCGGCCACGGCGACGCCTGGTCGGGTGGGCTCGAGGCGGCGCTGCAGGCGGTCCGCGACAGCGTGCCAGCCGAGCTGAGGGGAGCACTGCCTCAGTCGTAGAGGCGCTCCAGGTGCCACGTCCCGTCGACCCGGTCGAGGTAGACGAGGGCGAGCCAGCGATCGCCGACGATCTTGAAGTAGTCACGGGCGATGGGGCGGCCCCACCAGGCATCCTCGACGCGCCAGCGGGTGCAGACCTCCACCGGCTCCCGACGTCCGGCCCACGTGATCGCCACGAGGCGGCCCGCGGGATCGAGCTCGGCCCCGATCTCCGGGTGCTCGCGGAGGAGGCGCGTCACGGGACGAGCGCCCACGGCAGGCCGGTCACGGAACAGGTCCCGGCCGCCCGACGCTGGGCGCCCCGGCCCCGGGTACCCCGGTCCCGTCGGCAGAGACCGGGTGCCACGTCCAGCGGGTCTCGGGGAGCGGCGCCTCGGGGTCGGCCAGGGCGACGCGCCCCACGCGGCCCTCCCCGAACCGGACGGCGAGCCGGGCGAGCTGCCAGCCGAGGCGCGACGCGGCATTCGCCTGGGGAACGAAGAGGGTGAGCTGGTGGCCCGTGGCCGGGGCTGACGTCGAGAAGCTCCAGCTCCAGGCGGACGACCGGCACCCGCGGCGGATCCCGCTCCAGGCGCTCGAGGAGGAGCCGCTCCAGGGCCTCCGGGTCGGCGGTCGGCTCGGGCAGGCGCTGGGTGGACGACCGTCGTCGGGAGATCCGCGCCGGGGAGCGGCAGGCGGCCCGGCGAGAACGTGGGATCGAGCGTCGCGGTGAGCCGAGCCCGGCCGGCGGCCTCACCCCGGGCGTCAAGCTGTGCGGCAAGGGCGCCGGCGAGACGGCGCAGGACGAAGCGGAGCGCGTCGAGGTCGGTGACCGCCTCGTCGAGGGCAAGCGCGAGGGCCAGCCGCTCGGGGGCACGGCGCGGGACGGAAGGGATCCGTCTCGGAGCCATTCGCCCGGGCGTGGAGGCGACCGCCCTCCTCGACCCGAAGCGGGCGACGAGCGCCGAGCGCGGCAGCGCGGCGACCGCCCCGATCGTGAGGAGGCCGAACCGCGCGAGCCGGCCGCGGACCTCGGGGTCGCGGAGTGAGGGCAGAGGCGGGAAACGGAGCGAGGAAGGCGGCGTCCCCGCCCGGCGGGACGAGGACGGCCGGCACGGCCGACGGACCGGGCCCGGTGGCGGCGGCGAGGGCTGCTGCGAAGCGCGTCCCAGCGATCCCGGCCCGGGGCACCCCAGGGAGGAGCGGGGCGAGCGCCGTCCGGATCTTCCCGACGAGGACCGGCTCGGGACCCCAGAGCGCCTCGAGGCCGTCGACGTGGATCTCGAGCGAGCCGAAGGACCGGTCGGCCGGGTCGGTCGAGCCGGCCACCCCGGGCTGAAGGCGGCCAGGGCATCGAGCGCCGCCTCCACGGCCGCGGCATCGGCAGGCGGATCGGGCGGCAGGAAGACGGCCTCCGGGGCGAGCCGGTGGGCGCGGCCCAGGGAGATGCCCCGGCGGACGCCGAGGGCGAGCGCGGCCGGGCTGGCGTCGAGGACGACGCCGTCATCCCACGGCTGCCCGCCGAGGATCAGCGACCCGGTGGCCGGGATCGCGGGATCGCGCTCCCGCGCAAGCCGGAGGGCGAGATGGGGCCAGGCGAGGTGGAGGAGGCGCATCGTTCGATCCCTGGTGCTCCGGCAAGGTGGAGGGGACGGCGGTGAGGGGAGGGGCTCCCGCGACGGTCTCGGCGAGGAGGTCGTCGCGGGCGAGGCAGCGGTCGCGCGGCCCGCCCTCCGCGTAGAGGAGGCGGATGGCCGTCCGTCGGTCCGGCGCCCCGTGGTGGTCCTTCGCGACGCGGACCTCCGTCCGCTGGCCGACGACCTCGCGGCCGAGGCGAATCCAGCCGCGACGCCGCAGCTCGAGCCGGAGCCCGGCGCCCTCCTCGAGAGCGGCCCGGAGCGACGCGGGAACCCCGGCGGGCTCGAGGACGAGGAGGAGCGCACCGGCGCGCCGGGCGAACGCGACGAGGCGGCTGAGCTGGTCGGCGGGCTGCGGCGGGCGGGTCGGAGGGGAACTGCCGCGGCGGCCGGCCAGCGCCGCGCGCACGATGGGCGATGCCGTGCGCCTGACGGGCCCGTCCCGCGCTCCCGCAAGATCGAGCACGAGGAGATCGACCGCCCGCGCCTGGAGGAGCGACCCCGCCATCGCGAGCGCCTCGTCGACAGAGTCCGGGACGAGGACCGCGAGCCACTCCAGGCGCACGCCGCGAGCAACCGCCTCCACGGGATCCAGGCTCCGGGCGAGGTCCACCCAGGCCACGAGGGCGCCACCGGCCTGGGCCTCCGCAACCGTCCGCAGGACGAGGGTCGTCGCACCGCTGGATCCGCTGCCCCGGAGGACGACCGTCCCGGCCCGCGGGAGACCGCCGGCCGTGAGCAGCGCATCGAGATCCGGGAAGCCGGTGGAGATGCGTCGGTCGACGCCCCCCTCCGGCTCGCCCGGGAGCTGCCGGGTCGCGGGCGCGGGTGCCGGGCGGGCGCCGCCGGGCAGGGGCACGAGAGTCGGGCCGGGGAGAGTCACGGGGAGCGCTCCGGGGTGCGCGGGGACGACCTCGGGAAGCGCGGGGGCCGCCCCGGCCTCCGCCGGGAACGGGGCGGCCGCGAGCGCCCCGAAGACCTCCACCGCGGGCCGCGGCGCAGCCGATCCCCAGCGGGCCCGGAGGCTCGCGAGGGCGGCAGCGCGGTCGGCGTGGTGATCCATCGGACGTCCAATACTAGAACATCTGTTCTATGTTGGGAAGGGCCGAATGACCGAATCTCAAGCGAGCCGGGGGACGCCCTGGACCGCCCTACCCCAGGGCGATGAGGAAGACGCTGGCGGCGACGAGCACGAGCCCCAGCCACTGGATCCGGCGCGGGCGCTCGTCGAACATGAGCACGCCGACCGCGACGGCCACCACCGGCCCGAACGAGCTGGTGATCCCGACCAGCCACGTCTCGGAGACCTGGAGGCCAACCGCGAAGGCAACGAAGGCGGCGGTGTCCAGCAGGCCTGCCGCGACGACCAGGCCGGCCGCGCGGCGATCGACGCGCCAACGTGGAGACGCCGCGGCAGCGCGGCGGTGGACCACGAGGGTCGCCCCCAGGATCATCCAGGCGACGCTGGTGTTCGCGATCCGTGACAGGAGCATGATCGGCAGCCAGCCCGCGGTCCTGATCGGACCGGAGAGGAGGATCGTCACGGCCGCGAAGGCAACGAGAGCGATGAGCGCGTAGGCAACCCCCGGACCGACAGGCCGTGCGCTGCGAATGCCCTGATCGAAGGCCACGGCGGCGAGGACGACGCCGGAAGTCGCGACGACGACCCCGACCGCCTGGAGCGGGGCCAGCTGCTCGCCGAGCAGCTGGATCGACAGGACGACGGTGAGGCCCCCGTACAGCGACACGACGGGGCTCACCACGGTGATCGGGCCATGGCGCAGCGCCGTGAAGAAGGCGAGGTAGGCCAGCGCCGAGATCGCGCCCGAGGCCAGGGCCGTGACGGTCACCGACGGGTCCTCGGGGAGCCGGGTGCCTGTCACGAGCACCAGCAGCGCCAGGGCGACGACCGAGGTGAGCACCATGCCCGCCGTCGCGGCCAGGCTCCCGACACGGCGGCTGGCGAGTGTCGCCACGACGTCCGTGGTGCCCCACACCAGCGCGGCCGATGAGGCCCAGGAGGACGCCTGCGAGGTCGTGCATCAGCCCAGCGTACGGGCGGCGTGGCCGCGTTCGCTCGCTCGGCCCGTCGCCCCCGGGATGGACAAAGACCCGTGCTACACTTCCGCCCGGCGTTCCCGCCCCGGCGCGTGGGATCGGCCTCGCGTGGGGATGTAGCTCAGCCGGAAGAGCACCGCGTTCGCATCGCGGGGGTCAGGGGTTCGAGTCCCCTCATCTCCACCACCTCCTGATCGATGGTCATCCACGTCCTTGTTGCGTTCGCCACCAAGCACGGTTCGACCGGTGAGATCGCCGCCGCGATCGGCTCGACCCTCCGCGACTCCGCGCTCGAAGCCGCCCTCTGCCGTGCCCGGGACGTGTCGACGCTCGCGCCCTACGACGCGGTCGTCCTCGGCAGCGCGCTCTACTCCGCCCACTGGCAGCGTGACGCCAACCGGTTCGTGAAGCGCCACCTCGCCGAGCTGCAGAAGCGCCCCGTCTGGCTCTTCAGCAGTGGCCCGCTCGACCACTCCGCGGAGCTCGGTGACATCCCGCTGACCGAGCACGTCGCGCCCGACCTGGCGCCGATCGGCGCCCGCGGCCATCGGACCTTCGGCGGCCGGCTCCTGGAGGGAACACCCGGCGTGAGCGCCTCGATGCTCGCGACCCACCGGACAGGCGACTTCCGGAACTGGGACCACATTGACGCCTGGGCTCGGGAGATCGCCAGGGCCCTGGTGGCGACGAGCGCGTAACGCCGCCCGGTCACGCTCCCAGCGCCCACGCTCTTCTGCCACCGGCACCAGACGCTGACGGATTCCCCTCATTGACGAACTCCCCTAAGATGCGCACTCCGGCATCGTCGCCCGGGTGGGCTTGGGCGGATGACCGGGCAGGAGGGTCCCCAATGCGCGTGCGCGCTCGCTTCTTCGTTCGCAGTGGCGCCGTGGCCGTGGCGGCGATCCTGGCCGTCGGATCCGCCGGTGCCCTCGCCGCCGGGCGGACCGTCTACTTCGGCTCGCCGCCGGTCGTGTCGCCGGCTCCGGAGGGCGTGGGGTCGATCAGGATCCAGGAGCCGCTCGTCGCGAACCAGCTGACGGCCTTCCGGCTGGTCGTCGCGAACCAGGGCACCTCGACACTGACCCAGGTCGCCATCGTCGGCGGGAGCGCCATCGCCGCGTCTGCGACCGCTCCGGCGATCCCGTTCCTCACCCCGGGCGCGTCGTTCGTCGGCCTCCTCCCGGTCGGGGCCGCGACCTGCTCGTTCGTCAGTGTCGCAGCCACGAACGACGGGTTCTCGTGCACCTTCCCGAACCTGGCGAAGGGCGGCCAGGCCGAGCTCCAGGTCGCGGTGCGGGCGCAGCTCGACCGCAGGCCCACTGCGCGTCGTGACGGCAGCCCAGGTCAAGGAGAACCGGAACGACAACGGGGCGAACCCGGACACGTTCTACGCGGTCGGCGAGGCGACGGCCCTGGGCGACAACCTCGACAGCGTGAGCGAGTTCCTCGCGCCCGGTCAGGCCGCCTCCGTGTTCACGCCGGCGCAGCTCGCGGTCACGAATCGCCAGCGGACCACGGTGCAGGCACCGGGAGCCGCCAACGGCCAGCCGGTCGGGATCACGGAGATCGCAGACCCGACGAACGCGTTCTGCGCCGCCGGGCTCACCTGCTTCGGCCAGGCCGCGATCGTGAGCGTGAACTACGGCACCGTCGTCCTGCCCTACCTCGAGTGGCGGATGGACTGGGATGCCACGCTCCTCCCGAAGGGGTACAACGAGCGCAAGGGCGGCGTCGTCCACGTCGAAGACGGCGGCAACAAGGTCGTGATCCCGGTGAAGACGGCCTGCACGGCCACCGTCGTGACGAACTGCGTCGTCTCGTACGGGTACAGCCCGGACAAGCTCACCTACTCGATCGTCTTCCGGACCCCGTCGAACGGGGGAACCCGCGGACATTGACGGCGCGGCGCCGCTGATGGCGGCGCCCAGGCCCTGACCGGCCCTCGGAGGCGTCAGCCGCCGAGCGCCTCCAGCATCCCGGCCGCAATCCGCTCCGTCACGACATCGCCCTTGGCGGCGGAAGCATCGCGCGCCTCGATGAGCCACGCACGCGCCTGCTCCGGATCGCCGGCCCAGCCCATCGTGTCGGCCGCGTCGAGCATCGTGCCGGAGCGGATCCACGGCGAGGTGGACGCGCTGGCTGCGGCAACTGCCGCCAACGCGTGGCCTCGAGCCTCGGCGACCTCCCCGCGCCGCGCTGCCAGGCGCGCCCGCGCGCCGCGCCAGAGGGCCTGGGACTCGACGTCGTCCTCCGTCGCCAGCTCCTCTGACTGCGCGGCGAACGGCTCGGCCTCGTCGAGACGGCCCTGGACGACCAAGGTCATCGCGAGCGCCCCCGCCACGGTCGAAAGGAGGTACCGCTCGCCCATCGCCTCGAGCGCGGCGTGGTCGCGCCGCAGCTCGCGTTCGGCAGCCGCCGGGTCGCGGGCAAGCATCTCCACGCGCCACGAGTTGAGCGAGACCGAGGCGGCCAGCACGTTGCGCCCGAGATCCTCGAGCGCTGCACGGGCGGCCCGGTAGGTCAGCCGGGCAGGTTCGATCTCGCCGTTCATCGCCTGGAGCTGGGCCAGGAAGCAGCGGAGGAGGCCGCTCGTCCGACGATCGTCCCGGACGCCGTCCAGAAGCCTCTCGAGGTCGGCAATCGCCGCGGGGACCGTGGTCGGGCCATAGAGCGCTGCGAGCGCGTACCCGGTCATGCCCCGTCGCTCGAGGCGACGGTCGCCACAGGCACGGGCGTGGAGGATCACCTGCTCGGCGGCCTCGGCGGCCTCGGCGTACCGGCCGCTCGAGTTCGCGTCGCCGAACCGGACGCGCCAGGCACGGGCCTGGCCCAGCTCGTCGCCCTCCCGCACGAATGTGGCGAGGGCGCTGTCGATGTCGTCGCCGACCGCCCGGTCGAGGGCCTCGTCGCCCCCGCCGGAGTAGAACCGGACGAGGAGGCGCATGACGACCGCGTGAGCCCGCCGGCGGTCGTCGAAGAGCTCGTCGGCCGCCTCGATCATGGCGGCGAGGATCGTCTCGGCCGGCTCGAGCTCGCCGAGCTCCATGAGCGCCTCGGCCAGGTCAGGGGCGAGGTCAAGACGCGCCGGGTCGTGGTCGCCGAGGAGCGCCGAGGCCCGCTGGAGGAGGTTCGCGGCCGCATGCATGTCGCCGCGCTCGAAGGCGCGGCTCCCAGCGGCGGCGAGGCGGCGCGCGCCGTCGCGCCCGATCGCCACGCCCACCTCGTCGAGCGGGCCGAGCTCCGCCCGGTAGCGGTGGGCCTGCTCGAGATGGTAGCCCAGGATCTCCTCGAACTCCCGGCCCCGGTCCCGGTCGGCGTTGACCCGGTCCGCCCACGCGACGAAGCGCTCGTGGAGCGTCGCACGGGTGCGTTTGAGGATCCCCTGGTAGGCGACGTCCCGGATCACCTGGTGGCCGAACCGGTACTCGAGCTCGGCGTCCGGGCGGGACGGGGCAGGCTCGGGGAGGACCAGACGGCGCCGAACGAGCTGGCCGACGGTCGCGGCAAGGTCAGCGTGCAGGCCGGGATCGACGAGGTCCGCGATGGCGGGCTCCGCGAACCGGAGACCGATCACCGAAGCGGGCTCCACGACGCCGCGCTCGCTGCGCGTGATCCGGTCGAGCCGGGCCGCGACGAGCGCCTGGATGCTGGGCGGCAGACCCAGGTCGGCCGCCTCGTCGGCCCGAACCCAGCGACCGTCCTCGAGGCGGAGCGCACCCGTCTCGATGAGCGTCTCGACGAGCTGCTCGACGAAGAGCGGGTTCCCCTCGGCGGTGGCCACGACGCGGCGCGCCACGTCGGGCGGGACCGGAGCGCCGGCGAGGTTCGCCACGACCGCCGCGGCCGCCTCCTCGCCGAGCGGCTCGAGCGCGATCCGGACGGGGGCGCCTGCCGCCGGCCACGCAGGATGCTCGTCGGTGAACTCCGGTCGGGCCGTGGCCACCACGAGGATCGGCGCGTCCTCGGCGGCGCCGAGAAGGTGGTCGAGGAGGTCGAGCAGGGCCGGCTCCGCCCAGTGCACGTCGTCGATGAGGACGACGAGCGGCTGGTGACGCGCCAGCTCCTCGAGGAGGCGGCGGACGCCCCAGAAGACCTCTGGCAGTGGCGCCGTGGCGCTGCTCAGCCCGACGATCGACGCGACACGCGCGGCGACGTCGCGGTCGGGCGCGATCGCCAGGAGCTTCGCCCGCGCGGCCGCCGGTGCGTCCTCCTCGTCGATCCCCGCGGCGGCCTGGACGAGCTCGCCGATCGGCCAGAAGGTGATCCCCTCCCCGTACGAGAGGCAGCGGCCGCGCAGGGCGAGCGCGGAGCCCTCGACGCCCGCGATGAGCTCGCGGACGAGCCGTGACTTGCCGACGCCGGCATCGCCGGTGAGCGTGACGGCGCGCGGCGCCCGCGTGGCGACGGCATCGGCGAGGGCGTCGCGAAGGGTGGCGAGCTCCGCCGCGCGGCCCACGAGGGGCGTGTCCTCGCGCCGCGCGCGCCCGTCGGTGGCCGCCCGAACGCGCACGAGGCGCCATGCCGGCACGGGCTCGGCCTTGCCTTTCAGGACGAGCGGCTCGACCGGCTCCGCCTCGACCGCGTCGCGGACCAGGGCGTGGGTCACGGGCCCGAGCAGGACCTGGTTCTCGGGTGCCGCCTGCTCGAGACGCGCGGTCGTGTTGACCGTGTCGCCGGTGACCAGGCGCTGGCCGGCGGTCGGGTCACCGGCAACGACCTCGCCGGTGTTGACCCCGGTTCGGTTCGCGAGACGGACCCCGTAGCGCGCCTCCAGCTCGTCGTTGAGGCCCTCGAGTGCGGCGCCCATGCCGGCGGCCGCCCGGACCGCGCGGAGAGCGTCATCCTCGTGGACGGCGTCGAGGCCGAAGACGGCCATGACCGCGTCGCCGATGAACTTCTCGATCGTCCCGCCATGCCGTTCCAGCTCGGCCCGCATGGCGTCGAAGTAGCGCGCCAGCACCTCGCGAACCGCCTCAGGGTCAAGCTGCTCACCGAGGGCCGTCGACCCCTTCAGGTCGGAAAAGACGATGGTGACGATGCGGCGGTTCTCGACCGGGGACCCCGGGCGGAACGGGCGCCTCGAGCGGCGCGCCGCAGTAGCCGCAGATCCGAAACTGCTCCGGGATCGACTGGCCGCAGCTGGGGCACATGCGCATGGGAGCCGAAGTGTAGGGACCGGGGAGCGGCTCGGGAAGCGCGGAGCGATCGGGCAACCAGGCGCCCGGTCAGCCGAGCGCGGCGTGGAGCTCGGCGGCGTGGGTCCGCAGCCAGCGCCGGTGGACCGCGTGGTCCGGCATCCGCGTGGCGACGAGCGCCCAGAAGCGCGGCCCGTGGCCGAAGACGCGCAGGTGGCAGAGCTCGTGGACGACGACGGTCTCCAGGACCGCGGGCGGGGCCAGCACGAGGCGCCAGGCCAACATGACGCGGCCCGCCCGTGACGCGCTCCCCCACCGGCTCCGCGTGTCGCGAACGGCGATCGCAGCAGGTGTCACGCCGAGGGGGCCGGCGTGGCGCGCGACTGCCTCCTCGACCGCGGCTCGCGCCCGGACGCGAAGCCATGCCTCCAGGACCGCCGCGAGCGGCCGCCGCTCCGCAGGGGCCAACGTGACGAGCAGGAGGTCCTCGGTCGTCGGCCCCGACGCGTTCCACGCGGGAGCGGCGGCTCCCCGGTGTGCCGGCCACCACGCGGATCCGGTGCAGCTCGCCCCGGTAGCGGAGGGGCGACCCGTCGCCGAGCTCCCCGGCGGCCACCGCCGCGCCGGCACGGGCTGCCTGCCGGGCGAGGTGGCGCCGGATCCACCCTTCGCGCTCCGCCAGGAACGGCTCCACGAGGCCGCGGGCGGCCGCCTCCCCCGTCCTGATCCCGGGCACGGTCGCGATCACGCCGCGGCGCGGGTCGATCGTGACACGCAGGCGGCGGGCACGTGCCGACCGGCGGAGCGTGTAGGGGAGGTCGCCGCCCGGCAGGCGAGCGACGGCCGGCGACTCGACGTGCGCGCGGTTCGCGGCTCCTGGCGCCCCATCAGACCACGACGGCCCGCCCGCCATCAGCCGCGCCGGGTCGTGAGCGCCTGCCGTGCCTCCGCCATCCGGCCGGCCCGGACCTCGGCGGCGAAGCCAGGCTCGTCAGCGAGGGACGCCAGCGGCGTTCTCACGAGCATCTCGAGGAGGTGGTCTGCCAGGGCCGGATTCCAGGCGAGGAGCGGGCCGTGGACGTAGGTCCCGATGACGCGGCCTGCCACCGCTCCGTCCGTGACGGGCTCACCTCCGTTGCCGGTCCCCACCTCGAGGCGGGCAAACGGGACGGCGCCCGGGCCGACGATCGATCGCCCGCAGTGCGACTCGAAGCCTGCCAGCTCGGGGAGCCCGAGGGCGAAGGTGAGCGTCCCCACCACCCCCCCGTCCACGAACGCGCCGCGCGACGAGCGAACGTCCAGCAACCCCAGGCCGTCGTGCTCGCGACCCTCCGCATCCGCGAAGGTCCGGCCGACCACCTGGAAGCCAGCGTCGATCGCCAGGAGGACGGCGCCGCTGGCCACGGCCGCGGCCAGCGTTCCCCCTTCGGCGAGGCGTCGGGCGAGCTCGGGCAGGTCCTCGTCCTCGGCCCCGGCAACCTGGTAGAGATCGGCCGCCGGCAGGGGATCGCCAGGCTGGACGGTCACCGAGCGGACGGCGATCCCGCGTGCCGCCGCCCGCTGCTCGAGGACACGCAGGTTGCCGGCGTCGGCCTGGGGCATCGAGAGCGCCGGGTAGACGTCGGCGAGCAGGAGGACGCGTCCGGCCATGCCTCAGCCGCCCAGCGTCGCCGCGAGGGCGAGGAAGGCCGGGTAGTTGGCCGCCACGTCCACGGCACCCGCCGGGAGGGAGCGGATCGCGGCCGCCGGGTCCGGCACCACGCGGACGTCGAGCCCGGCCACGTGCATGCGGAGCGCCACGTCGGCGGCCCGGTTCCCGGCCGCCACCACGGTGCGCCCGGCCAGCCGCTCGAACGGGGCATCCCAGAGGAAGGCGCAGTCCTTGCCGGACCCGCCGCGAGCCTCCATCACGACGACCAGCGGGTCGCTCCCGCTGGCCGCGCGCTCGATGATCTCGCTCCAGGACGACGGGTTCTTCGAGAGCAGGAGGCGCACGACGCGGCCGTCGATGGAGCGCGGGCGCCAGCGCCCGTCCACGTCGTCGACGCGGCCGATCGCCGCCAGGGCGCTGCGTCGGGTCGATGCCGAGCGCGGCTGCCCCGGCCAGGGCGAAGAGCGCGTTGGAGATCGAAGTCCGGCCGGGGAGCAGGAGGTCCAGCGGGAGATCGAGGCCAGGCCCGAGGACGCGATCCCCGACCACGCGCCAGGCGGGCTCGGCGCGAGCCAGGCCGCAGGTGGCGCAGGACCACTCGTCGCCGTCCCGCCGGAGGCGCGTTCGGCAGGTCCGACAGACCTCGCCGTCAACGTCCCACCACATCCCGCCGGCCACCCAGGTGACGTCACCGTAGTCGCGGGCAGACCACGCGACGAGCGGGTCATCGGCGTTGGCGACGACCGTGCAGGGCCATGTGACCGCGGCCAGCGTCGCCTGCCAGTGCCGGGCGAGCGCCTTGCTCCGGACGCCGCGCTCCAGGTAGTCGCGGCTCAGGTTCATGAGGAGGATGGCCCGCGGGTGCGTTGCCTGGGCGATCGGGCCGAGGTACGCCTCATCGGTCTCGAGGGCGGCGTACGGGGCGCGCCGGTTCGCGTCGAGCGTCGTGACCAGGCCCTCCGCCATGTTGGCCCCTGTCGCGTTGTAGGCCACGGCGCCGGCCGTCCCCAGCGCCTCGGCCAGGAGCCGGGCCGTGGTGCTCTTGCCGTTCGTGGCCGAGACGAGGGCCACCTGCCGGCCCGCCGCCAGGCGGCGCAGGGCGTCGCGGGTCGAGCTGGAGGGCGACTCCGCCGCCGACCGTGGCACCCCTGCCGCGACCAAGGCGGCGCGACGCCGCGGCGGTCGCCCGGCCGGCAGCGAGGGCGAGCGTCGTGCGCAGGGGGCAGGGAGCGGCGGGGCTCGGTCAACGAGGCACCTGGTGAGGACGGTCGGTGCGAGGAGTGTAGCCAAGGCCACCACCGAGGAGGCCCTGGGGGTTCCGGGCAACGGCTCAGCCGGGCCAGCCGACTGGGGCATGAGGCGACGATGCCGAGAGCCTGCCCTCCTGAGATCCGCTCCCGGCCCTCGGTCATCCGGCGTCCTGGGAAGGTGCCATCTCGGGCGCGAGCGTCCCCGTGGACGCCGGTCGGAAGATGACGGACCGCAGCTCCTCGCCGGTGCGGATCTGGTGCAGCCGGATCTCGATGGAGGCGGCCAGGGAGCGGGCGACCGATCCCTCGTCGAAGGTCATCGTCCTGCCCGCCTTGCGGTCCATCTCGACCATGAGCCCGGCCAGCCACTCGAAGTGCCCGTAGAGGAGCGGGAGCCCCTCCGACTCGCGCCAGAAGCGCACGGTCGGGGCGAGCCAGTGCCACCAGGCCCGAATATCGGAGAAGAGGTACTGGTGGACGAGGCGCCGGTCGACGTCCCTCTCCCGGACCATGTAGCCGACGCGCTGCCAGAAGTCGCCGATGTCGTGGGCGGCCATCGGGAGACGCGTCGGGTCACACCCGTCCCGGATGGCAAGGAGGGTCGCGAGCACGCTCCGGGCCATCCCCTCGGAGTCCCATTCCCGCTTCAGCGACGCCAGGTGCTCGATCGCCTCGGCACTCCGCTGCAGCCGGAGCTGCCGGTAGATGGCGATGAACGTGACCGTGAGGGCGACGCCGCCGAGCGCCGTCCAGAACCACTCCGATCCCGGCCCGATCAGGGCCATCCCGTCGGTGTTGATCAGCTTCACGCCAGCCCTCCTCCACTTGCCGCGGCGGTCGCGGGATGGTATGGCACCGGGGGGGCGCAGGCAAGTGGTGACGACCGCGCCACGCGCCCGGCGTCGGCGTTGGCAACCTGGCTGGATCCACGGAGCGCAGCCGATCCGCCGCAGGGACCTCCGCGGTCCCAGGCCCCGATGGACTCGCTCTCGATGCCGGCGGTGACGCGTGAGTGTCGGTGGGCCGACCGTCTCCGCACCTTGGCCGGGGCCCTGGTCCGGGCGCCTTGAACCGCGACATCTTCGGCTATACTTCGACACCGGACCGATGGGGCTGTAGCTCAGCTGGAAGAGCGTCTGAATGGCATTCAGAAGGTCCGGGGTTCGAATCCCCGTAGCTCCACCAACCTCCTGACACCGCCGCCGACCCGACCCCTCGCCCGACCGGCGGGGGGTCGTCGCGTACCAGAGGCCGAAACGTGACCACCGAGCGGACCCGGATCGAGCGCTACGACCCCACCACAATCGAGCCGCGCTGGCAGCAGCGGTGGGACGAGCTCGGCCTCCATCGGGCAGACCTCGAGGACGAGTCCCGGCCGAAGTACTACCTGCTCACGATGTACGACTACCCGTCGGGCAACCTCCACGTCGGCCACTGGTACGTGAAGACGCCCACGGATGCCGTGGCCCGGTACCGGCGGATGCTCGGCTACAACGTCTTCTTCCCCGTCGGGTTCGATGCCTTCGGGTTGCCGGCCGAGAATGCCGCGATCAAGAACCAGATCCACCCGGCCGAGTGGACCTACCGCAACATCCAGAACATGCGCCGCCAGCTGCGGAGCATGGGCGCGTCCTTCGACTGGGACGCCGAGGTGGTCACCTGCGATCCGTCCTACTACCGCTGGAACCAGTGGCTCTTCCTGCGCTTCGTCGAGGCGGGGCTTGCCTACCGGGCCACCGCGCCGGTCGACTGGTGCCCCAACGACGGAACGCTCGCCCGCGAGCAGGTCGAGGGCGTCGACCGCCGCTGTTGGCGCTGTGGAGCGAAGGTCGAGAAGCGCGACCTGGCTCAATGGTTCCTGCGCATCACGAAGTACGCGGACGAGCTCCTCGACTACACGGGCCTCGACTGGCCCGAGCCCATCCGGGTCATGCAGACGAACTGGATCGGGCGCAGCGAGGGGGCCGAGGTCCTCTTCCGCAGCGCGCCCGACACCCACATCCCGGGCGGCGACGAGATCCGGGTCTTCACGACGCGCCCCGACACGCTCTTCGGGGCGACCTTCATGGTGCTCGCGCCGGAGCATCCGCTGGTGGACCGGCTGACCTCGCCCGGGCAGCGGCCCGTCGTCGCGACGTACGTCGAGCAGGCGCGCAACGCAACGGAGATCGAGCGCCTCAGCACCGAGCGCGACAAGACCGGCGTTCCGCTCGGCGCCGACGCGATCAACCCGGTCAACGGCGAACGGATCCCGATCTGGATCGCGGACTACGTCCTGTCCGGCTATGGGACCGGGGCGATCATGGCGGTCCCGGCCCACGACGAGCGGGACTTCGCCTTTGCCCGCCAGTTCGACCTCGAGGTCCGGGAGGTGATCCGGCCCGCGGCAACGTACGGCGCGGAGCGCGAGCTGGCCGAGGCGTACGTCTCGAAGACGGCCGACGATGTCCTGGTCAACTCGGGTCGCTACAACGGGCTGGCTGCGCCCGAGGCGATCGCCGCCATCACCGCGGACCTCGAGTCGCGCGGCGAGGGCAAGGCCACCGTCGGCTACCGGATCCGCGACTGGCTGATCAGCCGCCAGCGCTACTGGGGCACGCCGATCCCGGTGGTCTACTGCGGCGCCTGTGGGATCGTTCCCGTCCCCGACGCCGACCTGCCGGTCCGCCTGCCCGAGACGGTCGACTACGCCGGCTCGGGCGAGAACCCGCTCCGACACGATCCGGCCTTCCTCGACACCGTGTGCCCCCGATGCGCCGAACCGGCCCAGCGCGAGACCGACACGATGGACACGTTCATGGATTCGTCGTGGTACTGGTTCCGCTACCTCTCGCCCGGCAACGAGGACGGCCCCGTCGACCGCACGCGAACGGACCACTGGACGCCGGTCGACCAGTACACGGGCGGCGCCGAGCACGCGGTGATGCACCTGCTCTACTCGCGCTTCTTCACCAAGGCGATGGCGGACTGCGGCCTGGTCCGCGATCGCGAGCCGTTCACGCGGCTCTTCAACCAGGGCCAGGTCCTGGGTGCCGATGGCGAACGGATGAGCAAGTCGCGCGGCAACGTGGAGGATCCCGACGCGCTCGTGGCGCAGTACGGCGCCGACACCGTTCGTCTCTTCCTCATGTTCATGGGCCCGTGGGACCAAGGAGGGCCCTGGAGTCCGAGCGGCATCGGGGGCGTGGCTCGATTCCTCAACCGAGTCTGGACGGTCACCCTGGACCCGTACGGGACGGAGCCCAGCGACGCACAGGCGGGGAAGCTGCCGCCGGGCGAGGACGCCGCGGCGGCCGAGAAGGCGCTGCGCAGCGCGGCGCACCGGACCCTGGCAGCGGTGACGGCCGACTACGAGGGCTTCCGCTTCAACACGATGGTGGCGAAGCTGATGGAGCTCGTGAACCTGCTCCACCGCTACCGGGGCACCGAGGTCGCCGGCGGCGCGGCATGGGACGAGGCCGTCCGGCTCTTTCTGCTCATGCTCGCCCCGGCCGCGCCCCACATCACCGAGGAGCTCTGGTCGCGGCGGCTGGCGGCTGCTGGCGTCGCGTGGAGCTCAATCCACGGCGAGCGCTGGCCCGCGGTGGACGCGGCGGCGGCCGCCGTCGCCACGCGCGAGCTGCCGATCCAGGTCAACGGCAAGGTCCGTGACCGGGTCGAGGTGGCTGTAGGGCTCGGCGACGCCGACGTCGAGGCGATCGTCCTCGCCCGCCCCAAGGTGATCGCGGCGCTGGCGGGCGCGACGCCGGACCGGATCGTCCATGCCGGCGGCGGGCGCCTGGTCAACATCGTCGTCCGGGGATGAGCCGCCGTGGTCGCCGCGCAGCCCGGGCCGCCGTCGCAGTCTCGCTCGCCGCGGTGGTCGCCGCGGGATGTGCGGGCTGGACCACGGATCCCGAGCTGTCGCTCCACGTCGACAGCCGGATTGACCGGCCGCTCCTCGTCTACGTCAACGGCGACTGGGTGGGCACGATCCCGGCCGGCGCGACCGACGCCACGGTGCCCGCATCCGGGCACGGCGGGCCGCCCTGGACCGCCGAGGGCCGCGTCGCAAGCGGGACGATCCTGATCACCCTGCCGATCCCGGCCACGCCGGCACCGGACGACGGGCTCACGACGACGGCCGTGACTGCGTGCGGAACGATCACGATGACCGTCGGCGCGCCCGATCCCGGTCCGTCGCTGGCCCCGCCGGCACCGGGCGCCGAGCTGCCCCCCTGTGATTGAGGGGCTGGCGCCGCTCGTCGGCGCCCCGTGCGCGGCGCCCCGGGCTCAGGCCAGCCGCATCTCCGCGCGGATCACGTCGTCGGTCGCGCCCGGGAGGATCGTGAACCCGGCCTTCTCGGCGGCCCGGCGCATGCCCGCGTTGTCGGTCCGCATGTCCGCACTCAGCGTGGCGACGCCCTCGCCGCGGGCCACGTCCACGATCCGGCGCAGCAGCTCGGTCCCGACACCGACCCCCTGGCGGGCGTCGGTCACGAGCACCCTGAAGACGGCATCGTCGGAGCCGAACGTCCGCGAGAGGCGTCCGACGCCCACGATTGCCGGCAGGCTGGGGTCGGGGTGCGCGCACTCCGCGACGAGAGCCATCTCACGGTCATAGTCGACGAAGCAGATGCGCACGAGGCGCTCGTGGGCGGTCCGTTCGTTGAACCCCAGGTGCGCCAGGTATCGCTGGAAGACCGTCTCCTCGGAGAGAGAGCGGTGGAAGTCGACCATGAGCGGCTCGTCCTCCGGCCGGATCGGCCGGATCGTCAGCTCGTGCCCGTCGGGGCAGGTCCAGGTGCTGACGTACTTGCGCGGATACGGCCGGATCGCCAGGGGCGGCAGGTCCTTCGGGTCGGTCGCCGGATCGTGGAGCACGACGCGGGCGTCGAGCGCGATGAGGCGCTCCGGCGATGCGAGCAACGGGTTGATGTCGAGCTCGCTGACCCAGGCCTGCTCGGCGACGAGCTGGCTGAACCGGACCAGAAGCTGCTCCAGCTCATCCAGGTCGACGCCCCGCCGCCCGCGCACGCCCTTGAGCGCGGTGTAGATCTTGGTGCTCTCCATCATCCGGCGGGCGAGTGTCGTTGTCAGGGGCGGCAGGCCCAGGGCGCGGTCCTTGAAGACCTCGACAAGCTGGCCGCCCATGCCGAACAGCAGCACCGGCCCGAACTGCGGATCGATGGAGCTGCCCAGGATGAGCTCGTAGCCGGTCCAGTTGACCATGGGCTGGACCGTGACGCCCTCGAAGTGCTCGGCTCCCTTCTTCTCGGTCACGGAGTCGCGGATCAGCTCGTACGCGTGGCGCACGGCGTCGGCGTCCTTCAGGTTCAGCTGGACACCGCCCACGTCGGTCTTGTGGGTGATCGTGTGCGAGTACAGCTTGACCACGACCGGATAGCCGATCCGGTTGGCGGCGGTCACCGCGTCGTCCACCGAGAGAGCGACCACTGTCTCCGTGATCGGGATCCCGTAGGCGGCCAGAAGCCCCTTCGACTCGTCCTCCGTGAGCAGCGTCCGGCCCTCCGCCCGCGCCGCACCGATGAGCGCGTCGGCCTTCGCCCGGTCGACCGGATGCTCCTCGTCGGAGGGCAGCGTCGGCGTCTCGTAGATCTGCTGGAGGTTGCGTGCCAGCCGCCACGTGAAGTTGAAGACCTCCACCGCCTCGTCGGGGTAGTTGAAGGTGGGGATGCCGGCCTCCCGGAGGATCGCCGCCCCCTCGAGGACGTCCATCCCGCCCATCCAGCTGGCGAGGACCGGCTTGCCGTCGATGTGGGCGAACGGGATGAGCTCGCGGGCCGTGGCGGTCGGGTCGGTCATGGCCTGGGGCGTGAGGATCACGAGCAGGCCGTCGCTGCCCTCGTCGCGGGCCGCGACCTCGAGGGCCTTGGCGTACCGCTCTGGCGTCGCGTCGCCGATGATGTCGATCGGGTTGTTGTGGCTCCACGGGCCGGGCAGGAAGGCGTTGAGCTCCTCCATCGTGGCCGGTGAGATCTCGCTCACCTCACCGCCGCCCGTGATCAGCGCGTCGGTCGCCAGGACTCCCGGGCCGCCGGCGTTGGTCACGATCGTCAGGCGGTTGCCGCGCGGCCGGGGCTGCTTGGCGAGGACCTCCAGGACGTCGAAGATGTCGGCGATCGCGTCCACGCGCAGCACGCCCACCCGTCGGAACGCGGCGGCGAGCACCTCGTCGGAGCCGGT
The DNA here is from genome assembly GCA_963739365.1 of uncultured Chloroflexia bacterium. Classification (GTDB taxonomy): domain Bacteria; phylum Chloroflexota; class Limnocylindria; order Limnocylindrales; family CSP1-4; genus CTSoil-043. The sequence goes on along the minus strand of CAVUAG010000016.1, from coordinate 45,068 downwards.
CAGGGAGCCCGTGTGGGAGGCAGCGGCCTTGGCCGCCTGGGCCGTCCGACCGGGCTTGATGACGATGATCGGCTTCGTGAGCGCGACCTCGCGGGCCGCCGAAAGGAAGGCCCGGGCGTCGCCGATCGTCTCCATGTAGATGACGATGCTCTCGGTCGCCGGATCGTTGCCGAAGTAGGTGATGACGTCGCCCCAGCCGACGTCGAGCATCGACCCGAGCGAGACGACCGCACTGAAGCCGACCTTCTCGCGCTTGCTCCAATCCAGGACCGCCGTCAGGAGCGCGCCGCTCTGGCTCACGAACCCGACCGAGCCTGAAGCGGCGATGCCGGCGGCGAACGTGGCGTTGAGGCCGGTCGGCGGACGCATGACACCCAGGCAGTTCGGCCCGACGATCCGGATCCCGTGGGCCCGCGCCGTCTCGAGGATCTGGCGTTCCAGCTCGGCGCCCGCCGGCCCGATCTCCTTGAAGCCGGCGGAGATGATGACGACGGTCTTGACGCCTGCGGCCGCGCACTCCTCCACCGTGGCCGGGATCGTGGTCGCGGGGGTCACGATGACGACAAGCTCCGGCACCTCGGGCAGCGCCGCGAGGTTGGGGTAGGCCCGGACACCGAGGATGCTCGGACGCCCCTTGTTGACCGGGTAGACGGTGCCGCCGAACGGACTGCTGATGAGGTTCCAGAAGACTGTCCGCCCGACGCTCCCCTCCTTCTCCGTGGCGCCGATGACGGCGACCGATGCCGGAGCGAAGAAGCTCTCGAGCGGGTTGTGCGTGACGCCGAGGACGTCGGCAACCCGGTCGCGCGTGTTGGGGTCAGAGCCGGGCGTGGTCGGCGGGAGAGAGGCGGGGGAGATGTTGGGCACGGGATCGGGCTCCGGTCTGCGATGGGCTGCGCGGGGCGGGTGCTCCGCAAGGGGCGCCGGGGTGATGCGCGCAGAGTGCCACGCCAGGTAAGGCGGGACAGAGGGCCGGTTCTCCCCCATCCGGGGGCCGGGTGTCCACCGATGGCGTACCCTCGGGTCAACGCGCCGGCCCACCGGCACGGTCGCCTGGAGGAACTCGTGCCCGAAGTCAAGATCGGCGCCCTGTGTTGGAACCAGTACACCGACTGGCCACCGCTCCTCCAGGCCGGCATCCGGGCAGATCAACTTGGATACTCGAGCCTCTGGACGTGGGATCACCTCTACCCCATCGTCGGAGACTCGCACGGGCCGATCTTCGAGGGCTGGCTGACCCTGGCGGCCTGGGCCCAGGCGACCGAGCGCATCCGGATCGGGCTCATGGTCGGGGCCAACACGTTCCGCAACCCGGCTCTCGTGGCCAAGATGGCCACGACCCTCGATCACATCAGCGGCGGCCGGGCGATCCTCGGCATCGGCGGCGCCTGGTTCGGCGAGGAGCACGAGGACTTCGGGATCGAGTTCGGGTCCGGGTTCCCCGAGCGGCTGCGCTGGCTCGGCGAGGCGCTCCCGATCATGCGCGGGATGCTCGACGGGACCGAGCCGACGGCATCCGGGCCGCGGTATGCCTCCCGGGAGACGCGCAACCTGCCGCCACCCGTCCAGTCCCGCCTCCCGATCTGCGTCGGCGGTGGGGGCGAGCAGGTCACCCTCAAGCTCGTGGCGAAGCACGCCGACATGAACAACGTGGGCGGCGGCGTCGAGATGGTCAGGCGCAAGGAGACGATCCTCCTGGAGCATTGCGCCGCGGTCGGCCGCGACCCTGCGCAGATCGAGCGGACGACGGGGATCGGGACGGTCTTCATCCGCGACGACCGGGTCGAGGCGGAGCGCGTCTTCCACGAGGCATTCGACCGGAACCGGATCGCCCGTCACTGGGAGGACCAGCCGGTGGGCACCCCGGAGGATGTGGCCGAGATGCTGGCGCCGTATGTCGAGATCGGCTACCGGCATCTCGTCGCGGGCGTGCCGGCGACGTACGACGAAGAGTCGATGACCCGCCTCGTGACCGAGGTGAAGCCGCTGCTGGAGGCAATGGGCTGATGGATGGGCGGGGGACGGCCGCGTTCTCGTGGGAACCGGGCCGGCTCGACCTCCTCGAGGTCACCGAGCGGGGGACGCTCCGGCACCGCGCGTGGGTGGACGGCACCCTCACGATCGACGAGGACCTGGGCGGGACGCTCGCGTCGGCGCCGACGGCGGTGGCATGGGCGGTCGACCAGGCCGAGGTCTTCGCCGTCTTCCCGGACGGCAGCCTGTGGAACCGCTACTGGGACGGCGTGGCGTGGCATCCCTGGGAGTCGCTGGGCGGCGAGCTTGACCCGATGTCGACGCCAGCGTGCTCGTCGTGGGGCGCGGAGCGGCTCGACGTCTTCGCCCGCGGTCGTGACGGCATGACCTGGCACCGCTGGTGGGACGGCGCGCGGTGGGTCGCCTGGGAGCGGCTGCCGGCCTGACGGTCAGCCGGCGCTGCGCCCCGCGGCGCCGATCGCCTCGTCGGCCGGGACTGCTCCGCGCTTGCGCGCGCGATGGCGAGCGGCCTTGGCCCGGTTACCGCAGCTCGCCATGCTGCACCAGCGCCGGCGCCCGGTCGGGGACGTGTCGTGGAAGACCCACCGACAGCCGTCGTTCGCGCAGATCCGGAGCCGGTCCGCCTCGTCCGCTTCGACGAGCGCGACGAGGGGCTGGGTCACCTCCGCCAGCGCTTCGTCGAGCGGCTCGCCTTTGTGCCGGTGGCCGATCGCCAGCGAGCCTTCGCCCACCACCAGCTCCGTCACGGTGCGTGCTCGGAGAACCGCGTTCACCGCCTCGAGGGCGGCCGGCTCGGCTGACCGGGCGGCGACGAGCGCCTCGACGATCTCGCGCATCGCGGCGCGCGTCGCGTGGACCTGTGCGAGCGGGTCCACCGAGCGATGTCCCGGGTGCGCCTCGATCCGCACGGCCTCCTCCGGGTGCAACAGGCCATGCTCCACCAGCCAGAGGATGGCGTCGGCGAGCGAGGGCAGCCGCTCGATCGGGTGGCCCGATCCATCCAGCTCGTCGGTGTTCAGGAAGTCGAACGTGTCGTCCAGGGTCGCCGCGTGGCGGTGATCTCGGGGGTCGTGATCTCTCATCGATAACCACTTTAGGGGCTTGACTGGTTACGCGCAAGTGGGTACCATGCGGTAACCAGTTATGACCGCCGCATCGGTTATCACCGTGCGGCAACACGAGGGGGGAACCCACCGATGGAATCCGCATTCGCCTGGCTTCTCGCGCTCGTCGCAGCGCTCTCGCTCTTCGATGCGGCCGGCTTCATCTTCGGCGCCGACAGCCGGGACGCCGATCTCGACGACCACCGTCGCTGAACACCCGGAGGGTTCGCCTGATGTGGCAGCACCACTACCTGATCCACGTCATGAAGATGGAGGCGCTCCGGGCGGAGGCCGAGCGCGAGCGCCGCTGGCGGCTCGCGGACGAGGAGAACGGGCGCCCGAGCCACTCATCCGGCCCGGGAGCCGTCCGAGGCACGGCTGCCCGATTCGCTGCCCGGCGTCGCCCGATTCGCGGATCGAGTCGCGCGCCGGCTCGACGAGCGCATCACGGTCGACCTCGGCTCCGAGCGGGTGATGCGCGACGCCTGAGATGCCACGCATCCGTCACGCGCCACAGCTTGGATGTGCCGCCGGCGCCCAAAGGACCCGTGTACCCAGTCTCGTCATCGACGCCCGCCGCATCGGGTGTGCCACCGTTGCGTCCGGGCCCACGACGCTCGGACGCCCTGCCCGCGTCCCACCGACGCGGCCTCCCGGAATGGCCCCCGGAATCGGACAGGGCCTTCGGCATGCGCCGAAGGCCCTGTCCCTCGCTCAGCGGTATGTGCTGAGAGTCGCTCCGCTACTCCTCAAAGCCCGACGTCGGGTTGCAGGCGTCGCCGGGATGCTCCCCGATCGTGGCGAGGAAGTCCCGGAACTCCTTCGGGATCTGGCCCCACGACTGGGCATGACCTGCGTCCGGACTGTAGTCCGGGCTGGCCTCGAACTGGTCGTCCTCCTGGCCTGAGAAGGCGCACGCCGAGGCGCCATGCAGTGTGTGGTGCACACTCCAGTCGTCCGTGTTCGTCCAGAGCGGCTTGCCGTTTCCGGTGACTTCACCACCAAACGCGGCACTGGCCCCCAGGCTCAGGACAACGGCGGCCACAGAGAGCGCGACCCCGAATTGGGTCATGAAGCGGCGAACCATCCGCAGGTACCCCCTCTCCGACCGAGGTCGGTCTCGCCATTGGCGTCGGCACGACAGCGGGCGACCGCAACAAAGGACATCGTGCCGTGGACCCCCCCACGAGGCCCCGCCTCCTCGATTCGTTCGCGGAGTCTACTCCGGCGTCAGCGAACCCGTCGGTGCGTCGTCCGAATCGGTGGTGCCAGCAGGCAACGGCCCTCCGGGCACCCGACGTGCACCCCGGACCGGGGAGATAAGTCGCCGATAAGCGGCGCTCGCTAGTCTCATCCTCGACGTCCGCCGCATCGGTTGTGCCCCCAATGCGGCGGGCGTCTTCGCATTCCACTCGGCCGGACCTCAGGAGCCGGCGTCCGATCCATCACCCGCCCGCACGCCCGCCGGGGAGTCGAGCGTGGAGCAGCAGTACCCCTGGCGCGTCCTCGAGGACGGTGCCCCCACCGTGTCGCCCTCGGATGGGTCTCCCCGACCACCGCGGAGCGCGCACGCGGCGGCGCCAGGCGCGTCCAGTCCCGTCGTGCGCCGTCCCGTCCTCGGCCTGATCGCGCTCGGCGCGGCGGCCCTGGCCGTCGTGGCTGCCGCGGTGGTCGTGATCGGCGACCTCTCGTCGCCCGTGCTGGTCGTGCCGGGCGGCGGTTCTTCGCTCGAGCTGAGCCGGGTGCGCGCCGACGGCACGGCCGACGAGCGCCCCGGCGGCGCGGCTGCCGCGGGTGGTGCCCCGACGGCTGGCATCGCGACCCCCGCGCTCGTGGTCGACGTGGCGGGCGCCGTGCGCAACCCGGGCATCTACCGCCTTGCTTCGGGAGCGCGGGTTGCCGACGCCGTCGCGGCGGCCGGTGGGTTCGGGCCGCGGGTCGACGCGGAGGCCGCGAGCAGGATCAACCTCGCCGCCGAGCTTCGCGACGGCGAGCAGGTCCGGGTCCCGTCACGTGACGACACGCCGGCAGCTGCGCCGGGGCGCTCGCCCACCTCTGCCAGCGCTTCGGACAGCGCGGGCGTCGCGCCCGCGGGTCTCGTCAACGTCAACACCGCGTCGGCAGGCGACCTCGACGCCCTGCCGGGCATCGGGCCCGCGACCTCGGCCAAGATCATCGCCGCGCGCGAGGAGGCTCCGTTCGCGTCGGTTGACGAGCTGCGCAGCCGGGGCGTCCTGGGCGAGGCGACCTTCGGGAAGGTGCGCGACCTCGTCACCGTGGGCCCGTGATCCCGTTCGGGTCCCGGATCGGCATCGGGGCGATCGCGGTCGGCGCGGCGGCCGCCTCGGGCCTGGTGCCCGTGGTCGCGCTCGTGGCGCTGGTGGCCGCTGGAACCTGTGGCGCGGCACTCCTGGCACTGGTGCGCGGCCAGGGTCAGGGCGCCGGCGGGCGGCGGGCGACCGTCGGCGTGCTGGCGGGCGCCTGGCTCGTGATCCTCCGCCTGGTGGTCGCACCCGGCGGGCCCGCAGCACCCGGGGAGCTGCCGGCCGGCGCGGGCCCGTGGATCGCTCGCGTGGCCGCGCTCAGCGCGCCACGCGATGGTCAGCAGCGGACTGACAGTCACGCTCGACGAACCGTCCGGGGTGACCCTGGCTGTGACGGTCCCACGGTACCCAGCCGTCGAGCCCGGCGACCTCGTGCGCGTCACGGGGAGGCCCGCACCGCCACCGGAGGGTGGGTACGGGGACTTCCTGCGTCGCACGGGGGTGACCGGCACGCTGCGCTCGGGCGTCCTCGAGATCGTCGGGCACGGCGACGGCGCAACCGGGCTGCTCGAGCGAACCCGCCGGGCCGCGGGCGATGCCCTCACGCGCGCGCTCCCCGAACCTGCGGCGGGACTGGCTGCCGGGATCCTCGTGGGGCTCCGCGACCGCGTCGACCGCGATCTCGCGGCCGCCTTCACCGCGACCGGCCTTTCGCACGTGGTTGCGATCTCGGGCTGGAACATCGCCCTCGTCGCCGGGCTCGTCGGGGCCGTCCTCGCGGGCCGCGCCCGGCGCACTCGATCGGGTGCGGTCGTGATCGCGATCGCCGCCTACACGGTGCTGGCGGGCGCGTCGGCGTCGGTCGTGCGGGCCGCGGCGATGACCGCGGTGGCGCTCCTGGCGCGCGAGTCGGGGCGCCCGGGAACGGCGGCGGCGGCGCTCGGCTGGGCCGTCGCTCTGCTCGTCGTCGCCAACCCGGCCAGCGCCGTCGACGTGGGTCTCCAGCTCTCGGCCGCGGCAACCGCCGGCCTCATCGCCTGGTCGGCACCGATCACGGCGGCCCTCGAACGGCGAGCCGGCTGGCTCCCGCGCTGGGTGCGCGAGGGCCTGGGCGTCTCGCTTGCTGCCCAGGCGGCCACGCTGCCGCTGGTTCTGCTCGCCTTCGGTCGGGTGGCGCCGCTCTCGCCGATCACGAACCTCGCCGTGGTGCCGCTCGTGCCGCTCGCCATGGCGACGGGGGCCCTGGCCCTGGCCGGCGGGGCGCTCGCGACGCTGGGTGCTCCGGGAGTCCTCGCGTCGATCGTCGGCCTTCCCGGGGCTCTCGTGCTGGGGCTCCTGATCGGGATCGTTCGCCTGGCCGCCACACTCCCGCTGGCGAGCGTGACGATGCCCCCGATCCTCGCGGCTGCTGCCGCCGCGCTCCTCGTCGCGATGCCGCTCGCGTGTGCCGGACGGCGGCGGATACGGCGGGCCCTGGCCGGCGCGGCGGAAGCCGGGCCCGCGCCGCCGGGCCGCGCAGGGCGCGGGGCGTCGCGAGTGGCGACACCGGGCCGCACGGCGGACGTGGGGCCCGACAACCGCCCTCGCAGCGGCAGGCGGCATCCCCGCCCCTTGACCGCCGGAGCGCCCGGATTCTCCGGCTCGCCGGCGTCATCGGAGCCCTCGCGGTCGCCGTCCTGCTGGTCGCCGGCGCCACGCGCGCGGATGGGCGCGCCCACGTCGTGGTGCTCGACGTCGGCCAAGGCGACGCAATCCTCGTGACCGGCCCGACCGGCGGCCGAATGCTCGTCGACGGCGGTCCCGACGCGGACCGGCTGCTCGTCGCTCTCGACGCGCGGGTGCCACCGTGGGACCGGCGGATCGACCTGATCGTGCTCACCCACCCGCACGAGGATCACGTCGGCGGCCTGCCGCTCGTCCTCGAGCGCTACCGCGTCGGCCAGGTCGTGGAGCCGGGCATGCCGGGTCTCAGCCCGGGATATGCGGCGCTCGAGACGATCCTGGCCGCGCGTGGGACGGCCAGAGGCCGCCTGGTCGCGGGCGACCACTTCGCCCTCGACGGGATCGCCATGGACGTGCTCTGGCCGAACGCCGATCGGGTGCCGAGCCAGGCCTCCGACGACGGGAGCGAGGTGAACGACGCCTCGATCGTCTTGCTCGGCTCGTTCGAGGGTCGGCGCTTCCTGCTGATGGGTGATGCCGAGGCCGAGGTCGAAGGCGAGCTGGCGGCGCACGGCCTCCCGACCGTGGAGCTGCTCAAGACCGGCCACCACGGAAGCCGGACGTCGACCACGGCCGCGCTGGTCGAGGCGACGCGCCCCCGCGTGGCGGCGATATCGGTGGGCGCACGGAACGATTACGGGCATCCATCGCGCGACGTCCTGGCCCGCCTGGACGGCGCCGGTTCGGCCGTCCTGCGGACCGACGAGGTCGGGTCGATCGACACGGCGTTCGGCACCGCCGGCGTCGAGGTTCGGACCGAGCGCCCGGACCACCGGGACGACCTCGGAGCAGTCGTGGCGGGTCGGCGCTCGGACGCCGGCCGCGAGCCCAGCGGGCCGGCCGGGCTCCCGTATGATCGGCGCGATGCCCGTCCCGTCGCGCACGGCCGCTGCCGCACTCCTCCTTTCGCTCGATCCGCCCGCGTGGCACCTCCACCATGCGCGCGCCGTCGCCGAGGTTGCGGGCTGGCTTGCGGCGCGCTGCGCGGCCAACGGGATCGCCGTCGATCGAGGCCTCGTGGAGGCGGCCGCGCTCCTCCACGACGTGGACAAGGCCATCCCCGCGACGGACCCGGCCGCCGCCCTCCCGCACGGCGAGGGCTCCGCTGCCTGGCTCGCTGCGCGTGGAATGGCCGAGCTGGGGCCTGCCGTGGCGGCCCACCCGGTCACGCGGCTGCTCGAGCGCTCCGCCGACGCCTGGCTGGAATCGGCCCCGATCGCCGAGATTCTCGTCGCCTACGCGGACAAGCGCGCCGGCCAGCGGCTCGAGTCGATGGATGCGCGGTTCGCCGACTGGCGACGGCGCTACCCGGACGGCTGGTCGGCGGGCGACGACGCGCGGGCACGAACCCGGGCGCAGGCACTCGAAGCGGCCGTCTGTGCTCGCGTCGGCGTGACGCCGACGATGGTCAAGCGCCTCCGCTGGACAGGGCCGGCGCTCCGTGCCGCCCGCGCGGCCGCGGAGCGCGCTGCATGACCTCCACCACGCTCGGCTACTACTGGGGCGACGACGAGTACGGCCTCGACGCCGCGGCGCTCGCCCTTGGCCGTCGCGCGGCCGGGCCCGGCGGTGAGTCACCCGCCACCTGGCGCACCACCGGGGCGTCCACCAGGGTCGGCGACATCGCGGAGCGGATCTCGACGGCAACCCTGTTCGGGGGCGGCGTCCTCGTCATCGTCGAAGATCCAGGGCCGCTCGTCCGCGCGAAGGCGGACCGCGACGCGCTCCTGGCAGCAGTGGCGACGCTCGCTCCCGGCAACGCCCTGGCCTTCGTGGAGCCTGTCGATGGCTCTGCCCGCCGCACGAAGTCGCTCGAAGATCTCGCAGCCGCGGTCGCCGACCTGGGGGGCGAGGTCCGGCAGCTGATCGCGCCTCGCGAAGGCGGCATGGCCCGCTGGATCGAAGACCGTGCGGCGGAACGCGGCATGCGCCTGGAGCACGGCGCGGCCGAGGCGCTGGCTCGCAAGATCGGGGCGTTCGTGCGCGAGGGGGACGTCGATCGCCGCCGCCAGGGCCGCCTCGCCGTCGCCGAGCTGGAGAAGCTCGCCGTCTACCGCCTCGAGGCACCCGTGAGGGCCGAGGACGTCGACGCCCTCGTCGCCGACGCGGTGCCCGGGTCGACCTGGGCGTTCGTGGACGCGGTGGGCACGCGGTCGGCCCGCACGGCCGCCGACCTCCTCGATCGGCTGCTCGAGACGACGCCCGAGCCGGTCCTCGTCGCGGTCCTCCACCGGCGGATCCGCGAGCTGCTGCTCGTCGCCGACCACCGCGAGCGGGGCGAGACGATCCAGGCCACCGCGCGGGCCCTCAAGCTCAAGGAATACCCCGCCCGGAAGCTCTGGGAGCAGGGGCACGCGTGGCGGGAGGACGAGCTCATCGGCGCGCTGGAGGGGCTCCTCGAGCTTGATGCCGGGCTCAAGGGCGAGCGGGGGTCGGACGGCGGGCGCCGGCGGCTTGCGTTCTCGCTGTGGTTGGCGGAGCGCGTTGCCCGAACCTGACGCTCCCGAGGCCGGCACCATCAGCGCCGGCCCGGTCGATCAGTCGGCGCTCGACCAGGCCTGCTCCTGGAGGACGAGGTCGGATTCGATCGCGAACACGCAGCGTGCCCGGCGCAGGTCGAGGACGTCGATCAGCTCGGGATCGATGTACAGCTGATGACAGTCCTCGCAGAGTCCGCCGGGAACGGCGAAAGCAGAGGCGTTCGCTGCGGTCGGGCAGCCGGAAGGTGGCGTCGAAGCGCGAGATGACGAGGCGTCGCGTGCACTCGGGACATCGATCGCGCAGGTTCGCCATCTGGATGCGGAGACCTCGCCACGCGGGGCCGATCCGCTCGGCCGCCTGCCCGGATTGTCGAGCCGTCGCGGGCGCCGAAGCGATGGGCCGCTGGTACCGTCGCGGCGCGGCGGTCGTCACCCGCCCCGGCCCCCGACCGGGCTATTGGACGCGAAGCACCGTTTTCGCATCGGCCCACAGCCGCTCGAGCGTGTAGAAGTCACGCTCCGGCGGAGCGAAGACGTGGACGACCACCGCGCCCGCGTCGAGCAGGATCCAGTGCGAGTCGGGTGCGCCCTCGCGCGCCAGGATCCGGAACCCATCGGCCTTGAGGCCCTCTGTGATCCCGTCGGCGATCGCATCGAGCTGACGCTCCGACCCGCCCGAGCAGATCACGAGGTAGTCGGCCACGGTGGTCAGCGGCGCGATCTCGAGGAGGACGATGTCGGCGGCCTTCTTGTCCTCTGCGAGCTCGACGATCCGACGTGCGAGGTCGAGGGGAACCTGGTCGGTCTCGGGAGGCGGCGTCGCGCGCGCGGGCAGGCCGGCCCGCGGCGCGACCTTCCGTGGCGTCGCGGGCCGTGGCGCAGGCGGCGATCGCCGAGCCCGCCCGGCGGGAGCAGGCGATGGCGTCGGAGCCTCGAGGGCTTCCGGCGTGGCGACTTCCGCCATGGCGGCCTCCGCCTCGACACGATCGACGCCGGGCTCGGGCTCGTCCTGGGTGGAATCGGGAGCGGGATCGATGGACATGGGCCTCCTCAGGCGTCCGCCGGTGCCGGGACGGGCACGGAGGCGGGGGGGTAGAGAGCGTGCTCGGAGATCAGCGTCGCGACGGCGTCGGGCACGAGGTAGCGGATGGACCGGCCGGCGCGGACCCGGGCCCGGATCGCGGTCGACGAGATGGCGAGCCGGGGGTGGTCGAGGACGGCCATCCGGACGGCGGCGGCCGGGTAGCGCCCGCGGAACGCCGCGAGCGTGGCATCCGGGGCGCCGTCGCGGGGCACGACGCAGAGGCGCGCCAGGGCCAGGATCCGCTCGGGGTCGCGCCAGGTGGCGAAACCCGCGAGCGCCTCGGTCGAGAGGATGAGCCACAGCTCACCGTCGGTCTCGGCGGTCAGCTCGGCGACCGTCTCGGCCGTGTAGCTGGGCCCCGGCCGGTTCACCTCGCGCGGGTCGACGACGAAGAAAGGGTTGCCCGCGATCGCGCGCTCGACCATTGCGACGCGGATGGGCCCCGGGGAGACGGCCCGATCCGCCTTCTGCCACGGCTGCCCGGCGGGCACGAACAGGACGCGCGACAGCCCGAGGACCTCGCGTGCCTCCTCGGCGATCGCGAGGTGCGCGAGGTGCGGCGGGTCGAACGTGCCGCCCAGGATCCCGATGCGCCCGGCGCCGGCGACAGCGGTCACCGCGCGTCCTCGTCCCACGCGCTGGTGCCCCATTCGAACTCGACCCGCCCGATTCGGACAGTGTCACCGGGCTGCACGCCGGCGCGGCGCAGCGCGCCGTCGATCCCGAGGCGGTCGAGGTCGCGCTGGAAGCGTTCCGCCGATTCCTCGACCTCGAAGTTCGTCTGGACGGCAATCCGCTCGATGCGCTTGCCTCGAACGCGGAAGACGTCGCCCTCGCGTTCCAGCGTGAAGCCCTCCCCGACGGCGTCGAGGCGATGGACGACGACTCCCGTCGGCTCGGGCTCGGCCGCGAGGCCCGCCGCGTCGGGAAGGATCTCGGCGAGCAGCGCGCGGAGCGTGTCCAGGCCGTCGCCGGCCTCCGCCGAGATGGCGACGCACGGCACGCTCTCACCGCGCCGGGCAGCCGAGAAGGCGGGCCACGCCTCCCTCGCTTCCGGCAGGTCCATCTTGTTGAAGACGACCACGAGCGGCTTCTCGAGGAGGGCCGGGTCGTGGAGGCGGAGCTCCTCGCGGATGACGTCATGATCCCAGGCCGGGTCGCGGGCCGCGCCGTCGACGAGATGGACGAGGATGCGCGTCCGCTCGACGTGGCGGAGGAAGGCGTGGCCCAGGCCCGCCCCGGCCGAGGCACCTTCGATGAGTCCCGGCACGTCGGCGATCGTGGGGCGGCGGTCCTCCTCGTCGCCGAGATCCATGACCCCGAGGTTCGGCTCGAGCGTGGTGAACGGGTACGGCGCGATCTTCGGGTGGGCCGCCGTCAAGGCGGCGAGGAGCGTTGACTTGCCCGCGTTCGGGAGGCCCACGAGCCCGACGTCGGCGATCAGGCGGAGCTCGAGCCGCAGCCAGCGCTCCTCGCCCGGCTCGCCCTTCTGGGCGTGCCTCGGCGTGCGGTGCGTGGCGGTCGCAAAGTGGACGTTGCCCAGACCGCCTCGTCCGCCCCGCGCCACGATCGCCGTCTGGCCCGTCGCCACGAGATCGGCGAGCAGCTCGCCGGTGGCGTCGTCGAGCACGCCCGTCCCGGGCGGCACCGCCAGGACGAGGTCATCGCCGGACTTGCCGTGGCGCTTGGCGCCCAGCCCCTTGCCGCCGGGCTCGGCCTTGAAGTGATGCTTGTAGCGGAAGTCGAGGAGCGTCGTCAGGCCGGGATCGACCCGCAGCTCGATGCTGCCGCCCCGGCCGCCGTCGCCGCCGTCGGGGCCACCGCGCGGGACGTGCGCCTCGCGCCGGAACGTGGCGGCGCCATCCCCGCCGTCGCCGGCACGGATCCAGATCTTGACGCGGTCGAGGAACATCGGGGCGATTGTCGCACGGGCGCGAACCGGGCCGAGGAGGCCGGACGCGTCCGCGCCGACCGGCCTAGAGGTAGCTCAGCGGGTTGACCCGGTAGCCGCCGCTCCACGGGTCGCCATGCCACACCTCGAAGTGGAGGTGAGACCCGGTGGCCCAGCCGCTCGTCCCCATGCGCCCGATGAAGTCCCCGCGACCCACGCCCTCGCCATAGGAGACGGCGAGGGACGACATGTGGTTGTAGGTCGTGGTCAGGCCGCCCCCGTGGGCGATCCAGACCTGGTAGCCGCCGCCGTTGCTCTTCCAGCCGGCGAAGACGACGGTCCCGCCGGCGGCGGCGCGAATGCCCGTGCCGTAGTCCCCGGCGATGTCGATGGCGGGGTGGCCGTAGTGGGAGTACTGGCTGATGTACCCGCCAGCGACCGGCCAGGCGAACGCGCCTCCGGAGTACTGGGCCGGCGCGCGTGCGGACGATCGGGACGAGGACGATGGCCGGCTCACGGTGGCAACCCGGACCTCCGGGCGCCGCGTCGGCTTCGGGGTGGGAATGGGCGCGCCGCGAGCGCCGGGGATGATCAGCACCTGGCCGATGACGAGCGTGTCGTCGGTGAGCGCATTCGTGGCGATGATGTCGGCTGCATCCACCTTCTCGGCGGCGGCCACGGAGGCGAGCGTGTCGCCCGCCTTGACCGTGCGCACGATGCCGTCGACGGGTGGGATCACGAGGACCTGGCCGATCTTGAGGTCGTCCTTCGACTTGAGCTTGTTCGCCCACCAGATCGTCATCATCGAGACGCCGGTCCGGCTCGCGATCCCCGTCAGCGTGTCGCCCGCCCGGACCTTGTAGCTGCGGAGCTGGTCGCGCCCATCCTCGACCGTCGCGTCGACCACGACGGGCTTGAGGAGCGTCCCGTCGGCGAGGAACTGGCCCGCCACCTCCGGGGAGCGTCGGTCAGCTCCTGGCCGAGGACCATACCGGCGGCCGTCTCGTCGTAGCCGATCCCGGGGTCGGTACCGGCGCCGTCGTTGGGGCCGTACAGTCCGGCGTCCACGCCGACGCCAGAGTCCACGCCGACGCCGGAATCCACGCCGACGCCGGAATCCGCACCCGCGCCCGGTGCACCGCCCACGACGAGTCGCGGCGCAACTCCCGAGCCCTCAGTGGCACCGGTCGCACCGGTCGCGAGACCGGGGACGGCCGTGACCGAGGCGACCAGGAGGAAGGCGGCCACGAGGACCGGCAGAAGGCGTTCGGGGGTTTCGAGGCGCCGCAGGAGCGCGGCGGGGGTGCGAGCCGGCCGAGCGGCTGGCTCGGCCGGGGCCGTGGCCGCCGGACGGCGTGACGCGGCGCGGAGCGCGACGTCGGCGCGGCGGGCGAGGGCCAGGCCGGGAAGATGCGGGGGCTCGACCCGGGGCTGCGGGCCGTTGCCGTCACCGCGCAGTCTCGACCGAAGTCGGCGCACGGCGACCGTCGCGTTCAGCAAATACGATCTCCCGAAGGGGGTCGACGGCAGCAGCGTGGGAACGCACGCTTGGGGACGAGCCGTCGTCCCGTGGACGCGGTATGGAGCTGGGGGTCTCGATACGGCGTTCTGGATCCCGACGTGCGGCCGGGCGTTTACGGGACGTTACCAGAGGATGGACGAGCCGGCAACGTTGGACGCCGTTCGCACTCGCACGGAGCACCCCTGCCGAACGGCCCTTTGCGGGGGCCACATGGCCCCGGCGGGTCCCGCGCGGGACGCGGTAGCGGCGACCTAGCCGGTGGTCGAGTCGGCGCTCTTCTGCAGCGAGGCCAGGAACATCGCGTTGTTGTCGGTCTTGGCCAAGCGGTTGAGCAGAAGCTCGATCCCCTCGTTCGTGCCGACGGCGGAGAGCATCCGGCGCATCGTCCAGACCATCTTGAGAACCGGCTCCTCGAGGAGGAGCTCCTCGCGGCGCGTGCCCGAGCGCTGGACGTCGATGGCCGGGAAGATCCGTTTCTCGGCGAGCTTGCGGTCCAGGATGAGCTCGCTGTTGCCGGTCCCCTTGAACTCCTCGTAGATGACGTCGTCCATGCGGGAGCCCGTGTCGACGAGGCAGGTCGCGATGATCGTGAGCGAGCCGCCCTCCTCGATCTTCCGAGCAGCGCCGAAGAAGCGCTTCGGCGGGTAGAGGGCGATGGGGTCGATGCCGCCCGAGAGAGTTCGGCCGGACGGCGGGAGGGCCAGGTTGTAGGCCCGGGCCAGGCGGGTGACCGAGTCGAGCAGGATCACCACGTCGCGGCCGGTCTCGACCTGCCGCTTCGCGATCTCGAGGGCCATCTCGGCGACGTGGGTGTGGTTCTCGGTGGGCTCGTCGAAGGTCGAGGAGATGACCTCGCCCTTCACGGACCGGCGCATGTCCGTGACCTCCTCGGGGCGCTCGCCGATGAGGGCGACCATGAGGAGGATCTCGGGGTAGTTCGCCGTGATGCCGTTGGCGATGGCCTTGAGGAGCATCGTCTTGCCAGCCTTCGGGGGGCTGACAATCAGGGCGCGCTGGCCCTTCCCGATCGGGTTGACGATGTTGACGAGCCGCTGGCTCAGGTTCTTCGGGTCCGACTCGAGGTTGAGCAGCTCGATCGGGTGGATCGGAGTCAGGTCGGCGAAGTGGGGTCGCCGGCGCGCCGTGTCCGGGTCGACCCCGTTCACCGTGTCGACCCGCAGCATGCCCCAGTACTTCTCGCCCTCGCGCGGAGCACGAACCGTGCCGCCGACGCGATCCCCGATGCGAAGCCCGAACCGGCGCACCTGGCTGGAGCTGACGTAGACGTCGTCTGGTCCCGGCATGAGACCGTGGCGGCGCAGGAAGCCGTAGCCCTCGTCGACGACGTCGAGGATCCCCGTCACGTACGACTGGCCGAGACGCTCGGACTGGCGCTGGAGGATGGCGTCGACGATGTCGTCGCGCCGCTCGGCGTCGCCCGTCTCGACCTCGAGCTCCTTCGCGGTGGCGCGGAGCTCGGCCGCGCTCATCCCACGCAGCTCGGCTGCCCCGATCTCGGGGCCTTCGTCGCCGCTGCCGTTCAGCTCGTCGACATCGGGGAAGCCGGCGGTCCGCTGCCCCTGGAGACGGCGGCGCGGACGGCGATTGCGGGTACGCTGCGGGTCGGGGCCGTTCGGCATGGGGGTGAGGTCACCTGCGGGGCGGGTCGGCCTTCGACGGCCGGGGGATGAGCGCACAGGCGCGGAATTGAATCCGCGGCGGCGGTGCGTGTGGGGTACCCGGAGCATACGCGGCCGGGCCGCGTCCCGTCAATCGCCTGTCCTCGGTTCGGTGGGCCAGCAAGCACGTCGAGATTTGTTGCATGGAGGCGGGCCGGGGTGGCCACCGAGTGGGTGTCGGTCGTCGGGATCAGCCGGATCGGGGCGGCATCAGCCGATCGCGAAGCGCGCTGCCACGCTCACCGCCGGCCAACGACCCGATCGACACGAGCCTGGTCGGGCCTGCCGACGTCTGCCGACTGCCGTGACCCGGCCGTGCGGAATCCCCCTGCGGCTACCCCCGCCCGGCGGCTTCCTTCGATGCCTTCGCCCAATCCGCCTTGAAGAGCTCGATGCCCCGGTCGGTCAGCGGGTGATGGACCATCTGTCGCAGGACCTTGAAGGGGATCGTGGCGATGTGGGCGCCCGCGAGCGCCGCGTCCGTCACGTGGCGGGGGTGGCGGACGGAAGCCGTGATGATCTCGGCGTCGTAGTCGTGGAGGTTGACGATGTCCGCCAGCTCGCGGATCACCGTCAGGCCGTCCTCGTTGACGTCGTCGAGGCGCCCCACGAAGGGCGAGAGGAGCGTGGCCCCGGCCTTCGCCGCGAGCAGCCCCTGGTTCGCCGTGAAGAGCAGCGTGCAGTTCGTGCGGATTCCCTCGTCGGCGAGCCGGCTGATGGCCTCGAGGCCGTTCTCCGACATCGCGATCTTGACGACGATGTTCGGGGCCAGGGCGGCGAAGTGGCGGCCCTCGGCGAGCATCCCGTCGACATCGTCGGCGACGACCTCGGCGCTCACCGGGCCGGACGTGAGCTTGCAGATCTGGCGCAGGACGTCGTCGTAGGAGCCGCCGACCTTGGCGTAGAGACTCGGGTTGGTCGTCACCCCGTCGATGACGCCCCAGCGGACGCCGGTGCGGATCTCGTCAACGTCGGCGGTGTCGAGGAAGAGCTTCATGGGGGCGGCTCCTGGCAGGCACGGAAGGAGACGCGATTGTACGCGGCATGCCGCGGCAGCCATGGGAACCGCCGTCATCGGGCACGGCCGGCAAGCGAGCGACGGCGTCAGAACTGGTCGGCGAGCTCCCGGACCATCCCCACCACCGGCCGTATCGCGACCAGCGCGACTGCCGAGATCGCCACGAGCGACGCGTAGCCCCGGAGGCGCTCCCCGCGACCCAGCAGGATCGCCGGCAGGGCCAGGCCGACCAGGGCCTCCACCGCGAGGAGGACCGTCCCGGGATCGCCGGCGAGGTCGTCCCAGGGCAGCAGTCGCGCGCCGCCGAACGCGATCCCTTCGGCCACGAACACGGCCGCGAGCAGCGAGGCGGAGATCGCCCGCGGCCAGCCCCGCCCGAGGCGCCACGTCGCGCCCGCCGCGCCGAGCGCCGGCCCGGCGATCGCGGCCACGAGACCCCAGACCGTCGCCGCGTGGGCGGCCCCGATGGGCCGGATCCCCTCGCCCAGCAACCGGATCAGGAGGTAGTACGCGGCCACGGCGCCGAGGAGCGCCACCAGGCCTCGTAGCGCACCAAGCGGGACTGTCCGCCCGGTGGCACCGACCGCGAACGCCACGGTGAGCCACGCGCCAACGGCATTGATCGGGACGAGGAGCTGGAACGGCCAGGCAAGCTGGTCCGCGAACCACGACCCGGCACCAAGGGCGATCCCGAGGCCGACCGCGGAAAGGGCCTGGCGCGAGATCCCCCAGACCGACGCCGCGGCCCCCGTCCGATTGCTCAGCTCGGCTCGACCCCTGGCCCGTGCCCGTCCATGACGGGCACGACCTCGACGCCGGCGTCGAACGCTGTTCCGGTGGCCGCCTTCGCCCGTCCGCTCCGCGGTCGCAGCACCGGCTCGCGGCCGTCGCGGAGGGCGGCGGCCGTCGCCACGAACCCGTCGAAGAGCGGATGCGGACGCTCGGGCCGGCTCTTGAACTCCGGGTGGAACTGGCTGGCCACGAACCAGGGGTGGTCACGCAGCTCCACGATCTCGACGAGCCGCCCGTCGGGCGACTGCCCGGACAGGATCATCCCGGCGGCCTCGAGCGTCGCCCGGTAGCGGTTGTTCACCTCGAACCGGTGACGATGCCGCTCATAGACCACCTCGTCGCCGTAGACGGCGTGGGCCTTCGAACCGGGCGCCAGGCGGGCCGGGTAGAGCCCCAGGCGCATCGTGCCGCCCTTCTCCTCCAGGTCGCGCTGGTCGGGCATGAAGTCGATGACCGGGTGCTCGGTGAACATGTCGAACTCGGTCGAGTTGACGTCCTGCGAGCCGGTCGCCTGGCGGGCCAGCTCGATGACCGCGCACTGGAGCCCCAGGCATAGCCCCAGGTACGGCAGGCGGCGATCGCGAGCCCAGCGCGCCGCCAGCACCTTGCCCTCGATCCCGCGGTGGCCGAAGCCGCCCGGGACGAGGACGCCGGCCGCTCCCCCGAGCTCCCGGGCGAGGTTCTCCTCGGTGAGCGTCTCGGAGCTCACCCAGCGGATCTTCACGTCGACGTCGTTCGCCCAGCCGGCGTGCTTGAGCGACTCGGTCACGGAGAGGTAGGCGTCGGGCAGCTCGATGTACTTGCCGACGAGTGCGATCTCGAGCCCCGGCTTCGGGCGCTTGATCCGCTCGACGAGCTCGCGCCAGGCAGAGAGGTCGGGGGGCGCGGCGGTGGCGCCGAGGCCGAGATCGCGCACGAGAAGGTCGCCGAGGCCGGCTTCCTCGAACATGAGCGGGACCTCGTAGATCGTCTCGGCCGTCTCGGCCGGGATGACCGCCTCCGAGGCGACATCAGTGAAGAGGGCGATCTTCTCCCGGATCTCGTCGGAGACCGGGTGGTCCGAGCGCAGGATGATGACGTCGGGCTGGATGCCGATGCCGCGCAGCTCCTTCACGGAGTGCTGGGTCGGCTTCGTCTTGAGCTCGCCCGTGGCCTGGAGCGCGGGGAGCAGGGTCACGTGGACGTAGACCACGTTCTGGCGCCCGACATCCTTGCGCAGCTGCCGGATCGCTTCGAGGAACGGGAGGCTCTCGATGTCGCCGACCGTCCCGCCGACCTCCACGATGACCACGTCGGCCCCGCCGTCGCGGCTGACCCGCTGAATCCGCTCCTTGATCTCGTTCGTGATGTGAGGGATCACCTGGACCGTGCCGCCGAGGTAGTCGCCGCGGCGCTCCTTGGCGATCACGGCCTGGTAGATGCGGCCGGTCGTCACGTTGGAGAGCTGGGAGAGGTTCTCGTCGATGAACCGCTCGTAGTGCCCGAGGTCCAGGTCGGTCTCGGCGCCGTCGTCGGTGACGAAGACCTCGCCGTGCTGGTAGGGCGACATCGTCCCCGGGTCGACGTTGATGTACGGGTCGAGCTTGAGGACGGAGACGGAGACGCCGCGGGCCTTGAGAAGCCGGCCGATGCTGGCGGCGGTGATGCCTTTGCCGAGCGAGGAGGTGACGCCTCCGGTCACAAAGACATACTTCGCCACGGGCTGGGCTCCTCCGGGGGTTTTTCCGATGCTACCGGATCCGGGGCTTTGGCGCCAGCGGCGAGCGCCCGGATCCCTGCGCCCCCGTGATACCTCGTCAATGTCGCCAGGGGCAGCACTACCCGGATGGCAGCACGTCGGGGCGGCGCCAGGGACCCCATGGGCCGGGCGTGACCCCGGGGGATCCTCGCTACTGCACGTTGCTGCTCCGGGCGGCGGGTGGACGTGGCGAGCGGGCTGCTCAGGGGCGGGCAGGGGCGCCCGCGCCGCGCCCCGGCACCACAGGAGACATCGTGATGTCGGCGAGGCCCACAGATGACTTGACAGGCGTCAAGGTGTCGTCGCCCCGGGCGTCCCCGCGGACGGGGGCGGGCAGCATCGCGCGGCATCGTGGAGCCGAACGTCGTGTCGCCGTCAGCGGCATCATCAGCAGGCACAGGCACTCCAACCGCACGAGGAGCATCGATGGAATTCCGCGACACGGTCATGAAGCGGCGGGCCGTCCGCCGGTTCGAGGAGGGCGGCGTCGACCCGACCGTCATCGAGGGGATCGCCCGGCTCGCCCAGCGGACGCCGTCGGCCGGCTTCAGCCAGGGCCAGCGGCTCGTCGTCGTGACGGACCCGGAGGCCCGTCGCCGGGTCGCCCGGATCTGCGGCGAGGAGGCCTACGCGGACCTCGGGATGGGACCCTGGATCTCCGAGTGCGCCGCCCAGTTCGTGCCGTGCGTCTCCGAGGAGATCTACCACCGGCGCTACCAGGAGCCGGACAAGGTCGACGACGAGGGCCGCGAGATCGAATGGCCGGTCCCCTACTGGTTCGTCGACATCGGCGCAACCACGATGGTGATCATGCTGGCCGCCGTCGACGCCGGGCTTGGCCTCGGGGTTCGCCGGGGCGTTCGATGCCCCCGCCCTGCGGGCCGAGCTGGGCATCCCCGACGAGTTCGTGCCGATCGGCGTGATGCCGGTCGGAAGGCCGCTCCCGGATGTCCGCTCGCCGTCGCTCAAGCGCGGCTGGGTCCCCTTCGAGGAGTTCGCCCGCTTCGAGCGCTGGGGCTGATCGCCGTGGTCTAATCGGGCCGCTCTCGGGCGACAGCGGGAGGGCGACGACGAACACCGAAAGGAGCACGAGATGGCGTCCGCGCAGCAGCCCAGCGTCGGGTTCATCGGTCTCGGGATCATGGGCCAGCCGATGGTCCGGAACCTCCTGCGGGCCGGCTACCGGGTCGTCGTGCGCGACGTCGTCGCGGCCCCGGTCGAGGCGCTCGTCGCCGAGGGCGCCGAGCGCGGCAGCACGCCGCGCGACGTGGCCGAGCGGACCGACATCCTCATCACGATGCTCCCGGACTCGCCCGAGGTGGAGGCCGTCTACGCTGGGCGTCGGACGGGGCGCTCGAGGCAGCCCGGCCGGGCTGGCTCGCGATCGACATGAGCTCCATCTCGCCGCGCGTCGCGCGCGAGCTGGCCGCACGGGCGACTGAGGCCGGTGCGGCGATGCTCGACGCCCCGGTGAGCGGGGGCGACAAGGGGGCGATCGCGGGCACCCTCTCGATCATGGTCGGCGGGTCGGCAGCCGACTTCGAGCGAGCGCCTGCCCGTCCTCGCAGGCCCTCGGCAAGACGATCGTCCACGTCGGGCCGTCGGGCGCCGGCCAGGTCGCGAAGGTCTGCAACCAGGTCGTCGTCGCGGTCGTCATCGAGGCGGTCTCCGAGGCGCTCGTGCTGGGCGCCAAGGCGGGCGTGGATCCCGCCCGGATCGCCGACGTCCTCCAGGGCGGCCTGGCCGCCACGAAGGTCCTGGAGATGCGGCGCGACAACATCCTGGGCGGCCGCTTCGACCCGGGCTTCCGGATCCGGCTCCACCTCAAGGACCTCAAGAACGCCCTCGACCTGGCCCGCGAGGCCGGGGTCGTCCTGCCGGCGACCGCCGAGGTCGAGCAGCTCATGCAGCGGGCGCGGATCGCCGGCCGCGGCGAGCTACGACCATTCGGGGCTGGTGACCGTCCTCGAGGACCTGGCCGAGGTGCGCGTGTGCGACGCCGGCCAGCGGGCGACCGACTCGGCGTGCCGGGTAGAGAGGCGGATCCTCCGCCGACGCGCATCACGGCCTCCGCGTGTGCGATCGGGCGCTCGGCCGTCGAGCGGCCGCGGGACCATCCGTCCTGGCTCCCAGGCCTCCGGACCGCAGATGAAGTCGGGGCGAAGCGGCCGGTGCGTCGCCCGCCAGGCGGGCAGGTCAGCCGTCGTCGCGGGTAGCCGGCCGTCGGCGAGCGCCTCGACGAACCAGGCTTCGATCTCGGCGAAGCGATCCCATTCGCCCGGAAGTCGCGCCCGGTGGCCCGGCCCCAGGCGAGGAGGGCGTCCTTGGCGAACACGATGTCGGCGTGGTGGGCGGCGTAGCGATCGCTCTGCCCGTCGCCGATGAAGACACCACGCGCCCGTCCGGCCTCGTGGGCCCGGACCCGCTCGCGCTTGCAGGTGCCGCACACGAAGCAGGCGGGATGGCCGTACGGGAACGTCATCCGGCCCGACCTGTCGACGTCGTTCTCGTTCGTCGCGATCGGCAGATCGACGATCCCCGGGTCCAGCTGCGCGAGCTTGGAGGCCACGTAGAAGCCCAGCCCGTCACTGACGATCTCCATCGCCGCCCCGGCCTCGCGGACGGCGGCAACGAAGGAGACGAACGTCTCGTCCTGGGGGATCTCCGCCGCGGCCGCCCGCAGCAGCGCTCCATCGCGGGGCAGGACCTCCATGTCCCACTGCATGAGCTCGCGCGAGCCGGACCGGCCCGCGTCGTAGTCCGCATCCTTCGCTGCGACCACCGCCCGGTCGACCAGGGCGTGCTCGGCCAGGAGCACCGTGCCCACGTCCTGGCGGGACACCGTGCCGTCGTAGTCGACGAGAACGCTGATCGGGGCGCCGGCGGGGAAGACGGGAACGATCGGTGCGCGCGACACGGCGAGTCAGGCCTCGGGACGGGGTGGGTCGCCCTCGGCCGCCGGACGATCGTCCGCGCCGGGCATGGAAACGGCCCCGGGCGCCGAGCGCGGCTCCGGGGCCGTCGTCAGCTCGCTGGGATCAGACGCCTTCCTGCTCCAGCTCCAGGGCCTCCTCGTCGCCCTCCTCGGTCAGCTTCAGCCAGACGAACAGCCCGGCGAGGACCACGAGCGGGATGACGACGGCCGCCGCGAGGAGGATCCCCAGGATGGTCGCCACTGCCTTGAGGGCCTTCATTGGCCTGCCTCCTTCTGCGCTTCACTCAGCCGGAGCTGCGGCGCCTCCGTGATCATTGCCTCGATGTCTTCCTTCGTGAACTCAGCCAGCTCGTGGTGCGCTCCGGTCGATGTGACCTTCTGGAGGCGGACCACGAATGCCCCGCCCTGCTCGAAGAAGAAGATGTCGTGGGGGCGCTGGCTGTCCATCCAGCGCCCGATGACGCGGAAGGACTTCTCATAGTAGCCCGCCTGCGACCAGTCTGGCGGTGCGGCGGCCTCGGCGCCGCGACGTGCCAACGCCTCGTCCATGAACCGGGCGATGTCGTCGTCGAGGAACGTGAGGGTCTCCTTGGCCTGGTGCCCGACCGACTCCGACCAGCTGCCGGTCGCGCCCTCGATGACGAGGCCCTGGACGATGAACCCATCCGGTGCCTCCAGCAGGAGGACGTCGCGCATCCCGCGCTGGTCGAGGAACGCCCCGATCGAGCGCAGGACCTCCTCGAAGTCCTGGCGCGGGCTCCCGTCGTAGATGCGCATGACGCCTCCCCCGGCCCGCCTCCCGCGGGGCGATGTCCGGCCTCAGCTGCCGGTCGTCTGGTCGATCAGGCCGCGCTCGCGCGCGATGCGCTCGAACGTGCGAAAGATCACCACGCTGCCGAGTGTAAGCACGACCGTGGAGACACACAAGGCGGATAGGACCATCGCGTCGTCGAAACGCGCCAGCAGGTTCGGGGTGGGGACGCCCAGGAGAGCTCGCCGGACCCCCTCCAGCCACCACGTGGTGGGCAGCGCGAGGGCGACGGGCTGGAGCACGGGGGGCAGGACGTCGGGCGGGAAGATCGCCCCCGACAGGAGATAGAGGCCGCCGGCGATCGCCTCAGGGTAGCTCCACGATTTGCGCCGGGTCGTGAGGCAGAGGCCGGCCACGGCCAGGCCGAGCGAGACGATCGCGATCAGCCCGACCGTCATCGAAGAGATGAAGAGCCGCCAGTCGATGGCCCACACGTCGATCTGCACGCCGAGCAGGAGCACGCCGACGAGCAGCGTGACCAGGAAACCCGCCGCCGCCGTGAAGAGCTGGCCCGCCGCGCGGCCGACGAGGAAGGGCAGGAGAGCGGCCGTGCTCACGACGACGTACTTGAGCATCCGGTAGCGCTCGCGGTCATCGAGGACCGCCCAGACCAGCCCCGACATCCCCCCGCCGACGAACGTCCAGCAGGCGCTGCCGACGACGAGGTACCCGACGTAGTCTGGGCGGCCGCCGCCGCCCACGAGCCACACGATCGCCACGAGGACGAGGGCGGCACCCACCGGCCGCGCCACGGCGTAGACCGCGAACAGGAACGGGTCGGTCCAGTTCGATTCGATGACCCAGCCGAGGCGGGCGCCTGTCACGAGCGAGCGCCATGCCGGGGTCCCCCTGCGTTGCCCTTCCGGGCCAACCTCGGCACCGGGCATCGTCGGGCGGTGGCCATGCCGGTCGACGACCCGCCCGGTCACTGCCAGCGCGCCATGAGGCGCCCTTCAGCGCGCGCCTTGTGCTCGAAGTAGCGGAGCGCGACCCGGGCGAGGAGGAGAAAGACGACGGCCATGATCGCCAGGATCGCCGCCTCCGTCTCGGGTGGCAGGACCCCGATGTCGGGCACGCCCGTGAACGTGAGCTGGCGGATCGCGTCGAGGCCCACGGCCAGGGGCAGGAGACCGATGGCGAGAGCGGCGAGCGGCCCGAGCACCTTCACCGGGGCGTACATGCCGCCGAGGAAGTAGACGGGCTCCTGGAAGAGGTTGGCCAGGTGCCACGCCTCGCGACCCCAGAACAGGAACAGGCTGGCCATCAGCATCCCCAGCCCATACAGCGCGACCAGGGTCAGGACGAACACGAGACCGAGGAGCAGCCACTGGTCCACGCTGTACTGCACCCCGAAGAGCACCGACCCCACCACGATGATGACCACCGCCCGGGTGACGGTCATGTAGAAGCCGCCCACGGCCATCCCCACGAGGATGCTCATGAGACTGACGGGTGCCGTGAAGTAGATCTCCAGGTTGCCCTCGCCGCGATCCCAGTAGAGCTGGGCCCCCATGGCCCACAGCACGTTCAACCAGAACGCAGTCATCGCGCCGCCGATCACCGCGAAGCCGACGTACTCCTCGGGAGCCCCGAGCGCCTGGTAGACGAGGACGAAGGCGCACGTCGAGAGGAATGGAAGCGCGATCTCGAAGAAGACCCACGACTTCTCGCGCGTGCTGCCATGGATGCGCGGATAGGCGCGGCCGAGGATGCTCCGCAGGTTGGTCGCCACCACGTGACGCGTGCTCCACCTCGCCGCCGCGGCAGGATCGCTGGCTGGGTCATGCGCGTAGCTGCCCGCGGGCTCGGCCTGTGGCGCAGTCACGGTGCCGCTCACGCGGGCACTCCGGCAGGCGCGGTGTCCACGTCCGCCTCGTCGAGCCCTCGCCCGACGAGCTCGACGAAGACGTCCTCCAGGGTCGGCTCGGACTTGGTGAGGCCGCGCAGGTGCGCATCGCTCGCGGCGAGGGCGGCCACCACGCCGGCCAGCGCGCCGTCGTCCACCAGGGCGAGGCTGATCGTGACGCCGTCTGGGGAAGCGACGCCGGAGCCCGCGGCGGAAGGCACGGCCGAGAGGACGCCGGGCAGCCGGGCGAGGCCCGCCACGCCGCCGGGCAGCCAGTCGACCTCGATGCGGAAGAGAGACTCCTTCTGCACGTGCCGCTTGAGCTCGGCCGGCGTGCCGAGCGCGAGGATCCGGCCCCGGTCGACGATGGCGACCCGGTCGCACAGCTCGTCGGCCTCGGCCATGTAGTGGGTCGTGAGCAAGGCCGTCCGCCCCGGGACCGCTGCGCGCCAGTTGCGGAAGTGGTCGCGGACTTCGCGCGCCGCGCTCACGTCGAGGCCCAGCGTGGGCTCGTCCAGGAAGAGGATCCACGGGTCGTTGACGAGGCCCCGGGCAAGGTTCAGCTTCTGGCGCTGGCCGGTGGAGAGGGCGCTCACGCGCTGCAGGCGCTGCTCCGCGAGGCCAACGAGGTCGATCAGCTCGTCCGTGCGACGCCAGCCCTCGCGGGCGCCGAGACCGTAGAACTGGCTGAACATCCAGAGCTGCTCGCGGACGGTGAGGATGCCGTAGCCGGACTGCTCCCCGCCCGAGACCATGTTCATCACCCGCCGGATGCGGGACGTCTCGGTCACCACGTCGAATCCGGCCACGCGCGCCGTGCCCGACGTGGGCAGGAGAAGGGTGGCAAGGATCTTGATGAGCGTCGTCTTGCCTGCCCCGTTCGGGCCGAGCAGGCCGAACATCTCGCCGGCGCGGACATCGAGATCGACCCCTTCGAGGGCGGTGATCGGGCTGGGCTTGGCCTTGTAGACGCGGCGAAGGGCGCGCGCCTCGATGGCGGCGGCTGCCGCGGGCGGCGTCATGGCGGACGAGATCGGCGGTCGGCGCTCACTGCGCGCTGACGACGATCGCCGCGTTGCTCGTGCGGAGGACGAGCCATGGTCCGCCCACGCCGACGATGCCCTGCTTCGCGACCTCGGTGGCCGGCGCGGTCGTCTTGAGGGTGAACCCATCGAGGACGACTTCGGCGTTCGTGGTCCGGGCGTCGATCGTGAACCCGGCCGTGGCCGGGAGCCGGATCGTGATCGGGTTGTTCGTGGTGGTCACGCGCTGCGGGCTGTCGGAGAGCGTCCCGTCGAAGGAGACATCGCCGTTCGACGTCCGCACGCTCAGCGTCGCGTCCGTCCCGCGGATCGACACCCCGCCATTCGTGGTCTGGACGTCGACGAGCCCCGTGCCGTCGATCTCCACCGCCCCGTTCGTCGTCCGCACGTTCGCCCCGGACTCCGGGCCGGCCAGGTTGACCGCGCCGTTCGACGACCGGACGTCGATGGGCCCGCTGACCCCCGAGGTCGACACCGTCCCGTTCGAGGTCTGGAGGTCGAGGCCCGCGCCTGGCGGCACGTCGACGACAGCGCTGGCGGCGCGGTCGTTCGGGGAGCCCGGGTTCGGCTGGTAGACGGCGCGGAGGAGCACGGAGCCATCCGGGTTCGCGTCCAGGGTGACCTGGATCTTCGCCCGGTCGGCCTCGGCTTCGGCCTTCGAGCCGCCCACGCCGGTCGTCTCCACGGTCGCGGCGACTCGGCCGGCGTCGCCGGCACGGACTTCGATCGGCCCGTTGAACATCTCGACCCGGATCACAAGGTTGGGAGTGGTCGCTCCGACGGCGACGTCCAGCTCCTGGGTGTCACTCGCCGTCACGGTGAGTGGCCCGTCGGCGGCGCAGGCAGCGAGCGACGACACGACGAGCAGCAGAGCAGCAACACCGGTGACGGCGCGGCGGGAAACGGGCACGGCTTGGACCTCCGGTCGACTCGAGGGACGCGAGCTGGTGGACGGAGCGCGACCGGCGGGTCAGCTGCGCGCAAGCGCCGCAGCCAGGCGACCAGCGATCCGGGCGTCGTTGATGATGAGCGCGGTGTTGGCCCGAACGGACCTGCCGTCCGTCAGGTCCCCGACCCGCCGAAGGACCCACGGCGTGAGCGCCGGGCCATGGACGCCCGCCGCCTCGGCTTCTGTCGTGGCCCGCATGATGGCGGCCAGGGCCTCGGGACGGGGCAGCTCGTCCGCAGCCGGGACGGGGACGCAGATCAGCAGACCACTCGCGAGCAGGTCGAGGTGCAGGGCCGCCAGCGCTGCCGCCGCCGCGACGTCCGGCACGGACTGGGGCGCAGGGATCCCCGAGGCGCGCGAGAAGAAGCCCGGCAGCTCGTCGGTGCCGATGGCCACCACCGGGACGCCGCGCGACTCGAGGACCTCCAGAGTGGCCGGGACGTCGAGGATCGCCTTCGGGCCGGCGCATACGACGACGACCGGGGTGCGGGCCAGCTCGTCCAGGTCGACCGAGACGTCGACGCTGGGCGGACGGACGCGGTTGTCCGGGCCG
The DNA here is from genome assembly GCA_963739365.1 of uncultured Chloroflexia bacterium. Taxonomy (GTDB): domain Bacteria; phylum Chloroflexota; class Limnocylindria; order Limnocylindrales; family CSP1-4; genus CTSoil-043. Next base: position 17,643 of record CAVUAG010000016.1, on the reverse strand, counting down.
GTCGAGAGCTCGAACGCGCCGGCGTGGACGCCCCCGATCCCACCCGTGGCAAAGACCCGGATCCCCGCGGCGTGGGCCGCGAGCATCGTGGCCGACACGGTGGTGGCGCCCCAGCCGCCGGAGATCAACGCTCCCGCCAGCGTCGGGCGGGCCACCTTCCGGACGCCCGGCGTCGTCGCCAGCAGCTCCAGCGCTGCGTCGTCGAGGCCGACCAGGACCCGACCGTCGCGAATGGCCACCGTGACGGGCACGGCACCGCTCTCGCGCACGGCGGCCTCCGAGGCCCGGGCGACCTCCACGTTCTGCGGGTACGGGAGGCCGTGGCTGATCAGGGTGGATTCGAGAGCGACGACGGGCCGGCCGGCGGCGAGGGCGGCGGCTGCTTCGGGAGCGACATCCAGGCGGGTGCGGAGGGCGGCGAGGCGGGTGTCATCGGGCATTGCGGCAGCGTAGCGCGGGACGGTCCATGCCGCCCCGCTTCGGGCCTCGCGGATTACCCTGCGCGCATGGCCAGATCGATCAGCCCCGCCGCCCTGATACGCCGCCAGATCGTCCTCGAGGAGCACGATCCCCTCCCGGACGGGAGCGGCGCGGTAGTGGTCCGGAGATTCGTCCACGGTGAGACGTACCGGTCGCACCTGCTGCTCGTCCCGTTCGCCGGACGCGCGCCTGCTGGCCGTCGCCCTGCCGGCCGTGCCGTCGTGCCGCCGCGACAGCTCACCGACGGCCCGGTGCGCGACACGAACCCCCGGATCGCGCCGGACGGACGCCGCGTCGCCTTCCTGCGCTCCTTTCCCGATGACCCCGACCGGCCGAGTGCGGTCATGGTCCTGGCCCTCGACTCGGACGAGCCGTGGCTCCTGTGGGCGCCGTTGCACGGTGTGCCCGAGATGGCGTGGTCACCCGACGGCCGCCGGATGGCGTTCGCGGCCGGGGAGAGGGAGAACCGCCTCGTCGTCGGGCCGGAGACGAAGGGGCGCTCGGCGACCGCCCGCCGGATCACGCGGGCCGACTGGCGCTGGAACGAGGTGGGCCACCGCGACCGCTGGGACCAGGTCTGGGTCGGGGCGGTCCGCCGCGGGGCGAGGCCGCAGCAGCTGTCCCGTCACGACAGCAACGCACGATCGATCGCGTGGGCGCCGGACGGGCGCTCCATCGCCTACGTCACCGAAGCCGGACCCAACGCCGACATTCGGCCGCTGCCGTCGATCTGGGCTGTGCCCTCGCAGGGCGGCGCCCCACGCGAGGCCATCCACCTCGCCGGGTACGCCGGGTCCCCGGCATTCTCGCCCGACGGGCGCTGGCTCGCCTGCAGCGGCGTGGACGTCCCGGACCCGCTGGACGACGAGATCCCGGGGCTCTTCGTGGCTCCGTTCGATCCCGACGGGACCGGCCCGTCGCCTGCGATCCCGCTGGCCCCGGACCTCGACCTGCCCTGTCGGCGACTGGAACGACACGGACCTCAACGGCTGGATGGCCTCGTCCCGGCCGGGCCCGTCCTGGGACGGCCCCGCGGCGCTCGTCGCCCTGGTCAGCGCGGCCGGCCGCGTGCAGCCCTGGCGATTCGGCTGGGACCCGGAGGCGGGGCAGTCGGTCGGTGCCCCCTCGCGCCTGACGAGACGCCGAGATCGCCGCGGTCACGCTCGGCGTGGCCGGCGGCGTGGTGTCGCTGGTTGCCACGCTCGACGACCGGCCGATGGAGCTGCTGACCGTCGCTGGGTCGCGGCCGATCGCCGTCGCGGAGTCCGGGCCTGTCCCCGGCCGGGGGTCCGGCCCGGTCGGCGGCGGCGCCCAGATCCGGCGCCACACCACCCTCGGTGGGGCGTGGCGGCGCGGTTTCCCGTGGCCGGAGATGCGGCGCATCGAGGTGCCCGGCGCCGGCGGCCCGATCGAGACCTGGATCGTCTCGCCCGCGGGCGCGCTCGACGAGCCGCTGCCCACAGTCGTGAACATCCACGGGGGCCCACTCGGGGCCTGGTCCCCGGCGCCCTCCCTCGAGAACGTCCTCCTCGCGTCGCGCGGCTACCGGGTCATCCTGCCGAACATCCGGGGTGGGGCCGGCTACGGGAAGGCCTGGATCGCGCCCCAGCTCGGCGACTTCGGCGGCGTCGACGCCGATGACGTCCTCGCGGCGGTCGACCACGTCGTCGGCCTCGGGTCTCGCCGACCCGGCGCGGCTCGGGAATCCTGGGACTGTCCTACGGCGGGTTCATGGTCAACTGGCTGATCGGGGCGGTGCCCGAGCGGTTCGGCGCCGCCGTCTGCGACGGCGGAACGGCCAACCAGGTGAGCGCGTGGGCGAACACCGATTCCGGACCGGAGTACGACCGGATGGCGCGCCTGGGCGACCCGTTCAGCGAGGAGGGGATCGCCTCGCTCTGGCGCCAGTCGCCGCTCCGTCTCGTTACGCGGATCCGGACGCCGCTGCTCCTGCTCCAGGGCGAGGCGGACCTGCGCTGCGTGCCGGCCGACAACGAGCAGCTCTTCGTCGCCCTCCGCCACCTCGGTCGCGAGGTCGAGTACATCCTGTACCCGGAGTCGTGGCACACCTTCGCGATCACCGGCCGCCCCGACCGCCGGATCGACCGCAACGAGCGGATGCTGGCCTGGTTCGATCGCTTCCTGAAGCGCTGACGCGTCCCCTATCGGACGAGGGTCAGCTCAGGGCGCAGCATCGACAGCTGGCGTGCGGCAACCCGATGGCCCGCGCGGACGGCCTGCCGGAGAGCGGCGGCCGTGGTCGCCCGGTCTGCTGCGAGCCACGCGGCCAGGAATCCGGCGTCGAACGCGTCGCCGGCGCCCGTTGTGTCCGCAGCGGCGATGACGCGCGCGGCGACCTCGAACCGTTCGATCGGCAGCCGCGGGCGTCGGGTAAGGACGGTTGCGCCATGAGAGCCCTGCTTCACGACGGCTACCGGAGCGAAGGCCAGGAGGCCCATGAGGCCGGCATCCCCGAGGAAGGCGGCGGCTTCGGCAGCATTCGCGAAGAGCAGGTCGGGAGCCGCGTCACGGATCAGGCGCTGGGTTGTGGACCGCCCTGCCGCCAGGAGCGGTGCGGCTGATGCCAGGTCGACCGTGATCGCCGAGCCCGCAGCCCGTGCCAGCTCGATGGCGCACCGCGTCGCGTCGGCGAGCGGCGATCCCAGGAGCGAGTACGCGGGGAGGTGCAGGGCTGCAGCCCCGGCGAACCACGCGGGCCGAACGTCGCCCGGGCCCAGGAGATCAGCCGCCCCGCGGTCGGCCACGAAGCTGCGTTCGCCGTCGGCGTCCACGAGCATCCCGATCCGGGCAGTCCGCGCCCCAGCAGGCCGAGCGGCTCGGACCGTCACCCCTCCACGCTCGAGTGCGGCCACGAGCGCCCGCCCCGGCCCATCCCGCCCGACGGCGCAGATGAGCGTGGTGCGGACCCCCACGCGGGCCAGCCACCGGGCCGTGTTGGCCGCTGATCCGCCCTGGTGGAACCGGACGACTCCCGGGATGTCGGTTCCGTGCTCGAGCGGGCGCGCCGGCGCGAGCACGACGTCGAGCGCGAGGTCGCCGAGCACGACCGCGCGCCGACGACCCGCGCGGGCGCGGGCGTCGCGGGCCCTGGAGCGGCGCGGACGGGGCGGGCGGCATCGCGGCGAGGATACGCCGCGGGTCGCCGGTCGGCTGCCCACTGGCGAACGCGGGGGGCGTGAGCTCGGCGTTTCCGATCTCACGCCACCCGGCCCGGCGGAGCGGGCACCCACCCCGCCTACAATGACCACGTGGCCTCGCGGCCGCGCACCACCGCCCTCCGCCCTCCGCCCACGGAGCCCCGCCCGATGACGACGCTCTCCCCCGACCAGCTCGACCAGCTCGCGATCGACACGATCCGGACCCTCTCCATCGACGGTGTCCAGCAGGCGAACTCGGGACATCCCGGTGCGCCGATGGGCATGGCGCCCATGGCGTACACGCTCTGGACCCGCTTTCTGCGCCATGCCCCCACCCATCCCGACTGGCCGGACCGCGACCAATTCGTGCTCTCGGCCGGCCACGCTTCGATGCTCCTCTACTCGCTCCTCCACCTGACCGGCTACGACCTCTCGCTCGACGACCTCAAGCGCTTCCGGCAGTGGGGATCGCGCACACCCGGTCATCCGGAGTTCGGGGTGACGCCCGGGGTCGAGGCGACGACCGGCCCCCTCGGCCAGGGCGTGGCCAACGCCGTGGGCATGGCCATCGCCGAGCGCCGCCTTGCCGCCGAGTTCAATCGGCCGGGCCACGCGATCGTCGACCACTGGACGTACGCCATCTGCTCCGATGGCGACCTCCAGGAGGGGATCGCGTCCGAGGCGGCCAGCCTGGCCGGGCACCTGAAGCTCGGCAAGCTCGTCATGCTCTACGACGACAACCTGGTCCAGCTCGATGGGCCCACGGGTCTGGCGTTCTCGGAGGACGTCCTCGATCGCTTCCGGGCCTACGGATGGCAGACCCTGCGCGTGAAGGACGGCACCGACGTCGGCGCGATCGAAGCCGCGATCCGCCTGGCGCGATCCGACGACCGGCCGTCGATCATCGCCGTGCGCACGATCATCGGCCACGGCTCGCCCACCAAGGCCGGCAGCCAGAAGGCCCACGGCGCGCCTCTCGGCCCCGACGAGGTCCGGCTCACGAAGGAGGCCTATGGCTGGGACCCGGGCAAGTCGTTCTTCGTCCCGGACGCGGTCGCTGCCATCTTCTCGCGGGCGATCCTCTACGGCGAGGACCTTGCCGGGCGCTGGAACGCCGCGCTCCAACGCTACCGGGCCGCCTTCCCGGCCGAGGCCGCCGCGTTCGAGCGCCGGCTCGACGGCGACCTGGAGGTCGGCTGGGACGCCAGCCTTCCGCGGTGGGAGCCCGGCGCCGAGGTGGCCACCCGCAACGCCAGCGCGGACACGATCAACGCCCTGGCGGCAGGCATCCCGGAGCTCTTCGGTGGCTCCGCGGACCTCTCGGAGAGCAACCTGACGGATGTCAAAGGCAGCGGAGACTTCTCCGCGGCGGCGGCCGGCCGGAACCTGCGCTTCGGCGTGCGCGAGCACGGCATGGGAGGAATCGCGAACGGCATCGCCTACCACGGCAGCTTCCGACCGTACGTGGCCACGTTCCTCACGTTCTCCGACTACATGCGGGGCAGTGTCCGCCTGGCCGCGCTGTCCGGCCTTCCCGTCATCTACGACTGGACCCACGACTCGGTGGGCCTGGGCGAGGACGGGCCCACCCACCAGCCGGTCGAGCACTACGCGGCCCTGCGGGCGATCCCTAACCTCTGGTTCGTCCGGCCGGCCGACGCGAACGAGACGGCGGCCGCCTGGGCGCTCGCGCTCGAACGGACGGGCGGGCCGACCGCTCTCGCCCTCACGCGCCAGAAGCTCCCGGTCCTTCCCGGCACGAGCGACGGCGCCAGGGCCGGCGTGCGCCGCGGCGGGTATGTCGTCCGGGCCGCGTCGACCGAGCCGGCCGGCGGCCCGATCGACCTTGTCTTCGTGGCCACGGGCTCCGAGGTCCAGCTCGCCGTCGCTGCCGCCGAAGCCCTGGAGGCCGAGGGGATCGCCACGCGCGTCGTCAGCCTCCCCTGCTGGGAAGCCTTCGAGGCCCAGGACGCCTCCTACCGCGAGAGCGTGCTTCCGGTAACGGTGAAGAACCGGGTCGCCGTCGAGATGGGCGTCTCTCTCGGCTGGGAGCGCTGGGCCGGCGACGAGGGCGCGATCGTCGCCCTCGACCACTTCGGCACGTCGGCGCCCGCGGGAACGATCCTGGAGGAGTTCGGGTTCACCGCGGACGCGGTGGCCGCAGTCGGGCGGCGGGTCGTCCGGGAGGGCTTCCGAGGCCGGGTTGCCGCGCCGCCGGCGCCCCACCCGGGAGGGACCCGGTGATGCGCGTTGCGTTCGCCGCCGACCACGGCGGCGCCGACCTCAAGGCGGAGCTGCTGGCCCGGCTGGCCGACGGCGGCCATGAGCTCGTCGACCTCGGGGGCGATGGCTCCGACCGCAACGACGACTACCCCGACTTCGCCCGCCGGCTGGCGTTCGCGATCCGCGACGGGGAGGCCGACCGAGGGATCCTCGTCTGCGGCTCGGGAATCGGGGCCAGCGTCGCCGCCAACAAGGTCCGCGGCATCCGCGCCGCGGTCGCCCACGACACGTATTCGGCTCGCCAGGGCGTGGAGCACGACGACATGAACGTCCTGTGCCTGGGCGGGCGGGTCATCGGCCCGGAGCCGGCCGTGGAATGCGCCCGGGCCTTCCTCGGGGCGCGCTTCTCCGGCGAGGAGCGCCACGCCCGCCGGCTGGCGAAGGTGCTGGCGATCGAGGCAGAGGAAGGGTAACCGGACCCCGCAAACGCACCTCGAAGGGCAGGCCGGGACAACCCTCGCAGCTGCGCGTGTCGCGGCGGCGAGATCGCGTTGACGCAGAGTTGACCGCTGTTCTCGCGCGGCTGCGACGCCCCGCGCGTAGACTCCACGGGGCAGGAGGACCTTCATGGCCGAGACCACGCTACCCTCGTTCGCCCCGGGCACGCTCGACGCCCGGATCGACGACCCGACCCTCTCCGCGGCCGTTGCCGCCACCTTGGCCCGCGCGGCCGACGAGCGGTGGAGTGATCGTCTCCATGACCGTGACGTGACCCTGTGGTCCTCCGACCCGGCCGTCCAGGCGAGAATTGCCAACCGCCTCGGCTGGCTGGACCTCCCCGTGGACTTCAGCCTCCAGGTCCCTGCGCTCGAGGCCTTCGGCGAGACGACACGCGACGCCGGCTTCACGGCCGCCATCGTGGCCGGGATGGGCGGCAGCAGCCTGGCTCCCGCCGTGATCGCGACGGCCTTCGGCGACCTCGAGGACTGGCTGGCGATCCGGGTCCTCGACTCGACCGACCCTGCCGCGGTGGCGGCGGCGTGGGAGGGACTCGACCCGCTCGCGACCCTCTTCATCGTCGGCTCCAAATCCGGCACCACGACCGAGACCCTTGCCTTCCGGGCCGATGCCTGGGAGCGGTTCCACGACGCCCTCCGGGCGCACGGGGTCCGGATGGAGTCCCCGGGCGAGTTCATGGTGGCCGTCACCGACCCCGGGAAATCGCTCGCGGCGATCCCCCACCAGGACGACATGCGAGGCGTCTTCCTCAATCCCGAGTCGGTCGGCGGCCGCTACTCGGCCCTCAGCTACGTCGGCCTCCTGCCCGCCTCGCTCGGCGGCATCGATCTCGATCCGTTCATGGCCTCCGCCGTCGGGATGCACGCCCGCTGCGTGGCCGGCGATCCCACCGCGAACCCGGGCGTGACCCTTGGCGTCGTGCTCGGTGCGCTCGCGAAGGCCGGGCGCGACAAGCTGACCCTCGTCGTGGATCCCGTCATCGGCGCGCTCGGCGCGTGGCTCGAGCAGCTCGTGGCCGAGAGCACGGGCAAGGCCGGGGTCGGGATCGTGCCGGTCGACCGCGAGCCCATGGGCGCCCTCGGCGCGTACGGCGGGGACCGCGTCTTCGTCCGGATCGCCCTCGAAGGTGCGGCAGCCCCGGCATCCGGCCCCGACGGCAGCTCCGCCGACGCGCTCCTCGACGCGCTCGGCGCCGCCGGCCACCCGGTGCTGCGCTTCACCCTTACCGACCCCATCGACCTGGCTGCTGAGTTCCTGCGCTGGGAAGTCGCGACCGCGATCGCCGGCATCGTCCTGGGCGTCAACCCGTTCGACGAGCCGAACGTGACCGAGTCGAAGGAGAACACGAAGCGGGTCCTCGAGGAGCTCGAGCACCACGGCGGCTTCCCCCGCGAGGAGACGCTGGCCTCTGGGAACGGCATCGCCCTCTACGGGGACACGGCGCTCCGCCTCACCGCCGGCGACGGCAGCGTCGTCGGGGAGCTGCGGCGACACCTGGCGCGGGTCCGACCGGGCGGCTACCTCGCCCTGGGCGCGTTCGTCGCTCCGACGGCGGGTCGGGCCGAGGCGATCGATCGCCTTCGCGGCCGCCTCCGCGACGCCACCGGCATCGCGACGACCGGAGGCTTCGGGCCGCGCTACCTCCACTCCACCGGGCAGCTCCACAAGGGCGGCCCGGCGACTGGCTGGTTCCTCCTGCTCACGAGCGATCACCCGGCCGACCTGCCGGTCCACGGCAAGCACTACACCTTCGGCCAGCTGGTCGATGCGCAGGCGCGCGGCGACATGGAGGCCCTCGAGGCCCACGACCTCCCCGTGCTCCGGGTCCATCTCGGCGCCGACGTGGACGCCGGGCTCGCCGCTCTTGACGCAGCGGTCGCCGAGGCCTTGCGTCAGTAACCACGCACCGTTCGATCGCGCCGACGTTCCGGCGCAGCCAAGAGAGGGTCTCCGATGCGCATCGGCTTCGTCGGCCTCGGCCGGATGGGCGCCAACATGGTCCGTCGCCTGGTACGAGACGGCCACGAGATCGTGGCGTACAACCGGACCCCCGAGAGGACCCGCGAGATCATGGCCGAAGGGGCTGACGGGGCCTTCTCCCTGGAGGAGCTCGTGGCGAAGCTCCCGACCCCCCGGGCGGTCTGGGTCATGGTCCCGGCCGGCGACGCCACCGAGGCCATGATCGCCGAGCTGATGGAGCTCCTGTCGCCCGGTGACACGATCATCGACGGCGGCAACACGAACTTCCACGACGACGTGCGGCGCCATGCCACGGTCGCCGGGAAGGGCCTCAAGTACGTCGATGCGGGCACCTCCGGCGGCGTCTGGGGCCTCCAGGTGGGCTACTGCCTGATGGTCGGCGGTGACCACGAGGCCATCGAGCCACTCGAGCCGATCTTCCGGACGCTTGCCCCGCCCGATGGCTACGCCCACGTGGGCGGTCCCGGCGCGGGTCACTACGTGAAGATGGTCCACAACGGCATCGAGTACGGCCTCATGCAGGCCTATGCCGAGGGCTTCGAGATCATGCATGCGAGCGACTACGACCTGGACCTCGCGAGGATCTCGGGCATCTGGCGCAACGGCTCGGTCGTGCGCAGCTGGCTGCTCGACCTCCTGCACGGCGCGCTGTCGAAGAACCCCGACTTCGCGGGGATCAAGGACTGGGTCGCCGACTCGGGCGAGGGTCGCTGGACGGTCCAGGAGGCGATCGACCACGACGTGCCCGCCCCTGTCATCACGCTCGCCCTGCAGGCCCGGTTCCGGTCCCGCCAGGACGCGAGCTACGGGGCCAAGGTGCTCGCCGCGCTCCGCAACGAGTTCGGCGGGCACGCGGTCAAGAAAGAGTAGCCCGGGCAGGCACCAGGGGGTCGATCGATGGACGTTGCCGAAGCGCCCGCCCGCCTCGAAGTGGCCGGCACGGAGCAGAACCGCACGGTCTGCCGCCGCCACGGGGCGACTGATCCCCTCTTCGGTGTCAGCTTCGCCGTCCTCAGCTCGCTGCCCAGGGAAGCGCAGCGTCACGGGGCGTTTGTCGGCGACCTGTGGGCCACCGGCAACCCGGATCTCCGCCCGGCGGCGGAGGGCGTCGCGAACCGGATCGGGCTGGTGGCCGTGGACCACGGGTGGACGGGTTGCGTCACACCCGCGGCAATCCCGTGCAACGCGAAGGCCCGGGCTCGCCGGGCGTCGAAGGCGGCGACCGCGGCGTCGAAGGCGGCGACCCCGGCGTCGAGATGCGGCGTCGGGGCCGGCCCATGACGCGGGGCGGGGGCTCGGGTGCGGCACCCCGCCCGGCCGACGACGAACCACGGACCGCCCGGGCGCTCCGCCTGGCGCGGGTCGGCAGGCGGAGGACCCTCCGGAAGGCCGTCGCCAACCCACTCCGGGAAGGGCTGCGCCTCGAGCGCGTGCCCGACCCCGCGCTCCTCGTCCTCTTCGGCGCCACCGGCGACCTGGCCCAGCGCAAGGTCGTGCCGGCCCTCTTCCAGCTGTGGCGGACCAACCTCCTGCCCCACGAGTTCGGCCTCGTCGCCATCGGCCGCCGCCCCTACGACGACGAGGCGTTCCGGGCCGAGCTCCGCGCGTCGCTCGAACAGTTCTGCCGGGTCCTGCCCATCGAGGCGTCGGCCTGGGAGGCGTTCGCCGAGCGGATCACGTACCACCGCGGCGACTTCGGCGACCAGGCCCTGTACGACGGACTCGTGACTCGCCTCGACGAGCTCGACGTGGTGCGGGGCACGCGGGGCAACCGCGTCTACTACCTCGCCACCCAGCCGTCGGCCTTCACCTCGATCATCGCCGGCCTCGGCCGGGTGGGCCTCGACCATGAGCACCACGGCGAGGGCTGGCGCCGGATCGTCGTGGAGAAGCCGTTCGGGCGCGACCTGACGAGCGCGATCCGCCTGAATTGCGAGGTCGGCAAGGTCTTCCGGGAGTCGCAGGTCTACCGCATCGACCATTACCTGGGCAAGGAGACGGTACGCAACATCCTCGTCTTCCGCTTTGGGAACGGCATCTTCGAGCCGATCTGGCATCGCCGCTACGTGGACCACGTCCAGATCACGGTTGCCGAATTGATCGGGGTCGGGAAGCGCGGCTCCTTCTACGAGGAGGCGGGTGCCTCGCGCGACTTCCTCCAGAACCACCTCATGCAGCTCCTCGCCCTGGTGGCCATGGAGCCGCCGACGACCTTCGACGCGGATGCCCTGCGCGACGAGAAGGTGAAGGTTCTGCGGGCCATCGAGCCGATGGCGCCGGGCGAGGTCGCGACGAGCGTGGTTCGGGGCCAGTACGGGCCCGGCTGGGTGGAGGGGGAGGCGGTCGCGGGCTACCGCGGCGAGCCCGAGGTCGACCCCGCTTCCGAGACCGAGACGTTCGTAGCCGCTCGCCTCTTCGTGGACGACTGGCGCTGGGCCGGCGTCCCGTTCTACCTGCGGGCAGGCAAGCGCCTCCCGAAGCGGGCCACCGAGATCGCCATCCAGTTCAAGCAGGTCCCTCACGCGCTCTTCAAGGAGTCGAACGCCGATCCGGAGGCGAACCTCCTGGCGCTCCGGATCCAGCCGGACGAGGGGATCATGCTGCGCTTTGCCGCCAAGGCGCCCGGCCTCGGGGTGGACGTGCGCAGCGTGAACATGGACTTCACGTACGGCTCCGCCTTCAGCGTCGACAGCCCGGATGCCTACGAGACGCTCATCCTCGACGCGCTGCTCGGCGACGCGGCCCTCTTCACCCGCTCCGACGAGGTCGAGAAGGCGTGGGGGATCGTCACGCCGATCATCGAGGCCTGGGCCGACCAGCCGCCTCCGCCCTTCCCGGACTACGCTGCGGGGAGCTGGGGGCCCGACGCGGCGGACGCGCTCCTGGCACGGGACGGGCATCGGTGGCGGCGGATCTGAGCCGGGCGACCGCGACGGGAAGCGACATCGCCGGGGGCGCCGTCGCGGACCGTGTCGTGCCGTTCGGCGTCCCTGCGACGCCCGGTGAGCCGACGCTCCGGTGGGTGGGCCACGCGAGCTCGGTGGCAGAGATCGAGCGCGAACTGAGCCGGATCTGGCGCCTCCCCCAATCGCTCGCGTCACGCGCAGGACCGGCCGAGCGGACGATGGCGGGCCGCACCAGCGTCCTGAACCTCGTCGTCGTTGCCCGCACGCCCGAGCTCGGCGAGCAGGCCGCGGCGACGCTGACGATGGGGACGGGGCGTCACCCTTCGCGAACCCTCATCCTCGTGCCGACCGACCCGGACGGTCCCCCCTGGCTCAGGGCCGACGTGAAGGCGTACTGCGTGACTCCCCGCGTCGACGGACCGGAGACGTGTGCCGAGCAGGTCTACGTGACGGCCGGCGGTGACACGGGTCGGCACCTCGATGCCATCGTGGCACCCCTCCTCGTCCACGACCTGCCCGTGACGGTCTGGTGGCCGGGCGACCCGCCGTTCGGGACGACCCCCGGGAGCGCCCTTGTCGGGTTGGCGGACCGGGTGGTGGTCGACGGCTCCCGGTGGAGCGGCGACGGCCTGGGCCGGCTGCGGGCCCTCGCGGCGCTCGGTCGGCCGTCGCTTCCGATCTCGGACTTCGCGGCCATGCGCCAGGTGCGCTGGCGGGAAGCCGTGGCCTCGCTATTCGACGACCCAGGTCTCCAGCCCTACCTGCGGTCACTCCGGCGGATCACGGTGACCTATGCGGCGCACGGCGGACCGGGCACGGAGGTGGCGACCAACGTGGTCAAGCCCATCTACCACGTGGCGTGGCTGGCGTCCCGGCTGGAGCTGCGGGTTCGCCGGCCGCTGGCCCGCCACGGGAGCGTCGCGGAGGCGGGGCGCGACCTCCGGGCGGTCCTGGCCCGCGAGCGTCGCGCCGACACGGAAGTCCTGCTCCGCCCGGTCATGTCGCCGGCGCCGAGCGGCACGACCCTCCATCTCGAGCTGCTGGCCGAGCGGCGGGCGTCGAGACTCCGGGTCGAGGTGACCGCGGAGGTCGAGTGCGTGCGCGTGCGCGCGATCCGCGACGGGGTCGAGGCCCTCGACCGGACCTTCTACACGGCGCGCCGAACCGACGCCGACCTCCTCACCGAAGCGATCGAGGCCGATGGACGGGATCCGGTGGCGGAAGGAACGCTCCGCGCGGCGGCGCGACTGGTGGGCGGTGAGCCTGCCGTGGTGGCATCAGCCGGGGCAGATGCGTGACCCCGAGCGAGCCGACGATCCTCGTGCGGGCAAGCCCCGCGCTCGCAGCCGCGAGCGTGGCCGAGGTCCTCGTGCGCGCCCTCGCGACCAGCGCCGCCAGGCACGGCCGGGCCGACCTGGCCTCGACCGGAGGCTCCACGCCGGCTGCCGTCTACCGCGCCCTCCTCGCGGAGCCGCTCCGGGCGCTCGTTCCCTGGGCGGTGCTCCACCTCTGGGTCGGCGACGACCGGTTCGTCCCGCGCGGCGATCCCGACTGCAACCTGGGGGCGATCGACCTCGTGCTTCTGCCAGGAGATCCCCACGGCGGCCTCGCCCCCGCGCCGCTTGATCCCGCGCACGTGCACGCGTGGCCGATCGACGCCGCGCTCGCTGCGGGGGAGAGCCCTGCGCGAGCTGCCGCGCGCTTCGAGGAAACCCTCCGCGCGGAGCTCGCGGCCGACGCGTCGGGGCGCCCGGTCTTCGCGGCCGTCCTCGTGAGCATCGGCTCCGACGGCCACGTCCTGTCGGTCTTCCCCGGGAGCGCGGCCTTCGACGCGCCGGGCTGGGCGACCTGGGCACCCGCGCCGACGCACATCGAGCCGCACCTGGACCGGGTGACGCTCACGCCCGCGGCGCTCGACGCGACCCCGGGCCTGGTCGTGGCAGGCTTCGGCGCGAGCAAGGCCGCCATCGTGGCCGCACTTCTCGGGCCCGGTGATCGCGACCCGGCGGCACGCGCCGCGGCGGAGCGGCACCTGCCGGCGCTGCGCGCGCGGCGCGCCGGAGCCACCTGGGTCCTCGATGCCGATGCGGCCGTCGGCCTCGCGACGGACGACCCGCGCGTCCTCCGGTAGCTCGCCGCTGTCAACACCCTCGTAGAGCGCCGTGCGGTCGCCCGCCGGCGAGCAGCCGCGACCGCGAGGTACGATGCGCGGAGAGTCGACACCGTCCCACCCGGCCTGCGCGAGGATCCGTGACGATGACCACCAAGCCCACGGCCTCGACCTCTTCGACTGCCGCTGCCCCGGACGATCCCTCGCTGCCGCTACCGTCGCACACCGTCGACGGCCGCCCCTACTCACCCGGCCTCGAGGGCGTTGTCGCCGCGGAGACCGAGCTCGGCCTCGTGGACGGCGTGAACGGCCGGCTCATGTACCGGGGCTACCGGATCGGCGACCTCGTCGCCCACGGGACGTTCGCCTCGGTCGCCAACCTGCTGTGGACCGGCGCGTGGGATCCCGATGCCCGACTGACGGCCGGTGACGTCCCGCCGGCCGTCATGTCCGCCCTCCGCGCCCTGCCGCGGACGGCGAAGCCGATGGACGCGCTGCGCACGGCCGTGTCCGTCTGGGGTGCCACGCAGATCCTCGACTGGCCACCCACCGAGGTCCAGGCACGCGCCCTGACAGCGTTCTCGCCGTCGGCCCTCGCGGCCTTCGTGCGCCTGCGCGAGGACCTCGATCCGATCGACCCGGACCCGAAGCTTGACCTCGTCTCGGGCTTCCTCTACCAGCTGACCGGCCAGCGGCCGGCCAAGGCCACCGCGCGCGCCCTGGACGCCTACTTCATCGTCGGGGCGGAGCACGGCCTCAACGCCTCCACCTTCGCGGCCCGGGTGATCACCTCCACGAAGTCCGACATCGCGTCGGCGGTGACTGGGGCGATCGGGGCGATGAAGGGGCCGCTCCACGGCGGGGCGCCGTCCGAGGTCGTGGAGCAGATCCACAAGGTCGGCTCCGCGGAGCGGGCCGAGGAGTGGGTGCGGGGCGCAATCGCCCGTGGTGAGCGACTGATGGGCTTCGGCCACCGCGTGTATCGGGCCTATGACCCGCGAGCGCGCGCCCTGCGCACGGTCGTCGAGTCGATGCCGTCGCGACCGGACTGGCTGGAGTTGGCGATCAAGGTCGAGGACGCGGCCCTCAAGGTCCTCGAGGAGAAGTATCCGGACCGGCCGCTCAAGACCAACGTCGAGTTCTACGCGGCGGCCGTCCTGCAGGGTGTGGGCCTGACCCCCGACCTCTTCCCGGCAACCTTCGCACTTGCCCGCCACGCTGGCTGGACGGCCCATGTCATCGAGCAGGCATCCGCGAATCGGCTGATCCGGCCGGACGCACGCTACGTCGGGGCCGCCGAGCGCGACCTCCCCGCGTAGGCATCGACCGGTGGCTGGCCGCTCCGAGGTCGTGATCCAGCCCGACATCGCGGCGTGCGCTGTGCGGCCGGCGACGGCCGCCGACCTGGCGTCAATCGGGCTCGTGGGCCACGCCGCGATCGATGCCGGGGACTTCCCGGACGCGACCCACCACGAAATGGAGCGCACCCTCGCGGCGCTCGCGGCCGAGCCAGAATCGGCGTACGTGGCGATCGACGACGGGCAGGTCGTCGGGTACCTGGCGCCCCGCCTCAACGACCTGTGCGTGGACGCGGCCCACCGCCGCCGGGGCCATGCGAGCTCGCTGGTGGAAGCCGCCCTGCCGTACGTCCGGGACGTGCTCGGCCACCCGTACCTGCTCCTGTACGTCCCGCCCGGCGCGTCCCCGGGGCGGCGCTTCGCCGAGGCCCGCGGGTTCGCCTACCGGGCCAGCCTCTACTGGATGGAGCGGCCCGCCGCGGACGCCTGCCCTCCACCGGAGTTCCCGGCGGAAATCGTGGCCCGCCCCTGGGACCCTGGGCGCGACGCGATCCCGGCCTTCGTCGATCTGCTCAACGCCACGTTCGCCGACCACCCGACCCCCGTGTCGTGGACGGAGCCGGTGATCCGGGCGGCCAACGCAGCGCCGGAGTTCGACCCGCGCGACATCCTGCTGGTGGCCCCCGTGGAGGATCCGGGGCGGGTGGTCGCGTTCTGCCGGTCCCGCCTCTACCCGCACGATCGGCCGCCGTATGGCGAGGTGAAGCTCATCGGGGTCCTTCCTCCCTGGCGAGGCCGGGGCCTGGGGCGGGCCCTCCTCCGCTGGGGCGTACGTCACCTCCAGGACCGCGGCGTGCCCACGATCTCGCTCGCCGTCTCGGCCGCCAACGAGCACGCCCTGCGCATGTACGAGGCCCACGGATTCCGGCGAGCCGTCGAGTGGCCGCAGTGGAGTCGGGACGCCTGATCGCGGCTCGGCCCGGTGCCCGCCCCCGGGGGGGCGCTCACGCCGCGCGGCGCTCCTGGCTCACCCGGGAAGCCCGCCGGAGCGCCACGATCACGGTGAACCCACCGACCAGGAAGACAACGCCGGCGGCGACGAACGGGGCCGTGATCCCTCCGACGCCCGCGGCCACGGCCCCGAGCGTCGGGCCGATGATGCCTGCGATGTAGAGGGGCAGGAGCACGAGGTTGAGCGTGGCCGAGCGACGCTCCGGGGCCACCTCGACCGCGACCAGGCCGAAGACCATCGACTGCGTGGACGCCTGGAACGCCGCGTAGACGACTGCGATCCCGGCCAGCGCCGCGACGCCCGGCGCGAGGGGCATGAGGAGGAGCGTCGTCCCGGCGCCCAGCAGTGCTCCCGCCAGGACGCGGCGGAACCCGACCCGGTCGCCGAGCGGGCCGGCCAGCGGGGAGAGGAGCGCCCCCAGCAGCGCCGCCGTGCCGGCGACGAGGCCGATCGCGGACGCCAGGTTGCCCTGGCCCGCGTTCACGTCGGCCACGAGGAGGGGCAGGTAGGGGCGGCTCATCTGGTTGGCCAGGATCGAGACGCCGAAGATCGCGAAGATCCGGCGCACGGCCCTGTCCGTCATCACCCCGGAGATGGCGCCGCGGGCCAGGCTGACCGCGCTCCCCGTGGGGATCACGGCCGGCCGGATGTCGCGCGAGCCGACGAGCAGGAGCACGAGCGCGGCGATGGAGAGGGCGGAGCCAAACCAGAAGACGGCGGTGAGCGGCAGGCCGAGTCCGTCGACCATGAAGGCGCCGAGCACGGGACCGATGGCGAAGCCGAGCGGATTGCTCGCCCCGAAGAGAGCCGTGACGGTGCCCACCCGGGGTCGAGGCGTGACGTCCCGCAGCGCCGCCAGCATGACCCCGGTGTTGCCCAGCTGGAGCCCCACGAGGAGGAGGCTGACGGCCAGTTGCCAGGGCTCCTCGGCCAGGGCAACGCCGGCGAAGACGACCGCCTCGACAGCCGCGCTCCGGGCGATGACTGCCCGCCGGCTGTACTTGTCGGCCCAGACGCCCCAGAACGGGACCAGGAAGATCCCGAAGACGAAGATGAGGCTCGTGAAGAGCCCCGTGAACGTCGGGATCTGCGCCGCCGGGAGGCCCACCTCATGAAGGCGCAGGGGGAGAAAGGCGAAGACCTGGGCGATGCCCAGCGCCTCGATCGTGGAGACGATCCCGTAGACGACGAGGAGTGAGCGCCACCCCTGGGCCGGACGGGAGCTCGAAGCGGGTGCAGGAGCGGCGGGCACCGTCGCAGGGACGCCGGGCGTCGTGCGCGGCGCTGGAGGGTCGTGGGTCACCGGCGGAGTCTACCGGCGCGACGGCCCGCGCCGTGGCACGATCCCCGGGTGACCGAGGTGCCCCTCCGAGACGACGAGCCCTGCCCCCGACTGCGGGTGCGCCGCGCTGATCGGGACGACCTCCCGGTCATCCTGGACCTGCGCCTGGCGTTCGACCGGGAGATTCTCGGCGGCGAGCTGCCGCCCGATCTCGTCGGACCGCACCGCTCGCAGGTGGCCGACTACCTCGCCACCCACATCGACGGCGACGGCTACCGCGTCTGGGTGGCCGAGGCAGGCGGGCGGATCGTGGCGATGGGCGGCCTGGTGGTCGTCGACCGGCCGCCGCACCCCCGCGCCCGGCGAAGCGGCGAAGGGGTCATCGTCAACGTCTACACCCTCCCCCGCTTGCGCAGCCGCGGAGTGGGACGCGCGGTGATGGACGCCCTGGTCGCGGACGCGAGGGCCCTCGGGCTCCGCCGCGTCTACCTGCGGACGTCGGACGACGGCCGCCCGCTCTACGAGCAGATGGGGTTCCGGGACCCCGGCAACTACCTCTCGCTCGACCTGGACTGACGGTAGGCGGCGAGGGCCCGCAGCCGAGCCTCGGCGTGGTGGACCAGCGGGGCTGGGTAGTCGTGCCCGATGACGACGCCGGCAGCACCCTGCGCGTGA
>CAVUAG010000015.1:0-70134 GCA_963739365.1 uncultured Chloroflexia bacterium | reverse complement strand
CGGGGGCTCCTGGCGGGCGGTGCTCGGGGAGAGGCGAGCGTACACCGGGGCTCGCGGCCCGCGCAGGCGGGCTCACCGGAAGAGGTCGACCTCGGGCGGCATGAGCACGTCGGCCCGGACGCTGCCGTCGCCCGGAGGCGGCGATGCGCCCCGCACGAGCGCCACCGGTCGACGCGCTGCCTTGCCCAGGACCAGCTCCGCGGCCGAGGCGATCTCATCGGCGACGGCACGGACGGTGGCGGCCATGGTCCGGCCGTCGGCGTCGGGCGTGCCCCGGAGGTCCTCGAGGGGCCGGAAGCCGGCCACGCCGATCGCCACGTCCGTGATCCCGAACCGCCACGGCCGGCCCAGGCTGTCCGAGACGACCACGCCCGGCGCAACGCCGAAGCGCGCGGCCAGCCCGTCCCGAATCCGCTGCGCCGAGGCGTCGGAATCCTCCGGCAGGAGCAGCACGACGTCGCCGCTGCCGGGGCCGACGTTGCTCGCGTCCACGCCGGCATTCGCCAGCACGAAGCCGTGGCGCGTCTCCGCGATGATGACGCCGTTCGCCATCCGGACGACACGGACCGCCTCGCGCAGGACCACCTCGACCTGGCGCGGGTCCCGCTTCCAGCGTGCGGCGAAGGCGCGTGCCTCGGGGCGGGGCTCGACGTCACGCAGGCTGACCAGCGCACCCTCGGCCTTGGACACGACCTTCTGGGTGACGACGAGGACGTCGTCGCGCCGGAGGGGAAGGGCACCCGGTGTCGCCGCAACGGCGTCAGCAACGAGGCTGGGCAGGTCGTCGCCGGGGCGAACCTCGGGGAGCCCGGCGAGCGGCAGCACCACGAGCGCGTCGCCGGGCCGTGTCGGGTCGCCCGGAGCTGGGGTCCCGGCGCCTGCGCCGCTCGTCGCAGGATCGCTCATGGGAGCTCGGCCCGGAGATCGGCCCATCCGGCGGCCTCGGCCGCCAGGAGGTCCTCGGGCGTGTCCAGGTCGAGGTCGAGCGGGCCGGTGATCTCCAGGTAGGCGGCCCCCACTGCGTGAGCAGCCGCGGCATGGACGGCGCGCGAGTCCACGCCGAAGCGGAAGGGGATCGCGTCCGGCGGCGCGACGAGGAGCACGTTCGTGCCCCTGCCGGCCCGGTCGGTCACGAGCGCAACAAGGGCGGGAACGAGCCCGACGAGCGCGGGCTCCACCGCTCCGCCTGGCGCCCGAGAGTGGAGATGGGACCGGGCGCCGTCCACGATCCGGGCCAGCTCGTGGGTGGTGACCGCCGGCAGGTCGCCGGGAACGACGAGGACCGCATCGGCCCCGGCCGCCATGGCTGCCGCGCGGCCGATCTCGAGCGCCTCGTTGAGCCCGCCGCCCTCCTGGGCGATGCCGCGGGCGCCCAGCGTGCCCGCCAGGGCCAGGACGTCCGGATCCGGCGAGATGGCCATGACCTCGGCCACGGCCGGTGTCGCCGCGGCGGCCGCCACGGTACGGGCGAGGAGGCGCTCCACGAGCGCCCGCCGCTCCTCTGCGTCGAGCGCTTCACCCAGGCGGGACTTCGCTCCCTCCAGGCCCCGCACCGGGACGAGGGCGACGATCCGTTCGAGGGTCGGGGTCCGGGCGATCACGCGTCGATCGTAGACGAGGTCGCACTCGGGTACCGTACGGGTCGGCATGACAACCGAGCGCGCGACCACCTCCCTCCCGTCGCTCACGTTCCTCGGCCACGCGACGGTGCTGCTCGAGATCGCGGGGATGCGGCTCCTGACCGACCCGCTCGTCTTCGAGCGCCTGCTCATCCTGCGCCGCACCGCCACCCGTCTCGACCCGGCTCTCCACCGTGACATCGACGCCGTCCTGATCTCGCACCTCCACATCGACCACCTCCACATCCGGTCACTCCTGGAGATCGGCCGTGGGACGCGGGTGATCATGCCCGTCGGCGGCGAGCGGCTCCTGACCGGCCACGGATTCACCCGCGTGGAGGGCGTCCGGCCGGGCGACGTCAGGACCGTGGGTCCGGTGCGGGTCACCGCGACGTTCGCCGACCACGACGGGAAGCGCCCGCCCCTGGGACCGGCCGGACCGCCGCTCGGCTTCCTGCTCGAGGAAGGACCAACCAAGGTCTACTTTGCCGGCGACACGGACATCTTCCCGGGGATGGTCGACCTCGCCCCGGGCCTGGACGTGGCGATGCTCCCGGTCTGGGGGTGGGGCCCGCGCCTGGGCCATGGTCACATGAACCCGCGCCGGGCGGCGGAGGCGCTGCGGCTCCTGGCCCCGCGCTACGCCGTCCCGATCCACTGGGGGACACTCTGGCCCTATGGGCTGGGCCGCGTCGTGCCCGGACGTCTCACGGACCCGCCCCGCGAGTTCGCCCGGTTCGCGCGGCGCTACGCCCCGGGCGTCCAGGTTCTCCTGACTCCGCCCGGGCAGCCGGTCTCCTTCGATCCGGGAGCCGCGGACCCCGCCCTCAGGCTGCTCCGCGCCAAGCCGCCGCGACCGCCGCGGCTGCCAGCGATGCCCGGGACGCGTCGTCGCCCATGACCGTCGGGCCGACCACGGGCTCGATCCCCAGGCTCGCGATCGCCGGCGCCTCGGCTGCATCCACGTCGTCGATGAGGAGTGCGTCGATCAGGCCGGCATAGAGGCGGGCGATCCCGGTCGCGCTGGCCTCCCCGCCGAGCGACGCCGCCATCCGATCCGCCGGCCCGCGGAGGGCGCGACCGCCCACGAGGGGCGACACGGCGGCGATCCGGACGCCGCGGGCGCGGGCCGCATCGAGGAGTGGGCGCATGCCCGGCACGGCCAGGATCGGTCCGATCGAGACGAACGGGTTCGACGGGCAGAGGACGATCGCCTCGGCCGCCTCGAGGGCCGCGGCGACCTCGGGACTTGGACGGGCGGCGTCGATCCCGGCGAAGGCCACCTCGAGCACCTCGGGCGCCTGGTGGAGCCGGACGAAGTACTCCTGGAACGCCAGCCAGCCATCGGGCGTCCGGACCCGCGTGCGCACGGGCTCGTCGGCCATGGGGAGGATCGGCGTCGAGACGCCAAGCGCGCGCTGGATGTCGTGGTCGACCGCGGTGAGTCGTTCGCCCGCCCGCAGCCGCCGCGTGCGGTGGACGTGGAGGGCGAGGTCGGTGTCGCCGAGGCGGAACCAGGTCGGCTCGCCGAGGCGTTCCAGCATCCCGGCTGCCGCCCACGTCTCGCCGGCCAGGCCCCAGCCGCGCTCGCGGTCTGCCAGCCCGGCCAGGGTGTAGAGCACGGTGTCGTGGTCGGGGCAGACCAGGAGGCCGTGGAACTCCTCGTCGTCGGCGGTGTTGACGATGACCGTGAGCTCACCCGGCGCCAGGACGGCAGCCAGCCCATGGGCGAGCTTCGCGCCGCCCACGCCGCCCGCCAGCGCCACGACGCGGGGCACGCCGTCCCTCAGCCCGCGAGCTCGGCCCGGACCTCGCCGATCCGGGCGATGGTCTCGGCGTCGTACGGGGCGGGCAGGCGCACGATGATCGTGCTGAAGCCGAGGTCGACGTAGGGCCGGAGCGCGTCGGCGATGAGCTCGGGCGGGCCGAGGAGCGTCGGCACGCTCCCGGCGTCGGGTGTGCCGTTCGCGTCGCACAGCGTCCCGAAGGCGCGCCGGGCTTCGGCCGGGTCGTCGCGGACGACCATCGGGAAGCTGACCGTCCGCTCGATCGTGGCGGGGTCGCGCCCCACCGCGGCGCAGTGCTCGGCCAGGATGGCGTCGCGGGCGGCAACCTCCTCCACCGTGCCATTCGTGTTCCAGGCGTCGGCCCGGCGGGCCACCGTGCGGAGCGTCTTCTTCGGACCGCTCCCGCCGACGAGGATCGGCAGGTGCTCCTGGAGCGGGCGCGGGGCCAGCAGGGCGTCGTCGAACCGGTAGAACCGGCCGGCGTGGCTGAAGCGCTCGCCGTCGAGGAGGCGGCGCATGACCTCGACGGCCTCGTCCAGCCGGTCGAGACGTTCGCCCACCGTGGCCCCGAAGTCGATCCCGAAGGCCTCGTGCTCTCGCGCGAACCAGGCTCCGCCGATCCCGAGGACCGCCCGCCCGCCGGACACGTGGTCGAGCGTTGCCGCGAGCTTGGCCGTGTGGCCGGGGTTGCGGAAGGTGTTCGCCCCGACCAGCAGGCCCACGCGTACCCGCGAGGTTCGCGCCGCGACCGCGCCCATCGCGAGCCAGCCCTCCAGGACCGGCTGCTCCCACGGCCCGAAGATCGCATGCAGGTGGTCCCAGGTCCAGACCGAATCCCAGCCGGCCTCCTCGGCGGCGACGGCTGCCCCCATGAACCCTGGCCAGCCCGTGGCCTGGCTCCAGAGCTGGGCCCCGAAGCGGACGTCAGGCACGGCGGCTACGCCCCCGCCATCAGCGCCCGGAGGCGCGGAAGGCGCTCGATCGTCTCGCGATCGATGGGCGCAGGGAGGTCCGCGATGAGGTGCGTGAAGCCGAGGTCGAGATAGGGCCGCCACATCTCGGCGACGTGCTCCTCGGGTCCGAGGAAGTCGCTGGCTGGATCCGGGTCGTGATCGGCGCCATGCCGGGCGAGGCGCTCGCGCAGCGCGGCCCGTGCCTCCTGGGGGTCGTTTCGGAGGCAGACGTAGGGGTTGAGCGTGAACTCGATCTCCGTCACGTCGCGGCCGACGTCCGCACAGTGCGCCGCCAGGATGTCGACCTTGCGCGTCATCTCCTCGACCGTTCCGGACAGGTTCCACCCATCCGCATGGCGAGCAACCGTGCGCAGCGTCTTCTTCTCACCGCCGCCGCCGATCATGATCGGCAGGCGTCCCGGGCCCCGAACGGGAAGCGGCCGGTGACGAAGGTCCCGGAAGCGGTAGTGGCCACCCTCCGGGCTCGTCACGACCTCGCCGCGCAGGAGCGCTGCCATGCCCGTCACTGCCTCCTCGAGCCAGTCCAGGCGCTGCCCGAAGCCGCTGCCGAAGTCGATGCCGTGGGCCTCGTGCTCGTGATCGAACCAGGCGCCCCCGATCCCGAGCCAGGCCCGGCCACCGGAGATGTGGTCGACCGTGACGGCCTCCTTGGCCGTAAGACCGGGGTTACGGAAGGTGTTCGCGCCGACCATCAGGCCGAGCTGGGTGCGAGCGGTGATGGCGGCCCAGGCGGCGAGGAGCGTCCAGCCCTCGAAGATCTCCTGGTCCGGGTCGCCCTCGATCGCGTGCAGGTGGTCCCAGGTCCAGAGTGAATCGAGGCCCGCGTCGTCGACGGCGAGGGCCGCCTCCCGCAGTTGCGGCCAGGTCGCCCCCTGGGGCCACGCCAGGGTCCCGACGCGAAGCGGATGACGGTCGCGGCGGGAGGTCATGGCGGTCAGTCCTCGAGGTGGTCGTGGGCGGCGACGACGTCGATCCGGAACGAGATCCGGTGCTGGGTCCGGAACTCCGCGATGAGCCGCGCGGCCTTGGCGGGGTCGTCCGCGTGGTAACGGCGGGCGAGTGCCGCGATGTCGGCCTGGGCGACGTCCTGGTCGTCGATGACCTCCGCGACGCGGCCTGTCACGCGCGACGAACGTGTAGCCGTCGGCGCCGTCGAGGACCGCCAGCGAGCAGCGTGGGTCGCGGCGCAGGTTCGCGGGCCATCGCCGGCCCTCCGCGCTGTTGACGGTGATCCGCCCGTCCGGGTCGCGGCGGTACCAGACCACGGCCTGGCGGGGCGTCCCGTCGGGATCCAGCGTCGCCAGGACGGCGAAGCGGCGGGGTGCCGCCAGGAAGGCGTCGACGCGGTTGCCGGGATGCGGAGCAGCCATGGCCGAATCGTACGGCACCGGCCCTCGGGGCGAGTCGTCGGCGTATGCTCGACGGGAGCAGCGCGGCACCGAGGCCGCGGCGAAGGGAGGAGCGATGGAGCTCGAGGGGCTGCACGTGGCGATCCTCGCCGGCGAGGGCGTCGAGGATCTCGAGTACTGGGTGACCGTGATGCGCCTCCGCGAGGCCGGCGCCCGGGTGACGTCGGCGGGCCTCGCCCCGGCCACGGTGCGGGGCAAGAACGGGCTCGCGGTGCCGGTCGAGGTCGAGGTCGGCGGGCTCGACCCGGACGACTACGACGGGCTCGTGATCCCGGGCGGCTGGATGCCCGACAAGCTGCGGCGCTACCGGGCTGTCACCGACTTCGTGGCCGCGATCCACGGTGCCCGCAAGCCGATTGGGATCATCTGCCACGGCGGCCTGATCGCGATCTCGGCGCGCATCGTCGACGGGGGACGGGCGACCGGTTCGCTCGGGATCCGCGACGACCTCGTGAACGCCGGCGCGACCTGGGTGGACGAGCCCGCGTTCCGCGACGGGAACCTCGTGTGGGGTCGCGTGGTGGAGGACATCCCGGCCTTCTGTCGCGAGCTGATCGCGGCCCTCGTGGAGCACCGCGCGGCGAAGTAGGCGCGCCGGTCAGCCTGCCAGCGTCATCGCCCGGTCGGGCCGGAGCACGAACGGGGGCAGGAATGCCGCGAGGTTCGACAGCGGCAGCACGTCCGGGTGCAGGTCGATGCCGAGCGCCTCGGCCATGAACCGGCGCCGCGCCGTGATGCGACCCCAGGCGTCGGGGAACCGCTCGGCAAGCGTCCCGCGCAGCGATGCATCGGCGAGGGCGATGCCGTCCTCGATGTTCGTGGTGAAGTAGTCGGTCCCGGTCGCGGGGATGATGTCCACCTGGAGGGCCATCCCCGAGCGAAGCTCGATCGTGGAGCCCGGTCCGACCGGCGACGCGACCCACTCGTCGAGCCCGATCTGGTGGCCCGGGTTGAGTGAGATGCCGAAGAACGGGTCGCCGAGGTGGCGGTCCACGATCGCCTGGAGCGTTCCTCCGGTCTGCCCGACGTGGAGCGCCGCGTACCAGGCGGCGACCGCCTCGAAGTAGGGGCCGACGAGGCGATCCACGTAGTCGTGGATTCCCGCGGACAGCTCGGACGCGTCCTCCACGACGAAGCCGGCCCGGCAGTTGAGCGCGCCCCAGATCCCGAAGGCGGTGGTGAACCGGTCCCCGCGCTCGATCGGCCGGTCGCCCGGGCTGAGCAGCCCGAGCGACGCCCGCGGGCCGGCCGTCAGCATCAGGTGGCAGGAGAGCGGGGTCCCGTTCCAGCGCAGCAGCCGGACGGCCTCCTGCTCGGTCATGCCGGGCCGCAGGCCGGCCAGCAGGCGGCGCACGCCGTCGGAGGTCTGGCAGGCGGCCCACTCGAGATAGGCCAGCTGCTCGACCTCGTTGACGACGCGCAGCCCGTCGGCCGCGTCGATCAGCAGGTCGCCGGCGTTCTCGACCAGCCCCGCCGGGCCGGCCAGGCGGCGGAGCTCGTCCACGAGGAAGGCGGGCGCCTCGAGCTTCGCCCGGTCGGCGTACGTCTTCCAGCCGATCACGCCGATCCGGCTGCCGGGGCCGATCCCCTCGGCGGCGAGGATGTCGCCCAGCGGCCGCGACCGGTCCCGGGGCTGGTTCGGCAGGCTCAGATCCTGGAACAGGTGGCGGCGCATCGGGAGCGGCGCCGCGCCGGCCATCCCGTGGCACTCGTTGCCGACGAGGATGGCGGGCTCATCGGTCGGGCCGAGGACGAGGATCGCCTCCTCGAACCGCGGATCGAACCCGGTCAGCCAGGCCATGTTGGCGCTGTGCTCTCGATCGGCGTACACGACGATCCGGTCGTAGCTCCGCGCCTCGGCCCGCTCGCGGAGTCGCTCGAGCCGGGCGGCGTAGAGGGCCGGGGGAATCTCGGGCATCGCCGCCGGCATCCCGAAGTCGGGCAGGTCGATCGTCGCCAGGCGTGCCCTGGTCACGTGCATGCTCCTGCCCGCGCGGGCGTCACGTGCCCGACGCCCACGGCGTCGCCGCCAATTCGCCCCGCTCGACGGTCACGAGCTCGTCGGCCCTGAGCGGGATCCACGGCCCGACCTCGCCGTCGGGCCACTGGACGCGGACCTCGGCCCGGTCGGCCTCGCCGATCCCGAAGTGGATCCAGCCGAGCTGCCCGCCCGCGTGACCGCCCCCGATGGTCCGCTCGCGCCTGACCACGTGGTCGCCGACGCGCACCTCGACCCAGGCCCCGATCGCGTCGACGTTCGGGCCGGGCTGGCTGAGCTCCACGGCCACCCAGTGGCCCATCGCCGCCGGCGTCGCCGCGTCGCCGGCGCCCACGTTGCGCCACACCTTGGCGTGCTCACGCCGTTCGACGACGACGAGGTCCAGGAGCCCGTCGAGGTTGAGGTCGACGAGCGCCGCGCCCCGGCTGCGGGCGAAGTCGAGGAGGTCCGCCGCTTCGGCCCCCTCGACGAAGGTCCCGTCGGGCTGGCCGATGAGGAGGTTGTTGGGATCCTTCGCGGCGTACTCGTTCATCGCCTCGACGTTGCCCTTCGAGATGAAGAGGTCCATGTACCCGTCGTTGTTGACGTCCGCGAACTCGGGGTGCCAGGCGGTGGAGGGGAGCACGTCGCCGCCGGTGAACGGCCGGTGGGCGGTGGCGCCGAGCTCCAGGGCCATGTCGTGGTAGGACGGACCGGTCGCGTCCTCGTCGAGCGTCTGGAGCTTGTTGTCGCCCTGGCTGGTCAGGAAGACCTCCGGCCGGCCGTCGCCGGTCAGGTCCTGGCTCGCGATGCCCATCCCCCAGATCAGCATCGTCTTCCAGCCGTCCGCCTCGGTGTACTCCGCCGGTTCCGCGCCCGCCCGGATCCGCCAGAGCTGCTCGTGGCCGTCGCGGTAGTAGTGCCGGTCGTTGGCCATGCGGAGGTCGCGCTCGCCCGAGCGATCCCAGTCGCTGAAGAGGATCGAGAGGGTGCAGAAGCCGGGCGCGAGCGCCACCGGGTCCGCGTAGCGGCCCGTCCCGCCGTCCGGCCGGAGGAGGACGTTGTCGGCGCACAGGTCGCGGGCGGCGTCGATCGCATCAGCCGCGACGTAGTTCCCGAAGGCGAGCGTCGGCAGATCTGCGTCGCCCTCCCAGGCCGCGCTGAAGGCGGCGGTCCACTCGCCGCCCCCGTCGATCCCCCAGGCCTCGTTCGCCCGGTCGAAGCGGCAGCCGCCGAGGCCGCGCAGGACGACATTCTCCCCGGACCGCAGGACGGCGAGGTCGATCGCCCCGTCGCCGTCGACGTCGATCGGGTAGGCGCCCACGACGCCGGTCAGGTCGGTGGCCGGATCGGGCAGGGCGGAGAAGGCCAGCGGCCCGCCCGCGGCGCTGTCGTTGTGGTACAGGGCGGCAGGGTTGACCCCGCCCGCGAAGTAGAGCTCGGCGAGCCCGTCGTCGTCGCAGTCGAAGGCGGCCACGCCGCCGCCGACGAAGAACTCGAACTCGCCGTCGTAGGTGTGCGCGATCCCAGCGGCGGCCGCCTCCTCGATGAACCGCGGCGCCGGGAGGGCCGCGGTCGGCGTCGCCGGCCCGGCGTTCGCGAGCGCAAGGAGGACCCCGACCAGCCCGACAAGACCGACGACGACCGCGCCGAGGGTGATGAGAATGGTTCGGCCCCGACGGCCGCCATCGTGCTCCGCGTGCGCCACGTCCGGATTGAAGCACATCCGAGGGGCAGCGACGCGGGCGAGGGCGTGGCATGCTGGGTGCGGCGATCGCGGGATCCGGGAGTCAGGAGCGAGAGCACCATGGCAGCAGGCAGCCCAGCCGGTCACACGGTCCGCGCCGGTCGACGTGCGCGCGGCATGAGCGCTGTGCTCGCCGCGCTCATCCTGGCCGCGACCGGCCTCGCCGGCTGCAGCTCACAGGCGCCGTACACCGTGGCGGGCTGCCAGCGGGGCGACCTCGGCGGCCACTCGGTGGCGCGGGTCTGGGACGAGACGCTGCTCTCCCTCATCCGCCAGGTCGTGCCGGCCCCGACCGTCCACGCCCGCAACCTCTTCCACGTCTCGGCGGCGATGTGGGACGCCTGGGCGGCCTACGACTCCACGGCGAGCGGCTACTTCGTCACCGACAAGCTGCGGGCGGACGACGCCGCTGCCGCGCGGGAGGCGGCCATCAGCTACGCGGCCTACCGGATCCTCCTCTGGCGCTACGGGACCGTCGCCGACCTGGCCGGCGCCCCGGACGAGCTCGACGCGGTCATGGCGTCCCTCTGCTACCGGACGGACTACGCGGCGACCGAGGGCGACTCCCCGGCCGCGCTCGGCAACCGGATCGCGGCAGCCATCCTGGAGTCCGGCCGGACCGACGGCTCGCTCGAGGAGCAGCGCTACGTCGACATGTCGCACCAGCCCGCGAACCCCCCGCTGGAGGTCGCCGAGCCGGGCACGGTCATGCGCGACCCGGACCGCTGGCAGCCCCTCTCGCTGGCGAAGCAGATCGCCCAGAACGGCCTGCCGATCCCCGGCAAGGTCCAGGTCTTCATCGGTCCGCACTGGGGCCACGTGACGTCGTTCGCCCTGCCGGCGTCGGAGGCCGGCACCCCCATCGACCCCGGACCGCCGCCGCTCCTCGGCGACCCGGCCACCGACGCCGCCTTCCGGGAGGGCGCCGTCGAGGTGATCCGCCGCTCCACCGAGCTTGACGCGACGGACGGCGTGACGATCGACATCGGTCCCGGTGGCGCTGGGCGACAGCACGCTCGGCACGAACGATGGCGACGGGCGCGAGGTCAACCCGGCCACGGGCGCGCCGTACGAGCCGAACGTCGTGCTCCGGGGCGACTTCACCCGGGTGCTGGCGGAGTTCTGGGCGGACGGTCCGGAGTCGGAGACCCCGCCCGGCCACTGGAACGTCATCGCCAATACCGTCAGCGACGCGGCCGGGTTCGAGCATCGGATCGGGGGGGAGGGGGCCGCGCTCGACCGCCTCGAATGGGACATCAAGCTCTACTTCGCGCTCAACGGCGCCGTCCACGACGCGGCCGTCGCCGCCTGGGGCCTCAAGGGCCACTACGACTCCGTCCGCCCGATCTCGATGATCCGCTACCTGGGTGGCAAGGGCCAGTCGACGGATCCGTCCCTGCCGTCCTACGACGCCGGCGGTCTGCCCCTCGAGCCCGGGGTCGTCGAGCTCGTCACGGCCGAGACCGCCGCCCCCGGCGGGCGCCACGAGCGGCTGGCCGACCACGTGGGCGAGGTCGCGGTTCGCTCCTGGCTCGGCAGCCCCGAGGATCCCAAGACGCAGACGAGCGGGGTCGGCTGGGTGCGCGCGGTCGACTGGGTGCCCTACCAGCGGCCGACGTTCGTGACCCCCGCGTTCGCGGGATTCGTCTCCGGGCACAGCACGTTCAGCCGGGCCGCGGCCGAGGTGCTGACGGCGTTCACCGGGAGCGCGTACTTTCCCGATGGCATGGCGTCCTTCACCGTGAAGGCGGGTTCGCTGATCCACGAGCACGGGCCGACGAAGGACGTGACGCTCCAGTGGGCGACCTTCTTCGACGCGGCCGACCAGGCGGGCATCTCGCGGCTCTACGGGGGCATCCACGTCACGGCCGACGACCTCGAGGGCCGGAAGATCGGCGCCGAGTGCGGTCGGGGGGCGTGGACCCTGGCGCAGCGCCACTACGCCGGGACGGCCGGCGACTGACCCGTCGGCGCGCGGACAGGCCGCGCGAGCCCTCGCTCTGCTGAGCCCGCCCGCGGCCGCCCGAGCCCCTCGCTCCGCCGACCCCTACGCCGCGCCGCCGCCGAGCCCTAGGTGCGCTCCGCCGCCGCGAAGATCGACTCGATGACCCGGAGGTTGGCCACGGCGTCCTCCGGCGGCGTTGGCAGCGGCCCGCCGTCGAGGATCGCGGCGGCGAAGCGCTCCGCCTCCACGCCGTAGGGATCCGCGGCCTCGAACTCGATGGTCTCTGTCGCCGGCGCGACCGGCGGGTCTCCGCCGGCGGTCACGTGGATCCGGGTGGGCCGGTCGGGCGGGATGTTGAAGGGGATGCCGACGGAGATCCGGCCGGTGGTCCCGTAGACGTGGACCTGCTGGTCCGGCTCGGCCCGGGTCGAGCAGGTGAAGGTGGCGATGCCGTCCGGGAACCGGAGCAGCCCGCTCGCCAGGATGTCGACTCCGCTCTCCCGGTCCCGGATGATCGCCGCCTCGACCCGCTCGGGCTCCGTGCCGAACAGCATCCGCGACAGGTTGACGGAGTAGCAGCCGATGTCGAAGAGTGCCCCGCCACCGTAGGCCGCGATGTTGCGGATGTTGGCCGGGTCGTCGTTGAAGTACGAGAACCAGCTGCTCACGGCCGTGAGGCGGCCGATCCGCCCGGAGGCGACCAGCTCGCGGACGGCAACCCACGACGGGTGAAGGCGGTACATGAACGCCTCCATGAGCGCGACACCCTCCGTCCGGCAGACCTCGATCATCCGCTCGGCATCGGCCGTGGTCAGGGCCAGCGGCTTCTCGCACAGGACGTGCTTGCCCGCCCGTGCCGCGGCGATCGTCCATTCCGCGTGGAGGTGGTTCGGAAGGGGGATGTAGACGGCGTCGACCGCGGGATCCGCGAGGAGCGCCTCGTACGAGCCGTGGGCCCGCGCGATCCCGTGCTGCCTGGCGACCGCGGCAGCTCGTGCCTGGTCGCGCGACCCGATCGCCACCACCTCGCAGCGCGCCGCCCGGAGCATCCCCGGGATTGCCTTCTCGGTCGCGATCCCCGCCGTGGACAGGATTCCCCAGCGCAGGGTGCTCATCGCTCTCGATCCTCCTCGACCGATCGGCGGACGCCGGGCCCGTTCCCCCTTGACGCCGCCGTGGCTGCGCGTCAGAGTACCGCACAGGTTTGGAAGAGAGGAACACAAACCCGTGACAATCGGCCGCGACGAGATTGGCCAACGGAGCGAGACGGTGCGCCGGGCGAACCTGGGCGCAATCGTCCGGGAGCTGCACGAGCGCGGCCCGCTCTCGCGGTCCGAGCTCGTGCTCCGCACGGGGCTCACGCGGAGCGCGATCCGCGGCCTGACGGGGGAGCTCGTGCTCGCAGGCCTGGCCGTGGAGGAGCCGGCCGTGCGGCTCGGGACGCCCGGGCGGCCTTCGCCGCTCGTCTGCCCGAACCCCGGCGGGGCCACGGTCCTGGCCCTTGAGATCGAGGTCGACTCGCTGGCGGCCGCGGTCGTGGGGCTCGGCGGTGACATCCTGGGCCTCGTGCGCGTCGACCGACCGCGCGGGCATTCGGCGGTCGACGAAATCGTCGCGGATCTCGCCGACCTGGCCGCGGCGGCCCGTAACGGCCGGCCGCCGGACGACGCGGTGATCGGCGTCGGCGTGGCGGTGGCCGGCGTCGTCCGGCGGAGTGACGGCTGTGTCTCGAGGGCGCCCAACCTCGGCTGGACCGACGCTCCCCTGGGCGCCGCGCTGGCTCGGACCCTCGGGGTGCCCGCTCCCATCTCCGTGGCCAACGAGGCGGACCTCGGAGTGCTGGCCGAGCACCGGCGAGGCGCTGCCCGGGGTGTCGACAACGTCCTCTACATCTCCGGCGAGGTGGGCGTCGGCGGCGGTCTCCTGGTGGGCGGCAGGCCCCTCGACGGCGAAGCGGGCTACGGCGGCGAGATCGGCCACCTTCCGGTCAACCCGACGGGGTCCGCCTGCGGGTGTGGATCCGTTGGCTGCCTCGAGACCGAGGCAGGCGAAGGCGCGCTGCTCCGTCACGCCGGGCATCCCGCGACCGGCGGACGACTCGCGGTCGAGGCCGTCCTGCGGGAGGCCGCCGACGGCTCGCCCGTCGCCCTGGCTGCCCTCGATCAGGTGGGCCGCTGGCTGGGTCTCGGGCTGGCCGGGCTCGTCAACGTGCTCAACCCGCGCCTCGTCGTGCTGGGTGGCCTGTTCGGCCGGATCCATCCCTGGATCGCGGTCACCCTCGAGGAGGAGCTCACCCGCCGGGCGCTTCCGGCGCCGCGCGCGCTCGTCAAGGTGGTCCCGGCGTCGCTCGGCCTCGATGCCCCGCTCCTGGGCGCCGCGGAGCTTGCCTTCGACCCGCTCCTGTCCGACCCGGCGGTCTGGGTCGGACCTCGTGACGCAATTTCCGAACTGGAGAGCGCTTGACCGCGATCCGGTGCATAGTGCCGGTCGCACACCCCCGCGGCCGGCCGATCGAAGCCAGACGGGGGGCTTGAGGAGGGTGGTAGCCTAGCGCCGGACCAACGCCGAACCACTCGAGCGACAGGGTTCACAGGAGGAGAGAATTGATCATGGTCAATCGAAAAGTCGTCGCCCTCATCGGCGCGGCGGCCATCGTGTTCGCGGCGTGCGGTGCTTCCGCAACCGACGCCCCGACCGCTGCTCCCTCGGAGGCCGCCGCGTCGGAGGCCCCGACCGCAGCGCCCACGGAAGCCCCGGCTGAGTGCGTCGTCGGCGTGTCCTGGAACAACTACCAGGAAGAGCGCTGGGCGAAGTGGGACGAGCCCGCCCTCAAGACGGCCATCGAGGCGGTCGGCGGCAAGTACATCTCGCAATGACGCCAAGTCCTCGGCCGAGACCCAGGCCTCCAATGTCGAGAACCTGATCTCGCAGGGCGGCGAATGTCGTCATCGTCCTGGCCCAGGACGGCACGGCGATCAAGCCGGCCGTGGCGAGCGCGATCGCGGCAGGGCGTCCCGGTCATCGCCTACGACCGCCTGATCGAGGACCCGCAGGCCCTCTACATCACGTTCGACAACGTCGAGGTCGGGCGGATGCAGGCCCGCGAGGTCCTGAAGGCCATGCCCGAAGGGCAACTACGTCTTCATCAAGGGCAACCAGGCTGACGCCAACGCCGACTTCCTCCGCGGCGGCCAGCAGGAGATCCTCCAGGCCGCGATCGACGCTGGCGACATCGTCAACGTCGGCGAGTCCTACACCGACAACTGGGATCCGGCCGTTGCCCAGACCAACATGGAGCAGATCCTCACCGCCAACGACAACAAGGTCGACGCGGTCGTCGCCTCGAACGACGGCACCGCCGGCGGCGTGATCGCAGCCCTCACCGCCCAGGGCCTCGCAGGGCAAGGTGCCGGTCTCCGGCCAGGACGGCGACCAGGCCGCCCTCAACCGTGTGGCCCTCGGCACCCAGACCGTCTCGGTCTGGAAGGACGCCCGCGCGCTCGGCACGGCTGCCGGCGTGGCGGCCGCGTTCCTGCTGCGGCAACCCCGACATCAAGCAGGTCCCCGGCGTGGGCGTCTTCAAGAGCCCCGGGCGGGAACGACATGATCTCCCAGCTCCTGACCCCCATCCCGATCACCAAGGACAACCTGGACGTCGTCCTCGACGCCGGCTGGATCACCAAGGACGCGCTCTGCAAGGACGTCGCGGCCGGCGCCGTGGCTGCCTGCAACTAGACCGTTCGTAGCGAGATGCGCCCTGCCGATCGGCGGCAGGGCGCATCTCATATCCGACCCGCTCATCGAGGCGTGACGATGACTGAGGCCACCGCCCCGGCTGCCGGCCGCGAGCCCCCCAACCGGTCGCTGCGATCGCTCCTCTTCGCGTTGGAGGTCGACACCCGGCTGCTCGGGATGATCGGTGCCCTCGCGGTGATCTGGATCGGCTTCCACATCTGGTCGGGCGGCAGCTTCCTCACGCCGCGCAACCTCTGGAACCTCTCGGTCCAGAGCGCCTCGATCGCGATCATGGCCACGGGCATGGTCCTGATCATCGTCTCGCGCAACATCGACCTGTCGGTCGGGGCCGTGCTTGCCTTCGTGGGCTACACGATGGCCATGGTCCAGGCCGAGTGGATCCCCAAGACACTGGGCCTCGGCTTCGACCAGCCGTACACCTGGATCGTCGCCCTCGGGGTCGGCATCCTCGTCGGAGCCGCGATCGGCGGCCTCCAGGGCGTCCTGATCGCGTACGGCGGCGTGCCGTCGTTCATCGTGACCCTCGGCGGCCTGCTGGTCTGGCGCGGCCTCATCTTCCGCTACCAGCAGGGCCAGACCATCGCCCCGCTCGACGAGATCTTCCAGCTCCTGGGCGGAGGCGCCAAGGGCTCGCTCGGGGCCGAGCTCAGCTGGCTCGTCGGAGGCATTGCCTGCCTGGGGATCGTCTACACGCTCTGGGCCGGCCGGCGCCGGCGCCGGCGCTACGACTTCCCGGTCCGCCCGATCTGGGCGGAGGTCCTCATCGGCGCCATCGGGATCATCGTGGTCCTCGGGGCGGTCTGGGTCGCCAACGCCTACGCGTGGCCGGAAGCGCTGGCCAAGGCCTACGCCGAGGCGAACGGGATCCCGTGGCCGGAGGGTGGGCTGATCATCCAGACCGGCATCGCCTACCCGGTCCTCATCATGCTCGGGGTCGCCCTCGTGGTGACCTATCTCGCGACCCGCCGCCGCTTCGGCCGCTACGTCTACGCCATCGGCGGCAACCCGGAGGCCGCGGAGCTCGGCGGCATCAACGTGCGCCGGACGATCACCCTCACGTTCGTGCTGATGGGCGTCCTCTGTGCGATCAGCGCGGCGGTCCAGACCGCGCGCCTCAATGCCGCGGTCACGAACCTGGGCGTGCAGAACGAGCTGGACGTCATCTCGGCAGCCGTGATCGGCGGCACGTCCTTCGCCGGCGGCATCGGGACGATCCCGGGAGCGGTGCTGGGGGCCGTCGTCATGCAGTCGCTCCGGTCGGGCATGCTGCTGCTGAACGTCGACTCGCCGACCCAGGACGTCGTCGTGGGCATCGTGCTCGTCGCGGCGGTCGGGTTCGATGCGTTCCTGCGGCGCAGGGCGGCTTGAGGACGAGGAGGTGGAGCAGATGAACGACGGCACCATCTCTCCGGGCGCGGTTCCCTCGCCGGAGCCCGGCCCGGCCCCCGGCGCACCCGAGCCTGCTCCGGCAGCCGCCCCGACCGCGTCCGGCGTGCCCCTCGTCGAGATGCGCGACATCCGCGTCGCGTTCGGCGGCGTCCACGCTGTCGACGGTGTCACGGTGGACCTTCACGCCGGCGAGGTCGTCGGCCTGGTCGGCGGCAACGGAGCCGGCAAGTCCACCCTGATGAGGGTGCTGTCCGGCGCTCATCCGGCCGACTCCGGCGAGATTCTCATCGACGGTCAGCCGGTCTCGATCGGGAATCCGCGGGATGCCAAGGGCCTCGGCATCGAGACGATCTACCAGACGCTGGCCCTGGCCGACAACGTGGACGCCGCCGCCAACATCTTCCTCGGCCGGGAGCTTCGCACGCGACTCGGATCGCTCAACGACGCAGCGATGGAATCCGCGACGCGCAAGGTCATGGGGCGGCTCAACCCGCGCTTCAAGAACTTCAAGACGAACGTGAAGTCGCTCTCCGGCGGGCAGCGCCAGTCGGTCGCCATCGCGCGCGCGATCCACTTCAACGCGCGCATCCTCATCATGGACGAGCCGACGGCCGCGCTCGGCCCGGCCGAGACGACGCAGGTCCGCGAGCTCGTGGGCCAGCTCCAGGCCGAGGGCATCGGCATCTTCCTGATCAGCCACGACATCCACGACGTGTTCGACCTGGCCGACCGGATCAGCGTCATGCTCCAGGGCAAGCTCGTCGGCACGGTTCGCAAGGACGAGGTCACCAAGGACGAGGTCCTGGGCATGATCATCATGGGCAAGAAGCCGGACGAGGTGACCCAGAAGGAGCTCGCCCAGCTCCACAGCTGATCCCGGCGGACCTCGGAGAGCAGGGCGCGACACCGGGCAGCCACGGGGAGCTCGGCGCAGAGGCCGCGACCGGCGCCCACGCGGACCGCAGCTCCGGCTCACATCCTCCGGAACGACGGCGCGAGTGCCGGGTAGAGCTCGCGGTAGATCGCGTGCACGTCGGCGTAGCGGGGGGCGTCCGGCCCGGGAGCCGCGACGGGCGTTGCGTGCACGACGTCGGCAGCGGCGTCCTCGACGCTCCGGTACCAGCCGGCGCCCACCGCCGCCAGGAGACCGGCCCCGTATGCCGCTCCCTCCGTCGTGTTCACGGTGGCGATCTCGGCGCCGAGGACATCCGCCAGGATCTGCCGCCAGACCGGGCTCGCGGTGCCGCCGCCCGAGGCCCGGATGGTGCTCGGCGCGGGCATGCCGGCCTCGATCATGAGATCCAGGCCGTCGCGCAACCCGAAGGCCACGCCCTCGAGCACGGCGCGCGTGAGATGGCGCCGATCGTGGGCCAGGGTCAGCCCGACGAACGCCCCGCGGGCGAGCGGGTCGGGGTGTGGTGACCGCTCGCCGGTGAGGTAGGGGAGGAAGAGGAGCCCTTCGCTTCCGGCCGCGACCTCCCCGGCGCCGGCGACGAGCTCGTCGTAGGAGATCCCGGCGGCCACGGAGTCCCGGAACCAGCGCAGGCTGCCGGCCGCCGAGAGCATGACGGACATCATGTGCCAGCGGCCCGGGACCGCGTGGCAGAAGGCGTGGACCCGGCCGCGTGCCTCGAACAACGGCCGCGCGGTCGTCGCGAAGACGACCCCGGAAGTCCCCAGCGAGAGAGCGACCACGCCCGGCTCGACCGCCCCGACGCCGACGGCGTTGGCGGCCTGGTCGCCGCCTCCCGCGACGACGGGCGTGCCCGTCCGGAGGCCCGTGGCCGCGGCCGCGGCGGATGTGACGGCGCCCGTGACCTCCGGCCCCTCATGGGTCGGCGGCATCCAGGCGTGGTCGATCCCGAGCGCCGCGAGCACCTCGGCGGACCAGTCGCGGGCGGCGAGGTCGAACAGCATCGTCCCGGAGCCGTCGGCCTTGTCCATGGCGTGCTCACCGGTCAGCCGAAGCCGGACGTAGTCCTTGGGCAGGAGGACGTGGGCGACGCGGGCCCAGGCCTCGGGCTCGTGATCGCGGACCCAGACGAGCTTGGGCGCAGTGAATCCCGTCAGCGCGTCGTTGCCCGTGATCGCGACGAGCCGCTCCGGGCCGACCAGCTCACGGATGAGATCGCACTCGGCGCCAGTCCGCTGATCGTTCCAGAGGATCGCGGGACGGATGACCTCGTCCGCCGGATCGAGAAGGACGGCCCCGTGCATCTGGCCCGTGAGGCCCACGGCGCTGACCTCGTCACCGGCGAGCCCGGTCTCGGCGAGGACGGCGCGGATGGCCGCCACGGTCCCGTCCCACCAGAGGCGTGGGTCCTGCTCGCTCCAGAGCGGCTGGGGGACGCTCAGGTCGTAGCCCGCCGAGCCGATGCCCAGCACGGTACCCGATTCGTCGAGCAGGATCGCCTTGACCGCCGTGGTCGAGACGTCGATGCCCAGGACGTGGCCCATCATGACCTCCCCGCGTCCGTGCCGTCCGCAGGCGGCAAACGGCCTCGTCCGGCGTCGGTCAGCGGCCAGTGCCGCGGTCGACCGCCCAGATGTGCTGGTTGACGATGCTCTCCAGGAGCTCCTGGTGCCCGGAGACGGGCTGCGGGTCGATCTCGCCCGCCTCGACCTTCGCCGCGAGGTCGGCGAGCGTGAGGGAGCCGTCGAGGATGGCCGTCCCGAGCGGGCCGGCCCAACCGGCGTAGCGGGCCTCGACCATGCCCGCGAGCGTCCCCGCCTCGATCATGTCGGCCGCGACCAGGAGCGCCCGGGCCAGGGTGTCGAGCCCGCCGATGTGGGCATGGAAGAGGTCCGTCCGGTCAGAGCTCTGGCGGCGCAGCTTCGCGTCGAAGTTGAAGCCGCCGGTCGTGAAGCCCCCGCCGCGCAGGATCTCGTAGAGGGCCAGCGAGAGCTCGTCGACCGAGTTCGGGAACTGGTCGGTGTCCCAGCCGTTCTGGTAGTCGCCGCGGTTCGCGTCGATGCTCCCGAACATGCCGTTCGCCACGGCGTACGCGACCTCGTGCTGGAAGGAGTGGCCGGCAAGCGTCGCGTGGTTCGCCTCGATGTTGAGGCGGAACTCGCCGTCGAGGCCGTGACGGGCGAGGAAGCCGTGGACGGTGGCGGAGTCGAAGTCGTACTGGTGCTTGGTCGGCTCCATCGGCTTGGGCTCGATGAGGAGCGTACCGGTGAAGCCGATCTTCGCCTTGTGCTCGGCGACGAGGGCGAGGAAGCGGGCCAGCTGCTGGCCCTCGCGGCGCAGGTCGGTGTTGAGGAGCGTGTCATAGCCCTCGCGGCCGCCCCACAGGACGTAGTTGGCGCCGCCGAGGCGCTGGGTAACCTCGAGCATGTGCTTGACCTGCGCCGCGGCGTAGGCGAAGACATCGGGGTCGGGGTTGGTCGAGGCGCCGGCCTGGTAGCGCGGGTGCGAGAAGAGGTTCGCGGTCCCCCACAGAAGGCCGACGCCGGTCTGCTCCTGGTAGCCGGCGGCCTCGTCGGCGAGGGCGTCGAGGTTGTCCCGGAACTCGGCGAACGACGCCCCCTCGGGCGCCACGTCGCGGTCGTGGAAGCAGTACCACGGGGTGCCGAGCTTGGTGAAGAACTCGAAGGCGGCCGCCAGCTTCATGCGGGCCGCGGCCATCGAATCCATCGAGTCCGTGATCCAGGGACGGTCGAACGTGCCGAGCCCGAACATGTCGGTGCCCGCCCAGGCGAAGGAGTGCCAGAAGCAGACACCGGGCCGGAGGTGGTCCTCCATCCTCTTGCCCAGCACGACGCGGTCCGGTTCGTAGACCTTGAACGCGAGGCTCTCCGACGATCCGAGCCCGCCGAAACGGATCGGCTCCTTGACGTCCATGAAGAACTGCTCGCCCACGATCAGGCCTCCCGCGTGCAACCCGAACCCGTCGCGGCCCGGCACCGAGCCGCTCACCTTGCCGCTGCGAGCGTACCACGTTGCATTTGTGCGAGAGAAGCACAAATCAGCCGGGACGGGTGTCAGCTGGCGGGGCCGGCGCTGCGCCGCCGCCTCGCGGGCGCTTCGGTCCGGACGTCTCCGTTCGGTTCCGCTACCAGCGCTCCGCTGCTCGCACCAGGGCGTCAACGTCGGCCGGCGTCCGAGCCTGCACGACGACCCCGTCGGCACCCAGCGCCCGCCACCGGGCGAGCTCCTCGAGCGGCTGCCCGACCCACGGCGAGGCACGCAGCGAGTCGCCGGGACGCCAGCCACCCTCGCCCTGGACGCCGAGCACCACGACCGAGTCCTCCCGGCGACGCCCGGCGGCCTCGAGCGCCTGGCGGTAGATGGGCTCGAGCTCGGTGAAGTTGTCGCTGAAGCCCGTCCAGCCGTCGCCGACCCGGGCTGCCAGCCGGGCGCCGGCCGGGGTCTCGCCACCGACGATGATCGGCGGGGGCGGCTCGGGAACTGGACGCGCAACGGCGTCCACGAGCGGGTAGAACGGGCTCGGCCTCGAGACAGGCCCGCCGCCCCACAGGGCGCGGATCACCGCCACGCGCCTCGGTGAGCCGAGCGACCCGCTCGGGTACCGACGGGAAGTCGATCCCGTAGGCCTCGTGCTCGGCCGGATGGCCGCCGATGCCGATGCCGAGCACGGCCCGGCCCCCGGTCGCGACCTGGAGCGTGCCGACCATCCGGGCGAGCAGGGCCGGGTGGCGGTTCATGACGTTGGTCACGAAGCTGCCGACCGTCATCCGTTCCGTTCGTCCCGCCGCGAGGGCCAGCATGGTCCAGCATTCGAGGACGGTCGTCGGCGACGCTCCCCGGCCCATGAAGTGGTCCCACGCCCAGATCCCGGCATACCCGGACTTCTCGAGGCGCCCGGCGCTCTCCAGCCACCAGTCGGCCGCGACGCCGATCACGCCGAGGCTGACGCCGATCGGCTGGCGTCCGCGGCCGAGGAAGGCCCTCGGGTCCCGTCGGGCGGATGGCGCCGGCGAAGGATCGGCCACGGCGCCTAGAGCCCGGTCTCGAACAGGCGGACGTCCTCGGGCGACACGACGTGACCATCGCCCCGGGCGAAGCGCAACGCCTCGCCGGCCGCCAGCGCGTCGAGGTCGGCGGGGAAGCGACGGATCATCTCGAGCACGACCTTCTGGATCCGCTCGGCGTTCTGCTGGAACACCTCGAGGACGCTCTGGGCGTTGACCGATTCGGTGCCCTCGAGGACCCCCGCGTCGTAGTCGGTGATGAGGCTGATGTTGACCACCGCCATCCCCAGCTCCCGGCAGAGGTACGCCTCCGGGTACTGGGTCATGTTGATGACCTCCCAGCCGGCATCGCTGAACCAGCGCGACTCGGCCTTGCTCGAGAACCGCGGTCCCTGGATGACCACGACCGTGCCTCGCTCGTGGAGCGTGATCCCGTGCTCGCGGATGACGTCGGCGGCGATCGCCCGGAGGGCCGGGTCGTAGAGGTCCGCGGACGAGACGTGGTTGGGGATCGGGCCGTCGTAGAAGGTGTCCTTGCGGCCGTTGGTCCGGTCGACGAACTGGTCGCAGGTGACGAAGTCGCCCGGAGCCACGTGCTTCTGGAGCGAGCCGGCCGCGCAGGGACTGATGACGGCCTTGACCCCGAGCGCGCGCAGGGCCCAGACGTTCGCCCGGTAGTTGATGGCGTGGGGCGGGATCGAGTGACGGCGGCCGTGGCGAGGCAGGAAGGCGATCGACCGGCCGTGGACGTCCGCCAGGAAGACGCTGTCGGACGGGGGCCCGTACGGCGTGTCGACCTTGATCTCGCGCACGTCGTCGAGCAGCGAGTAGAAGCCCGAGCCGCCGAAGACGCCGATCTCCGCCCTGTCCGCCATCGCCGTGCCCTCTCGTTCATCGTGGGCCGCCCGGCGCGACGTCCCTCGCGCGCCCGGGGCACGGTGGATGCTACCGCGCCGGAGTGCCACCCCGCGCCGGAGTGCGCACTCGCGGCCGACGCCGACGTGCCACGCGAGTGCTGCCCAGCGTCCAGGGGCTGCCCGTGGGAAGATCGGGAGGTGAGCGAGGCCCCCGGCACCGACTCCGGTGCCCCCAACGCGGCTGCCCCCGCGCCTACGCACGCCTGCGTGCGTTGTGGCGCG
Source organism: uncultured Chloroflexia bacterium (assembly GCA_963739365.1). Lineage (GTDB taxonomy): Bacteria > Chloroflexota > Limnocylindria > Limnocylindrales > CSP1-4 > CTSoil-043. Next base: position 47,453 of record CAVUAG010000015.1, on the reverse strand, counting down.
CCGGTTCCGCTCACCGACGCGCTCTGTGCGGCCTGCAATCCGGCCGGCCTCGAGCAGCCGGCCGCGTCCCAGGCCCACGGGACCGTCTTCCTGGGGATCGGCCTCGCTGTCGTGGGGCTGGCCGTTGCCCTGACGTTCTTCGTGGGCGGCGTGGGCCCCTTCCAGTCGGCCTTGCGAAGCGCCACCCCGGATGGCAGCGGGCTGCTGCTCACGATCGCCGTCGAGAACCTGGGCTCACGCGACGGCCAGGCCAGCTGCCGAATCTGGGACCCGACCTACCCCGGCAACCCCCCGGTGGAGACCTACATCCGGACGCCCGAGGTTCCGGCTGGCTATGGGCTCGTCTTCGAGCAGCGCGTGAACGGGCTGGGCGCCACGGAGCGCACGCTCGCCGTGGACTGCTCGCGATGACCGGCCCGGGCCCGACCGAGAGCGCGTGGGCCGCGGAGCTCGCCGCCGCGGTGGAGATCGCCGCCCGCGCGGGCATCCTCCTCGCTGAGCGTCTCGACGACGCCGGCGCGATCGCCTTCAAGGGCGTCCGGGACATCGTGACCGAGGTGGACCACGCATCCGAAGCCCTGATCCGGTCTGCGCTGGCCGAGCGCTTCCCCAACGACGCCTTCTACGGCGAGGAGTCCGGCCGCGACGCCGCCGCCGCTCACCGGACGTGGGTCTGCGACCCGATCGACGGGACCATCAACTACGCCAACGCGATCCCGTTCTTCTGCGTCTCGCTCGCCCTCGTCGTCGACGGTCAGCCCGTCGTGGGCGTCATCCACGACCCGATCCGCGCGGAGACGTACGCCGCCACGGCCGACGGGCCGGCCACGCTCGACGGACGGCCGGTCGTCGTCTCGGGCAAGGAGCGCCTCGTGGACTTCGTCATGGGCCTCGCGGTGGGCGGACGTGCGCCTGCTCTGCGCACGCGGCGCGTCCGAAGAGCCATCCGGATCTCGCGGCAGATGGGCTCCGCCGCGCTGGCCCTCGCCTACGTTGCCAACGGCCGCTTCGATGCCTTCAGCCAGACCAACGGACTGTCGGCCTGGGACGTGGCCGCAGCGGGTCTCATCGCCGAGCGCGCCGGCGCCACCGTCACGGACATGGCCGGCGGTCCCTGGTTCAACCTGGCGGCGTCCACCAGGGGCATGGGCCTCCTCGCGGCCCCGCCCGCCCACCACGCGGTCCTGCTCGAGCTCCTGCGCGAGCCGGCGTAGGCGCTCCCGCGGCGCGATGCCGGGCGGCACGCCGCAACCCCTGGCGCATTGCCTTCCGCGTGCGCTACCCGGCGCGCCAGTGGTGCGGCCGCCGCAGCAGGCCCGGAAGCTCCCAGCGGGCACAGAAGGCCTCCCAGGCGTCCCGATCCACCCCGTCCCAGCGGAGCTCGTCGACCGCTCGCTCGGGGAGGGGAGCGTCGAGACGGAGCGTCGCCAGGTCGCGGAAGAGGACGGCGTCGGCCCAGCGCTCGTCGAGCGTCGCCGCCAGTCTCGCGGCGCCCCGGATCCGGGCGCGGCCAGCTGTCGGCAGGCGCGGCGCGGACGCCCTCGAGCGAGCCGAACGCGACGAGAAGCGTCGACGCCGCGACGGCCCCGAAGCCCGGGAGACCCGGGAACCCATCGGCGGCGTCGCCCACGAGGGCGAGCCAGTCGGGGATCGCCGCGGGCGCGACGCCCCACTTCGCCCGGACGCCGGCGTCGTCGAAGATGAGGTCGCGCCGCCGGTCGCGCAGGACGATGTGGTCGCCGCGCACGACCTGGGCGAGGTCCTTGTCGGGCGTGCAGACGAGGACCTGCTCGACGCCCGGGTCGGCCGCGAAGCGGAGCGCTCCCGTCGCCAGCGCGTCGTCCGCCTCGAGCTCGACCATCGCCCAGAGCGGGATCCCGAGCGCGACGATCGCCTCCTCCGCCACGGGGAACTGGGCCAGCAGGTCGGCGGGGACGCCCGCCTCGGTCTTGTACCCGGGCCACAGGTCGTTCCGGAACGAGCGGATCACCCGGTCGTGCGCACAGGCGACGTGCGTGGCCCCCTCGTCCCGGAGCAGCGCGAGGAGCGTCCCCACGAGCCCGGCAACCGCGCTGAGGGGCATCCCGCGGCGGCCGCGGACCGCGGGGCGCGGCGCGTGGTACGCCCGGAAGAGCTCGTAGGTCGCGTCGACAAGGTGGACGCGCACGAGCTGGCCGGTGATGGGGTCAGCCGCCGCGGGAGCCGAGGTTCGCCATTGCCTCGGCGTGCTCCGACTCGACGATCTCGCGGAGGCGCTCCAGGTCCGCCTGGAAGATGGCGCCCATGATGGGCTTCTGGAGGAGCTGGCCGAGGTGCGGGAAGACGGGCGGCACGAGCCGCTCGTCCCACCGGACCAGCGTCCGTCGCGCGTCGATCGCCTCGAGCGTGATGCGCCCTTCGCCGGTGAACGTCCCGACATGGCGGATGCCGAAGCGGGTCGGGGGGTCGTAGATGTCGACCTCGACCGGGTCCACGATCCCCACCAGGAAGATGCGGACGTCCGCCTCGCCTCGGGTCCCGACCCCGACCGGGCCGGGCGAGAGGAGGCGGACCGACTTCATCTCCTCCATCCAGAGCGGCTGGCGCTCGATGTCGGCGACGATCTCCCAGACGGCGTCGATCGGGGCGTCGATGGTGATTGCCATCTTCATGACCGGGTCGATCGCTTCGCCGTGGGCGATGAGATCGCCGATCCAGCGGTCGACGAGGAAGGTCCCGGCCACGCCGGAGATGGCCAGGGCGGCAAGGGATCGAAGGCGCATCAGGCCGTCCCCGCGGCTCCCGGTTCGTAGACCCTTGTGCATGACGCGACTCTACCGCAGCGGCCCCCCGAGCGTTCGGAGGACGCCGATGGGCCGACGAGGGGCGCGACCGCGCCCGCCGGGCGGATCGGCTACGCTCCGGCTCGATGTACAGCGACGACTTCAAGCAGCAGCTTCCCGACATCGATCCGTCGGAGACCCAGGACTGGATCGACTCGTTCGACCAGCTCCTCGACCAGGAGGGCGCCGAGCGCGCCAGGTTCGTGGCCTACAAGCTGCTCAAGCGGGCCCGGCAGCGGGACGTGGGCCTCCCGCCCCTCACCCAGACCCGGTACATCAACACGATCAGCCCCGAGCAGGAGCCCGCGTTCCCGGGCGACGAGGCGATCGAGCGCCGGATCCGTCGCCTGGTCCGCTGGAACGCGGCCGCCATGGTGCTGCGCGCCAACAACGCCTACCCGGGGATCGGCGGTCACCTCTCCACCTACGCCAGCTCCGCGAGCCTCTACGAGGTGGGCTTCAACCACTTCTTCCGGGGCAAGGACGACGATGCCGGCGACCAGGTCTTCTACCAGGGTCACGCCGCGCCGGGGATGTACGCGCGGGCCTTCCTCGAAGGGCGTCTCAGCGAGGGCCAGCTCGACAGCTTCCGCCGAGAGGTGGTGCCAGGGCGCGGCCTCAGCTCGTACCCCCACCCTCGACTCATGCCCGACTTCTGGGAGTTCCCCACGGTCAGCATGGGCCTCGGGCCCATCTCGGCCATCTACCAGGCCCGCTTCAACCGCTACCTGGGTCACCGGGGGATCCAGGACACCTCGGCGTCGCGCGTCTGGGCCTTCCTGGGCGACGGCGAGATGGACGAGCCGGAGTCCCTCAGCGCCCTCGGCATGGCCGGGCGCGAGCGGCTCGACAACCTCACCTTCGTCGTCAACTGCAACCTGCAGCGTCTCGACGGCCCGGTGCGCGGGAACGGCAAGGTCATCCAGGAGCTGGAGGGGATCTTCCGGGGCGCCGGGTGGAACGTGATCAAGGTGATCTGGGGTCGCGAGTGGGACGAGCTCCTGGCCCGCGACACCGACGGCGCCCTCGTCACGAAGATGAACGAGACCGTCGACGGCGAGTTCCAGAAGTACTCGGTTGCCGGCGGCGCCTACATCCGGGAGCACTTCTTCGGGCCGGATCCACGGCTGGGCGCGCTCGTGGAGCACCTCTCCGACGACGACCTGACGCGTCTCCGCCGGGGCGGCCACGACTACCGCAAGCTCTACGCCGCCTATCGGGCCGCGACCGAGTTCCGCGGCGCCCCCACCGTCATCCTGGCCAAGACGATCAAGGGCTGGACCCTGGGCCCCGGCGTCGAGGGCCGCAACGTCACCCACCAGGCGAAGAAGCTCTCCGAGGCCGAGATGCTGGTCTTCCGGGACCGCCTCGAGCTGCCGATCCCCGAATGCGAAGATCAAGGACGCCCCGTACTTCCACCCGGGCCCGGACTCGGAGGAGGTCCAGTACCTCCTCGAGCGGAGGCGCGCGCTCGGCGGCTCCCTCCCGAAGCGGATCGTGCGGCCGCACCCCCTGCCCGCGCCCGCGCCGGAGGCCGACGCCGAGTTCGCCGCCGGCTCGGCCACCGCCGTCAGCACCACGATGGTCTTCGCCAAGCTGCTCCGGAACCTGATGCGGGATCCGGGCTTCGGCCGTCGCGTCGTGCCGATCATCCCCGACGAGGCCCGGACCTTTGGCATGGACCCCCTCTTCCGGGAGGTCGGGATCTACGCCAGCCAGGGCCAGCGGTACGAGCCGGTCGACTCCGATCTGGTCCTGTCCTACCGGGAGGCGCAGGACGGCCAGGTTCTCGAGGAGGGAATCAACGAGGCCGGCTCGATGGCCTCGTTCCAGGCCGCCGGCACCTCGTATGCCACCCACGGCGAGCCGATGATCCCCTTCTACATCTTCTACTCGATGTTCGGCTTCCAGCGGACCGGCGACCAGGCCTGGGCCTTCGCCGACGCCCGCGGCCGCGGCTTCATGATGGGCGCCACCGCGGGGCGCACGACGCTCAACGGCGAAGGGCTCCAGCACGAGGACGGCCACAGTCACCTCCTGGCGTCCACCGTGCCGGCGATCCGGGCCTACGATCCGGCCTTCGCGTACGAGCTCGCGGTGATCGTCCGCGACGGGATCGAGCGGATGTACGGGCGCGGCGAGGATCACCTCTACTACGTCACGCTCTACAACGAGAATCACCCGATGCCGCCCAAGCCCGACGGCTCGGACGAGGGGATCATCCGCGGTCTCTACCGGTTGCTGGCGGCGCCGGAGATCGAGGGCGGGCTGAAGGGGCGGGTGCGTCTCGTGGGCTCGGGCGCGATCCTCCAGCAGGCGCTCGCGGCACGGGAGCTGCTCGCCGAGCGCTTCGGCGTGGCCGCCGAGGTGTACAGCGCGACCTCGTGGCAGCTCCTCCGGCGCGACGCCCTCGAGGTGGAGCGCTGGAACCGCCTCCACCCGACCGACGGGCCGCGGGTGCCCTTCGTCACCCAGGTGCTCGGGAGCGACGGCGGACCCGTCGTCCTGGTCTCGGACTGGGTCAAGGCGCTTCCCGACCTGCTGGGACGCTGGCTGCCGGCGGGCTACGTCTCGCTCGGCACGGAGGGCTTCGGCCGCAGCGACACGCGCGAGGCGCTGCGCGGCCTGTTCGAGATCGATGCCCCGAACGTGGCCGTGGCCGCCCTGGCCGCTCTCCAGCGCGCGGGCACGGTCCCGGCAAGCCTGGTCGCCGAGGCGATCGCGGGCTTCGGGATCGATCCGGACAAGGTCGACCCGCTCGACCTGTAGCGGGGTCCGGGAACCGGGGTCCGGGAACCGGACTGCCGTCCCTCGCGTCACGGGCCTTGACTCGGCCGAGCCGGCCGATCGCCAGGTGTCGGTGTCGCGGTCGCCGGGCTCGTGCCCGCAGGCCGCCGCCAGACGCATCGAGCAGGGGAGTCTCAGCCATGTCCACCCCGCGCACCATCACCCCGCCCGCCTCGCGCCCCGCCTGGGTCGCGATCGGCATCGTCGGCGGCCTGATGCTGGCCGTCGCCCTCGGTCCCGCGCTCGCGCCACGGGCGGCCCGCGGCCAGGACGCCACCGAGCCCGACCGAACGATCAGCGTCTCCGGCACCGGGATCGTGACCACCGCTCCGGACGTCGCGGACCTCCACGTGGGCGTCGTCATTCAGCGGGCCACGGTCAAGGAAGCCCGGGCCGCGGCCGCGACCGCGATGGAGGGCGTGGTCAAGGCGCTCCGCGACGCAGGCGTCGCCGAGAAGGACATCCGCACCACCACCCTCTCGCTGCAGCCCGTCTACGACTACAACACGAACGGCAAAGCACCGAAGATCACCGGCTACGAGATGCGCAACGGCGTCGTCGCGACGGTCCGCGATCTGGAGAAGCTCGCCGACGCGGTGGACGGCGCCCTCGTCTCGGGCGGGTCGACCCTCGACGGGGTCACGTTCCGGGTGGACGACCCCAGTGGCGCCGAAGGCCAGGCTCGAGCCGAGGCGATGAAGCAGGCCCGGGCGAAGGCCGACGCTCTCGCGAGCGCCGCCGGCGTCTCGATCATCGGCGTCGCCTCGATCAGCGAGCAGTCCGCGCCGACGCCGTGGCCCGTCCCGTATGCGGGGGCCCTGCGCGCCGACGAGGCGTCCACGCCGATCCTGCCCGGCACCTCGGAGATCTCCGTTTCGGTCAGCGTCGTCTACCTGATCGGGTAGCGACCCCGCCTGGCCTGCCGGCGGGACCGGCGGGCCAACGTCAGATCGCCGCGACGACCCGCAAGAGGCGGCCGCCGGCGAGGTCGACGACGTAGAGCTCGCCGGCCTCGTCCTCCCCGAACGAGGCGACCGAGAGCCCGGAGTCGAGGAGCACCCTCGGCGACGGGCTCTCGGCAGCGGCTTCGAGGCCCCAGATCGTCCCGGCGCAGTAGTCGGCGTAGAGATACGTACCCGCGAGCCCGGGGACGCCTGCTCCCCGGTAGACGTAGCCGCCGGTGATCGAGCAACCCCGGTCGTGGCCGTACTCGGCGACCGGGAGGACCAGCCCCGCGCGGTCACACCCTTCCCCGGGATTGAAGCAGGCGCTCGCCTCCATCGTGTTCCAGCCGAAGTTCGGCCCGCCCGGCGAGCCGGCCGGCCAGCGGTCCACCTCTTCGATCGCACCCTGTCCGACGTCGCCGATCCAGAGGTCGCCGCTTGCCCGGTCGAACGAGAAGCGCCACGGGTTGCGCAGGCCGTAGGCCCAGATCTCCGCCCGCGCGCCGGCCCGTCCCCCGGCCCGCCCCACGAACGGGTTGTCCGCCGGGATCCCGTAGGGCGCGCCGCCGGCCGGGCGCGGGTCGATCCGCAGCAGCTTGCCCAGGAGCGTGCGGAGGCTCTGGCCGTTGCCCAGCGGGTCGCCGCCAGAGCCGCCATCCCCGGTCGCGATCCAGAGGAGCCCGTCGGGTCCGGTGGCCAGGGCACCGCCGTTGTGGTTCGCGAACGGCTGGTCGATCCGGAGGAGAACCCGCTCGGAACCGGGGTCCGCGCGGTCGGCCGCCGGGTCCGGGGCGCGGAACTCGCTGACCACGGTGCTGCCGTCGCGGTCCGTGTAGTCGACGAAGAAGCGGCCGTCGGTCGCGAACGATCGGGGCGAACGCGATCCCGAGAAGGCCGCGCTCGCCGCCGGCGGAGATGCGGGCGGCGATGTCGAGGAAGGGCGCCCGCACGAGGCGCCCGTCCCGGACCACGCGGACGCGACCCGCCTGCTCGAGCACGAACAGGCGTCCGCTGCCATCGTTGGCGCTGCCCGCGAAGAGGGGGCTCTCGAGGCCCTCTGCGACGAGCTCCAGGTCGATTGCGCCGGGCGTGGTGGGGGATGGGATGGGGGGTGATGTCGTCGCACGCTGTTGGGGCGGCCGGCGCGGTGGAGGTGGGCGACGGCGTCCAGGCCGGCGGGCTCACGATCGGCGGCGTCGGACGGTCCGGCGAGGGCGCGCTGCCACACCCGGCGAGCAGCATCACGACGAGGGCGCCCGCACCTGCCGCCCGCCGACGCACCATCACAGGGCGACCAGCCGCCTGGTCGTGTCGTCTCGCCTCGTCATGCCGCTCCGCTCCGTCACTCAGCTCCTCCGCGTCCAGCGGCCTCCGTCGGCAGATACCGCGCCAGCCGCGCCGCGAGCGCCATCGCGTACCCCGGCGTCGCGCCGTGCTCATCGTGACGGAAGAAGACGTATGCGTCCCGCCCGTCTGCGAGGAAGGGTTCCAGTCGCGCCGCCCACGCGTCGAGGTCGGCGGTCCCGTACATGGTGCGCCGGAGGCGCAGGTAGAGCAGGGGACCGGTCATCGTCAATGGTGGATCGGGCGCCTCGTCAGTGTCGGTCACGACGAGGACGGCACCAGAGGCCCGCACCCGACCGTGGGTCTCGTCGACCTGCCACGAGGGGTCCTGCGCCTCGATGGCAAGGGGGATGCCTGCGGGCCAGGCTGCCAGCAGGCGGTCGAGGCGCGCGTCGTCGCGGACCTGGCCGGCCGGGATCCGGAAGAGGGCAGCACCCAGCCGATCGCCGAAGGCGGCCAGCGGCGCCGTCAGCCACGGCAGCGTCTCAGCGGGATCGCTGGCGTAGGCGCGCAGCGATCCTGTTCGCAGGAGCTTGACGGTGAAGCGGAACGACGAGGGCACGCGGCTCGCCCACACCACTGCCTGCGCACCCGTGACCTGGCGGTAGTACGTGCCACTGAGCTCGACCGCCGCGAGGTGCGCCGCGTACGCCGGCAGGAGCGCCTCGCCGCGCGCGCCGGCGGGATAGAAGGCCGGAGCCCAGGCGGGATAGGCAAACCCGCTCGTCCCGGTTCGCAGCACGCCGGCCACGCCGGTCAGGGTTCGAGCGCCTCGGCGATCGTGTCGCAGGCGGGCAGGATCGCCGTGTCGATTGCGCGGCTGCTGCGCACGACGGCCTCGAGAGCGCGGACGAGCCCCTCCCGGTCCGTCGCAGCGATGGGGGAGAGAAAGTGCGCATCCACGCCGCGCAGGTGGACCGGGGCCGCGTCGCGCAGCCGGTCGAGGCCGGCCGCCGTCAGCTCGGCCCACGACCCGCGGGCATCCGTCGGGCAGGCCCGCCGCGCCACGAGCCCGCCGGCCTCCAGCCGATCGACGAGGCGCGACACGCCGCTCCGCGACAGGACGACACGCTCGGCGAGCTCGCTCATGCGGAGACGCCGATCATCGGCGACGGCGAGCTGCACGAGGGCGTCGTAGTCCGCCAGCGAGAGGCCGCGCTCGGCCTGGAGCTCGGCTTCGAGCCGCCGCGTGACCACCGCGTATGCCTGGAGGAACGCGACCCACGCCCGCAGGCGCGGGTCGTCGGGGCGGGGCGCATCGGGAACCCCGGTGGTGCTGCGGTACGGCGCGGCGATCTCGCTCATGGTTCTCCTGGCCCGAAGCTGGCTCCGGCTGCCGTGGATCATAGCGCCTCGGACAGGTAGTTGCACACGCAACCATGAGGGTGATATAGTTGCGCAGTCAACTACATTCGGACCGGCCCGGACACGGCCGGACGATGGGACAGGAGCAGGAGCGGAAGCACGATGAGCACCTGGCAGCTCGACCCGGCACACACGGTCGTGAGCTTCACCGGCAGGCACATGATGATCACGAAGGTGCGGGGCATCTTCAAGGGCGTCACCGGCACGATCGACTTCGACGAGGCCAATGCCGCGAGCTCCCGCGTCGAAGTCGACGATCCCGGCCGCATCGATCGAGACCGGCACGGACGCGCGCGACAACCATCTCCGCTCGGCCGACTTCCTCGACGCCGAGACGCACCCGACCATCACGTTCGCCAGCACCGCGATCGCGCCGAGGGGCGATCGCTGGGCGATCACGGGTGACCTGACCATCCGCGGCGTCACCCGTTCGGTCACCCTGCTCGGCGAAGCGCTCGGCATCGTCACCGGGATGGACGGCCGCCGGCACGCCGGCTTCGCGGCGACGACGAAGATCAAGCGCTCGGACTGGGGCCTCACGTGGAACGTCGGCCTCGAGAGCGGCGGCTGGCTGGTCTCCGACGAGATCGCGATCGATCTCGAGGTCGCGGCCGACGAGCTCGCCCAGACGATGGTCGTCGAGCGGGTCACCGACCGGGCAGCCTGATCCAGCGGTCAGCGGCCGGCGACGCCCAGCCTTCGCGGCGAGCGCGCCGGCCGTTTCGCTTCCCCTGGTCAGCTCACCGGCGGGCCGCGGCCCGCTACGGCGCCGCGAAGGTCGGATCGATGCACTCGGCGACGGTGACCGGACGCGCCACCGGCGAGTCGGGCAGGCCGCTCATGAACTCGATCGAACGCTCCCACGCCGCCGGATCGACCGCGCCGATCCCGTTGGCGACGGTGAAGTCGTTCTGCCAGGTGTCGATCGTGGCTTCCAGGACCGCGAGCTGGGCAGGCCGGTCGTTGGCCAGCTCGGGCACGCGGACGATGGCGGCCTCGAGCCCGGCTTCGGGATCGGCGATGATCTCCTCCGTCGCCTTCCGGGTCGCCGCGATGAAGCGCCGGATCGCGTCGGCCTTCGGGCCGTCGAGTGCCGCCCGGCCGACGATCAGGCCGTTGCCGGGCAGCTGGTCCGACGGCGGCAACGCCAGCACGACGGTGGGCGTCCCGGCCAGCTCCATGCGCACGGGTTCGTTGTTGACGAACCCCGTCGCGGCATCGACGACGCCCTGCTCGAGCGCGGCCAGCTGGCCGTAGTCAGGGAAGGGCACGATCTCGACGTCCTCCGGGGTCAGGCCCACGCCCGCGAGGAGCGCCTGGAGCTGGATCCACGACGACCCGTACTTGCCCGGGACCCCGACCTTCTTCCCGGCGAGGTCGGCCGGCCCGACGATCCCGGAGGACGCCTTGGCGAAGACGATGCTCGGGAAGTCGGCGTAGACGGTGAAGATGTACTGGACGGGGATCCCCTGGCTCACGGCCGGGATGACGCTCGTCCCGTCGGCGATTCCCATGTCGAACACACCCTGGGCGACGAGCGTGATGAGCTCCGGGTCGATCTTGTTCTCGAACGTGACCTCCAGGCCCGCGTCGCGGTAGTAGCCGGCCTGGTCGGCGAGGTAGAACTGGGCGAACTGGACGCTGGGGATGAAGCCGAGCCCGACGGTGAGCTCCGTGGGGGTGACTGGGGTGGGGGAGGGTGTCACGGGCGCGCCCGAGGTCGCCGGGGCGGTGGTGCGCCGGCCCCGACGGCGTCGAGGTTGCCGCGCCGCTGCAGGCGGCGACGAAGACGGCGAGCACGGCGAGCGCCGCGGCGAGGCGGCCCGGATGCGGGCGGCTGTGACGGAGGCCGGGGCGGGTGGGGCTCGAGGTAGTCACGCGTCTCTCCCGTGTTCGCAGTGCGACCCAGGGGCGAGACGGCACGTGGGGGCACCCCGCTCGGGCGCCCGCCCGTCGCCTTCTTCCATCCGGACTCTGACCGTCGGCCCCGCTGGCGCGACCAGGGTGGTCGCGGTCGGGTCTGCGACGGCGCTGCATGGCGGCCGTCGCTCGTGGGCTCGCCCCACTCGGGGGCGCTACCACCGGTCGGGAATTGCACCCTGCCCCGAAGGCGCACTGATCGTAGCACCGGCGGCACCGGACGCGTCGCTCGAACCCGCGATGGCCGCGCTGGCCGCGGTGACCAGGATCCGCGTTGCCTCAGGTCCGGGCCGCGACGTGGCGCTCCACCAGAAGCACGGATCCGTACAGCACGATCCCCAGGAGAGCGATCACGGTGAGCGTCGCGAAGAGGAGGGGAATGTCGAACAGACTCCCCCGGGCCAGGTTGATGAGCACGCCAAGGCCCTGCTCGCCGCCCGTCCACTCGGCCACGATGGCGCCCACGACCGCGAGCGTGATCCCGATCCGCAGGCCGCCCACGATCCCGGGCAGCGCGGCGGGGATCTCCACCAGGACGATCCGCTGCCGGCGGGTCACCCGGTAGCTCCGGGCCATCTCCAGGAGGCGGCGGTCGATGCCCCGGATGGCGATCATCACGCTGATCGCCACCGGGAAGAAGACGACGAGGGCGATGATGATCGAGCGCGACAGAAGGCCGGTCCCGAACCAGAGGGCGATGAGGGGGGCCAGGGCGAGGATGGGGACGGCCTGCGCCGCCACGAGATACGGCGACATCACCCGGTCCGCGAGGCGCGACCGGGCGAGGATGTAGCCGGTCGGCAGCGCCGCCGCCGCTCCCGCCGTGAACCCGACGGCGATCTCGGAGATCGTCGTGACCAGGTGTGACCAGAAGATGCCGTCGAGCCACCCCGTCACGAAGCGCTCAGCGACGAGGAACGGACCGGGCAGGATGAAGGGCGGGTAGTCGCCGATCCAGACGATCAGCTGCCAGGTCGCAATGAACCCGACGAACGCGATCAGCGGGGGGACGATGCGCCCGCGCGCGTGTCTCACGCGATCACCAGGTCGGGCTCGTCATGGCGCCCCACTTCGCCGGTCGCCACCGCGAACGCGTCGTCCGTGGCGCCGCCGAGCCGGGCCCGAATCTCCGCCGCGGTCCGCGACAGGACGACGGCGTCCAGGTCGGCGAGACGGCGGGGCCGCGGCAGCTCGACGAGGATGTCGGCGGCCACCACGGCGGGCCGCGGCGAGAGCACGATCACGCGGTCGGCCAGGAAGACGGCTTCGGGAATGCTGTGGGTGACCAGCACGATCGTGCTGCCGATCCGCTCCCACAGGCGGAGCAGCTCCACGTTGAAACGCTCGCGGGTCAGGGCGTCGAGGGCGCTGAACGGCTCGTCGAGCAGCAGGACCGAGGGCTCGAGGGCCAGGGCGCGCGCGATCGCGAGGCGCTGGCGCATGCCGCCGGACAGCTCGACCGGCCGGGCCCCCGCCCAGTCCCGGAGGCCGACGAGGCCCAGGAGCTCACGGGCCCGCGCTTCCCGCGGCGCGCGATCGAGGCCGGCAACCTCCAGCGGGAAGGCCACGTTCGCGACCGCGGATCGCCAGGGCAGGAGGCGCGGCTCCTGGAAGACCAGGCCGACACGGGCATCAGGCCCGCTCACCGGTCGACCCTCGACTTCGACGCTGCCGCCCGCTGCGGGCAGCAGCCCGGCGATGACCCGGAGAAGCGTGCTCTTGCCGCAGCCATTGGGGCCGACCAGGGCGATGACGGACCGGCGCGCGACCTCGAGGTCGATCCCCCCGAGCACTGGGACGGTCTGCCCGTCGACCGGGAAGGCGAACCGCAGGCCGGCCAGGCGGATGGCGCACCCGTCGGGAGCATCGGGCGCACGCAGACGCTGCGGGCGCTGCGGGCGGTGCGGGCGCGTCGGGCACGGTGGGCGTGGGCGGGGGCGCGTCGGACACGGGCTCCTCGACGTCGGGAACGGGCACGCCGGGTGGCGCGCGGGCACGTCGCGTTCGAGTCTACATCCGCGCGGGTGGGGTGCCCGCCGCGCCGCGCTCAGTGGTGGGCAAGCCCGACGTCCGTGCTGGCCACGGACAGCCAGCCGGGGACGGACTCCGTGAAAGGATTCGGCTCTCACCACGCTGCGCCCGGTGACGGATCCGGGCCGGGCAGCACCCTGAGCGTCGAACGGAGCGTGCTCGACCGGGATTCGTTGCATGGAGCCGGGCGGCGATGGCCACCGACCGGGGACCGGCCGGCCGCACGAGACTGGGGTGCTTCCGCCGGACCGGCCGCGGCCACGGCTGGTCTCTGCGCCCTTCCGCGGACGCCGCGCGGGTCAGCAAAGCGCCCGAAAGGACCGCCGACCCGGTCACCTCGCCCCCCTTGCGGGGGACTCGCCACCCTTGCGGGCAGCTGTGGCACCCCTTGCGGAGCGCCTCCCACTCTCGCGAGCGGGTCCGACACCTTGCGGCACCGGTGCAACCGGCGAACTGCGACGCCTCCCTTGCGGAAGGGCCGACCCTCCTGACGGAGGATCCGGCTCCCCTTGCGAGGAGCCCGGCCGCCTTGCGGCGGCACCGCGGTCCGTTCATCACGGCCCCTTCGGGCTGACCGGATGATGGCCCGCGAGGGTCAGCGCCCGCAAGTGGTTCTGTCCACGAGATTCGGGCGGCACGACCGGGTTATCCACGAACCGTCCACGGAGGCCGTCGCCGGGCACGGGTTGCCAGGCGAGCGCGTCGCGCCGGCGGACGGCGTCGGTCAGTCGAGCCGGCGCGCGAAGCCGCAGATCGGGCAGGCCGCGACGCCCGTGGCGGGGTCGCGGCGAAGGGTCGTCGGGCAGCCGTTCGTGCCGCAGTAGAGGCGCGCGTCGCCGACCTGGCGTCGCCGCTGGCGACGCGCATCGGCAGCCCGCCCGGCGAGGGAGAGGGGCGCGGCGATACGCCGCGCGGGGGAGTTCCTGGACATCATGTCCGGTGAGTGCCTTTCCTGGCCGGTCCGCGACATTCGAGCGGACTCGGTCCATGCGATGAGTGGTCGGCCGGCGAAGGTGAGTGCCGGGGAGACCGGGTGGCGACGTGGCGCGGGGAGCGTGGCGTTGGATGCTCGGACCCTGCGCAGGCGTTCGCCTGAACACAGTGAAGCATGGGGCCGGCCCCCGAACCTGTCAAACGCCCGTCCTCGTTCGGTGCCACCGGGTGCACGTCGACCCCGGAGCGTCGCGAGGCATCTGCGCCTGCCTTCATGAGGGCGCATCAGCCTCACGACCGGCGGGTGAGCGGCGGGCATCTGGTAGGCTCTGACGCCGTGACCGAGCCCGCACCGTCGATCCCCAGCGCCGAAGACCGCCCCGGCCTCGCGCGTGGCCGGTACGTCCCGGCCCTGCTCACGGTCCTCGTGCCGGGCCTCGGGCACCTCGTCGCCGGTCGTCTGCGCCTGGCCGCGCTCTTCGGCCTCCCCCTCGTCTTTCTCGCCGCCCTCGCGGTGGGCGTCCTGGCCGCCACGACCACGGACCAGCTCGTGGGGGCACTCCTCGACGACCGGGTCCTCGTCTTCGTGCTCGCCCTCGAGGCTGCCCTGCTCGGCTGGCGGCTCCTGGCGCTCGGCTCCGCGCTCACGGACCGGCGGCTCCCCAGGCTGGGCATGCGCGACACGCTGCCGGTCATCGCGCTCGTCATCCTCGTGGCCGCTCCGCAGGCGTACGCGGGCGTCGTGAGCCAGGCGGTTCGCGAGAGCGCCAACGACGTCTTCGTCGACGATGCCGCGTCGTCCGGAGCATGGCAGCCGGCTCCGACGCCCACCGCGACCCCCGCCACGGGTGCCACCTCCGCCCCGACGCCCACGCCGTCCCCGACGCCCACCGCGACGCCGGCGGTCAGCCGGCTCAACGTGCTGATCCTGGGCGTCGACGCCGGCGTCGGTCGCAACACGTTCCTGACCGACACGATGATCGTGGCGTCGCTGGATCCCGTCGCCCGGACGGTCTCGCTCCTCTCCTTTCCCCGCGACCTGGTGGATGTCCCTCTGCCCGGCGGCGGCGTCTTCTCCGGCAAGGTGAACTCCCTCCTCGCGTACGCGCGCCGGAATCCGGCCGAGTTCCCCGGCTCCAGCGGGGACGGCCACGATGTCCTGATGGCGGCGTTCGGGGAGATGACGGGCCTGCAGATCGACTACTACGCCCAGGTGAACCTCGGCGGGTTCGTTGCCGTCGTCGACGCTCTCGGCGGGATCGAGGTCAACGTGGCGCGAGCGTTCTGTGATCCCCTCTACGACGAGTACGGGTTCACGAAGGGCTTCTCGATCACGGCCGGCCGGCACAAGCTGAACGGGAACCAGGCACTGGCCTATGCGCGGATCCGCAAGGCGAACGGCGAGTCGGATCTCACGCGCCAGACGCGCCAGCAGGAGATCCTGTCGGGGATTCGCGACCGCGTGGTCACGGGCGGCTTCCTCGCCGACCCCGTGGGCTTTCTCCGGGCGATGGGCAAGACCGCGGAGACCAACATCCCACGCAGCCTCGTGCCGTCGCTCGTGGACTACGCCCGGACGGTGGACCGCTCCGGGACCTACCGCGCGATCGTGACCGGCAGCAAGCTGATCCGGGCCGGCTTCGACGCCCGCGGCTACATCTTCCTGGCCGACTTCGCCGCGATCCGCGCCCGGGCCGACCGGCTGTTCCCGCCCCCCGGAACGCTCCCACCGGAGGAGTTCCTGGCCCCGAAGGCGATCGCCGGGCGCTCCTCGGGGAGTGGCGTCTCGGGCTGCCTTCCGGCGGCGACTCCGAAGCCCAAGCCGAACGCCCAAGCCGACGCCCAAGCCGATCGCGACCGCGACACCGGCGCCCAGCCCGGGAGGAGGGCCGATCCCGAGCGGTGCGCCGACGCCGCCCCCCGAGGTGACGCCCGCCTGCCGGAGCCCACTCCCGTGCCGGAGCCCACGCCCGTGCCGGAGCCGCACGCCCACGTCATAGCGCGCGATCCGAGGGCGCTGGGTGGGGCGCCGATCCGCCCACGGGTAGGGCCGTACCGCTCACAACGGCCGCGGCGCGCCAGCGGCAGGTGCCGGTCGACTGCGGCCGGAACGCCTGCCCGACACGGGCCGTTCAACCCTGCCGGCGCCACGCCGCCCGGCGTACCGTTCGGGGCGATGATCAAGCCGGGCGCTCCGTTCGGGCCGTTTGCCACGCTGGAGCTCGGCAACGACCGCCTTGGGATCACCGTCTGCCCGGCCCTGGGTGGACGCGTCCTCTCGCTCGTCGACCGCTGGACCGGGCGCGAGTGGCTCGTGCAGGGTGAGCCGCCGGACATGGGACCGCGACGGGTCAGCGGCTGCCTGGACGGGCCGCGACGCCCTCTTCTCCGGCGCGGTCGCGTTCGGCTGGGACGAGTGCCTGCCGACGGTGGCTCCCTGTCCGGATCCGGCAAACCCGGCCGGCCCCCCGCTCCGCGATCACGGCGACCTGTGGGGTCGCGTCGCCACCGGGGTCGGCGAAGGACAGGTCCTCGCGACGACCTGGGCTGGATCCGATCGGCCGTTCGTCTTCACGAGGCGCCTCCGGCTCGACGGTCCCCGCCTCGTCGCCGAGTACGAGCTCGAGAACGTCGGCGCGACCGCGCTGCCCGTGCTGTGGTCGATGCACCCGCTGCTCCACCTCGAGCCGGGCGCCCGGCTCGAGGTGGAAGGACTCGTCTCGGTGCGCGTGACCTGGGCGGAGGGCCTTCCGCTGGCCCCGATCCCCGGCCATGCCGACTGGCCCGAGACCCCGGGGACCGACGGCCGTCCGATCCAGCTCGACGTCGTGGGCGAGCCCACCGCCCGGACGGCGCTCAAGGCATTCGGTGGCTGGGAGCTCTATGGCAGCTGGGACGCAGCCGGCGGGGAGGGCCTTCCCGGCGTCGCCGCGGTTGCCCAGCCCGACGGGTCGCGCCTCGACCTGACCTGGTACGCCCCGATCGCCCCGAACCTGGGCATCTGGCTCGACGACGGGGGCTGGCCCCCGCCCCCGGAGGCGCCGCGGGCCCAGCACGCCCTCCAGCCGACGACCTCGCCGGACGACGACCTTGCCTCGGCGATGGCGGCGGACCGGGCCCTCGTCCTGGCGCCCGCCGAACGGGTCGCCTGGTCAGCCACGATCCGGGTCCGCGCCCCCGGAGAGCCGCGCGGCGGGTAGGCCGTCCGCACGAGCCGCGCGGCAGGCGCCCGCGTGCACGAGCCGCGGGGCCTGCGCCACCGCGCACGAGCCGCGGTGTGAGCGCCGCCCTACTC
This sequence comes from uncultured Chloroflexia bacterium, assembly GCA_963739365.1. Classification (GTDB taxonomy): domain Bacteria; phylum Chloroflexota; class Limnocylindria; order Limnocylindrales; family CSP1-4; genus CTSoil-043. The sequence continues at coordinate 30,012 of CAVUAG010000015.1, read as the reverse complement.
GTCCGGCTCCTCCGGGTCGCCGAGCATCCGTGAGGTCACCCGGACCCCCACGACGAGCAGGGCGACGAAGATGATCAGGAGGATCACCGGCAGGGGCAGGAAGACCACGATGTTCGTGCCGGAGACCAGGGTGGCCGTGAAGACGATCCCGGTCGCGATGATCGCCCCCGCAAGGATGATGCCCGCCGCCAGCGTCTGGCCGACCCGGCCGACCTTGCCGATCTCCCGGGAGAGGTCGGCCGTGTTGACCTCGACGACGATCTTGCCCTTCTGGTACTGGTCCAGCCAGGAGAGCGTCGCCGACTGGAGGTCCGGCACGCGGCGTCCGATCTCCTTGCCGGTCTGGATGACGCTCTGGCGGAGCGAGGCGACGATCTTCTCGGCGCTCACCTCGGTGGTCAGGAGCTCCCGCGCGTTCGCCAGCCCCTCGTCCAGGAGGCTGAACGAAGGGCTCAGGGTGCGGGTGATCTCCTCGACCTGGACGATCGCCTTCAGGGCGAGGGTGAAGTCCTGGTTCAGCTTGAGGCCGTTGTCGTAGAGCGTGCCGAGGATGCCCGAGATCGCGGCCCCGAAGTCGCCGCCACCCTCACCGCCGTACTTGAGGTACTGGTAGACGATCGCGTCGATCGCGGCCCGGACGCGCCCCGGATCCACCTTCCCGCGCTGGACGCTCATCCTGGTCATGACGGCCGCGATCCCGGCGGCGTCCTTCTGGACGACCGACCACATCAGGTCGAGCAGGTCGAAGCGCTGGTCGCGGTCGAGCTGGCCGATGAGCCCGAGGTCGAGGAAGACGATCGTGCCGTCGCGCGTGTCCACGAGCACGTTCCCGGGGTGCGGGTCGGCGTGGAAGAAGCCGTCGACGAGGATCTGCTTGATGATCGCCCGCAGGAGCCGGCGCGCGACCACGTCGCGGTCGATGCCGGCGGCCTCCATCGCGGCGACGTCGTTGATCTTGACGCCGCGGATGAACTCCATCGTCAGGACGCGCCGGGCGCTCCGCGCACCATCGACGGTAGGGGACGCGCACGCCCTCGATCGCGGCCATGTTCTCATCGAGGCGTCGCATGTGGTACGCCTCGTTGCGATAGTCCAGCTCGATGAGGACGCCCGAGGCGAACTCCTCGAGGATCCCTCGGGCGTCCAGCCGGCGGGCCAGCTCGAAGCGGTCCTCCATGACGATGGCAAGGTCCTGCATGACGCCGAGATCGGCGGCCACCATGGTCTGGACGTCGGGGCGCTGGATCTTGACCACCACCTCGCGGCCATCGGGGAGCGTGGCCCGGTGGACCTGGGCGAGCGAGGCCGCCGCGAGTGCCTCTTCGTCGAACGTGGCGTACAGCTCGTCGGCCGGCCGGTGGAGCTCGGCCTGGATCATCTCGTGGGCCTTCGCCGTGGGGAATGGCGGGACGGTGTTCTGGAGCTTCGCCAGCTCGTCCTGCCACGCCGCCGGCAGCGCCTCGGCGCGGCTCGAGACCATCTGGCCGATCTTCACGTACGTGGGCCCGAGCTGCTGGAGCATGACCCGTACCTTCGCGGGCGTGCTCAGGGCGGCGAGCTCCTTGTTCATGCCGCCGATGTACTTCTGGAAGCGGTCGCGAACGACCGCCACCGGCGTCGACTCGAGGCCGATCTCCAGCCCGAAGCTGGCCACGGTGTTGTAGACCTGCATGAGGCGCAGGTTCTCCACGAGCTTGCTGCGCCGAGGCGTGGGCAGGCGATCCAGGAGCCGCCAGATCGCGCGCTGGCGGTCGCTCATGTCGATCTGGGGTCGGTCGATGCCGACGATGATCTGGATCCCACTGGCGAGCAGGGTGAAGACCAGCGCGATGAGCGTGCCCCAGAACCAGGTCGGCTGGGCGACGACGAACTCACCCGGGGCCAGCGAGCCGGCCAGCCACACGAGGAAGACGTTGACGACGATGAGGACCAGGCCCATCGAGCGCAGCAGGAGACGCCCCGTCAGCACGAGGAGGATCGGCCGAACGAACGCTCCCACCAATGCGACGAAGAGAGCCATGAACACGAGCGTGAGGACGGGATTCGCCCCGAGCGCGAGGGCCGGACCGGTGAACCGCAGGTCGGTGAACGGGTCCGTGTAGTCGACCTTGACGAGCGAGAAGAGGAACAGGACGAGCAGGATCGTCAGGGCGTTGACGACGACCTGGGCGATGAAGCGGCGCATGGTCGGTCTCCCGGGGGCGGCGGCTACGTCGCGGACGCCGGCTCGTCGACGGCCCCGTCGACGGCTGGGGGCGCGTCGTCCCCGGCGGACTCGACGGCAGCCTCGACGGCTCGAGCCTCGACAGCCGGGGCAGAGGCTGGCGCGTCGCCCTCGGCCACCGCCGAGGTGAGCGTCGGAGCCACCAGGGCCGCCTCGTCCTCGGGCGGGGCTGCCGCGATCTCGCCGATGCGCGCCCGCAGGTCGACGGTCGCCGTCTCCAGCTCGTGGACGGCCAGGCGCACGGCGCGGGCCACCTCGCGGAGGACTGGCTCCCATTCGGTGGTCGCGCGCTCGGTCTCGGGGCGGGCCTCGTCCTTCAGGCGCTCGAGGAGGGCGCGCCCCTCCGTGGAGGTGGCGAACAGCGCGCCCGCTGCGCCCGCCGCGGCGCCCATCACGAAGCCCACGATCTCGCGCACGTCAGCGCCTCCGTTCTCAATCGGCCGGCTCGCGCCGGGTCTTTCACCAGTGAAGCGACCCATGGTGGCACCGCCACCGGGTCCGCGTATCAGCGACGAGTGATGGCGGCAGCGTAACGCAGCGCTGGGGCCCACGGTCCGGTACCTCGTTCGGCGCCAGGGGCCAGCCGCGAGCCAGCTCCGCGGACGTCGCGACGACCGGCCGGGCCCCGGCCACGGCGAATCGCCTGGCCGCGCGGCTGCTGTGCCCCGCCGCGCTATGATTGAACAAACCGACCGGTCGGTCGGTTTCCGACACCGGCGGACGGGCATGCCGGGCAGAGGATGGGCGCGGGGCGAATGGGCGAACAAGGGCGACAGACGGCGCAGTCCGAGAAGAGCCGGACCCGGCGCGAGCAGATCCTCGACGCCGCCTTCAACACGTTCGCGACGCGCGGCTACCGTGAGACGGCGGTCGACGACATCGCCGCCGCGGCCGACACGTCCAAGGGCGGCGTCTACTTTCACTTCCGGACGAAGGAGGCGATCTTCCGCGAGCTGATGCGGACGACCGCCGACCGGCTGGCCGCGAAGGTGGACCGTGCCGTGGCCGCCGAGACGGACCCGATCGCCAGGGCGGACGCCGCCCTCCACACCGTGCTCATCACCTTCGCCGGGCACCGGACGATGGCCCGGCTGCTGTTCCTGGACGCGCTCGGCGCGGGGCGGGCGTTCAACGCCGAGACGAACGAGCTCCACGACCGGTTCGCGCGCCTGATCGCCGGCTACCTCGACGAGGCGGTCGCCGACGGCTCGATCCCGCCGATCGACACCGCGATCACGGGGGTCGCCTGGTTCGGTGCCCTCAACGAGGTCGTCGCGCGCTGGCTGCTGGCGGACGACCCGGGGCTCCTCGACGACGCCTATCCGACCCTGCGAGCGCTGCTGCTGCGCAGCGTCGGCGTGCCCGAGGAGCGGATCGCCGCCGCGGGCGGGTCGGGAGGGGCGCGGTGACCGTCGTCGACCGCGCCGACGTCCTGCCCGCCTCGGACCTCGGGGCCGCGCTCGACGCGCTGCCCGCCGCCGAGGAGGGCGTCCTGCGGACGGCGACCGTGTCATGCGACGACATCGACCCGATCGCGCTCTTCGCGGCCGCGCGCGAGCTCGACCTGGAGGCCGCGCTCTGGCTGCAGCCGTCCGAGGGCTCGGCGATCGTGGGGATCGGGCGTGCCTGGGCGGTCGAGCCGGACGGCCCGGACCGGTTTGCCGTCGCCGACCGAGCGTGGCGCGCGCTCCTCGCCGCGTCCGCGGGGCACGGTGGCAGGGCCGAGCTGTCCGGTCCGCCGCGCGGCGCCGGCCCCGTCCTGCTCGGGGGGCTCGGCTTCACCGGGCGCCGGCCGGCGGACGACGACGAGTGGGCGGCCTTCGGGCCGGCATCCCTGGTGCTGCCGGCGCTCGCGCTCGCGCGGACGCCCGACGGCGCGTTCGTCACGGCCGCCACGCTCGGCGGGGACGCGACGGCGGCCCGCGCCCACGCGCGCCGCTGGGATGCTCTGATCGCCCGGGCGCGCGACCTGGCGCCCGCCGCGGGCGCGCTGGCGGCCCGCCCGGCCGCCGCCTCCCTCGCCATCACCGCCGAGCAGCCCGACCGTGCTTCCTGGGACCGGCTCGTGGGTCTCTTCGCGGGAGCGGTCGGCCGGGGCCGGCTCGACAAGGTCGTCCTGGCCCGGCGGGTCGCGCTCCGCTCGCCGCTGGAGCTGGACCCCGTCAACGCCCTGCGACGTCTCGGCGCGGCGGGCCCGGAGAGCACGATCTTCGCCTTCGTCCGCGACGACGTCACCTTCCTCGGGGCGACGCCGGAGCGTCTTGCCCGGACCGAGGGGCGCGCGTTCCGCACGGCGGCGGTCGCCGGGTCGGCGCCGCGCGGCGCGGACGCCACGGACGATGCCCGGCTGGCGGCCGGGCTCCTGGCCAGCGACAAGGAGCGCGAGGAGCACGCCGTGGTCGTGACCATGCTGCGCGACGCCCTGCGTCCCATCGTGGAGCGGCTCGAGGTCGCGCCGGCCCCGGAGATCCTCGCCCTGCGCCACGTGCAGCACCTCGTCACGCCGATCGAGGGCATCCTCCGGGAGGAGACCGGGATCCTGGCCCTGGCCGAGCGGTTCCACCCGACGCCGGCGGTCGGCGGCGAGCCACGCGACGCCGCCCTGGCCCTCATCGCCGAGCACGAAGGCTTCGACCGTGGCTGGTACGCCGGGCCGGTCGGCTGGCTCGGAGCGGACGGCGACGGAGAGCTGATGGTGGCCCTCCGCTGCGGGCTTCTCGGCGGCCAGCGGGCGACGCTCTTCGCGGGTTGCGGGATCGTGGCGGACTCCGATCCGGCACGGGAGTGGGAGGAATCGCGGATGAAGCTGCGCCCGGTCTCCTCGGCCCTGGGGCGCCTGGAGGAGGGCGGCCGGTGACCGACCTCATCGCCCTTCGCGGTCTCGTCGACGCGCTCGTGGGCGGGGGCGTCCACGATGCCGTCGTCTGCCCCGGCTCGCGCTCCACGCCGCTCGCCCTCGCCCTGCGCGCCCACCCGGGCATCACCGTCCGTGTCCTGCTCGACGAGCGAAGCGCGGGCTTCTTCGCCCTGGGCATGGCGAAGGCAGCGCGCCGGCCCGTGGCCGTCCTCACGACCTCGGGCACCGCCGCGGCCAATCTCCTGCCCGCGGTCGTCGAGGCGTCGCTCGGCCGGGTGCCCCTGGTCCTCCTGACCGCGGACCGGCCGGCCGAGCTGCGCGACCGGGGGGCCGCCCAGGCCATCGACCAGGTGCGCCTCTTCGGGACCCACGCGAAGTGGTTCGCCGAGCTGCCGCTCTTCGACGGTGAGGCCGTGACGGCGCGCCACGTCTGCTCGGTCGGAGCCAGGGCGGTGGCGACGGCGGTCGCCGGCCCGGCCGGGCCCGTCCACCTCAACGTCCCGTTCCGCGAGCCGCTGGTGCCCGACGGCCCGCTCGGGCCCCTCCCGTCGCACGGCGGGGTGCCCGGCGGCGGACCGGCCGACGGCGAGGAGCCGACGTCGGTGGTCACCGGTCTGCGCCTCCTCGTCGACGAGGACGTCGAGCGCCTGGCGCGGCGCCTGGCCGCCGTGGAGCGCGGCCTCATCATCGCCGGTCCCCAGGACGACCCGGCGTTCCCCGCGGCCGTCGGCCGCCTCGCCGCCGCCCTCGACTGGCCGATCCTGGCCGATCCGCTCTCGCTCGTCCGCTGCGGCCCCCACGACCGGGCCCGCGTGGTCGCCCGCGGCGACCAGCTCCTGCGACCGGGTCCGTGGCGCGCCGCCCACGTCCCGGGCCTCGTCCTGCGCTTCGGCGCCATGCCCACGTCGAAGCCGGTGCTGACGCTGCTCGAGGAGGAGCGCCCGGCCCAGGTGGTCGTGGACGGCGACGGGGGCTGGCGCGATCCGGCGATCCTGCCCACGACCTTCGTGCATGCCGATGCCTCCGGCACCGCCCACGCCCTGGCCGATGCGCTCGGCGCCGGGGAGCGGCGGACGGGCGGCGGCCGCCTCCGCCCGATCCCGCTGCGCGGCCACCGCTGGCTGGACGGCTGGCTGGTCGCCGACCGGGCCGCCGACCGCGCCCTGCGCGGCTGGCTGGCCCGGACCACCGACGATGGGGAGCCATTCGAGGGCGCGCCCTTCGCCCACGTTGCCGACCTCCTGCCCGACGGCGGGATCGTGTGGGCGGGCAGCTCGATGCCGGTCCGCGACATGGACGCGTGGCTCCCGGCGGGCCCGAGGGCGATCCGGCCGCTGGCGAGCCGCGGCGCGAACGGGATCGACGGCGTCGTCTCGGCCGCGCTCGGCGCCGCCTCCACCGGGGCTCCCACGGTGCTCGTCATCGGCGACGTCGCACTCCTCCACGACCTATCGGGCCTCGTCGCCGCGAGCCGCCTCGGCCTCGCCGCCACGATCGTCGTCGTGAACAACGACGGCGGCGGGATCTTCTCGTTCCTCCCCCAGGCCACGGCTGCGCGTCCGGACGCCGGGCTCCCGGCCCACTTCGAGGAGCTCTTCGGGACGCCCCACGGGATCGATCTCGGGCCGCTCGTCGTCGCGCTCGGTGCGGAGCACCGCGCCGTCACGCCGGCCGAGCTGCGGCCCGCCCTCGAGGCGTCGGTCGGTGCGCCGGGGCTGCGGGTCATCGAGGTGCGCACGGACCGGGCTCGCAACGTGGCCCTCCACCGCGAGGCGGCGGCGGCGGTCGCCGCCGCGCTCGACGAGCTCCTCGCCGCCGAGCCGGAGGTGGGTCGGTGAGCGAGCGGCTGCGGATGCAGGTCGGCGGCATGACCTGGACCGTGCGCGTCGCCGGCCGCGGCCGACCGGTCCTGTTCCTGCACGGCTTCACGGGGAGCAGCCTCTCGTGGACCGGTCTCGCCGGGCTCGGCGGCCGCGCCCGGGCCATCGTCCCGGACCTGCCCGGCCATGGCGGCACGGGCTGGGAGCACGCCTCGGTCGAGCGCACTGCGGACGACCTGGCAACGATCGTGCGGAGCCTCGGCGCCCCGCGGGTGGACGTCGTCGGCTACTCGATGGGTGCCCGGATCGCGCTGCGCCTGGTCGTCGCCCACCCCGAGACCGTCGGCCGGCTCGTCGTGGAGTCGCCCTCGGCGGGGATCGCCGACCCTGGCGCCCGCGCCGCACGCGCGGCCGCGGATGCCGAGCGGGCGGCGTACGTCATCACCGAGGGGGTCGAGGCCTTCGCCGCGCGCTGGGAGGCCGAGCCGGTGCTCGCGGGCGAGGCCGCGCTGCCGCCCGGGACCCGTGCGCGCCAGGCCGCCATTCGGCGCTCGCACGCGCCGCTCGGCCTCGCCGCCTCTCTCATGTATGCGGGCCAGGGCGCGATGGAGCCGCTCCACGACCGGCTGGCCGCGGTCGTCGCGCCCACCCTCGTCATCGCCGGCGCCGAGGACCCCGTGCTGGCTCGCGCGGAGGAGGTCGCGGCCGCCATCCCCGGCGCGCGCCTGGCCCTCGTGGCGGGTGCCGGCCACGCCCCGCATCTCGAACGTCCCGACCGCTTCCACGCCCTCCTGTTCGACTTCCTCACGGAGACCGCCGCATGACCACTCCGCCCGCCCCCGCGTCCCCGCCGACCTGGACGCCCGTCCGGGAGTACCACGACATCCGCTTCGAGCACTCCGGCACCGGGATCGCGAAGGTCACGATCAACCGCCCCGAGGTCCGCAACGCGTTCCGGCCCCAGACCGTGGCGGAGCTGATCGACGTCTTCGCCCGGATCCGCGACGACGCTACGATCGGGTGCGTCCTCCTGACCGGCGCTGGTGACGCGGCCTTCTGCTCGGGAGGCGACCAGAACTACAAGAGCCACGCCGGCGGGTACGTCGGCGAGGACGGCATCGCGCGCCTCAACGTCCTGGACCTGCAGCGCCAAATTCGCTCGCTGCCGATCCCGGTCATTGCCCTCGTCAACGGCTACGCGATCGGCGGGGGGCACGTCCTGCACATCGTGTGCGACCTCTCGATCGCGAGCGAGAACGCCGTCTTCGGCCAGGTCGGCCCGCGGGTCGGCTCGTTCGACGCCGGGTTCGGCGTTGGCCTCCTGGCGCGCCTCGTCGGCGACAAGAAGGCCAAGGAGATCTGGTTCCTCTGCCGCCAGTACGGGGCCGAAGAGGCGCTGGCCATGGGCCTCGTCAACCGGGTGGTTCCGCTGGCCGACCTCGAGGCCGAAGGAGTTGCCTGGGCCGAGGAGATCCTGGCGATGAGCCCCACCGCGATCCGATTCCTCAAGTCCGCCTTCCTCGTGGCGACCGACGGCCTGGCCGGGCTCCAGGAGTTCGCCGGCAACGCGACGGGCCTCTACTACACGACCGACGAGGCCCACGAGGGATCGCGCGCCTTCCTGGAGAAGCGAGCGCCGGACTTCACGAAGTTCCCGCGCCGCCCGTGAGCGACACCGTCGAGCCGAGGGCCGCGTCCGGGTCAGCGCCAGCGTCGCTCGCCTCGGCTCCCGCGTCGGCGTCGTCTTCACCGCCATCCGCCCTTCGCACCTGGCTCCTCGCGATCCGTCCGGCCACGCTCCCCGCCGCCGCATCGGGGGTGGTCGTGGGGCTGGGTGCCGCGCTCGCGGTCGGCACCCCGTTCCGGGCGGACACCGCCCTCGCGTGCCTCGCCGTCGCCCTCCTGCTCCAGGTCCTGGCCAACCTCGCCAACGACCTCTCGGACTTCCGGAAGGGCGCCGACACGCCCGACCGGGCGGGCCCCACGCGGGTCGCCGCCGCCGGCCTCGTCACCGAGCGCCAGCTCGAGGCCGCCATCGCGGTCGTCATCGGGCTGGCGGGACTCGTCGGCCTCTGGCTCGTCCTGGTGGGCGGGCTCGTGATCCTCGCCCTCGGTGCGCTCGCGATCGTGGCCGCCCTCGCGTACACCGGCGGGCCCTTCCCGTACGGCTACCACGCCCTCGGCGAGGTGTTCGTCTTCGTCTTCTTCGGGCTCGTGGCGGTCGTGGGCACGGCGTACCTGCAGGCGCTGCGCCTCGAGTCGCTCTTCTTCGTCGCGGCCATCCCGCCGGGCGCCCTCGTCACGGCGATCCTCGTCGTCAACAACCTGCGCGACATCCCGACGGACACGGCTGCCGGGAAGCGGACGCTGGCCGTGCTCCTGGGTCGCGAGCGGATCGGCCATGGAGTACGGGCTCCTCCTCGTGACCGCCTACGCCGTGCCGGCGCTCGTGCTCCTCCAGCGCGCGGCGGAGACGGCCGAGCCCCGGCAGCTGGCCATGGGCCTGCCCCTGCTCACCTTCCCGCTCGCGATCCCGTTGCTCAGGAAGGTCCGCCGGTTCGTCGAGCCGCGGGAGCTCAACCTCGTCCTCAAGGGGACGGCCCGGCTCGCGCTCATGTTCTCGGTCCTGTTCGCGATCGGCCTCGCCGTCGCAGGGATCCCGCTGTGAACGGCGATCCCGGCGGCCCTGCGCGCGGCCCTGGAGGCGGTCCCCGTGGCGGGACTCTCGGCCCTGCGCGTCCGCGTTCCGTTCCGGCGCCCGTTCGCCACCGCGACGGGGATGTGGCTCCATCGCGAGGCCTGGATCATCCTCCTGGCCTCGACCGACGGGCGGATCGGCCTGGGCGAGGCGGTGCTGGAGCCTGATGCCACGGAAGTGGAGGAGACGATCCTCGCCCGCGTGATCCGCGAGACGGCGGGCCGTGCCCGCGAGGGCGACCTGCCCGATCCGGAGGAGCTCGACCTGCTGGGCGGACCCGGCCGCGCGTTCCGGGCCGCGCTGGACGCGGCCCGGCTGGACCTGGCGATCGCCGCCGACGGCGTCGTGGTGCCGGTCAACGGGACCATCGGCTTCGCCGCGCCGCGCGAGGGCGCCGAGGCGGCTCTGCAGGCGATCGAGGCCGGCTTCACGACGCTCAAGCTCAAGGCCGGCGCCGAGCGTGAGACCGAGGACCTGGTGGCCCGGATCCGGGCGATCCGCCAGGCCGTGGGGCCGGACGTGCGCCTCCGCCTCGACGTCAACGGCGCCTGGGACCTCCCGACGGCCGAGGACCGGCTGGACGCCGTCGCGCGCTTCGACATCCAGTACGTGGAGCAGCCGCTGTCCGCCGAAGACACGGACGGTGCGGCCGAGCTCCGTCGCCGGGTCGGGGTGCCGATTGCCGCGGACGAGGCGGTCTATGCGCCGAGCGCGGCCCGCCGGCTCCTCGCCGAGGGCGCCGCGGACGTGTTGGTCGTGAAGCCGGTGCGCGTCGGAGGGCCGGTTGCGGTCGTCGAGATCGCGGTCGCGGCGCGGGCGTCCGGCGTCCCGGTCGTCCTCTCCACGCTCTTCGAGACGGGCATCGGGATCGCGGCCGCGCGCGCCTGCGCCGGCGGGCTGCCGGGCGACCTTGCCCATGGGCTCGCCACGGCCGGCCTGCTCGAGCACGACCTGCTGGTCGCCCCGCTGGAGGTCGACGCCGGGCTGATGACGGCGCCGGGCGGGCCGGGAGCTGGCGGCCTGGGGATCCACGTCGACGACAGGGCGCTGCGGCGGTTCGGCGTCGAGGCGGTGGAGGCGGCCGAGTGAGCGAGGACCCGAGCCTGCCGCTCGCGATCCGCGGGCACGCGATGGCGCGCCCCCAGGCCCTCGCGGTCCGAGACGCGGCAGGCGACCTCACCTTCGTCGAGCTCGACCGGGCGGCCGACAGAGTCGTGGAGACGCTGGGGGAGCGTGGCGTCGCCCGCGGCGACCGGGTTGCGCTGCTCGCCGTCCCGTCGCGCGAGTCCGTCGCGCTCCTCGTCGGGATCGCCCGCGCGGGAGCGGTGGCCATCCCGCTGGGAACGCGACTGACGCGGCCCGAGGTCGCCGGGGCGCTGGGGGAGGCGACGCCGACGCTGCTGCTCCACGACGCGGACCTGGCGCCGATCGCGATCGGCCACGGGGTGCCGGCGGTCGACATCGCCGCCTTCCTCGCGGGAGCACCAGCAGTCGCGCCGGGTGCCCGCGCGGCCGCGATTCCGCCGCGCGGCGGCGCCGCCGACCCGCCGACCCCGACCCAGACCCAGACCTCGACCCCGACCCAGACCTCGACCCCGACGCGCCTGCGGTCGCGGTCTTCACCTCGGGAACGGCCGGCCGGCCGCGGGCGGCGCTGCTCTCGCATCGTGCCCTCGCCGCGAGCGTCGCGGCGTGGACGGCCGCCCTCCCGCCGGCGACGGGCTGGCTCCTCTGCCTCGGCCTTGCCCACGTTGCCGGGCTGGGCGTCGCCTGGCGCGCCCTCGGCGGCGGGCTGCCCCTGCACGTGGTCGACGGCTTCGAGCCCGACGCCGTCCTCGCCCTCCTCCGCCGCCCCGAGGCGCCGAGCCACGTCTCGCTCGTGCCGGTCCAGCTCGCCCGCCTGCTGGAGGCGGCCTCCACCCCGGCTCCCGGAGATGCGCCGCTCGTCGCCTCCGCACCGGCCGCCCTGCGCGCCGTCCTCCTGGGCGGGGCCGCGATCCCGCCCGACCTCATGCGCCGGGCGACCGCGGCCGGCTGGCCGGTGATCGCCACCTACGGCCTGACGGAGGCCGGATCGGGCGTCACGGCGCTGTCCATCGGTGACGCCACCGCGAGCCCCGGCTGCGCCGGACGGCCTCTTCCCGGGGTCATGGTCCGGATCACCGGGCCGAGCCCCGACGGGGTGGGGGAGATCGAGGTGCGCACGCCCGCCGCCTTCTCCGGATACCTGGGCCGGCCCGAGGCCACTCGCGCCGCCTTCACGGCCGACGGGTGGCTGCGAACGGGCGATCTCGGCCACCTCGACGCGGAGGCTCGCCTTGTCGTGGCCGACCGGCGCGAGGACCTGGTCATCTCGGGCGGCGAGAACGTCTACCCGGCGGAGGTCGAAGCCGCTCTCGCGTCCCACCCGGCCATCGGCGATGTCGGCGTGGCCGGCCGCACCGACCCAACCTGGGGCGCCGTGCCGGTGGCCGGGATCGTTCTCCGGCCGGGCGTCCCGGACCCCGACGACCAGGCCCTGCGCGCCTGGTGTCGGGAGCGGCTGGCCCCCTTCAAGGTCCCCGCGTCGTTCCTGCGCCTCACCGCTCTCCCGAGGACCAGCACCGGCAAGCTGAGGCGGCGGGAGCTCCGCGAGACGCTCACCCCGCTCGTCGTTCTCCTGCACGCCACGCTCTCCACCGGCCGCCAGCTGGCGCCGCTGGCCCGCGCCCTCGGCGCACCGGGCGACCTGCGCCTCGTCGCTCCCGATCGGCTGGGGAGCGGGACGCGCCGCCTCGATCCGCCGCGCGAGGTCGGTGTCGCGGAGCACGGGCGGACCTCGGCACGCTCCTCGACGCGGAGGGCGTCGAGCGCGCCATCATCGTGGGCCACAGCTTCGGCGGCCTCGTCGCCCTCGAAGCCGCCGCGCGCCTCCCGGACCGGGTGGCGGCCGTCGTTGCCTACGAGCCGCCCTACGCCCCTCTCGCCGTCCAGCCCTACTTCGCGATCGTCGCCCGCGAGACCCGGGACGCGCTCGAGCGCGACGGCAGGGCGGGCGCGCGCGGTTCCTCGAGCGCGTCGCCAGGCCCGGCACATGGGACGCGATGTCCGAGCGGGCGCGGGCCTTCCTCGCCGCCGAGGGTGGGGAGCGGTCGCGGACGCCGCGATGGCCGGGCTCGACGCGGACGGGCTCGCACGCATCGGCTGCCCGGTCACGATCCTCACGGGCTCGGCGTCGGTGCCCTTCTGACGCGCCGATCGCCGACCGGCTCGCCACCCGCATCACCGGAGCTCGCCGGGTCGAGCTGCCCGGCCTGGGTCACACGGCCCCGATCACCGAGGCCCCGCGCATCGCGGATGCGGTCCGGGCCGCCCTCGCCCGACCCGCCGCCGCAGACCCGATCAGGAGACCGCTCCATGATCCGCCGCCCGATCCCGGCGTCGGCGACACCGCGAGCCCCGCGACACCCTCGGGCTCCACCGCCCCTGCGAGAGCCGCCGCCCCGCAACACCGTCGGGCCTCGCGACCGAGCGCGGCAACGCGGCGGCCCCCTCCGAGGTCGGCGCGATGTTCGACCAGATCAGCGGCGTCTACGACCCGATGAACCTCGTCATCAGCGCCTTCCAGGAGCCGCGCTGGCGGCGGCGGGCCGTGGCCCTCGCGGGCCTCAAGCCCGGCGGGCGAGCGATCGACATCGCGTCGGGCACCGGGAAGGTTGCCGCCGACCTCCACGCGAGCGCGGCGCCGGGTGGCGAGGTCCTGGGCGTCGACATCAGCCCGGGCATGATCGGGATCGCCCGGCAGCGGTTCGCGGGCCGGCCCGGGCTGGCCTACGTCGTGGGTGACGCGATGGCGCTGCCGGCCGACGCCGATCGCTTCGACGCGGCGACGATCGCCTTCGGCATGCGCAACCTGCCCGACTACACGCGAGGCTTCGCGGAGATGGCGCGCGTCGTGCGGCCCGGAGGCAGGGTCGTCTGCCTGGAGATCGCCCGCCCACGGAGCCGGCTGGCCCGGATCATGCGCTGGTGGTTCGACCGGATCGTGCCCCTCATCGGGAAGGTGGCCGGCCAGGGGGGCGCCTATGCGTACCTCGTGCGCAGCGTCCAGAGCTACCCGGCCCCGGAGCGGATCGCCGAGGTGATGCGCGAGGCCGGCCTGGTCGGCGTCCGCTGGGTCGGCATGTCCGGGGGCATCGTCACCATCCACGTCGGCACGGTGCCGTCGCGCCACGGGTCAGGGGCGCCAGAACCTCGCCCTCACGGGCAGGCGAGCGCTCAACGGGCTTGACTGGCCTTCGTCACATGGCCATAATAGACAGATGAAGACCGCGTCGATCAGCCAGCTCAAGAACAGCCTCAGTGCCTACGTGGACCAGGTGCGGGCCGGCGAGAGTGTCCTCGTGACGGATCGGGGCGTGGTCGTGGCGCGCCTGGAGCCTGCCGGCGCTCGGGAGAACCCGACCGGGCGCCTGGAGCGCCTCGAGCGAGCCGGCCTCGTGCGCGTCGGTCGCGGCGCACCGCCGGTCGAGCTCCTGCGCCAACCCGGCCCCCGACCTCGCGGAGGGAGGAGCATCGTCGAGGCCGTCCTCGACGAGCGTCGGTCAGGCTGGTGAGGTACTGGGACACGTCCGCGATCGTGCCGCTGCTGGTGGACGAGGCCACGAGCGAAGCCGTCAGGGACACCTTCCATGCGGATCCACGCGTCGTCACGTGGTGGGGGACGGCCGTCGAGTGCGTGTCGGCCCTCGCTCGACTGGAGCGGGAGGGCGCGATCACGCCAGCCGAGATGCAGAGCGCCAGCGAGCGCTTGAACGCGCTCGAACTGACCTGGGCGGAGGTCCAGCCGTCAGGCCAGGTTCGCGCCCTGGCTGCTCGGCTGCTCCGGGTCCACGCGCTGCGCGCGGCCGATGCGTTCCAGGTGGCGGCCGCCCTCGTCGCCGCTGAGGGCCACCCCGGATCACTGGCCATCGTCTCGCTCGACGAGAGGCAGGTCCTCGCTGCCGGGCGCGAGGGCCTGCGCGTGGTTCAGCCGGCGGCGTGATCGCGGCTTCTTCCTGGCCCGGGCGTGAGCGCCAGGTCCGGTCAACCCTTGCGGCGGTAGCTCCAGATCGCGAGCGGGGCGAAGACGGCGACGAGACCCACGATCCAGGCGCCCGCCAGGAGGATGGTGTCCGTGTTCGGGGCGCCGACGATCAGGCCGCGGGCCGCGTTGACCACGACCGTCACCGGGTTCGCCTCGGCGATCGGCTGGAGCCACTCCGGCATCGTCGCGACGGGCACGAACGCCGAGCTCAGGAACGTGAGCGGGAAGACGGGGATGAAGATCGCCCCCTGGGCGGCCTGGGCGGACTTCGCCCGCAGGCCGATGTTGGCGGACAGCCAGCTGATCGAGTAGCCGAACAGGGTGATCAGGACGAGCGCCAGGACGAACTCCGGCACGCTGCCCGTGAAGCGGAAGCCGATGGCGAACCCCACGACCGTCATGATCGCGACGGTGTAGGCGTTGCGCAGGAGGTCGGCGAAGGTCTTGCCGATCAGGACCGCCGACGGCGCCATCGGCAGCGACCGGAACCGGTCGATGATCCCTTTCTGGAGGTCTTCCGCCAGCCCGACGGCCGTGCTCGTGCCCCCGAACACCACGGTCTGCACGAAGATCCCGGGCATGAGGAACGTGATGTAGCTGACGCCGGGCGTCTCGATCGCCCCGCCGAACACGACGGCGAAGAGCAGCACGAACATGATCGGCGTGATCGTGTCGACCACGAGGAGCTGGGGGTTCCGGACGACGGCCAGCATGTTGCGCCAGGCGATCGTGATCGAGTCGGTGACGATCCAGGTCGGCGAGCGGCGGACGCGGTCGGCAGGCTGCCGGACCGCTGCGGTGGTCACGGCGCTCATGCGGCCTTCCTCCGCGCCGGCCGGCCGAAGCGGCGGCGCCTCGTGGCGGTGGTCGCCTCGTCGTCGACAGCCTGGGGGTCGATCTCGGCCCGGCGTCCGGTCAGGGCGAGGAAGACGTCATCGAGGCTCGGCCGGTGGAGGGACAGCTCGGCGACCTCCAGGCCTGCCCCGTCGATCCGGCGGACCACCTCGGCAAGCGTGCCCGCCCCGTGGTGGACGGGGAGGCCGATGCGGCCCGAGGCCACGTCGGCGTGGGGCTCGGTGGCGGCGAGCGGGCGCAGGAGCTCCAGCGCTTCGGTCGTCCGCGCCGGGTCGGCCACGCGAAGGTCAACGACATCCTCGCCGAGGCGATCCTTCAGCTGGCTGGCCGTCCCCTCTGCGATGACGAGCCCGCCGTCGATCACGGCGATCCGGTCGGCGAGGCGATCCGCCTCCTCGAGATACTGCGTCGTCAGGAGGATCGTGGTGCCGTCCGCGACGAGGCTGGCGATGACGTCCCAGAGCCCCAGGCGACTGGCCGGATCGAGGCCCGTCGTCGGCTCGTCGAGGAACAGCACTCCCGGCCGCCCGACGAGGCTGGCCGCCAGGTCGAGGCGCCGACGCATGCCGCCGGAGTAGGTCCGGGCGGGCCGGCCGGCCGCGTGGGCGAGGTCGAACGTGGCGAGCAGCTCGTCCGCTCGGACCCTGGCGGTGGGACGCCCGAGGTGAAGCAGGCGCCCCACCATCTCGAGGTTCTCGCGCCCGGTCAGGTTCTCGTCCACGGCGGCGTACTGACCCGTGAGGCCGATGCTGGCCCGAACCGCATCCGGCTCACGCAGGATGTCGTGGCCGGCAACCGCCGCCCGCCCACCATCGGGGTGGAGGAGCGTCGTGAGGATCCGGACTGCCGTCGTCTTGCCGGCGCCGTTCGGACCGAGGAGGCCCAGGATCGTGCCCGATGCGACCTGCAGGTCGACGCCGCGCAGGGCGTGGACGTCGCCGTACGACTTGCGCAGCCCTTCGGCGGAGATGGCGTGTTCGAACATGGAGACCTCGTGAGGCCGCGGGTCGGGCGCCGCGGACACCCATCTCTTCGGGCGCGGGCCGCGGCCGGATGGGGCGGGTTGCGGGAGCCCTGCGTCGCCGGGATGGCCGCGGTGGGGCCGGCGCCTGGCTCAGTACCAGGGCCAGGGGACGGCGGGCCAGTCCGGATGGGGCTGGGGGAACAGCCGGGTGCGCACGAGGTCGTCCAGCCGGGCGCGCGTGGCGGCCAGCTCGTCCGCTTCGAGGTGGGGCTCCAGCTGCCCCTCGAGCCGGGGAAGCGCTCGCTGCAGGACGTGGAGCACGTTGGCCTCCCGGTTCGCGAGCTTCGTGCCCCGCCATCCCCAGAGCACCGTCCTCAGCTTGGGCGCGAGGGCAAAGGTGACCCCGTGGTCGACGCCCTGGATGATTCCGTCGGCCCGGACCAGGAGGTGCCCCGCCTTGCGGTCGGCGTTGTTCACGAGGGCGTCGAAGAGGGCGATCCGGCGCAGGCGCGGATCGGCGGCCCGCAGCAGCTCGACGACGTCGACGTCGTCGCGGACGTCGACCCAGAGCTGGAGCATCCCCGGCCCGGCCGGTGCGCTCTCGCGGTAGACCGTCGGCGGCACCACGTCCCATCCGGAGGCCTGCGACACGAGGTATGCGGCGACCTCGCGGTGGGCGAGCGTCCCGTCCGGGAAGTCCCAGAGCGGCCGTTCGCCGCGGACCGGCTTGTAGACCGCGGCGGCCACCGTTGGGCCCCGCCCGGGGACGTCCCCGTGGACGGCCGCCAGGAGCGTGGTGTTCGACGCCTGCACCAGGCGCCCGACGATCTCGATCTCGCCGTGCTCCAGGAACGGGATCGCGAGCGCCGGGGGCAGCGCGACCGCGGGCGGCAGCGCAGGCTCGGCCTCGTCGGGGACCGAGGGCTCGGACGGCCACGCCTCGCCGGCCTCGTCGGGACGGCGCGTTTCGTCGCCGGGCGGCGTCAGTGGACGTACCCGTTGCGGCGCGGGCAGAGGTGGCCCGTCGGGTCGAGCGGCTGGCCGCAGAGCGGACAGGGCGGCCTCCCGGCCGCGATCACGCGGAGGGCACGCTCGGCGAAGGCGCGGGCCCGGGTCGGCGTCAGGCGCACCCGCACGAGATCGGGACCGTCCGGATCGTCATCCGCGAGCTCGAGCTCCTCGTCGTCCGCGTCGTCCTCCTCATCGTCGTCCTCGTCGACCTCGACTCGGGCGCGAGCTTCCACGACGATCTCGTCGCTGTCGCCGTTCCAGCCCAGCGTCATCGTCCCGACCCGGAAGGCCTCCACGAGGGGCTCATCAAGGGGCGCCATGTCGTCGTCGGCGGGCGCCAGCGCCTCGGGAACGGACACGCCCAGGCGGGCAACCTCGGCAAGAAGAAGCGTCAGCCGCTCCGCCAGGACCGCGACCTGCACCTTCTCGAGGACGACCGAGACGAGCGAGCTGCCGCGCCGCGCCTGGAGGAAGAAGGTCCGGTTGCCCGGCTGGCCGACGGTGCCGGCGACGAAGCGATCAGGTAGGCCGTAGTCGTAGATGCGTCGAGACATGGCGGGAATCTACCCCGCCGCGCCCAAGGGCGGCTCAGGCGGGCTCGGCACCCGGCTCGGCGGCCGGCTCGGCTTGTCGGTCCGGCGTCCACGAGGGGATCTCCTCGCCCTGCTCGGCGACGACGATCTGGAGGCCCCCGAAGACGGTGCAGCCCCCGATCTCGAGGCCGGGCGTGTCGGACGTCAGC
This sequence comes from uncultured Chloroflexia bacterium, assembly GCA_963739365.1. Classification (GTDB taxonomy): domain Bacteria; phylum Chloroflexota; class Limnocylindria; order Limnocylindrales; family CSP1-4; genus CTSoil-043. Next base: position 11,776 of record CAVUAG010000015.1, on the reverse strand, counting down.
TCGGCGGCGGCCGGCTTCATGACCCCGCCGAAGATGGCCGGGCCGGAGGTCCGGACAGCGACGCCGGGGGCCACGACCACCCGGGTGCCGGCGAAGACGGTCCGGATCTCGAGGTGTGCGCCGGCCGGGTCGAGCGTTCGCGTCGCGGAGGTCCACGTCGGTGCCGGCGTACCAGGAGAGGACGCGCCCGCCGCGGAAGCTCGGGGCAGTGCTGGCGAACGACGTGCCGTCCATGACGACAACCAGGTCGATCTCGTCAGCGGCTTCGTCCGGCCGCGGCGGTGCGCTCTGCTTGAGCCTGAGCGCGGCGATGGAGCTGGCGATGCCCGCGACGATCGAGGCGCCGATGGCGATCCCGAGCAGGCGGGCGAGGAAGCGGACCATGGAATCCTCCGGGCTGATGGACGCGGGTCACGATCCTACGCCTCGCGCGCGGTCACGGCCCGCTACATTGCGGGGATGGACGGGCCGGCCACGCGTGAACAGGAAGCCGAACGCCTCGAAGGCGCGATCTGGGGCCATCTCGTGGGCGACGCCCTGGGCGTGCCCTACGAGTTCCGCCCGCCGGAGGCGATCGGCGAGGTCGAGTTCGGGGCTCGAGGCACCCACCGCCAGCCCCCCGGCACGTGGAGCGACGACGGCGCCCTCATGCTCGCCCTGCTCGACTCGCTCCTCGCGTGGGACGACACGTCCAGTCCGCCCGTCGTCCGGTTCGACCCGGTAGACCAGGGCGGGCGGATCCGGCGCTGGCACGACGAGGGCGCCTACACGCCCGACGGCGACGGCCGCTTCGACGTCGGGAACGCCACCCGGGCGGCCATCGACGCCCTCCGCGCCGGCGTCCCCGCCGAGGAGGCGGGGGGCGTCCTGCCCGATGGGCTCGGCAACGGATCGCTCATGCGGATCCTGCCGGTGGCGCTCGCCGGTCGCGGCCTGGACGACGCGACCCTGGTCCACTGGGCGGTCACCGCCTCGGGCGTGACCCACGGCGCGGCGCTGCCCCGCGTCGCCTGTGCCCTCTACGTCCTGATCGTGGCGCGACTGCTCGATTCGTCCGACGCTCCCGAGGTGCCCGGCGCCGCGCTCGCCGGCGCCCGCGAGGCGCTCGCGGCGCAGGTCGCCGGCACCCCGCTGGCGGACGCGCTCGCCGACCTCCTCGCCTGGGATCGCCGCACGGGTGGCGGCCACGTCGCCGACTGCTTCTGGTCCGCGTGGGAGGCGTTCGAGGGAGCCGACTCCTACGAGGCCGCCGTCACGCGGGCGATCCGTTTCGGCCACGACACCGACTCGACCGCGGCCATCGCCGGCGGGCTGGCCGGGATCCGTTGGGGGATCGACGGGATCCCGGCGGCCTGGCTGGCCGCGATGCGCGGCCACGACGTCGCCGGACCGCTCGTCGACGGTCTCCTGGCCGGGGCCGGCTGGAGAACGTCGACCGGCAGCCCGATCCGGGTCGACTGGGTGCCGCTGGGCGACGTGCCGGGGCTGGCCTCGGCTCCGGGCGCCCTCGGGATGACCCTCCTGCCCGGGAAGCGGCGGGACGGCTACAGCGGCCCCCACTGGCGCGACCCGGCGGCCGACGCCCGCCGGCTCCGCGATGTCCACGCCTGCGACACGTTCCTCCTGCTGGTCGAGGACGTGGACCTGGCGGTGAGCCGCGCCTGGGCGACGGTCCCGGCTCTCGAGGCAGCCGGGCTCCGGGTCGTCCGCCATCCCGTTCCCGACCTCGACGTGCCCCAGGACCCGGCCGCCTACCGGGTCACCCTCGACGACGTGCTGGCCCGTATCCGCGGGGGCGAGCGGGTCGTGGTCGCCTGTCGCGGCGGCCTCGGCCGGACCGGGACGGCCGTCGCCTGCCTGCTCGTGGACGGTGGCGTGCCGCCCGACGAGGCGATCGCGCGCGTTCGCGCGGCCCGCCCGGGCACGGTGGAGCGCCGTGTCCAGGAGGACTTCGTCCGTTCGTGGGGCGGCCCCGGGGTCCGGACGTGACGCCCCGCCGCGTCGTCGTCGCCGGCTCCGTCAACGTCGACCTCGTCGTCGTCGCGTCCCGCCTGCCCGGGCCGGGCGAGACCGTGACCGGCGGCGACGTTGCCCGGCATCACGGCGGCAAGGGCGGCAACCAGGCGGTTGCGGCCGCGCGACTCGGCGCGCTCGTGGCGTTCGTCGGCGCGGTGGGCGACGACGACTTCGGGGCCGCAGCACGGGCCGCCCTCGTCGCCGAGGGGATCGACGTGACCCACCTGCTCGTCGCCCCGCGCCCGACCGGCGTCGCCCTGATCGTGGTGGACGAACGGGCCGAGAACCTGATTGCGGTTGCCCCCGGCGCGAACGCGTCGCCGACGCCCGCGTCCGTGACATCCGCGCTGGGGGCGCTTGCGATCGGACCCGGCGACGTGGTGCTGGTCAGCTGCGAGATCCCGGCCGACGCGGTCCGGGCCGCCCTCGCCGCGGCGCGCGCCGCCGGGGCCACTTCCGTCTTGAACCCGGCGCCGGCGGACGGGTTGGACCCGGCCGCGATCGCGCTCGCCGACATCATGACCCCGAACGAGGCCGAGCTCGCCCTGCTGGCCGCGGCCGCCGCGACGGGCAGGCCCGAGGCCGGCACCGACGCGGGCGCCGCAACGGCGCGCGAGCAACCGGCCGCCCCAGAGGGCGCCACCGCTGTCGAGGCGCTTGCCCGCGGACTCCTGGCCCATGACGCCGGTCGTGCCGTCGTCGTCACCCTCGGGGCCGCCGGGGCGCTCATCGTGCCGGCGGACGGTCCGGCGCTCGCGATCCCTGCGGCCCACGTCGTCCCGGTGGACACGACGGGCGCCGGCGACGCGTTCAACGGGGCCCTCGCGGCAGGGCTTGCGGCGGGACTGCCGCTCGACGCTGCGGCACGGCAGGCGGTTGTCGCAGCCGGGCTCTCCACGACGCGCGCCGGTGCACGGGGTGGGATGCCGACCGCTACCGAGCTGGCGGCGACTCCGGCACCATGACGGCGCGGCGTCCCGGTACCTGCGACCGTTAACCTCGCCACCCGACGATCCGGCACGCAGGAGGATGGGCATGCAGACCGTTGACTTCAGCCGGTTCGAGGTCCTGTCCTTCGACTGCTACGGGACCCTGATCGACTGGGAGGCTGGGATCGCCGCCGGCCTCCGGGCCGTGCTGGGGCCGCGGGGCATCTCCGTCGGCGACGAGGACCTGCTCGAGCGGTACGCGCGCCACGAGGCGGCCGTCGAAGCCGGGCCGTACGCGCCCTACCGCGAGGTGCTGGCCCGTTCGCTGCGCGACGTCTGCGCCGAGCTGGGGGTCGAGCCGACGGCGGCGGAGGCGGCGGCCTTCGGCGGATCAGTGGGCGACTGGCCGGCGTTCGCGGACTCGCCCGGCGCCCTGGCCCGCCTCGCGTCCCGCTACCGCCTGGCCGTCATCACCAACTGCGACGACGACCTGTTCGCGGCGTCGAACCGTCGGCTGGGAGTGACGTTCGACTGGGTGATCACTGCCCAGCAGGTCGGCAGCTACAAGCCGAGCGAGCGGAGCTTCGAGGTCGCCTTCGAGCGCATCGGCGTCCCCCGGGCCCGGATCCTCCACGTGGCCCAGAGCCTCTTCCACGACCACGTGCCGGCGAAGCGGCTGGGCATGACGACAGCCTGGATCGACCGCCGCCACGACCGCCCGGGCAGCGGGGCCACGCCCCCCGCGTCGGCGAAGCCGGACCTCGTGGCGCCCGACATGGCCACCTTCGCCGACCTCGCGACGAGGGCGGATCCGCCCGCGTAGCGCGCGGCCCGGGGCAGGCGGCTGTGCCGGCCTGCAGTCGACGCCGGGGGGTCTGCGCTCAGGGGCGGGCGGCCAGCTCGTCCAGGTAGGCCCGGATCTCCGGGACGGCCGTGAGGCGTCGCTCGAAGTAGTCGTTGACCGCCCGCAGTGCCTCGTCCTTGACCATGTCGACCTCCTCGCTTCGACCTGCGGAGCCACGGCGGCCCCGCAGGTTCGAGCGGACCTCGAGGAGGTGGCGCACCATCTCGGCTTCCGAGCGGCCGTCGAGGGCGGCGATGGCCGACATGATCAGGTCGTCGGTCTGCCTGACCAGGACGTCGTAGTCGAAGCTGGCGCCGGGCCGATCCGCCTCGTCGAGGGTGCGGATCTGCGCGGCGACCTGGTAGAGCACGGTCGTCGGCTCGTCGAAGAGCTCCCGGAGGTACGCCGCTTCGGCGTAGCGGCCGGTCAGCCGGAAGATGTTGTAGAGCCGTCTGGCCACCTTGCCGTAGTTCGGGTCCTTCGTCGTGTACTTGACCACCTCGTGCTCGAGCTGGTCGACGTAGTCGTCGACCGCATCGGCTGACAGCTGGCTCACCAGCCGGGTGAAGAGCGGGAGGGACTCCGCCTCGAGGTAGACCTCCTGGAAGTAGGGGTCGACGAAGCCGTCGAGGGCGACGATCGTGCCGTCGGGCGCCTCCCACGTGACGTCGAGCATGTTGCTGGCGTTCGCGAGGGCACGTCGCACCGGGTCCGCCACGATCCAGTCCAGCTTGCACCAGCCGGGCTCGGTGGCGGCCTGCTCCCAGGTGATCGGCTCGGCCTGGCCGTCGCGGACCACCTCGATGCGGCCCGCGGCTACCTCGTCGCCCGTCCACGAGATGGGCGTCCCGGCGCGCACCGGCCGGCCGTCGCGCTCCGCGTCGAACGGGTAGCTGCCGAACTTGACCTCCCAGAGGCGGTGCGTCGGCCCGACGCGCGTCGCGAGCGCCTTCTCCCGGATGACGTCGGCCAGGATCGCGCAGGCCGCGGCGCGGGTGGGCGCGCTGATGTGGATCCGCTCGAAGTAGTCGCAATCGCCGGGGTACGACTGGACCTTTCCCTGGGCGGCCGAGCCGGAGAGCGCGAGCGCCGTGAGCACCGTGGGCGGCCGGTCGGGAAAGCCGACGATCTCGCCGATCGCCCGGAAGCGGGCCAGGTCCCGAGCCGAGAAGTCGAGCATCGACACGCGGTGTCCGTAGATGCCGCTGTCCACGTCGACGACGACGTCGCCCCCGGACTCCTCGGCTTCGAGGGCAGTCACCCATTGGGCGGCCTCGGCCTCGTCGATCTCCACGCCGAGATGCCGGGCCGACTCGATCACCGCGTCGAGGGCCGCCCGCCCGCCGTTGTCGCTCATGCTGACCCCCGTCTCTCAACGACCGCGAAGGCGTCTAGTATCGGACGATCGCACCGCGAGGACCGGCCCGTGAGCGCAGAGACCTGGATCAGCGTGGACGTGGAGACGTCCGGCCCCACGCCCGGGACCGGGAGCCTCCTCGCGATCGGCGCCTGCCTCGTGGACCGGCCGGAGGAGGGGATCGAGCTCCTGGTGCGCCCCGACCCGGCGCTGCCCTGGAGCGCCGAGGCCGAGGCCGTTCACCGCCTGGGGCGCGAGTGGCTTGCCCGCGAGGGCCTGGAGCCCGGCGAGGCGATGGAGCGCCTCGCGGCGTGGCTGGAGCGCGTCGTCCCGGCCGGTGCCCACCCCGTGTTCGTCGGCTTCAACGCCCCGTTCGACTGGATGTTCGTGGCCGAGTATTCGTGGCGGCACCTGCGCCGCAACCCCTTCGGGATGAGCGCCCTCGACCTCAAATCGCTCTACCTCGGCCGCCACGTTGGCGAGGGGATGACATGGGTCGAGACCTCGAGCGACCATGTCCGCGCGCGCTACCCGGTCGACCTCCCGCACACGCACGGGGCGCTCGACGATGCCCGCGAGCAGGCGGCGATCTGCCGGCTCATCCTGGAGCAAGGGCGGCAGTCGGGCGGGTGACCGCCCGGCGGGATGCGCCTGGGCCGCCCCGAGTCAGGCCCCGGTTGCCGCGTCGCCGTTCGTCTCGCGGTCGCCGCGTCGAGACTCGACCAGCGTCGTCGGGGCGTTGTGGATGGCCGGGATGCTCCCCAGGCGGCCGGCCTGGTAGTCCTCGAAGGCCTGGATCACCTCGGCCCGCGTGTTCATGACGAAGGGCCCCATCCAGGCGACCGGCTCGCGGATCGGGCGGCCGCCCAGGATCAGCACGTCGAGGTTGGGACTGCGGCTCTCCTGGACCGGCGCGGCGTCCATCGCCAGCGCGTCGCCGGGGCCGAAGACGGCGAGCTGACCGGTCTCCACCGGCCGACGCTCCGCCCCGACGGTGCCCCGCCCGGCGAGGACGTAGAGCAGCGCGTTGTAGTCGGCCCGCCACGGAACGGAGAGCCGGGCGCCGGGGCTCAGCGTGGCGTGGACCAGCGTCATCGGCGTGTAGGTCGAGCCGGGGCCGGCGTGCCCGGCCACCTCGCCCGCGATGACCCGGACGAGCGCCCCGCCGTCCGCGGACGAGACGAGCGCGACCTCGCGCGCCCGCAGGTCCTGGTAGCGCGGCGCGGACCACTTCGAGGTCGCGCGGCAGGTTGACCCAGAGCTGGATGCCGTGGAAGAGCCCGCCGCTCACGACGAGCGCCTCCGGCGGCTTCTCGATGTGGAGGATCCCGGCGCCGGCGGTCATCCACTGCGTGTCGCCGTTCGTGATGACCCCGCCGCCGCCGTTCGAGTCGCTGTGCTCGAACGTGCCGTCCATCATGTACGTGACCGTCTCGAAGCCGCGATGCGGGTGCCACGGGCGTGCCCTTCGGCTCGCCCGGCGCGTACTCCACCTCGCCCATCTGGTCCATGTGGACGAACGGGTCCAGGTCGGCGAGGTCGACGCCGTGGAAGGCGCGGCGGACGGGGAAGCCCTCGCCCTCGAAGCCGCGCGGCGCGCTCGTGACGGTGCGCACGGGCCGCTGGCGCGTCGCGATCGGATCCGGGTCGGGGATCCGGGGCAGGACGGTGATGTCGTCGACGGTGATGGCGGGCATGGCTGTTCGATCCTGTGCTGGGTGCGGCGGGGACGGAGTGGCCGCAAGATCAATAGTTGCACGCGCAACTATTGGTCGTCAAGGACAGGGCCGGGATGCAGAGAGCCGCGGCCGAATCTTCCTGCTGCGGTGACTCAGGTCGCAGCGGCAAGTCGCGGCATCGACAGGCTGTCACCGAGCTGGTTCGAGACGATGCCCGCCCGTCCTCCAGGGTCACGCGAAAGGCTCGTCTCGTCGACGATCACCGAGACGGCTCGGGGCTGCTTGAGCCCTTCTTGGATCGTCGAACGCGACATGACTCAGGGGAACTCGGGAAGTCCCAGCAGCCAGGGGACTGACACACCGTCTTCGAGCTGCTCCCACCAGATCCCGACACCGCCCTCGATGATCCGGACATCGTGGCGCTGGTCGTCGGTGGCCCCTGCGAGCCAGTCGAACCAGGTCACCGGCACGCTGACCTCACGGCCGTCCTGGAGTGCGACCCAGAGGCGGTCCGCGTCGACGCGAGCGCGGACGGCCCGTGGCCGCGTCAGCAAGGTGCTACCTGCCGAAGAATTCATGCCAGCGCCTCAGGATCTCCTGTCGATGCGCGACGACAACCTGGCGGATCCGCTCGATCTCGCGCGGAGTGTAGCCCGATGCCTGGCGCAGGGCCACCGGCGCGAGCCGGAACGACGCTTCGCCATCGCCCGAGATGACGTGGATGTGGGGCGGTTCATGAGTGTCCTGGTTCTCATGGGCGTAGAAGAAGAACCGGTACGGCCCGAACCGGTGAACGACGGGCATGGACGGCGCCTCGATCGGCTGCCGGCGGGCGTCCGCATCATCAGCGATCGCCGCTTCACGCGCGTCACACGCGGCTTTCTGGATCGGGCGCCGCGGCCCGGTTCACCGATTGCCCGCGTTGCTATCCTGAGGGTCGCATCCGCCGCGTCCCGGGTTGGGGGAAGGACGTCGCGCACGCTGTGGAGGAGGATTCCGATGGCTCGCCGGTCCGGATCTGTGGCGCTCCTTGCCGGGGTGCTCGTGGCGGCCATGCTGCCGCTCTCCGCGTCGGCCGTCGACCCGCTGCCATCGAGCGTGGCGGCGGTCGGCGACTCCATCAGCCAGGCCGTGAGCTCGGGCGGGAGCCTCGGTGCGAGCTACCCCGCCAATTCCTGGTCGACGGGCACGAACACGACAGTGAACAGCCACTACGCGCGCCTGCTGGCGCTCAATCCGTCGATCTCCGGCCACGCCTGGAACGACGCGGTCAGCGGGGCGAAGATGGCCGATCTCGACGGGCAGATGCGCTCCGTCGTCGGCCAGCAGCCGGACTATCTGACGGTCCTCATCGGCGGCAACGACCTGTGCACGGACACGGTTGCCCAGATGACCTCCGTGGCCGACTTCGGCGCCCAGCTCACGGCGGCGATGAACACGCTGACGGCCGGCTCCCCGACGACGAAGGTCTACGTCGTCAGCATCCCGCGCGTCTACCAGCTGTGGGAGCTGTTCAAGGGCAGCTTCTGGGCGCGGTCGGTCTGGAGCCTCGGCGGCATCTGCCAGTCCCTGCTCGCCAACCCGACCTCCACCCAGGCCGCCGACGTGCAGCGGCGGGCCCAGGTCGCCCAGCGCAACGTCGACTTCAACGCGAAGCTCGCCGAGGTCTGTGCCCTGTACGCCCAGTGCCGGTTCGACGGCAATGCCGTCTACAACGTCGTGTTCGCGAAGGCGGACGTCGCGGGCGACTACTTCCACCCGTCCGTCGCGGGGCAGGCGAAGCTCGCGGCCGTCACCTGGGCCGCCGGCTACTGGCCCAACGGCGGACCGGCACCCGACGCCCCACCGACGGCGTCGTTCACGGCGTCCTGCGTGAGCCTGGACTGCACGTTCGACGCGTCGGCCTCCACCGACGACCACCCCATCGCGGCGTACGGCTGGACGTTCGGCGACGGCGCCACCGGCGCGGGCGTCACGCCGTCCCATGCATTCGCGGTCGACGGCACCTACACGGTCACCCTGATGGTGACCGACACCGCCGGCCAGACCGGGACCGTGGCGAAGGCCGTGACCGTCACTGCGCCCACGGCGGCCGTGCACCTCGCGTCCGCGAGCGGCTCGGCAGCCACCCGGAAGAGCGGCTGGACGGCGACGGTCGACGGTCTGGTGAAGGACGGAGCGGGCGGCGCGGTCGGCGACGCGACCGTGACGGGTGCCTGGTCGACGGGCGGGACCGGCACCTGCGTCACCGCGGCCACCGGCTCGTGCGCGTTCAGCGTGAACGTGAGCCGGAAGGTCTCGAGTGTGATGTGGACGGTGAGCAGCATCGCCGCCGCGGGCTACGGGTACAACGCATCGGCGAACATCGGCTCACCGGTCACCGTCCAGGCACCCTGACGCCGCCCGGCCCGGACGTGGCCGCGGCCGCAGGATCCCTCGGCAACACGCTCCGGGTGACAGAGATGTCAGCGGTCGATGGACTGACCGGCCAGGTCCGCAGGACCGCTGAAGCCTCCACTTGATCGCCGCGACGTTCGCGACTCGCCAACAAGAGCGAGCGCACTGTCGGGCTTCCATACCCCCGCCCAGTATTGACAAGAGCCTTGACAAACGGGCGTACAGGGGCGTATAAATCACGTGACTTGGCGTGTCAAGACTTGACACGCCCGTATGCATGTCCGGCGCGGCGATAGAGCAGGGGAGCGGGCGCCGCCGGACGGGGGACTCTGGACGCGCGACACCGCAGCTCGCTGTGCCGCCGCTCGCAACCGCCCCATCCGGCACCAACCCCGCAGGAGAACCACGTTTGGCCGTCGGCGTCGCAGCCGAAGTGAAGAGCAAGCTGACCGTCCTCGACGTCGTCGGGGAGACGGTCGCGCTCAAGAAGGCGGGGACCACGTACAAGGGCCTCTGCCCGTTCCACGGCGAGAAGACGCCGAGCTTCATCGTCACGCCCGGCCGCGAGAGCTGGCACTGCTTCGGCTGCGGCGAGGGCGGCGACGTCTTCAGCTTCGTCATGCGTCGTGACGGCCTGACCTTCCCCGAGGCGCTCAAGATCCTTGCCAGCCGCGCCGGCGTCGAGATCGACGAGCGGACCTCACGGGAGGACGCCCGCCGCCGGCACCTCCACGACGTCCTCGAATCGGCCATCTCGTTCTACCACGCCGTCCTGACGAAGTCGCCCACGGGCGAGCGCGCCCTGGCCTACCTGCGCGAACGCGGCTTCACCGACGAGACGATCGAATGGGCGAACCTGGGCTGGGCGCCGCCCGACTGGGACGCCCTGGGCCGGACCCTGGAGAAGCGCCGTCAGATCGGCATGGCCGATCTGGTCGAGGCGGGCCTGGCCACACCGCGCAAGGGCGGCCACGGCGCCTACGACCGGTTCCGGGCGCGGGTCGTCTTCCCGATCCGCGACGCCACCGGCAACGCCACGGGCCTCGGCGGCCGCGTGCTGAAGGGGGCCGACGGCGCCGACCCCGACGGCCCGAAGTACCTCAACTCGCCGGCGACGCCGCTCTTCGACAAGAGCCGCACGCTCTACCTGCTCGACCGGGCGAAGGCCCAGGTCCGCAAGACCGGCACCGCGGTCATCGTCGAGGGCTACACCGACGCCCTGATGGCCCACCAGGCCGGCTTCACGAACGTCGTGGCGAGCCTGGGGACGGCCCTGACGCCGGGCCAGGTCGCCCTGCTCATCCGCTACGCGGCCAAGAAGATCGTCCTCGCCTACGACGTGGATCCCGCCGGCGAGAAGGCCGGCACCCTGGGCGTGACCTCGCTCGAGGCGCTCACCCGGCAGCTCGCCGCCGGCGAGACCGACGTCGAGCTCGACGAGGTCCGCGTCGCCCGGCTCCCGGAGGGCAAGGATCCGGACGAGACGATCCGCGAGAGCCCCGACGCCTGGCGCGAGGCGATCCGGACGGCCCTCCCCATCGTGGAGTACCTGATCGAGTTCCACGCTCGGGGCGCCGATCTGCGCACGACCGGCGGGCGGGCCCGCTTCGTCGACGCGATCCTCCCCACGCTCCGGACGGTCCGCAACCCGGTCCTGCGCGACGGATACCTCCAGACGCTTCGCCAGGTCTCCGGGGTGGAGGAGCGGGTGCTCCTCGAGGCCCTTCACCGCGCCCCGGATGGCGGCCGCGGCGGCCCGGGGCACGGAGGCGGGCACGCTGCGGGAGGCGGCGGTCGCGACGGCGGGCGAATCTCGGCCGATTCGGTCATGTCCTCGCCCGACGCCTTCGACCCGAAGGCCATCCTGCGCGCGATCACCGCGGTCGAGCGCGAGCTCCTCCGCTTCCTCCTCCTCGCCCCCGAGCTCCAGGGCGAGCTCGTCGAGCGCCTGCCGGCCTCGGACCTGCCTTCGACCCCCGCCCGCGAGCTCTGGTCGGCCGTGCTGGCCGTGCGCGAGGCCGGGCCGTACACGTCGGAGGCCGTCTACGCCCGCCTGGACCCCGAGACGCAGGCCCTCATGGCCGCGCTCCTGGGCGGCACGAGCGTCTCGGCCGCGGCCGGGGCGTCGGGCGCGAGCGTGAGCGGCCGGACGGACGCCGGGCTGGCCGAGCAGGGGATCGAGCAGTGCCTCCTCCGCCTCGAGCTCGACCGCCTGGAAGACCGCGACCGCTTCACCCGCGCCGAGCTCGCCGAAGCTGAGCGCGACGGCGACCGCGCTGCCATCGACCGGCTCATGACCGAGATCTCCCACCACAACGAGAACCGACGCGCGATCGATCGGCGCCTCGAGCAGGCCAGCCTGCTGTCGAAGCCGATGGCGCGCCCAGCTGGAGGACGACGATGACCACCACTGACCCCGCCGACGCAGCGCTCGTCGACGCCGTGCTCGCCGCGACGCCTCGTCGACGCCGCGCCGCCGCGGCCGAGGTGAAGGCGGTCTCGGCCGCCTCGCGTGCCGCTGCGCTTCCCGATGCCGGGCCCATCGCCGACCTCG
>CAVUAG010000014.1:0-120609 GCA_963739365.1 uncultured Chloroflexia bacterium | reverse complement strand
TCAGCTCAGGGCTCAGGGACGACGTCGCCGGTGACGTACCGCTCCAGCAAGGCACCGAAGGCCATCGGGGCGATGGCGAACGAAGTGACGACGACGACGATGAGCAGGTCGCGAAGCATGAAGTGCACCGTGGCGAGTTCCAACCAGCCCCGGGCGCGTTCCCGGAGCCTCGCGTCGAGCATGCGCGCCGGCCGCCGCCGGATCAAGGTCGGCGGGGATACGCGCAGGGTCGGGTTCGGGTGCGGTTGGGGACGGGCATGCTGCGCGCCGCCGCGTTGCCCCGGAACGAGAACCGCCCCGCCCGGGCGGACCCGGACGGGGCGGTTGCAGGTGCGTGTTGGGGCAGAGGAGGAGGTCCGCCCCGTGCGCCCCCCTAGTTGGCGGGTTTGGCGTACTGGGCGAGGCTGAAGCGGGCCTCGAGCTGGTCGGCGGGCTGGAAGCCCATCACGCCCATCGGCTGCTTGCCCTCGCCCGGGAAGAACGCGATCGTCGGGATGCTCATGATGTTGAAGGCCTTGGAGAGGCCCGGGTTGGCGTCGACGTCAACCTTGACCACGTCCACCGAGCCGTCGTACTTCTCGGCGAGCTTCTCGAGCTCGGGCGCGACGAGGCGACAGGGCCCGCACCAGGCGGCCCAGAAGTCCACGATGACGGGTCGATCGGCATGGAGCACGATCTCCTCGAACGTCGCATCAGTCGCGTGCTTGATCTCGGCCATCGGTGGCGAGGTTCCTTTCTCCCGGTCGGGCGGGTCGATGGTCGCCGCCCCTAGCGGGCGAGGACCTGGATGAGACGGTAGGCCTCGAGGACCTTGGGGTCCGCGAGCCGGTAGTAGACGGTGCTGCCGTCGCGCCGGGTCGTGACGAGCCCGGCCGAACGAAGCACGGCAAGGTGCTGGGACATGTTCGGGACGTGGCACCCGACACACGTCGACAGCTCCGAGACCGACGCCTCGCCTGCGGCCAGCGTCTCGAGGACGCAGAGCCGCTTGGGGTCGGCAAGCGCGCGCCCGATGAGGGCGGCCCGCGCCTGGTCCGTGGCTGCGACTGGTGTTGCGGTGGTCACGAGCGCAGTATCTCACCACTTGCGCAACAACGCAAGTGCCGTTCCTGCGGGACGTCGCGGGGCGTGGGAGACGGCAGCGTGCCGCCGGTGTCACCCCGCCAGCGTGCCGCAGACGGTGCAGAAGCTGGCGCCGGGGCGAGGGCCCGCAGCCGGAGCAGGGGCGCCCGTCGGGGAGGGCGGCGCGGGCGGCGCGAGCACGGGTGGCGCGGGCGGCGCGAGCACGGGTCCGCGGTCCCGTCGGTGGCGCCGCCGTGCGCCGGGCATCGGGGTCACGCCGTCCTTCAGCGGCGTGCCGCACTTGGCGCACGCCACCCAGGCTGCGTCCTCGATCGGGGCCTGGCACTTCGGGCAGCGCCCCGGCACGAACGGGTCCACGGAGCCGCAGAACGGACACCGGGCGGCGTCGCGGGCGATGAGCTTGCCGCAGGCCGGGCACGGGTGCTTGAAGGTCGGCATCGTGGCTCCTCAGCTCGAGGCGGCGGGGTCGAATCGTCGTGTGCTCATCCGGGGTGCCCACAGGCTGCCCGGTGCTCACGTTACCGGCGGCTTCGGCGACCTCGGCATCCTGCGCCGTTCGGCCGGGCCAGGCGGCCGTGTCGTCGCGACAGGCGGCGTGCCATGAGATGAGATCGTCGAGGGCGGCCTTCCAGCTCGCCTCGTCGCGATGGACCAGGCGGGCGACGTAGGCGGCGCGTGCGGCCGCCAGGGACGGCAGCGCCCGGAGCGCGAGCCGGTAGCGGATCCCCTTCGGCGTCGCCAGCTGGTCGTCCGGAAGCGCGATCGGCTCGCGGAGGAAGCGAGCGTCCACGAGGGCGCCCGAGACCAGGGCGACCGCCCGGGCGCTCGCCTCGGCGTCGATGCCGGCGGGGTCCCGTCCGCCGGTGAAGTCCGGGCGGGGCGCGGCGCGGAAGCAGTAGGTGGCGTGAGCTCCCTCGCTCACGAGCTCGAGGGCGACCAGGTTGCCGGGGAGCGCGACGAGGAACCAGGCACGGTTGCGTTCCGGTGCGCCCGGCACCTCGGGCGCGAGGGCGAGCCAGCGGCAGTGCCGCGCGCCACCGGCACGATCGCGCAGGGCGAGGTACGACGCGGTGAAGGTGGGTTCGCTCAGCATGCTCAGCTCCACGGCGTCCCAGGCCTCCCCGAGGTCGGCGGGCCCGGCCGGCCGGCCGTCGACGAGGGCCGCCGCCGCGCGACCCACAGCCGCCGACGGGAGATCAGGGACGATCCGGGCGAGGATCGCGCCCGAGTCGCGGTGGGCGGCCGACGGGAGGTCGGCGAGGCGGGTTCGATGGCGCGCGGCGCCGGGGCCGAGCCGGAGGAGGTCAAACCCGGCGGCGCCGGCCATGACGCTGACGCCGCCGACCTGGGGCAGGAGGTCCACGGTCCCGATGTCCGCCCGCCGGATCCGGCGCACCGGGAGGCGCTCGTCGAGGGGGGCCAGCGTCGCGCCCCAGCCGTCCACGGCCAGCTGGGCGACGCCGGACTCGGCCGCGCCCGCCGGGTCCGCGTCACCGTGCGCCCGATACTCGACGAGCTCGACGGGCGCTCCGTCCGGCAGCTCCACGAAGGCGTCAGCGAGCCGCTGCCTGAGCCGCCGTTCGCGAAGAGCCGCGACCAGCGGGCCGACCGCGGCCCCGAACTGCTCGAGAAGCCAGCGCTCGGCATCGGGTCCGGCGCCGGTGGCGACGAGCCCCACGCCACCCGTGATCGCGAGGACCTCCAGGTCGCGGTACGCGATGGTCCGCGGCGGTGCTCCGTCCGGGGAGATGATCACCGCCGTCTCGTCGAGCACCACGGTGCCCGGCAGCGGTGCTCCCGGCCGGTCTTCGGATCTGGCCGGCGAAGGTTCGCAGGTCGGCGGCTCCGGGCGGCATCGTCGGGCGCCCGCTCAGCCGGCGGTCTTCGTCCCGCAGTTGCCGCAGAACCGCGCGTCGGTCGGCAGCTCCGCCCCGCACTGCGTGCAATGTGCCGTCCCGAGCCGGGTGCCGCAGTTGGCGCAGAACTTCTCGGATCCGACCGGCTTGTCGCAGGACGGGCAGACCGTCCGGCGGGCCGACGTGTCGCCCGAGAAGACCGTCTCGTTGCGCATCGCCTCGCGCATCTGGTTGAGCTCGACCGCGGAGCGCTCACGCTCCATCTCGGCGGCCAGGTTCGGGGCGCAGCCCGTGCACAGGTTCCGCTCGCGGTTGAAGCAGGTCTCGTCGACCCACTTGGAGCACGCGGCGCAGCGGGTGAAGAGGGGCATGATCTCGTTGGCGGCCTTCTCGAGGGCCTTGTCCCGGGCGTCCTTGTCCACGAAGTCCTTGGCGCTGCGGGCGGCGTTCGAGGCGCCCCAGAGCCCGCCGAGGAGGTTGCTGGCGCCCGAGAGGACGCTCCCGGCGGTCCCGATGCCCGACCGGATGAACTCGCTCCGGTAGCCCGAGCCGCACTCGTCGCAGCGAAACTCGAACTGGTACCCGTTCTCGTCCGACAGGTCGGTGTAGTTCCGCGTGAAGGGAGTGAAGCCGGGCATCGAGGTCCTCCGTCTGGCGCGGTCGTCGAGGGAGAAGGCTGCGCCGAGGATAGCGTGCGCGCTGGCCCGGGCACGAGGGTCCCGCGCGCGATCGGCGGTCCGGTCACGGCCTTCATACTGGCGGCATGTCCGACGATCCGATGACGCCGGACCCCCGTCCGCCCACGCTCGAGGTCTCCCTCGAGGACATCCAGGCGGCCGCCCGCTTCCTGGATGGGCGCGTTGGTCGTACCCCGATCCTCTCCTCGACGACGGCCGCTCGTGTCGTGCGAGCGAGTGCGGGAGTCGGCCTGGCCGACGGGCGGCTCTACGCCAAGGCCGAGCACCTGCAGCGGACCGGCTCGTACAAGGTGCGCGGTGCGACGTTCCGGATCGCCCGTCTCTCGCCGGCCGAGCACGCGGCCGGCGTGATCGCGATCTCCGCGGGCAACCACGCGGCAGCGGTTGCCGTGGCTGCGGGCCTGCTGGGTGTCCACGCCGTCGTCGTCATGCCGACGACCGCAGTGCGCTCCAAGGTCGAGGCCTGCCGCGGCTACGGCGCCGAGGTGATCCTCGAGGGCGAGGACACGTCGGAGGCCTGGGCGGCGATGGAGCGGATCCGCGATGAGCGCGGGCTGACGTTCGTCCACCCGTTCGATCACCTCGACACCATCACGGGCCAGGGAACGATCGGCCTCGAGATCGTCGAGGATCTCCCGGACGTGGACGTTGTCGTGGCTGGGGTCGGGGGCGGCGGCATGGCCTGCGGCGTGGCGGCGGCAGTGAAGGGGCTGCGGCCGGGCGCCCGGGTCTACGGCGTCGAGCCGAGCGGCTCCAACGCCCTCACGCTGGGCATTGCCGCCGGCATCCCGGTCCCCATCCGGCCCCTCAGCGTTGCCGACGGCCTCAACGCCCCCTTCGCCAGCGACACCACGATCGCCCTTGGCCGCCGCCTGCTCGACGGCATCGTCCTTCTCGACGACGCGGAGATCCTCGCCGGGCTGCGTTTCGCGGCCGAACGGATGAAGCAGGTCCTCGAGCCGGCCGGGGCGGCGGCGCTGGCGGCCGTCCTCCACGGCGCGTCCCGATCCGCGACGGTGAGCGGGTCTGCGTCGTCTTCTCCGGCGGCAACGTCGACGTGGTGCGACTTGGCGAGCTGGTCGCCGCCGCGGGACCGCTCGCCGAGGCCTGAGCGCGGGCGTCCTCAGTCGACCCCGAGCTCCTCGAGGCGATCGTCGTCGATGCCCAGGTGGTGGGCCAGCTCGTGGATCACCGTGATGCGGACCTCGTCCTCGAGGTCGAGTGGGTCCGGGAAGTCCTCCTCGAGCGGGAGCCGAAAGATCGTGATCGTGTTGGGGAAGGGCACGTCGTCGGCGCCCCACGCCGTGCGCGGCGTGCCGTCGTAGAGGCCGTAGAGGGTCTCGTCGGCCCGCAGGCCATTCTCCCGGCGCTGGGCGGGCGAGGGCTCGTCCGCGATGACGATCGCGACCTCGTCGAGGGCCGCGGCGAACGGCATCGGGATGCCGGCAAGGGCCTGGTCGACCAGGTTCTCGAAGCGATCGTGGCGCGCCTCGCGCCGGCGCCGGCGGGCGGCGAGCTCGGTGGCGGGGATCCCTCGGCGGCGCTTCGGCATGGCGGCGCTATCGTAGGCCGCGATGGAGTCGCTCACCGCGCCTGGCCTGCTGCCGCTCGAGCTCGGCGACGGCCCGCCCCCGGATCCGACCGCGGAGCCGGCCGGCTTCGTCGTCGTGTCGGATGACGGCCACCGGATCCACTTCCTCGACTGGGGGCCCGCGCGAGGCGGCTGGGGTCAGGGAGGCAGCGGCCCCTGACGGGGCGCCGCAGGCCGGCCGTTTGGCCGCTGTCGGCAACGCACCCGCGCCGGGCGTGCTCCTCCTCCCCGGCCTCGCGTCGACCGCCTGGAGCTGGGTCGCCGTCGCCCGCCGCCTCACCGCCACGGCGCGCGTCGTCGCCATGGACCTGCGGGGCCACGGGCTCTCCGACTCGCCGACCGAGGGGTACGGGCCGAACGCCCTGGCGGGGGACGCGATCGCGGTTGGCGAGGGGACCGGCCTGCTCTCCCTTCCGGGGGAGCGTCAAGGTCCCCCGCTCCTGCTCGCGGGCATTGGCTACGGGGCCGTCGTGGCGGCGTGGGCGGCCCGGGCGCTGGGCGCGCGATGCGCCGGGCTCGTCCTGGTCGATGGGGGCTGGGAGGACCTGGCCACCACGACCGAGGCGACCCCCGAGGAGTGGCTCGCGACGATCGAGGAGCCGCCGGAGGTGCTGGGGTCCATGAAGGCCTGGCTGGCCGACCGCGCCGCCTTCGACCCGTCGACATGGGACGCCGACGAGGAGCGGGCTGCGCGGTCCCAGGTGGTCGAGACGGCGGCGGGCCGGGTCAAGCTCGCGGTCCACCCGCACGCCTTGGCGGGCTCGGTGCGCGCCCTCTGGTCGTACGAGCCGGTGGGCGTGCTGTCCGCAGTCGAGGCGCCGATCGTGGCCCTGGTCGCCCAGGACGAGGACGGGTCGCGCACAGCCGCGCTGAGCGAGGTCGCCCGGCACCGGCTGGAGGCCAGCCGCTCGCCGATCCGCAGCGCCGCGTTCCCCGAGCGCGGGCACAACCTCGTGCGCCACGAGCCCGGCGCGGTTGCCGCAGCCGTGCTCGCGGTTGCTGCCCGGGCTACGATGCGGCCATGACCGACCTGCCGCTGCCGGACCACGTTCGTTCCCTGGTCGACGAGATCGAGACGGAGATCGGCGAGCTGCCCGGCCCCGATCCCGATGCGCTCGTCTCGGCGGCTGCCATCGAGGGTGGGGTGCGGAGCCGCGACGGCGGGCCGAACGAGCGTGTCGAAGGCGCCGTCCGCGAGATCCTGAACGAGATCGGCGAGGACCCGGATCGCCAGGGCCTCCTCGGCACGCCCGGCCGGGTCCACCGGATGTACGCGGAGCTGACCGCCGGCTACCACGTCGACCCCGCCCGCCTCATCAACGGCGCGATCTACGACGTCGACTACAGCGAGATGGTCGTCGTCAAGGAGATCCCCTTCTACAGCCTCTGCGAGCACCATCTCCTGCCGTTCTTCGGGACGGCGGCGGTCGCCTACATTCCGAACGGTCGCGTGGTCGGGCTCTCGAAGATCCCGCGGATCGTCGAGATGTACGCGCGCCGCCTGCAGGTCCAGGAACGGCTCACGCTGCAGGTGGCCGAGTTCCTGATGGAGCACCTCCACCCGCAGGGCGTCGGCGTGGTCATGGAGGCGACCCACCTGTGCGCCGTGATGCGCGGCGTGCGCAAGCCCGGCACGGTGATGACCACCAGCCACGTCCTGGGGATCTTCCGAGCCAACGACAAGACCCGCGCCGAGTTCCTGGCCCACCTCCAGCGGCCGGCTCCCGGTGCCTGATGCCGGGGCTATGATCCGGCCATGAGCGAACGACCGATCAAGGTCCTGATCGCCAAGCCCGGGCTCGACGGCCACGACCGCGGGGCCAAGGTGCTCGCGCGCGGCCTGCGCGACGAGGGCTTCGAGGTCGTCTACACCGGCCTCCGGCAGACGCCCGAGATGGTGGCCACGGCGGCCCTCCAGGAAGACGTCGACGTCGTTGGCCTCTCGATCCTGTCCGGCGCCCACATGACGCTGCTGCCCCGGATCTGCGCCCTGCTCCGCGAGAAGGGTCTCGACGACGTGCTGGTGGCGGCCGGCGGCATCATCCCCGACGACGACCTGCCGGCACTGCGCGAGGCGGGCGTCGCCGCGGTGTTCGGGCCGGGCACGACGATCGCCGAGGTGGCCGACTTCATCCGGGCGAACGTCCGCCCGCTCGCCTGAGCGGGTCGGTGGCCAGGGCGGCGGACGCGGCGGCGCCGGATCCCGCCGAGCGCGGCCTGAAGCTCGCCGAGGGCACGCTCGCGGGCGATCGTCGCGCGCTGGCGCGCCTCCTCACCGCGGTCGAGAACCGGACGCCGGTCGCCGAGGCAGGACTGCGGCGCCTCCACCCGCAGGCAGGGCGCGCGCACCTGGTCGGGATCACCGGCGCGCCGGGGGCCGGCAAGAGCACGCTCGTGGCTGCCCTCATCGGGGAGATCCGGGCGTCCGGCCGGACCGTGGCCGTCATTGCCGTCGACCCGTCCTCGCCGATCACGGGCGGAGCGCTCCTGGGAGACCGGGTCCGGATGCAGTCGTACGCCCTTGACGACGGGGTCTTCATCCGGAGCATGGCCTCGCGCGGGCACGCCGGCGGCCTGGCCGCCTCGTCCGTCGCCGCGGCGACGGTGCTCGACGCGGCCGGCTTCGACCTGATCCTGCTCGAGACGGTCGGGACCGGCCAGAGCGAGGTCGAGGTCGCAGCGGCGGCCGACACGACCGTCGTCCTGGAGGCGCCCGAGATGGGCGACGAGGTGCAGGCGATCAAGGCAGGCCTCCTCGAGGTCGCCGACATCGTTGTCGTGAACAAGGGCGACCGGCCCGGTGCCCAACGAACGGCGGCCGAGCTGCGGGCGATGCTGACGATCGGGGCGAGCCCGCGCGTGGCGGGCGTCAGCCACGCTGATGCCGCCGGCGCCGTCGCCGGGGGAGCCGGCACCGTGCGGCCGCAGCCGAAGCGGCCCGAGGTCCTGGTGACGACCGCGACGACCGGCGACGGCATCGCCGAGCTCCTGGCGGCCATCTCCCGGCACCGCCAGGGGCTGCAGGAGACCGCGGCCGGCGTTCCCGTTCGCCGTGCCCGGGCCGCCGCGCTCGTCTGGGCGCTGGTGGGCGATCGGGTGCGGGGCCGCCTGCTCGCCCCCGACCTCGCTGCGTCAACCGCGGCCACGCTCGACGCGGTCGTCCGCCATGACCTGGACCCCTACGCCGCCGCGGATGCGTTGCTGGCTGCCCTGGTCGCGGAGCACGGCACCGAGCCCCGGTCCCGGGGCTGACGCGGCAGCCCGGGCGCAGTACCCTGCCCGGCATGCCGATCGAGCGGGCATTCGTCGCGGGAGCAGGGTTGATGGGCCACGGCATCGCCCAGGTCCTCGCCGCCGCCGGCCGGACGGTCGATCTCTACGAGCCCGACCTGGCCCGTGCGAACGCCGGACGCGAGCGGATCGGCGCGAACCTCGAGCGAGCCGTCGCGAAGGGCCGCCTGGACGCGACATCGCGCGTCGAGATCCTGGATCGGATCGCCGCGACCGACCGGATCGCTGCGGCGACCGAGGCCGACCTCGTCGTCGAGGCGATCATCGAGGACGAGGTCGCCAAGCGGGGGCTCTGGGCCGAGCTCGACGGGCTCGCGCCGGGGCGCGCCGTCTTCGCCACCAACACCAGCTCGATCTCGATCGACCGCCTCGCGGACGCCCTCGCCCCGGCTCGCCGGCCGGCCTTCTGCGGGATGCACTTCTTCAGCCCGGTCCCGGTGATGCCGCTCGTCGAGCTGATCCGCGGCATCGCCACCGACGACGCGACGATGGAGGCCCTGCGCGCCCTGGCGGCCGACCTCGGCAAGCAGGTCATCGTCTCGGCGGATCGGCCGGGCTTCCTCGTCAACCGGATCCTCATGCCGTTCCTGGCCGAGGCGATGCGGGCCTTCGAGGAGGGGATCGGGACGGCCGAGGACATCGACACGGGGGCCCGCGTCGGCCTGAACCACCCGATGGGGCCGCTCGCGCTGGCCGACTTCATCGGCCTCGACGTCGTCCTGGGGATCATGCGCGTGCTCCATGCCGACCTCGGCGACGAGCGGTTCCGCCCGCCGCGGGTGCTCGAGGACCTGGTGGCGGCCGGGAAGCTCGGCCAGAAGACTGGCCGGGGCTTCTTCGCCTACCCGCGCGCCGGAGGCCGGGCATGACGCAGGCCATGAGCGAGTCCGGCCCGAGCGGCCACGTCTACCTCGTCTCGGCCGCGCGGACGCCGATCGGCAAGCTCGGCGGGGCGCTGGCGGGCGTCCCCGCGACCGACGCTGGGCGCCGTCGCCATCCGGGCTGCGGTGGAGCGCGCCGGGCTGGACCCGGCGACCGCCGAGATCGACGACGTCCTGATGGGCCAGGTGCTCCAGGCGGGGGCCGGCCAGGCGCCGGCGCGCCAGGCCGCGCTCGCGGCTGGACTCCGCGATCGCGACGCCGGCCACGACGATCAACCGGGTCTGCGGCTCCGGGCTCAAGGCGATCATGCTCGCCGCCGCCGAGATCCGGGCCGGCGACGCCGAGCTCGTGGTGGCCGGGCGGCATGGAGAGCATGAACGGGGCGCCGTACCTGCTGCCCGGGGCGCGCTTCGGCTACCGGCTCGGGAACGGCGCGGTGGTCGACTCGACGGTCGCCGACGGGCTCTGGTGCGCCCTCGAGGACTGCCACATGGGCACCCACGCCGAGCGCGTCGCGATCCGCGAGCAGGTGAGCCGCGCCGACCAGGATGCCGTTCGCCCTCGAGAGCCACCGGCGAGCGGTGGCCGCCCAGGACGAGGGCCAATTCGCCGACGAGATGGCTCCCGTCGCCGTGCGCGACGCGAAGGGCCGCGAGACGGTGGTCGACGCGGACGAGAGCCCGCGCCGCGACACGACCGCCGAGGCGCTCGCCCGGCTCCGGCCGGCCTTCCCGCTCCCGCCGGCGGGCGACCGGGGCGATGCGGAGGAGGGGACCGTGACCGCCGGCAACGCGCCCGGGATCACCGACGGTGCCGCGGCGACCGTCGTCGCCTCGGAGCGAGCGGTCGAGAGGCTGGGGCTGGCGCCGCTCGCCCGGATCGTGGGCTACGCGCAGGCCGAGGTCGCTCCGAAGTGGCTGTTCATGGCCCCCGTGGCGGGCGTCCGACGCCTCGAGGAGCGGACCGGCCTTCCCGTCGACGCCTTCGACCTGGTCGAGATCAACGAGGCCTTCGCTGCCCAGGTGCTGGCCGACGGCCGCGCCCTCGGCCTCGACTGGGCGAAGGTCAATGTCAACGGGGGCGCCATCGCGCTCGGCCACCCGATCGGCGCGTCGGGCGCGCGGATCGTGGCCACGCTTCTTCACGAGCTCCGCCGGCGCGAGGGTCGCTACGGCCTCGCCACCCTGTGCCTCGGTGGCGGCGGCTCGGTCGCCATGGCCCTCGAACGCGTCTGACGGCCCGGCGGGGCGACCGCCCTGCGCGACTGACGGTCCGGCGGCATGACGGGTCCCGCGGTGCGGTCGTCGTTGCGGCACGGACGCGCCGAGTTGCGCTATCCTTCCGCGGGCGCCAGCGCCCGTGGGCCCGTAGCTCAACGGTAGAGCGGGGGACTCTTAATCCCTAGGTTCAGAGTTCGAATCTCTGCGGGCTCACCAGATCGCGACCTCAACGCCCCGCCACGCGGCGGGGCGTTGTGCTGCCCGGCCGTCGGCGCTGCCACTCCCGCGGTTCTGCGGATCGCCGACAATGGCGCCACGCGCCCGGCGCCGCCCGGCGTCTGCCGTACCCGAGGAGGCCCTGTGCAGGATCCCGAGCCGCTCGGCGTCACGTGGGAGGAGCTGGACCGCCTGGTCGGCGTGCTCGCGGGGAAGGTCGGGACCGAATACGACCTCGTCGTCGCGATCACGCGGGGCGGGCTCGTGCCGGCCGGGATGCTGGCGTATCGGCTCGATCTGCGCGAGATCCTGGTCGCGGGCGTCGAGTTCTACACGACCGGCGGGCAGACCCACGAGGCGCCGCGCTTCGGCCACTTCCCCGACGCGGCCCTGCTGCGCGACCAGGACATTCTCGTGGTCGACGAGGTTTGGGAGACCGGCGAGACGATGGCCGCGGTCTTCGAGCGGATCCGCCTCGCCGGTGGTCGGCCGATGAGCGCGGTGATCCACTACAAGCCGGGCCGGTCGCGGGTCGCGCTCGAGCCGGACCACTACGCGGCGCTCGCCCATGGCTGGGTCACGTACCCGTACAAGGTCGGCGACTGAGCGACGCTGCCCTGCGGGTGCGCGACAATGCCGTCGATGCCTCCTCGCCAGCCGCCCCGCCGCTCCCCGATGGCGCGCCCGCTTCCCGGGTCGGGAGCGCAGCGCGGCGTCCACCGCGCTGGAACAGGGTTCGGGCGAACACCCCCGCCCCGGCCCGGCACCGGACCCTCGGGGTCGCGTGGTGGACCCGGCGGGCGATGGCCGATGACGGGCATCACGGTGACCCTTCTCGCCGTCGTCGGCGTCGGCCTCCTGGTCGGCGCGGCAGTCTTCGCGGGCGGCTCGCCCGGCTCGTCCGCCTCGCTCGGCCCGAGCGCGTCCGACGCCGTGGTCCGAAGCGCCGACCCGACCACGGGCGGGCAGCCGGCGGCCGTCACGCCGGATCCGTCGCCCCCCGCCACGAGCGAGCCTTCCCCGGATGCCGATTCCGGCGACCTTCCGCTAGCGCTCGTTGCCGACGTGCGCGACCTGCGCGAGAGCCTGACGGTGGCCCAGCTGGCGAAGGAGCTCGCCGCCGGCCGCGTGGCGGTCCCGTGCGGACTCGACGAGCTCGCCCTCGACGGCAACCCCGTGGTCGCCGACACCGGCGCCTGCGTCAAGGCGGGCGCGATCACGAACGCCGTCCGCGCCCGCAAGCCCCGCCTCGGCCTCCTGCCGGCAGCGCTCGTCACGCCGCGCGTGAAGGTGCTCAGGGTCGGCGACGCGGACCTGTTCGGCGCCCCTCGCTTCCGCTCGAAGCCGTACCCGGTGACCGCGACCGTGGGGAACCTTCCGGCCGCCTGGGCCGGCTTCGACACCGCCGAGGTGCGGACGATCATCTCGACCGGCGAGACGTGCCCCGATCGCGGCGTCAGCTACTGGGCGAACACGAAGAAGAAGGGTTGGGACTGGGTCCTCGACGGCGGCACCGCCCGCTACACGGGCATCGGTATCGACCGTCGCTTCGACGGCCCCGACGGCAACGGCTGGCCGGTGGTGAAGGCGGTCCGCTCCGGCAACGCCGGCGCCGTGCGAACCATGATCAGCGACGCCGAGCTGACGATCGGCGACTTCGAGTGCCCGATGACCAGCGACTTCGTCCAGCACGACACGGGGACGGTCTTCTCCATCGACCCGAAGGTGGCTGCCGCTCCTCGCGCGGTCCGGCATCGACGTCGTGACCCTGGCCTCCAACCACATCACGGACCAGGGCGTCGACGCCCTGCAGGAGACGATGGACCTCCTCGACGACGCCGGGGTGCGCCGATTCGGCGCCGGGATGAACCTGGCCGAGGCGCGCAAGCCGGCCGTGATCGACGTGCGTGGCGTCCGCTTCGCGTTCGTCGGCTTCAACGAGATCCCCGGCTCGGCGAAGGCCGGGTCCGGGACTCCCGGCGTTGCCTGGCTGACCGAGGCGAACGTCCGGGCCTCCATCTCGGCCGCCCGCAAGGTCGCCGACGTGGTGATCGTCGTCCCGCAGTGGGCGTGGCCGGAGTACCACGCCGAGTTCACCGCCCGCCAGAAGGAGCAGATGGCGCTCTTCTGGGACGCCGGTGCGGATCATGTCATCGGCCACGGGACGCACTGGTCGTCGGCGATCGCGATCACGAAGGGCGAACGCGGATCACGCGTCGTGATCTCCAGCCACGGCAACTTCCTGTTCGGCCAGGACTGGAGCCGCCAGACCCAGGAGGGAGTGCTCCCCGAGCTGACCTTCGTCGGCACGCAGGCTCGTCCAGGTCCGGCTCCACCCGTACATCGTCATGGACCAGGCACAGCCGAACCTCATCACGCCGACGACCGACGGGAAGCACGTGCTCGAGCAGGTCTGGAGCGTCAGCCTGCTTCCGTGAGCCGATCGCCGCCCCGACGCCCGGCCGCGCCCGCGCGTCGCCCGCACCAATCCGTCGAGGCGCGGCCAGCCGAATCACGGGCATGAGCATGCCGCAGATCGTCTTCACCACTCCGGCCGACGGATACCGCCCTGGTGCCTGCAACATCGGGCCGGCCGAGATCGCCCGTCGCCGCCGGACGGGCTCGGTCGGGCTGGGCGCCGCCGCGCTGCTGGCCGCAGTGCTTCTTATCGTCGATGCCCCGGTCGCGACACGCTGGCTCGTCGCATCCCGCTGGTGGTCGGTGCGATCGGGTTCCTCCAGGCGCACTTCCGGTTCTGCGCCGCCTACGGCGCGGCCGGGGTCCGCAACTTCGGGCCCCTCGGCCACCGTGGAGCGGGTGGACGACGCGGCGGCGCGTCGGGCGGACCGGACGAAGGCCGTCGTGATCTCCCTGGCGGGCGGCGCGATCGGCGTCGCCGGCGCGCTCGGTCCTGGTGCTCCGTCCGGTCTGACGCACGGAAGGGGCGCCAGTGGCGCCCCTTCGCGTGGTGCACGATCCGGCCGGTCTGCCGGACGAATCTGCCGGCCAGCGCGGACGCGTTCTCAGCGAGCGTCGAGCGCCGGCCGCGAAGCGTGCTCCGTCTCGATCCCGTGGATCGCCCGGCCCAGGGCCATGAGCGCATGGCCGACGTGCTGGCGGACGCCGTCGCGCCGGACGGCCAGCCGCTCGCGGCCTGCCTCGGCCTCGAGGCGTCGCATCCGGAAGTCGATCTCGTGGCCCATCGCGTTCATCCCCTCCCCCGTGAAGATCGCGGTCCTTGTCGGCGATGGGCTGAGCCCATCATTCGTGTGCATCTCGTCGTCCCTCCGTTCGATGATCATCTAACTCGCGTTGGCCGCCGGTCCACTGGGGTGGCGCCCGGCGGCGCCTGTCTACTGGGTGGGCCCGCCTACGAGGCGGGTCGAGCTCGAGGCCCGCGTCCGCGATCCGGTCGCGGCGGAGGCTGTAGTAGGTGAGGGCGCCGGCCTCGGTGATCGTCACGAGTCCCGCCGCCCGAAGCAGCGCGAGGTGGTGGCTGACGGTGGGCTTGGAGAGCCCCATCCGGTCGGCGATCTCGGTCAGGTAGAGGTCGCCCGAGGCAAGGAGGTTGAGGATCCGCAGGCGGCTCTCGTCGCCCAGGGCCTTGAAGAGCCGGACGCTGGCGGCCGGCACCGCACCGCGGTCGCCGTCGAGGGCGGCCTCGGCGAGGGGGTAGGCGAACATGTGCCAGTCGCGGCCGCCGAAGACGTAGTTGTAGGGCCGCGTGAAGTAGCTCGGGCTCAGGTAGAGGCGTCGCGTGCCCGCGTCGGGGACCCAGCGCACGCCACCTGTCGACCTGCTCGACGAAGTCGGCGAGGGGTAGGCGGCCGAGGTCGGCCCGGCGGCCGGCCACGTCGCGCTCCTCCATGCGGGCGACTCGGGCCTCGATCGGCTCGAAGCGCTCGCGCCAGGCGCGGAGCACGCGGCGGAGCGCCCGCAGCTCTCCATCGGGATCGTCGAGGAGACGGCCGATCGCGGCGCGGTACTCCTCGGGCCACAGGGCCACGGCCTCGTCCCGCAGCTCGCGTTCGCCGTCCAGTGACGCGGCCGGAGATGGCGACCGCTTCCCTCAGCTCCTCGTGGTCGCCGCTCGCTCCGAGGAGGTCACGGGCGGCGAGTCGCCCGGCCAGGGCGACGACGTCGGCCGACGACCGAACCGTGGGATCCTCGACGGCCAGCGGCACGATTGCCGCGCCGATGCCCTTGCCGTGCTGCTCGTCGCCGAGCACGCGGGCGAGGTCGCGACGCAGCGCGTCCGACAGCGACGCCCGCGACTCGTCGTACCAGGCCCGGTCCGCGGGGAGCAGCTCGGAGTCCGTGTCGAGCATCATGCTGACCAGGAAGTCGATCGCAGGGCGCGCCTCCAGGATCACCTCGGGCGCGGCCGCGGGCACCGCGGATGGGGTGCCGCTGATGTTGCGCACGAGACCTCGCCTCGGCGTCGGCGGTACGGGGGTCCGGGCGGGGCGTGCCATGGCTGTTCCTCTGGTGTCGTCCTGATGTTAGACGGAAATCTAACACCAGTGCCCGAGAATGTCAAGAGGTTGCCCGTACGGCCAGGGCCCCGGCCGCTGCGTCCTCTCGACGTCACCCGCCGATACAATCGCGGGCACCGCGTTCGCCAGCGACCCCACCAGCACTCGAGGCCCGCATGTCAGTCCCCGCCATCTCCTTCACCGACGAGCTGCTCCCCAACGGGCTCCGTCTCATCATCAGCGAAGACCACCTGGTCCCGGTGGTTGCGGTGAACGTGTGGTACGACGTCGGGAGCAAGCACGAGCAGGAGGGCCGGACTGGGTTCGCCCACCTGTTCGAGCACGTGATGTTCCAGGGCAGCCGCCACGTGGCGAAGGCCGAGCACATCGCGCTCGTCCAGGCAGCCGGCGGGACGATGAACGGCACGACCTGGCTGGACCGCACCAACTACTTCGAGACGATGCCGTCGCACCAGCTGGAGCTGGCCATCTGGCTGGAGGCCGATCGTCTCGCGACGCTGCTCGACGCGCTGAGCCAGGAGAACCTGGACAACCAGCGCGCGGTGGTCAAGAACGAGAAGCGCAACAGCTACGACAACCAGCCCTACGGTACGTGGCAGGAGAAGCTCCTCGGCCACCTCTACCCGCCGGACCACCCGTACCACCACCCCACGATCGGTTCGATGGAGGACCTCGACGCCGCGACCGTCGAGGATGTGAGCGCCTTCTTCCGGACCTGGTATGCGCCCAACAACGCGGTGCTCTCGATCGTTGGCGACGTGGAGCCCGCCCGGGCGCGGGCCTGGGTGGAGCAGTACTTCGGGCCGATCCCGGCCAACCCGGCCATCCCGCCGTTTGCGGTGGATCCGCTTCCCATGACGCTCGGCGGCGAGCGCCGCGAGACCGTCGCGGACCAGGTCCCGCTGCCGCGGATCTACGTCGCATGGCGGGCGCCGCAGCTCGGCGACGAACGCCTCTACGCGCTGGAGATCGCGGCGCAGGTGCTGGCCGGCGGCAAGGGCAGCCGCCTCCACCGCCGCCTGGTGCGCGAGGGCCGCATCGCCCAGGACGTCACGATGTTCCTCCTCCCGTTCTCGTCCGGACCCTCCGTCTTCATGGGCTGGGCGACCGTCCGGCCGGACGCGACCATCGAGGCCGTCGAGGCCGCCTTCCTCGAGGAGGTGGCCCGCCTTGCGGCCGAGGACGTGACCGCCGACGAGCTGGTCCGGGCGAAAGCCCTGATCGAGACCGACGAGCTCGGTTCGCTCCAGCGCGTCGCCGAGCGCGCCGACCGGCTGAGCATGTTCGCCACCCTCCTCGACGAGCCCGACGAGATCAACCGCCAGCTCGAGCGCTACCTTGCCGCGGGTCCGACGGACGTGCGCGAAGCGTGTGCGGCGCTGCTCGTCGAGCACAACCGGGTCGTCCTCACCTACGTGCCGGCCTCCGGTGTGGCTGCCGACGACGGCGAGGAGGCCGGGCCTGCCGGCGACGGCGCCGGGGATGACCCGGGAGGGCCAATCGGGGACGGGACCACGGAGGGAGAGGCATGAGCGCGCTCGATCCGCTGGAGGCCGCGCTCGGCACGCGACCCGTCCCCGGGACGCCACGGCCATTCACCTTCCCCGCGGTCGAACGGGATCGCCTGTCGGGCGGCCTGCCGGTCCGCGTCGTCCACCTTCCCGGCCGACCTCTCGTCACCGCCAGCCTGATCCTGCCGATGGGCGCCGTCGACGAGCCCGCCGCGCTGGGCGGCGTGACGATCCTGGCCGCCCGCTCGCTGACCGAGGGGACGCGGCGGCGCGATGCCCTCGCCCTCGTCGAGGCCGCCGAGCGCCTCGGGGCATCGCTGCGCGCCGAGGCCGGCTGGGACGCGACGGTCGTCGGGGTCGAGGTTCCGGCCGAGCGCCTGGCGCCCGCGCTGGAGCTCGTGGCGGAGATCGTCCGCGAGCCTGCCTTCCCACCACGCGAGGTCGAGCGCCTGCGTGACCAGCGCCTCAACGACCTGCTCCAGGCGAAGGCGGATCCGGCGCGCCGGGCGGACGAGGTCTTCCTGGCCACGATCTACGATCCGGCGAGCCCCTACGCCCGCCCGGCCGGCGGATTGCGCGACACCGTTGCCGCCGTCGACGCGGACGTCGTCGGGAATGCCTGGGCGAGCTGGGCCGGATTCGAGCGCACCGCCCTGGTCATCGGCGGCGACCTGGCGGGCATCGACCTGCCGGCGATCCTGGAGCCGCTGCTCGGCGATCTTGCCCCAGCTCCAGGGGCAGCCGCGGCGCCCGCGCCGACGGATGCCGGGCGGCTCGATCGCCCGGTGGTCCGCGTGGTGCACCGGGCCGGCTCGGTCCAGTCCGAGCTGCGGGTCGGCCATCGCGGCCTGTCCCGGCGCACGCCGGACTTCCATGCTGTCGCCGTGATGTCGGCGATCCTGGGCGGCCTGTTCAACAGCCGGCTCAACATGAAGCTGCGCGAGGAGAAGGGCTACACGTACGGTGCCGGCGCCGCGTTCGACCTGCGCCGCCAGGCCGGGCCGTTCACCGCCCGGGCCGCGGTCAACACCGACGCGACGGCCCCGGCCCTCGCCGACCTCGTCGCCGAGCTCCGACGGATGCGGGAGAGCGCGCCGACCGAGGCCGAGCTGCGGGCCGCCCGCGACTACCTCGTGGGTGTCTTCCCGCTCCGCTTCGAGACGCCCGGCCCCGTGGTCAACGCCGTCAGCGGGATCGTCACGCACGGCCTGCCCGACGACGAGCTGGAGAAGTACCGCCCCGCGATCGAGGCGGTGTCCGCCGCCGACGTGCTGGCGGCGGCCCGCGACCACCTGGACCTCGACCGTCTCGGCATCGTCCTCGTCGGCGACGCGGACGCGGTGACGGCGGATGTCGAGGCGCTCGGGCTGGGCGAGCTCGAGGTGATCCGGGACGAGGACGCAGGCAGCGACGAGTAGGTCGCCGCCAGCGACGCGATGAAACCTCTGGCGGGGTTTCTCGTCTCAGGGGGAGTAGCGGGCCGGTCAGATCGACCGGCGGCGCGGAGTCCGGAGTCCACCGGCCCGCTACGACCCCGAAAGGAACCTCGACCATGGATCGCTACCGACCGAACATCATCCGCGGCGCGGCCGCCGCAGCAGTCTCCGTCTTCCTCATCGCCGGCGCGGCGTTCGCCGCCAACGCGGTCTTCGCCCCGGCTTCGGCGGACGCGACGCCGGTGGCAACGTTCGCCACGGACGACCCTTCGGTCGAGCCCACCCAGTCGGCCGAGGCGACGGAGAGCCCCGACGCGAACGAGACGGCCGAGCCGAACGAGACGGCCGAGCCCACCGCGTCGGCCTCGCCGAGCGCGACCGCCAGGCCCTCTGCGACCGCCAGGCCCACCGCGACCGCCGAGCCGACGGAGTCCCCCGAGCCCGACGAGACCGCCGAGCCGAACGAGACGGCGGAGCCGACGGAGTCCCCCGAGCCCGCCGAGACCGCCGAGCCCACGAGCTCGCCCGGCGACGACAGCGGCGGCAAGGGCAGCGACGACTGACCCAGCCCGTACCCACCCAGCCCGCCGTGCGATGACGACCGAGATGACGACGATGCGACATGCAGGCCCCGTGGCGGCGTATCGTCTCTCCCGGAGCGTCGCCCGGCGGGCGACACCCCAGCAGGAGACGGTCCGATCGACACCGCGCACGATCTCCAGCGGCCCGACGCGAGCCTCCGGGACGATCCGGAGGCTCGCCGCGTCGTCGCCGCAGTCCTGGCCGGAGATGCCGACGCCTTCCGTGTCCTCGTCGAGCGGGAGTCGAGGGCGATCGTCCGCAGCTGCTACCGGATTCTCGGCGACCTTCACGAGGCGGAGGACGCCTCCCAGGAGGCCTTCGTGACTGCCTATCGCGCGCTCGGGACCTGGCGCGGCGAGGGACCCTTCGGGGCGTGGCTCGCTCGCATCGCGACGCGCATCGCCGTGCGCCGGGCGGGTCGTCGCCGCCCGGTCGCCTGGATCGACCCGAGCCCCGTCCAGGCGGCCGGAACCGCCCCAGGGGGTCGCGACACGATCGGCGACGCAGCCCTGACGGCCGCGCTCGGGAGTGCCCCGGATCCCGCCCACCTGGCCGTTCGGGCCGAACGGGCAGCCGCGATCCGGACCGCGGTGGCCGGGCTCGACGAGCCCTACCGCGAGGTCGTGATCCTGCGCTTCTTCGCGGAGCTCTCCCTGGCCGAGATCGCGGTCCAGGCCGACCGGCCGCTGGGGACCGTCAAGACGCACCTTCATCGCGGCCTCGAGCGGTTGCGTCGCACGCTCGAGCCGGAGGGGGGCTCCTGATGGGCGAGTTGTGGCGCCGGCCCGACCGCTTCCGGCCCGATGAGCTGGATGACACCACCGTGGGCGAGCAGGCCCGCGCGATGGCGACCGCCCGCGAGCTTGAGTGGCTCGCTGCGACCGACGACGTGGCCCCGAGCACCGATTTCACCGACCGGGTGATGGCCGCCGTCGCCGCGGAGCCGTCGCCACGTCCGGTCGCGGCCGCGGCGGCCGCTGTCCGTCGAGGCGCGATCCTCGGCGTGGTCGCGGCGTTCGGTGATCTCTGGCGGGTCGCCTGGACCGGCGGGCGCCCGATGGCGGTCCGCGCGCCGGCCATGGCGCTCGTGGTCGTGGCCATGGTTGCGACGCTCGGTGCCGGCGCCATCGGGGTCGGTGCGCTCGGCGGACTCGTCGGCCGGCCGACCGATACGGCGGCACCGACCCAGGTGGCGAGCCCGAGTCCCGTGGTGACCTCGCCGAGCCCGGCGCCGTCGACGTCGCCCTCTCCGAGCCCGACACCCGAGGCCAGCGAGAGCCCCGAGGCCAGCGAGAGCCCCGAGGCCAGCGAGACACCGGAGGCCGAGGCATCCTCCTCGCCGAAGCCCCGCCCGACCGCGACGCCCCGCCCGACCGCGACGCCTCGTCCCACCGAGTCGCCCGAAGAGACCGAGACGCCGGAGCCGGGGAAGACGCCCAAGCCGACCGAGACGCCCGAGAGCTGACCGGACGTCGGCGCTCACCGGCGGCGGACGGCGTCGACTGCCGGCTCTGCCGCCACCGACAGCGGTCGCCGCCGCGGCGTATGCCCCCTGCTACGCTGACCGCGTGATCGTCGTCGTCGGCCTCGCCGCCCTCCGCACGACCTCGGCAGGTCCCGGGGAGGCGGTCGGCGCTGCCCCGGGGATCGCGGCGGCGGCCGCCGCGGACGGCGCGGCGGTGGAGATCGTCACGAAGGTGGGCGAGGATGGGGCCGGAGAGGAGCTGCTCCTGGCCCTCGGGCGGGCCGGGATCGGCCACCTTGCGGCACTGCGCGATCCGTCCCGGCCGACGTCGCTGGTGATCGTCGACGTCGACGCATCCGAGGAGGCCCTCGACGTCAGCTCGATCCTGCTGGCCGATGGAGACGAGCGCGATCGGCGACCAGGCGAGCGCGCCGCCGCCGTGGATTGCGCCCGGATCGTCGCCGGCCGTGACCCTCGAGCCCGCCGACGTCGCCCTGGGACTGCAGTACCTGCGCGACTACCGCGTGCTGGTGGCCGTCGAGCCGCTCGGCGAGGCGGCGACGGTCGTCGTCGCGGAGGCCGCGGCCTTCGCCGGCGCCACGCTCGTGGTCGTTGCCCAGCCGGGTGTCGTCGTTGACCCGGCCTATGCTGCCGCGACGCTGTTCGAGGCTCCCGTGGACGATCGCGACGGTGCCTTCGCGCGGCTCGTCGGGCGCTATGCCGCCGGGCTCGACCGTGGGATCGCGCCTGCCGACGCCTTCCGCGCCGCGACGACCGCGGGTGGCTGGGAGGCTGCCGGCGGCTGAGCCCTGCCCGTGCGCGACGCGCGTGGGCCCAGATGGGTCAGACGAGTGGCGGCGAGCCGGGCTCGCGACCGAGCGGGCCGAGCGGAACCACGAGATCGGGGCCCTCGTTGCGGGCGTTGTTGACCCGCTTCGAGACCGGATAGCGCTCCAGAAGATCGTCCGGCGCCGGGCGCAGGAGGGCGAGCAGCTCCCCCGGATCGGAGGGCGCCGGGGCCAGCCACGTCGCCCACGCCGACGCGGGGAGGATGACCGGCATCCGGTCGTGGATCGGCTGGAGCGTGGCATTCGCGGTCGTCGTGATGATCGTGAAGGTGCGGGTCGGCTCGGCCTCCGGGAGCCCGGGGTCGCGCCAGATCGACCAGAGCCCGGCGAATGCCATCGGCTCGCCGTCGACGCGGTGGATCAGGTTCGGCTAGCGGATCTCCGGAGTCATCCGCTCCCACTCGTAGAAGCCGTCCGCCGGGACGATGCAGCGGCGCTTCTGGAACGAGGCGCGGAAGGCCGGTGTCGTGGCCACGGTCTCCGCACGGGCGTTGATCAGCCGGTTGCCGATCCGGGCGTCCTTGGCCCATGAAGGGACCAGGCCCCAGCGGTAGGGGACGATCGCCCGACGCAGGTCGTCGCGCTCGACGACCACGAGGCCGAGCTGCTGGGGCGCAAGGTTGTAGCGCTCGCCCGGGCTCTCGGCCAGGTCCTCGGCGCCGAACAGGGCGGCCAGCTCGGCGCTCGGCCGCTGCTGCGTGAACCGTCCGCACATGTCCCGAGTCTACCCTGCGGCGTCCGGACGGCCCATCTGGTACGGTCGCTGCCATGACCCTTCCGGCGGCGACGGACCCCATCCCCTCCGGCCCCCTCGACCGGGCCACGGCCGCCGCGCTCCTGGCGCGCGCGGACGAGCTGCTCGCGACGGGCGACTACGCGCAGGCCCGGGCCTACTACGCGCGCCTCGTGGGCATGCCCGACCCCGGCCTGACGGCGGCCGCCCTCGTCGGGGCGGGTGAGGCGCTCTACCGGCTCGACGACGAGGAGGGAGCCCGGCAGTGCTGGGAGCAGGCGACCCGGCTCCCCGAGAACCCGGTCACCTACCGAGCCTACCGGCAGGTGGCCGCGGCGCTCGTCCGCGACGGGGACCTCAGGGGAGCTCGCGACGCCTACCGGGAGGCGGAGCGCCGTGCCCCCGCCCAGGACCGGGCTGAGATCGCCTCGCGCCTGGGCTGGCTCAACAAGGAGCTGGGCGACACGCGCGCCGCGGGCCGCTACTTCTCGCGCAGCCGGGCGGACGACGCGCGGCCCCTCGCGACGTACTGGATCATCGCCATCACGGCCGTCATCTCCCTCGTCGCCCTCCAGCCGGCCGGCAGCGACCTCCTGACGGCGCTCTGGCTCGACAAGGATGGGCTCGCGGCAGGCGAGTGGTGGCGCCTCGTCACGCCCGTGCTCGTGCACGGGAGCCTGCTCCATCTCCTCTTCAACATGTACTTCCTGTACCTCGTCGGCCCCCTCGTGGAACAGCTGTACGGCTCGCTGCGGTTCCTGCTCCTCTATGCGCTGACGGCCGCGGCCGGCTCCGCGGCCAGCTTCCTCTTCGGCGGTCCCGCGCCCAGTGTCGGCGCATCCGGGGCGATCTTCGGGTTGTGCGGGGTCCTGCTGGCGGTCAGCGTGGTCCACCGCCCGGTCCTGGACCGCAGGGGCCGGGCCATCATGGGCCAGATCGGCGGCCTGGTCGTTCTCAACCTCGTGATCGGCTTCGGGTTCGACGCGCTCGGGGCGGGGATCGACAACGCGGCGCACGTCGGGGGGCTGCTCGCCGGGCTCTGGCTCGGCTTCGTCCTGCCGCCGATTCGATCGACCCTTGCGCTCTACTGGCAGCAGCCCGCGGCGCCCGGCGGGCCCGGGGGCGCGGCGGCCACGAGCCGGGGGATCGCGGCGGCCGATCGGCGCCTCGTTGGCATCGCGCGGCTGCTCGGTGTGGTCGCCCTTGCGGTCGTCGTGGTTGGCGCCGTGATGCTCGGCGGCGCGATCCGCTGACCCGGGCTGGGGGCAGGCGGCGGCAGGGGGGCCGGCGGGCATCTGACCCCGACCTCGGCCGCGTCCGCTCGCAATGTCCGAAACCCGCGAGCGTCGTGCACGCGCAGGTGCGATCCTGCGGGCATGGTCCTCGATCTCGACTTCGCCGCCCGCTACCGCGCCGTCCAGAGCCGCGACCCGCGGTTCGATGGTCGGTTCTTCACGGGCGTCACGTCCACCGGCATCTACTGCCGGCCCAGCTGCCCGGCGACCACGCCGCAGGTGGAGAACGTCCGCTTCTTCCCGACGGCCGCCGCGGCCCAGGAAGCCGGCTTCCGGGCGTGCAAGCGGTGCATACCCGGCGCGGTGCCCGGCTCGCCGGAGTGGGACCTCGTGGCCGACGTGGCGGGCCGGGCCATGCGCCTCATCGCCGACGGAGTCGTGGATCGAGAGGGCGTGCCAGGCCTCGCGATCCACCTCGGGTACAGCGACCGGCAGGTGCGCCGCCATCTCCGGGCCGATCTCGGGGCCGGGCCGCTGGCCCTCGCACGCGCGCAGCGGGCTCACGTCGCCCGCCTCCTCCTGGAGACCACCGACCTGCCGGTAACCGAGGTCGCGTTCGCGGCCGGGTTCGGCTCGCTGCGCCAGTTCAACGCCACGATCACCGAGGTCTTCGCCCTCGCGCCCACCGCCCTGCGCGAGGCGCGCCGCCCGGGGGAGGCGGCTCCGAGCGGTCGGATCGTCCTGCGCCTCGCCCGCCGGGCGCCGTTCGCGTGGCCCGAGCTCCTGCGCTTCCTCGCCGTCCGCGCGGTGCCGGGCGTGGAGGAGGTCGTGGACGGCACCTACCGCCGCAGCCTTCGGCTTCCGCACGGGCCGGCGATCGTGGAGCTGGCCGACGACGGCGCCATGGTTCGGTGTGCGCTGGCCCTGGCCGACCCGCGCGACCTCGCCCCGGCCGTGGCGCGGTGTCGTCGGCTGCTCGACCTGGACGCCGATCCCGTCGCCGTGGACGAGACCCTGGGCGGGCAGCCATTCCTCGCCGATCTCGTTCGCCGAACGCCCGGCCGGCGCTCGCCCGGCGCGGCCGACGCTTCCGAATTGACGGCTCGGGCCGTGCTGGGGCAGGGGATCACGGTTGCCGCGGCCAGGACGCTCGCGGGCCGTCTCGTGGAAGCGCACGGGGCACCCCTGCCGACGCCCCAGGGCGCGGTGACGCACCTCTTCCCTTCGGCCGCCGACCTCGCCGCGATCGACCCGGCGAGCCTGCCCGGGCCCGCCGCGCGGCGCGCGGCACTCCACGCCGTCGCGGAGGCGCTCGCGACGGGCACGCTGGTCCTCGACGCCGGCGCGGATCGCGAGGCGGCGATCCGCCGGCTGCGCTCCTTCAGGGGGATCGGGCCGTGGACGGCCGCCTACGTCGCGATGAGGGCGCTCGCCGACCCGGACGTGTTCCTGCCCGGTGATGTCGCTCTCCGCCAGGCGGTCACCCGACGTGGCGGGCCCGGCGACGCGCGCGGGCTGGCCGACCTGTTCGCGCCCTGGCGACCATGGCGCTCGTACGCCGTCCACCACCTCTGGGCGTCGCTCGAGGCGGCGCCGGTCAACCTCGCGCCCACGCAGCGGCGCCCCCACGACAGCGGAGGTCACCGATGAGTGCGACGCTCTACGCCCGCCACCCCAGCCCGCTGGGCTCGCTCCTCCTGGTCGGCGAGCGATCGCCCGCCGGCGACACGATCCTGACCGGCTGCTTCTTCCCGGGGCACCGGCGCGGGCCGGCCGTCGACCCGGCGTGGATCGAGGATCCCGGGGCGTTCGCGGCAATCGGGGCCGCGCTGGACGCAACGCTGGCCGGCGGCCCGGTGCCGGGCGAGATCCCCAGCTCGGTCCGCGGCGGGACGGCATTCCAGCGGCGCGTCTGGCAGGAGCTCCGGGCCATCCCGCGCGGGGAGACGCGGACGTACGGCGACCTGGCCGCCAGCCTCGGGATGCCCGGCGCCGCCCGCGCCGTCGGCGCGGCCGTGGCGAGGAACCCGATCTCGATCGTCGTGCCGTGCCATCGCGTGGTGGGTGCCGACGGATCACTCACCGGGTATGCCGGCGGCGTGGAGCGGAAGCGGGCACTCCTGGCGATCGAGGGGCGCCCCGGCCGGCCGCGGGCCGGCTCCGTGGATCGCCGGGTCGACCTGCCCGGCGCGACCCTCAGCTCTGCAGCTCGCCGAAGGCCACCTGCGGCCCCGGTTCCCCCTGCGCACCGCCGGCGGGCTCCAGCGTGATCATCGCTGCCGTTGCGCCGGACAGGTCGGTGCCGAACGGCGCCAGGCACGAATGGGACGCGTCGCAGGTGAACGTCGCGAGGGCATGGACCCCCGACGCGTCGGCCGACCAGAGCTGGTACACGCTGCCCGCGGGCGGCGCAGGTAGCTGCCCTGCCATCAGCCACGCCTCGGTCGTCCCGGGGCGGAAGACCACGTAGACCGTGGCGCCGATCGCCATGGGCCCGGGCGTCAGGGTCGC
Source organism: uncultured Chloroflexia bacterium (assembly GCA_963739365.1). Taxonomy (GTDB): domain Bacteria; phylum Chloroflexota; class Limnocylindria; order Limnocylindrales; family CSP1-4; genus CTSoil-043. Next base: position 94,955 of record CAVUAG010000014.1, on the reverse strand, counting down.
AGTGGCATGGTCCGGTGCCAGGACGACGGACATCGCCGCATCGGTGGTGGCGAGCTGGGCGACCGCCGCGTCCCGCTCCAGCGCGGCGTCGTCGAGGTCGCGCTGGAGACCGATGGCCGAGGTGCTCAGTCCGGCGACCGCGACCGCCAGCGCGGCGGCCACGGCGAACCCGGCGAACGAGAGGCGCCGGTAGCGGGCGCGGTCGCGGCGGAGGGTCTCGAGATCAAGGACGCCCGCCGGGACGTCGCTCGGTCGCCGGTCTGTCTCCGTGATCGCGGCCATGACGCCGGCGCGGAGCGAGGCCGGGGGCATGCGCATGGGTGCGGCGAGGGCCATCAGCCCGACCGTGTCGGCCATGGCCGTCGCTTCGGCTCGACAGGGGCCGCAGGCGGCGAGATGCGCGCGCAGGGAGAGCCGCTCCACGGGGTCGAGGTCGTCGAGCGCCGCGCCCGCGGCTAGCTCGCGGACGGCTCGGTGATCCACGGTGTCTCTCGGGGGTCGGTCTCCGACACGCTCGGACCCAGGATGTCCCGGAGGCGGAGGAGGGCGGTGCGTATCCGCGTCTTCGCCGTGCCCAGCGGGATGTCGAGCTGTTCGGCGACCTCGACGTGGGTGAGCCCGGCAAAGAACGCGAGCTCGAGGGCGGTGCGCTGCGCCTCGGGCAGCTGCGTGATCGCCGCCCGCACGGCATCCCGGCGAAGGCGCAGCCAGGCTTCCTGGTCGACGTCGTCGTCGGCCTCCCGGAACTCGAGGTCGACGTCCGCGGTGTGCTTGCGGACGTTCGCCTCCTTGCGAACCAGGTCGATCGCCTTGTGGCGTGCCAGGGCGAAGAGCCACGACGACAGCGCTCCGCGGCTCGGGTCGTAGCGGCCGGCATCCTTCCAGAGGGCGACGAACACCTCCTGGATCACGTCCTGGGCATACCGGTCGGCGCCGGTGACACGGTACGCGAGCGAGTAGAGCGGCCCGGAGTACCGCGCGTAGAGTGCCTCGATCGCCCGTTCGTCCCCGTCGCGGACGCGCAGGAGAAGAGCGGCATCCTCGGCGCGCTGTTCAGCCTGGAGCGTGGCAAGGGGCTGGTCGGTCACGCGCGGCTCCGTCGTCGCCCTCTGACGGGCCCGGCGTGCTGCGTCTGCCGAGCCCGAAACGGCCGCGCCCGAACGGCCCGGCGAAGTATACCAACGGACACCGGCGGGTCCTGGGCCGGGGAAGGGCCGGGCGACGGGAGGGGCGAAGGCGACGACGTCCACGCCATCCTCTTCGTCCGGGGATGCCGAGCGGATGGGACCACGTCGTGGCGTCAGGACCCCGTGGCGGTCGAGGGGCCGGCGGCGGGAGCACCCGACAGCAGGTCGGGGCGGTCGCGGAAGCGGTCGAGGAGGCGGTAGAAGCTCCGCTTCGCGAGGCGGTCGCGCTGGTCCGCGGGCAGGCTGGTCCGCCCGCGATCGGCGTGGCGCGCCAGCGGCAGGTCGAGGCGCCGCGCCGCCCGGGGCGGGGCTCCGTCATCGGCGCCGGCGCGGAGAGCGAGGCTCCACCACGTGCCGACGTGGCCCTCGACCGCGAGCTTCTCGTCGAGGGGGCCGAGGGCGGCGAGGTCGTCGCGCCGGAAGGCGAGCCAGCAGAGGCTCGATCGCGTCGACGTCGGGTCCGGGGGCGCTCTCGAAGCGGCGCAGGTCGGCGGCGACGAGGCCGAAGGCGCCGGCGACGGCGATCCCAGGGTCGGCGAGCGTCGCTTCGAGCGGGGTGAGGGGGTCGCCGGTGGGTTCGATCGAGTCGTCCGCGAGGACGACGATCGCGCCTGCCGCCCGTCGCAGGCCGAGGTTGCGGGCCGCAGCATGGCCGAGGCGCCCGCTCGTCCAGACCACCTCGGGGGTCATGCCGGCGATCGGATCGAGATCCGATGCCCGTGCGGCGAGTCGTGCCTCCTGCGCGCCTGACGGCGCGTTGGCCACGATCACGACCTGGGTCCCGGCCGGGGCGTGCGCGCGCAGCCCGGCGAGCATGCGGGAGAGGTCGTCGGGCCTCGTCCTCGGCGACGAGCTCGACCGTGAAGCGAGCGGTGGGCGGCTCGTCGAGCACCGACGGCACGTCGCCCGAGGCGCCGTAGCGGACGACGCCCGCATCCTCGACAGTGGGCGGCGTCGGCGGGCTCCAGCCGGAACGCCGTCCCCGCGTCCTCGACCTTCCAGCCGGCCGCCTCGATCTCGGCGCGCAAGGCGTCGGCGCGCGGCCAGTCGCGAGCGGCGCGGGCAGCCGACCGCGCGCGCGCCGCAGCGAGGATCTCAGCGGGAGGGTCGGGGACGTGCCGGGTCACCCGCCGAGTGTACCGGCCCGGACGCCCATCGGTCCGGCGGCTCCAGCCGCGGGCGACGCTCCTCCGCCGAGAGCTCGAGGGCGTCCCTCGGGGCGGTCGACCGCGTGTCCGCACAGGGCACTGTCCCGCGCCGGGTGAGGAAGACCCTTGCCTGCCCGGCGACCTGAGCGCCTCCCCCGGCAGGCACTTCGTCGAGAGCTCCAGGATCCGCCCCCCGGGACCACAGCTCGGCAACGAGGCGGCGCCGGTCGCCCTCGGGAATCCAGGCGTCCTTGAGGACGAAAGCCGAGCACCGGTTCGGCTCCATGAGCGTGTCGCACCCTGAGTTCGAACACCCGCTCCCACGCTCGCCCGCGAGGCGCCCAGGCCCTTCGCGAGCGGCGCACGTGAGCCGCCCGGCATCGCGTCTCGACTTCGCCGTTGAAGCTGCCTGCGAATCTTCGCCCAGCTCCGAAGGCACGACGCGGCGAGCCCGGACGACGACGCCCGCCCGGTCGAGCGAGGTCGGGGGTGTCGAAGAAAAACCTGGCGGATCTGGGCGTCGAGGGATCGATCCCGAGAGCCGCGCACGCTCGAGCGGTGGCCGACCTCGGGCACCGGACCTTGAGCCACCTATCCCCGACGAGGTCGAGCATTGCGACGAGCTGCTCGTCGCAGCCGGGTGGGCTTCGCCGTCGGCCATCGTCATTACCCGCAAGTCCGCGAATGGCGCGGTGTCGTGACATGCCGCGCCGCGCTGGCGCCTGTCGTTGACCGCCCAGCGACGGGGCGCCTGCCGCTCGGCGCTGCATGACTGCCTCCACGCCCTGGCTGCAGCCTGCCCACCGTCGAGCACGAGCCGGCGGCGCCCTGCCGCACGACGGCGCCGGCCGCGCGGCGTTCGCGGCGGCCCATCCCCCCTGGACGGGCTCCCGGAGACCCTCCACGCCTGCCTGGCGATCACGGGCGGCGACGCCGTCGCCTCGGCGCCAACGCCCTCTTCGCGGCCGCGTACCGGAGCCACCTCCACCCCGCCGGGCCCGAGAGCTGGCGCCTCGTCGCGGTTGCCCCCGAGAGCGGGGGATCGTGCTCTCGGCGACGCGACCGGGCGCCGGTCTCCTCGAGCCGCGCCACGCCGCCGCCACAGGATCCGACCGCGTCGGATGCCCCTCGGGGAGCCTGGCCGATCCGCAGCCGCCCGCGCGATCCTCCCTGCCCACCCGCTACTGGCACCCGTTCGCCGACATGCACAAGGTCCAGGACCACGAGCTGGTCCTGGTGCGCGGCGTCGGGGCCTGGATCGAGGATTCCGATGGGCGCCGCTACCTCGACGCCACGGCGGGACTCTGGTACTGCAACGTCGGCCATGGCCGGACGGAGATCGCCGACGCGGCGGCCCAGCAGCTCGCGACGCTCGCCGCCTACTCGAACTTCGGGGCCTTCGCCACGGCGCCCACCCTGGAGCTGGCCGACCGGCTGGCGGCGCTCGCCCCGATGGAGGGCGCCGCCGTCTTCTTCGGCTCGGGTGGCTCGGACGGCGTCGACACCGCCGCGAAGCTCGCCCGCCGCTACTGGGACGCGCTCGGGCACACCGAGAAGCGGATCGTCGTCAGCCGCGAGCACGCCTACCACGGCATGCACGCCTTCGGCACGGGCCTGGCCGGCATCCCGGCCATGCAGGCCGGCTACGGTGGCCCGATGGTGGGCGACACGATCCAGGTCTCGGCGCACGACGTCGAGGAGCTGGAGCACCTCTTCAAGGCCCGCGGCAAGGAGATCGCCGCCTTCATCGGCGAGCCGGTCATCGGGGCGGGCGGGGTCATCCCGCCCGAGGACGGCTACTGGGAGGCGGTCACCCGGCTCTGCGACGCCCACGGCGTGCTGCTCGTCGCCGACGAGGTCATCACCGGCTTCGGCCGCCTGGGCACGATGTTCGGGAGCGAGCGCTACGAGATAGCGCCGGACATGATCTGCTTCGCCAAGGGCGTCACCTCGGGCTACCTGCCACTCGGCGGCGTCCTCATCGGGCGACGCGTGGCCGAGCCGTTCTGGGACGGTGCCTCGGGCGCGGTCTTCCGCCACGGGTACACGTACTCCGGGCACGCCACGGCGAGCGCCGCGGCGCTGGCCAACCTGGACATCCTCGAGCGCGAGGACCTGCTGGGCCGGGTGCGGGCCCTCGAGCCGGTGCTCGCCCGGGAGATCGGCCGCCTCGACGACGCGCCGCTCGTCGGCGAGACCCGGGTGGTGGGGCTGACCGCCGCGGTGGAGCTGGACGCCGACGTGCTGGCCGCGAACCCGGCCGCGCCGGAGATCGTGGCCGCCGCGCTGCGCCGTCACGGGATCCTGACCCGGGTGCTGCGCGGCGTCGCCCTGCAGGTCTCGCCGCCGTTCGTCATCACCGAGGCCGAGATCACGCTGATGGCCGACGGCTTCGAGGCGGCCCTGGCCGAGGTCGCCGCGGGCTGATGAACGAGATGCGGCCGCTTCCTCGCCGAGCTGGCCACGATCGCGGGTCTCCAGGCCGCCTTCCGCGCCCGCGACTACATCGCCGACCGCTCCCTGGCGACGTCGGTCTTCCTCGCGCTCGCGCTCGAACGCCCTCTCCTTCTCGAAGGCGAGGCCGGCGTGGGCAAGACGCAGCTCGCCAAGACGCTGGCCGAGACGCTTGACACCCGCCTGATCGGCTCCAGTGCTACGAGGGCCTGGACGTCACGACGGCCGTCTACGAGTGGAACTACGCCCGCCAGATGCTGGAGATCCGGCTGCTCGAGGCGCGCGGCGAGATCGAGCGAGCGACCGCCCACGACATCTTCGGGCCCGCGTTCCTGCTCAAGCGGCCGCTCCTCCAGGCCCTGGAGGCGACCGACGGCAGCGCACCCGTGCTCCTCATCGACGAGATCGACCGGGCCGACGAGGAGTTCGAGGCGTACCTCCTCGAGATCCTGTCCGACTTCCAGGTGACGATTCCCGAGATCGGCACTGTCAAGGCCACCCTCCCGCCCCGGGTGATCCTCACCTCGAACCGGACGCGCGAGGTTCACGACGCGCTGAAGCGGCGCTGCCTCTACCACTGGATCGACTATCCGAGTGCGGCCAAGGAGATCGAGATCGTCCTGGCCCGCGTGCCGGCGACGCCCGAGCGGCTGGCCGGGCAGGTTGTCGGCTTCGTCGGCCGCCTGCGCTCGACCGACCTGACGAAGGTGCCCGGGGTGGCCGAGACGCTCGACTGGGCGGCTGCCCTCCTGGCCCTGGGCGCCCGCGAGCTCGCGCCGGCCCTCGTCGACGAGACCCTGGGCGTCCTCCTCAAGTACGAGGAGGACGTCCGCCGGATCCGCGGCGCGACGGCCGCCGGATACGTCGACGAGCTCGTCGCGGCAGGGAGCTGAGGCGGCCCGGCCGGGGCCGACAGCCGAGCGTCCATGACCGGCAGCCGCGCGCCCGCACCCGATCCCCTCGCCGCGTTCGACGGGACGATCTTCCTGCGCAACGCGGTCCTCTTCACGCGCGCCCTGCGGTCGGCCGGCGTGCCCACCGACGTGCGCGGAGCCCTCGACTTCGCCCGTGCGCTCACCCTCGTCGAGATCGGCGACCGGACCCAGGTCCATGCGGCCGGCTCGACCCTCTTCTGTCGCCGCCGGGCCGACCTGCCCGTCTACGACGCCGTCTTCGACCAGTTCTGGCGGCGGCATGTCGCGCGCATCGCCCCGGCGCCGGCGGCCGAGCCCGGGCCGGGCGAAGAGACGGACGAATCGAAGGCGGGGGCCGTGCCGGACTCCACGGCCGAACGACGCGAGGAGCGGACCGCGAGCCGACAGGGACGAGCCGAGTCATCGAGCGACGACGAGCCGGACGACGCCCGGGAGATCGGGGAGGGGAGGGTCGTCAGCCCCCGGGCCTTCTCGGTGGCGGAGGCGTTCGCGCACCGCGAGTTCGACCGGATGTCGGCCTCCGAGCTGCGCGATGCCGAGCGGCTGATCGACCTCCTCCGGCCGCGCCTCGAGACGCGACTGACGCGCCGCTACGAGCACCATCCGCACGGACGCCGACCGGCCCCGCGGGCCATGCTCCGGCGCAACCTGGCGACCGGCGGTGACATGGTCGAATGGGTCTGGCGGCGCAGGGTCCGACGCCCGCGGACCATCATCGTCCTGTGCGATGTCTCGGGCTCCATGGAGCGTCATGCCCGGCTCCTCCTGCGGTTCGCGCAGGCGCTGTCTCGTGCGGCGGGTGTGCGGACCGAGTCGTTCGTCTTCGGAACACGGCTCACCCGCGTCACCCACGAGCTGCGCGGGCGCGACCCCGACCTCGCCATCCGCCGCGTCAGCGAGACGGTCACCGACTGGTCCGGTGGGACGCGGATCGGTGCGTCGCTGCGCACGTTCAACCTGCGCTGGGCGCGGCGGGTGCTGCGGTCATCGGGGGTCGTGATCGTCGTCTCGGACGGCTGGGATCGTGGGGACCCGGCGCTCGTGGGCGTCGAGACGGCACGCCTGCAGCGCAGCTGCCATCGCCTCATCTGGCTCAACCCGCTCGCCGGCGGGGACGGGTACGAACCGCTGGCCGCGGGGATGGCGGCGGCCTATCCATTCGTTGACGACTTCCTGCCGATCCACAGCCTGGCGTCGCTCGAACGGCTCGGCGAGGTGCTGGGCGGGCTGGGCCTGGGGGCCTCCGGGCGTCCGCCGCGGACCGGCGTGCCGCACGTCTACCGGGTCGATGCGACCCGGACCGGGCGCGGCGCGATCACCGCCGTCGCACCGCGCGTCTTTGGCCTGCCCTCGCGGGCGGCCGGGGCGTGGGCGGACCCGGCCGCCCCCAGGCCACTCGTCGGATGAGCGTGGAGGAACGATCATGAAGGAGCTGCTCGACGCGATCCGCGGGTGGGAGGTGGACCCGGCCAAGCTCGGGCGTGCCGTCGTCGTGCGCACGTTCGGATCGGCACCGCGGCCAGAGGGCGCGAACCTCGTCGTGGCGCCTGACGGGCGGCTCGCGGGGTCCGTCTCCGGTGGGTGCGTCGAAGGCGCCGCCGTGGAGGAGATCCGCCGGGCTCGCGCCGATGGCGTGAGCCGCGTCATCCGCTACGGCATCAGCGACGAGCAGGCCTGGGACGTGGGTCTCGCCTGCGGAGGCGCGATCGACGTGCTCGTCGAGCCGAGCCTGCGCCCCGAGGTGCTCGCTGCCGCCGCTGGCGCGGGCGGCGTCGCGGTGGTGATTCCACTCCCCGCGGACGCACCCGGGCCGGTCGGCCGGGCCGCATGACCCGGGGACGGGCGAGCCCCCGGCGCCCGCGATGACCGTGGCCCAGGACGGGACCATGACCGGGAGCGCGGGCTCGCCGGACGCCGATGCGGCCATCACGCGGGCGGCGACCGACCTGCTCGTGCGGGGCGGGGCGTCCACCGTCGAGGTCGGCGGGCGGCAGTACTTCCTGGAAGGGTTCGCCGTGGCGCCACGCCTCGTGGTCGTCGGTGCGGCGCAGGTCGCCATACCACTCGTTCGATTCGCCCGCGAGCTCGGCTATGCGACCGTCGTGGTCGACGCCCGGGCGGCGTTCGCCACGCGGGACCGCTTCCCCGATGTCGACGAGCTCGTGGTCGGGTGGCCGGACGACGTCGCCGACGAGATCGGCCTGGGGCCGTCAGATGCGGCCGTGGTCCTCACCCACGACACGAAGGTCGACGAGCCCGCGATCGTCGCAGCGCTCCGTCGCGGGTGCCGCTACGTCGGCGCCATCGGGTCCCGCAAGACGCAGGCCGAACGGCGGGCACGCCTGCTCGCGGCCGGCGTCGCGGCGGCCGACCTGGCGCGCCTGAGCGGCCCGATCGGGCTGGACCTCGGTGGTCGCGCGCCGGCCGAGACGGCGCTGGCGATCATGGCCGAGATCGTGGCCGAGCGATATGGAAGGAGTGGTGCATCCCTCGTCGCGGCCGCGGGCGGGGCCGCGCCAGCGTGAGCGATCCCGCGCGCATCACGGGCAGCGATCCGCCAGGGGTGGTGGGGCTCGTCCTCGCCGCGGGCACGGGGAGCCGCTTCGGCGGCGGCAAGATGCGCGCCCGGCTCGATGACCGGCCGCTCGTCGCTCACATCCTCGCCACGGCGCGGGGCGCAGGCCTGGGGCGTCTCGTGCTCGTTCTTGGCGGCGACGCGGCGGCGGTCCGGGCCGACCTCCGGGCAGATGACCCGGCCGTCCTCGATGGGGTGCTGGTGGCCGTGAACCCCGCCGCGGAGCGAGGCCTGGCGACGTCCCTCCGGCTGGGCATGGCGGTCGCGACGGCCGACCCGGCGCCGGCCGGCGTCCTCGTGCTGCTCGGTGACCAGCCGCGCGTGGGCCCGGCCGTGATCGCCGCCGTGATCGCCGCCGCCAGGGCGGCCCCGTCCGAGACCCGCGCCGTTGCGCCGCTCTACGTGAACGATGGTGCCCCGAACCCGGTGCTCCTGCTGCGCTCGGGGTGGTCTCTTGTCGCCGACCTCGAGGGGGATCGGGGGATGGGTCCGCTGCTGACCCTCCGTCCGGACCTTGTCGTTCGCGTCCCGGCTGCCGGGTCCAACCCCGACGTGGACACACCCGAGGATCTCGCCGGCCTGTCCGCGCCGGCCATCCTGGCCTTGCTGGAGGACGCGCATCCATAAATCCCGCTGAACGCGCCGCCGCCGAGGCTGCCTGGGGAGCCCGTGTCCGCGCCCACCACGAGCAGTCCGCGCGCGTGCGCGAGACGCCGGATGGCGGCGACTTCTATGCGCCGGTCAGCCGGCTCTTCGTCGCCGACCCGCGCCGGACGGACGACGAAGTGCTCGACCACCTCCTTGCCCTGGCCCACACCAACGACACGTGGCTGGATATCGGCGCCGGCGCCGGCAGGTACGCCCTGCCCCTCGCCCTGCGCGTCCGGGAGGTCATCGCGCTCGACCCCTCGCCCGGGATGCTCGCCGCCCTGCACGAGCAGGCGGTCGACCAGGGCATCAGCAACGTGCGCGCGATCGAGGGTCGCTGGCCGGTTGGTCCGACGCCGGGTCCGGCACCGACGGCCGACGTCACCCTGATCGCGCATCTCGGCTACGACGTGGAGGCGATCGGCCCGTTTCTCGATGCGATGGAGGCTGCCGCCGGGCGCCTGTGCGTGGCCATCCTCGCGGATCGCCAGCCGTCAGCCCCCGCTCATGCCTTCTGGCCGCCCGTTCACGGCGAGGCGCGGATCGAGCTGCCGGCGCTCGACGACTTCATCGAGGTGCTGCGGGCGCGCGGGCGCGACCCGCGCGAGGTCCGCGTCGCGCGGCCATCCCGCGACTTCCCGACCCGGGACGAGCTGGCCCGCTGGCTGCGGAGCCAGCTCTTCCTGGAGGCGGGGAGTGCGAAGGACGTGCTCCTGGAGCGCGAGATCGATGCCCGCGTGCTGAGCCACCTGGACGGCAGCGTTGGCCTCGCCCCGTCGGTGGCCCTGTCGTCCGGCCTGATCACGTGGAGGCCGCGCTGACGATGGAGCTCGTGACCCGGATCATCGGGCCGCTGCAGACGAACGTCCACCTGGTCGCGGACCCGGGCACGCGGGAGGCGCTGGCCATCGACGCGGCGATTCCGGGCCTGCCGTGGATCACCGGCGAGCTCGAGGCGCGCGGGTGGCGCCTCGCCCTCATCGTGTCAACCCACGGCCACTGGGACCACGCGGGCGAGAACGCGGCGCTCCAGGCCTGGTCCCGCGAGAGGGCGGCCGCGGCTCCCTGGGGACCCGGCCAGGCCCCGGGCGAGATGGGCATCGCCGCGCACGACGCAGACCGTGGGCTCACGATCGAGGCGCCCGACCGCGGGCTGCGTCGTCCCGATCCATCGGGCGGGGCCGAGATCGCCGCCCATCCGGCCGACTGGTACCGGATGCTGGATCCCCAGCCCCTGTTCGCACCCTTTCCCATCCCACCCTGCGTCCCGGCCGCGGAGCTCCCGGAGGGCGCCGTCATTCGACTTCGGCGACTGCCGCCTCGACGTCCTCCACACACCCGGCCATACGGAAGGCTCCGTCTGCCTCGTGGAACGCGAATCCGGGATGCTGTTCTCGGGCGACACGCTTTTCGCGGGCGGGTGGGGGAGGGTGGACCTGCCGGGCGGCGACCCTGACGCGATGGCGGCGTCCCTCGCCCGGCTGGCGACCCTCCCGGATGAGCTCCGGGTCCTGCCCGGACACGGGAGCGCGACGACGATCGCCCGGGAGCGCCCCTGGCTGGAGATGGTCGCGCGGGAGCGGCGCCTCCCGCTCTGACCGGCCTCAGCCGGCGACGGGTGGCCGCCGCCGCTGCCCCTCAGCGGCCGAACTCGCCGCGCTTCGCCTTGGACCGCGCGGCGCCCGCCTTCCCGATGACGGCCCAGCGCCTGCGCTCCGCGCGGCGAGCGACCGCGTCCATCTCCAGGGCCCGGAATCGCTCCTCGCGGGCAAGCTTGCGCCAGCCCTCGAAGCGGTCCACGTGCAGCGTCCCGCCCTCCACGGCCGCCCGGACGGCGCAGCCAGGCTCGCGATCGTGCCCGCAATCCGTGAACCGGCAGGCCTCGGCCGTCCGGGCCACGTCCGCGAAGGCGAGGTCGAGACCGGTCCCGTCGTCCCACAGGCCAAGCTCGCGGAGCCCCGGCGTGTCCAGGAGGAGCCCGTCGCCTGTCGGGCAGAGCGACGAGCTCCCGCCCCACCGTCGTGTGGCGGCCCCGGGCGTCGTCCTCGCGGATCTCCCGGACCAGGAGACGCTCCTCGCCGAGGAGCGCGTTCGCGAGCGTGCTCTTCCCGACGCCGGACGAGCCGACGAGGGCGACGGTTCGCCCCGGGCCGAGGAACGCGCGGACGGCATCGAGGCCCTCCCCGCTGATCGCGCTGGTGGCCACGACCGGCACGCCGGCTGCGACCTCCGCCAGCTGGGCCTCGGCGACGGCCACCTCCACGGGGTCGCGGGCCAGGTCGACCTTGGTGAGGACGACGACCGGCCGGGCACCGGACTCCCAGGCGGCGGTGAGGAAGCGCTCCATGCGACGCACGTTCAGGTCGCGGTTGAGCGAGGTCGCGACCAGGACCACGTCCACGTTGGCCGCCAGCACCTGGAACGGCGCCCCGTAGTCGGCCGGCGCCCTGCGCCGCAGCTGCGTCCGACGAGGGAGCACCACGTGGACCGATGCCGCTCCCTCGTCGGGGCGGGCGTCGACGGCGACCCAGTCGCCGACGACCGGGAGCTCTGCCGGCCCGGCCTCGTGGCGCAGGCGGCCCGTGGCCCGGGCCTCGAGCGGCCCGCCCGGCCCGCCGAGCGCCACCTCCCATGTGCCGCGATGCGCGCCGACCACGCGGGCGGGGACGAGCCCGTCGGCCATCGGCCCGAACGCCGCGAGCCACCCGGCATCCCAGCCGAGCCCGGCGAGCCCGGCCCCTAGGCCGCCACCGGGGCCACCGACCGGCGCGCTCATCGGGCGATCTCGTCGGGGAGCGTCGCGGTGAGCGGCCGCCGGAAGTCCGTCTGGCGCGTCCGCTCGACGAAGCCCATCGACCGGTACAGCGCGACCGCCCCGGTCTCGTTGGAGGCGTCCACGCCGAGCGCCGCCTCGGTCATGCCGCGGTCGCGGAGCGCCCGGAGGGCCCGGGCGATGAGCGCCTTCGCGATCCCGCGACCCCGCCAGGCGGCGTGGGTCGAGATGTTCTCGCACCAGCCGCGCCGGACGCCGAGGACGCGGAAGTCCTCGTCGTTGATGTACGGCCGGACCATTCCGACGACCGACTCCCCGGCCCAGGCGATCTGCCAGAGCGCGAGATCGTTGAGCGGCTCGTCGCGGAACTGGATCCAGTGCTCGTCGGAGCCGTCGTACGGCCCGGCACCCCAGTGGTCCCGGAAGGCGGCCACCTCGGCCTCGAAGATGGTCCGCAGGTCGCCGGGTCGGACCGACCGAACCTCCACGCCGGCCGGCAGCGGGAGGTCGGGGATTCCCTCGAGGTCGGGGCGGACCATCTCGAAGAAGAAGCGGGCGGCGCGGTAGCCACGGGCCTCGAGGATGGCCCGGCCGGCCGGTGTCTCCATCCCGAGGAACGCGCTGATGACCGCCGGCCGGTCGGCGGGAAGGGTCGCGGCGACCGCCCGGCTCCGGGCTTCGGCCCAGTCGAGGATCGCCTCGAGCGTGCCGTCCGGCGCCTCCGGCGTCGTGAACAGGCCCTGGAAGTGGACCCGGTCGCCGCGGTTCTCGATCCGCCATTCGACGCGGGCGTACGCGACCGGCCGGCCCTCGTGCTCGGCAAGGCGGAGATCGGTCGCGAGGTCGCAGTTCACCAGGTTCCCGTAGCTGAGCAGGAACCCGTCGAGGGTGAGGACCTCGAGGTTGCCCGCCGCGAGGCGCCCGGCGTTGTTGACGTCGGCCACGAGCTGGGCCTCCTCCGGCCAGCGGATCGGCCGAAGGAGGAGCCCGGGGAACGGACGTCGGGGTGGCCTCGACTGGGGAGGAGGCCACGGTCGTCGCGGCCGAAGGCGTGTTCGTCGTCGTCATCACCCGACTCGCTTGAGCTTGCCGGTGCGCTTCGCGTATCGCTCGGCGCGCCCGAAGAGCCAGAGGCCGGACGGGATGAGCACGACACCCATGATCGCCAGCGGCCAGATGTCGTACCAGACGTCGGCCAGGGAGGCCCCGTCGAGGAGGCCGGCCCGAACGCCGTCCAGGATGTAGGTTGCCGGCGATAGTCTCGCCAGGACCTGCATCCACTCCGGCAGGACCTCGACCGAGTAGTAGACGCCGCTCACCACGAGGAGGCAGGACTGGATGACGAAGGTCATCTGGGCCCCGCGCTCCACGTACAGGAGGGGAAGGATCGCTGCCATGACGCCGATCCCGACGATCGAGAACGAGCCGATGACCATGATCCCGGCGGCGGTTGCGAAGTTGGCCTGCGAGAGGTCGAGCTCGAAGAAGAGGGTCAGGACGACGAGGACGACCGTCGTGTGGATCAGCCCGTAGACGATGGCGTAGGCCGTCGAGCCCAGCAGCTGCGAGGCGCGCCGAACCGGCGCCATCATCGTGTACTCGAGGGTCCCCTCCCAGCGCTCCCAGCTGATCGTCTCCGCGACGAACGAGAAGACGGTCGAGAGGTAGTTCCAGAAGATGGCTCCGATCACGAGACTGAAGGTGAGCCGCTCGTCGGCCTGCTCGGCCCCGATGAACGAGATCGCGAGGGCACCCGCGATCGCGTAGACCAGGAATGCGAGCTCCCAGCCCCAGTAGCGGCGGCTGAGGTTGAAGTTGCGCTCGATGAAGGCCACGGACGCGCCGAGCTCGCGCGCCGTGGTGCTCATCGGGCGCCGGATGGTGGTCACTGGTCGGTCACTCCGGGTGGGGTGGGGGAGGCCGGCCGGCCCCGGGTCATCGGGAACCGGCCGGCTGGAGCCGCTCGGGGGCCGGGTCGGCCGCGATGCGCGCGCCGACGCGGACGATGGAGCGGCCGATCGCCCGACGGATGCGGCGCTCGTTGGCCCGAGCCGCCCGGCGGGCGATTTTCTCGCCTGGTGCGCTTCCGCGGCGAACCGGGCGGCGCGATCCGCGTGGACCGCGTCGACGTAGCGAGTGGAGTTGTTCACGGCGCTCACCTCCCTTCGGTGGGCGGGGGGATGCTGTGGTCGGGGCCGGGCACGGCCGGCCGGGTGAAGCAGGTCGGACCTGGTCATTCGTCGTCCTCCGGGGCCGCTTCCTCGACATCCTCGTCCAGGGAGCGGCCGGTGTAGGTCAGGAACACGTTGTCGAGCGTCGGCGGGAGTCCCGTCTCGCGGGCCACCCGGGCCTTGAGGCCGTTCGGGGTGTCCTCCACCACGAGGCGGCCCCGGTCGAGGATCCCGATCCGGTCGCACAGCCGGTCGGCCTCGGCCATGTCGTGCGTGGTCAGCAGGATCGTGGCGTCGTGGGCGGCGCGCACGTCCTCGATGAAGGTCTGGACATCGATCTTCGACCGAGGATCGAGCCCCGTGGTCGGCTCGTCGAGCAGGAGGAGCGTGGGCGAGGTGAGCAGGGCTCGCGCGATGGCGACCTTCTGCTGCATGCCCCGGCTCATCTGTTCGATCGGGCTCCCCATGCGCTTCTCAGCAGATGCCGAGCCGGGCGAGGATCCGGACCGCCTCGGCCCGCGCCTCGCCGGCATGGAGGCCGTAGAGGCGGGCGGCGAAGGCCAGGTTCTCGTACGGCGAGAGCTTCTTGAAGAAGGCGGCGTCCACGCTCACCCGGTTGATGAGGCGCTTGACCGCCATCTCGTCGCGTTCCACGTCGTGGCCGAAGATCTCCGCCCGGCCCTTGTCCAGGGTCAGGAGGGTGGACACGAGGCGGATCAGGGTGCTCTTGCCGCTCCCATTGGCGCCGAGGATCCCGTAGATCTCGCCCCGCTGAACGCTCAGCGAGACGTCGTCCACGGCCGCCACCGGCTTCTTCTTCCGGCCCACCACGAACGTCTTGGAGACGTGCTCCAGGTGGAGGGCGGGAGGCCCGACGGGCCGCGCGGGGCGGGCTGAGTGGTCTCGACCGGGCCCGGGGCGATCACCTCGTCGTGTGCCGAGACGGGCCGCCGGAGCGCGATCTTCGGTTCGGTGAGAGTGCTCACGGTTGTCTCCTTCGTCTCGGTGGCCGGCGATCCCGGCGGGGAGGGGCCTGCTCGCGGCCTTCGATCGTCCGGAGACGAGAAGAGCCGCAGGCCCGACGTCATTCCTGCGTCGTGGGCCCGCGGCTCCGGGTCGTCGCCCCGCTGCGCGCGGGGCAATGAAAAAGCCGCTGGGCCCTGATCTGGCCCGCGGCTCTGGTCCTTGCCTGGCGGCGCTGCCGCCGCGTGACTAGGCCGAGCTGGGCACAGATCGCCCGCAGAGCGCGCCGACAGGGGCGGCGCAGGGCCGCTCCGGGGCGCTCATGAGGAAGATCCGGTTGCGCATTCGGGGTTCACGCCTCGCTGTCGTGGACGCGGAACTGCCGCGCCGGGCCGGACAGTACGCCTGCCGTCCGAGGCCTGTCAAGTCTCAAGTTTCGGATCTGTCCACGTGCCCGGGTGAATTGCGGCCCAGGCTACGCCGAGGTTGCGCCCGGAGCCTCAGGAGAACTCGAGCCTGGCGACGACGCGGGGGGCGCCGCTGCTCCTGGAGGTTGTCGGGGCCACGACGCGGAAGCCGACCCGTTCGAACATCGAGCGCGTGCCGACGTACGCGCCGGTGTCGCGCACCCGGCCGTCGGCGGCCCCGGCAGGATCGATGGGATAGCCCTCCAGGGCCGCTGCGCCTGCGGCCCGGGCATGTTCCACGGCCGCCGCGAGAAGGGCGGAGGCGACGCCGCGGCCGCGCGCGTCCCGGGAGACGACGAAGCAGCTCACCACCCAGGGATCGGGGCCATCCACGCGCGGGATCACCCGCGAATGCTCGAGACGCCGGTACTGGGCGCGCGGGGCGAGGCCGACCCAGCCGATCGCGCGCCCGTCCTCGACCGCGACGAGCCCGGCGGCGGCCCCTGCTCGACGAGGGCGCGGAGGTGCTCCCGGTTCGACGCAGGGCTGGCCTCCGAGAAGTCCCTGGAGCGGACCCGCCAGAAGATGCACCAGCAGAAGGGCGTGTCGGGGCCGCCGCGGCGCGCGAAGAGGTCCGCAAGCTGGTCCCAGAGGTCGATGGTCGCGGGCAGGATCTCCACGAGCGGAGGATAGAACGGCTCCCGGACGGAGCGCCTGTCCCCATCCTGCGCACAGGGCCGGCGCGGCACCCCATCGGAGCCTGCTCGAAAGAGGAAGATGAGGTGCTGCCCGCAGAGGCCGGGGGTCACGCGTTCCGGTGGCAGCGGGTCACGCGCACCGGGCGTCGGGGCCGCTCCCGACGGGCCAACCCGCTACCGCACCGCGACAGCGTCGTCCGCGCCAGAGGTCTCGCCCCTCACCGGGTCGGGGCCCTCTCCTGCTGACCGTTGGCCTCGGCTCTGGCAGCACGAGGAAGGACCCCGACATCTGCCGGGGTCCTTCGACACTGCGTTCGACGACGTGTCTGTACGGAGCCGGGAGGCCGTGATTGGGCAAGCCGCCCGGAGCGGGTGAGCTGGCGCGATCAGTGCTCGCGCTGGACGGACCTGGTCGGCTCCCGGTGCATCGAGGCCTCGGGCGCGACCACCACGCCGCGGCGCCGCGAGAGGCTGACTCAGTCGGAGCCGGGTTCGAGGAACTGGCCGGACATGTTCGGGAACCCGGGCGGCGCGGGCACGACCTCCTGCCAGACGTGCTGGTTCATGAAGTCATCGACGCCGATCCCATTGCCCCGGGTGGTGAACTGGCCCTCGTCGAGCCGTCCGCTGTAGTGCCCGGTGAACATCAGCTCGTGGGTGAAGCTATAGAACTCCCAGGACGCCCACACCGGACCAGATAGCGACGCATCGAGGTTCGCGTTGAAATACAGGAGGACGTACCCGGTCCGTCGCGGCTCGTTCGGCGCGGACGTGCCGATCTCCGCGACGCTGCGCCAGGCGTAGGAGATGTCCGCCACGAGCATGTTGCGGACGAGCGTTCGCCCTCCGACGAGGTCCGTCGTCCTGCCCTTATCCAGGACGCAGGCCGGCAGCGGTGTGTCCGAGTAGTCCCGCCGAAGGCGTCGCAGACGTCCCGGTGCCGGGATAGCCGGGGGAACACGAACCCGAAGAAATCCGTCGCGTCGCGCCGGCCGAAGCGGTCGGCACGACCAGCACGAGCAACAGGACGGACAGCAGGACCGAGATCCGCGTGCGACGGCGTCGCATCTGTACCTCCCCGGGACGCCATCGCGGGTCGGTCTCGCCAGCGGCGCGGTCCGGGCGGCCGGGGATGGACCGCGTGTCAGAGCCTCCCGCCGACGCGACACCGTACGCGGCCGTCGCCGATCTCGGCGAGAGCCGAACGGCCCCCGGACAGCCGACGGCGTGGGGACGACGGGCGCCAAGGAAGCCGGCGCCCGTTGCGAATTCAGGCGTCGGGCTCGGGCGACCGCCGGCCTGGATGCCGCAGCCTGCTGCTCGTGCGGCTGTTCAACGGCGACGTTGGGTCGTCGATCGCGCCGCCGCCTACTTGTCCGACATCTGGCGCTCGATCTCTCGCTCGACGGCCTTGTTGCGGCGGCGCCGGACGAACCACCAGCCGATGACGACCGGCCAGATCAGTGCCCCGACCGCACCGAGGATCGCAGCCACCGCGTACGCGGGGATGGGATCCATGAAGTCGGTGGCGTCCCAGATCACGAGAAACCCGAACGTGACCAGCCCGCCGATGGTGACCGCGATGAGGCGCTGGATCATCTCTGCTCCCTCCAGGTCCCGTGCCATCCGGGATTGGGCGCAGTATCGCGCACGACGCGGCCCGCCGGGAGGCCGACGATCACGATCGCGGCGTCGCGGCGGCGCACGATTGACGTCGGTCCGGCCCCCGCGTAGGCTCGGCCGCCCGCCCATCGCCGCGTCGGAGCCGCCGTGTTGCCCGTGCCGTCCGTTCCCCCGTTGCCACGCCTCGTGGGTGCTCGGCTTCTCGACGCGCCGCTGGCCGCGCGTGCCTGGCTCCTGCTCGAGCGGGGCGTCCCGGTGATCGTGGCCGGGCGCGAGCCGGCAGCCACGGGTGCGCTGCTGGATGCGCTCGTCTCCGCGCTCCCGCGAGACCGGCGTCCGGATGCGCTGCTCGGCCCCGGGGGGGATCGGCTCGTCCGGGTTGCCGGTCACCTCGAGATCGGCACGCCAGCCGGGGATCCTGCGGGCCGCGCTCGGGGCGACGACGGGTCGCAGCGGCCTCGCCGTCGCGGTCGCCGCGGACGATCTCGCGGGCGTCCTCGCCGTGCTCCGTGGCCAGGGCCTGACCGACGACGAGATCTCGTTCATGGGGGTGGTCCTCGTGCTGGGCGAGCGCGACACCGGGTCAGCTGCCGGGGCCAGCGGCGATGCGCAGCCTGGTGGCGGCGCGCCGAATGGCGACAACCCGATCCGTGTCCTCGCAGCCCACTACCTGCGCCCCGTCGTGCTCGACGCGGGCGGCCACCCGCGGCGCCTTCCGCCCGCCGTCCTCGCCACCTGGGATTCTGAGGAGGACGCCTGGGACGACTACGCGTGGGGGATTGCCGCCGATCTCGCGGAACGGGTCCGGATGCGCGTTGGCGACCTGGAGGCCGAGCTCGACCGGCGTGCGGCTGCGCTGACCGAACACGCGGGCGGGAGGTGGGTCGGCTAGGCTCGCAGCCACCGCGTTCCTCATCCCGGAGGCCTCCCGACATGCCGGATCCCGCGTCGCCCGTCCGTGCGCTCCCGATCGGGGAGCCGATCCTCCGTCCGCTCTCGCCCGAGGGCCTGGCGCGCCTCCATGCCGCGAGCCTGCGGATTCTCGCCGGAGACGGGCGTCGCGGTGGGCTCTGCCGAGATCAGCGACCGCCTCGCGGCGGCCGGCGCCCGGGTCGACGGCGACCGCGTCCGCCTGCCGGCGGCGTTCGTCGAATCCGCGCTCGCGGCCGCTCCGCGGGCGTACACGCTGGCCGCTCGGGATCCCGCCTGGGATCTTCATCTCGACGGCGCGCACGGATACCTGTCCGTCGACGGCAGCGCCGCCGAGATCCTCGACCTCGACACCGGCCTCCGGCGCGCCTCCACGGAGGCGGACCTGGTGCAGGTGACGCGGCTCGCCGACGCGCTGCCGGAGATCGCGTTCCTCTGGCAGGGCGTGGAGGCGGGTGACCGGCCCGTGCCTGTTCGTCCGCTGCACGAGCTCCGGACCCAGCTCACGAACAGCCGGAAGCACGTCCAGCTGATGACCGCGGTCACCCCCCTCGCGGCCCGCGGTGCGGTCGAGCTCGCGCGGGCCGTCGCCGGGGGTTCGGACGCGCTCCGGGCCCGCCCGATCCTGTCCTCGTTCCAGGTGAGCCTCAGCCCCCTCCAGTTCGAGGGCGATGCGCTCGAGGCGGCCCTTGTCTACGCCGACGCGGGCGTGCCCGCCGGCTTCGTCGCCATGGCAATCGGGTGCGCGACGGCGCCGGCCACGCCCGCGGGCGTCCTGGCCCAGACCAATGCCGAGGTGCTCGCCGGCGTGACGATCCTCGAGACGCTGGCCCCCGGGCTCACCCACGTTCTACGGGGCCTGCTCCACCACGATGGACCTCCGCAGCGGCCTCGTCGCCTGCGGCGGACCGGAGGACCTTCTCTACCAGGCGGCGTTCGCCCAGCTCGCCCGCCACTACCGGCTCCCGTCGAGCGTGGGGACCTTCGCGCCGGGCGCCAAGACGTCCGACTGGCAGGCGGGCCTGGAGAACGGCCTTTCCGGCCTGATGAGCCTCTTTGCCGGGGCCGACATGCTCTCCGGGGCCGGCCTCCTGTTCGCGGCCCGCGTCTTCGCCCTCGAAGAGATGGTTCTCGACGCCGAGATCTTCGGCCTGCTCCGTCACCTTGCTGCTGGCCTCGTGGTCGACGACGAGACGCTGGCCGTGGAGGTCATCGACGAGGTGGGCCCGGCGGGCAACTTCCTGGCCGAGGACCACACCCTGGCCCACATGCGCGACCTGTGGCAACCCCGGCTCTTCGACCGAGGCACGTGGGAGGAGTGGGAGGTCCAGGGTCGGCAGGCGCCCCGCGATCGGGCGCGCGAACGTGCCCGATCGCTCCTCGCCTCGCACGTCCCTCCGCCGCTGGCCGACGGAGCAGACGAGGAGCTCGAACGGATCGTGGCCGCCTTCTCGCGGGAGGCAGGGGTGGCCTGACGTGACAGCCCGCAGTGGGGCGCCGCGATCCGAGGTGCCCGGCCGCGCGCGCGAGGTCGAGCTCTACGCGCCGGTCAAGGCATTCCTCGAGGCCCGGGGCTACGACGTGAAGGGCGAGATCGCCGGATGCGACCTCGTGGCCGTCCGCGTCGACGAGCCGCCGATCGTCGTCGAGCTCAAGCTCCAGTTCACCCTGGGCCTCGTGCTGCAGGGCGTGGACCGGCTCGCGATCGCCGACACCGTGTATCTCGCGGTCCCGGCAGTGGCAGCGCGACGCCGGGGGATCCGTCCCCTGTGTCGACGCCTCGGCCTCGGGCTTCTCGCGGTGCACGCGCCTCGGCCCCGCGTCGAGGTCCTCCTTGACCCCGGGCCGTATCGTCCGCGGCGCGACCACCGGCGCTCGGCGCGCATGCTCGGGGAGCATCGGCGGCGACGCGGAGATCCCACGCCCGGTGGGGGCTCCCGGGCGCCGATCATGACCGCCTATCGGCAGGAGGCGCTCCGGCTCGCCGCCGCGCTCCGCGACGGTCCCGCGACGGTCTCGGCGCTTCGCCTGGCGGCCGAGGCTCCGAACGCGCAGCCGATCCTCGCCCGCGACGTCTACGGGTGGTTCGAGCGGGTGGCGCGCGGGTCGTACCGCTTGCGCTCCGAGGGCCTTGCCGCGCTCGACGCATCGGAGGCCGAGGACGCATAGGCGATGTTCCCTGGTGCAGGTGAGACACCGTCGCCCAGCCCTCAGGGCGGCGGCACGGGCCGATACGGGGCGGGGTGACTGGCACGATCGCCGAGGGTCATCCTCACCCGGGCACCCTGGTAGGCCGTCCCTTCGGCCTGTCGAGGCAGGGCCGCACGGCCGGGTGCCACCGGACGTGACCGTCGTACCAT
This sequence comes from uncultured Chloroflexia bacterium, assembly GCA_963739365.1. Classification (GTDB taxonomy): domain Bacteria; phylum Chloroflexota; class Limnocylindria; order Limnocylindrales; family CSP1-4; genus CTSoil-043. Next base: position 74,083 of record CAVUAG010000014.1, on the reverse strand, counting down.
GGGTGGGTCGTGCTCCCGGCACCTGCGGTGCTGGCCGGGCGCGGCAGACCATGCCGTCACCGATCCTGGGGCCGACTCGAGCCGGCCGCAGCCAGCAGGAGAACCCCGTGGCCACCATCGCCGAGTCTCTGCCCGCTCTGATCGCCCTTCTCGAGGGGACCGCCCGGATCGAGGGCGACCGTGTCGTCGTCACCGACGAAGCGGCATTCCGCTCGCGGACCATCGAGGACCTCGCCTGGACGCAGACATTCTCGGAGGACGCGCCGACCGTCGAGGCGGCCCGCTGGATCATCTGGGAGGCGAGCCAGGCGCTCGGTGCCCGGTCGGCCAGCATCCAGGACTTCTACACGGCCCGCGCTCGCGGCGAGTACTCCGGCCTGACCGTCCCCGCGATCAACATCCGGATGGACACCTTCGACACGGCGAAGAAGATCTTCGAGATCGCGAAGGCGAAGGCCGTCGGCCCGGTCATCCTCGAGCTCGCTCGCTCGGAGCAGGTCTACACCTGGCAGCGCGTGTTCGAATACACGCCGAACTGCCTGGCGGGCGCGATCGCGGCGGGCTGGGTCGGCCCGGTCTTCATCCAGGGCGACCACTACCAGTTCAACGCCAAGAAGTACGCCGCCGATCCCGAGGCGATGACCGAGGAGATCCGCAAGGCCTGCCGCGACGCGGTGGCCGCCGGCTACCTGAACATCGACATCGACAGCTCGACCCTGGTCGACCTCTCGAAGCCGACCGTCGACGAGCAGCAGCGGGTCAACTACACGCGCGCCGCCGAGCTGACGGCGCTGATCCGGGAGCTGGAGCCCGAAGGGATCACGATCCTCGTCGGGGGCGAGATCGGCGAAGTCGGCAAGGACAACTCCAACGAGACCGAGCTGCGCGCCTACATGGACGGCTTCCGGCGCGAGCTCGACGCCCGCGCCCCCGGGGCAGTCGGCGTGGGCAAGATCAGCGTCCAGACCGGGACGAGCCACGGCGGCGTGCCCCTGCCTGATGGCAGCGTGGCCGAGGTCAAGCTCGACTTCAACGTCCTTCGCGATCTCGGCGAGATCGGCCGCGCCGAGTACGGGATCGCGGGGGCCGTCCAGCACGGCGCGAGCACCCTCCCCGACAGCCTGTTTCACACGTTCCCGACCGTCGAGACGGCCGAGATCCACCTCGCAACGGGCTTCCAGAACGCGGTCTACGAGCACCCGGCCTTCCCGGCGGACCTGCGGGCCGAGGTCGAGGCCTGGTGCTTCGCGAATGCCACCGAGGACCGCAAGGAGGGGATGACGGACGCCCAGTTCGTCTACACGACCCGCAAGAAGGCGATCGGACCGTTCAAGCGGCGGACCTGGAGCCTCGCCACGAAGGGCGAGATCCTCGCCAGCCAGGCGGTCAAGCTCGCGTTCCTGTTCGACCAGCTCAAGGTGACCGGGACTGCCGACCTTCTTGCCCGCTACGTCCCGAACGGGCCGGAGTGGCACCGCCCCGCGCCGGACGCCCTGAAGGCCGCACTGCGCTGACCGTCGGCGCTGCGGGTAGGATCGAGCCGATGACGACCCCGATGCTCGAGTTCGGGACTGCCTGGAGCGCGGCGCTTCGGCGCGTGCCCGAGGCGGACCTGGCAGCCTGGCTCTCGCTCGCGATCGAGATGTGCGAGGAGACGGATCGCCTGGCGATGCGCTCCTATCGGCAGAGAGTCCCCGCGACGCGCAAGCCGGATCGCACCTTCGTCACCGAGGCCGATCAGGCCATCGAGCGCCTCATCCGTGAGCGGATCCGGGCCGTCCACCCGGACCACGGCCTCGTCGGCGAGGAATACGGCGAGGAGGCGGGCTCGGCGGCGGTGCGCTGGTACATCGACCCGATCGACGGCACGCACAACTTCATCCGGGGCGTACCGCTCTTCGCCACCCTGCTCGCGGTCGAGGTCGAGGGCGAGATGCAGCTCGGCGTGATGTCCGCCCCGGCCCTGGGCGAGCGCTGGTATGCGGCCCGGGGCCACGGAGCATGGGTGGTCGCCCACGATGGCCTGCGACGGCGCCTTCGCGTGAGCGAGGTGGATGCCCTCGGGGACGCGCAGCTGGTATACGGCAGCCGGCGCGAGGACGTCGCGTCCGGGCTCATGCCCGGCTTCGACGCGGTGATCGACGCCTGCTGGCGGGAGCGCGGATTCGGCGACTTCTGGGGCTACGCGCTGGTCGGCGGAGGGCGCCGCGGAGGCGATGTTCGAGACCGGGATGCACTCCTGGGACATCGCCGCCCCGATGATCATCATCGAAGAGGCCGGCGGTCGGGTCAGCGACGTGACCGGGGTCCGCGACGTTCATGCCCCGAGCTTCGTTGCCTCGAACGGGCTCCTCCACGAGGAGCTCCTGCGGGGTCTCGCCGGGCTCGGCTGACCCGTCACGACGAGGGCGCGACCCCGGCGCGAGGTCGGGGGCGGAGTCCCGCGGGCCGGCGGCAGACATCGATGGAGGACCGCCCCGCCTGACCGACGTCGGGCGTCACTGGAGGTCGAGACGCACGAGCCAGCGCGGCAGCCCGGCACTCCGGGCGTCCGTCATGAGAACTCGCCGGAAGCCGGCCGCGTCGAACATCGAGGTGAAGCCGACGAACCCGAACGACGTCGACACCCGGGCGCCCGCGGGGTCGATGGGATAGGCCTCGAGGCACGGGGCACCCTGCGCGCGAGCGTACGCGATCGCTCCCCCCAGCAGCGCCCGGGCGACGCCGCGGCGCCGGTAGCCGGGCCGCACGACGAAGCAGCCGATTGACCAGGCCCCGAGCTCGTCGACCCGGGGGATCGTTCGCGAGCGGACGAGCCGCGACATCGCCGCCCGCGGTCCGAGGCCACACCAGCCGACGGGTTCGCCGTCCAGGTAGGCCACCACGCCCGGCGCCGTGGTCGCCGACCGCACCTGCGCCTCGAGCCGCTCCCGGTTGCCGGCACCGGGACCGCTCGGATCGCCGAGCACCCTCCCGCGCCACGACTGGCACCAGCAGCCGCGCTCGGTGGAGCCGCCAAGCAGCACGACGACGTCCGGCCACCGCTCGGCCGTGGCCGGCAGGACGACCACGGCCGAGGGCTCGACGGGCGCGGCCGGATCCCCGGGTGCCGGCTCGGCGCCGCCCGGCGTCGCATCAGAAGCGGTCGCGGAGCGCCCGCACAGCCGACGTCGGCACGATGCCGGGCCGGAGGTCCGAGCGTCCTCTGGGGGTCGGCCACGACGCGAGGGGATCACGCCCGCCCAGGCCGGGGACCCGAGATCGCGCGCATCGTCGCCGGGCCCGCCGGCACGGAGCTTGACCGACGCCTCGGCGAGGTCGAGCCGGACCACGGCGGTGGCCCTCAGCTCGCGGTCGTCCGGCGGTCGGACCTCTGCCCAGCGACCCGGCGTCACGGACTCCATGAACGCCTCGAGCGCGCGCAGCTTCTCGTGCGGCTCGGTGACGGGACAGGCCCGGCCCAGGACGACCACCGACCGGTAGTTCACCGAGTGATGGAAGGCCGAGCGCGCGAGGACGATCCCGTCGAGGAGGGTGACCGTGAGGCAGGCCGGTGCGCCCTCGCCAAGCAGCCGGAACGCGCGGCTGGCCGGCGAGCCGTGGACGTAGACGAGATCCCCGACGCGCGCATGCAGGACGGGGATCACGTAGGGCTGACCGTCGTCGACGAACCCCAGGTGGGCCACGATCCCTGCGTCGAGGACAGCCGCGACGGACGCGGCGTCGTATGCGGCCCTCTGCGGGAGGCGCCGAACGCGGTCCGCGGGCTCGGGCGCCTTCGGAACCGTCACCTTCTCATGCCGCTGCCGCCGTGACGCTCTCGTCGAGGATTCCGAGCGCCAGGTCCACCTCCGCGGGCGTCGTGACGAGCGGCGGGATGATCCGGGTCACGTTCGCGTAGGCGCCGGCCGACAGCACGATCAGCTTCCGGTCCAGCGCCCCTGCGATCACGCGCTTCGCGAGGTCCGGGTCGGGGGTGCGCCCGTCGCCCTCGCCTGGCTTCACGAACTCCATCGCGACCATGCACCCCAGGCCCCGGACGTCGCCGACGGCCGGGTGCCGGGCCGCGATCGCGCGCAATCCGGCGAGGAACTGGGCCCCGCGCTCGCGCGCGTTCGCGACGAGCCCCTCGTCCTCAACGACGTCGAGCGTGGCGTTGGCCGCAGCGCAGGCCACGACGTTGCCGCCGTAGGTGCCGCCGTGGGCGCCCGGCCGCCACGCGGCCAGCAGCTCCTCGCGGGCGATGATCCCCGAGAGGGGCAGGCCCGACGCGATCCCCTTGGCGAACACGAGGATGTCGGGCTCCACGTCCCAGTGGCGCACGGCGAAGATCTCCCCGGTCCGGCCGACGCCGGTCTGCACCTCGTCCGCGACCAGGAGGATGCCGTGGGCCCGGGTGATCTCGCGCAGGCGCGGCAGGAAGCCGGGCGGCGGCACGATGTAACCGCCCTCGCCGAGGACCGGCTCGACGATGACCGCCGCCACGTGCTCCGGGTACGTCAGCGTGCGGAGGGTCAGGTCGAGCTGCTCCTCCCAGTCGCAGGTGCAGGACGCATCGGGCGCGTGCGCGGCGCCGGGCGCGCGGTAGCAGTACGGGAACGCCGTGCTGTACACGGAGCCGGGGAGCGGCTCGAAATCGCCCCGATAGACGTTCTTGGCGGTCGTGAGAGCCATGGTCTGGGCGGTGCGACCGTGGTAGCCACCCCGAAAGACGAGGATCACCGGGCGTTTCGTGGCCACCCGGGCGAGCTTGACGGCGGCCTCCACCGCCTCGGCCCCGGAGTTGGAGAGGAAGGCCTGCCACGGCCCGCCCGGCAGGATGGTCCGAAGTCGCGCGTACAGGCGCAGCCCCGCCTCGTGGTAGACGATGTTCTGCTGGCCGTGCAAGAGCCGGGCGGCCTGCGCCTGGACGGCGGCAACCACGCGGGGATGGGCATGGCCGGTGTTCGTGACCCCGATCCCGGAGCTGTAGTCGAGGTAGCGCTCACCGTCGGTCGTGACCAGCCAGCTCCCCTCGCCCCGGTCCACGGCGAGGTTCGTCACGCGGCCCCAGACGGCGGGCACCACGGATCGGTCGGGGAGCGGCGCGGCGGGGCTGCTCAGGGCTGTCGTCTCGACCATCACGGGCTCCTTCGGGTGGCTGCGGCTCTGGGCGACGTGGCGACACGTGTTGCCGGGGCGGCGGCTCAACCTGTCCGATCGCGGCGCTGGAGGATCGTGCCGACGTCGCGGCGCCGCCCGCGGTCATGCAGATGATCGTCCCGATCACGTCGGCCTGCACGGGCACGGCGACATGCGGTGGTCACGGGCGCCTCGCTGCTCCTCGCCCAGCGAGCGGCGATGACTGGCAGCCTGCGTCCCCGGCGCGCGGGCCGCACCCGCGCTAGGATCTTGTCCCCGGGCCGAGGCCCGTGGACGCGTCCCGCCCCTGCCAGCGGAAGGATCCAGCCGCCTTATGAGCACGCTCACCGAGGGCGCCGTCTTCGACGCCCTGCGCACCGTCCAGGAGCCCGAGCTGGGCCGCGACATCGTGACCCTCAACATGGTCAAGGGGATCGTGATCGACGGGCCGAAGGTCGCCTTCACGATCGAGCTGACGACGCCGGCCTGCCCGCTCAAGGACGAGATCGAGGCCAACGTGCGGGCCGCCCTGTCCGGGATCGGTGTCGAGGCGTGGAGATCACCTGGGGAGCGATGGTCCGGCGCGCTGCACCGGCCGGCGGCCCCCAGCTCCTGGAGGGCGTGAAGAACATCATCGCCGTCGCCTCCGGGAAGGGCGGCGTGGGGAAGAGCACCGTCAGCGTGAACCTCGCGGTCGCCCTCGCCCAGGCCGGCGCCGCGGTTGGCCTGCTGGACGCCGACATCACGGGGCCGAACATCCCCCTCATGATCGGGCATCGAGGGCACGCCGACGGCCGGCGCGGACAACAGGATCGTGCCCCTCGAGCGGTACGGCGTGAAGGTGATCTCCATCGCGTTCTTCGTCCCGGACGGGCAGCCGATCGTCTGGCGCGGTCCGCTCGTGGGTGGCGCGATCCAGCAGTTCCTCCGCGACGTCGACTGGGGCCAGCTGGACTACCTGGTGGTGGATCTCCCGCCGGGCACCTCGGACGCCCAGCTGACCCTTGCCCAGGCGGTGCCGATCTCGGGCTCGGTGTTGGTCAGCACGCCCCAGCAGGTCGCGATCGCCGACGTGGAGAAGGCGCTGGCGATGTTCCGCCGGATGAACGTGCCCGTGATCGGGATCGTGGAGAACATGAGCGCCTTTGTGTGCGCCCATTGCGGCGAGGCGACGGAGATCTTCGGCCGGGGCGGGGCCGAGCGCTTCGCCCGCGAGCACGACGTGGAGTTCCTCGGCGGGATCCCGCTCGACGTGACGGTTCGCCAGGGCGGCGACGCGGGGATCCCGGCTGTCGCCCAGCGCGAGCCCGGGCCGGCGGCCGTGGCGCTGACGGGGATTGCCCAGACGGTGGCGGCCCGGATGTCCGTGCGCGCGGCGCGCCAGCAGCCGGTCCTCACGATCAGCTGAGCTGCGCCGGGGCGCCGAGCAGACCACCCTCTTCGTGCGTGGCGACCCGGCAAGCGTCGGCCGGCCGGGTATGATCGTCGCACACCGCAGCCTGGCACCGGAGGTGGCATACGAGCCCGACCGATCCCGACGGCGATCTGCAGACACCGTCCGTCGGCCCTGACCAGCCCGCCGCGCCCTCGACGGAGGGTGGCGAGCCGCTGCCGCCCGCAGTCGACGAGGCCGAGGCGCCACCGCCCGCCCCGCCGATCACGCCACCGCCGGCCGCGCCGCCCGCGGTCGACGAGGCCGAGGCGCCGCCGCCCGCCCCGCCGCCCATGTCACCTCCGGCAGTGCCCCCGTCGGACGGGGCGCCGCCTCCGCCTCCGCCGCCTCCCGCCCCGCCGCCGAAGCCCAAGCCGAAGCCCAAGCCCGTCGGGCTTCGTGATCAGATCCGGCGGACGATCGACGCCGGGCGTCGCCTGGCGACGGCCCACGTCGAGCTCGCCAAGGCCGAGCTGGCGGTCATTCTCGCCGACGTCAAGCAGGTTGCCGCCCTGGCCGCGCTGGCCCTCGCCCTGCTGCTCTACGTCGTTCTCCTCGTATCGGTCGGGATGGCCCTCTTCCTGGGCGAGTGGATCTTCGGCTCGATGGGGTGGGGGATCCTCCACGGCACCCTCTTCTCGATCGCCACGGCCGTGATCCTCGTGCTCATCGCCCTTGCGCGTCTCGCGCACGTACCTGGCCGGCACGCTGATCCTCGCGGCGCTGATCGGGCATCGCCGTCGGCGTCGTCCTCGGGCTCGCCCTGCCCAATGCCGCCTACGCCGCGATCGCCGAGTCCGCGTCGCCCGGCCTGGATGCCGGCGTCGCGGCGCTCTTCGTGGGTGTCGCGATCTGGGGCGCCATCGTCGGCCTGGTCGGCCTCGTCGCCGGCGCCCGCTCGAGCGGCGTCGGGGGCGCGCTCGGCGGGTTCTTCGTCGGGGCGATCGTCGGGGCTCTGTTCGGCGCCTTCACGGCCATCACGTTCGACCCCGAGGTCGGAGCTGCGCTCGGGGTCGCGGTGACGCTCGTGGCCTGGCCGGCGCTCGCGACGCTCCGCCTCCGTGACTACGACTGGGAGGCCCTGAAGCAGCGCTTCATCCCGCAGGCGTCGATCGACGCGGCCATGGAGACGAAGGCCTACGTCGAGGCCCGCATGCCCGGAACGAAGGAGGACGTGGCATGACCGAGCCCCAGGCCGCCGCACCCCCCACGGATCCGGTGGCGACGCCCCCGACCGACGGCTCAGGGGCGACGCCCCCGACCGATCCCGCCACCGTTGCCGCCCTCGCCGAGGTGCTGGCGGCGCGCGCGGCCCTCGAGGACGAGCTGGTCCGGCTCGAGGCGACCGCTCGCGCGGCCGTCGACATCCGGGCCAAGGTGAAGCGCAACCCGGGCCGGACGGCCGCCGTGGTGGGCGGGACCGCGTTCGTGGCCGTCGGTGGACCGCGGCGCGTGCTTCGCGCGCGTGAAGCATCGAGTCTTCGGCCGACCCGACCCGCTGCCGCCCAGCCTCCTGCCCGAGCAGGTGGAGAAGGCGGTCCGGGCGCTCGGCGACGACGGCACGAAGGTGCGCGGGGCCCTCGAGCGCGAGTTCGCGGCGTTCGTGGACACGAACCGGAAGGGCGACTCGAAGTTCGTGCGCCGCATCCTGCTCACGGGCGGCGTCCCGCTCGCGTCGCAGATAGGCCGGGAGATCGTGAAGCGCACCTTCGCCGGGCCGGAGGACGACGTGGCGAGCCGCGAGGAGCAGATCCGCGCGCGCCGCGGCGGCGCGGGGCCGGGGGCTCCCACCCGCTAGACTCGTGCCACGGGCGAGTGGCGGAATGGCAGACGCGCCGGCCTTAGGAGCCGGTGCCGCGTGAGCGGCGTGTCGGTTCGACCCCGACCTCGCCCACCACGAACAGGCGTGCGCGCCTGCTGACGGGGGTGCAGCGGCGTGTCGGGTGGCGTGAAGGGGGCACGATGAGCATGGCCACGAGGACGGACACGCGGTCGCCCGCGCCGCACGTTGCCGACAGCCACGACCTGATCCGCGTGCAGGGCGCGCGCGTGAACAACCTCAAGGACGTCAGCGTCGAGATTCCGAAGCGCCGGTTGACGGTGTTCACCGGCGTCTCGGGCTCGGGCAAGAGCTCGCTCGTGTTCGGCACGATCGCCGCGGAGTCGCAGCGGCTGATCAACGAGACCTACAGCGCCTTCGTGCAGGGCTTCATGCCGACGCTGGCGCGGCCGGACGTCGACGTGCTCGACGGGCTGACGACGGCGATCATCGTCGACCAGGAGCGGATGGGCGCCAACGTGCGTTCCACCGTCGGCACCGCGACCGACGCGAACGCGCTGCTGCGCCTGCTCTTCAGCCGCCTGGGGAAGCCCCACATCGGTCCGCCCACCGCCTACTCATTCAACATCCCGATGCGCAAGGCCAGCGGGGCGATGACCGTCGACCGAGGCAAGGGCGAGCGGATCGTCGTGCGCGACGCCGTCTATCACGGCGGCATGTGCCCGCGTTGCGAGGGCATGGGTTCGATCACCGACATGGACGTGACCCAGCTCTACGACGACAGCAAGTCGCTCAACGAGGGGGCGCTCACGATCCCGGGCTACAGCATGGACGGCTGGTACGGCCGGATCTTCACCGGGAGCGGCTTCTTCGACCCGGACAAGCCGATCCGCGAGTACAGCAGGACCGAGCTCGACGACCTGCTCCACAAGGAACCGACCAAGATCAAGGTCGACGGGATCAACCTGACCTACGAAGGGCTGATCCCGAAGATCCAGAAGTCGATGCTGTCGAAGGACATCGACACGCTGCAGCCGCACGTCCGAGCGTTCGTGGAGCGGGCGGTGACGTTCACCACCTGTCCCGACTGCGGCGGCACCCGGCTCAACGAGCCGGCCCGGTCGTCGCGGATCGATGGGATCAACATCGCCGAAGCCTGCGCGATGCAGATCGACGATCTCGCCGCGTGGCTGCGCGGGCTGGCCGAGCCGTCGGTCGCTCCGCTGCTTGCCGCCCTCCAGCACACGTTCGACTCGTTCGTCGAGATCGGGCTCGGCTACCTCTCGCTCGATCGCCCGTCGGGCACGCTGTCGGGCGGCGAGTCCCAGCGAACCAGGATGATCCGTCACCTCGGCTCCTCGCTGACCGATGTGACCTACGTCTTCGACGAGCCCACGATCGGGCTGCATCCGCACGACATTGCCCGGATGAACAGCCTGCTGCTGCGGCTGCGCGACAAGGGCAACACGGTGCTCGTCGTCGAGCACAAGCCCGAGGTCATCGACATCGCCGACCACGTCATCGACCTTGGCCCGGGCGCAGGGACCGAGGGCGGCGAGGTGGTGTTCGAGGGCACGGTCGCGGGGCTGCGGACCAGCTCCACGCTGACCGGGCGACATCTCGACGACCGCGTTTCGGTGAAGCCATCGGTGCGGGCCCCAACGGGGCGGCTCGAGGTGCGCGGCGCCAGCACCAACAACCTCCGGGACCTCGATGTCGATATCCCGCTCGGCGTGCTGGTGGTGCTGACCGGCGTGGCCGGGTCGGGCAAGAGCTCGCTCATCGACGGCTCGGTCGCGGGCAGGGACGGCGTCGTGTCGATCGACCAGGGCGCGATCAGGGGCTCGAGGCGCAGCAACCCGGCGACCTACACCGGGCTGCTCGACCCGATCCGCACGGCGTTTGCGAAGGCCAATGGGGTCAAGCCCGCCCTGTTCAGCGCCAACTCCGAGGGCGCCTGTCAGGCCTGCAACGGCGCCGGCGTCATCTACACCGAGCTCGGGTTCATGGACACGGTCGCGACGACCTGCGAGGACTGCGAAGGGAAGCGGTACGAGGCGGCCGTGCTGGACTACCACCTCGGCGGGCGCGACATCAGCGAGGTCCTCGCGATGTCGGTGAGCGAGGCCGAGCAGTTCTTCGGCGCCGGTGAGGCGCGCACGCCTGCCGCGCAGGCGATCCTCCTGCGTCTCATCGACGTTGGGCTCGGCTACCTGCGGCTGGGCCAGCCGCTGCCGACCTTGTCCGGCGGGGAGCGACAGCGGCTCAAGCTGGCTACCCGCATGGCCGAGGCGGGCGGCGTCTATGTCCTCGACGAGCCCACCAGCGGACTCCACCTCGCCGACGTGCGGCAGCTGCTCGCCCTGCTCGACAACCTCGTCGATGCCGGCACGTCGGTCATCGTGGTCGAGCACCACCAGGCGGTGATGGCGCACGCCGACTGGATCATCGACCTCGGCCCGGGCGCCGGGCACGACGGCGGCCGGATCGTCTTCGAGGGCACTCCCGCCGACCTCGTCGCCAGCCGCTCCACCCTGACCGGCAAGCACCTCGCGGCCTACGTCGGCACCTGAGCCGATCGGGCCGGGAGACCGATCGCGCCGCGACGCTGATCGGGCGGTGACCCGGATCGGCCCCTATACTTCCTCGGCCATGCATGTCACTACGACCCCTTCCGAGAAGAGCACCCTCGTCGTAGAGGTGGAGCTCCCCGTCGATCGCGTTGGGCGCGCCGTCGCCGACGCCACCCGTCGCCTGAGCCAGCGCACCCGCGTCGCCGGGTTTCGCCCCGGCAAGGCCCCGCGCGGCATGCTCGAGCGTGTCCTGGGCGAGGGCGCGGTCTGGGACGAGGCCGTCGAGACGCTCGTCGAGGCCAGCTACCGCGAGTGGGTGAAGAGCACCGCCGACGATCCCGACATCTTCATCATCGGCAGCCCCGAGGTCGAGGTCGTCGAGGCCGAGGAGGGGAAGCCGCTGCGCTACAAGGCGACCGTGCCGCTGCGCCCCGAGGTGAAGCTCGGCGACTACGCCAACTTCCCGTTCAAGCCCGAGATCGTGCCGGTCGACGACGCCAAGGTCGAGAGTGTCCTGGACGAGCTCCGCGACCAGCAGGCCACGCTCGGCCCGGTCGAGGAGCGCGCGGCTGCGAAGGGCGACTGGGCGATCATCGGCTATGTCGGCACCCGCGACGGCGTTCCGTTCGACGGCGGGACCGCTGACCGGATGCCGCTCGTCATCGGCGAGGAGCGCCTCATCCCCGGCTTCGAGGAGCACCTCCTGGGCCTGCGGCCGGGCGAGACGTCCGAGTTCGACGTGACGTTCCCCGACGACTACCAGGAGGAATCGCTCCGCGGCGTCCAGGTCCACTTCAGCGCAGAGCTGAAGGAGCTGCGCGAGAAGATCAGGCCCGCCGCCGACGACGACTTCGCCCGTTCGATGGGCGACTTCGCCGACGTCGCCGCCCTGCGCTCGGAGATTCGCAAGCGGCTCGAGCGGAATGCGCTCGACCGCGCCCGGCACGGCTTCGCCGATCGGATCATCGACTACGCCGTGAAGAACGCGACGGTCGAGATCCCCGACATCCTCGTGGACGAGGAAGTCGAGGTCATGCACGACGAGATGAAGAGCGCCCTCGCCCGCCAGGGGATCACCGAGGAGGCCTACCTCGCCGCTACGGGCAAGGCCGCGGACGAGCTGCACGCCGAGTTCCGGCCGGGCGCGGAAGAGCGGGCCAAGACGCTGCTCGTCCTGGGTGAGATCGCGACGCGCGAGGGGATCGACGTCCCGGATCGCGACATCATCGACGAGATCCTGCGGGCCAAGGCCCGCTATGGGTCCGAGCCGAAGCTCTCGGCCTACTTCGACACACCGCGGGCGCAGGCCGCGATCCGCAGCTCGCTGCGCCGCTCGCGGGTCGTCGAGACGCTCATCGACCGCTGGCTGGCCGCCCACCCGGAGCACCCGGCCATCCCGCACGCCGAGGACGATGGGCCGTCGGCGGTCGGCGCCGCGGCGCACGACCACGACCGAGACCACGACCACGACCACGAAACCGCAGTCGAAGCCGAGGCCGAGGCCTCGCCCGCGTGACGTCGCATTCCCTCGATCGCCCCCGTTCTCCCCGCGGACACGCGGAGAGATCCGCTCCAGGAGGTTCCCAGATGCTCGTGCCGATGGTCATCGAGTCGTCGAGCCGCGGCGAGCGCGCCTACGACATCTACTCGCGCCTGCTCAAGGAGCGGATCATCTTCCTCGGCGACGCGATCGAGGACACCCTGGCCAACCTCGTGATCGCCCAGCTGCTGTTCCTGGACTCCGAGGATCCGGAGAAGGACATCAACCTCTACATCAACTCGCCCGGCGGCGTGATCACCTCCGGCCTCGCGATCTACGACACCATGCAGCTCGTGCGGGCCCCCGTCAGCACGATCTGCGTGGGGATGGCGGCCAGCATGGCCGCGGTCCTTCTCGCGGCGGGCCAGCCGGGCAAGCGCTTCGCCCTCCCTCACAGCCGGATCATGGTCCACCAGGGCTCGGGCGGCTTCCGCGGCAACACCCCCGATGTCTTCATCCAGGTCAAGGAGATGGAGACTCTGGTCAACGCAAATCACGAGCTCCTGGCCCGCCACACGGGCCAGCCGATCGAGAAGATCGTGAAGGACACCGAGCGCGACTACTTCATGAGCCCCGACGCCGCCAAGGCGTATGGCATCATCGATGCCGTCTACACGCCCCCGGAGAAGGTCGGGTCGGCGTCGCCGGGTCTGCCGGCGGCGAGCAACCCGGCCGCGGGGACCACGGCAACGGCCGACGAAGGTCCCGCACCGGCCGGCGCGTAGGCCCGCAACGGCGCCGGCCGCAGCCGCAGAAAGGGTGAGGAATCCGTGACCACCGGCAAGACGCCCAAGGTCCCGTATCGCTGCTCGTTCTGCGGCAAGAGCCAGGAGCAGGTCCGCAAGCTGATCGCGGGGCAGGGCGTCTATATCTGCGACGAGTGCATCAACCTCTGCCAGGAGATCATCGAGGAGGAGATGCTGGAGCAGCCGGCCAAGAAGCCGGCCTCCGCCAAGCTCCCTGCCCCCCGCCAGATCAAGAGCTCACTCGACGACTACGTCATCAGCCAGGAGAAGCCGAAGAAGGTCCTCTCCGTGGCCGTCTACAACCACTACAAGCGGATCAATGCGGGCGCCACCCCGGACGACGTCGAGCTCCAGAAGTCGAACGTCCTCCTCGTCGGGCCCACGGGCTCGGGCAAGACGCTCCTGGCGCAGACCCTGGCCCGCGTCCTCGACGTCCCGTTCTGCATCGCCGACGCGACCTCGCTCACCGAGGCGGGCTACGTGGGCGAGGACGTCGAGAACATCCTCCTGCGCCTGATCCAGGCGGCCGACTTCGACGTGGCCCGCGCCCAGCGCGGGATCATCTACATCGACGAGATCGACAAGATCGCGCGCAAGGCCGACAACCCGTCGATCACCCGCGACGTCTCGGGCGAGGGCGTCCAGCAGGCGCTCCTCAAGATCCTGGAGGGGACCGTCGCCAACGTGCCGCCCCAGGGCGGCCGCAAGCATCCCCACCAGGACTTCATCCAGATCGACACGACGAACATCCTCTTCATCTGCGGCGGGGCGTTCGACGGCCTCGAGCGGATCGTCGAGGAGCGGGTGGGAAAGCAGACACTTGGCTTCGGCCATGGCGCAGAAGGGGACGAAGGCCGAGCGCCAGAAGGTCCTCGAGCGCCTCATGCCGGAGGACCTCCTCAAGTTCGGGCTGATCCCCGAGTTCGTGGGCCGGCTGCCGGTGGTCGTGACGCTGGCCGCGCTCACCGCGGAGGACCTGGTCCGCGTCCTGACCGAGCCGAAGAACGCGATCACCCGCCAGTTCCAGCGCTTCCTCGGCCTCGACAAGGTGGACCTGGTCTTCACCGACGGGGCCCTGCGGGCGACCGCCGACGCGGCCCTCGTCGCGCAAGACCGGCGCGCGCGCCCTGCGCACGATCGTCGAGGAGGCGCTCCTCGAGGTGATGTACGACATCCCGGAGCGGACCGAGGTCCGCAAGTGCATCATCACCGAGGAGACGATCCGCGACGGCCGCCCGCCGCTCCTGCTCACCGAGGCGGAGGTCGAGAAGGGCGTCGACGAGACGAACTACGCCGAGAGCGCGGCAGCGCGGGGCGAGAGCGCGTAGCCTCGCCCGCCGCGTCGTCGCCGGCCGGGCCGCGTTGGCCCGGACCGTCGACCCAGTGCCGTCGCGCATGCGGCGGCGACGGAGCCGCCTGACGGACCGGCCTCGTCTGGGTGCGACGTCGGCGGCAACGCGGCTCCTCGCGTGGCAGGCGCGCCGACCGTCAGGCACGGCGCTGGCCGGCGCCCCGAGCCGCCATCCCGGGCCGCCGATCTTGCGTGCTACACTCCCCACCTCACGGCGGTGACCGAGAGGAGTAGCGTCGGCAGGGGCCGAAGCGAGCGCGGGATGGTGTGAGCCGCGCGGCAGACCCCGGCGCGAACGTCGCTCGCGAGCCGTGCGGCCGGCGCCCGATAGCGCGCCGCGAGGGGCCCCGGAGCCCGCGCCCGCGATGAACGGATCGCGCCGGAGCCCGAACCAGCTGGTGGCACCACGACCCCGTTCGTCCGCTGGACGAGCGGGGCGTTTTCGTCTCGAGAGGGAGCAGGCGATGTCGGAGGGAGCACGGATCGCGACGGACGGGCTCGCCAAGGCCTACCGGCCCGATCGAGTTCGAGGGCCCGGTCTACGAGCGCTGGCTGGCCGCCGACGTCTTCGCCCCCGACGGCGCCGGGAGCCGCGCCGACGCTGCGAAGCAGCCCTTCGTGATCATCCAGCCGCCCCCCAACGTCACCGGGAGCCTTCACCTCGGGCCACGCCCAGCGGAGCGCCGTCGAGGACCTCATGACCCGCCACGCCCGGATGCAGGGTCGTCCGGCGCTCTTCCTTCCCGGCCTGGACCACGCCAGCATCGCCGCCCAGTTCGTCCTCGACCGGATCATCGCCGCCGACGGCGAGACGCGGGCGAGCCTGGGTCGCGAGCGCTACCTCGAGCGGATGTGGCGCTTCATCGACGAGACCCGGGAGATGATCCTGGGCCAGCAGCGGCGCGTCGGCGCGTCGATCGACTGGGGCCGCCTCCGCTTCACGATGGACGACGTGTCCAGCCGGGCCGTCCGCGAGGCGTTCATCCGGCTCTACCGCGAGGGGCTCGCCTACCGCCACGAGACGCTCATCAACTGGTGCCCCGGCTGCCGGACCAGCCTGTCCGACCTCGAGGTGATCGCGACGCCCGAGACGGGCACGCTCTGGACGATCCGCTACCACGTGGTCGACGAGACGGCCTCGACGAGCCGGGCGCGTTCGTGACGGTCGCCACCACGCGTCCTGAGACGATCCTCGGCGACACCGGCGTCGCCGTCCACCCCGACGACCACCGCTACGCCGACCTCGTCGGCCGCCGGGTCCGGATCCCGTTCGTCGAGCGGCTCGTGCCGATCATCGCCGACGCCGTGGTGGACAGGGCGTTCGGCACCGGCGCCGTCAAGATCACCCCGGCCCACGACCACGACGACCACGCCACGGGGCAGCGCCACGACCTGCCGTTCGTCGACGTCATCGCGCGACGACGGCCACATCTCGGCCGCCGGCGGGCGCTACGCCGGGCTGGAGCGCTACGAGGCGCGCCAGCGGATCCTGGCCGACCTCGAGGCAGCCGGGGACCTCGTCGCCAGCAAGCCCCACGAGATGATCATGGGCCGCTGCCAGCGCAGCAACGACGCCGTCGAGCCGCGCCTCAAGACCCAGTGGTTCGTGCGTACGCAGCCGCTTGCCGAGGCCGCGCTTCACGCCACCCGGACGAAGCGCACGGTGATCCTGCCCGAACGCTTCGAGAAGGTCTGGGAGCACTGGCTGACCGAGATCCGCGACTGGAACGTCAGCCGGCAGCTCGTGGTGGGGCCACCGGATCCCGGCCTGGTACTGCCCGGACGGCCACGTGACGGTCAGCTCGGCAACGGAAGGTCCCGATGCCTGCGACACCTGCGGCCGCTCGGCCGGCGAGCTGACCCAGGACCCCGACATCTTCGACACCTGGTTCAGCTCCGGGCTGTGGCCGTTCTCGACGCTCGGCTGGCCGGAGGAGACGGCGGACCTGGCGCGCTTCTACCCGGGCACGGTCATGGAGACCGCCTACGACATCATCTTCTTCTGGGTGGCCCGGATGATGATGCTGGGGATCCACTTCATGGGCGACGCCCCGTTCGAGGTCGTCTACCTCTCCGGCCTCGTCCGCGACCCCTACGGCCAGAAGATGTCCAAGACGAAGGGCAACGTCGTCGACCCCCTCGAGGCCATCGACGAGTCCGGTGCGGACGCGCTCCGCTTCGCGCTCATCCACGGTGCCGCCCCGGGCAACGACCAGAAGTTCTCCGCCGAGAAGCTGGAGAACGCGCGCAACTTCGCCAACAAGCTCTGGAACGCGGCGCGGTTCGTGCTGGGATCCCGCCCCGCGACGATCGCGGCCGACGCGGCACGGCAGACGCCCGATCCGGCCCACCTCGGCCCGGCCGAGCGCTGGCTGCGCAGTCGGGTGGCCGCGACCGTCGCGGCCGCCGACCGCGCATTGGCGGACTTCGCCTTCGGCGAGCTTACGGCCACGTCTCTACGACGCGATCTGGGGCGAGTACTGCGACTGGGCGCTGGAGCTCGCCAAGGTGCGCCTGACCGACGAGTCGCTTCCCGTCGCCGATCGCGAGGCAACATGGTGGACGCTCGTGGAGGCCCTCGACACCTACCTGCGGCTGCTGCACCCGGTGATGCCGTTCCTGACCGAGGCGATCTGGGGTCAGCTGCCCAGGGCGGGCGAGCGATCCGGACCTCCTGATCGTGGCGAGCTGGCCAGTTGCGGGCCATGTTGATGCGGAGGCCGACGCGGAGACCGGCGCGCTTCTCGACCTCGTCCGGGCGATCCGCAACGCGCGCGCCGAGGCCCGCGTGGAGCCGGGCGCCTGGCTCCCGGTCGACGTGGCGATCCCGTCGGCGCTCGCAGCCACCTTCGACGCACTGCGCCCTGGCCTCGAGCGGCTCGCCCGGGCGCGCCCACTTGCCCGCGTGGCCGATGCCGGGGCCCTGCACGGGGACCCGCGCGGCGGCCTCGCCGTCGTCGCCGGGGACCTCGAGGCGGTCGTGCGTCCCCGTCGCGGTCCAGGCTGAGACCGCTGCCCGCGACCGCATCCGGCTCGAGAAGGAGCTCGCCGAGACCGAAGGCCAGCTCGCCGTGATGCGGGCGCGACTTGCCGACGAGCGCTTCACGGGCAAGGCCCCCCTGGCGGTTGTCGAAGGAGCGCGAACCCGCGAAGCCGAGCTTGCCGATCGGGCCATGCGGCTCGAAGCACGCCTTGCGGGCCGCGATGGCGCGGCTTGACCGCCGTGGGTCCGGGTGGGTCGCCGGACGGCGGGCGGTGTCCCGGCGCTGCTAGGATTAGCCGCAACGAGTCGTTGGAGGTTCCGTGCCGCTCGAGTTCCTGAAGCGCAAAGGCCATGCCGAGGTGGAGCTGGCCCCGGCGCAGGTCGTGCCCGAGGATGCCTCCGCCCAGGAGTACATCCTCAAGCTCTACTACGCCGGGAAGAGCTCGGAGGGCGTTCGCCTCAAGGCGGGGCCGCGCGCCCTGGCCGAGCTGCCTTCGATGCTGGTGGGCCTGGCGAAGACGGAGATCGAGGTCGTCGACCCCCTGCCGATCGAGTACAGCGAGGCGGCTCCCACGATCATCCGGTCCTCGGAGGCCATGCAGTGGGTCAACGCCCACCACGGCCACGGGTCGATCACCCGTCACGCACTCTTCGTCCTCGAGTCGATCGATGCGATTGACCTGGCGTTCGACACGCTCGCGGTCGCGCTCCTCGATGGCGAGGTGGACACGTCCGGGTATCCCGAGTACAGCGCTGTCGTGGGCGGGGTCGCGTCGCACTGGGACGAGGGCACCGGCGACATGCTGGTGCGCGCCGTCGTGGGCTGGGGCGGCCGAGGCGTCCGCGGCGACACCGACCGGATCGCGGCACGAGCGCTTGCCGGGCTGTTCCAGAACATCCTGGCGAACCAGTACGCGCTCGGGATCGCGCCTCCCGATCGGCCGGTTCCCGCCGCCGGCCGGGGCGGGCTGGTCTGTGCGCACTGCGGCTTTGCCTCGGCCCATGAGCGGGCGTTCTACTGCCCGAAGTGCGGCATGCGGCTGCTGCGCGGCTGAGAGACTCGAGCACCTTCCATGCCCGTCTACGACTACGTGTGCACCGGCTGCGGCCACCGCTTCGAGGTCCTCCACGGCCTGAACGAGGCGGGACCTCACCAGTGCCCTCTGTGCGAGGGCCGGGTCAACCGCGCGTTCGTGCCGCCCACGATCCACTTCAAGGGCAGCGGCTGGGCCAAGAACGACCGGCGGTCCTCCGCGGCTTCGGCAAAGAAGAGGGCGAACAGCTCGGCGAAGGTCGGCGAGCCCGCGTCGGGCGGGTCGAGTTCGGGCGAGCCCGCGTCGGGCGGGTCGAGTTCGGGCGAGCCCGCGTCGGGCGGGTCGACCACGGGTGAGTCGTCGTCCGCTTCGGGCGCGTCGACCACGGGTGAGTCGTCGTCTGCTTCGAGCGGCGCCGTCAGCTGAGGATGCCCGGATGAGTCGCGTCGCGTCGGACTGGATCAGCCTCGCCGAGGCGGTCGAGATCCTGGAAGCCGCCAACATCCACCTGCGCCCGGAGACGCTCGGGCGCTGGGCGCGCGAGGGGAAGCTCCAGACGCTCAAGCTGGGCGGGCGGCGCTATGTCCGCCGGGTCGAGGTCCGCGCGCTCCTGCGGCCGCGGCGGCGGGTGGCGGTCGACGAGCTCCAGCCGAGCCTCTTCGAGGAACTCTGATCGTGACCTCGGCGGGGTCGGTGGGCGAGCCCCAGCGCGGCCCCGTCCTGGCCGACCGGCCCAGCCTCATTGCGCGGGTCGGCGCGCGCGCGATCGCCGTGGTGGAGCCCCTCGTGGCGCGGGTGCTGGGCGTGCCGCGGATCGCGATGGCCAACGCGGTCTACACGCGCTTCGCGTCCTCGAGCGGCCCAATCCTGGCCCGCGGCATCGCATTCGTGGCGCTGTTCGCCGTCGTGCCCGCGGTCATCGTCATCCTCTCCATCGTCGGCGTCTTCGTCTCCGACCCGGCCGTCCGGGCCGAGATCGTGGAGATCCTGACCGAGCAAATCCCGTCATTGGCGCCGGTCCTGGACGAGGCGCTGGCCAGCTTCTCCGGGATGGCCCCGGCAACCGGGATCGTAGGCCTCGCCCTCCTCGTCTGGAGCGCAAGCTCCCTCGTGCGGGCGATCGACGGTGCGTTTCGCATCATCTTCCAGGACAGCGGCGAGGGCCGGACGCCGATCCGTGACGTGGTGTCGGTGCTGGCCGTGGCGGCCGGGGCGTTCGCTGCCGCAATCATCCTGATCCTGGTCACGCTGCCCGACTTCATGGACGAGGTGCTGGGGCTGCCGGGCCGGCTCGTCCGTACCGTGACTTCGCTCGCCGGCGTGGTCGGGCTCCTCGCGCTCATGTTCGCATTCGTCCCGCGCCCGCGCCCCACCCTCCGGGCCCTCTGGCTGCCCGCCGCCATGACCGGCCTGGCGGTCTTCCTGCTGTCGGAGCTGTTCGTGTTCCTCGGCCCGCTGCTCTTCGGGTCGGCCGAGCTCTACGGAGCTTTCGGGGCGCTCTTCCTGGGGCTCGTCTGGCTGGGCAACGTCACCCAGATCATCCTGCTGGGGGCGGCATGGGTCGCCGAGCGGGACCGCCGGGCTCAGAGCGCGGGGGCGATGCGGACCGCGGACGAGCCGGGGGGAAGCTGATGGCTGCTGCGCAGCCGGACCGGCTGGTCAGCCCTGGCGGCTCCCGCAGCGTCGGCAGAACCGGGCATTGGCCGAGAGGGAGAGGCCACAGCTGACGCAGGCCTGGATGGCCGGAGTCCCGGGACGGGTGGCGGCAGATGGGTCGGGCGCGGCCAGGACTTCCTGGCTGGACGCTGCCCACACGCTCGTCGGCTCAGGCCTCGCGGTGGCCAGACGGGACGCCCACGGCGCCGCGGCAGAACCAGGGAGCGGGCCGATCTGGGTGGATCCGGGCGCGGAGGTGGGCCACGCGGGAGCGTCGGGCCAGCTGGTCGGTGGTGTGACCGGGGTCTCGGGGGCCACGACCCGCCATGTCGGCTGCTCGATCGCGTCCGCCGGTGCGGGAGCGTCGGCCGGTGCGGTCGGCGGTTCGGGCACGGGCGGAGTGACGGACGTCGGCTGAGTCACGGGCTCGGCGGGGGCAGCCTCGATCTCCGTCGTCGCGTCGAGCCCGGCCGCTGCTGGGCGGTGGGCGGGCCGGAAGCGCCGGAGGAGGTTGCGCGTCTGCTGCTGGGCGGCGGTGGCGCGCTCGGCCGGTTCGATGGGCTGGGCGACGGCGGGCTGGGGCTGCGCGTGCTCCGGCTGTGCGTCGAGCTGCGGCTCGACGGCGGCGATCAGCGGCACGGCGGCGGCCACCTCGATCGCGTCCGGCCCGAGGTCGGGCTCGGCGGCAGTGACGGGGGTCGGCTCCGATGTCGGTGGCGCGATCGGAGTCTCGGCCATCTCGACGACCGGCGGTGCGGGGCGCCCTTCTGCCGCGCCATCCAGCCCAGCCGCCGGCATGTCGACTGGCTGCCCGGCCGCCAGCGCCGACTCGATCGCCGCGAGCTCGGCCGCAGTCAGCTCCCCGTCCAGGACGGCCTCGGGCTGGGCGACGGCCTCGGGCTGGGCGACGGCCTCGGGCTGGGCGACGGCCTCGGGCTGGGCGACGGCCTCGGGCTGGGCGACGGCCTCGGGCTGGGCGACGGCCTCGGGCTGGGCGACGGCCTCGGGCTGGGCGACGGCCTCGGGCTCCGCGGGCAGACCCGCGTCGGGGCCAGCCGGCGTCGTGCCCAGGATGGTGAGGCGGGCAAGGTCGGCCGTCGGCCACGCCTCGGGCTCCAGGGCCCCGTTGTCCGGCGCCTGGCCATCGCCGTGGACCGGACCAGCGAGAGGAAGGTCGGGGAAAGGCGCGGGCAGGACCTCGCGCGTCAGGTCGGGTGCGCACGTCAGGCACTCGCCCACCTTCGCGTTCCAGCAGTTGGCGCACGTGTACTGCCGGCAGGACATGCAGAAGTTGAAGGTCCGGTGGAACTCGTCGAGCTGGCGCGAGACGGCCACCCGGGCAGCGTCGTGCTGCGCCTCGGCGATCGCCTCGCTCATCGGCATGCCGTCGTTCGCGACGTAGTTCTTGAGGCCGCGCGTGAGGACCCGGACGCGCCCGATCCGGCCGGGCCGATGCTCCGCGTTCTGCTCGAACGAGAAACGCGCGCCGCATCGCTCGCAGAACGACTCGGTGATGGTGTCCGTCATCAGGCCCCCGGGCAAAGCGAACACGGCGTGGGTCGCGGCGACCCATCCGCGGGTCCGAGAGTATACCGTAGGGATCTCAGCGCCCCGGGGACCGAGGTACTCCCGGGCGCCACCGATCGTCCTTCGCCGCGTCACCGGACGCGCCACACAGAGGTCTGCCCGGTCGATGCAAGCCCTCGCCGCGCTCGAGCGCTTCCTGGAACGGCTCTTCGAGCGTCCGACGGCCCGCCTGTTTGGCGCCCACCTGGAGCCCGTCACCCTCGTCCGGCGCCTGGAACGGGCCATGGACGAGGAACGGCGCGTCGACGCGGAGGGCGCGCTGGCGCCCACGCGGTTCGCGGTGCGCGTGTCGAGGTCCGACGCCGACGCCCTCGCGCGCCTCCCGGACCTGGAGGACGACCTGGCGCGTGCGGCCCTTGACCACGCCCGGCGGCGCGGCTACCGGATTCCCGAGCGACCGATCGTGGCTGTCCTCGTCGCCCCCGAGCTGGCGCTCGGTGAGGTCCGCGTGGCAGCCGGCTTCGGGGGTGGGCGCCGTGCGGCGTCCGTGACCGGTGGGGGCCCGGAGATGACCCTCGTGCATCCGCTTCCGCCGGCGGTCGTGCCGCGCACCGTGCTCCGGGTGCTCGCGCCCGGAGGATCAGCGCGAGAAGTGGCTCTCGACGGGCGCCCGCTGACGATCGGGCGGGCGACCGACGTCGAGGTCGTGCTCGCGGACCCGCTGGCTTCGCGACGACATGCCCGCCTGTCCTTGCGCGTCGGCCGGCTCGTGATCAGCGACCTCGGGAGCACCAACGGGACGCGTCTCAACGGTAACCCGGTGCGCGAGGCGGTCGTGGGGCCCGGCGACCGGATCGAGATCGGGGCCACGCGCCTGGAGATCGTCGTGGCGCCGACGTCGGAGCCGGCTTGATGGACGCCGGGCTGAACGTCGCCCTGTGGGCCCTTCGCCTGGCCTTCCTCGCCCTGCTCTGGCTGGCGCTGGCGCTGATGGCGCGGGCTCTCGTCCGCGACGTTCGGGCGGCCTCCCGCGCTCCCGCCGCGACGCTCGGGCGCCTCGTGGTCGTGGCGTCGTCAGGACAGCCCGCCACGGGCGCCGTGTTTGCCCTCGACGCGGTGACCACGATCGGGCGCGACCTGGGCAGCAGCGTCGTCGTGGAGGATCGGTACGCCTCGGCCCATCACGCCGTCCTGACCTTCCGTGGCCGGGCCTGGTACGTGGAGGATCTCCACAGCACGAACGGCACGCACGTGAACGGTGCCCCCGTGGCGGGTGTCACCGTGCTCGCCTACGGCGACGAGATCCGGATCGGCGACGTCAGGCTCCGCCTCGAGCGCGGGCGCGGATGACGGGCTTCGCGGCCGACGCCGCTGCGGTTCCCGCCCTGCCCGGCTTTCCCCGCCCGCGAGCCCGGCCCCGCGAGCTGACCCTGCTCGTGGCGGTGGTGGCGGCCCTCACGATGGGCAGCCTCTCGCTGGGGCTCCTGCGCTCGGGGCGCCTGGAGCCGGCTGACGGACCGGGCCTCCTTCTCTACGGCCTCGGCCTCCTGGCCGCCCACGCGGTGCTGGTGATCGCCGGGCGACGGCTCGACGAGGTGATCCTCCCGGCGGCCGCGTTCCTGGGTGGCATCGGCCTGCTCATGATGGAGCGCCTTCCGCAGGACCTGGTGGTCCAGGAGATCGGGGCCTGGACGCTGGGGCTCGGCGAGCTGCAGCTCCTGTGGCTGGGGATGGCCCTCGGGTCGCCACGACGATCGCGGTGGCCTTCCGGTCCGACCGCTGGCTGCGCCTCTACAAGTACACCTGGGCCGCCGGCGGGACTCCTTCTCCTGGCCCTCACCTTCGTGTTCGGGACGGACGTCAACGGCTCCCGGCTCACGCTCCAGATCGGTCCGCTGGGCGGTCAACCGTCCGAGCTCCTCAAGGTGATCCTGGTGGTCTTCTTCGCCGCGTACCTGGCCGAGAACCGGGTGCTGCTCGCCGGTGCCCGAGTGCGCCTGGTCGGGCCGGTCACGATGCCGCCGATGCCGTACCTTGCCCCGATCGGAGCGATGCTCGCCCTGGCCCTCGGGATCGTCGTGGTCCAGCGCGACCTCGGCGCGGCGCTCCTCTTCTACACAGTCTTCCTGGCCCTCCTGTTCCTCGCGACCGGCCATCTCAGCGACGTGACCATCGGGCTCCTCCTGTTCGCCGTCGGCTTCCTCGCCCTGGCCGCGCTCTTCCCGCACGTCCAGGAGCGTGTCACGATCTGGCTGGACCCGTGGGCCGATCCGCTGGGCGGAGGGTTCCAGGTCATCCAGGCGCTCCACGCCTTTGCCCGTGGCGGCCTGGTCGGGACCGGGCTCGGAGCCGGGCTCCCGGAGATCGCCGGCCGGCCGCCGATTCCCGCGATCCACACCGACTTCCCGCTCGCGGCGATCGGGGAGGAGCTCGGCGCCACCGGCGTGCTCGCGGTCCTGGCCGCCTACCTCGTCCTCGTCGAGCGCGGCCTGCGGATCGCCGCATCCTCGCGCGACGACTTCCGGGCGCTCCTGGCCGCCGGGCTCGCGCTCGTCATCGGGTTCCAGGCGGCGATCATCGCGGCCGGCAACCTCAAGCTGATCCCCTTGACCGGGATCACCCTGCCGCTCGTCAGCTACGGCGGCTCCTCGCTGCTGGCGAACGCGATCGTGATCGGTCTGCTCCTGGCCCTCTCGGACCGTGGTCCGGCGCCACTCGCCCCGCCCCGCCCGGAGCGGCTGGCGCGCTTTCGGCGGCGCTCCGGGGGCGCGTCGTGATGCCGGGCGGGCCGCCGCCCGATCGGGGCCCTGCCGCGCGAGTGCCCGCCATCGCGGTGATCCTCGTGCTCGTGTTCGGCGTCCTGGCTGCTGGGTCCTCGTACTGGCAGGTGGTCCGGGCCGACGAGCTTGCGTCATCGCCGACCGACGCGGCCGTCCTCGCCGCGGCTCGCACCGTCGAGCGGGGCAGGATCCTCGACCGGGACGGTCGCGTGCTCGCAAGCAGCCGCCGGGCGGAGGATGGCACGCCCTACCGCGTCTACGCCGACGCCGCCGTGAGCCACCCGGTCGGGTACGCGTCGGCGATCTACGGGTCGTCGGGCCTCGAGCGCGCCTACACGGTCGAGCTGACGGGCGCCCGCGGCAGCGACCCGGTCTCGCGGGCCTTCGAGAAGTTCCTGCCGCCGCAGGATCGCCGCATGGATCTCCGGACCTCGCTGTCGCTGCCCCTCCAGCGGCTGGCCGTGCGCCTCCTCGGGAAGGATCGGGGCGCCGTCGTGATGCTCGATCCGCGGACGGGCGAGGTCCTGGCCATGGCCTCGACGCCGACGTTCGACGCCTCGGCGGTCTCGAACCCGGAGACGGCGCGCGCCACCTTCGGCGAGCTCCGCGCGAGCGAGGCGTCGCCCCTCCTGGACCGCGCGACCCTGGGACTCTACGTCCCGGGGTCGGTCTTCAAGGTCGTGACGGCCATCGCCGGCCTCGGCAGCGGCGCGGTGACTACCGGCAACCACGTATCCGGAGCAGCCCGGGGCCGAGGAGGACGGCCTCGTGGTGGACGGCTTCACGATCCGTGACGGCCACCACGACTTCACCGGGGACGAGGAGCTCAACCTGCTCACCGGGACCGAGGTGTCATGCAACATCTGGTACGCCCTCGCCGGCCTCGACACGGGCGGGGCGAACCTGGACGCCTTTGCCCGTCGGCTCGGGTTCCGGGCGGCGCTCCCGTTCGACCTGCCGACCGCGACGTCGCAGCTGACGAACGGCGGCGGCCCGCTCCCGGGTGGGTTCGCGGACGACGTGGAGCTGGCCAACGCGGCGTACGGGCAAGGCGAGGTGCTGACCACGCCGCTCCAGATGGCTCTCGTGGCGGCGGCCGTGGCCAACGCGCGGCGAGCTGATGGAGCCGCGGCTGGCGATGGCGCTCATCGACCGTCAGGGCCGGACGACGGCGATCCCGCCGCGCTCGATGGGGCGGATCCTGGACGGCTCGTCGAATGCGGCGATCGTGGAGGCAATGACGCTGGCCGTGGAGGGGGATCGGGGGCAGCTCTTCACGGACGGCGCGAAGGTTCCAGGCGTGCTCACGGCCGGGAAGTCGGGGACTGCGGAGATCGGCGGCGACGGCGAGCCGCACTCCTGGTTCATCGGCTTCGCGCCCGCCGATGGGCCGACGGTCGCGATCGCGGTCATCGTGGAGCAGGGCGGTCGTGGTGGTGAACGGGCCTCGCCCCTGGCCGGGCGGATGCTGCGGGCCTACTTCGAGGCGCAACGATGAGCGAACGACGGCCCCGACCCCGACCGCGCCCCGCCCGACCAGCGCCGCCGCATCCGGGCCGGCCGCGCCGCGCCCCCTGATCGAGCGCGTCGGGATGGCGGCCATCGCGGCCGGCGTCGCCCTGCTCTTCGTGGGCATGGCCGTGATGTCGTTCGCCGCGGGCGAGCCGTTCCTCGGCGTCATGTCGGCCATCGGGGCCGGCATGACCGCATGGGTGGGGCTGCGGACCCTCCTGCGCGGCTGATCCGGCCGCGGGGCCCACCCAGCGGCGCTCACCCCGCGCGGCGCCTTCCCGAAGCCGGCCCGCGCCCCGAAACCGGGCCCGGAACCGATTCCGGCCACCCGGCGTACTATCTCCGGACCCTGAGTCCGCCACACCGCCGTCGTGCGGTCGCCCCGTCGCCGGGTGCGTCCGGCCCGCCCGGCGCCGCACCGCGGAGGAGCCCGATGACGAAGATCCAGGAGTCCGGCGACCGAGTCGTCGCGAACGTCGAGCGCGTGATCGTGGGCAAGCACCACGAGGTCCAGCTTGCCCTGGTCGCGCTCATGTGCCGCGGCCACCTCCTGATCGAGGACGTCCCGGGGACCGGCAAGACGGTGCTCGCGAAGGCGATCGCCCGGAGCCTCGGTTCGAGCTTTCGGCGGATCCAGTTCACCCCGGACCTCCTGCCGTCCGACGTGACGGGCCTCTCCATCTACAACCAGAAGACCCAGGAGTTCGAGTTCCGACCCGGACCGATCATGAGCCAGGTCGTCCTGGCGGACGAGATCAACCGGGCCACCCCGAAGACCCAGTCCGCGCTCCTCGAATGCATGGAGGAGCGCCAGGCGACCATCGACGGGATCAGCCACCAGATGCCGAACCCGTTCCTCGTCATCGCGACCCAGAACCCGATCGAGTACGAGGGGACGTTCGCCCTGCCCGAGGCGCAGCTCGACCGATTCATGCTGCGCCTGCGCCTCGGCTACCCGACGCCCACCGAGGAGATCGTCATCCTCGATGAGCAGAAGCGGATCCATCCGCTGGACGACCTCGGCGAGGTCCTGTCTGTCGCGGAGCTGCGGGAGATGCAGACAGCAGTGCGGGAGATGTACGTGGACGCGAGCGTCTCGGAGTACATCGTCCGTCTCGTGAACGCGACCCGGACTCATCCCGACGTCTACCTGGGAGCCTCGCCTCGGGGCAGCATCGCGCTCTATCGCGCCGGGCAGGCCCGCGCCGCGCTGCTGGGTCGCGACTACGTGATCCCCGACGACGTCAAGGCCCTGGCTGGCCCCGCGCTGGCCCACCGCCTCATCATCAAGACGAGCTCGTCCATCCGCGAGGTCGATGCCGACACCGTGGTCCGGGAGCTGCTGGAGACGGTCGCCGTGGACGCGCCGGGCCGGACGGGGGGCCCGCGCCGGATCGAGGCCGAGGAGCCGAGGGCGCGCTAGGCGCGCCGGTCGCATCGCGCGCTGGGGGTGCCGTGGTCCTGCTCCGCCGCCTGCCGCTCCTGATCGTCGCGACGGCCCTCGTCGTGGCGGCCTTCAGCACGGGCGCCGACTTCCTGTTCTTCCTGGTCTACCTTGGGCTGGCGGTCCTGGGCGGAAGCTATCTCGTCACGCGCTTCGGCCTGCTCGACCTCGAGGCCGGGTACGCGGTGAACCAGCTCCAGGCGCACGTGGGCGAGGTGCTGCGCGCCACCTACACCCTCCGCAGCACGAGCCGGATCCCGAAGCTCTGGCTGGAGGTCCACAACCCCTCGACGCTGCCGGTGCCGCTCCCGGGCCGGGCCCTCTCGCTGGCCCCGCACGGCGAGCGCTCGTGGATCGCGAAGGTGCCGCTCGGGCGGAGGGGCCATTTCCGGGTGGATCCGCTCCAGATCCGGACCGGTGATCCGTTCGGCTTCTTCGAGTCGAGCGCCTCCGTCGGTCACGGGCTGACGCTCGTGGTCTACCCGCGCATCGAGCCGATCCCGCGCTGGCGCCTCCAGGCCGCGAGCCTCGAGGGAAGCCGCTCGACGCCCGTCCGGACCCAGCAGACCACGCCCCTGGCCACCACGGTGCGGCCGTACGCCCCGGGAGACGGCTTCAACCGGATCCACTGGCCGTCGACCGCCCGCACCGGCGAGATCCAGGTCAAGGAGTTCGACCTCGAGCAGACGGCCGACGTCTGGATCATCCTGGACCTCCAACGGGCGACGCAGGTGGGGGCCGGAGACGACGGCACGGTCGAGGTCGGCGTCCGGGCGGCGGCCGCCGTCGCGGAGCGGGCCATCGAGGAGAACCGCGCGGTCGCGCTCACCACGACCGGGAGCCGGGTGACCGTCCTGCCCCCGGATCGCGGGCCGCGCCAGCGCCAGAAGATCCTGCAGCTGCTGGCCGCCGTCGAGGGCGACGGGGCCACGCCGCTCATCGAGGCGCTCGTGGCGGGTCTGCCGCTGCTCCGGCGGGGGATGTCGGCGCTCGTCATCACGGCGTCGACGGAGCCGGGGTGGGTGCGCCCGCTCGCGACCCTCCGACCGCGGGGGATCGGCTGCCAGGTGCTCTGGCTCGATCCCGCCCTCTATGCCCGGCGGGCGGCGCAGACCGCCGGCACGATCGACGAGCCGGCCGTCGTCGCTGCGCTGGCCGAGCGCCAGGCAGCCGTTCGGAACGTGCGCCACCAGATCGCCGAGTTCGACATCCGGACCTACACGGTGCCGCCGGACGTGCCCCTCGCGGAGGTGCTCGTCGGATGACCGCCGCCCGCACCCCGTTCGACCTTGGCGCCAGCTACACGGCCTCGCAGGCCCCCGAGCGCAGGCGCCTGGCCCCCCCGGCCGAGGGCTGGAGCAGCCTCGCGCTCCTCGTCGTCATGTGTGCCCTCCTCGGCTGGGCGATCGACGATGCGCACTGGGTGCTGGGCCGCCAGTCGAACACCGACTTCCTGCCTTGGGCGGGCGCCCTCGGCGTCCTGTGGGGGTTCGTGGCGGCCAAGCTGGGGCGGGGTCGCCTGGTGGCGCACGGCGGGGGAGCGGTCCTGGCGACCGCCTTCCTCGTCCTTGCCGCCGGGAACGAGCTGGCGCCCGGCGAGGACGTGGCCGGCCTCATCCGCGTCACGGCCGAGGGCGCCTGGGGAGCGTGGGACGACCTCGTCCTGCGGGATCGCGCCACGACGACCGAGATCTCGCACTACCTCCTCGTGCTCGGCATCCTCGTCTGGGGGGCCGGCCAGTTCGCCGGCTACGCCACGTACGCGCACCACCGGCCCCTCTCCGCCGTCGTCCTGCCCGGGACGATCCTCGTCGTCAACGTGTCCATCACCGCCCTCGACCAGCTTGCGATCCTCGTCCTCTTCGCCCTGGCCTCCCTCCTCTTCCTCGTGCGCATCCACGTGGCCGACGAGCAGCGGACCTGGGCCCGGCACCGGATCGCGGACGTGGGCAACGCCGTCGGCCTCTCCCTGCGCGCCGGGCTCGCGTTCGTGGGCGTGGCCCTCGCGGGGAGCCTCGTCCTCACGACGTATGCCGCCTCGGCGCCCCTCGCCGGATGGTGGCAGGGCCTCGACCAGCGGCTGATCGACATGGGCTCGGAGCTGGCCCGCTTCTTCCCGTCCGGCGGTCCCGGGACGAGCTTCGGAGGGGCCACCTTCGGGGCGGCCGTGACCGTCGAGGGTGTCTGGACCTCCGACGACACGCCCGTTCTCTCGATCACGGGCAGTCCCGATGCCCCGCGTCTCAAGTGGCGGGCGGTCGCCTACGACCGCCTCATCGGCAACCAGTGGAGCCGCGTCGAGACCGTGAACGCGGAAGTCCCTGCAGGGCAGGACCTGCTCGCGGGAACCGGGGAGGTCCCGACCGAGACGATCGCCACCACCGACGTCTCGTACGTGGTGCGCGCGCGCGTCGGGGACGCTCGGCGTGCTCGTCGCTCCCGGCACGGCCGCGACGGTCGACCGGACGACGCGACTCACCCTCGTCAAGCAGGGGGCCGAGACCTGGTTCGCGGGCGCCCGGGTGGAGGGGGTGACGTCCTACGCGGCGACGGCTCGCGTCCCCGTCGTCACCGAGGGCGTCGAGAACGCCCTGACCGAGAACCGCCTGCGTGCGGCCGGGCCCGACTACCCGCCCGAGCTCCGGAGCGTCTACCTCGACCTCCAGCCGAACACGGCCGGCCCCGACGTCCGGGCCCTGCTCGGGTCCATCCTCGAGGCGGCGAAGCCGCGCAATGCCTACGACACGGCGCGCGCGATCGAGTCATACCTGGCCGACCCGGGCAACTTCACGTACGACACGAACGTCCTCGACGTCGAGTGCGGAAGCCGGGGCGTGGCCGACTGCTTCGCGGTCTCTCGGCGCGGCTACTGCGAGCACTTCGCCACGACGATGGTGATGATGCTCCGGGTGCGGGGCATCCCCGCCCGCCTGGTCGAGGGATACCTGCCGGGCGACCGCGACGCTGCCGGCGGGGAGCTCATCCGGCGGTCGCGGGCGCACGCCTGGGTGGAGGCCTGGTTCCCGGGCTATCGGATGGGTCGACTTCGACCCGACTGCCGGCGTCGGCCAGCCCCAGGCGATCGACGCAGGCCCCCCGGTGCCGACCCCCACGCCCGGGGCGAGCGGTGCGGCCGGCGCCACGCCCCGACCGACCGCCCGGCCCGGTGTCGACGAGCCGGATGGCGCCAGCCGGCGGTGGGAGCACGCCGCCGCGGACCCCGGGGATCGGGCCGATCATCATCCTCGTCATCCCGGCTGGTCGTGGCTCTGCTCGTCCTCGCCGCCGTCTGGCTGCGACGGCGGCTCGCGCGCCCGGTCCAGCCGGAGGTCGTCTACCGGACCGTCGTGGGGATGGCCGGCAGGCTCGGCCATCCGCGCCGGCCGACCCAGACCGTGTACGAGTACCTCGGGAGTCTCTCCGACGCCGTCCCGACTGCCCGGCCCGAGCTTCAGCTCGTCGCCCGCTCGACCGTCGAGACGACGTACGGCCGCCGGCGCCTCCCTCCGGATCGCCTGGCGGCGCTCGGCGAGGCCCAGCGCCGGCTGCGAGTCGCGCTGCTGCGCCTGGTCTTCCGGCGGGGCCAGCGAGGCCGGCGCCGCTAGAAAGCGCCCCGCGACCCTACAGGGCGCCGGCGCGCGCGCGCTCTGCTGCGGCGTCCTCCTCCGCTCGCGTCTCGTCGGCGGCCTCGATCTCCAGGGGGGCGAGGTGTTCCGTGCGATTCCAGGCGCGCAGGATCGTCCGTCCGTTCCGGATGTCGAGGACCGCGATCCCGGTGGTGGTCTGGGTGAAGGTCCAGAACCGGTCGAGCGGCAGCCCCAGGAGGGCGAGGAGCGCCACCTTGAACGCGCCGTCGTGGCCCACGAGCAGGGTCCACGGGCCGTTGTGGGCGTCGTAGTACGACTGCGTCCCGAGCGGGACGGGTGCCGCAGCCGCGGCGAGGTCGCCGATCACCCGGTCCAGCGCGAGCCGGACCCGGACGTCCATGTCGGGGATCGTCTCGCCACCCGGTGCATGGAAGCCGACCGGGTCGCGGCGCCAGCCAGCAATCTCCGCGGGATAGCGCTCTTCGATCTCGCTCTGCCGGAGGCCCTCCCATGCGCCCAGGCCGACTTCGGCGATCCGTGGCTCAGGGCGCAGCGGCGGGACCGGGCGGCCAGCTGCTGCGAACGCCGCGACGACCGCCTCGGCCGTCTCGCGCGTGCGGGCAAGCGGCGAGTGGACGATCGCGACGGGCTCGCCCGCGGGGATGGGCAGCCGAGGCGGGACGTCGGGCGCCGCCAGCCGCGTGCCGGCCAGCTCTGCCTGGCGCAGGCCGAGGGCCGACAGCGGCGTGTCCGAGCGGCCCTGGTATCGACCCTCGGCCAGCGCGACGGACTGGCCGTGGCGGAGAAGGACGAGCGTCGCCGCGAGATCGGTGGGGACCGCCAAGGGGGGCGGGGCACGTCGGCTCGGTCACACCATCGGCTCCAGGTCGATGACCCACTGGTCAGTGACGCCGTCGATCGCCCGCAGAGCCGCCTCGGTCTCGGCCGGCACCGAGTCGTCGAGGGCCAGGAACATCACCGCGTCGCTGCGGGGAGCCGATCGCCCCAGGTGCATCGCGCTGATGTTGACGTCCGCCGCGCCCAGGAGGCTCCCGACCCGGCCGATCATTCCCGGCCGGTCCTTGTGGAGCGAGATGAGCACCCACGGAGCGGGGGCCACGTCGAGCCAGTAGTCGTCGAGGCGGACGAAGCGCGGCTCGCCGTTGGCCAGCGTGCCGGCCACCGTTCGCGGCGTGCCGTCGCCGGTGGTCCCGGAGATCGTCACCAGCGCGGCAAAGGGCCCGGCATCGGGCGTGCGGCGCTCGACGATCGTGATGCCCCGGATCTTGGCCAGCGTGCTGGCGTTGACGAGGTTCACCCGCTCGTTCGTCGCATCCTGGAGGAACCCGCGGAGGACCGCGGCCTGCAGCGGGGTGACGTCGTGGCCGGCGAGCTCGCCGGCGACCTCGAGGGTCACCGTGCGGACGCCGCCGCGCGAGAACTGCGCGAAGAAGCGCCCGAGGGTCTCGGCCAGGGGCAGGTAGGGCGCGATCGCCCGAGCCGTCTCGGGAGTGAGGAGCGGGGCGTTCACGGCGTACCGGGCGGGCTGCCCGTCGAGGATGTCGAGAACCTGCTGCGAGGCCTCCTCGGCGACGGCGACCTGGGCCTCCGCCGTGGAGGCGCCGAGGTGCGGCGTCAGGATCATGTTCGGGGCGCCGAGCAGCGGGTTGTCCGCGGCGGGCGGCTCGGTCGCGAACACGTCGACCGCCGCTCCGGCGATCGTGCCGGCCGTCAGCGCCGCAGCCAGGTCGGCCTCGTCGACGACGCCGCCGCGGGCGACATTGAGGAGGAAGGCAGTCGGCTTCATGCGCGCCAGCTGGGCGGCGCCGACCATGCCGGCGGTCGCCTTCGTCTTCGGGACGTGGAGGGTGACCACGTCGCTGCGCGCGAGCAGCTCGTCGAGCGCGACGAGCTCGATCCCGTGGTTGGCTGCAGCCTCGACCGTCACGTACGGGTCGCTGCCGAGGATCGTCATCTCGAGCGCGCGAGCGCGGTCGGCGATGGCGCCGCCGATCTTGCCCAGCCCCACGATGCCGAGGGTCTTTCCGCGCAGCTCGATGCCGGTGAACGCGGTCCGCTTCCACTCGCCCCGCCGCACCGACGCGTCGGCCGCGGTGATCTTGCGCGCGAGCGCCAGCATGAGCGCGATCGTGTGCTCGGCGGCCGCGATCGTGTTGCCGGTGGGGGCGTTGACGACGGTGATGCCCGCGTGCGTGGCCGCGTCGAGGTCGACATTGTCGACGCCGACACCGGCCCGGCCGATGACGATCAGCCGCGTGCCCGCCGCGATCATGGCCGCGTCGACCTTGACCTGGCTGCGCACGAGCAGCGCGTCGTACTCGGGCAGGATCGCTCGGTACTCCTCCGGCGAAAGGCCGATCTGCTCGTCGACCTCGTGATGCCGGCGGAGGAGCTCGACGCCCGATGGGGCGAGCGCCTCGGCGACGAGGATCTTCATGCCGGGGCCCCGGCCGCAACGGCCTGAGGAGCGCTGGTCTCCGCGAGGACCGCGAGAGCGGCCCGCTGAGCTGCCGCGACCGCGGCGCCGGGCTCGACGGCGCGACCGAGGCGCAGGGCGGCCTCCTCCATCACGCCGATCGCCCCGAGGATCTCCTCGACCTCCACGGACCCGAGATGGCCGATCCGGAAGATCCGCCCCTTGAGCTTCCCCTGGCCGCCGGCGACGACGAGGCCGCGCAGCTTGAGCTCGCCGTTGTAGGCCTTCCAGTCGAGGTCCTCGGGAACCCATGCCGCCGTGACCGTCTGCGAGGCATGGGCGGGGTCGGCAAGGAGCGAGAACCCGAGAGCCAGGAGGCCCGCGCGAGTCGCCGCGGCGCACGCCGCGTGGCGGGCGAAGATGGCGGCGGGCGTCTCCTCCTCCATCAGGCGCAGGCCCTCGTCGACCTGGTACAGGACGGCAACGGCCGGCGTCCAGGGCGTCTGGCCGCTGGCCGCACTCTCACGGGCGCGCCGCAGGTCGAAGTAGAAGCGCGGCATCCGCGCCGTCTCCATGGCCGCCCAGGCGCGCTCGGCGACGGCCGCGAAGGCCATGCCGGGGGCGCTCATCCACGCCTTCTGCGAACCGGTGACGACGAGGTCCAGGCCCCAGGCATCCATCGCGAAGGGGACGGCACCGAGGGCGCTGATCGCGTCGACGAGGATGAGCGCCTCGGGGGTGACCTCGCGGATCACGGCGGCCAGCTCGGGGATCGGGTTGGTGACCCCGGTGGAGGTCTCGTTGTGGGTCAGGAGCACAGCCTTGACGGCCGGCTCTTCCAGCAGCGCGGCGCGGACCGCGGCCGGGGTCGCGGCCCGCCCCCACTCGACCTCGAGGCGGCGGACATCGGCGCCGTAGACCTCGGCCACCTTCGCGAAGCGATCCCCGAAGGCCCCCCCGGTCACGGCGACGACCCGATCGCCGGGCGAGAGGACGTTGACCACGGCAGCCTCCAGGGCACCCGTGCCCGCGGCGGTGAGGGCGACGATCTCGGCCTCTGTGCCGAAGAACGGCCGCATGCGGTGAACGATCCGCTGCAGGAGCGCGGCGAACTCGGGACCGCGGTGGTTGATCATCTGGCGTCCGCCGGCGGCCATGACGGCGGGCGGCAGGACGGTCGGGCCGGGGATCCGGAGGTTCTGCGCGAAACGGGGCACGGGATCGGCCTCCTGTAGGGCGGGGCACGTGGGCACTGAGCCGGCTCGGGCAGAGTAGGGGAGTCACGGCGGGGCGTCCACCGTGGTATATATGACTGCATATGCCAGCCTTGAAGCGCACGACGATCCTCGCCGACCCCGACCTGCTCGATCGGGTCGACCGACTCGCGCGGCGGACTCGGACGACCAAGACGGCCGTGATCGCCGCGGCCCTCGAGGCCTACCTGGAGGGCGAGGTCGCGCCGCCGGACTTCCCGTTCGTCGGGATCGGCCGGAGCACCCACGGGCGACTCTCGCTCGACGCACGGCGCATTGCCGGAAGGGAGCTCGGCGTGCGGCGGCGCTCGGACGAGGCGCGGTAGGGAGGCCGATGGCGATCCTTCTCGACGCGTCGGCGATCCTGGCGGCGGCCGACACCGCAGACCTGAACCACGCAGCGGCACGGGCCTGGTTCGCGACCGTGGACGAGCCCCTGCTCATCGCGGCGCTGACGCTGGCCGAGGCCGACCACGTCCTCCAGCGCGAGCTCGGCCCTGATGCCTCCCTCGCCCTCCTCGCCGCGTGCACCTCGGGCGCGGTGCGCGTGGTCAGCCCCACCGAGGACGACCTGGAGCGGGCCGCCGTCCTCCTGCGGTCCGCAGCGGAGCATCGTCCGCGGCTCTCGGATGCCCTCCTCGTGGCGGCCGCAGAACGGCTCGGGGTCCGTCGCGTCGCGACCTTCGACCGCCGGCCGATCGCCGTGCTCTCGCCGCGCGGCCCACGCGGCGAGCGGTTCCTGGACCTGGAGCCGTAGGCGGCACGCAGCGCCCGGGACGCGGGGACGCCCCCCGCGTACCATCGCGGGGTGCCCGCGCGACGCCCGGCCGGCCGGGCCCCCGATCCGCTCTTCATGCCCCCGGCGGAGCTGACGCCTCTCGCCGCCCGCATGCGGCCCGCCGCGCTGGACGACGTGGTCGGCCAGGCGCACCTCCTGGGCGCCGGAGCCCCGCTGCGCCGCCTCGTCGAGGGAGGCCGGCTGCCGTCGATGCTGCTCTGGGGACCGCCGGGCTCGGGCAAGACCACGATCGGCCGGCTGCTCGCCGAGGCCGTCGGGGCGCGGTTCGAGGCGCTCAACACGACGATGGACGGGGTCGCGGCGCTGCGCGACGTCGTGGCGAGCGCGCGCAATGAGGCGGCGTTCCACGGCGCGACGACCGTCGTCTTCCTTGATGAGATGCATCGCTACTCGAAGGCCCAGCAGGATGCCCTGCTGCCCCACGTGGAGGCGGGCACGATCGTCCTCGTCGGCGCCACCACGGAGGCGCCGTTCGGGGGCGGGATCACCCGCCCGCTTCTCTCGCGGCTGCGCGTCTTCCGGCTCGAACCGCTCGGAGACGCGGAGCTCCGCGTGATCGCCGGCCGCGCCCTCGCCGACGCGGAGCGAGGGCTCGGCTCGAGCGTCACCCTCGACGAGGTCGCCCTGCGCCAGCTCGTCGGCTACGCCTCCGGCGACGGCCGGCGCCTGCTGGGGATCCTCGAGGCCGCGGTCTCGATGGCGGGTGCCGACGGCCGGACCGCGATCGAGCCGGCCGACATCGCCCGTGCCGCCCAGTCGGCGACGCTCGACTACGACCGGTCGGGCGTCGTGAGCGCCTTCATCAAGAGCATCCGGGGAAGCGACGCCGACGCGGCCCTCTACTGGCTGGCGACGGCCCTCGAGGCGGGAGAGGACCCGCGCTACATGGCCCGGCGCCTGGTCGTGAGCGCCAGCGAGGACGTGGGCCCGGGTGATCCGCGCGCCCTGCCGCTGGCGCTGGCCGCGCTGGAGGCCGTCGAGAAGATCGGGGCCGAGACGAACGACGAGGGCCTCTACGCGCTTGCCCAGGCGACGGTCTTCCTTGCCCGGGCGCCGAAGGACGCCTCGGCGGCGCGCGCCTTCTTCACGGCCCGCGAGGTGGTGCGGAGCGAGGGAACGCGGCCGGTCCCGTCGCACCTGCGGCCGGCGGCCAGGACCTATCGCAACCCCCACGACGATCCAACGGGCGCGGCCGGGCAGCGCTACCTGCCGCGGGGGCTGGAGGGGCGTCGATTCCTGCCGGCGCCCGAGGACGAGCAGGAGAGCGGCTGACCGATGTGGCCGGGTGGGCCGCGGGGTCGCCGGGCGCGGGCGCGCCGGTTCAGCCGGCTCAGATCTTGACGACGGCCAGGACGACGATCAGCAGCCAGCTGGCGAGCAGGAGGCCGAAGATGCCGGCAAACACGACCGCGATGCGCCGCAGGTCGTGCACGACGAACTGGTACTCCTCCTCGGCGGCCACCGCAAGCGAGCCCGCCGCGCGGCTGCGCGAGCCGCCCGCCGCGTCGGGGCCCGACCGCCGGCGATCACGACCGCGGGAGGCGGACGCGGTCGCAGTCCGCTCCTCGGCAACGATCTGCGCCTCGAGCTCGGCCGCGCGGTCCAGCTCGGTGGCGCTCAGCCCGCCCGGGCTCGTCGTGCCCGCAGGCTTGGCCGCCGGCGTCGCGGCGGGTTGGCTGCTGCGCTGGATAGGGGCACGCTGCCCGGGTCGCGCGCCGCCGCGCTGCCGCTTGGCCATGGGTCGGATGATCTCCTGGTGTCGGGCGGGAGGATCCCGCGACGGTCCGGGGTTGGGGCCGCCGCGCGGAAGGATACGCCATTGACCGGCTGAGGGTCGGCCTCGAGGTCCCAACGGGGCCGCAACGCTCGACCTCGCGAGGGGTTCCCGCTTCCGGTACGTCCCTGGTGAGCGGCCCCTGCTAGACTCGGGCGACCCCAGCGGAGGACCCGTGAGCGACCTCGACGCGCTCGTCACCCAGAATGCGGCCATCATCGTCGGCGTGCTCGTGCTTGCCGTCGTGGCCATCGGGATCGCGCTCGCGGTCGTCGCCCGCCGCGCCCATCGGCTCGGGGCGCGGTTGGAGGCGCTGACGCGCGGCGAGGACGGCCGCGATCTCGCGGGCGTGCTCGACGCACACCTCGCCAAGGTCCTGGCCGTCGCGCGGCGCCAGGATGAGCTCGACGCACACGCCGTGGTGCTCGACGCGCAGGCCGGTCGCTCGGTCCAGGGGGTCGGGTTCGTCCGTTTCAACACCTTCGAGGACACCGGCGGCAACCAGAGCTTCACGCTCGCCCTGCTCGATCCGGCCGGCACGGGCGTCGTCCTCAACAGCCTCCACGCGCGAAACCAGACCCGCCTGTACGCGAAGGCGGTGCGGGCGGGCGTTGCCGAAGGCGCGCTCTCCGACGAGGAGGCCGAGGCGATCCGCCTGGCCGTCGCCCGCGCCCACGGGCGCTGAGCGGGCGCTCGCCGCGATGACGCGGCCACCGTCGGGACGCCCGCGGCGCGGCAGGCCTGCCCAGCTCGAGCAGATCCCCGTCTGGGCCGACCACGTCGCCCACGACCGGGAGCGGCCCGGTACGTCACCACTGACCGGCGTCGACGCGCTGCTGGCCGGCCTCAATGCCGACCAGAAGCGCGCGGTGACCCACGACACGGGGCCGCTGCTCGTCGTCGCCGGCGCCGGAACCGGCAAGACCCAGGTCGTCACGCGGCGCATCGCCTGGCTCATCGCGACCGGGCGCGCGAAGCCCTCGGAGATCCTCGCCCTCACCTTCACCGACAAGGCAGCAGAGGAGATGCAGGCCCGGGTCGACCGTCTCGTTCCGTACGGCTACACCGACACCGTCATCTCGACGTTCCACGCCTTCGGCGACCGCGTGATCCGTGAGCACGCCCTGGAGCTCGGCCTCCCGTCCGAGCCCCGGGTCCTGTCGCGGCCCGAGACGGTGATCTTCCTCTCCGAGCGGCTCTTCCGGCTGGACCTCGACGAGTATCGCCCGCTGGGGAACCCGACCCGGTTCCTCGCCGCCCTCGCGTCCCTCTTCTCGCGGCTCAAGGACGAGGACGTGTCGACGGATGCGTTCGCGGCGCACGCGGCCCGCCTGGCGGCCGAGGCCGACAGCAGCCCGGCGGACGACCCGGCGCGCGAGGCCCGCCTCGAGACGGCCCGGCGCCAGGCCGAGCTGGCGGCCGCCTACATCAGCTACCAGGAGCTGCTCGGCGAGGCCGGGGCGATCGACTTCGGCGACCAGGTGGCGCTCGCCCTGCGGCTCCTCCGCGAGCACCCCGCCGCGCGGGCGGAGCTGCAGGCCCGCTTCAAGTATGTGCTGGTGGACGAGTTCCAGGACGTGAACAGGGCGCAGGCCGAGCTCGTTGCGCTGGTGGCAGAGCCGCGCCGGAACATCGCGGTGGTGGGCGACGACGACCAGTCGATCTACCGGTTCCGCGGCGCGGCCACCGGGGCGATCATCGACTTCCTCGGCCGCTTCCAGGGTGCCCGGACGATCGTCCTGCGCCGCAACTACCGCTCGCGGGCCGGGATCCTCGACGCCGCCTACCGCCTGATCCGCTTCAACGATCCGGATCGCCTGGAGGTCCAGCACGGGATCACGAAGCAGCTCATCGCCCAGCGCCGCGAGCCGCGCGGGCGGCGCGCGTTCGCAACCGTGCCGGTTCGCCACGTCGCCTTCGGGACCGGCTCCGAGGAGGCCGACTGGATTGCCGGTGAGATCGCGGCGCGGATCGCGAAGGGGGCCTCGCCCGGCGACCACGCGATCCTGGTCCGGGCGAACAGCGACGCCGACGCGATCCTGCGCAGCCTCAACGTCGCCGCGGTGCCCTGGCGGTTCTCGGGGATCTCGGGGTTGTACGCCCGGCCGGAGATCCGGGTCCTCCTGTCCTTCCTGCGGGTGGTGGGCGACCCGGACAGCGCGGTGGACGTCTACGGCCTCGCCGCCTCGGACACCTACGGCCTCGGCGGAGCGGATCTCGCGTCCCTGGCGAATCGGGCACGCCGGACGAATCGCTCCCTGTGGGAGACGCTCGCCGAGGTGGACGACCAGCCGGGCCTCCTCCGCCTTCATCCCGAAACCCGGACGGCGCTGGCGCGGCTCGTCGCCGACCTGCATCGCTATATCGAGCTCGGCCACCAGCGCCCGGCTGGCGAACTCCTATACGACTTCCTGCGGGCATCAGGTTCACTTGCCCGTCTCATGGCGGCGGAGACCGCGGCCGCCGAGGAGGCGCTCTCGAACGTCGCCCGCTTCTTCGAGATCGTCCGGGCCCAGTCCGACCTCCTCGCCGACGACCGTGCCGTCTTCCTTGCGCCCCACCTCGCGACGCTCATCGACGCGGGCGACGACCCCGCGACTGCAGACCTGGATCCCGAGGCCGACGCCGTCTGCGGTCACGACCCTCCACAAGGCGAAGGGGCTCGAGTGGCCGGTCGTCTTCCTCGTCGGCCTCGTCGACGGTCGCTTCCCGGCCCGCGGGCGGCGCGAGCAGCTCGCCGTCCCGGATGCGCTCCTGCGAGGCGTCCTCCCCGGCGGTGATGCCCACGTGCAGGAGGAGCGGCGGCTCTTCTACGTGGGGATGACCCGGGCCCGCGACGGGCTCGTGCTGACCCATGCTCTCGACTACGGCGGGAAGCGGACCCGGCGCGTCTCGCCGTTCGTCCTCGAGGCGCTGGACCTGCCGGCCGGGACGGCGCCGGCGCCGCTCGTCGCGGGCTCCCTCGAGCGTCTTGCCGTCCTCGACGCGGTCCCCGCCCGGAGCGACGCGGGCGCAGCGAACGCCCGGACGGACGCCCGCGACCCCGGCGAGCCGCTGGTGCTCTCCTTCTACCAGGTGGATGCCTACCTCACCTGCCCGCTCAAGTACCGCTACGCCCACGTGCTGCGCGTGCCGACCGCGCCGCACCACGCGATCGTCTACGGCGCGGCCCTGCACGTGGCGGTCTCCGACTTCCATCGCAGCCACGCCCGGGGCGAGGTGATGACCGAGGAGTCGCTCATCGCGGCCTTCGAGGGAGCCTGGTCCAGCGAGGGGTTCATCTCGCGCGAGCACGAGGAAGCGCGCCTCGAGGCGGGCCGCCGCGCCCTCCGCCGCTTCCGCGAGGAGCAGCTCGCCCCGGGCGCCGTCGTGCCGGCCTACGTGGAGCGGGAGTTCGCGTTCACCCTCGACGGCGATCGTGTCCGCGGCCGGATGGACCGCGTCGACGTCCTGCCCCTCGCCGGCGAAGCGGGACTGCCGCCGGGCGGGGCGGGCGCGGACGTCCACGTCGCCGACGTCGTCGAGGCCACGCTGCCGCTCCTGCGCGAGCGGGTCGTCATCACCGACTACAAGAGCTCCGACGTCCGCGATCCGGCGCGGGCGCGCGAGCGGGCCAGGGAGTCGCTCCAGCTGACGATCTACGCGATGGCCTGGCAGGCGCAGACGGGTCGCCTGCCCGACGCGGTGGCCCTCTCGTTCCTGGAGTCCGGCCTCGTCGGCACGGCCGACGTGGACGCGGCGCGGGTCGAGAGCGGGATCGCCGCGATCCGCACGGCGGCCGCGGGGATCCGGGCCGGCGCGTTCGCGCCGAGCCCCTCGTACATGGCCTGCTCGTGGTGCGCGTTCCGCGAGATCTGTCGGGCGAGCGTCGCGCCGTGATGCTCGGCGTGGACCGCCCGCCGCTCGTCGCGATCACGTTCGACTTCGGGAACACGCTCGTGCCGGTGGACCGAGCGGCCCTCGAGGCGGTTGTCGGAGCCCTGGGCGACGCCGCCGCCGACCGGTTCGGCGTGTCCCGTGGCGACTTCCTCGCCGCGTGGGGTGAAGAGCGTGCTCGGCAGTTCCGCGAGGAGGTGCCGCGGTTCCGGGAGACCGACCTCGCCGTGCGGCTCCGGCGAGTGCTGGCCCGCCTGCGCGGGATGGCGCCGCCGACGCCGGGCAGGCACTGGGATGACGCCGCCGTCGCGGCATGGTCGACCGCGGGCGAGATCGACCTGGGGGTGGACGTCTACAGCCGGGCCTTCGGGGAGGCGATCCCGCCCGACCCGGCGGTGGGCGCGCTGCTGGCCCGCCTCGCAGGGCGATACCGGCTGGGCATCCTCTCCAACTGGCCGCTCGCCGCCACCATCGACCGGTACGTGGAGGCGGCCGGCTGGCTGCCCCATCTCGCGGCCGTCGTCGTCTCCGAGCGGGTCGGCACGATCAAGCCCCACCCGGCGATCTTCCGGGCCGCCGAGGCTGCGCTCGCGAAGCCCGGCCCGGCTCCGCTCCCGCCCGGCGCCATCCTCCACGTCGGCGACGACTGGGCCGCGGACGTGATCGGCGGATCCCGCGCCGGATGGCGCGTCGCGTGGCTGCGCACCCGCCCGTCGGACTCGCCGCTCCCAGGCAGCGAGCCCGACGGCGCCGCCAAGCCGGATCTCGTGATCGACCGGCTCGCGGACCTCGAGGATGCCCTTGCCCCGCTGGGGCGGTAGGGCGCCGGGCGTGGGCCCGGCGCTCGGCAGGGCGCGCTCAGCCGACGAACTCGGCCGGCGGGCGGTCCGGATCGAACGTCTCGGGCTTCCAGCTGAAGAAGGCCGGGCTGCGGATCCACCAGAGGATCATCAGCACGATTCCGATGACGAGGAAGATGATCGAC
Organism: uncultured Chloroflexia bacterium; assembly: GCA_963739365.1. GTDB lineage: Bacteria > Chloroflexota > Limnocylindria > Limnocylindrales > CSP1-4 > CTSoil-043. The sequence goes on along the minus strand of CAVUAG010000014.1, from coordinate 31,893 downwards.
AGGGCCAGCGGAACGCCTCACCCCGAAGAGCGTGACGCACGTCGCCGGATCCTCGGGATCGGTGCAGGTGTACGAGCTGAGGGGGTTGGCCTGGTCGATGATCGACTGGAAGAACGCCCAGGTCAGGATGACGCCGCCGGTGAGCGGCAGGAGCCGCCATCCCGACGAAGTCCTTAACGCTCCGGAACAGCACCTTGCGGTAGTAGATCGCCGACGCGTAGCCGGTGAGGCCGTAGTAGAAGGCGATCATCAGGCCGAGCGCCGTGAGGGCGTCGTAGTAGACGTTCTCGGACACGAGCTTGAGGCCGATGTACCAGACGATGGACAGGATCCCCATCCAGATCGTCGCGTTCGTCGGGGTCAGGAAGCGCGGGTGCATCCGCGCCCAGAACTCGGGCAGGGCACCCTTGGCGCCCATCGAGAGCGCGGTCCGGGCCGTCGGCAGGATCGTCGTCTGCGTGGACGCGGCGGCCGACGTCAGCACGGCGATGATCATCAGCTTGTCCGAGCGGCGAGCCGAGGACCTCGTTCGCCAGGGCCGCCAGGACGTCTCCCTCTCCCTGCTCGGCGAGGTACTCGGCCCCGTGGAGCGCCTGGGCCGCGATCGTCACGAGCACGTACGTCCCGACGAGGATGAAGACCGAGATGATCGTTGCCCGCCCCGGCTGCTCGGTCGGATTCGCGCTCTCCTCGTTCACCGCGGCCGTGGTGTCCCAGCCCCAGTAGATGAAGAGGGTGATGAGCAGGCCCGGCGGCGAAGGCGCTGGTGTCCCAGGAGCCGTCCTCGGCCGACGATCGCCAGCGGGTTGAGCCAGTCGAGGGTCGGCATGACCGCCGTCTCGACGCTCCCGCCGTAGACCTGGGCGAGGGCCACGACGGAGAAGAGGGCGAGCATGACGAGCTCGATCGAGAGCAGGATCGTCTGCGTCCGCGCCGACAGCTCGATGCCGCGGTAGCAGATCCAGGTCATCGCCGCGACGAAGAGGACGCCCAGCCCGATGACGCCGACGTCGATCGTCGTCTCGCCGAAGGTGACGCCGATGACCGGGTTCTCGAACGGGTCGATCCCGAACAGGCTGAACGTGTACTGCGCCGCGACCTCGGCAAGGCTGGCGATGACGATGACGTCGGCGACGATGATCGCCCAGCCGGTCATCCAGCCGATCCGGGGTCCCATCGCCCGGGTCACCCAGGTGAAGCTCGTGCCGCAGTCGGGGTCGGCCCGGTTCATGTAGTAGTAGGCGATCGCGATGCAGAGCATCGGGATGAACGCCACCCACATGATCGCGGGCGCCTGCAGCCCGACGAAGGCCGCGACGAGGCCGAGCGACACCGCCAGGCTGTACGCCGGGGCCGTCGAGGCGACCCCGATGACGATGTTCGAGACGAGGCCCAGGGCTCCCGTCTTGAGCCCTTTCTCGCCGGGCGCCCGGATGTGCCCGCCACTGGTTCGGACATGCTCGATCGCCTCCCTCAAGGGTCCGAGGAGGACGCGCTCGGGTCAGGAACACTCCGAGCCCGAGCGTGGCGGGCCAGTCGGCACGTTCACCAGTGCCGGAGTGCCCCTCGCGGCGGGACGGCCGGACCACATCCTTGCCGACGGCGTTCCGCGGCGCCGGCGCGGGCCGCTATTCTCCGCTCGTGGAAACGCGCGACCGGCTGGCCAACCTCGGGATCCTCGGCGCAGCCACCCTCGCCTGGGCCGTCGTCCTCCTGCTCGTCCTGAACCGCGACCCGCGCGAGGATCCCGTGGCCGGGCTGCTGGGCGCCATCGCGATGGGGACGGCTGTCGGGCTGACCTCGACCCCGCTGTTCTGGCTCGCGGCGTTCGCCCGTCACGGCCGGATCGCCTACCGCGGCGACTGGCTCCGGGCCGGCCGGCGCGGCCTGTGGGTCGGACTCGTGGTGGGCCTCTTCGTCGAGCTCCGCGTCCTCGACGTCTTCAGCATCCCGATCGCCCTGTTCATCGTCGTCCTCGTCGTCTTCGCCGAGCTCACGCTCAGCTTCGAACGCTGAGCCCCGGCCCTCACCGGAGGTCACCCATGCCCGCTGCTCCCGAGCTCAAGGCCAGAGCCGCCGCCGCCGTCGAGGCTCGCCGCCCCGAGATCCTCGAGCTCTCGGCGCGAATCCACGCCAACCCGGAGCCCGCCTTCGAGGAGTTCCAGGCGGCTGCCTGGTGCGCCGAGGCGGTCGCCGCGGCGGGCTACGTCGTGGAGCATCCCGCGGGACGCCTCGCGACGGCCGTCCGGGGCCGGCTCACGGGCGGCATGGGGGCTGCCGGTCCGCGGATCGGCGTCCTCGCCGAGTACGACGCGCTCCCGGGGCTGGGGCACGGCTGCGGCCACAACACGATGGCCGCCTCCGGGGTTGGCGCCGCGCTCGCCCTGGCGGCGCTCCGCGACGCGTTCGCCGGCGAGATCGTCTTCCTCGGCACGCCGGCCGAGGAGCGGGGGAGCGGCAAGCAGTTCATGCTCGACGACGGGCTCTTCGACGGCCTCGACGCGGCGCTCCTCTTCCACCCCGGCGACCGCGACATGGTCGGCTGCATGCTCCTGGCCAGCGAGGACGTGGACGTGACGTTCACCGGGAAGGCGGCCCACGCGGCCGGCGAGCCCTGGGAGGGCAAGAACGCCCTCGACGCCGTCGTCCTCCTCTTCCAGGGAATCGGGCTATGGCGCCAGCAGCTGCCTCAGCACGCCCGGGTCCATGGGATCGTGCGGGAGGGCGGGACCGCCGCGAACACCATCCCGGACCGGGCGACGGCGCGGTTCATGATCCGGAGCACGGACCAGCCCTACTACGAATCGATGCGCGATCGGTTCCGGGCGCTCGTCGAGGGCGCCGCCCTGATGGCCGACGTGCAGGGCGAGCTCGTCTTCTCGGGCGGGTCCACGACGATGAAGGACAACGAGGTGCTGGCCGGCCTCTGGCGGGCGAACCTGGAGGCGGCCGGACGGATCGACGAAGGCATCGACCGTGAGCACATCGGCAGCTCCGACATGGGCAACGTCTCGCTCGTTCTGCCGACCATTCACCCGACGCTCGCGATCTGCGACCACGGCGTCTCCTGGCACTCGATCGAATTGCGCGACGCGGCCGCCACGCCCCGGGCCGGCGAGACGACGCTGCTGGCGGCCACGCTGGTGGCCCAGACGGCGCTGGACCTGCTCGCCGACCCGGCGCTCGTCGAGGCCGCCTGGCGCGAGTTCCGCGGCGAGGCCTAGGGACTGGTCCGTGCCCGGGCGACCCCGGATGGCACCCGGGACCGGGACGCCGGAGCCGGGCGGCATGCTGACCCGGGAGCCGCTGCGGGCGATCCGCCGAGTCGTCGCGGCCGTTGAGCTGGCGGGGATGGACATCGTGGAGGTCTCGCCGCCGTACGACCATGCCGAGGTCACGGCGGCCGCCGCGAACCGGTGCGCGCTCGAGGCGATCTCCGCCCTGGCCGTCAAGAAGGCGGCCGGCCACGAGGTGCGGTTCCGCCGGTAAGGGCGACCCGTGGCGAGACCGCCGCCGGCCCCTGCGCCCGCCGCACGGCGTAGGATGCGGGCCATGAGCACGTCCTCTGGCCGCGAGGCCCCCGTGGAGACGCCCGCCGAGGCGCTCGCCCGCCTGTACGACCTCGACCTCCAGGACGACCCGGGCGACCTCGAGCTCTGGACGGCCCTTGCGGCCGAGGCGGACGGTCCCGTCCTGGAGCTGATGGCGGGGAGCGGCCGGATCGCGGTGCCGCTGGCCGAGGAGGGTCACGCGATCACCGCCGTCGACCTCGACCTGGCGATGCTCGCCCGGGCCCGAAGTCGGGCCGAGGCCGCCGGGCCGGAGACCGTGGAGCGGCTCACCCTGGTCGCCGCCGACGTCGCCACGCCCGACCTTCGGCTGGGCAGCCGGTTCCGCCTCGCGTTCGTGGCCCTGAACTCGATTCTCCTCCTCTCGAGCCGCGCCGCCCAGCGCGCGGCCTGGGAGACCCTGGCGGCGCACCTCGCCCCGGGCGGCGTGGCCGCCGTGGACACCTGGCTGCCGGACGCGCACGACCTCGCCCGCTACGACGGCCGGCTCCACCTCGAGTACTACCGGCCCGATCCCGAGACCGGGCGGTGGGTGACCAAGATGGCGGCCGCCCAGCACGACTCGGCCAGCCAGACGGTGGCCCTCACGACGATCTACGAGGAGGGCGACACCGGCCAGCCCTCCAGCCGGTGGGTGCGGCGCGACGTCGTGCGCCTCGTGACCGCCGACGAGCTGCGGGCCATGGCCGAGTCGGCAGGGCTGGAGGTAGAGCTCGTCGCCGGCGGGTACGACCTGGAACCGCTCGGGCCGCATGACGATCGGGCCCTCGTGATCGCCCGAATGCCGGGCTCCGGCAGGCCCGATTGAGCGTGGTATCGTCGGCCTGATGTCCGCCGCGAACGCTCCGATCCGGCTTCTCCTCGTGGAGGACGTTCCCCAGGTCGCCCAGTACGTGCGCGGCCTGTTGAACGCGCAGACGCAGGTGAAGCTCGTCGACGTCGTCAACGACGGCGGGCGCGCCGCGGCCCAGGCCCGCCAGCTCCGGCCCGACGTGATCATCGTCGACTGGCTCCTCCAGGGTCGGACGAAGGGCGACAAGGTGGTTGCCCAGCTTCGCGAGAGCGGCCTGGGCATCCCGGTCGTGGTGCTGACGGTCCCCCAGAACCCCGTGGCCCGGGATCCGGCCGCCGGGATCGACGGCGTCCTGGGGATGCCGTTCTCGGGCTTCGAGCTCGTCAACGTCGTCGTCTCCCTGCACCAGGCGTCCCTCGCTGCGAACGACAACGCTCGCTCGACGATGGTCGTGGTCTATGCGCCGAAGGGCGGGGTGGGGAAGACCACGTCGCCTTCAACCTCGCGGTGGCCCTCGGCCAGGCCGGGACCCGGGCCGCCCTCGTTGACGGCAGCCTCCAGTTCGGCGACCTGCGCTCGCTCCTGCGGGTGCCGGCGGATGCCCCCTCGATCCTCGACCTGCCGACCGACCGGATCGGCGAGAGCGACCTCCAGGACGTCCTGTGGCGCGACCCGTCCGGGATCGACATCCTGCTGGCCCCGCCGCGGATCGAGATGGCGGAGATGGTCAGCGTCCGCGACATGGAGAAGGCCCTGTCGCTCCTCCGGCGGCTCTACGGGGCCGTGGTCGTGGACATGCCGTCGGCCCTGGGCGACATCCCGCTGGCCCTCCTCGATGCCGCCGACATCATCCTCGAGATCGTGACCTACGACTCGACCACGATCCGCAGCACGCTCGCGATCGCGGATGCGTTCCGCTCGATCGGCTACCCGCCCTCGAAGGTGCGCTTCGTGGTCAACCGGGCCGATTCCACGGGTGGCATCGCCGCCGAGGACCTCGCGCGCGCCCTCGGGCGGGTCCCGGAGCACAGCGATCGTCTCCGACGGCAAGCTCGTCGTGCAGGCCAACAACGAGGGCATCCCGTTCGTCATCGCGAACCCGGACGCCCCGATCAGCCGCGACATCGCGAGCATCGCGGCGGCCGTGGCCGGCACCGCAGCCGTCGCCGGCCGGCGCTGACGCGGTGGCCGACGCGCGCCCGATCGGCGTCTTCGACTCCGGGGTCGGGGGTCTCACCGTCCTCCGCGAGATCGTCCGCCGCCTGCCCGGCGAATCCATGGTCTACCTCGGCGACAACGCCCGGGCTCCGTACGGGACACGCCCCGACGACGAGGTGCGGCGATTCAGCACCGAGGCGCTCGACCGCCTCGTCCGGGAGGACGTCAAGGCCATCGTGGTCGCCTGCAACACCTCGACGGCCGTTGCCCTGGGCGAGTACCGGCGCCGCTACGACACACCGGTCCTCGGCGTGATCCGGCCGGGCGCCCAGGCCGCCGCGCTGGCGACCCGGACGCGACGGGTCGGCGTGATCGCGACGCCGGCCACGATCCGCTCGCACGCCTACTTCGACGCGATCAAGGAGGAGAACCCGGCCGTCGAGGTCTACGAGCACGCAACTCCGGCGCTCGTGCCCCTGGTGGAGGAGGGCGGGCTGGCCGGCGCGGAGATCGAGGCGGCCGTGGCCGACGCCCTGGCACCGCTCCTCGGCCGGCGCGATGAGAACGGCGAGTTCATCCACCCCCTGCCGCCGTCGGCCAAGATCGACACGCTCCTCCTCGGCTGCACCCACTACCCGCTCCTGCGGCCCGTCCTCCAGGCCGCAGCGGGGGAGGGCGTCGCGATCGTCGACTCCGCCACGGCCACCGCCGGCGCCCTGGCCGAGCTCCTCTCGGTGAACGGGCTCGAGGCGCCGGGCTCGTCGCGGGGCACCGCTGCGGACGCGGGGCGCGAGGGCCACCACCCATCGCCGGTTCGCGCCGCCCCGCCGGTCCACCGGGTGATGACGACCGGCGATGTGGCCGCCTTCGCCCGGATCGCCGTGCGGATGTTCGGGGATGCCTTCCCGGCCGTGGAAGCGATCTCGCTCGAGCCGGTCGCGCGATGAGCGCCGCGCGGCGCGCTGGTCGCCCGTCGTCGAGCGCGGTCTGGCAGGCCGGGTTCCTCGCCGGCGCCGCGCTCGGGGCGGCCGCGACGGTGCTCGGGCGGCGGGCCGAGGCAGAGGCGCGCACCGGCCTCGTCGACTGGCGCGCCGTGGAACGCCTGGCGGAGGGTCGCCTGCGCAACGCTGCGGGGCACCTGCCACCGGCCGAGGTGGCCGCGAGCGGCCCCGCCTACGAGGCGGCGATGCGACGCGTCGTGCCCGCCCTCGAGGTGGCCCTCGACACGTCGCTTCCCGGGGATCGTGGAGCGGGTTGCCGTCGTCGATCGTCGCGGCTGGGTCCAGGCCAACCTCTCGACGTTCGCGGGGCTCTTCGGTCGCCTGGAAGGCGAGCTCCTCGACCAGATCGTGCCGCCCGGCGCCGGGCTCGGCAAGGCCTCGCTCGCCCTCGCGAACCGCTGGATCACGACCCGCCAGTTCGGGCTGCTGCTCGGCTTCATGGGCCAGCGGGTCCTGGGCCAGTACGACCTCGCGCTCCTCTCAGCGGAGGCCGAGCCGGGGCAGCTGCTCTTCGTCGAGGAGAACATCCGCCAGACCGCGCGAACGCTCGGCGTGCCGCTGGACCCGTTCCGCACCTGGATTGCCCTCCACGAGACGACTCACGCCTACGAGTTCGAGGCCCACCCGTGGCTGCGCCCGTACCTGGCCGACCGCCTCGAGCGACAGCTGTCGGCGCTCGCGCGCAGCACCTCCGAGCTCGGCCGGGACGCGTCGCGCGTGCTCGGGCGGGCCCTGCGAGGTGGGGACGGGCACTGGCTCGAGCGGCTCATGTCGGACGAGCAGCGCCGCCTCTTCCGGGAGACGCAGACCGTGATGAGCCTCCTCGAGGGCTTCTCCGACCACGTCATGGACGAGGTCGGACGCGACCTGGTTCCTGGCGTCGAGACGATCAGCGCCCGCTTCCACGCCCGCCGAGCGAAGCGGACGCCCATGGAGCGGGCGATCCTGCGGATCACGGGTCTCGACCTGAAGATGGAGCAGTACGCCCGCGGCGAGCGGTTCGTGGCGGCGGTGGAGCGCGCCGCCGGCCCGGCCGGCCTGCGCCGTCTCTGGGACGGCCCCGAGACGCTGCCTCGCGACGGCGAGCTGGAGCGGCCGGAGCGGTGGGTCCGCCGGGTCATCGGCACGCCGAACGGGGGACGCGCGCCGGCCTGGTCCGGTCGGCGGGAGCCACGGGATGACGGGGCGCCACGGGGCACCGGGCGCGGCCGAGCCGGGCCGGGCGCCGCGCGCGATCGCCCTGTCGCCGATCCTCTCGGCCCGCTATCGGGCCGAGGACCTCGCGATGATCCGGGCCGCCTCGCCCGGGTCGCGCATCGTGAACCTGTCCCGCGAAGGCCTGGCCGACGGGCCGGTCGACGACGTCGAGGTGCTCCTCCACGGCTGGCTCGCGGCCGATGCCTACGAGCGCCTCCTGGCCCGGGCTCCCGACCTGCGCTGGGTCCACTCGGCGGCGGCCGGCGTGGAGCGCCTCATGACGCCCGCCGGCCGAGCCCGCGGCCTGGCCATCACCAACGGACGAGGCGTCTTTTCCGGCCCGATCGCCGAGTACGTGCTCATGATGGTGCTCGCCGTGAACCGGCGTCTACCCCAGCTCCTGGAGCTCGCCGCGGAGCGCACCTGGCAGCCCCTCGAGGGCCGCGAGCTGCGGGACACCACCCTCGGCATCGTGGGCTTCGGCAGCATCGGCCGCGCCATCGCCGAGGTCGCGGCCCCGTTCGGGCCGCGCATCCTCGCCACGCGCCGGTCGGGCGCGCTGCGCCCGGACGAGGCCTCGCTCCCGCCCGGCGTCGAGCTCGGCGGCCCCGAGGCCTTCGGCGACGTGATCGCCGCGGCCGACTTCGTCATCCTCGCCCTGCCCCTGACGCCGGAGACGGAGGACCTCGTCGACGACCGGGTCCTGGCCCTGATGAAGCGGCACGCCTGGCTGGTGAACATCGCCCGCGGCCGGCTGATCGTGGACCGCGCGCTCCTGCGCGCCCTGCGCGAGGGGACGATCGGGGGCGCGATCCTCGACACGTTCCGCGAGGAGCCGCTCCAGCCGGACTCGGCGTACTACGGCCTCCCGAACGTCATCGTGACGCCCAGCACCTCGTGGTCGAGCGGCCGCGTGATGACCGCGACCGTCGAGCTCTTCGCGGAGAACCTGCGCCGCTACGTCGCCGGCGCGCCCCTGCTCAACACGGTGGACCCCGGCGCCGGATACTGAGCGCATGCAGATCGCGATCGTAGGCCTGGCCGGGGCCGGCAAGACCACCGTCTTCAACACCCTGACGCGCGGCAACGTGCAGACCGGCGGCTTCGGCGGGATGGAGCTCCACGTCGGCGTCGTCAAGGTCCCGGACCCGCGCCTCGACCGTCTCGCCGAGATCTTCCATCCGAAGAAGATCGTGCACGCCGACGTCACCTACATCGACCTTCCGGCACCGCCCGCGTCGTCCGAGGGGCGCGTCGGGACCGAGGAGCTGCCGGCGGAGCACCTGGGCCGGCTGCGCGATGCCGACGCGCTCCTGCACGTCGTCCGCGCCTGGGACGACCCGCACCATCCCCACCCGGCCGGGTCGGTGGACCCCTGGCGGGACCTGGAGCAGCTGGACCTCGAGTTCATCCTGGCCGACCTGGCCATGGTCGACCGGCGCCTCGAGCGGATCCGTGGCTCCGGCCGCCACGGCACGCCGGCCGAACGCGAGGCGAACGAGCGCGAAGGGGCGATCCTGGAGCGCGTCCGCGTCGGTCTCGTGGACGGCCACCCGATCCGCGACGCGGGGCTCGACCCCGACGACGAGAAGGCGCTGCGCGGCTTCCGGTTCCTGACCCAGAAGCCGGTCCTGCTGCTCCTGAACGTTGGCGAGGGGGAGCTCGCCGCCGCCGGAGCGGCTCGTGGCCGAGGTCGCCGCCCGCTACGACCACCGCCGGGCGCTCGTCGACGCGCTCTCGGCCCGGATCGAGATGGAGCTCGGGCAGCTGGACCCCGAGGAGGCCGCCGTCTTCGCCGAGGAGCTCGGGATCACCGAGAGCAGCCTGGACCGGGTGATCGCCCTCTCCTACCGGCTGCTCGGGCTCGTCAGCTTCCTGACCGCCGGGCCGGACGAGGTGCGCGCCTGGCCCATCCCCGACGGGGCGACCGCGGTCGACGCCGCCGGCGCGATCCACACCGACCTGGCCAGGGGCTTCATCCGGGCCGAGACGGTCGCGTACGAGGATCTCGTGGCGCTCGGCTCCATGGCCGAGGCGCGCAAGCACGGCAAGCTGCGTTCGGAGGGGAAGACGTACCGCGTGCGCGACGGCGACGTCATCGAGATCCTGTTCTCGAAGTAGCGGGTCCGCGCGTCGGTGCCCTGGGCTGCGCCGTCCGAGCGGGTGCCCGGGTCGTCCGACAGAGCCGGGCGCCGGCAGCCGTGTCAGTTGTTGCGGACGTCGTCGTCCACGTACTCGGCGAAGACGCCCCGGTAGTCGGCTCCGGCGCCCACGGCGCTCAAGCTCGTCATCGCTCGTGGCGATCAGGAAGTTCTCGTCGTCGTCCGCTGCGACGTTGACGGCCGCCGTCAGGCGCTCGTCGGAGACGTAGACGAACCCGTAGTTGCGCTCAAGCTCGACCGCGATCGCCTCGATGAGGGTATCTTCCGCGAAGTCGTCCAGGACCCGGCGACGGATCGCCTGGACGAGATCGAAGAAGTCCTCCGGCTCGATCTCCTCGTCTCGTGCCAGGAGGACGTCCGAGTAGAGGTCGTCGTCGCCCTCGTGGAGCTCGTAGAAGTACACGTGGCCTCCTCGTCTGCGGACCCGGCCCGGCCAGTATACGGACCGCCCGCCTCGTTCCCGGATCTCGCGCTGCGCGTCGGCGCGGGCGCGGGCCCGTCCGCCACGACCGCCCCGGTCGCGGAGCCGCGCGCCGCCGAACCACTGCGCGAGCCGGCCGACGGCCAGGCCCCGACCGTCGTCGTCGTGGGATCCGCGTCCCGGGACCTGGACCCGTCCGATCCGCGCGGGTGGAGGCTCGGCGGGGGAGCGACCTACGGGGCGCTGGTCCTCGCGCGCCTCGGGCTCCGTGTGGGCGCGGTCCTGGGCGTCGACGGGCCGGCCGCGGGGGCGCACGAGCTGGACCTGCTGCGGGACGCCGGCGTGGAGCTCTGCCTCGTGCGCCTGCCATCGGGCCCCACCTTCGAGCTGACCTACTCGCGCGCAGGTCGGACCGTTCGCTGCGAGGACCCGGGCGGCCCCCTCCCGGTCGCCGCCCTGCCGCCGGCGTGGCGGGCGGCGCCGGCCTGGTACCTGGCGCCGGTTGCCGACGAGCTGCCCGACGGCTGGGCAGCCATTCCGCCCGGAGCCGTGGTGGCCGTCGGCTGGCAGGGAATGCTCCGCACCCTCGAGCGAGGCGAGCCGGTCCGCCCGCGCCCCGCCGGGCCGCGGGCATTGCTCCGCCGCGCGGATCTCGTCTCCGTCAGCACCGAGGACCTCGATCCGGCCGTCGACCTCCGCGGGCTGCTCCGGCTCCTGCGGACCGGGACGCTGTGCACCCTGACCCGCGGCGCGCGGGGCGGGATCGTGTTCACCGTCCGCCCGGGGTCTCCGCGCATGCGCCGCTTCCCGGCGCTGCCGAGCGGGGGCGACGTCGACACGACCGGCGCCGGCGACGCGTTCCTGGCGGCCCTCCTCGCGGCCAGGGTGGCGCCGGCCCTCTCCGGCAGGCAGCCCCACCTGCCGGCCGCGCTCCGGTTCGCCGCCGCGGTGGCCGCGGTCCACGTGGGCGGCCTCGGGCTTGCCGGCACGCCGACGCTCCACCAGGTCCGCGACGCGCTCAGGCGGACGTCGGCCTGAGCCCTCGGGCGGCCCGGCGACGGAGCCGCCGGAGTCGCACCGAGAGGGCCGCGTCGAACTCGGGATCGCCGCCCAAGCGGAGGTTGGCCCGCTCGGCCGCCCTGGCCGCCGATTCGGCCGCCCGGAGCGCTCCGGCCGGGTCCCGCAGGGTGTGCTCGCGCACCTTCGCGGCCTCCACCCAGGCCCGAGGGGCCGCCGCCCCGCCGCCTGCCGCGAGCTCTTCCCAGGCTGCGAGCGCCTCGTCGGTGCGCCCGAGGCGGCGCAGGGTCCGGGCTCGCTCAGCCCGGATGCGCTCGCGCGACAGGAGCGCCGGTGACGGCGCAGGGACCCCGAACGGCCAGGCGGCGGAGCCGAAGGTCACCGGCGTCCAGGCGGCGTCGGCCTCGTCAAGGCAGCCGAGGGCGTCGTGGTGGCGGCGGTCGCGGGTGAAGGCTCGGGCGAGCGCGACGAGGTCGCCGGCCGGAGCCAGGGGGCGGACGGCGGGATCTGCGTAGCACGCGTCGAGGTGGGCGAGGAGTCGGGCCAGCGAGACCACGTCGTCCGCGTTGTGGGTGAGCACGGACGCCAGCGGCCGGGCCGGCCCGCCGCGCACGAAGTCGAGGTACCTCCTCGGGATCTCCCAGCCGGCCACGTCGCCCTCCCGACGGACACCGAGCACGTCCCGCTCCACCGTGGCGAGCCGCGCATCGTCGAGGCGGTGGCGGAACAGGCGCCGCACGTGGGGCAGCAGGTCGAGATGGCCGCCGAGGGCCGGCGCCGGCCGCCGGTCCATGCGGTAGCGGGTCACGAGCAGCGGCCAGTCGAAGGTGCGCCCGTTGTACGTGACGAGCCAGGCGTCGGGGGGAAGCGCGTCGGCCAGGGCATCGAGCAGCGCCGGCTCGTCGGCATGGTCCGGAATGAGCAGCTGGAGCTGCTCGAAGCGCGAGTCGCGCCACCAGCCCAGGCCCACGAGGAAGGCGAGCGTGCCCGCCGCCGTGCCCAGGCCGGTCGTCTCCGTGTCGAGGCAGACGAGTGGCGCGCCAGGTGGTGGCTGACCCGGGAGGCTGGCCAGGCGGTCCCGGTCGACGGGCACGCTCAGCGATACGCGGCTCGACTCGGACGACGGTGCCCCGTGCACCATGGGCCACCTCCCCGTCCACGGCGCGCGCGAGGCGATCGGCCAGCTCCCGCGACGGGATCCGGCCCCCGGTCGGAGCGGCGACCGCCCCCGGATGTGCAGCCCGGTAGGCGGCGAGCCGCCTCCCGAGCGCCGCCGGCGCCGTCATGCCGCGGATCCGGCCGCCTCGCCGCGTCGCTCCGCGGGCCGCGGGCTGCCCCGGCGCGCGGTTCCAGCCGGGCGCGCCCCGAGCTCGACGAGCAGGCGCAGGGCGAGGCGGCGGGCGTCCAGGTCCGCCTCCCCGCCGGCCGGCCGCGGTCCGGTGCACGACGGGCAGCCGTGCTCGCAGTCGCACGAGGCGACAAGCCCGGCCGCGCCCTCGATGAGCTCATCGTGACGCTGCCAGAGTCGCTCGGCCATGCCGACCCCGCCCGGCACGGCCTCGTACAGGTAGACCGTTGGCACCTCGGAGTGCGGCGAACGCACCTGCGTGACGAGGCCGAGGTCGCGCGGGTCGACCATGAGGAGGACGCTCGCGACGGTCTGCAGCGCCCGCCCGGCACCGAGCAGCGCCACGTCCAGCTCGTGGCGGCGCCACGACCCCTGCAGCCCGTCGGCGGCGGCCCAGTACGCGGTCGTCTGCAGCTCGAGCTCCGGCAGGTCGATGGGCCCCCAGCCGACGTTCTCGTCGGTCCCGAACTTCAGCTTCTTGTAGAACGTCACGAGGCTGGCCACCATGACCTCGCCGTGCTCGCGCCGACCTCCCGGCACCGGCGCGCTCGCGTGGATGTCGAGCGTCTTCAGCGTCACCGCGCGGTTCGCGTACGTGTAGTGGTCGGCGTCGATGCGGTGGACGTACGCCTTGCGCTCGCCCCATTCGAGCCGGTCGACGTGGTACTGGATCGTCTCGTGCATGTAGATGGCGTGCTGGTGGACGAGCACCTGGGCCGAGAAGAGGTCGACTTCGCCGAGCACGCGCGGCCGGTCGGGCGTCGTGTCGACGATGACGACGTTCTCGGGTGCCGCGGTTCGCAGCGAGATCTCGGAGGCGGGGAAGTTCTCGGAGCTCCAGTACCAGCGGCCGTCGTCGCCCGCGTGGACGTGCCCAACCTCCGCGAGGAAGGCGAGCAGCTCGTCGACGGCGTTCGGCCCGAACGTCTCGCCGGGCGTGAACGGCAGCTCGAACGTGGCCGCCTTCAGGTGGGCGAGCAGGACGTGCAGGTTGTCGGGATCGATGCGGGCCTCTTCGGGAGCATGGTCGAGCAGGAACTCCGGGTGGTGGACGACGTACTGGTCGACGGGGGACGCGGAGGCGACGAGCACGGCCACGCTCGTGCCGAGGCGGCGGCCTGCTCGCCCGGCCTGCTGACGGGTGCCCGCCACGGAGCCCGGGTAGCCGGCCAGGATCGCCACGTCGAGGGCCCCGATGTCGACACCGAGCTCGAGCGCGTTCGTCGAGACGACGCCCAGCACCTCGCCGGTCCGGAGCCCGGCCTCGATCGCTCGCCGCTCCGTCGGCAGGTATCCGCCGCGATAGCCCCGCACCCGGGTGCGCGGGCCGTAGCTCTCGCGCAGCGATTCGCGCAGGCCGCTGAGGATCACCTCGACGCCGGTTCGGGACGGCCCGAAGACGATCGTCTGCCGGCCGGCCCGGATGAACGGGAGCGCCCAACGCTGGGCGAGCCGGAGCGCGGACCCGCGGGCACCGGAGGCCGCGTCGATCACCGGCGGATCGACGAACAGGAGGTGGCGCTCGCCGCTCGGGGCGCCGTTCTGGTCGACGACGAGCGGCGCACGCCCCGTCAGCAGCTCCGCCAGCTCGCCCGGGTTGGCGATCGTGGCCGAGCAGGTGACGATCACCGGGTTCGAGCCGTAGTGCGCGCAGAGACGCAGCAGGCGCCGCAGGACGTTGGCGACGTGGCTGCCGAACAGGCCGCGGTAGGTGTGCAGCTCGTCGACGACGATGACCTGCACCTGCTCGAAGAGCTGGAACCACTTCGTGTGATGGGGGAGGATCGCCGCGTGGAGCATGTCCGGGTTGGTGACCACCACCTGCCCGGCGGTGCGGATCGTCGACCGGATCGGCGCCGGCGTGTCACCGTCGTACGTCGACGCAGACGCGGGCAGGCCGGCCGCGGCGGCCAGCTCGCGGAATGCCACGACCTGGTCCTCACCGAGGGCCTTGGTCGGGAAGAGCCAGAGGGCGCGGGCGGACGGGTCGTCGGCCAGGGCCTGGAGGACCGGCAGCTCGTAGCACAGGCTCTTGCCCGAGGCGGTCGGCGTCACGACGCAGACGTCGCGGCCCGCGCGCACCTCGGTGAGCGCTTCGCCCTGGTGCGTGTAGAGGGAGTGGATTCCCCGCTGCTCCAGGGCCGAGGTGATGCGCGGGTCGAGCCATGCCGGGAAGGGCACGGTCTGCGCATCGCGGGCGGGCTCCACCGCGTGGTGCAGGACGCCGCGGGCAAGTGACGGCTCGTCGAGGATCGCGGCGAGGACCGACGCGACGTCGGCCGGAGCGTACGTGCGCATGGCGGTCAGCTCCAGAAATCGAACAGATGTGCGAAAGTGCGCCGAGTCTACCATCGGGTCCGAGCCCCGGTGTGCCGCACGTTGAGCGGGTTCCGTGCCAGCTTGTGCGGCACGGGAACGGTTTGACACTCCGTCAGTGCGCAGCTACCCTTCGCGCATGCTGCGGCAGTCGCCCACCTCGCCCCGCCGGCCCGACGCTCCGGCGAGCCCCGGTGAGGAGACCGCTGATGGATGTGGCGCCGGGTCCGCAGGGCGGCCCGGCAGGTCCGCCGTCGCTGGCGGCGCTGGGGATCGCGGGAGTCTCGCGGCGCCGCATCGCCTGGGTCGGGCTGACCATCGCGGCCGTCGCGATCGTCGTCGGCTTCGCCGGTCAGGCCGCCGAGGCCGCGCGGGCCACCTCGCGCGTCGTCGAGGAGCAGGCCCAGAACGCAGTCGTGGCGGCCGAGACCGAGGCGCTTCGGAAGGAGCTCGACCTCGTCACCCAGGAGCGCTGGATCCTCCAGCAGGCGCGGGCCTATCGCCTCGGGTCGCGCGCGGAGCGGCCGTTCGCGCTGGCCCCCGGTGCCCCGGACCTGGCCGCCGACGCCCCGGGCTCGGCGCTGCGTCGCCTCGGGGCGGATCCGCCACGGCTGTCGCCGCTCGAGAGCTGGCTGGAAGTCCTCTTCGGGCCGGCGCCGGGCGAGCTGATCGCCCGCGCGATCGGGCCGTCCGTCCGACTCGCCGGCGGAGCCGTGACGCGTCGGTGTCCTATACTGGCTTGCCCTGGCAGGGTAGCTCAGCGGCAGAGCAAGCGGCTCATAATCGCTAGGTCACAGGTTCGAATCCTGTCCCTGCTACCACACCGACCGTCCGAGACCGGCGCCCGGGCTTCCGGGAGCCGGTCTCTTCGACTTCTGGCCATCGCGCGGCCGGAGTCGCGTCTCGCCGACCGTCGGCGCGTCCGCCCCACGGGGCCGTCCGGGAGGGGCCGCGGGCGCACCGCTCTATACTCGTCCGCGAAGTCGGCCCTCGGGCGCCGGCTCCGCCGACCCGGAGGCCAGGTTGAACGGCAAGTTCATGCGCAACGGCATCGTGATGCTCGTCCTCGTGGTGGGCACGGTGGCGCTGATGTACACGTTTCTCATCTCGTCGCCGAGCGACCAGGAGGTCGCCGTACTCGCAGTTCCTCGCAAACGTTGCCGACGGAGCAGGTCACGGAGGTCGTGCAGCAGGACCTGCGGCTGACGGTGACCGGCAAGTCGTCCGCAGGACACCTACGTCGTCATCGTGCCGGGCACTGGGCTTCACCGACGTCTTCGCCGACGTCCAGGAGGTCACGCCGGAGGGCGAGCACGATCCTGTTTGCGGGCAAGGAGGCCTCCCAGGGCGGGCAGTGGATCAGCCTGCTCATCGGCGCCATCCTGCCCGTGATGCTGATCGGCGGCTTCCTCTTCTTCATGATGCGCCAGGCCCAGGGCACCAACAACCAGGCGATGAGCTTCGGCAAGAGCCGGGCCAGGATGTTCCTGGGCAACAAGACGGTCGTGACGTTCGCCGACGTGGCGGGTGTCGACGAGGCCAAGACGGAGCTCCAGGAAGTCGTCGAGTTCCTCAAGTACCCGGAGAAGTTCAACTCGCTCGGCGCGCGCATCCCGCGCGGCGTCCTGCTCGTGGGCCCCCCGGGAACCGGCAAGACGCTGATGGCCCGGGCCGTCGCCGGCGAGGCCGGCGTGCCGTTCTTCAGCATCTCCGGCTCCGAGTTCGTCGAGATGTTCGTCGGCGTCGGCGCCAGCCGCGTCCGCGACCTGTTCGACCAGGCGAAGCGCAACGCGCCCTGCATCGTCTTCGTGGACGAGATCGACGCCGTCGGCCGGCAGCGCGGCGCGGGCCTGGGCGGCAGCCACGACGAGCGCGAGCAGACCCTCAACCAGATCCTCGTCGAGATGGACGGCTTCGACACGAACACGAACGTGATCGTGGTCGCCGCGACGAACCGCCCCGACGTCCTGGACCCGGCGCTCCTGCGGCCGGGCCGCTTCGACCGCCAGGTGATCCTGGACCGCCCCGACATCAAGGGCCGGGTCGAGATCCTGCGCGTCCACACGCAAGGGCAAGCCGCTCGACAAGGTCGATCGCGATCGAGGACGTCGCCAAGCAGTCGCCCGGCTTCTCCGGCGCCGACCTCGCCAACCTGGTCAACGAGGCGGCGATCCTCGCCGCGCGGCGCAACAAGAAGCTCATCGGGATGTCCGAGTTCCAGGAGGCCCTCGAGCGGATCGTGGCCGGGCCGGAGCGCAAGAGCCGGGTCATCTCGGACGCCGAGAAGCTGGTGATCGCGTATCACGAGGGCGGCCACGCGGTCGTCCAGCGGATCCTCCCCAAGTGCGACCCGGTCAGCAAGGTCACGATCATCAGCCGCGGCATGGCCCTGGGCTACACGATGGCCCTCCCGCAGGAGGACCGCTACCTCCAGAGCAAGACCGAGTTCGAGGACAAGATCGCCGGCATGCTCGGCGGCAACGCCGCCGAGCGCATCGTCTTCGGCGACACCACGACGGGCGCCTCGAACGACATCGAGAAGGCGACCGGGCTCGCCCGGCGGATGGTCACCGAGTTCGGCATGAGCGATCGCCTCGGGCCCCGGGCCTTCGGCAAGCGCGACGAGATGGTCTTCCTGGGCCGCGACTTCGGGGAGCAGCGCAACTACTCCGACGACGTCGCGAAGCAGATCGACGAGGAGGTCAACAAGCTCATCGAGACGGCCTACGCGCGGGCGACGGACGTCCTGACGGAGCATCGGGCCAGGCTCGACCTGCTCGCCGCGACGCTCGTCGAGAAGGAGACGCTCGACGCGGAGGCGTTCGAGGCGCTCTTCGCCGACCTGCCGCCCAAGGCGCCGCTCCACGGCGTCGTCCCGAAGCTGTCCGAGGCGCCGGCCGCGGACGCGCCGGCCGCCGAGCCGCCGCCGGAGCCTTCCGCGCAGCCCGCCTGACCGCGGCCCGCCGCCCGCACAGCCCCATGAGGCGGGCCCCGGTCCGCCCCATGGGCGCGTCCGGCGACGGATAATCCTCGGGGACCCACCGACGATCCTGCAACGGAGGCCATCCGTGTCGAACGTGCCAGCCGACCTCGAGGCGTACCTCGCCGCGACCGCGGAACGCCGCCTCGCGCGCTTCGTCGAGTTCCTGCGGGTCCCGAGCATCAGCGGGATCCCGGAGCACGCAGCCGACTGCCGGCGGGCCGCGGCGCTGCTGGCCGGCGACCTCGAGGCCGCGGGCCTGCAGCACGTCGAGGTGGCGGAGACCGGCGGTCACCCGATCGTCTACGCGGACTGGCTCGGTGCGGCAGGGGCGCCCACGGTCCTCCTGTACGGCCACTACGACGTCCAGCCGGTGGACCCCCTCGACGAGTGGGAGGCGGCTCCGTTCGAGCCGATCGTCCGGGACGGCCGGATCCTCGCCCGGGGCGCCTCGGACGACAAGTCGAACATCTCGATCGCGCTCGCAGCAGTCGAGGCGCTCCTCGCGACCCGGGGGGCCCTGCCCGTCAACCTCAAGCTCGTCTTCGAGGGCGAGGAGGAGTCGAGCTCCATCCACCTCGACCCGTGGCTGGAGGCCAATGCCGGCCGCCTGGCCGCCGACGTGGCCCTCGTGGCCGACGGGGGCTTCTTCGAGGGCAACCTCCCGGCGATCACGGTCGGCCTGCGGGGCATCTGCGCGGCGGAGATCCACGTTCGCGGGCCCGTCCAGGACGTCCACTCCGGGCAGCACGGCGGTGCCATCGACAACCCGATCAACGCGCTGGCGACCATCATCGCCGCGCTCAAGGGCCCTGACGGCCGGATCCGGATCCCCGGCTTCTACGACGACGTCGTCGCCCTCACCGAGGCCGACCGGGCCGCGCTCGCGAGACTGCCGTTCGACGACGAGGCCTACCGCGCCGCCCTCGACGTGCCTGCCCTCGCCGGGGAGACGGGCTGGACCACGCTGGAGCGACGTGGGGCCCGCCCGACCCTCGACGTCAACGGGATCTGGGGCGGCTTCGCCGGGCGAGGGCAGCAAGACGATCATCCCCGGCCAGGCCCACGCCAAGATCACCTGCCGGCTCGTCGTCGACCAGGACCCCGACCGGATCTTCGCCCTACTGCGCGACCACGTGCTGGCCATCACCCCGCCGGGCGTTCGTGTCGACGTCGTCTCGCTCGGCGGTGGCCGACCGCTGCTGGCACCAACGGACCACCCGGCGACCCGGGCCTTCGCCCGGGCCCTCGAGGAGACGTTCGGGCGACCGCCGCTCTTCGTCCGGGAGGGAGGATCGATCCCCGTTGCGGCCAGCTTCGCGTCGATCGTCGGCCTGCCGGTCACGGTCATGGGCTTCATGCCGCCGAACGGCAACTTCCATGCCCCGAACGAGTGGATGGACCTCGCCAACTTCGAAGGCGGGATCCGGGCCCTGGTCCGCTTCTTCGAGATCTACGCCACGCCGGGCACCTGATCGGAGGTGTCGAACGGGCCTCGGCATGGTACTCCGGTAGGGTGTTCGGGCCGGGGGCGGGTGCTAGGATTTCGGCACGGGGGCCTGCCCCGCTGTCCGCTACGCCAGGGGAGCGAGTGCACGCGTGAGCACCGAGACTGAGCAGCCCACCGTCCGTGGGCCGAAGCCGCAGTGGCGCCTTGACGCCGACACCGGGAGCCTCGTGCCCCGGTCCGCCCTCGACGTCCTGGTGGACCTGAACGACCGGATCGTCTCCGGCGACCTGTCCGACTACCAGCCGATCCCGCTGGGCTTCACCCCGCTGGACAAGACGATCGGCACGGGCCTGCGCCCGGGCGAGCTCTTCCTGATCGGCGGTGCCCAGGGAACCGGCAAGACGACGATGGCCCTGCAGATGGCGCGCAACGTCGCCTCGGGCGGCCAGGCGAACGTCCTCTACATCTGCTTCGAGCACGAGGAGCACTACCTCCTCAACCGGCTCATCGCCATGGAATCGGCGCTGGCCCACCTCCCGCACAAGACGGGCGCCATCAAGATCCAGGACGTGCGCCGCGAGATCCTCGGCTCGTGGGTCGCCGACGGCGAGGGCGGGACCGGGCCGCAGCTCGCGTCGAACCCGCGCCTCCGGCCGAGCCTCGACCGGATCGGCCGCTACGGCCAGAACCTCTTCCTGATGCGGGGGACGCAGACGGCAAGCACCGTCGACAACATCCGGACGCTGGTCCAGCAGCACAAGGAGCTGTCCGGCGGACGCCAGCTCGTCGTGATGGTCGACTACCTCCAGAAGGTGCCGCAGCACCCGGAGCCGACCACCGAGACCGAGAAGGTGACCTTCGTCGTCAACGGCCTCAAGGACATCGCCCTCGCGGAGCAGGTGGGCGATGGTCGCGATCGTGGCCGCGGACAAGGAGGGCCTCAAGGCGACGCCGGCTGCGCAACCATCACCTGCGCGGCTCGTCGGCGATCAACTACGAGGCCGACATCATCGTCATCCTCAACGAGAAGTACCACATCGTCGCCAAGGTCAACATCGAGTTCAACCCGTACCAGGCGCAGCGCTTCCGGGACTGGGTCATCCTCTCGGTGGAGAAGAACCGGGGCGGCCAGGACAACGTCGATCTCGAGTTCGAGAAGCACTTCGAGTTCTCCTGCTTCGATCCCAACGGGCGGACGGTGCAGGAGAAGCTCATCGAGGAGCGCCTCTACAACGAGTGACCGCGCCGCTGATGCGGCGTCCGCGTGCGTTGTCGCCTGCGCTTCTCGCTCACGCACCTCGGGGTGCGCTCGCTGCGGTGCTCGGCTCCGCCTTCGCGGGCGCGCGCCTGAGCGGCGCGGGCTGATGCGGCCCCCCTGCCGCGTCGCCGCGTGGCGTATCGTGCGCCCATGATCGCCAGGCACAGAGCGGCGTTTCCGGACATCGTCGAGATCGTCGTCGAGATCCCGCGGGGCAGCCGCAACAAGTACGAGTTCGACGAAGAGGCCGGCGTCTTTCGCCTGGACCGGATCCTGTCCTCGGCCGTCTTCTACAACTTCGACTACGGCTTCATCGAAGGGACCCGCGCCGACGACGGCGACCACACGGACGCCCTGCATGATCATCGACGAGCCGACCTTCACCGGCTGCCACGTCTGGGCGCGCCCCATCGGCGGGCTCGAGATGCGTGACGAGATGGGCTTCGACTTCAAGGTCCTGTGCGTCGCGATCGGTGATCCCCACCAGGCGCATATCGAACGCCTCGAGCAGGTGCGGCCGCATCGGCTGGTCGAGATCGAGCACTTCTTCCAGACCTACAAGCTGCTCGAGAACAAGGCGACCGACGTCGTCGGCTGGCGCGACCGCGACCGCGCGCACGAGGTGCTGCGTGCCGATCGGGCGGTCTGGCAGCGGGAGCAGACCGACGGGCGCTGATCGTCGCGACTGGCGCCGCTGGTACCCGGCGAGCGACGCTGACGACCTCCGCATCTTCGTCGCGGTCCCGCTCGCCGATGCCGCCCGCAGCGCCGTCCGGGCGCTCGTCGATGGCGTCGTGGCCGATCCCGCGCTCCCCGAGGCGGGCCGCCTGCGGTGGGCCATCACCGAGAACCTGCACCTCACCGTGCGGTTCCTCGGGTCGACGGCCCCGGACCGCATTCCCGACCTCGTGGCGGCGACGGAGGCGGCCGCCGCCCTCGTCGCGCCGTTCGCGGTCCGGATCGCCGGTGCCGGCGCGTTTCCTGCCGCAGACCGGCCGCGCGTCGTCTGGCTCGGGATCGTCGAGGGGACCTCGGAGCTGGAGGCCCTCGCCGGAGCGCTGGGCGAGCAGCTGGCCGAGCGCGGCTGGGAGCGCGACGGGCGGCCGTTCCGGGCCCACCTGACGCTGGGACGGGCGGATGGCATCCAGGGCGCGGGGCGCACGGTGGCCGCCCTGGCGCGTGCCGCGACCGGCCTCGACGCTGCCTGGACCGTCGACCGGCTGGTCGTCTACCAGAGCGAGCTCGGTCACGGCCCGGTACGCTATCGGCCGCTCGCAACGACACTCCTCGGGCTCGACGCTCGAGGCCAGTCGCCGGGACCGGCCGGGCTGCGGTAGCCTCGGGGCGTCGTCCCGCCGGTGCCGGCTCACCGCCGACTCGCCCAACCCAAGGAGGCTCGCCGTGCCGACCGATCGGACGAAGCTCGTGCTCGACGAGGACCAGATCCCGCGGTCCTGGTACAACGTGGTGGCCGACCTGCCCGTGCCCCCGGCCCCCGTCCTCCACCCGGGCACGCGCCAGCCCATCGGCCCCGCCGACCTGGCACCGCTCTTCCCGATGGCGCTGATCGGCCAGGAGGTGAGCGCCGAGCGCGAGATCGAGATCCCGGATCCGGTCCGCGATGCGTACCGGCTCTATCGCCCGAGCCCCGTCTATCGTGCCCACCGGCTCGAGCGGGCGCTCGATACGCCTGCCCACATCTACTACAAGTACGAGGGCGTGAGCCCGGGCGGAAGCCACAAGCCGAACACCGCGATTGCCCAGGCGTTCTACAACCAGCAGGAGGGCGTGAAGCGCCTCGCGACCGAGACCGGCGCCGGGCAGTGGGGGACCAGCCTCGCGATCGCCGGGGCGCTCTTCGGGCTCGAGGTCAAGGTCTACATGGTCCGGGCCAGCTACGACCAGAAGCCGTACCGCCGGATGCTGATGGAAGCCTACGGGGCGGAGGTCGTCGCGAGCCCATCGTCGACCACGGCGTACGGGCGGACCGTCCTGGCGGAGACGCCGGACAACCCCGGATCCCTCGGCCTCGCGATCAGCGAGGCGGTGGAGGACGCCGCGACCCGTGATGACACCAAGTACTCCCTCGGGTCGGTTCTCAACCACGTGCTGCTGCACCAGACGGTGATCGGCCAGGAGGCGATCCTCCAGATGGAGATGGCGGGCGAGAAGCCGGACATCCTCATCGGGTGCACCGGCGGCGGCTCGAACTTCGCCGGGCTTGTCTTCCCGTTCCTCGGCCAGCAGATGCGCGGCGAGGCCAGCTACCGGGTGATCGCGGTCGAGCCCGAGGCATCGCCATCGCTGACCCGCGGCGTCTACGCCTACGACTTCGGCGACACCGCGAAGCTGACGCCGCTGGTCAAGATGCACACGCTCGGCCACGACTTCATCCCGGAGCCGATCCATGCCGGTGGGCTGCGCTACCACGGCATGGCGCCGCTCGTCAGCCTGCTGCGCGAGCACGGGTTCATCGAGGCCCGGGCGGTCCACCAGAACCCGAGCTTCGCCGCCGGCGTCCAGTTCGCCCGCACCGAAGGGATCCTGCCGGCGCCCGAGTCGAACCACGCGATCCGGGCGGCGATCGACGAGGCGCTCGTGGCCAAGGCGGAGGGGGTCACCCGGGTGATCCTCTTCAACCTGAGCGGCCACGGCCACTTCGACCTGTCGGCCTATGAGCGCTACCTGGCCGGGGCGCTGGTCGACTACGAGTACCCGGCTGAGCAGGTCGCGCGGGCCCTCGAGAGCCTTCCTGTGGTCGGCTAGGATCGATCGGCAGCCGCGCCGGCAGCGTAGGATGGGGCCATGCCCCGCCTTGCGTGCTGGAACTGCGGCCGCCAGGTCTACGCGACCTCGCCGCTCGCGTCGCTCTTCGTCGACGAGCGCCGCTGTCCGCGGTGTGGCGTGCTGATGAACCTCGAGCGCCGCGGGGTCGAGCGGCGTGGGCGCGTCCGGCGCCAGGGCTCACCGGGGACCCGGGTCCCCGGCCGATGCCGGCGAGCGACGGCTGGCCGAGCGACGCCTCGGCCCGCGTCGCAGCGGCCCCTGACCGCCGGTGCGTCTCGCCCTCCTCGGCCTCGGTCTGATCGGCGGATCGATCGCCCGGGCGGCCCACGCGGCCGGCTGGCACGTGGCCGCCTGGACGCCGTCCGGGACCGGGCCGCAGATCGCCCGCGCGCAGGGGGCGATCGACGTCGCCGCGCCGGCCCTGCGCGACGCGCTGGAGGGCGTCGACCTCGTGGTGCTGGCGGCACCACCGGGGGCCTGCCTCGAGCTGCTCGGCGCCCTGGCGGGCCCCGACGGTGCTTCCCTCCGCCCCGCCACGGTCATCAGCGACGTGGCGAGCACCAAGGTGCTCCTCGCCGAGCGGGCGGCGAGCCTGGGTCTCCGCTACGTGGGAGGGCACCCGATGGCGGGCCGCGAGACGAGCGGCTTCGCGGCGGGGTCGATCGACCTCCTCCGCGACCGGCCGTGGGTCGTCGTTCCACCGCCGGGAGGTGACGAGGCCGGCGTTGCCCTCGTGGAGCAGCTGGCCCTGGTCTGCGGCGCGCGGCCGCTGCGCATGACCGCGATCGACCACGATGCCGCCGTTGCCGCCATCAGCCACCTTCCGCTCGTGGTCGCCGCGGCCCTGGTGGAGGCTGTCGCGGGCGTACCGGGAGAGCCGGTCCCGGCGGGCTGGCCGGCTGCGTCGGCACTGGCCGCGAGCGGCTGGGCCGGAGCCACGCGCCTGGCCCGCGGCGACCCGGCGATGGGAGCCGGCATCGCGGTGACCAACGCGCGGCCGCTGGCCGCGGCCGTCCGGGCGATGCGCGACCGGCTCGACGACTGGCTCGTCCTTCTCGACCCGGGGCCGGGTGAGGAACCTCCCGGCCGAGGAGGCTCTGCGGGAGCGCTTCGCCGCGGCGCGGGCGCGCCTCGAGGGTGGCGGGTGAGCGACGAGCTGGTCCTCGTCGTGGCGCGCGACCTGGTCATGGACGCCCGCGGCTGGCGGGGGATCGCGAGCACGGGGGCGGCGCGCCGGCTGGCCGTCATCGCCGCGGAGGGTCGCTTCGAGCCCCGCGCCGCCATGGAGCGGGATCCGCGGTTCAAGCAGGTGATCCCGTACCTGGTGCTCCGCGACCGCGGTCGCCTGTTCCTCATGCGGCGGACGCGCGCCGGCGGAGACGAGCGCCTCCACGACCGGTACTCGATCGGCGTGGGCGGCCACCTGAACCCGGGTGACCGGGATCTGGCCGGCGGCCTGACCCGCGAGTGGGCCGAGGAGCTGGCGGCCGACTTCGTCCCCGAGTTCCGCCTGCTCGGCCTCCTCAACGACGACGAGACCGAGGTTGGGCGGGTGCACCTCGGCGTCGTCTACGTCGCCGAGGCCGCCGGGCGCGCCGTCCGGGTCCGCGAGACGGACAAGCTCGAAGGGGACTTCGCCGAGCCGGCGGCGGTCCGCGCCGTCTACGACCAGCTCGAGACGTGGAGCCAGCTCGTTCTCGACGCCCTCGGGAGCTGACACGCGGCACTGGTGGACTGGTCCGCCGAGGATGCGATACTTGGCGCAGGAGACCCTTGCATGCGCCGTCCCGGAACCGTCGCCCGCTTGCTGTCCCTCGTGCCCCTGGGGCTCGGGACGCTGGGCCTCGCGCTCGGCGCGATCACCCCGGTCCGGGGCGCGGACGGGGCCGCGGAGGCGTGGGTGCTCCCCGCGACGGGCGTCGTGGATGGGGTCATGGCCGGCTACCTGACCGATGGCGTGGCGAAGGCTGCCCGGGAGGGCGCCGAGGTCGCCGTCGTCAAGCTCAACACGCCCGGCGGGAGCCTCGACGCGACACAGCAGATCACCAGCACCCTCCTGGAGGCGGAGGTCCCGGTCATCGTGTGGGTGGCGCCGGCGGGCGGCCGAGCCGCCAGCGCGGGCACGTTCATCACCCTCTCCGCGCACCTCGCCTGGATGGCGCCCGGGACGAACATCGGCGCGGCGAGCCCGGTCTCCAGCAGCGGCGAGGACATCGGCGGGACGCTCGGCGAGAAGGTGATGAACGACGCGATCGCCAACATCACCGCGATCGCCGAGGCCCGCGGACGCCCGGTCGACTGGGCGGTCTCCACGGTGAAGGAGGCCAAGAGCTACTCCGCGGCGGAGGCGGTCGCCGCCGGCGCCGTCGACGGGATCGCGGCGACCATCGAGGAGGTCCTCGCGGCGGCCGACGGCCGCACGGTGGGGCTGGCGGGTGGCCGGGAGGTCACGCTGGCGACCGCGGACGCGGTCCCCGTGGAGGTCCCGATGAACCCGTTCCAGGCACTCCTCCACCTGCTCTCGGACCCCAACATCGCCTTCATCCTGTTCACGATCGGCTTCTACGGGCTGATCTTCGAGCTCCAGAACCCGAACTTCGTGACCGGGATCATCGGTGCGATCGCGCTGCTCCTCGCCTTCATCGGCTTCGGGAGCCTGCCCCTCAACGTGGCAGGGCTTCTCCTCATCGTCCTGGGGCTGGTCCTGGTGCTGCTGGAGACCCAGGTTGCCAGCCATGGCCTCCTCGCGATCGGGGCGGTCATCTGCGTCGCGCTGGGCGCGGCCGCGCTCTACACGGAGCCGGGCACGCCGACGGCGCCGGACGTCTCGGTGGCGATCCCCGTCATCCTCACCATCGTCGGCCTGACCGCCGCCTTCGCGGTGCTGATCACCGTCGTCTCCTACCGGTCGCGGCACGCCCCGCAGAGCCCCATCCTGGTGGGATCGCTGCAGGTCGTGGGTCAGGGCGGCAAGGTCGCCCGGCCGATCGATCCGGTCGGCTCGGTCCTGGCGGTCGGCGAGGAGTGGACCGCACGCAGCGCCTCTGGCCGCGCGATCC
Source organism: uncultured Chloroflexia bacterium (assembly GCA_963739365.1). GTDB lineage: Bacteria > Chloroflexota > Limnocylindria > Limnocylindrales > CSP1-4 > CTSoil-043. Next base: position 5,377 of record CAVUAG010000014.1, on the reverse strand, counting down.
CGCGCGGCGTCGCCGTACGGGTCGTTCGCCAGGACGGCCTCACCCTGTTTGTCGAGCCGACCGCCGGCCCGGCCGCCTGACCAGCCCATCCAGCGCAGAAGTCGAAAGGAGCCCGCACCGTGGAGCTCGGCATCACGATCGCCGGGGTGGTGGCGATCATCGTTCTCGTCCTGCTCTTCCTGTACCTCTCGGTCCGGGTGGTCCAGCAGTACGAGAAGATGGTCGTCTTCCGGCTGGGACGGACGAACGAGGGCCTCGTGCGCGACCCGGGGCTGCGCTTCCTCATCCCGATCATCGACCGGCCGGTGAAGGTGGACGTGCGCGAGCAGTTCATCGAGGTTCCCAGCCAGACGACGATCACCCGGGACAACGCCCCGATCAACGTCGACTTCCTGATCTACTGGCGGATCGTCGATCCCCTCAAGAGCATCGTGAACGTGGCCTACTTCGCCGGTGCCCTGCAGGGCGTGGCCACGACCACGTTGCGCGCCGTCATCGGCGACATCCTCCTCGACGAGGTGCTCTCCCGCCGCGAGCAGATCAACGAGGTCCTGCGGACCAAGCTCGACGAGGTCACCGAGCGCTGGGGCGGCAAGGTGACGACCGTCGAGATCCGCGAGATCACGCCGCCCCGCGACGTCCAGGACGCGATGAACCGGCAGCTCTCGGCGGAGCGGACACGGCGCGCCGTGATCACCGAGTCCGAGGGCCGCCGCCAGTCCGAGATCAACATCGCCGAGGGCGCCAAGCAGGCCGCGATCCTGACCGCCGAGGGCGAGCGCCAGGCGCAGATCCTCCGCGCCGAGGGGACGCGGCAGTCGCAGATCCTCAACGCCGAGGGATTCGGCCAGGCCCTGACCCGGATCTACGAGTCGGCATCGACGATCGACCAGAAGACGATGCTCCTCCAGTACCTCGACGCGCTCAAGCAGATCGGCGAGAGCCCGTCCACCAAGTACGTCATCCCGACCGAGTTCACCCAGCTCGTGGGGCCGCTGACCGCCGGCCTCGGGGCGGCGATCGCCGCCACCGCCTCGTCATCCGAGGAGGGCTGAGCGCGTCGCGGCGGAGCGACGGCGCTGGTACCACCGGACGGGGGTCGAGCGGGACCCCCGTCCGCTATCCTGTCATGGGTCCGGGGGCGCGGCGCGCAGTCCCGGCTGAGCGAGTGAGGTCCGGATGGCCGCCAAGATCCTCGTCGTCGACGACGACCCCAACGTCCAGCGCCTGCTGAGCTACACGCTCAAGCAGGAGGGCTACGAGGTGATCGTCGCGGCCGACGGCGCCGAGGGGTTCCGGCTGTGGGGCGCCGAGGCGCCCGCCCTCATCCTCCTCGACGTCATGCTCCCGAAGCTCGACGGCTACCAGGTGGCGACCAAGGTCCGGGCCGAGGAGGTGGACACCCACGTCCCGATCATCATGCTCACGGCCGAGGCGGAGGTCGAGCAGAAGATCCGGGGCCTGCGCGCCGGCGCCGACGACTACCTCGTCAAGCCGTTCCACCCGGCCGAGCTCCTGGCCCGCATCAAGAGCCTGCTGGCCCGCTTCGCCCCCAAGGACCTCATGGTCGGGCGGCCGCCCCTCGGGCGCGTCCTCGCGTTCTACGGCGCCAAGGGCGGCGTGGGGACGACGACCATCGCGATCAACGTGGCCATCGCGCTCCAGCGCGAGCTGAACCGGCGGGTGTGCCTGGTGGACGCGAACCTCCAGTTCGGCGACCACCGGGTCTTCCTCGATCTCGGCCTCGACCGGAAGAGCATCGTCGACGCGGTGAGCGCGCCGTCCATCGACGCCGACCTGCTGCGCGGCGTCATGGTGGAGCACGACTCGAAGATCGACCTCCTGCTGGCCCCGCCCACGCCCGAGCAGGCCGAGCTCGTGACGAAGGAGCACCTGACCCAGGTCATCGACGTCCTCCGGGGGCTCTACGACTACGTCGTGGTCGACGTGGACAAGCGCCTCGACGACATGAACCTCGGCGTCTTCGACGCGGCCGACCAGCTGTTCGTCGTCCTGACCGCCGACCTCTCCTGCCTCAAGAACGTGCGCCTCGTCCTCGAGACCCTGGCCCACATCGGCTACGAGGGCGACCGGGTCAAGCTCATCCTCAACCGCTCGAACGCGTTCACGGGGATCAACGCGAAGACGGCCGAAGGCGCCCTGCGCCACCCGATCGACCTCCAGGTCCTCAACGAGTACCGGGGGGCGATCAGCGCCCTCAACTCGGGCGCCCCGGTCATGGCCACGAAGGCGGAATCGCCCCTCGGGCGCTCCTTCCACGAGCTGGCCCGCGCGATCGATCGCGGGGCGGCCCCGGGTACGGCGGCAGCCCCGGCCCCCGTCCGCTGACCGGCCGACCGCGAGGGTCCGGGAGCTGGCTCCGGGGCACCGAGTAAGGGGCGAGTAATCCGGCGATGAGCGGCCGCCGCTACCGTGCGGCCCATGCTCGCCAGCGTCCTCGCCGCCACCCTCCACGGCCTCGACGGCCGCCCGGTCCGGGTCGAGGCCGACGTGGCCCCGGGGCTTCCCGGCTTCACGATCGTCGGCCTCGCCGATGCCGCGCTCCGCGAGGCGCGCGAGCGCGTGCGCGGGGCGCTGCGCAACAGCGGGTTCGTTCACCCTGCGCGCCGCATCACGGTGAACCTCGCCCCGGCGGACGTGCCGAAGGCGGGCTCGGCCCTGGACCTCGGGATCGCGATCGCCATCCTCGTCGGCTCGGAGCAGGTGACGCCGCGGGGGTCGTGGGCGCTGCTCGGGGAGCTCGGCCTGGGCGGGGAGGTACGCCCCGTGCCGGGAATCCTGCCGATGGTGGCGGCGCTCGCGCGGCGCGGGGCCGCCCGTGTCGTCGTGCCCTCCGGGATCCCTCGCCGAGGCTCGGCTCGTGCCGGGAATCGAGATCGTCGGTGCCGCGTCGCTCGCCGAGGCCGCCGACACGCTGCGCGGCCGCCGCGTGGGCGGGCACCGGCCCGGGCTGCGTTCCGAGATGGTCCCCGCGGAGCTCCCGGACACCGTGGCCGAGGACGCGGCCGGCGAGCGCCCGGACCTCGCCGACGTGCGCGGCCTCTTCGAGGCGCGGCGGGCGCTCGAGATCGCCCTGGCGGGGGCTCACGGGCTCGTCCTCATCGGCCCCCCCGGGTCCGGGAAGACGATGCTCGCCTCGACGATCCCGGGGATCCTCCCGCCGCTCGACGACGAGGAGGCGCGCGAGGCCACGATCATCGCGTCGGTGGTGGGATCCGAGCCCGTCCGGGGTCTCGTCCGCCGCCGGCCGTTCCGGGCTCCCCACCACACCGCCTCCTACGCGGCTCTTGTCGGAGGCGGGCCGCGCCTGGCGCCGGGCGAGGCGACGCGGGCCCATCTCGGGACGCTCTTCCTCGACGAGCTCCCGGAGTTCGACCGCTCGTCGCTGGAGGCGCTGCGCCAGCCGCTCGAAGAGGGGCGCGTCTGCGTGGCCCGGGTGGGACGCGCGGTCGTCTTCCCGGCGCGGTTCCAGCTCGTCGCGGCCATGAACCCATGCCCCTGCGGCTGGGACGAGGACCCGTCGGGTCGCTGCGCCTGCCCGAGCGGGGTCCCGGAGCGGTACCGGGGCCGGATCTCGGGACCGCTGCGCGACCGGATCGACCTGTGGGTCGGCGTGCCGCGGGTCGCTCCCCGGGAGCTGCTGAGCGCGGCCGATGCCGAGCCTTCGGAGGTCGTTCGGGCGCGGGTCGAGGCCTGCCGCGCTCGACAGCTCGAAGCGCGGGCCGCGCTGAACGGCCGCCTCCGCGGACGAGCGCTGCGCGCCGCCGCAGCGCTCGACGCCCGCGGCGAGGCGCGTGCGATCGCGCTCGCCGACGCGGCGGGGCTGACCGCGCGCGCCACGGAACGCCTCGTGCGCGTCGCCCGCACCATCGCGGACCTGGCCGGCGCGGACCGGGTGGCCGTCCAGCACCTGGAGGAGGCCGCCCGGTACCGGCCTCCCGGGGATGGGCGGACGGGCGTGGCGCGCGGGGCGGCCTGACGATGCTGGGGATCGGACGGGGAGGCCCGCTTGGCGTCGCAGCGGCATCCGTGAGCGCGGGAGACGGCCTGCCGGATCCCGGGATGGGGCGGCCGCGCCCGGCTTCAGGTCAGGGCGGACCGGCTCGCCCGCCACGCGGGCGCCTGTCCGAGCGCGAGGCGTGGATCGTCCTCGCGGCCATCGAGGGAATCGGACCGGTGACGTTCGGGGCGCTCGTCCGGTCGCTGGGCAGTGCGCGCCGGGTGCTGGCGACGGGCGGCGGGCCGGGCGGCCCGGCGCGGCTGGCAGCCGCGGTCGCCGCCGAGGGCCTCACGATGGATCCGGGGCTCGCGGCCCGGATCGGTCCGGCCGGGGCGGCCGGCGGCACGCTGCTTGCGCGCCTCTCCGAGCTCGGCGTCGTGCCCCTGACAACCGAGGATCCGGGGTATCCCGGCCGTCTCCGCCAGATCGATCTCGCGCCGCCGGTCCTGTTCGTCACCGGCGACCCGACCGTCCTCGAGGCGCCGCGGGCGGTGGCGGTCGTGGGCACCCGGCGCCCGACCGCCGAGGGGCGGCAGACGGCGGCACGGATCGGCGGCGTCCTCGCGGCCGTGGGCGCGACGGTGGTGTCGGGGCTGGCGGTGGGCATCGACGGGTCGGCCCACGCCGGCGCGCTGCTCGCGAACGGACTCACCGTTGCGGTGCTCGGGAGCGGCCACGCGCATCTCTACCCCACGGCGCACGAGACCCTGGCCCGGGAGATCGTCCGATCGGGCGGGGCCGTGATCGCCGAGCTCCCGCCCGACGCGCGGCCACGGCCGGCCGGCTTTCCCCGCCGCAACCGGATCATCGCGGGGCTGGCGGACGCCACGGTGGTCGTCGAGGCGGGCGAGCGAAGTGGCGCGCTGATCACGGCAGGCTGGGCCATGGAGCAGGGCCGTGCCGTGTTCGCGGTCCCGGGGCCGCTGGACCGCGCCCAATCCGTGGGCTGCAACCGGCTGCTGCGCGAGAACGCGGGGGAGGCGCGGCTCGTGGCCGGGACGGACGAGCTCGTCGAGGACCTCGGGTACGCGACCCCCCTGGACGTCCGACGACGGCGGCGCATCCAGGGCCAGGCATCGCAGCCGGACCCGGGTGCCATCGTGGCCCGCCTCGGGCCGGCCGAGGAGGCCGTGGTGCGCCACCTCCTGCGGGGGCCGGCGACCGCCGACGGGCTGGTCGGAGGCACGAGCATGGCCGGTGCCACCATCCTCGCGGTCCTGACCCGCCTCGAGGAGGAGGGCCTCGTTGCCGGAGCGTTCGGGCGCTATCGGCTCGCGGGCGCGCTCCACGGCGTGCGCGCGATCGGCGGATCCCGGCGACCCGCGGAGGTTCAACCGTGACCATCGGCGGGTATCG
>CAVUAG010000013.1:0-22533 GCA_963739365.1 uncultured Chloroflexia bacterium | reverse complement strand
GGGACGTCCCACGATCGTCCGGCGCCGGTCCACGGCGCCGCGCAGTCCGCCACGGAGGTTCCGGCTCGCATGCGCCTCGCCCGCTCCCTCGTCATCCTCGTCGCCCTCGCCGCTGCTCTCGCCGGGTGCGCCGCCGAAACGACGCCCGGCTGGACGTTCGCCCCGACGCCCTCTGCGACGCTCGCTCCGTCGGCCGAGCCCGGCACAAGCGCCGCTCCCGCCACCCCCGCTCCTTCCGGCTCCGCCCCCGCTCCCTCGGCGGCCCCCTCGGACGGCAGCGGCGGCGCGACGACCCTGGCGATCAGCGCCCAGAACACCGCGTTCGACACGGACACCCTCGAGGTCCCGGCGAACACGCCCTTTTCGATCGTCTTCACCAACAACGACGCCGGGATCCCCCACAACGTGGCGATCCACAAGGACTCCCCCACGGGTCCCCTCGTCTGGGCCGGCGACATCTTTCCCGGCGTGGAGACCCGGACCTACGAGGTCCCGGCCCTCCCCGCGGGGACCTACGGCTTCGTCTGCACGGTCCACCCCACGGTCATGACCGGCACCCTCACCGCGAAGTAGGCAGGCCCCCGGGGGGCGGGGCGGGCCGGCAGGGCGCCGGGTCGCGGCAGGCCAGCTCACGGCGGCGTCGCGGGAGGGCGGCCGGGGTACGGCCCCCCCGCACACCCCGCCGTACACCCCGCCGTATTCCGGGAAGGTATGGCGGGGCCCCTGCCGTGCGAGCTCGGCGCGTCCAGGCGTCCGTCTATGCCTACCCGGCATGGGGTGCACCCCGCGAGGCCCCTCCGGGCGTGTCCGCCGCCCTTGGTGGCCCGCCAGCGTTCCCCTCAATCCTTCACGGCATACGCCGGGCGCCGCCGCGGCCGGGCGCCAGCTCGGCGGCACCAGCTCGGCGGCAGGCACGCATCCGCCGGGCGCCGCCGCGGCCGGGCGCCGGCTCGGCAGGCCGCTGGCTGCCAGCTCGCCCCTGCCCGGTGCCGCAGGACCGGCCGCGGCAGGGCGTCGGCACGCACTTCCAGCGTGCGGGGAGCGCCCGCCATGCGCTAGCCTCCACCCGACATGACCGCGCCGCCCGACTCCATGGAGACCAGGCTTCCGACGGAGCGCCTCGTCGTCCGACCGTACGCCGTGGAAGACGCGGTTCCATACCTCGCCTTCTGCCTGCGGAACAAGGCGCACCTGCTGCCGTACGAGGACGGCAACCCGGCGCTGGGCGTGACGGCGCTCGAGGAGGCGGCGGACCTGCTTCGCGCGTTCTCCGCCGACTGGACCGCGCGCCGCGCCTTCTTCCTGGGCGCCTGGGCGCGCGACACGGGCCAGCTCGTGGCCCAGGTCTACGTCGGGGTCGTCTCGTGGACCCTCCCCGAGCTGGAGATCGGCTATTTCGTCGACGTCGACCACGAGGGCCGCGGCCTGGCCACCGAGGCGGTGCGCGCCGCGCTCACCTTCGCCTTTGATCGTGTCGGCGCCCAGCGGGTCCGCCTCTACTGCGACGAGACGAACGTCCGCAGCTGGCGGCTGGCGGAGCGGTGCGGGTTCGTCCGCGAGGGCCACCTGCGGCAGACGCAACGGCGGGAACGCCTGGCCGACGGAACGTGGGGCGGCGACTATGTCTACGGGCTGCTGCGGGAGGAATGGCAGCGGGCGCGGACCTGACCGCGGTGCCGATGGCCACCCCGTTGCCATGAGCGACAACGTCTGCTACGTCGATGCCTACGCTCGCACGGTGGCGGCCGCCGTCCGCGCCGTCGAGCCGCGCGCGGCCGAGGGGAAGGGCGCTCTCGTCCTCCTCGACCGGACCGTCTTCTACCCGGGCGGCGGCGGCCAGCCGGCGGACCGGGGCGCGATCCGGGCGCCCGACGGTCGGGCCTGGCGGGTGGTCGCGGCCCGGAAGTCCGGCGACGAGATCTGGCACGAGCTGGAGCCGGGGGCAGAGCCGCCGCTCGCGGGCCCGGCGCTCTTCACGGCCGACCTCGACTGGGATCGCCGCCTCCGGCTGATGCGCACCCACACCGCGCTGCACGCCCTGTGCGGCGTCGTCTGGCGCGACTACGGGGCGCTCGTGACCGGCGGCAACATGGAGCCGGGCAACGGCCGGATGGACTTCGAGTTCGAGCGGATGTCCGGCGAGCTGGTCGGCACGATCGAGACCGCCGTGAACGAGGAGCTGCTGGGGGGCCGGGACGTCCGTGTGAACGTGCTGCCCCGCGAGGAGGCCTTCGCCATCCCCGACCTGATCCGGACCAAGGTCAACCTGCTGCCGCCCGGCATCTCGGAGATCCGGACCATCGAGATCGTGGGCCTCGACCTGCAGGCCGACGGGGGCACCCATGTCGCCAATACGCGCGAGGTCGGCACGATCCGCGTGACGGGCTACGAGAGCAAGGGCCGCCTCAACAAGCGGATCCGGATGGAGCTCCTCGAGCCGGCCTGACGCCCCGCCGCCCGATCACCCGCGACCTGCCTCATGACGGACCGTCATGACGCCGCGTTGGCGCGGCGGGACACTCGCCCGGGTCGCTGTCCTCGGGTGGCCGAGCCAGTCTCGACGATCAGCGGGGCGAAACGGCTGCCGGGCGGGCGCCTGACAGGGCGGCCAGGCTCCAGCGCGAGCAGGCCGCCTGCCTCGCCGGGGCTGCGAGCCGTGGCCAGCTGCAGAGGAGAACGGTGATGCTGGAACCTCGATCGACCTCACGGTGGAGCAGGCGGGCGCGGGGCAGCCCCATCCGGTTCGCCGCCATCCTCGCCGTCGTCGGCCTCCTGGTCGCGGCCTGCGGTACGAACACCGCCAGCAACGCGCCCGGCGCATCGGGCAGCCAGGCGCCGGCGACCCAGGCGCCGGTTCTCAGCCCGGCGGCTTCGGTCACCGGAACGCTGACCGTGTGGGCGATGGGCAACGAGGGCGTCAAGCTCAAGACCCTCGCCGCTCCTTCATGAAGGCGAACCCGGGCGTCACCGTCAACGTGACGCCGGTTGACTGGGGCCAGGCCGTCGCGAAGCTCCAGACCGCGATCGCCGGCCACCAGACGCCCGACGTCAGCCAGATGGGCACCGACATGATGGGCCAGTTCGCGGCCACGGGCGCCCTCGAGCCGGTCCCCGCCAACTTCGACCTGGCGACCTACTTCGAGAGCGCCTGGAACACGAACATCGTCGGCGGCACCGTCGTACGGCGTGCCGTGGTACGTCGAGACGCGGCTCCTCTACTACCGGACGGACATCGCCGAGAAGGCCGGCATCACCAAGGCCCCCGGCGACCTGGGACGACCTGACCGCGATGGCCAAGGCGATGCAGACCGAAGGGCGGCGCCAAGTGGGGCATCTCGCTCGGCACCAAGAACTGGCAGGAGTACCTGCCGTTCCTGTGGTCGAACGGCGGCGACGTGATGGACGCGGCGGGCAAGTTCCGGCTCGAACAGCCCCGCAGGCGGTCGACGCGCTGACCGTACTACGAATCCTTCTTCAAGGACGGCCTGTCCCCCAAGTCCGTGCCCGAAGGGCTTCGACATCACCCCCGCCTTCGTCGCCGGGCACCCATCCCGATGTTCTTCTCCGGGCCCTGGCACCTCGCGCCTGATCAAGGAGGCCGGCGGCGCCGGCTTCGACGGCAAGTGGGCGATCGCGCCGATGCCGAAGAAGGTCAGCTGCGACCTCGTTCGTCGGCGGCAGCAACCTGGTCGGTCTTCAAGGACAGCAAGAACAAGGACGCCGCCTGGGCGTTCGTCCAGTACCTCACCGATCCGAAGACGCAGGTCGCCTGGTACGGCGAGGTCGGCGACCTGCCGGCCGTCCAGTCGGCCTGGGACGACCCGGCCCTCACGGGCGACAAGAACGTCGCCCTGTTCGGCGAGCAGCTCAAGGACACCAAGGCGCAGCCGGCGACCGCGACGTGGAGCGAGCTCGGGCACGGCGCTCAACGGCACCTCGAGAAGATGACGACCGGCGGGCATGGCCCCGCAGGCGGCCGCCGACGAGATGCAGAAGCGAGGCCGAGAAGATCGGGACGGGGAGCTGACGATGACCGGCTCCCGCGCTCGCCCAGCGGGTGGCGCGCGGAGGCGGCCCCGCGGCCGCCTCCGGCCGATCACCGGCGCTGGCGGGACGACCTGACCGGCTGGGCGTTCGCCGCCCCGTTCGTGATCCTGTTCGGCGTCTTCCTCGCCTTCCCGATCCTCGCCTCGTTCCTCCTGAGCTTCACGAGCTTCGGCCTGCGCGACCTCGCGAACCCGCTCGGGACCTCCGTCGTCGGCATCGACAACTACGTCACCCTCCTGGGCGACGCGAAGTTCTGGAAGGCGCTCGCGCAACACCGTCTACTTCGTCGTGGTCGGGGTCCCGCTGACGCTGGTCATCGGCCTCCTGATCGCCGTCCGCCCTGAACCGGGGCGTGACCCGCTTCCGGACTGCCTTCCGGGTCGGCTACTACCTGCCGGTCATCACCAGCATCGTGGCGATCGCCGTCGTCTGGCGCTTCCTGCTCGATCCCGGACGTCGGGCTGATCAACATGCTGCTCGGCAGCCTCGGCATCAAGGGACCGGCCTGGCTCGCCGACCCGGTCTTCGCGATGCCGTCGATCATCGCTGATGGCGGTCTGGCGCAACGTCGGCTTCGCGATGGTCGTCTTCCTGGCCGGCCTCCAGGCGATCCCGGCGACGCTCTACGAAGCGGCCGCCATCGACGGCGCCGGACGCCGGCAGGCCTTCCGCTACATCACCGCTCCCGATGCTCCGTCCGACGATCCTGTTCATGACGGTCATCACGACGATCGGCTACCTCCAGCTGTTCGAGGAGCCGTTCGTCATGACCGGCGGCGGGCCGCTGGACTCGACCCTGTCGGTCACGATGTACATGTACCAGCAGGGCTTCACGTTCTTCCACCAGGGGTACGCCTCGGCGATCGCCTACGTCCTGTTCGTCATCGTCGCGGTCATCGCCTTCCTCCAGTTCCAGTTCCTCCGGTCGGACGCATGACCGCCGAGCGCCCGACCCGGACGATCGGGTGATGCCATGACTGCCGCGCCCCCCGCGCCCGGACCCCGCCGTCGGCCCGGCGGCTCCGACGCGCGCGCCGGCAGGCGGGCGCGTCGCTCCAACACTGGATCTACATGGCCTGCTCGTCGGTCGGGCTGGTCCTGATGGTCGGCCCCTTCCTGTGGATGCTCCTGGGTTCGCTCAAGCCCCAGGTGGACTTCCTCGCAGGCACAGCCGACGCTCCTGCCGTCGCGCCGCGACGACCGACAACTACCAGCGGCTGTTCGACCAGCTCGACTTCCCGCGCTTCTTCTTCAACTCGTCGGTGGTCGCCCTCGCGGTCACGGTCGGCAACCTGGTCTTCTGCCCGATGCTCGGCTACGCGCTGGCCAAGCTCGAGTGGCGCGGCAAGCGCCTGATCATGGGCCTCGTCCTCGCGACCCTGATGGTCCCGGCCGGGATCACCCTGATCCCGAACTTCGTCCTGATGAGCAAGCTCGGCCTCGTGAACAGCTACCCGGGCCTGATCCTCCCGTTCGTCGCCGGGCCGTTCGGCGTCTTCCTGATGCGCCAGTTCATGTTCGGCGTCCCGAACGAGCTCCTCGAGGCGGCCCGGATGGACGGCGCCAACGAGTTCCGGGTCTTCTGGTCGGTCGTCGATGCCGATCGCGTCGCCGGTCCTTGCGACGCTCGCGATCCTCACCTTCCTCGGGCAACTGGAACAGCTTCCTCTACCCGCTCGTGATGGCCCAGGAGCCGCAGATGTACACGCTGCCGGTCGCCCTCGCGACGTTCGCGACGGGCCAGTACCAGGCGGACCACGGGATGCTCATGGCGGGCTCGGTCGTCCTCGTCGTGCCCGTCCTGATCGTGTTCGTCCTCTTCCAGCGCTGGATCACCGAGGGCATCGCCACGACCGGCCTCAAGGGCTGAGCCGCTCGGTGACTGCCGAACCGCGGCAGGACGCGTGGTCCGAGACCGAGGGGCGGCCGCCCGGCCGTGACCCGCGTCAGGTCGGTGACCCGCGGCGGCTGATCGCAGCCGCGCTTCGAAACCGGGCCGGCCTCTCGATCGAGCTCCTCGACAACGGCTCGCTGTTCGCGATCCGCCACGGCGACATCCTCGTCAACCAGGTGCTCGGAAGCCCGCTCGAGGGCGGCCTCGGCAACGTCTACCTCCGGCGGCGAGCACGCGGCGGCGTCTCGTCCTTCCCGCTGCTCGGGCCGGCGTCGCCGAGCCGCTTCCGGGCCTCCCGCCACGGCGCGGCCTGGGAGGGATCGGTCGACGGGCTCGACTACTCGTGCACGCTCCGCCTCGCCCGGACGGAGCCGACCTGGTTCTGGACGATCCAGGGTCGCCAACGCGCACGAGGCAGGCGCATGAGCCTGGACGCCGTGCTCGCCCAGGACCTCGGGATCGCCCGCGAGGCGGCCGTCCGGAGCAGCGAGCTGTACACGAGCCAGTACATCGACCACACGATCCTCGACGACGAGGATCTCGGCTTCCTGGTCTGCTCGCGCCAGAACCTGCCCCAGGGCGACGCGTTCCCGTGGATCATGCACGGCTGCCTCGACGGGGCCGTCGGCTACCTGACCGACGGCTTCCAGCTCTACGGGCTCGCCTACAAGGCGACGAACCTCCCGGCCGCCCTCGGTCGCCCGATGCTGCCGAACCGGAACTACCAGTACGAGCTCGCGCTGCCGACGCTCCAGTCGCGGAGGCTCTCGCTCCCGCCCGGGGGCGACCGGCGAGATCACGTTCTTCGCCGCCTTCGAGGCGGATCACCCGGCGGCCACCGGCGCCGCCGACGCGGGCCGCGCGCGCGCCGCCGCCGAGGCCTTCCGGGGCCTGCCGCCGTGGCCCCGATCGAGCCGGACGCCACGCCCTCGCCGGCCCGGCCTCTTCGATGCGCCGGTCCTGTTCGAGAGCCTGGACCTCGGACCGGCCGACCTCGAGCGGTTCTTCGGCCCGGAGCGGCGTCACGTCGAGCGGCGCGACGGGATCGCTCCTGTCGTTCTTCCACGGCCGCCAGCAGCACGTCGTGCTGCAAGGCGAAGGAGCTCCTCATCGGAGCGGCCGACCGGGCACATCATGCGGTCCGGCCGGGACCTCCTCCCGAGCGACGACACGCTCTCGGTCACCGCCTGGATGTTCGGCGTCTTCGCCTCGCAGCTCGACGATCGGCAACACGTCGTTCAACAAGCTCCTGAGCGTCTGCCGGAACCCGCTCAACGTGCTCAAGGCGAGCGGCCAGCGCATCTTCGTCCGGACCGACCGGGGCTACGAGCTGCTGGGCGTGCCGTCGGCCTTCGAGATGGGCCCGGACAGCGCGCGCTGGATCTACCAGGACGAGCGGCGCACCCTCGTCGATCCGGGTCGGACCTCGCCCGATGCGCCGGCCTGCCGCCTGAGCGTCGACGTCGAGCGGGGCGGCCCGCTCGAGCTGCTCGTCAGCCACGACGTCGTCCTGGGCGCGAACGAGCACGACGCCGCCGGGCGAGGTGGTGGTCGACGCCGCCGCCGCGCGGGTCGAGCTGCGCCCCGCGCCCGAGGCGCTCGTGAGCCAGCGTACCCGGAGGCGACGTTCTTCATCGTCTCGCCGGACGCGGACGCGGATCGAGGCGATCGGCGGCGACGAGCTGCTCTACGAGGACGGAGCCGACCGCGGGGCGGCGTACGTCGTCGTGCAGACGAAGCCGGTCACGCACTTCTCGCTCGTGCTGACGGGGAGCATCCTCGACGCGCTCGCGGCCGCGGAGCTGGCGACCGCCTGCGCGGCCGACGCGGCCGCGCATCCCGCGGCCGGACCCCGACGCCGACCCGGAGCGAGCCGCGACGCGCTTCTGGTCGGGCTCGGGCGGCGGCGCGGCCCTGGGCGGCGCCACCGGACGGCGCGGACGACCTCGCGCGCCTCAACGACGTGCTGCGCTGGTACCTCCACGACGCGATGATCCACTGCACGACGCCGCACGGGCTCGAGCAGTACAGCGGCGCCGCCTGGGGCGTGCGCGACGTCTGCCAGGGCCCGGCCGAGCTCTTCGTCGCCACCGGCAACCCGGGCCCGCTGCGCGACCTGCTCCGGCTCGTCTACGCGCACCAGTACCGGGCAGCCGGCGACTGGCCGCAGTGGTTCATGTTCGACCGGTTCCGCGAGGTGCAGGCGGCCGACAGCCACGGCGACGTCATCCACTGGCCGATCAAGGCGCTCTGCGACTACCTCGAGGCGACGGGCGACCTCGCCATCCTCGACGAGCAGGTTGCCTACACCGACGACCGGACGCACGGCCGTCACGGCCGAGACCGAGTCGATCCTCGCCCACACCGAGCGGCAGATCGAGCGGATCGAGCGCGACTGCATCCCGGGCACGGCCCTGCCGGTCTTCGCCGGCGGCGACTGGGAGGACACCCTCCAGCCGGCCGACCCGGCCATGGCCCGGCGCCTGGTCAGCGCCTGGACCGTCGAGCTCGCCTACCAGACGCTCGACCGGTACCGGACGGTCTGCGAGCGGGCGGGAAGGGCGCGCCATGGCGGATCGGCTGGCCGGCCTGTGCGCGCGGATCCGGGCCGACTTCAACCGCCACCTCGTGCCCGACGGGGTCGTCGCCGGGCTGGCCCACTTCGGGCCGGACGGCGTCGAGTACTTCCTCCACCCGCGCGACCGCCGGACCGGCGTCTCCTACCGGCTGCTGCCGATGACCCGCGGCATCATCAGCGGCCTGTTCACGCCGGAGCAGGCCACGCGGCACGCCGCGCTGATCGAGCGCCACCTCCTCTTCCCCGACGGCGTGCGGCTGATGAACCGGCCGATGGACGTACCACGGCGGGACGTCGCGCATCTTCAAGCGGGCCGAGACCGCGGCCAACTTCGGGCGCGAGGTCGGGCTCCAGTACGTCCATGCCCACATCCGCTACGTCGAGGCGATGGCCAGGATCGGCCGCGGCCGAGGAGGCCTTCCCGGGGCTGCTCGCGGTCTGCCCGATCCGGCTCGACCTCGACGTTCCGTCGGCCCTGCCGCGCCAGTGCAACGCCTACTTCAGCAGCTCCGACGCGGCGTTCGCGGACCGCCGCGAGGCGAGCCGCCGGTTCGGCCGGATCCGGACCGGGCGGGTCGGGGTCAAGGGCGGCTGGCGGGTCTACTCGAGCGGGCCCGGGCATCTTCCTCAACCAGCTGATCTCGAACGTGCTCGGCCTGCGCACCTACTACGACGACGTCGTCTTCGACCCGGTCCTCCCGGCGCGCGCCGACGGCCTGACCTTCGACTTCGAGTTCGAAGGCGGCGCGGTCCGCTATCTCTACCGCGTCGCCGGCGACGGCTTCTCGCCCCGCGAGGTGCGCGTCAACGGCCGGCCGCTGCCGGCGTGGCAGGTACGCCGACAACCCCTACCGACGGGGCGGCCTGCTCGTCTCGAGGCGGGCCTTCGGGCGGCGCTCGGTCCCGACGAGAACCTCGTCGAGGTCGTCATCTGAGCCGATCGGGCGCAGCGACGCCCGCCCGGGCGCGAGGACGTCCCGGTGCCGGCGGGGCGGGCTACGGAGTCCGCGGGCCCGCCGGCAACGGCACGACGACGTCGAAGAAGAGGATGGCCGGAGCGGAACCGGACGTTGAGAATGCGCCGTCGACGCTGTCCGAGACGTCGATGATGAGCGCCCAGCGACCGGCGCGTGCCGGGGCCTGAAGACTGGCCGTGAACCACAGCGAGCCGCCGGGAGACAGCGGAGCCCCGCCGAGGGTCGACAACCGGGGTGAGCGCGTCCCCGGCGGCCGCCTCCTCGAGCGCCACCGGGACCCAGGTTCCGGTCAGGTGGGTGGCGAGGGACATCTCCGCATTGGCGGGCATGGCGGGCACGGGATCGGCGTCGACCCAGGTGAGGACACCGGTGTTGCGCGCCTCCAGGGTCATGGCGATCGGCTGCCCTGCGAGAACCGGACCGCCGCCACCCTCGAGGTCGACGATCGCGGCCGGCGAGCTGGCGGTCACCCGCGCCGCTCGGGGCCCGGGGACGTAGACCGTGATCCGCCCGCTCTTCGCGACCGCGTGGCCGAAGCGGCGATCGGTGATGGTCGTCGCGATCCGGTAGATGCCGGGCTCTTCCGGAACGGCGACCATGGCGACCAGGGCGCCGCTCTCGACGGAGACACCCGATCGCCCGCCAACCGGCTCGTCATCGCCCGAGGGGAGCGCGATCGTCTCGGAGCCGACCCGGACGTCCTCGGCGGCGATGCGGGTCGTGACCGACGTCGCGTCGGCCCCCTGGAACGTCCAGCCGTCCGCGGCGCCAAGGGGCCAGGCCACGCGAAGCGCCCCGGCGGTCGTGCTCGCACCAGGGTCGCCGAGCTCCACGCCCGCGAAGGGGGCAGGCCTGGCCGACGGAGTCATCGCGGCGACGACGGCGCCGCCCCGCGTCCAGGCGAAGCGTCGAAGTGTCGCGGCCCTGACCCACTCGCCCGGCCATCCCGCGGGGGCGAGCGGGTCCATGAGCCAGACAAGGCCGGTCCGCGGGTTGTAGCCCTCGACATAGACGGCGTGGTCGTCGCCCTTGCCGGTCCTCGCCCAGAACTTGCGGTCCCAGCGGCCGAAGTAGCGTGGCATGTGGTGCTGGTCGCCGAGGAGCACGGCGCCCCCGCCGGCGGCGAGCCTGTTCAGCAGCGCGCTCCAGGTCACCGCGTCGCCGCCGCCCGGCGAACGCCGGAGGTCGAGGTCCAGGCGGGCGAACGCGCGGGAGAGGTCGGCGAGCGTCGAGCCGCCGCGCAGGTCGCCCGACAGTCGGCGCAGGCGCTCGCGGCCGACCGTCGTCTCGCCGTTCGTCCACTTGTCGATGAGCATCGCCCCCGAGGCCCACAGGCAGTCCTTCCAGCGGCCTGCCTGGCGCTCGGTGACGAACTCGGGGCGGTAGCCGGGCAATGGACGCGACGGTTCGAGCGCGGCAGCGGGCCAGTGAGCAGCGAGGCGAGGGCGACCGCCACCAGGGCGGCGCCCGCGAGCGAGCGAGGGAGTCGGGATCGGAGCATGCGAAGGTCGGGGTCGTCCGGCGGCTCGTCAGGGACCCGGACGAGCGAACAGGCGGGCGATGCTCCCGGGGCGCGAGGCGAAGGGCGCGGCCGCACCACAAGCGTCGCGCTGCCGGAACGCCTCGACGACCCACCCGGAAGTCCGCTTGACCATGCCCCCGTGGTCAGGGCCCGTCGCACACGAGGCGCAGCTGCCGCGAGACCCGGCGCTCGGCCGGGCCTTCTCGTGACGGGAGCCAGTCTCTCAGCGGTCGGCGCCCAGCTCCGTCCGGAGGGCGGCCCGGCCCCGCGAGATCCAGCTGGCCACCGTTCCCTCCGGGACCTCCAGCATCACCGCGATCTCGCGGTGGGTGTAGCCGTCCAGCACGTTCAGGAGGAGGGCCGCCCGGGTGCGTCCGTCGAGCCTGCGGAGCGCATCCCAGAGGTCCGGGTCGGAGCGATCCGTCCACGGGGCGGGTTCCGCGCGGCCGAGGATTCCCAGCCAGCGCCGCCGCCGGCGCACCTGGTTGAAGGCGAGGCGCAGGGCGATGGTGTAGAGCCAGGCCCTGACATCCGCGCCGTCGAAGCGCTCCCACGAGCGGAACGCCCGCAGGTAGGCATCCTGGGCGACATCCTCGGCGTCCTGCTCGTCGCCGAGGACGACGACGAGCCGGCGCATCAACGGGGCGTAGTGGGGGCGGACGGCGGCCTCGAAGGTGTCCGGGTCGTCGCGAGATCCGGAGACCGCGTCGCGGCCGACCGTGCCGTCCGCGACGCCGGCGGTCGGCGCGAGGCGCCCGATGGTCTCCACCTCAGGGCATCGGGAGGTCGGGGCAGGCCCCGACGCCGGTCGCCCCGGCGCGCTGGTCGACGATCATGTGGAGCTTCCCGTCGCTCAGGATCGCGGCCGGGACCACGTAGCCGTGCTGGGGCGGGGTCGACACCTGTGTCGAGCTTCCCGACTTCTCCCCGGAGGCGCCGGTCTCCACCTGCCAGACGACGTCGGTGAACCCGTGCTCGGCAAGATAGGCCGCGGCCGCCGGCGGCGACATGCACTCGAGATTCGCGCCCTCCAGCGGCTGGCCGGGGTTCTGGACGCCCGGGGCGGACTGGACCAGGGTGGCCACGACCGCCCCGCCCGCAGCCGCCGAAGCGACCAGGGCGAGGACGAGGACCGGCGCAAGGACCAGGGGAGGGGCGAACCGGCCACGCCGCCCGGTTCGCGACAGGACTGGCGGGTCGTCGCGACCTGGCGCGCGCGACTCCAGCGCGGCAAGGCGGGTCTCGATGTCGTCGGGCTTCATGGCTGCTTCTCCGGTGGCGGTGGCGGGGGCCGATCGCGGGATCGACGTGCCGTTCGCCTCCTACAACACCGCCGGGGGGCCGATCCATGCAGCGATCACGGCCCGCGCCTCTCCCGGCGTCACCCGGGGCCGGGGTACCAGCGGCCGCCGCGCATGACGCGCCGGACCGTCAGGTCGTCGTGCAGCTCCACCAGGTCGGCGCGCAGGCCCGGCTCCAGCCGGCCGCGGTCGGTGACGCCGAGGAGGGCAAGCGGCTCCCGGGAGGCGGCCGCCACGGCGCGCGGGAGCGCAATGCCCGCCCGCGCCAGGTTGCGCACGGCCGAATCCAGGGCGATCACGGACCCGGCCAGGCGGCCATCCGATGCCAGCACGCAGCGATCGCCCTCGATCACCACGGCGAGCCCGCCGAGCATGCCCCGCCGCGCCGGCGTCCCGGCGAGCGCCACGCAGTCGCTCACGAGGAGGAGCCGGTCCGCCGGCTTCGCCCGCAGGATGAGCGGCCAGAGGGCGTCGCGGACGTGATGCCCGTCGGCGATCAGCTCGACGTAGGCGTCGTCCGCGAGGAGCGCCGCGACCGCCAGCCCCGGCGCGTGGTGGTCGACGCCCGTCATGCCGTTGAAGAGGTGGGTGGTCGTCCGGGCGCCCGCCGCGTACCCCGCCCGGCCTTCCTCCACGGTGGCCGCAGAGTGGCCCAGCGACGCCGTCACGCCTCGCGCCCGCAGCCAGCCGATCAGCTCCAGCGCCCCCGCCAGCTCCGGCGCGATCGTGATGAGGCGCATCCCGTCGATGAGCGGCTCCAGGTCCGCGATCGACACCTCGGCCGGCACCCGGATATGGGCCGGGTTCTGGGCGCCCTTCTTGGCGGCCGCGATGAACGGCCCCTCCAGGTTGAAGCCAAGGGGGCCCGCACCATCGTCGGGGGCGGCCGGCATCCAGCCCCGCACCCGCTCCGCGAACGAGGCCAGCTCGCCCAGGGGCGCCGTCACGGCCGTCGGCAGGAACGACGTGACGCCGTGGCGGAGGAGCGCCCGGGCCATCCCGTCCAGCGCGCCGTCCGGGCCCATCGCGTCGTGGCCGCCCCGGCCATGGACGTGGACATCGACGAACCCCGGGGCGACGTACGGGCCGCCGGCCGGAGCGTCCTCCAGCTCCACCTCGGCGATCCAGCCGTCCCGGACCACGATCCGCCCGGGGTGGACCCGCTCCTCGAGGATCAGCTGGCCCCGGACGACGGTCTCGGCGCTCACGATGCGGCCCCCGCGCCGGAGGCCGCGGCGTCAGCGGCCCGGGCGCCGTCGGCCCCGCTGCCGACAGGATAGGCGCCGGTTGCCGCGACCGCGTCCCACATCGCCGCGACGTTCTCCGGCGGCACGTTGGCCTGGACGTTGTGGACGGCGGCGAAGATGAATCCGCCGCCCGGCGCAAGGTCGGCGACGCGGCGCCGCACCTCGGCCCGCACCTCGGCCGGCGTCCCGCTGCCCAGCACCCCCTGGGTGTCGACTCCGCCGCCCCAGAAGACGAGGTCGCGCCCGAAGTCGCGCTTGAGGGCGGCGGTCTCCATCCCGGTCGCCGAGACCTGCACGGGGTTGAGGATGTCCACCCCGATCTCCACGAGGTCGGGGAGCAGCTCGCGGATCGCGCCGCACGAGTGGAAGAGGACCTTCGCCCGGGTCCGGGCGCGGATGAAGGAGAAGAGCTCGGCATGGAGCGGCTTGACCAGCGCCCGGTAGGTCCGCGGCGCGAAGAGCGGCGTCGCCTGGCCGCCCAGGTCGTCGGCCTCGCCGACCGCGTCCACCGCATCGCCAAGCTCGGGCAGGATCGCTCCCCACCAGGCGAGCTTCACCTCCAGCACCCGCTCCATGAGTGCCCGGGCCAGCGTCGGGTCGGCGGCGAGGTCGATGTAGCCGTCCTCGAACCCGCGCAGCCGGAAGAGCATCTCCGTCAGGCCGGCGCAGACCGAGCCCACGTAGACCGCGCGGCCTTCGTCGGCAATCACCCGCCGGGCCTCCTCGGCGACGCCTGCCCGCCGCGCGGCATCCGCGCCGGCCGGCCAGGGGAAACGGGCAAGGTGTCCGGCGTCGATCTCGCCGCCCAGCGGGGCGGACGAGGGGTCGAAGAAGAAGCCGTCCTTCGGCATCCGCCGCCGGACGCCCCACTCGTCCAGGTAGGCGCGGAGTGCCCCGTCGTCGAGCATCTCCCGACGATACCCGGACGGGCCGCGGGGCTCGACGCCGCGGACGTCCAGCCCCAGCGCGTCCGCCACGTCGTCGTCCACGACGGCGAGCTGCTGGGAGAGGTCGCCGATCCGCACGCCGCGCTCGGCCAGTCCGAGGGCGCGTCGCAGGCCCGTGTAGGCGCGCACGTGGATCCCGGTCATCCGTAGCGCGCCCATGTCGCGCGGGACGCGGTCGGGCTCGCGATGCTCCAGCGCGGCGCGAACACGGGCCCGGGGCTCCATGCTCCGCCTCACTCGGGGTGCTGCCAGGAGGCGGAGCGCTCCCGGGCCGCCTCCACCTCGAAGTCGACGTCGAGCGCGTAGCGGTCGGCCGGGTAGCGCGATTCCGTGGACTCGAGCGGACGCCCGCGCTGGTCGACGATCACCCGCCGCTCCACCAGGAGCGGCGTGCCGGCCGGGATGCCGAGGAGGCGCGCGTCATCCGGCGACGCCGCCCTGGCGGCCAGTGTCGCCCGCCCCCGCACCGGCACGAAGCCCGCGTCGCGGAGCGCGTCGTGAAGCGAGCCGGCCTCGAGGTCGGCGTGCATCACGACGCCGGCGCAGCGCCCGTGGAGGGCGACCGTCTCGACGGCCATCGGCCGGTCGTCGGCGATCCGGATGCGGACCAGGGCGACCACCGGGTCGCCCTCGCGGAGGCGCAGGTCGCGGACTTCGTCGGGCCGGGCGGGGCGCAGCTCGCGGCGGACGAGTCGCGAGTGGGGGACGCGTCCCTGGCGCCGCATCTCGTCGGAGAAGCCCATCAGGCTGTTCGCCCGGCGGTGCGATGGCGGCACGGCGACGAAGGTGCCGCGCCCCGGCTCGCGATTGACCAGCCCCTCCTCGGCAAGTCGCTGCATGGCGTTGCGGGCCGTCATCCGACTCACGCCGAACTCGCGGCAGAGGGCGGCGTCGGAGGGAAGAGGGTCTCCCGGCTCGAGGGCGGCGATTCGCGCCCGCAGCGCGTGCTCGATCTCCCGGTAGCGGGGCAGGTAGGAGTCGGAGATCACGGCGCACGCTCGGCGGCGCGCTCGGCCCCGTGGATGGCGGCCCCGATCGCCCCCGCCAGGGTGCCCAGCTCCGCACCGACCAGGACCACCGCGTCGATGGCGGTCGTCTTCACCCGCCGCGCGATCTCCGCCCGGATCGGGCCGAGAAGGAGCTCGCCGGCGGCTGCCACCCCGCCGCCGAGGACGATCCGGTCGGGCGAGATGACGGCGATCATGTTGGCGATCCCGATCCCCAGGTAGCGCCCGATGTCGGCGAGGCCGGCCCGCGCCCGCTCGTCGCCGGCCTGCGCCGCGCGCACCGCCCCCTCGGCCGTCGCCGTGCCGCAGGCGGCCGCGATCTGGTCGGCCCGGGCGAAGGCTTCGAGGCAGCCGCGGTTGCCGCAACCGCACCACGGCCCATCCGGGTCGATCGTCTGGTGGCCGATCTCGCCGGCCGTCCCGTCGTGACCCTGGTGGACGCGCCCGTCGATCGCGAAGACGCCGCCGACGCCCGTCCCGAGGGTCAACCCGACCATCGACGAGGCGCCGCGCCCGGCGCCCAGGCGCAGCTCGGCGAGGCCGAAGGCCCGCGCGTCGTTGATGAGGAAGGCAGGCACGCCGACCGCGTCCGCGACGGGGCCCGCCACGGGATGGCCCGCCCACGGCCCGGGAACGTTGATGAGGAAGCGCGTCGCGCCGGTGGCCGGGTCGTACAGGCCGGGCACCCCGATCCCGACGCTGGCGACGGGGCCCCAGGCCTCGATCGCCGTGGCGGCTACCTCGGCCAGCTGGGCCGTGACCGCTGCCGGCACGGCCTCGGGGTCGGGGACGAGCCGCGTCGGCACCTGGCCGTGGGCCAGCGTGCGCCACGAGCCGTCGACGTGCTCCACGACGGCCCACTTCAGGTTCGTGGCCCCCAGGTCCAGGCCGAGGTGGCGGGTCCCCGGTCCGGCTGTCATGGGCGTCGTCTCCCCGGGCCCCGGCTTCAGGATTCGGACGTGACGCGCGTGTACAGCGCGGCAACGGCGACGATGATCGAGCCGAACACGACCTGGCGCGTGGGCTCGGGCAGCCCGAGCACCGTGAGGAGGGCCGTGAGCACCGTGAGGATGAGCGCGCCGACGATGGCTCCTCCGTAGCCGCCCCGGCCACCCATGATCGACGTTCCGCCGATGACGGCGGCCGCGATCGCGGGCAGGACCGACGAGTCGGCCAGGGAGACGCTCGCGGTGTTCGTCAGGCCCGAGAGGAGGAGGCCGGCGACCCCGGCGAGGAGCCCCGAGATCACGTACAGGACGATGAGGACCTGCCATGCCTTCGCCCCGGACAGGCGCGCGGCGACCGGGTTGTCGCCGATGGCGAACAGCAGCCGGCCGTATCCCGTCCGCCGGAGGCCGAGGAGGACGAGGAGCATGACCGGGACGAAGACGACGAGGCTCTGGGGCACCAGGTCGAAGAACGTGCCCGAGCCCAGCGTCCGCAGGATCGACGGGACGCCCGCGCCGGTCTGGACCATCTCCAGCTGCCACACGTTGGCCAGGCCGAGGACGACGAAGCTCATCCCGAGGGTCATGATCAGCGGGTGGACGCGGAACACGCCGACCCCGATCCCGGTGATCAGGCCGACCAGGGCCGCCACCACGAGCGGGACGGCGATCGCCACGGGCACGCCCTGGCTGTTCACGAGGGTGGCGGTCACGAAGCCCGACATCGAGGCGATCGCCCCGACGGACAGGTCGATCCCGCCGGTCAGCATCGTCAGGACCTGGCACCCGGCCAGGATCGTCAGCGGGACGGCCGCCCGCAGGATCCCGCTGGCCCACGAGGGGCTGACGATCCCGGGATCGGCGAGCTCGATCAGGACGACGAGCGCGGCGAGCAGGACCGTGAGGGGAATCACCGGCCGGTCACGGAACAGGGCGCGCAGCGTGACCGATCGCCGTCGGTCCACGCGCGCCTGCGGCGGTCATGCCCGCGACCTCCGGACTTCGACGACCCGAGCGGACATCAGCACGGCGATGAGGATCACGCCCTGGGTCACGAGAGCGATGTTGGGATCGACGTTGAGGAAGGTCAGGTCGGTCCCGATCAGCTGCAGGACGACGACCGCGACGATCGGGCCGAAGACGCCGCCGCGACCGCCGGCGAGGCTGACGCCGCCGAGGACGACGGCCGCGACACTCTCCAGCGTGTACGGCCCCGGCACGGGCGACCCGATCCCGGTGCTCGCCGTGAGGCTCAGCCCGGCGATCGCCGAGAACAGGCCCGTGAGGACGTAGGCGAGGATCTTCGTCCGGCCGACGGACACCCCGCTGCGGAACGCCGCGAGGCTGCTGCTGCCGACCGCGTAGAGCGACAGGCCCAGCTTCGAGCGCGAGACCGGGATCCAGACGACCGCGACGATGACGACGAGCACGATGACCGCCTTCGGGACGACGTCGATGCCGAGCGGCCCCACGACGAGGCTCTTGAGCCACACCGCGGCGCCGCCGCCGGGCGCCGGCCGGACGAGCAGGGCGAAGCCGGCCCACACGAACGACAGGGCGAGCGTCACCACGATGTCCGGGACCCGGGTGATGACGACGAGGCCGCCGTTGATCGCTCCGAGCACGACGCCGAGGACGAGGACGCCGAGCACGACGAGCAGCGCGTACTCCTCGCTCTGGCCCTTCATCAGGGTCGCCGACACCACGCTCGTGAGCGCCATCATCGACCCGATCGACAGATCGATGCCGCCGGCGATCACGACGAACGCCTGGGCGACGGCGGCCAGGGCGAGCGGGAGCACCGACGTCCCGAGGCCCTGGAGGGCGATCGCCCCGTAGCTCGGCTGGATGAACTTCGTCAGCGCCAGGAGGAAGACGAGGAGAGCGAGGAGGCCGAGCGTCCACGCGTTGCGCCGCACGGCCGGGCCGAGCGCGTCGAGGATCCCGGCGCGGCGGGAGGCGACGGGTGCCGTCGCGGCGCTCATCGAGTGCCCTCCGGTTCGGTCCGCTCGGTCTCCGACTCGGCGGCTTCCGGCCCCGTGGCACCGACCGGCGACGCCGCCCCGTCGGCCGACGGGGGCCCGCCCATGGACTCGGCGAGCGCCTCGGCCGCGGCCAGCTCGGGGATCACCGCGTCCGACGTGAGGTTGTACGCCGCCCGGAGCAGCGCCGGCTCGTCCGCGTCTGCCCCGGCGATCTCGGCGACCACGCGGCCGCCGAAGATGACGATCGCCCGGTCGCACACCAGCTGCACCTCCTTCAGCTCGGAGGTGTAGAGCAGGACGGCGGCGCCGGCCTCCGCCAGGTCGCGGAGCAGCTCGTAGATCTGCTGCTTCGTGCGGATGTCGATGCCGCGCGTGGGATCGAAGCAGAGCATCGTGCGGATGCCGCCCGCGACCCAGCGGGCGATGGTGACCTTCTGCTGGTTGCCGCCGGACAGCCGCCGCACCTCGCCCCCGGCCCGGGCGTCGATCTGCAGCCTGGCGACGGCCGCGTCGACCGTGCGCCGCTCTCCGCCGAGGTCGATGAGGCCCCACTGGCGGAAGCGGGTCGTGAGCGGCAGGGCGATGTTCTCGCGAACCGAGCGCTGCATCAGGAGGGCCTCGGCGCGGTCGGCCGCGACGTACACGAGGCCCGCCCTGATGGCGTCGGCCGGATGGCGGAAGGAAGCGGGCGTGCCGTCGACGAGCAGCTCGCCGCCGCTCGGTCGCTGGGAGCCAGCGAGGATGTCGAACAGCTCGTCCTGGCCCTGGCCCTCCAGGGCGACCACGCCGAGCACCTCGCCCGGATAGAGGTTGAAGGAGGCGTCGTGGAGCTTGGTCCCCGACGCGAGGCCGCGGGCGGTGAGGCGCGGCCTGGCGTCGGGCGCCCGCGTGAAGGCCGCCGTCCGCTCGGCGACGGCGGGCGTCTCGGCGACCATCTGGCCGAGCATCAGCTCGACGATCCGATCGTCGGAGCCCTCGGTCACGTCCACGACGCCGACCGTCTCGCCCTCGCGCAGCACGGTCGCCCGGTCGCAGACGGCGGCGATCTCGATCATGCGGTGGGAGATGAAGATGATCGAGCGGTCCCCGCCCTTCTGGCTGCCGACGACCGCGAGGACGCGCTCGGTGAGGTTCGCGGGCAGCGCCGCCGTCATCTCGTCGAGCATCAGGACGTCGGGCTCGATCGCGAGCGCACGGGCGAGGTCGATGATCCGGAGCGAGGCCAGCGGCAGGCGCCGCGCCAGGCTCGACAGATCGATGTCCTCGAGCCCCAGCTCGTGCAGCCAGTGGCGGAACGATTCGACCGGCGTCTCCGTGAGCCGCAGGTTGGACCGGATGTCCAGGTCGGGGATGAGCGCCGGCTCCTGGTACACGGAGACGAGCCCGCCCCGGCGAGCCTCGGCCGGCGAATGGACGGTGCGCTCGCGCCCGCGCACGACGATCCGGCCGCTGTCGGGATGGACGGCGCCGGTCAGGATCTTGACGAGCGTGCTCTTCCCGGCGCCGTTGGCGCCCATGAGCGCGTGAACCTCGCCCGGGCGCACGGCCAGGGACGCGGACCTCAGCGCGACGACGGCGCCGTACGTCTTGGAGACGTCCGTCGCCTCGAGCAGGAGGTCGGTCGTGGTGAGGGTCATCGGTCCCCCTTGCTGGAGGATGGGGCGCGGGGGACGCCGGGACCGGCATCCCCCGCGCGAGTCGCCGCTGCTGGTCGCCTAGGCGCCCTTGCAGCTCGCAGGGACGGTGTTGGGATCGTACGTGGTCCAGCCCTTGATCTCGAGGCTCAGCGGCCACAGCGGGTCCAGCCCGGGGACGGACTGCCAGGCCTTGAGCTGCGCCTTGCCCTCGGCGGTCAGGTTGTCGACCACCACGGGGTCGAGCAGGACGGTGTTGGCCTTGCGCGCCGGCGGAGGCGGTCGACGGTCTCGCCGTTGAGGAGCTTGAGCGCCAGGGTGATGCCCGCGCCGCCGACGGAGGCCGTGTTGGTCACGGCCGCGCCCTTCAGGCCCGGGAAGTTCGTCTCGTCCAGGAGCTGGCTGACGAACCCGCCGATGTCGGCATCGGCGATCGGCACGAACGTCTTGCCCTTGGCCTTGATCTCGTCGACGATCTGCTTGGCCATGCCCGACGCCCAGATGCCCTGGATCTGGTCGTACTGGCCGCTGGCGATGAAGTCGCTGGTCAGCTGGGTCGTCTTCGCCGGGTCCCAGCCGGTGTGGACGCCGTCCGCGCTCGGCACGACCTTGATGTCCGGGTACTCCTTGAGGACGTTCTGGAACCCGATGTCACGGTCGCTGTCGGCCGGATGGCCGGCGAGCGCCGCGGGTGTACCAGATGGTGCCCTTGCCGCCGAGCTTCTCGAACAGCCACTTGGCGCCGAGCTCCGCGTACTTGACCTGGTTGTTGTACAGGTTCCAGGTGTCCGGGTCGGTCACATAGGCGTCGACCGAGACGGTCTTGATGCCCTTGGCGGCCTTCGCCTCGGCGAGCGCCGGGTTGAGGGCGTCCGGGTCGTTCGGGTTGAAGACGATCGCGTTGACACCCTTGGCGATCAGGTTCGCGGATGTCGGAGAGCTGGCCCGCCGCGTCGGTGTTGCGATGGTTCACGATGAGGCCGGTGAGGCCTGGTAGATGCCTTGGCCTGCGCCTTGGCCGTGCAGACCTGCTCCTCGCGGAAGCCGTTGCCGACGCTGCCGCCGTTCGAGTACCCGATCGTGTAGGTCTTCGCGGCCGCGGGGCTGGGGCTTCCCCCGCCGCCGCAGGCGCCGACGACGATTGCGAGCCCGGCGAGGCCGACGACGAGACGCGCCGCGCCAGATTGCCTGTTGAACATCCGCTCCTCCTTGTGCGCCGGCGGCCCCTGGTCGAGGAGTCCCGCCGGCAGTAGTCCCACGTGCTGGGAGAGCTGCCCGGTCTGTGGTCCCTTCACACCTCCTGCTGGTCGGCAAGACCATCTGCCCTGATGATGGCACGCGCGGAACGCCGCGCGCGCCTACACGCGGGAGATCTCATGCTCCTCGACGACGACCGGCTCCCACCGACCCGATCGCAGGGAGCGATACGCGGCGTCGAGGACGCAGTTCACGATGTAGCCGTCGACGAACGTCTCG
Source organism: uncultured Chloroflexia bacterium (assembly GCA_963739365.1). Lineage (GTDB taxonomy): Bacteria > Chloroflexota > Limnocylindria > Limnocylindrales > CSP1-4 > CTSoil-043. Next base: position 971 of record CAVUAG010000013.1, on the reverse strand, counting down.
CCCGGCGCCCGGCCGGCGCGGAAGCTCTCCACGACGTCGGCCATCATCGCGTCGTGGCCGTGGACGCGGACCTCGTCGGGGATCGGGAAGACCCAGCCCGTCTCCGCGTCGGCCTTCTCGCCGAGGTAGCCGGCGGGCCGGTCGATGAACGCCCGGATGGAGCCGGTGCCCATGTCGTGGACCATGCGGCCGGCGTCCCCGTACACCTCGAAGCGGCCCTCGAGGCCGCCCTTCGAGGTCCACGAGACGTCGCAGGTGGCGGCCCGCCCGTCCGCGAAGCGGATGACCATGACCGCGTTGTCCTCGCCCGTGGTCCGCGCACCGTGGACGAGCGTGTCGCCCCAGGCGAAGACCTCGCGCGCCGCGAGGTCCTTGCCGAGCAGGTAGCGGGCGACCTCGGTGCCGTGGGAGGCCATGTCGAGGAGCGCTCCGCCGCCGGCGAGCTCCGCGTCCCAGAAATGGGCCGCGTGCGGGCCGCTGTGGCCCTCGCGGGCGCGGATCGTGGTGACCCGGCCGATCGCGCCGGCCTCGATCATCTGGCGCATCCGCATCATGTCGAGGTTGAAGACGACGTTCTCGAGGTAGGCGCTCCAGACGCCGGCGGCCCGGACCGCGCGGAGCATGTCCAGCGCCTCGCCCGCGTTCCGCCCGAGCGGCTTCGTGCAGGCGACCGCCTTGCCCGCCGCCGCGGCCGCCAGCACTGCCTCGCGGTGGAGGTGGTTCGGCAGGGAGACGACGACGAGGTCCACCTCGGGGTCCGCGCAGAGCGCCTCGATGGTCTCGAAGGGCCGGCTCCCGAAGTCGGGCGGCGAACGTTTCGCGCCGTTCCGCGTTCGCGTCGCAGTTGGCCACGACGCGGGCGTCCGGGACGTAGCGCAGGCCGAGGGTGTGGAACTCGCCGATGAAGCCGGAGCCGAGCATGCCCACGCCGATGGGTCGCATCAGGAGGCGCCCCGGTCGCTCGGCGCGGC
>CAVUAG010000012.1:0-239238 GCA_963739365.1 uncultured Chloroflexia bacterium | reverse complement strand
CGAGCCTTCGCGAGGGCGGCGCGGTAGCCACCTTCCCCGTGGTTGAGCCACGACGCGATCCGGGTGATCGTCGCCGTGCTCGCGCCCGTCCGACGCGAGATGTCGGAGTAGTGAAGGCCGCTCGTCGAGCAGCCGGACCACCGCCCAGCGCTGGGCCAGGTCGCGGAGCTCGCCGAGCGTGCAGAGATCGCGCATGAAGGCCGCCGCCTCGGCCTCGCTCTCGAGATCGAGGAGGGCATCCAGGAGCGCGTCGGTGTCGGGGCTGCGCCAGTCATCCGGGCGGGGCTGCATCGGGTTCGTGCCTCGTTGACTGGTCTGCTGCCGTATTAGCGTGCTACAATGCTATCATGGCAGCATGACTGAGAGCAAGCCCGCGATCCAGGGGCGCTTCGACCTCCTGCCGGCCGTCGATCTTCACGCGGGAGCGGTCGTCCGCCTCGTGCGCGGCGACTTCCGCGAGGTGACGGCCTACCCGGGTGATCCCGTGGCGGTGGCAGCAGGAGTTCGTCCGGTCGGGTGCGCGGTGGCTCCACGTGGTCGACCTCGACGGCGCCCGCGATCCGCGCACGCGACAGGTGGAGCGGCTCCGGGCGATCGTGGCGGGGGTGGGGGAGTCGGCCCGGGTCGAGGTCGCGGGCGGGCTGCGCGATGACGACAGCGTGGCGGCGATGCTGGATGCCGGCGCGGCCCGCGTCGTGGTCGGAACGGCGGCCCTCCAGGATGCGGCCTTCGTGCGGCGGCTCGTGGCCCGCCATGGGCCGGACCGTGTCGCGGTGGCCCTCGACGTCCGCGAGCGGCTCGCGATCGGCCACGGATGGGTGCCCGGCAGCGCGGGGGTGCCCGTGGAGGAGGCCGTGACATGCCCTCGCGGATGCGGGCGTCGAGACCTTCGAGGTCACGGCGATCGACCGCGACGGCACGATGGCCGGCCCCGACCTCGCGCTCCTCGGGCGCGTGGTGGAGATGGGGCGCGGCGCGATCATCGCCTCCGCCGGGATCGCGACAACGAACGACCTGCGGGCCGTGCGCGCGCTCGGCTGCGCCGGCGCGATCGTCGGCCGCGCCCTCTACGAAGGGCGGTTCACGCTCGAGGAGGCGCTGCGATCCCTCGAGGCATGAGCTGGAGCGAAGGGCCGGTCAGTGGCCGGCGGCCTCGAGCTCCTTCTTGTGCGCCTCGATCACCTTCTCGGCGAGGTGGGCGGGAACGTCCTCGTAGTGGTCGAGCGTTGCGCTGAACGTGCCCCGCCCGCCCGTGAGGGAGCGCAGCTCGGTGGCGTAGCTGAAGAGCTCGGCCTGGGGAACGGTCGCGGTGATCACCTGCATCCCGTCGCCGACGACGTCCATCCCCAGGACCCGGCCGCGGCGCCCGTTCAGGTCGCGGTTGACGTCGCCCATGAACCGTTCTGGAACGCGGATCTCCACGCTCATGATCGGCTCCTGGAGGACCGGCTTGCAGTCCATGACGCCCTTGCGGAGGGCCATGGAGGCTGCGAGCTGGAACGAAAGGTCGTTGGAGTCGACGGTGTGGAACGAGCCGTCGTAGAGCGTTGCCTTGAAGTCGATGAGCGGATAGCCCGCCAGGATCCCCTCGGCCGCAGCGGCGCGGACACCCTTCTCCACGCCCGGGAAGAAGTTCTTGGGAACGGTCCCGCCGACCACCTTCTCGGCGAAGACGACCCCACCCTCGGGGTTGGGCTCGATGGTAAGCCAGACATGACCGAACATCCCGTGGCCGCCGGTCTGCTTCTTGTACTTCCCCTCGACCTGGGTCGTGCCCCGGATCGTCTCCCGGTACGGAATCCGCGGGGTGTGGGTGGCGATCGCAGAGCCGAACTTGCGCTTGAGGCGCTCGGTGATGACCGCGATCTGGGTCTCGCCCATGGTGACCAGCAGCTGCTCACCGGTGGCGCTGCGCTCCACGCGGGCCGACGGCTCCTCCTCGAGCATCCGCTGGAGGGCGGGCCCCATCTTGTCGAGGTCGGCTTTGGTCTGGGGCTCGATGGCCACCACGAGCGTCGGTGTCGGGTACTCGGGGCGATCGAGGACGAAGGGCCGTTCCTTCGTGGAGAGGGTGTCGCCCGGTGGCCGTCGTGGAGAGCTTGGCGACCGCGCCGATCTCGCCGGCCCTGAGCTCGCCGACCGGCTCCTGCTCCTTGCCGTGAAGCCGGAGGAGCTGGCCGACCCGCTCGTCCTCGCCCTTCTCGGCGTTCCAGGCGTGGGCCTGGCTGCGGAGCGTGCCCGAGAGGACGCGCATGTAGGTCAGCCGGCCGACGAACGGGTCGGCGGTCGTCTTGAAGACGCGCACCAGGAGGGGTCCGGCGGCATCGGGCGCGACCTCGACCGGATCGCCGCCCTTCGGATCGCGGGCAACGGTCGGCGGTTCCTCGGCCGGCGTGGGCAGGTAGCGGACGATAGCGTCGAGGAGTCCCCGCAGGCCGATTCCCTTGGTCGCGCTCGCGACGAGGACCGGCGCGAGAAGTGAGTCGCGGACGCCGCGATGCAGGCAGGCATCCAGCTCCGCGTCCGTGATCTCCTCACCTTCGAGGTACTTCGTCAGGACGTCGTCATCGGCCTCGGAGGCCGCCTCGAGGAGCTGGTCGCGGCGCAGTGCCACCTCGGCCTCGAGCTCGGCCGGGATCGCGATCTCGACCTCCTGCTTGCCGTCCCAGCGGTAGGCCTTGCGATGGACAAGGTCGACGTAGCCGCTGAAGGACTCGGCCTTGCCCAGGGCGAGCTGGAGTGGCGCGATCTTGGTGCCGAAGGCGTCGCGCAGGGCGTCGAGGACGGCGGCCGGGTCGGCATTCTCGCGGTCGCACTTGTTCACGACGAAGAGGGTCGCGGTCCGGTTGCGCCGCGCCAGGGCGACCGCGAGCTCCGTTCCAGCCTCCACGCCGCCGGTCGCGTCGACGCAGATCAGCGAGGAGTCCACGGCCTGGTACGCCGACACGACCTCGGCCGCGAAGTCCGGGTAGCCGGGCGTGTCCACGATCGTGACGAGGTTGCCCTCGTCATCGAGCGAGGCGACGGCGAGCGAGAGCGACATGTGCCGCTTCTGCTCCTCGGGCTCGAAGTCGAGCGTGGTCGTGCCGTCCTCGACGCGACCCTGGCGCGAGATCGCCCCGGTCCGGTACAGCAGGGCTTCGGCCAGCGTCGTCTTGCCCGCGCCGGCGTGGCCGGCAAGGACGACGCTGCGGAGGTGGGCGGTGTCGACGCTCTTCGTGGTCATCGGTGCGGTGGAACCTCGTGGTGCGGGCGGAGGGCCCGTGGTGGACGTCGTCGTGCGGGACCCGGTGGCGTGGAAGCCCGGCCAGGCCCGGCGTTCCGAGCATGATAGTCCGCTATACTCCGCCCCGATGTCCGGTCACTCGAAATGGTCCCAGATCAAGCGCGACAAGGGCGTCAACGACGTCAAGCGCGGCGCCATCTTCACCAAGATGGGGCGCGAGATCGCGCTCACGGCCCGGGCCGGCGGCGGCGATCCGGACGGCAACTTCCGGCTCCGGCTGGCGATCGAGAAGGCCCGCGCGGCCAACATGCCGGTCGACACGATCAAGCGTGCGATCGAGAAGGCGACCGGCGGGGGCGAGGGCGTCCAGTACGAGGAGATCGTCTACGAGGGCTACGGTCCCGGCGGTGTCGCGGTCCTCGTCGAGGCGGCCACGGACAATCGGAACCGGACGGTCGCCGAGGTCCGGTCGATCTTCACCAAGGCCGGGGGCCAGCTGGCCGCGTCTGGGGCCGTCGCCTGGCAGTTCGAGCAGCGCGGCGTGATCTCCGTGCCGCGTGCGGGTTCCGACCCCGACGAGATCGCGCTCCTCGCCATCGATGCCGGGGCGAGCGACGTCGAGACGTCCACCGACCCCCTCGAGATCTACACCGAGCCGGGCGACCTCGAGGCAGTCCAGGCGGCCCTCGTGCGCGCCGGGGTCGGGATCGAGTCGGCCGAGGCGGCGATGATCGCGAAGCAGACCCATGCGGTCGACGCGTCGCGCGCCCGCCAGAACCTGCGCCTCGTCGAGCACCTCGAGGACCTCGACGACGTCCAGCGGGTGACGAGCAACCTCGAGCTGACCGACGAGATCCTGGCCGAGGTCGCCGGGTGATCGTCCTCGGGATCGACCCGGGGACCGCATCGCTGGGCTACGGCCTCGTCGAACGGACGGGGAGCCGGCTCCGGGCCGTCGACTTCGGGGTCTTCCACACGGGGGCCGACCTGCCGCTCGCCGAGCGGCTCCTCGCCATCCACCTCTTCCTCGAGGACCTCGTCGAGCTGCATGGGCCTGCGCTCCTTGGCGTGGAGCGCATCTTCCATTCCCGCAACGTCCAGACCGCGCTCGCGGTGGGCCATGCGCGCGGGATCGTCCTGCTGGCCGCGGCGTCCCACGCGCTCGAGGTCCGCGAGGCGACCCCGTCCGAGGTGAAGATCGCCGTCACCGGGTTCGGGGCCGCCGAGAAGGGCCAGGTCGCGCGGATGGTCCAGGCCATCCTCGGGCTCCCGGATGTGCCCGAGCCGGACGATGCCGCCGACGCCCTGGCCATTGCGATCTGGACCGCCAACCGCGAGCGGCCGGGTGAGCGAATCAACGCCGGCATCCACGACCGCGCGGCGGCGGCGCCCCGGGCCGCGGGGGAGACACCGTACGAGCGTGCCGTCCGTGACGCCCTGGACCGCGAGGAGCGGATGCTGGAGGAGTGGGACGGCACTGCGTGGAGCACCGGGGCCGCGCGGAACGTCCGTCCGCCCGCCCGTCGCTCCCGCAGCGCGGCCCGCCCCGACCGCGTCAGATGATCGCTTCCGTCGACGGGCAGGTCGCGACCGTCGCCGCCGACAGCCTCGTCCTGGAGGTGGGAGGGCTCGGCTACCGCGTCTTCGCCGCGCCGGCGGTTCTCGCGACGGCCGAGCCGGGGAAGCGCCTCAAGCTCCACACCCACCACATCGTCCGGGAGGACCTCCAGGCCCTGTACGGGTTCCGGACGGCCGATGAGCTCGGGTTCTTCGGGCTCCTCCTCACGGTGGCCGGCGTCGGACCCAAGGTCGCGCTCGGGATCGTGGGCAGCCGGCCGGTGGCGGACCTGCAGCTCGCGATTCTCGCCGGGGATGAGGCCGTCCTGACCTCCATCAGCGGCGTGGGCAAGCGGCTCGCCGGCCGGATCATCCTGGAGCTGCGCGAGAAGGTCGCCGCGGCCGGCACCGCAGCAACGGCGGCCGATGGGCCGCGCGGCGCCCACGGGCCGACCGAGGGTGAGATCGTGGCCGCCCTGCAGGCGCTCGGCTACACCCTCGCCGAGGCGCGAGAGGCCGCGCGGGCTGCCAGTGCCGCCCTGCCGGGCGCGACGCTCGAAGACCGGGTCAAGGCCGCCCTCCGGGCCATCTCCGGGGGCACGGCCTGACCGGCGCAGTCTCCCCGATTGCGATCCGGTAGGCGTTCGAACATCCGTGCGAAACACCCACGGTCCGTGCTAGACTGCGGCCGATGACCGACGGCTCCGGATTCCTCGCGGCCGACCTCGTCGACGAGACCGAGGTGGCAGTCGAGCGCTCGCTCCGGCCGCGCAGCCTCGACGAGTACCTGGGTCAGCGCGAGGTCAAGGCCGGCCTCTCGGTGCTCCTGACTGCTGCGCGCCAGCGGGGCGAAGCGGCGGATCACGTCCTCCTGCACGGACCGCCCGGGCTCGGCAAGACGACGCTCGCCACGATCATCGCGCGCGAGCTCGGCGTGACCATCCGGTACACGTCCGGCCCTGCGATCGAGCGGGCAGGGGACCTGGCCGCGATCCTGACCTCGCTCGACGAGCGCGACATCCTCTTCATCGACGAGATCCACCGGCTCAACCGGGCCGTGGAGGAGATCCTCTACCCCGCGATGGAGGACTACGCCCTCGACGTGATGATCGGCAAGGGACCGTCCGCCCGGTCGCTCCGGCTGACGCTCCGACCGTTCACGATCGTGGGAGCCACCACGCGGGCCGGGCGGATCAGCGGTCCGCTGCGGGACCGGTTCGGCGCCGTCTACCGCCTCGACTTCTACGCCGACGACGACCTCGTGGCGATCGTGCGCCGCTCGGCCCGGATCCTGGGCATCGAGGTGTCCGACGACGCCGCCGTGGCCATCGCCGGCCGCGCCCGGGCCACCCCGCGCATCGTGAACCGGCTCCTGCGACGCGTCCGCGACCATGCCGAGGTCCACGGCGACGGCCGGATCAGCCTGGCGTCGGTGGAGGAAGCGATGGGCGTCCTGGAGATCGATGCCCTCGGCCTCGACGCCACCGATCGTCGACTTCTCGCGGCGATCATCCAGAAGTTCGGGGGTGGCCCCGTCGGGGTGGCTGCGCTCGGGGCAGTCCTCGCCGAGGAGACCGAGACGGTCGAGGACGTCTACGAGCCGTTCCTGCTGCGGATCGGGTTCCTGGACCGGACGCCCCAGGGGCGGGTTGCCACGGACCGGGCCCGCGCCCACCTGGCGGCATTGGGGTACGAGGTGCCGTCGCGCCGCGCCGAGCGTGAGCCATCGCTCTGGGAGGCGGCCGCTGCGACTGACGGGGCATCCCCGGCCGGCGGCCAGGAGGGCCCGGAGGGCGCGCTCGACGCGGCCCCGGCCGCCCCGGAGGCCTGAGCTCGCCCGTGCCGGGCGCCGCCAAGTTCCACGTCCTCGTTCCGCCGCCCGCCGACGGCTCTACCCGGGCGCGCCTCGGCCGCCTGGAGCTCCCGCACGGGGCAGTGGAGACACCGACGTTCATGCCCGTTGGCACCAACGCCACGGTCAAGGCCCTCCACCCCGACGACCTGGAAGACGCCGGTGCGGCGATCATCCTGGCCAACACGTACCACCTCTACCTGCGCCCTGGCCACGACCGGATCGAGCGGCTCGGCGGCCTCCACCGCTTCATGGGCTGGGACCGACCGATCCTCACCGATTCGGGCGGCTTCCAGGTCGTCTCGCTCGGCGACCTGAACGCGATCGACGACGACGGGGTGACGTTCCGCAGCCACCATGACGGATCGAGGCATCGCTTCACGCCGGAAGCGTCGATCGCGATCCAGGAGGCGCTCGGGCCCGACGTCGCCGTCGCCTTCGACCAGCCCGTCCCGCCGGCGTCGACGGACCCGCGGGACGTGGCCGTCGCCACCGAGCGGACCCATCGCTGGGCCGAGCGGTCGCTGGCCGCTCACCATCGCGAAGACCAGGCGCTCTTCGGCGTCATCCAGGGCGGCCTCGACCCGGACCTTCGCCGCCACTCGACCGCGTTCATCGCCGGGCTCCCGTTCGATGGGCTCAACATCGGCGGCCTCGCCGGCGACGAGACCGCGGCAGAGCGGGAGGCGGTCCTCGACATCGTCGTGCCCGCTCTCGACGGCGATTCCCGGGTCCGCTACCTGATGGGCCTGGGTTCCCCGGCCGACATGCTCGAGGCGGTCCACCGGGGCGTCGACGTGTTCGACTCGGTCCTGCCGGCCCGGGTGGCCCGCAACGCCCAGCTCTGGGTCCCGGGAGGCCGCCTCAACCTGCGCAACGAGACCTTCCGCGATGACCCCCGCCCGATCCAGGAGGGTTGTCGCTGCCTCGCCTGCCGGCGGTTCTCGCGGGCCTATCTCGCCCACCTCTTTCGCGCCGGCGAGCTGCTCGCGTACCGCCTGGCGACTTGTCACAACCTCACCTTCACCCTAGACTTCATGGCCGGGATCCGGAGCGCGCTGCGCGATGGAACCTTCCCCCAGCGCCTTCCGGAGCTGCGCTCGCTGGCGAGCCGGCCAAACCGCAGTGAAGCGGCAGTGCAGTCCCGGTGAAGGCCGTGCCGGTACCCTCGAGTTACGCGGAGGCGTCTGACGATGGGCTCCCGAGATCGTCCTCATCGCGAAGCCAAGAAGAAGGCCAAGGCGGCCGATCCGAAGCCGACGCTGTCGCCGTATCTCGAGCCGCCGCAGAGCGTCGAGATCATCAAGCCGAAGCGGAAGCCGCGGACCGTCGTCGAGACGGACGAAAGCTGAGATCCGGGGCGGGCGTCGCGTCGTCCGATCCTCCGGGGCCGTGGGCACGGACAGGAGCGTGACGAGATGGCGATGACGGGCGACCGGCGGGTCGAGCAGGCGACCGAGAAGGCGGCGGGCGAGCGGGGGAAGGCGGTCGAGGCCGCCATCCTCGCGATCGAGAAGCAGTTCGGGCGCGGCTCGATCATGCGGCTCGGCTCGGCCGAGCGGCAGCAGGTCGAGTTCATCCCGTCGGGCTCGATCGCCCTCGACCTCGCGCTCGGGGTGGGCGGCATCCCGCGGGGGCGCGTCACCGAGATCTTCGGGCCCGAGTCATCCGGCAAGACCACGGTCTGCCAGCACGTGATCGCCGAGGCCCAGAAGCGTGGCGGCGTCGCGGCCTTCATCGACGTCGAGCACGCCCTCGACCCCGGCTATGCCCGGGCGTGCGGCGTCAACGTCGACGAGCTGCTCGTCTCGCAGCCCGACACGGGAGAGCAGGCCCTCGAGATCACCGAGACGCTGATCCGCTCGGGCGGGATCGACGTCGTCGTCGTCGACTCGGTCGCGGCCCTGGTGCCGCGGGCCGAGATCGAGGGCGAGATGGGCGACTCCTTCGTCGGCATCCAGGCTCGCCTCATGAGCCAGGCCCTGCGCAAGCTCACCGGTGCCGTCAGCCGCTCGAACACGTCGCTCATCTTCACGAACCAGCTGCGCGAGAAGATCGGGGTCATGTTCGGCAATCCGGAAGTGACGCCCGGGGGGCGCGCCCTCAAGTTCTACGCCTCGGTTCGCCTCGAGATCCGGCGCGTCGAGACGATCAAGACCGGCACGGACGCCGTCGGCAACCGCGTCCGGGTCAAGGTCGTGAAGAACAAGGTCGCCCCGCCCTTCCGCGTCGCCGAGTTCGACGTCATGTACGGCGAGGGAATCAGCCGCGAGGGCGGCCTCCTCGACGTCGGCGTGGCGATGGACGTGGTCAGCAAGACGGGCGCCTGGTTCACGTACGGCGAGACGCGCCTCGGCCAGGGCAGGGAGGCAGCGAAGAGCTTCCTGCGCGACAACCCGCCGGTCGCCGCCGAGATCGAGGGCCGGATCCGGTCCGGGATGTCCACCGCGGAGATCCCGGTCGAGGGGATCGAAGAGGCAGAGTAGACGTCGTGGCCTCGTCCGTCCGCCACGGCGACGCCTACCGCCGCCGGTTCCGACGCGTTCGCCGGGTCTTCGTTGCCGAGGACCCTGTCTTCCTCATCGAGGCGGGCGGGCGCACGGACGAGTACGACGCGGTCGTGCGCCGCATGCTCGGGCTGATCGACGCCGAGCGCGGCGTCGAGATCCCGAAGCTGCTGCCGGCCGAGCTCGGGGAGCGGTTCGGGGTGACACCCGACGCGGGGCGCCTGGCGCGCGTGCTCGAGGAGCTTGCGCGGGTCGGGCCGTACCGCTCATGACCCGCCGGCGGGAGACGCCGGCCGAGGGGCGTGCACGTCGCGGGGCGGTCGACGATGCGGCCGTCGTCCTCGAGGCCGCCGCGCGGTTCCTCGAGGTTCGCCCACGCTCCGTCGACGAAGTCCGGCGGAGGTTGTGCGACGCGGGCTACCGGCCCGACCTCGTGGCGGCGGCCATCGAGCGCCTCACGGACCTCGGCATGCTCGACGACGAGGCGTTCGCCCGCGCCTGGGTGGAGTCGCGGGACCGGGCCCGACCGCGCGGCGAGCGTGCGCTGCGCTCGGAGCTCCACCGGAAGGGCGTCGCTGACTCCATCGTCACCGACGTGCTGGGGGAGCGCGACGCGGGATCCGGGCGTGGCGACGCCCCGGACGGCGGCGAAGCACCGGCGGAGAGGGCCGACGAGACAGCGGCCGCCAGGCTCCTCGCTCGTCGCGGAGCGGCAGCTGCCCGCGAGGCGGATCCCCGAAGGCGGCGGGCCAAGGCGTACGCCCTCCTCGCCCGCAACGGGTTCGACCCCGAAATCGCCGGTCGCGCCGTGGCGGCCTGGCTGGCGGCCGCGGGCGGAGAGGCCCACCGGTAGGGCCGCTCGCCCCGGCGACGAGGGCCGTTTGACCCTCCCGCTCCCCGGCCGTACGCTGTGCGCAACCCGGCCGCGTCCCCGGCCGGCGGTAATGCATCTTTCACCCGGCGAGCCCACGCCGGCCTGCCGGTTTGCGACGCCCACTGGGGCGTTGCGGCCGGTCCGGCGATCGCCGATTCCGCGACAGACTCGACGGCCGCGCCCCGGCCGGACGGGAGGCGAGAGCACATCATGGATAACCCCATCGTCGTGGTGGTGGCCCTGCTTGCGGCCATCGGCGGCGGCCTTGCCATCGGATTCCTCGCCCGAGGTCGGTGGGCCAGCCAGGCCATGCGGGCGGCCCAGGAGAAGGCCGGCCGCATCGTCGCCGAGGCGCGCACCCAGCAGAAGGAGCTGATCCTCGAGGCCAAGGACGAGAAGCTCCGTCTCCAGCGCGAGGCCGAGGACGAAGCGCGCCAGAAGCGCTCCGAGCTCTCCTCCCTCGAGCGCCGGCTCCTCACCCGGGACGAGCAGCTGGATCAGCGCACGGACATGCTGGAGGAGCGCGATCGGAAGATCCTCGAGAAGGAGCGGGAGCTGGACCGGTCCCGCGAGGAGCTCGCCCAGGCCCGCACCGAGCAGGTTGCCGCCCTGGAGCAGATCTCGTCGATGACGGCCGACGAAGCCAAGGCGCAGCTCCTCGAGGCGGTGCGCGCCGAGGCGGAGAACGACGCCGTCCGGCTGGCCCGCGCGATCGAGCGCAAGGCTCGAGACGATGCCCAGGAGAAGGCCCGCGACGTCATCGTGACGGCCATCCAGCGCGTCGCCGCCGACCACACCGCCGAGCACACGGTCTCGGTCGTGCACCTGCCTTCGGACGAGATGAAGGGCCGGATCATCGGCCGCGAGGGCCGCAACATCCGGGCGCTCGAGCAGGCGACCGGGATCGACCTGATCATCGACGACACCCCGGAGACCGTGGTGCTGTCCGGCTTCGACCCGGTGCGCCGAGAGGTGGCCCGGATCGCCCTGACGAAGCTCATGGCCGACGGGCGGATCCACCCGGGCCGCATCGAGGAGGTCGTCGCCAAGGCCCGCGCGGAAGTCGAGCTCGTCATCCGCGAGGCCGGTGAGGCGGCCGCCTACGACGCCGGCGTCCCGGGCCTCCCGATGGAGATCCTGCGCCTGCTCGGACGTCTGAAGTTCCGCACCAGCTATGGCCAGAACGTCCTGAACCACGTCGTCGAGACGAGCCGCCTCGCCGCCGTGATCGCGGCCGAGCTCGGCGCAGACGTCCAGGCGGCGAAGACGGGCGGCCTGCTCCACGACATCGGCAAGGCGATCGACCACGAGACCGAGGGTCCGCACGCCGCGATCGGCGCCCAGGTTGCCCAGCGTCACGGCCTCTCCTTCAAGGTGATCAACGGCATTGCTGCGCACCACCAGGAGGTCGAGTACGCCTGCGTCGAGGCGCCGATCGTCCAGGTGGCGGACGCGATCAGCGCCTCGCGGCCCGGCGCCCGGGGCGAGTCGGTCGAGATGTACGTCAAGCGCCTCGAGGACCTCCAGGCGATCGCCGGCAGCTTCCCCGGCGTCGACCGGACGTTCGCGGTCCAGGCCGGTCGCGAGGTCCGGATCCTCGTCCGGCCCGAGGAGATCGACGACCTCTCCGCGACCCGCCTCGCCCGCGACGTCGTGCGCAAGATCGAGGAGACCCTCTCGTATCCGGGCCAGATCAAGGTGACGGTCATCCGCGAGACGCGGTCCGTCGAGTACGCGAAGTAGGGGAGGGGTGACCACGCCCCGCACGCCCCGCGCGTGCCGGATCCTGATGATCGGCGATGTCATCGGGAAGCCCGGCCGCGAGACGATCGAGCGGATCCTGCCGGAGCTGCGGGCCACCGACGGGATCGACTTCGTCACCGCCAACGGCGAGAACCTGGCCGGAGGCATGGGCCTCACCGCCGGGACCGCGGCGAGCCTCTTCGCGGCCGGGGTCGACGTGATCACGTCGGGCAATCACATCTGGGACAAACGCGAGATCTACCCGGCCCTCGAAGCGGACGAGCGGATCCTGCGACCCCACAACTACGGGACCGACGCGGTTCCCGGGCGCGGCTGGGGCGTGTTCGAGGCGGCCGACGGGACGGACGTCGCCGTGATGAACTTCCAGGGCCGAACCTACATGATCCCGATCGAGAATCCCTTCACGGATGCCGATCGTCTCCTCGACGAGGGCGCCGACGCACTGCCGCCTGTACGTCTCGTCGACTTCCACTGCGAGGTCACGAGCGAGAAGAACGCCTTCGGGCTTCATCTCGACGGGCGCGTCAGCGCGGTCGTCGGCACCCACACGCACGTTCCAACCGCCGATGAGCGGATCCTGCCCAAGGGCACCGCCTACCAGAGCGACCTCGGGATGACCGGTCCTCTCCACTCGGTCATCGGGTTCGATCCGGCCACGGTCCTCCCCCGGTTCATCAACGGCCTCCCCACCCGGTTCGAGGTCGGCGGCTGGCCGGTGGTGTTCAACGCGCTTCGGCTCGACGTGGAACCGGCGACGGGGCGCGCCCTTGCCGTCGAGCGGCTGCAACGGACCGTGGAGCACGCCTGATGCCGCGCGACCGCCGCGCGCCGGCCAGTGGTCGCCTCATCCCGCCGAGCCCGTCGAGGGCCGACTTCCACGCCCATTCGCTCCGGTCCGACGGCCTGCTGACCCCGGAGGAGCTCGTCGTCGCGGCCGCAGCTGCCGGGGTGCGAACCCTCGCCCTGACCGACCACGACACGCTGGCCGGGTACCGCGAGCTGACCGCGCAGGGGGCGCCGCCGCTCCCCGCCGGCTTCACCCTGCTCCCGGGCGTGGAGATCAACGCCACGGTCCCCGACGCGGTGGACCTCCCGGACGGGGAGCTGCACCTGGTCGGCCTGGGCGTGGATCCCGAAGCCGAGGTGTTCGAGGGACTCCTGGAGCGCCAGCGGGGGGCGCGCCGGCGGCGGTTCGAACGCATGCTCGCGCGGCTGCGCAGCGCCGAGATGCCGGTGGACGCGCAGCTCGCCGACCTGGATCGCCGCGACGAAGAGTCGCTCGGCCGCCCGACCATCGCCCGGGCTCTCGTGGCGGCAGGGTTCGCCCGCGATGTCCAGGACGCCTTCGACCGGATCGTCGGGCCCGGCGGGCCCGGGTACGTCCGGCGCGAGGCGCTCGGCCCGATCGACGCCCTGGCCGCGATTCGCGGCGCCGGGGGCCTGCCGGTCCTTGCCCACTTTGCGTCGGCGCCCGGCCACCCCGCCCTGATCCGTGAGCTCATCGAGGCGGGGCTCGGCGGGATCGAGATCCACCACCGAAGCTTCGATGCCGCGACCGTCGAGCAGATGCGCACCGTGGCGACCGCGCACCGGCTGGTCCCGTCGGGCGGCACGGACTTCCACGGCGACGAGGGCAGCTATGCCGACGCCATCGGGGAGACATGGATCCCCGACGACGTGGCAGACGGAGTGCAGGCCGTCCTGGCGACCCTGGCGCCCGCGTCGTGGCGGCCGCCCGGTGAGGACGCGAGAGCTCCCGGTCCTCGAGATCGGCCCTCCGCAGGCCTCGGCCGGCGCCGGCCTGAACGCGGTGGAGCTCGTCGACGGTCGCGTGGCCGAGTTCCGGCCGGAGGACCAGGCCCTGCCCCGGTTCTGGGTCTGGACGCTCGGGTGCCAGATGAACAGGAGCGACTCCGAGGAGATGGCGGGGCGCCTCCTGGCCGCGGGATGCGCTGAGGCGTCGTCGATGGAGGCGGCGGACCTGGTGGTCATCAACACGTGCGCGATCCGCGAGGCGGCCGAGGCCAAGGTGATCGGGCGCCAGGGGGTTCTGCGGACGCTCAAGGCGGCGAACCCGGGAATGCGGGTCGTCCTGACCGGCTGCGCCGTCCGGGAGCGGGACCGGGGCGGGCTGGCACGACGCTTCCCGGCCATCGACGTCTTCCTCCGCCCCGACGAGGAGCCGGAGCTCGTGGACCGGCTCGGCCTGTCCTCGGCCCAGGGGCCGGTGGGGCTCGCCCCGGCAACCGCCGCCACCACCGTCGTCAACGGCACTCCGGTCTCGGCAGCCGACCATCTCCCCGGCTCGCGGGCGGCCGCTGTCGATGCGGGGGCCCTCCGGCGTGACTCGCCCGTCGCGGCGTGGATCCCGATCATCTACGGCTGCGACAAGACCTGCACCTACTGCATCGTTCCCTTCAGCCGTGGTCCGGAACGGAGCCGCCCGTTCGACGAGATCCTCGCGGAGGCGCGGGCGCTGGCCGCGACCGGGTATCGCGAGATCACGCTCCTCGGCCAGAACGTCAACAGCTACGGTCACGACCTGCCCGCCCAGACGAGGTTCGGCCATGCCGCGGAGGAGCGCTGGGCGGGCCGCCGGATCGACCGGACCGGCCGTCCTGACCTCGCCGAGCTGATCCGGGCCATCGATGCGCTTCGCGGCGACGACGGACGGCCGGCGATCCCGCGCCTCCGCTTCATCACGTCACACCCGTGGGACCTCTCCGACCGGCTGATCGCCGCGATGGCCGAGTGCCCGTCCGTCTGTGAGGCGCTCCACCTGCCGGTCCAGTCGGGCGACGATGCCGTCCTGCGGCGCATGGGGCGTCAGTACTCGATCGCGCACTACCGGGAGCGCCTGGAGCGGATCCGGATGGCTGTTCCCGGGATCGCGATCAGCACGGACGTCATCGTCGGCTTCTGCGGCGAGACGCATGAGCAGTTCGAGGCGACGCTCGCGCTCCTTCGGGAAGCTCGGTACGACCAGGTCTTCGCGGCAGCGTACTCGCCGCGCCCGGGAACGCCGGCCACCCGCCTCGCCGACGACGTTCCAGCGGACGTGAAGCGCGACCGGCTGAATGCGCTGCTCGGCCTCCAGGAGGAGATCGGCTTCGCGCGCAACCGGGAGCGCCTCGGGAGCCGAGCCTCGGTGCTCGTGGACGCGGTCGCCCGGCCACGGCCTCACGACCACGACGAGGAGGCCCCCGAGGAACGTGGGTCGGTCGCACTCACACTGGCCGGGGAGGACCCCTTCGCCGGGCCTCTGCCCCCCGGTGTCGTGCGCCTGTTCGGCCGCTCGCGCGAGAACAAGCTCGTTCACCTGCCGGGACCAGCAGAGCTGGTCGGGCAGATCGTGGACACGCGGATCGTGGGTGCCGGACCGTACAGCCTGCGCGGCGTTCTTGCCTAGGGCGGGGGAGGGGAGCGCCATGTCTGCGTCGCCCACGGATGCGCTGGCCTCGCCCACCGGCCGGTCCTCGGAGCGGCGGCCGCCCCTCGTGATCGTTGCCGGACCCACCGCGACCGGCAAGACGGACCTCGCGATCGAGATCGCCCTCGCGATCCGGGCGTCCGGGCGCCCGGCGGACGTCATCTCGGCCGACTCCCGGCAGATCTACCGCGGCATGGACGTCGGCACGGCCAAGCCGACGATGGTTGAGCGCCGCGGCGTGCCTCATCACGGCATCGATCTGGCGGAGCCGGACCAGGCGTTCTCCGTGGCTGACTTCGTGGAGCACGCCAGCGGCGTGCTGGCGGCGCTCGCCGACACGGAGGGGGTCGCGATCCTGGCGGGCGGCACCGGCTTCTGGATCGCGGCCGTCGCGGGGGGCCTTCCGGTCGAGCAGCTGCCCTGGGACCCCGACGTGCGGGCCACGCTCGAGGCGGATCTCGCCCGCGACGGGCTGCCGTCGCTGGTCACGCGCCTCCGAGGACTGGCGCCCGCGCGCGCCGGGAGGACCGACCTGCACAACCCGCGGCGCGTCGTGCGGGCGCTCGAGATCGCCACCCTTGCCGGTGATGCCCCTCTGCCCACGCCGGCTGGCTACCCGGGTCCCATCGAGCGCATCAACCTCGACGTGCCCGACCACGCGCAGCATCGTGCCTGGATCGCGCGGCGCGCCGAAACGCAGCTCGATGGCGGCATCCTTCCGGAGGCGGAGGCACTCCGCACGCGCTTCGACCCGGGCCTGCCCGCCTTCTCCGCCATCGGCTACCGCGAGGCCTGGGACCTCCTGGACGGTCGCCTGGACCGGGGCGGCTATCTTGCCGTCAACGTTCGCCGCAATGTCGCCTTCGCTCGCCGCCAGCGGACGTGGTTCCGCCGGGAGCGGGCCGACCTGGCGATCGACGCCACCCAGGTGGATGCGCGCCGGCGCGCGATCGACGCGGTGGTCGACTTCGCGGGGGGCTGAGCGACCTCCGCCGGCGCGGGTCCGACGTGGCCGCCGGTCGGCTCGACTGCGCCGCCACGGCGTGGACGCCGGTGCGAGAATCGCGGGGACGCCCCGGCCCCGGCTCGTCACCCGCGGCCGCACGCCCAGCACGAGCGAGACGCCAGGAGGTCGGCACCCATGCCAACGTTCGAACTCCAGGAGCGGGCGCCCCAGCCGGTCCTCGTCATCCGGCTCCACTCGCCGGTCGCCGAGATCCCTGCCCAATTCGCCGTCGCGCTGCCGGAGGTCTGGCGCGCTGCGGAGGCGATGGGCCTGGCGCCGTCCGGGCCGCCCTTCGGCCGCTACCTGTCCGACTTCGCGGCCGAGCTCGACTACGAGGCCGGTGTCCCGCTGCCGGCACCCGCGCCGGCAGCGCACGGGCGGGCTGAGCCGGGGGAGCTGCCCGGCGGCACTCTCGCCGTGGGCTGGCACGTGGGGCCGTACGAGACGCTGGGCGAGACCTACGGGGCACTCATGGGCTGGGTCGCGGGCCAGGGACGGGCGGTCGCCGGGCCGATGTGGGAGGTCTACTGGACGGATCCGGGCACGGAGCCGGATGCGTCGAAGTGGCGGACGGAGGTCCTGGTCCCCGTCGCCTGAGGTCGACGTCTCTCGCCCGAGGTCGCGCCCCGTCGCGTCGGCTATGCTCGCGGCCATGCCCCGAGCCACCACGATCGATCTCGCTCCGCCCATCGAGAAGGTGTTCCTCGTCGCCGTCGACGCCGGCGACGACCCCGGCTGGCACGCCGAGGACAGCCTTGCCGAGCTGGCCTCCCTCGCCGAGACCGCCGGCGCCGAGGTGGTTGGCGCCGAGTGGCAGAACCGGCGCCACGTTGACCCCAACTGGTACGTGGGGAAGGGCAAGGCTGAGGAGCTGCTCGCGGCGAAGGCGGAGACCGGCTTCAGCGTCCTCGTCGCCGACGACGAGCTGTCCCCTGGCCAGCAGCGCGCCCTCGAGGAGCTCCTGAAGGTCAAGGTCATCGACCGGAGCCGCCTGATCCTCGACATCTTTGCCCAGCACGCCCGAACCCACGAGGGGCGCCTCCAGGTGGAGCTGGCACAGCTCGAGTACCAGCTGCCGCGGCTCACCCGCATGTGGACCCACCTGTCGCGGACGGGTGGCGGGATCGGAACGCGCGGCCCCGGCGAGACCCAGCTGGAGACCGATCGGCGGATCATCCGCGAGCGGATCAAGAAGATGAAGGAGCGGGTCGAGGACGTCCGCCAGCATCGGGAGACTGCTGCCCGGGGCCGCGACCGGAGACTCGTCCCCACCGTCTCGATCGTGGGCTACACGAACGCCGGCAAGTCGACGCTGCTCAACGCCCTCGTGGGAAGCGAGGTGACCCTGGCCGAGGACAAGCTCTTCGCCACGCTCGACCCGACCAGTCGCCAGGTCAAGCTCGGCGATGGGCAGACGGCGATCATCACCGACACGGTCGGCTTCATCCACAAGCTGCCGCACCAGCTCGTCGACGCGTTCCGGGCCACGCTCGAGGAGGTGACCCGGGCCGACGTCCTCATCGAGATCGTCGACGCGGCCGACGAGCACTTCGCGGAGCATCGGGCCACGGTCCAGACGGTCCTCGATGAGCTCGGGGCAGGAGAGAAGCCGCGCCTCGTGGCATTCAACAAGGCCGACCTGCTGGGGGCGACCGGCGGGCCGGCCGATGCTCCGATCGTCGTGGGAAGCGTCCTCATCTCGGCACGCACCGGCTTCGGCCTCGACGCCCTCCGGGTCGAGCTGGCCGCGGTCCTCGCGTCGCTGGGGGTCGACGTCGATGTTGCGGTCCCCTATGCCGCCGGCGAGCTCCTCGCGCGCGTCCGGGAGCGCGGGGCGGTCGAGGTGGAGTACCGGGATCGGGACGTCCGCGTCCGCGGCCGAGTCGGGCCTGCCCTGGCCGGCGAGCTGACGATCGCGGCCGCCCGCTGGGCCGAGACGCTCCGGGAGTCACCGGCACCGTGACCTGCCGGCCGGAGGCGCTCGACCCGCGCCTGCCGGCTCCCTTCCGGCCCCTGGCCAAGCCGCGGCGCGTGGTGGTGGTGAAACGCAAGCACGGTGAGCGCCGAGACCGCTGGCAGTGGGACGGCGACCTGATCGGAACGGCCGGACGTGGATGGCGGGTCGTGCGCCACCTTCGCGCGGTCAACGTCCGCACCGGGGCAGATGACGAGGAGACCCTCCCGGACTCGGAGATCACGCTCCGCTGGCTCGGCACGCGCGCCCCCGCCACGATCCTCGTCAAGCTCGACGAGCTCGGCGGCCTGCTCGAGGTGAAGATCGATGCGGCCCTTCCTGTGCCCTTCCGTGGGGGCCGGTTCGTCTTCGTTGATCTCGACGTCGACGTGGTCCGCGACGCCTCCGGGGCCGTCGAAGTCCGTGACTGGGACACCTTCGAGGGCCGGGTCGCGTCGCTCGGCTACACCGCCGCCACGCGGGCGGTCGCCAGGGCAGGGGAGTCCTTCGGGCTGGCGCTGCTCGAAGCGTGGCAGCCGACACTCGAGGTGGACATCGCGGCAATCCTGGCGACGGCCGGCTTCGGGGCGCACGGGCCTGCTTGACAACTGTTGTAGTATGCTACAACACGTACGCAACGCCCGCAGGGTCAACCGTGGGGGAGCCCGATGACACTCACCGTCCCCGAGGCGGCCCGCCGGGTTGGCCGCAACCCCGAGACCATCCGCCGCTGGATCCGCGAGGGCCGCCTGCGCGCGCACAAGGTCGGCACCCAGCACGTGATCGACGACGCGGACCTGGATGCCATCATGGCACCCGACGAAGAGCCGTTCCCGGTTCCGCTGGAGTGGAAGACCGCATTCTGGGGCGGTCCGATGCCGGATGTCGTGGCCGCGATCCGTCGTTCCCGGACTGGCCACTGACCGATGCGCCTCGTTGTGGACGCCTGCGTGCTTGTTGAAGTCGCGCTCGCGGGGGAAAGCTGGGCCCGCTGGCGGGCCACGAGCTCGTGGCGCCCCCGCTGGCCCTGTCCGAGGGGACCTCGGCGATCAGCGAGATGGCGTGGCGTGATGAGATGCCACGCGAGCACGTCTCAACCGCTGTGGCGCACCTTCGGGGTATTGAACTGGCGATCACCCGGCCCGACGACCTGCCGGAACGCGCCTGGAACGTTGCGTCATCGCTCGGATGGGCGAAGACCTACGACGCTGAGTATGTCGCTCTCGCATTGATGCTCGACGTCCCGCTCCTGACGATCGACAGTCGGCTCGCGCGCAGTGCAGCGCGACTCATCCGTGTCGTCGGCCCTGCGGATCTCAGGCCGTAGCCATGCACCCTCGCAGGTGATCCCTACCCAACGGCACTACTTCCGATAATACTAGTTATGTTTACAGTAGGGCGGAGCGGCCAAGTATCGGGGCCGCCCCGACGCCGGGGGCTGCGCCGCCGCCGGCATGGTCGCCGAGGCGCGACGGGACCTTCGCCTCTTGCGTCGGCGCAGCACCTCGGCTGACGATTCCCGGCGAACGGGAGCCCTCGCAGACCCGGAGCCGGGCCTGGCGGGCAGGGTCCCACCCCTGAGCGTTCGGCGCCCGCGACGCGTCGCCGGGAGGGAAGTCATGCGCAGGTCAATCGCACCCGCGGTCGGTGTCGCCGCGGGATTTGGGATCGCGGCGGTCGCGGCCCGGCGTTCCCGCTCGCAACGTGACGATTTCTACGAGGCACCAGCGGCGGGCGCCGAGGCCTGGGAAGGTGGCGGAACCCGCGTGACGCTTCCGATCACCTACCATCGGAGCGAGCAGGTCATCTCGCTCCACCCAGTCTCGCTCGAGGCCGCGCGGGCCGCGCTCCCCACCGATGCGCTGCATCCCGTCCGTCTGCCCGACGGCCGCGCTCTCCTGGCGGTCAGCGCCGCGCGCTATCTCGAGGGAACGGCCCCGGGTGAGGACGCTCGCGACCTGCGTTATGGTGAGGTCATGGTCGCCGTGCTCGTGACGCGGGCACCGTCGGCTCCCCTCGTCCCCATCGTGCGGGCCTTGCTGCCCGGGATCGGCGCGCCGACATTCGGCGCCTTCCTGCTCTACGTCGCGATGACGAACCGCGCCTCGCGCGACACCGGGCGAGCCCTGGGCTTCCCAGCCTTCGTCGGTGACCTCGCGTTCGAGGACGGCATCGACGAACGGCGGCTTGACCTGTCCGACGAAGGGCGGCAGATCCTGCAGCTGCGCGTCGCATCGAAGGGTCGGATCACCACCGACCGCCGACCCATGACGATGTACTCGGTGCTCGACGACCGGCTCCTCGAGACGGTGTGCTCGTGCTCGGGGATCGCGCAACAGCGGCTCGGTCCCGGTTCCGGCCGCCTCGAGCTTGGCGACCATCCCGTCGCCGACAGCCTCCGAGAGCTGGGGCTGTCTCCCGAGGCGCTGGTCTCGCGGAGCTACCTGAACCTGCGCATGCGGATCCCGTCGCCGAGGACCGGGGGCACCGCCCGGCCGTACGCCGGGTATGCCGGGAGCGACCGCGAGTGGGGCGCCTACACGATCACCTACCCGGACGGCTCCCGGATCGACATGCACGCTGCCGGCCGGGATGCTGGCTCGGGCCGTGTGTCAGCCCCGACGTCACGCCGCCCGCGATCGACCGTGAGCGTCGGGTAGGCGGGGCCCACGTCCCGCGGCCGGCTCCGACTCGTTCATCCATGGCGACAATCACCGAGCTCGCGAGGCGCGTCGGCGACCTTGCGCTCCCCTACTCCACCGCGTCGGTCAGGCGAGATGCAGTGCCGCCAGGGGCTCCTCGTCGGATGGCTTGCGCAGGATAGGGTCGTGCCGGTCCGAATCGCCGATCAGAATCTGTCGGCGTGCGCCACCGCCGTCGTCTCGGCGTCGCGGCGGTCGATTTCGGCCCTCCTGGCGCTGATCCTCGGCTGACGGCATCGCCGACCGTGACCCCGGGCCGGGGTCACGCGCTCGACCCGGTCGTCGTGACCCCGTAGACTGGCGCCCCATCTCCAAGGCAGGGGGAATCCATGGCAGGAGCTGACGGCGAGTTCGACCTGGAGCGGTACCTCCAGCGGATCGGGGTGCGCTCGACGCCTGAGCCGACGCTCGCGTTCCTGACCGAGATGGCACGAGCGCAGCTCACCGCCATCCCCTTCGAGAACCTTGACCCCCTGGCCGGGGTGCACGTCTCGCTGGACCCCGAGTCCCTGTGGCGCAAGCTCGTCCTCGACGGACGCGGCGGCTACTGCTTCGAGCTCAACCTCCTTTTCGGCGGGGCGATGTACGCGGTCGGCTTCGAGCCCAGGATGCTGCTGGCCCGGGTCATCATGGGGCGCCCGGAGCGCGGACCACGCGGCCACCTGCTCTACTCCGTGGACGTCGAGGGCGGGACGTACATCGTCGACGTCGGCTTCGGCGGACCGGGGATCGTCGAGCCGCTGCCTCTCCAGGCGGGCGTCGTCTTCGAACAGGACGGCTCGAGCTTTCAGCTTGTCAAGTCCGTGTGGGGCGCGTACGTCCTGCAGCTCATGACCGGCCGGGGCTGGTTCGACGTCCTCAGCTTCGACCTGACCTGGGTCAGCCCGCTGGACGTGGAGATGGCCAACTACTTCTACTCGACGCACCCCAGGGTCCCATTCACCAACCAGCTGATGTGCATGCTGAAGACCCCCGGGGGGCTGACCGGGTTCCGGGAGGGGGCGCTGATGCGCTTCGGTCCGGATCTCTCCATCAGGGAACGGACCGAGCTTCGCGACGTCGAGCACCTCCGCGCGATCCTCACGGGGGAGTTCGGCCTGCCGCTCGAGGGAGACCTGCTCGACCGGGTGTGGGCAAAGTTGTCGATGTCCGCGGGACTGGGAAGCAGAGCCTGACCGGCTGGATCCCGGCTCCGGCCCTCCGCGACCGGTGGGCGTTCCAGCGCGCCGTGCTGTGACCTGCGGCTCTGGCGTCGGACGCGCGATCCCGCCAGCCTTCGGGGCATGGACACCCCGGCTCCCTCCCCTGCCCCGCCCTACGGCCCGATCATGACCCGGCTGCTGCCGAGGCTGCGCCGCGGGTTCCTCGTCGTGAACCGGACGGTCGCGGCACCGGCCCTCCGCGCGGGCCTGGGGCCGCTGCTGGTGACGCCGGTCACGGGCTCGATCCTGCTCCTTCGCACACGCGGGCGCCGGAGCGGGCTCATCCGCGAAGCACCCCTGGGCTATGTGGTCCACGACGGGTCGATCTACGTCTGCGCCGGGTTCGGGCGAGGGACCGCCTGGCTCGCGAACCTGCTCGCCGACCCGTCCGTGGAGGTGATCCTGCCGGGCGCGCGCATCCGGGCGACCGCCCGCGAGGTGACCGACCGGGCCGAGTACGACGTGGCGCTCCGGGAGCTCATCCGCGCCCTGGGCGTCGTCGGAGCGGCCACGGTCCCCGCCGCTCTCGATCCCGGGGCCGCCATTCCCGACGCCTGGGTCGCCACCCTGCCGTTGGTGCGGCTGCAGCCGGTCGGGATGCTGGCGGGTCCCTGGGATCCGGGCGGTCGCGGCTGGATCGGCATCGCGCTGGTCGATGCGGCCTTGCTGGCGCTGATCTTCGGCTGCCTGCGGCGCCGAGCGTAAGCCTAGGCTCGGACCACGCGCGGAGGCAGGGCCAGGTGTTCGAGCTGCCCGAGGTCATCACGCTGGCGGCCCAGGTCCGCGAGCGCCTCGCTGGGCGCGTCGTGGTCCGCGGGTCGCTTGGCGCCCGGCCCCACAAGTTCGTCTCGTACAACCGGACCCCGGACGAGTTCGCCAGCCTCGTCACGGGCCTGACGGTCGCGGGTGCCCGGGCCCTCGCGAAGTGGTTGTTCATCGACCTCGAGCCGGGGCACGTCCTCGCCTTCGGCGAGTGCGGCGGCCGGCTGCGCCTGCACGAGCCCGGCTCCCCGGTCGGCCGAGACGTGCACCTGCTGCTCGAGCTCGACGACGGGTCGGCACTGTCGATGACCACGGCGATGTGGGGGGCGATGGAGCTCCACGAGCGCGATGCCGAGCTCGACCGGCCCGGGGCGCGCGCGCTGCGGCCGGCGCCGATCGACGCCGGGTTCACGATCGATCACCTGGCGAGCCTGGTGGCCGAGCAGGCGTCGCAGGGCCGGACGGCGAAGGGGCTCCTGACCCAGGAGAGCCTCGTCCCCGGCGTCGGCAACGCCCTCGCCCAGGACATCCTGTTCGAGGCAGGCCTGCACCCGCGCCACGCCCTCGCGGACCTCGACCGGGCGCAGGTCGAGGCGCTGCACCGGGCGATCGTGCGCACCGTTCGCGAGGCCATCGACGGCGGCGGCCGTGACGACGAGGTCGACCTGTTCGGCAACCCCGGGCGATACCGTCGGCGCATGGACCGGCGCGCCGTCGGCCAGCCCTGCCCGCGCTGCGGGACCACCGTCGTGAAGCTCCAGTACCTCGGTGGCGCCTGCTACGTCTGCCCCGGCTGCCAGAGCTGACGCCTCGGGCCGTCGATTCCCCGGCCGCGCCGCCCTGGGCAGCCCGCCTGGCGTCGCCCTCGGCAGGCCCGACCACTGGCACTCCGTCCTTGATGGGACGTCCCCAGCGGCCGATGTTGCCGCTTGACAGCCTCGCCATACAACCGTATGGTTGTATCCATGCAGACCGCGTTCGAGCCCGACCTCGTCTTTGCGGCCCTGGCCGACGCCACCCGGCGTGACATCGTCCTGCGGGCGCTCGACGGCGGGAGGGCGTGGTCGAGCTGGCCGGCCACTACCCGATGAGCTTCGCGGCGGTGCAGAAGCACGTCGCCGTGCTCGAGCGGGCCGGCCTGGTCAGCAAGACGCGCATCGGCCGTCGCAAGGTCGTGCGCACGGAGATCGAGGCGCTGCGCCGCGCGCGCGGCGCTGCTCGACCAGTACGAGGCGCTGTGGCGCGGGCGGATCGACCGCATGACCGACCTCATCGCCGCCAGCAGGAGGGAGACCGACCATGACCGTCACCGCCGTCCACAAGGACCCAGCCACCCTGACGATGAAGCTCGTCGCGGAGTTCGACGCGTCGCCGGAGCGCGTCTGGGAGCTGTGGGCCGACCCGCGCCAGCTCGAGCGCTGGTGGGGCCCGCCGACCTACCCCGCCACGTTCACGCGCCACGACCTCGCGCCCGGCGGCGCGTCGAGTACCACATGACCGGCCCGACCGGCGACCAGCCGCGCGGCTACTGGGATGTCGTCGAGGTCGACCCGCCGCGCCGGCTCGTCTTCTGGACGGGTTCGCCCACGATGACGGCACGCCGAACGACGACCTCCCGCGGAACGAGGGCCGGGTGACGATCGAGCCGATCGGGGCCGGCCGCACGCGGATGTCGATCGAGAGCCGCTTCCCGAGCATCGAGGCCATGGAGCAGGTCCTGGCCATGGGCATGGAGGAGGGCCTGACCCAGGCCGTCGGCCAGATCGACGCGATCCTCGCGGAAGGAGGCGCAGCATGACCGCCCCGACCGAGCCGACGACCCGCACGCTGGCCGTGCCGGGCGCCACCCTGGCCTTCGACGTCCGCGGGGCCGGCTCCGCCGAGCCGCCGCTGCTCCTCATCGGGTCGCCGATGGGCGCCGCAGGGTTCGGGACCCTCGCCGGCCACTTCGCGGACCGGACCGTCGTGACCTACGACCCGCGCGGCGTGGAGCGCAGCGTGAAGGACGATCCCGGCACCATCTCCACGCCGGAGCAGCACGCCGACGACCTGCACCGCGTCATCGAAGCCGTCGGTGGCGGCCCCGTTGACCTGTTCGCGAGCAGCGGCGGCGCCGTCAATGCGCTTGCCCTCGTCGCGGCGCATCCGGGCGACGTGCGGACGCTCGTCGCGCACGAGCCGCCGCTCGCGGCGCTGGTGCCCGATCGCGAGGCGGCGCTGGCCGTGTCGCGCGCGGTCGCCGACGCCTACCGGGCGGGCGGCTTCGGCCCGGGCATGGCCCGGTTCATCGGCGTCGTCAGCCATCAGGGCCCCTTCACGGCAGCCGACGCCGAGGCGCCCACTCCCGACCCGGCGATGTTCGGGATGCCGACCGAGGACGATGGGAACCGGACCGACCCGCTCCTGTTCCAGAACATCGTCTCGAGCACGCACTACGAGCCGGACTTCGATGCGCTGCGCGCGGCCCCGACGCGGATCGTCATCGCGGTCGGCACCGAGTCGGAGGGACAGCTCGCGTTCCGGGGAGGGATCGCCGCGGCCGAGCGCCTGGGCACGCAGGCGGTCCGCTTCCCGAGCGACCACGGCGGCTTCCTCGGCGGGGAGTACGGCCAGGCGGGCGACCCGGACGCGTTCGCCGCCAGGCTGCGCGACGTCCTGGCCGAAACCTGACGGTCGCTCCTGGCCCGGCGCCTGTCAGGGCCGACGCACGTCGAACGACAGGGTCCAGGCCGCCTCATCGTTCGAGGCTTTCATCTGGATCTCACCGTGGATCGCCGTCTCGTCGCCGACTGCGCTCCACGGGATCTTCGCCATCGTCTGGGGTTCGCTCGCCCGCATGTTGGCGTCGGTGTCCTCGCAGCCGCGGACCGTCGAGGTCGTCTTGATCGTTGCCGTTCCCTCGAAGCCGGCGGTCCCCTTCGTCCCGGCCAGGACCTGCTTGCCCTTCATCGTGCCGACGAGCTTCGTCGTGGCGGAGCAGTCCGCCCAGGATGGGGGCATCGGATCGGCAGTACCACCGCCGAGCGCCTGTCCGATGCCGGCCTGGATGCCCCAGAGGAACTCGGGCGAAAGAACGATCGTGAGCACGAACTCGCCGGTGACGCCGGCCTGGGCGGCTGCGGTCTTGTCTCCCGCTCGATCGTCAGGGAGATGCGGTTCTCGGAGACGAGCTTCTCGAAGGCTTCGATCGTTTCCGCGTCGACGCCGGGCATGCTCGTGAGGTCGAGCTCGCCCTCCATCGACGTGCAGAGGCGCGCTGCCACGGGCGACTCACGGCCCGCAGCACGGGCCGTGACGTGCTCGAACAGGGCGCGGCCGAAGGCGACGCCCTGGAGGTCGACGGCGTACTCGGTCACGTCCGAGAAGATGTCGCCGGAGACCCACGCCTCCTCGAGCCGCACCGTCGTCTCCGGATCGGGGGCTGCGAAGGACGCACCGGCAGCCAGCATCCTGGCCAGCGGATCCGCGTCCGTGGCGTGTTCCGCGGCTAGCTTCGCCACGAGGTCCGCCTGGTGCGCGTAGACGAAGCTGTAGATCGCAGCGCCGAAGTAGTGGTAGCGGGCGCCGTCCTCGTCGCCGCCATCGCCACGAAGGCGGGTCAACGCATCCTGGAACTCGTTGCTCAGCTGCCCGGGCTGGCTCCGGTTGTCCCGGAGGACGCCGTGGACCGCCACGAGAGCCTGGAAGGCGTCGAGCTTCGTGAGGCGCAGCGCCTCTTCAAAGAGCGCCTCCAGCGTCAGGAACCGCTTCGGGCTACGCTGCCCGCTCGCGACCTGGGCCCGTCGCTGCGCGTCGACATAGTCCTCCAGGCCCTTGATGACCTGCGGGAGGTTCAAATCGCCGATCTCGCCCGAGTCCCGGCCCAGGTAGTTGAGCACGTGGGCCAGGTTGGCGGGCAGCTTCGACCGATCGACTTGCACCGCGTCCTTTACCTCGCAGGCCAGGAGCCGCAGGATGGCGCGCTCGGTCGCGGCGAGAGGTGCAGCTCCCAGGCGCGCCTGGGCAGCCGCGAGCCACGCGGGGTCGACGTCGGCAGACGGGTTGGCGAGAACGTTCTGCGCCACGCGCATGACCCTGAGGCCCGAGAAGTGCGGAATGGCAAGCTGCAGGCCGTCGTCGGTGATCGTGACGTCGTCGCTGATCTCCCACGTTCCGTCCCTGCTCCGCAGCGCGGTCACCACGAGGTCGTCCCCCACGTCGCCCACCAGGCTCCCGGGGAGGTTGACCTCGATCGGCACGTCGAACGCCAGTCCATCCGGTCCAAGCTCCAGCGCCGGTCCCACCAGCCGCGCCGCGCCGAGAGCCAGGAACGGCGTATAGATGGGATGGGCGGTGCCCGCTGGCAGGCTGGCCAGGAGCGAGTCGGCGAACCCGAAGAAGAAGGCCGGATCTGCCTCCGCCAGCGAGGCCACGTCCGGCGTCGCCTGACCGACCGAGATCGTCAGCCCGGTCTCGTCCGCCAACGCGCCAGGCGGGATCACGATGCGGACGCCCGCAAGATCGCGATCGGTCGCGGGGACCTGGAACTGTGTGCCCTGGGGCGTCGTGGCGAACCGGTGGATGGTCGGCGGGGTCGCTGTGGCGGTGGAGGCCGCACTCGGCTCCGTGGCCTGGGGCGCCGATCCGCTGGACTGGGGCACCGGCCCGGTGGCGCCCTGGCAACCCGCGAGCGCGAGCACGGCAACGACGCGCGGCCAGACGGGTGCCCGTGATCCGAGGGCCACTGGCCGGAGTCATCGAACGTGGCACGGCGCGATCTCCCCGGGACGCACAGCGGGGTCCTGTCCATGGAGCGGCACCAGTGGTGCCCCGGGCGCGGACGTGGGCACCACTGCTCGTTGCAGCATCGCCTCGGCCCTACCACGCGCGTCCAGAGGCATTCGGCGCGAAACGGCCTCCTGTTAGTCCGCCGATCAGCGAAGTGTTGCGAGAAACCGAAAGACCGGCATCGCCGCCGCCCAGCCGTCGACGAGCAGGTCCGGCAGCCCTGGCGAGCAGACCTCGGCATCGGAAAGCCGCCGCCCGAAGACGACGTCCTTCCAGCGGAACATGTCGGCCAGCGGGTGGTCCTGCGGGTATCCCGGCGGGATCCGCTTGAAGGACTCGTGGGTCTCGACGCCTCCGAACCAGGCGACGAAGGCCGGCTCCTCGATCGCCTCCCGCACGCTGTCGGGCCGCTCGACGAGGGCCCGCCGCAGCGCGTCGAGGCGCGGCTTCTCGGCCCGCCACATCCCCCCGCCGGCGTACATCTCGCCCGGCTGGAAGTGGAAGTAGCCACCGTTCGCGTGGGCTCCGGCGTCGACCGGCTCCCCTCCCCCGCGATCTGCCTCGACCCAGGGGAAGGTCGCGCCCACGTTCGTCTTGTAGGGCGACTTGTCCTTGCTGAAGCGCGTATCCCGGTAGATGCGGAACGGGGAGCGCTTCGGGTCGGACGCGAGCGGGATCGCCCGCGCGGCGAGGCGCTCGGCCAGCGCCGTGCAGAGCCCCTCGAGGGGCTCCTTCAGCAGCCGCTCGTACTCGCCCTTGCGCGGCTGGAACCAGGCGCGTTCGTTGTTCTCGGCGAGGTCGGTGAGGAACTCGATCGCGCCGGGCGTGAAGCCGGCAAACGGTTGCAGAGCAGCCATCGCGAACCTCCAACGGTCACCGCCGGCTGGGGCGCCCGCCAGGCCCGGGCTCGGTCCTGCCGGCCCAGCACGACGTCGCCGGCGAGCACCAGCACCAGCTTCGCCCGGTAGCCAGCCACCCATCCATCATCGCAGGTGCCGCTCATCGCGGGCTCGGCCGGACCTGCTCAGCCGTGGAACGCCTCGAGCGTCGCCTCGATCGGCAGCACGCGCTCGGTCCAGGAGCAGCTGGCGCGCGAGCAGCGCCCGGTCAGGCGCCGGGTGGGAGGGTCCGGACCTCCGTCACGGGGTGGCGCGGAGCGTGAGGCCCGCGGCCCCCGCGTCGAGCCGGAGGATACCCGCCTCGATCGAGTACGGAACGTCGCCGGACAGCACCTCCGAGACGAGCCGCTCGACCTCCATGGCGCCCCCCTCGCAGGCCATCTTGGTGAGGGCGATCGGCCCGAAGGTCAGCGTCGCGTCGGTCGCGGATACCGCTCCCCCACCCCGATTGCAGCCGGCCTCGACATCGACGCGCCCGGCCGAGAACGTCAGGGCCGCCACGACGCCGGCCGGCACGCTGGAGACCGCGTCACCCTGCACGAGGCCGTCCACGACCCAGCGCGTCCCGATCAGGGGGCGGTCCGGGTCGGCGACCTCGCGGTCCAGCAGCGAGAGCCGGTCCCCGTCCTTCGCCAGCGTCAGCGTGTCTCCGGCCAGCGCGACGAGCGCCCCGTCAAGGAGCGCGGCCAGCCACTGGTCCTGTTCCATGAGCGCCGGCTCGCAGGCCATCTCGGTCGTCATCATCTGCTCGACCGCCAGCCGGTCGCCGTCGATGACGTAGGAGCCGCCCATCGAGTTGCAGCCGCCGCTCGCGCCGAGCTGGCCATCCACGAACGAGAGGCGCACGGTGGAGCCGGGAACGAGGATGTGGCCGATCGCTGCTGTCGCCAGGAAGGTGCGGCCATCGAGGCCCTGGCCAATCGGCCGACCGGGTGAGTCACCGTCGGGAGACGTGGTGGCCGAGCCCCCGGCGCCGGCACCGGTGCAGGCAGCAAGCAGCAGGCTCGTCGAGATCGCGAGGGGAAGAAGTGTTCGTCGCATGGCACCTCGACGGGATCCGCTCCGGATGGGTTCCGCCGGGACCGCTCGGCCCGGGCGAGGTGCGCTAGCATCACCGAAGCGACGGCTCGTCCGCCCGTCAACCACCCGCCGTCAGCCGACCACCGCGAGGGAGTCCTGCGATGCCCACGATCATTCCGCGCTGGGAGTGGCGCGCCTTTGGGCAGCGCTTCGGGACCGCCGACGCGGCGTTCGCGGCGCTCACGCCAACCGGGGTCCAGGAAAGCGACGAGCTCTACCTCCTGTCCGGGGCCGGCGACAACGTGAAGGTCCGCGCCGACCTCATGGACATCAAGATCCTCGTCGAGGTGAACCCGGACGGCCTCGAGCAGTGGAGGCCGGTGATGAAGGCCGGCTTCCCCCTGCCGGCCTCCGACGTGGCCGCGGTCTTCGAGTCCCTTCGCCTTCCCACGCCTCCGCTCGACCGGGAGGCGTACACCCTCGACCAGTTCGTCGCCGAGCTCGCGGGACCGAGCGGCCGGATGCGTGCCGTGAACGTCCACAAGCGCCGGGTCCGCTACGTGGTCGGCGGCTGCACGGCCGAAGTCTCCGAGGTGGTGGCGGACGGTCGGCCGACGCGAACGGTCGCGATCGAGTCCGAGGACGCCGCAGCAGTTGTCGCGGCGGTCCGGTCGGTGGGCCTGGGCGGCTTCGTCAACACGAGCTACCCGCGGGGCCTGGCGGCGCTCGTCGATGACGAGCCGGCCCGCTATGCGGTGATCGACGTGGGCACGAACTCGGTCAAGTTCCACGTGGGCGAGCGGGCCGCCGGTGGAACCTGGCGCGCGATCGTCGACCGGGCCGAGCTGACGCGGCTCGGCGAAGGGCTCCAGGAGCGCGGGACGATCAGCGCCGAGGCACTCGAGCGCACGGCTCTCGCGATCGGCGCCATGGTCGATGAGGCGAAGCGCAACGGCGCCCTGGCCATCGCGGCGGTGGGGACGGCCGGTCTGCGGATCGCCAGCAACAGCGCCGCGGTGATTGCCGCGATCGCCGACCGGACCGGCGTCACCGTCGAGGTCATCCCCGGCGAGGAGGAGAGCCGTCTCGCCTATCTCGCGGTCAAGGCCGGTCTCGGCCTTGCCGAGGGTGCGCTCGTCGTCTTCGACACCGGCGGCGGAAGCACGCAGTTCACCTTCGGACAGGGCTCCCGGGTCGACGAGCGCTTCAGCGTGGACGTCGGCGCGGTCCGCTACACCGAGCGCTTCGGGCTCTCCGGCGTCGTGACGCCGGAGGTGCTGGCCGAGGCCCGCGCCGCGATGACCGCCGACCTGTCCCGGATCGCCGGCCGGCCGGCGCCCGCCGCCCTCGTGGCGATGGGCGGCGCGGTGACGAACATCACCGCCGTCAAGCACGGCCTGGCGACGTACGACCCCGACGTCGTCCAGGGGACGGTCCTCGACCGCGCCGAGATCGACCGCCAGATCGAGCTGTATCGGTCGCGAGATCTCGAGAGTCGACGCTCGATCGTGGGCCTCCAGCCGAAGCGGGCCGACGTCATCCTGGCCGGCGCCTGCATCGTCCGGACGGTGATGGAGCTGCTCGGCCAGGAGACCCTGACCGTGAGTGACCGCGGCCTCCGCCACGGCCTGCTCGTGGAGCGCTTCGGGGGCTGAGAGCGGGGCCGCCCGCCGTGGCCGCGTCGCTGGAGGCGGGTCCCGATCAGCCGTCGGCCGCGTCGCCCTCGACCCTGGCCGGCGCCGGCGCCGCCAGCCCTTCCACGACCGTCGCGTTGCCGATCGTGCGCAGGATCGTCGCGGGAGCGAGCACCTTCCAGGAGCGGCTGCCCCCGCCGAGCACGATCCGCTCGCGCGTCATGACAGCACCGTCGATCCAGACCGGCAGCGCCGTCCGGCAGCCCGAAGACGGTCACGCCCCCGATCTCGTGACCGGTGACGGCTCGCGTCTCCTCGGGTGACGCGAACGACGCCTTCCTCGTCCCCAGCAGCCTCCGGACGACCCGGTTGACGTCCAGGCGATGGGTTGCGAGGACCACGCACGCGCCGTGGACCGGCGGATCGGCCTTCCCGGCGACGAGGATCGTGTTCGCCGAGTCCTCGAGCGCGAAGCCGTAGGCGGCGCAGAACACGGCTGTGTCGGCGAGGGCAGGGTCGCAGGCAAGGAGCTCGTATGGTCCGCGACCCGCGAGGGCTGCCTCGAGAGCGGCGCGATCCGGATCGGTCGCCATGGTCGCGAACGGTACCCGATCCGGCCAGCTCGCGCGACCGGTCGACGATCAGCCGCGCGACGGCTCGGCCGGCGGCTGCCTGGATCGGCTCGATCGGCTCGACCTCCACGGCGACCTCCATCGGCTCGAGCTGGCCCGCCCGTTCAGCGAACCGACGGACGACGAGGTACTGCACGCCGAACCGGTCGCCGAGCCTGGCGACCGGCGTCGCGACGTCCGGGACCTCGGTCGGAGCCAGCAGGACGGGCTCGTCGAGGTCGTACACGTGTCGTGGAGCTGCATGCGGCAATGACCGGCGGCGAGCACGTTGTGGGCCCACTGGGACTTCGCCGAGCGGCACGACGAAGCGGAAGCCGCTTCCGTCGGACGGGATCGGATGGAGCGGGGTGAGGTGGCGGGTGCCCGTCCGGCGCCCGAAGTGCTCGAGCGTGCCGAGCTCCGACGCGCCGGAGCCCGAGATGCCCCGCTGGACGAGGTAGCGGGTTGACGACGTCGTTCGCGAACCCTGTGCCGATCCGCGGTGCGCGCCAGGTAACGCGCGAACGCGGCGACGAGGCGCGCCCAGGGAGGCCGAGCACCAGGACGAGCAGCTTCCGCATGGGCGAAGACCTCCTTGGCGGGCCATCGTCACGGATCCCCGTCGGCACCAGTGCCGAACAGGCCGCGGTCAGGCATCGCGGCCCAGTCCGCGCACGCTGCGGCCGCCAGCCGGTCCGCGATCACGTAGCTGCGCCCGCCGCCCATCACGAGCACGACGTCGCCGGGCTCGACGCGTCGTCAGCCACGCCGCCGTCTCCTCGACCGTTCCGGCGCCCAGGCCGGCGTCCCCCGGCCGGGCCACCGCGTCAGCGAGCGTGGCGGCG
Source organism: uncultured Chloroflexia bacterium (assembly GCA_963739365.1). Lineage (GTDB taxonomy): Bacteria > Chloroflexota > Limnocylindria > Limnocylindrales > CSP1-4 > CTSoil-043. The sequence continues at coordinate 206,626 of CAVUAG010000012.1, read as the reverse complement.
GAGGTGATGGTGGTATCGGGGTCCCGCCCGGCATGGATCTCCGCGATCGCGACCCGGTCGGCCGTCGCCAGGACGGCGGCGAACTCCTCGAGCATGGCGGCGGTGCGGTGGTAGGTGAGCGGCTCGTAGACGGCCCACAGACGCCGTCCGGGGTACTGCCCGCGCACCGTCGCGAACGTTGCCTTCATCGCGGTCGGGTGGTGACCGTAGTCGTCGAGCACGACGACGCCACCCGCGTCGCCTTTCAGCTCGAGCCGGCGGCCCACCGCCGGGTACGAGGCGAGACTGCGGACGATCGCGCCGGGAGTGGCACCGGCCGCCCACGCCACCCCGGCCGCCACCAGCCCGTTCTCCGCGTTATGACGCCCCGGCAGCGCGAGGCGCGTCGCCACGGAAGCTCCTGCGTCGAGGCCGTGGATCTCGAGGCTCGCCCTCGCCCGACGCGTGGGCCACCGCGCGACCATGGGCTGTAGCCGGCCCGGCGGCCGTCGTGTGCGCCTGCGCGGAGCCGCGCACGGTGCCGTGGGTCCTCTGGATCCCCATCGTCCACGAGCACGACCGCGAGGCGGCCCTGCCCAGTCGCGCAGATGCGGCAAGCACCTCGCGCACGCCCGCATCGCCGACGTTGGCCACGAGCAGCGGGTGATCCCCTCCTCCGTCGAAGCCACGCACCCAGCCGCGAACGCCGCGACCACGGCGGCCCGATCGGCAAAGACGTCCGGGATGATCCCAGTCCGCGTTGGTCAGGCCACCGATGACGGGTCGATAGGCGTCGAAGTTGCCGGCGTACTCGTCGGCTTCGACGACGAAATGGCGGCCCCGGCCGACGCGGACGGTCGAGGGGTCGGGCCGTCGCACGAGCGCGACCGGCAGGAGCGCGCCAACGAACGCCGACGGATCCAGACCTCCTTCGACGAGCATCTGGACGACCCAGCCCGTGGTCGTTGACTTACCGTGCGTACCCGCTAACCCTACGAGCTGCTGGCGGCGGGTCTCCGCCGCGTCGGCGATCAGCTGCTGCACGCTCGTGATGGGAATGCCCCGTCCGCGAGCCGCCAGCGAGCTCGGGATGATCCGGAGCCACGGCCGTCAGCGCCTTGGTCACGGCAAGGCGATCGGCCAAGATGGCGTCGCCAGCGACGACGTGCGATGGCGCGTGCTCCCACGCCAGCGCGATGCCGGCGCGCTCGAGTGGTCGCGTGTACTGCGATTGACCGCCGCTATCGCATCCGGAGACGTGGGCCCCGGCGCGGTGCGCGTGCAGGGCGGCTGCGGCAGCCGCGGCTCCGCCCGCGCCCACGACGTGGATGCGCTCGCCGGGGCGCAGCGGGAGGGCGGCGCGGACAGGATCGAGGCCCGCACCGATCTCTCCCGCCCGGCGACTCACGTCTCGGCCGGAGCCTCCGGAGCCTCGCCCTCCGAGGTGGCGCCGTCGGCCGGCACGAGGGCCTCTGCGGGCTCCGTCTCGGGTACGGCCCCGTCCTCGGGCGCGGCATCCGTTCCTGGGGCGGCGTCGACTTCGGGCGCAGCCTCCCCTTCGAGGTCCGGTGTGCGCCCCGGCTCCGACGCCTCGTCGGCGACCATCGGCTCCGGCTCCGGTTCCGGCTCCCGTTCCGGCGCCGCGTCGTCCAGGCGGTCGACGCTCACCCAGCGCCGGTCGATGACCAGGTGGAGCACGGTCGGTCGGCGTGACGCGAGCGCTGCCCTCAGCGCCGGCTCGAGATCCGCGTCGGTCTCGACACGCACGCCGGTCGCCCCGTAGCCCTCGGCAACCATCGCCCAGTCGACCGGCCCCAGGTCCGTGGCGACCGGGTCCAGGCCGCGCCGGGCCTGGTGGTCGTGGATCGTCCCGTACCGCGCGTTGTCGAAGACCAGGACCACCGGCCGGGCACCTTCACGCACCGCCGTCTCGAGCTCTGCCCCGGTCATGCCCATGCCACCGTCCCCGACGAGCGCGACGACCGGACGGCCGGGCGATGCCAGGGACGCGGCGACGGCTGCCGGCAGGCCGAAGCCCATCGCCCCGGCGGTCGAGCCGAGATACGTGCCCGGCCGGCGGACCCACAGGCCCCGGGCGGCCCAGCCGCCGAAGTGGCCGGCGTCGGTCGTCACGATGGCGTCTGGCGGCAGCGTCCGCTCGAGCGTCGCGATCACGCGGCCCGGGTGGACGCCCGGCCCTTGCCAGGGCGTCGCGTCGACGACGCGTGCCTCGAGGTAGGCGGCCCGGTCGGCCGCGTTCGATTCCCTCCGTCGTTCCAGGGAGGCCATCTCCAGGACGGTGCCCCCGAGGACGCGACGGGCCTCGCGCACGAACGTCCGGGCATCGGAGGCAAGGGCGACGGTGGGGGCGCCCAGGCCGCCGCGAGCGCCGAGGGGCTCGAGGTCGACGTGAGCCCAGCGGGCGCCGGGTGCCGGCACGCTCCAGCCATGGGACGTCACCTCGTTGAGGCGGCACCCGAGAACGAGGAGCGCATCGGCCCCGCGCAGGCGTGGGGCGACGGTGGACGCGGAGAAGTAGCCGCTCATCCCGAGGTAGAGGGCGTGGTCATTGGGGAAGACGTCCGGGCGGCGCCACGCCGCGATCACGGGCAGATCCAGCATCTCGGCGAAGCGGACCAGGTCCGCCGTCGCCCGTGAGCGGAGGACGCCCGCACCGGCCAGGATCACCGGGCGCTCCGCGTCGAGAAGCAGGTGCATGATCCGTCGAATCGTGATCGGGTCGGGCTCGGGCACACGTGACGGACCAAGGACGGTGGCCGTGGCCATCCGGCCCGCGTCGTCCGGGGCCGGCTCGTCGAGGAGGTCCTCGGGCAGGCTCAGGAGCACCGGTCCAGGGCGGCCTGTCGTCGCCTTGCGGAACGCCTCGTCGAGCGCCCCGGGGAGTGCGGCGACATCGCGCACCTCGCGGGCCCAGCGACAGAGCCCGCCGAACGCGGCCACGAGGTCGACCTCCTGGAACGCCTCGCGCCCGCGGGACGGCCGGTCCACCTGGCCCACGATCGCGATCAACGGCGCCGAGTCCGCGTTGGCCGCGTGGAGGGCGATGGCGAGGTTCGCCGCGCCCACGGCCCGCGTGACGATGACGGCCGCCGGCCGGCCCGTGAGCGCTCCGTGGGCGGCCGCCATGAACCCGGCGCCGCCCTCGTGCCGAGCGGCGACGACGCGGATGCCCGCCCCGACCAGCCCATCGAGCAGCGGGAGGAAGCTCTCACCGGGCACCGTGTACGCGACCCGGACCCCGGCTCCGGCCAGGGCGTCGGCGATGAAGCGGCCGGCGTCGCGCCTGGGTTCGCTCATCTCAGTTCGCCGGCGATGGGAACGAGCTCACGATGAGCCCCATGACCATGAAGATCACGACCAGCACGATGATGAGCCGCATGATCGGCGAGCGGGTCGACACCGCAGCCTTCCCTTCCCTATCGGTAGTTCTGGAACTGGAGCGGGACGCGCTCGTCGAGCTCGCGCAGCCGGTTGATCACCTTCTGCAGGTCGTCCTTGCTCTTGGCCGAGACGCGAACGGCGTCCCCCTGGACCTGGCTCTTGACCTTCGGGAACTCGTCCCGGATCAGCTTCGTGATCTTGCGCGACAGGTCGTCACCGAGGCCCCGCCGCAGCTCGACCCTCTGCCGGACGGTCATCCCGCCGGCCGGCTCGATCGTCCCCCAGTCGAAGATCTTGAGCGAGAGGTTGCGTCGGATCGCCTTCGACTCCACGAGGTCGCGGATCGCCTTCGCCCGGAGCTCGCTGTCGGTGTGGATCGTCAGCGCATCCTTCTCCTGGATGATCTCCGCGAGGGCACCCTTGAAGTCGAAGCGCGTGACGATCTCGCGGCGGGCCTGGTCGAGAGCGTTGCGGAGCTCCTGGGCGTCGAAATCGGAGACTACGTCGAACGAGAACTCGCCTGCCATGCGTCCTCCATGCGGGCCCGGCGGGCCATCCTGACTCGAGTCCAAGTATGGCGCTCGATGCGCCCGTTCGTCGCGCGGTGCCTCAGCGGGGCTCCGAGGGCTTCGCGTGTGCGGTCGCGCGCTCCAGGAGCAGCTCGAGGGCCGCCCGCGTGCTGTCGGCCTTGTTCGCCTCGCGATCACCAGGCCACGTGAAGCGCCGCACCGTCGACCCGTCGGAATCCGCCACGGCGACGTAGGTGAGGCCGACGGGCTTGGCTGCGCGTCGCCCCGCCCGGACCCGCGACTCCCGTGACGGCTGCCGCGAGGTCTGCCCTCAAGAGAGCCCGAGCCCCCTCCGCCATCGCAACCGCCACCTGGGCGCTGACCGCCCCGTGGGCCGCGAGCGTCGCGCGCGGGACTCCGAGCAGCGCCTCCTTCGCCGCGTCTTCGTACGCGACGATCCCGCCGACCACGTAGCCCGACGAACCGGCGACATCCGTCAGGGCGTCCCCGACCCGCCCGCCCGTGCAGGACTCGGCGAAGGCCACGCGCAGTCCCCGCTCGCAGGCAGACGGCCTGGAGACGCTCAGCGAGGGCACGCAACGCCACGTCGGCCACGGCAGGATCAGTTGACCGCCTGCGGCGGCTTGCCCGGTTCCAGGCGGAAGGTGCCGGGGTTGGCCGTGGTGCCGAGCGCGCCGAAGGACGTGCCGTTCACGGTCACGAATGTCGTGCTCATCTTGCCGGTCCGGAGCTCCACCACGGACTCGCCGCGGAACGTCACCGTCTTGCCCGCCGCGTAGACCTTGCCGCCCGCCCCCGTCTGGGGCGAGACGACACCGTCCACCGAGACGCGCAACCACGTCCGCTGCTCGCGAATCTCCACGACGACCGAGATCCCCTGGTAGACCACCGTCACGTTGCGGGTGAGGGTGGTGGACTTGCCCTCGTCGCCCGCGGCGGTCACCGTGACGGTCCAGCGACCCTCCGTCAGGTCGATCGAGGTGGCGAAGCTCCCGTCGTCCGCCAGCTCAACCGCGGTCGGCGGTATAGCGGCGGGCGTGGTCTCCGGCGCGGCTGCCTGGCCCGGGGCCGGTCCGACGTAGGCTGCCGACATGCTGACCGACGTCGCGTCGGTCGTCGTCCCGCTGACGGGAATTGCGCCGTTGGCCACGCTCAGGCCATCCTCGGGCGAGGTGAGCTCGAGGGTCGGCGCCGCCACCTGGGCGAAGGGAACGGTGATCACGATCTCGACCGGCGACTCCGCCTCCTTGCCCGTGGTGGGGTCGGCGGCGGTCACGACGAAACGGTTCTCCCCCCGGCGCAGGTCGACGACCGTTCGCCACACACCGTCGCCTCCAGCGAGGACGCGCAGGTCCTCGCGGCCAGGCGCCTTGACCGTCACCTCTCCGTTCGGCACAGTCGTGCCCCGGAGCGTGTACGACGTGGTGCCCTCGGCGACCTCGGTCACCGCGGTGGGTGGGTCGGTCACGACGATGGGCGGTGGCTCGGAGAAGCGCAGCAGCTGGAACCCCATGTAGGAGATGATCGCCAGGGCCGCCAGGGAGACGAGGGCGGCGACGATGATCCCCGGGCCCACCACGAACCCGCGGCGCGGCGCGGTGATGGGGCGCGGAACGACGATCGCGGGCTCGACCGGAACCTCGCCCCGCTCGCGGCTCCAGGCGGCGAGGACCTCGTCCGCGTCGAGGCCGAGGTAGATCGCGTAGTTGCGCAGGAACCCGCGGGCGTAGACGCCCGCCGGAAGCTCCTCCCATGCTCCGCGTTCCATCGCCGCGAGGTACTGGCGACGGATCTTCGTCTCACGCTCCGCCCGCAGGAGGTCGACGCCCCTTGCCTCGCGCGCCGCCAGCAGGCGGTCGGCCACGCGCTCGCCCGGCGGCACGGTTCGCGGCTCCTGGGCGCGCGCACCATCTCCGCTCTTGCCCGGTGGACCCAGCGGCCGAGCGTGCTCGCGGGTCATGCCTCGTCATCCTCGTCGGTGCCGGTCGCCTCCCGGACTCGCTCGGGTCCGCCGACGTCGCGCCGGAGCACCGGTCGAGCGTTCGAGCCGTCGAACGCCCCGATGTAGCCGCGCGCCTCGAGCTGGTCGATGATCCGCGCCGCCCGTGCATAGCCGATCTTGAGGCGCCGCTGGAGCAGCGACGCCGAGGCGCGATCGTACTCCTGGATGACGCCCACCGCGTCCGGGAGGAGCCGGTCCGCGTCGTCGTCGGCCAGGTCGTCGACCGATCCGTTCGATTCCTCTTCGTCCTCGATGATCGCGAGGTCGTAGTGCGGCTCGGCCTCGGCCCGCCAGTGGGCAGTCACGGCCCGGACCTCGCGATCGGAGACGAAGACACCCTGGAGGCGGATCGGCCGCGGCAGGTCAGAGGGCTGGAAGAGCATGTCACCCCGCCCGATCAGGTCCTCCGCACCCGGCGCGTCGATGATCGTGCGCGAGTCGATCTGGGAGGCCATCGCGAAGGCGATCCGGCTCGGGAAGTTCGCCTTGATCAGGCCCGTCACGACGTTCACCGAGGGCCGCTGGGTTGCGAGGACCAGGTGGATCCCGGTAGCGCGCGCCTTCTGGGCGAGGCGCACGATCGGGTCCTCGACGGTCCGGCCGTCGCGCATCATCAGGTCGGCGAGCTCGTCGATGATGATGACGATGTACGGCATGCGGTCGGCCGGGTCGACCCGCGTCTCGTTGAACGCCGTGATGTTGCGGGCCGTGGCGCCGGCGAAGCGCCGGTAGCGGGTCTCCATCTCCGCGACCGCCCACTTGAGGGCGGCCCGGGCGCGGTCCGACTCGGTGATGACCGGGACCAGCAGGTGGGGCACCCCGTTGTAGTCGGCCAGCTCGACCCGCTTGGGATCCACCAGGATGAGCCGGACCTCGTCCGGCGTGGCCCGGATGAGAAGGCTCGCGATGAGCGCATTGACCATCACGCTCTTGCCGGAGCCCGTCGCCCCGGCGATCAGGAGGTGCGGCATCTTCGCGAGGTCGGCGGCCCGCGCGTGGCCGGCCACGTCGCGGCCGAGCGCGAAGGCAATGCGTGACGGGATCGCGGCGACGTCGGGGTCCTCCAGGATCCGCCGGATGGCCACGACGTTGAAGTCCATGTTCGGGATCTCGATCCCCACGACCGACTTCCCGGGAATGGGAGCCTCGATCCGGATGGTCCGCGCGGCGAGCGCCATCGCCAGGTCGTCGGCGAGCCCCTCGATCCGGCTCACCTTCACCGACGGGTCGGGCTCGACCTCGTACTGGGTCACGACCGGACCCGCGTTCCACTTCACGACCCGGCTCGGCATGTTGAAGCTGGCCAGCTTGCCCACGATGATCGCCGCGTTGCGTTCGTGGTCCATCCCGCGATCCGAGCTGCGGGCCGCGACGTCCTCGAGGAGCGTCAGGGGCGGCAGGCGGTACTCCCGCGGCTCGCGAGGCGAAGGTGCATCGCTGCCGTCGGTGACATCGTCGCCCGCATCCGGGAGCGGGACGGGAGCCTGGGCGGGCTCGCCGGCGAGCGACGGGTCGGCGGTCGCCACCGCCGCCGCGGCTGCGCCGCTCAGCGCCACGCCGCCGCCCGCGAAGACGGAGGAGACCTGCGCGGGTCCCTGGATGGGTGTCGGGATCTCGGGACGTGCGGCCGCCTCGCGGGCTCCGTTCCCGTTCCGCACCGAACCTCCCTTCGCAGCGGCCGACGCGGGCTCTCGCTGTCGCCGCGTCGTGTCCGTGGCTCGCGCGGCCGCCTCGGCCGCCGGGGCGGCGACCGCGGACGCGATCCCGCGCGCGGACCGGCCGATGGGAGCCATGAGCTCGCGCATCGGACGGTCGAGGGCGATGACGAAGCCCGCCACGAGGATGCCGGCCAGGACGACGAACGCGCCGGGATCGCTGAACAGGTTGCTCAGGGGATCCGCGATGAGACGCCCGAGGCGCCCTCCACTTCCCTCCTTGAGGAAGCCGGCGTCGGCCAGGAGCGTGATCATGGCCAGCAGGGCGAGGTACGCGATGGCGAGGCCGACCACGGTCCGCGCCCATCCGGCCCGGGGGCCACGGGCCCGCTCGAGGTGGATCCCGAGGCCGATGAACAGGAACGGCAGGAGCCACCGTCCCGCCCCGAACCAGGGAGCCACCACCTGCAGGATCCAGTCCGTGAGGGCGCCCTTCCCGGGAAGCAGCAGGCCCACGAGGAGGATGATGCCGAGCACCAGGAAGACGATGGCGACAATCGAGCGGATCACGTCCGGGTTGACACGGACGAGCGGCGCGCCGGATCTCCGCGTGCGGCGAGGCCTCGGGGCGGGCGTTCGGCGGCGCGTCGCCACCTAGACCTCCACCACGACCGGGAAGACCATCGGGCGACGCTTCGTCTGCTCGTACAGGTACCGGGAGACGCCATCCTTGATCTGGCTCTTGAGGAGCCCGATCTCGCTGATGTGGCTTCCCGGGTTCTCGATCGAGGCCATGACTCGGCGGACCGCCTCTTCCATGATCGGGTCCTTCTCGTTGAGGTGGACGAAGCCGCGGGTGACGATCTCCGGCTGGCCGATGATCGTGCCTGTCTGCTTGTCGACCGTGACCACGACCATGAACATCCCGTCGTTGGCCAGCGCCCGCCGGTCACGCAGGACGATCTCGCCGACGTCGCCCACTGACAGGCCGTCGACGTAGACGTAGCCGGCGGTGACGGGTGTGCCGCGCCGCGCCGAGCCGTCGGCGAGGATCTCGATGGGCATCCCGTTCTCGATGATGAAGACGTTCTCGGGGGCGACCCCCGTCTCGATCGCCAGGCGCCCGTGCTGGACCTGCATGCGGAACTCGCCGTGCATCGGGATGAAGTAGCGAGGCTTCGTCAGGCCGAGCATCAGCTTCAGCTCTTCCTGGCTGGCGTGCCCGGAGACGTGGGCTCGCTTGATGGTGTGATAGAAGACGTTCGCGCCGGCCTTGAAGAGGTTGTCGATGGTTCGGGCGACGTACTCCTCGTTGCCCGGGATGGGGCTGGCCGAGACGATGACCGTGTCGCCCGGCTGGATCTCGACGAATCGATGGTCGCGGTTGGCCATCCGGGCGAGGCCGGCCATCGGCTCGCCCTGGGACCCGGTCGTGCAGATGACGAGCTTGCCGGCGGCGATGTCGCCGATCTGGTCCTTGGCCACGATCCGGTCGGCATCGTAGGTCAGGTAGCCGAGATCACTCGCAACCCGGAAGTTCTGCTCCATGGAGCGACCGATGACGGCCACCTTCCGGTCGAAGCTGGCGGCTGCGTCGAGGACCTGCTGGACCCGGGCGATGTTGCTGGCGAAGGTCGCCACGATGACCCGGCCGTCGAGCGGTTCCATGATCTCGCGGAACGCTTCGCCGACGGTCCGCTCGGACGGCGTGTAGCCCGGGTTCTCGGCCCGCGTGGAGTCCGACAGGAGGCAGACGACGCCTTCTTCGCCGAGCTTGGCGAGGATGTGGAAGTCCGAGAGCCGGCCGTCGACCGGCGTGTGGTCGAACTTGAAGTCGCCGGTATGCACGACGGTTCCGACTGGTGTCCGGAGGGCGATGCCCATCGCGTCGGGGATGGAATGACCGATTCGGAAGGGGACGACGGTGAACGGCCCGATCGGCAGCTCGTCCCCGGGCTCGAGCCCGATGAGCGGGTTGTTGTGGAGCTTGTGCTCCTTGATCTTGTTGCCCAGGAGGCCGCGCGCGAGGACCGAGGCGTAGACGGGCACGCCGGGGAACTCCGGGAGCACGTAGGGCAGGGCTCCGACATGATCCTCGTGGGCATGGGTGATGAGGAATGCCCGCACGTTGGCGCGGCGCTCCTTGAGGAAGCTGATGTCGGGGATCACGAGGTCGATGCCGTACATCTCCTCGTCGGGGAACATCAGGCCGCAGTCGATCACGACGATGTCGTCGCCGTACTCGAAGACATACATGTTCTTGCCGATCTCCCCCACCCCGCCGAGCGGGATGATGCGGAGCGGCGTGTCGTTGGTGGCGGGGCGGGTCGTGGCCGGGCGGGTTCGTGTCATGGGATCACCGGAAGAGCGTCAGCTGGTCCAGCGCCGGCGGCTCCGGCGTGGAGTGGTCGGTATGGGGGCGCGTCGGGGATGCGGGAGGGGCGGCCATCCCGTGCGCGGCGGCGGGCACGTCGTCGGGCGCGGTGGATGGGGCGCTGGTCGAGCGCCGCGCCCTGGCCTGATCGAGCGCGGCCGGGACGAGAGCGATGTCCGCGTAGCTCGCCTGCTCCACCGCCGGCGTGCGCAGGGCCGCCGCCGGGTGGTACAGCGCGAAGACCATCGCCCCCTGGGCGCCCGTCGCCGGATCTGCCGGCCTGCCGGTGCCGTGGGCGCGGCTGATCGTCGTCCCGGGCATGAAGCGGGCCATCGAGTGGCGACCGAGGGTCACGATCAGGGCCGGATCCAGGATCTCGAGCTGGCGTCGCAGGAACGGGGCGCACGCGGCCACCTCGTCGGGCTCCGGGTCGCGGTTCTCCGGTGGGCGGCACTTGACGACATTCGTGATGAAGACGTCCTCGCGCCGCCAGCCGATCGAGCCAAGCAGGCGGACGAGGAGGTCACCGGCCCGGCCCACGAACGGGCGGCCCTCGCGATCCTCGTTCATCCCGGGACCCTCTCCCACGAAGACCACCTCCGTGCTGGGATGCCCCTCGCCGGGGACGGCGCGTGTCCGCCGCTCGTGAAGCCGGCAGCGGGTGCAGGCCCCGACCTCCGCCGCGATCGCCTCGAGCGCCGCGCGGCGTTCGGCCTCGGTCACGCTGGCGAAGCCTCCGTGACCCGCCGCGACGCCGCCTGGACCCACCCGCGCGCGACGAGGACCTCGGCGATCTCCACGGCGTTCGTGGCCGCACCCTTGCGGATGTTGTCCGCGACGACCCAGAAGGCAAGGCCGCGACCGTCCGGGATCGACGGGTCGGTCCGGATCCGGCCGACGTAGATCTCGTCGCTTCCCGCCGCCTCCGTGGCAAGCGGGTAGATGTGCGCGGCCGGGTCGTCACGGACGACGACGCCGGGCACGGCCCCGAACAGCTCGCGCGCTCGGGCGGGGCTGATCGGCTCTCGCGTCTCCACGTGAACCGCCTCGGAGTGGCTCATGAAGACGGGTACCCGAACAGCGGTGCAGGAGACGCGAAGCTCAGGCAGGTGGAGGATCTTCCGGGACTCGGTGACGACCTTCCACTCTTCCTTCGTGTACCCGTTCTCCAGGAACACGTCGATCTCGGGCAGGGCGTTGAACGCGATCGGGTGCGGGTAGACGCGCGCCTCCTTCGCCTCGCCGGCGACGTGGGCGCGAACCTGCGTCTCCAGCTCCGCGATCGCCTTGCCGCCCGTCCCGGAGACGGCCTGGTACGTGTCGACGATCACGCGCTCGAGGCCGACGGCGTCACGGAGTGCCATGAGCGGCGGAACCAGCTGCATGGTGGAGCAGTTCGGGTTGGCGATGATCCCCTCGTGCGCCGCGAGGTCGTCCGGGTTGACCTGGCTCACCACGAGCGGGATGCCGGGCTCCATGCGCCAGGCGCTGGAGTTGTCGATGACGGTGCAGCCGCGGGCGGCCGCGTGGGGCGCCAGGTCGCGCGAGGTGCCTCCGCCGGCGGAGAAGAGCGCGATGTCGATCCCGTCGAATGCCTCCGGCGTGGCCTCTTCCACGTCGACCTGGCGAGAGCCGAACGGCAGGGTGCTGCCGACCGAGCGGGCCGAGGCAAGCAGATGGATCTCGCCGACCGGGAAGCCCCGCTCGAGGAGCACCCGGGCCATCGTGCGTCCGACGACGCCGGTGGCGCCGACGACGGCGACGGTGAGGGGTCGAGGGGAGTGTCCGGACATGGCTCCGCTTTCAGCGTGCGAGAAGATCGACGGGCACACGGCGAGTATAGCAGCGCCTCCGGGGATCCCCGGAGGCGCTGTCCTGGTGCGGATCTCGGCCACGCGGCGCGGGCGGGCGTCCTGGCCACGCGGCGCGGCCAGTCTCCCCTACCCCTTGGCGAGGTGCCGCTGCATGGCTGCCTTGCGCGAGAGGTTGACGCGACCCTGGCGGTCGACCTCGGTGACGACGACCATCACCTCGTCGCCGACGGAGACGACGTCCTCGACGGACGGGACGTGGTAGTCGGCCAGCTCGCCGATCCGGACGAGCCCTTCCTTGCCCGGGAGGATCTCCACGAAGGCGCCGAAGGTCATGATCCGGGTGACGGTGCCGAGATAGAGGGCCCCGATCTCGACCTCGCGGGTCAGGCTCTCGATCCAGTGAATCGCCTTGCGGGCGTTCTCGCCCTGCACGGCCGCGATCTCGACGGTGCCGTCATCCTCGACGTTGATCTCGGTGCCGGTCTCCTCCTGGATCTTGCGGATCATGGAGCCGCCCTTGCCGATGATGTCGCGGATCTTCTCGGGGTTGATCTTGATCTTCGTGATGCGCGGCGCGAAGTCGCTCATCGTCTCGCGGGCGGACGGCAGGACCTCGGTCATCGCGTCGAGGATCGACATCCGGGCGGCGTAGGCCTTGGCCAGCCCCTCGCGGATGATCGCTTCGCTGATGCCCTTGACCTTGATGTCCATCTGGAGGGCGGTGATCCCGTCGCGGGTCCCGGTGACCTTGAAGTCCATGTCCCCGAAGGCATCCTCCTTGCCGAGGATGTCGGTGAGGACCGTGAAGGTGCCGTCGGGCTCCGACATGAGGCCCATCGCCGCGCCGGCGACGGGGGCCGAGATCGGCACGCCGGCATCCATGAGCGCGAGAGTCGAGCCGCAGGTCGACGCCATCGACGTCGAGCCGTTGGACGTGACGCACTCCGAGACGAGCCGGATCACGTACGGGAAGTCGTCCTTGGAGGGAAGCACGGGGATGAGCGCCCGCTCGGCGAGGTGGCCGTGGCCGATCTCGCGCCGGCCGGGGCCACGCATGAACTTGTTCTCGCCGGTGGAGTACGGCGGCATGTTGTAGTGGTGGAGGTACCGCTTCTCGAGCTCCGGGCTGATCGTGTCGATCCGCTGGACGTCCGAGGACGGGCCCAGGGTGGCGACGGTCAGGGCCTGGGTCTCACCGCGGGTGAAGAGGCCGGAGCCGTGGGCGCGCGGCACCAGGCCAACCTCCACGGTGATCGGGCGGATCTCGTCGACGCCGCGGCCGTCGATCCGGATCCCCTCGGACATGGTCAGCTTGCGGGCGGTCTTCTTGTGGACCAGCCCGAACAGGCCCTTGCTCACGCGGGCGGCCCGGCGGGCGGCCTCGAGCTTCGCCTTGGCCTCGTCCTTCGACGAGCGCTGGGCGCGGATGGAGTCGGCGATCCCCTCGACCAGCGTGTCGATGCGGCCCGGAAGCTCCCTGGCCATCGTGACGAGAAGCTCCGCCGTCGCATCCGCGTCCGGAAGGGCGCGGTGGGCCTGCTTGAGCTCGATCCCGAAGAACTTCGAGAGCTCGCCGAGCGTGTAGCTGGCGAGATCGGGGTAGCCATCCCGGGCGAGGGTCAGCGTGTCGAGGTACCGACCGCTCTCGATCCGCGTCCCGTCGCCGAGGGCCGCCTCGAGGAACGCGATGTCGAAGCCGACCGAGTGACCGACGATGGTGGCGTCGCCGACGAAGGCGAGGGCCTTCCGTGCGGCCTCGGCCGGGCTCGGCGCACCCTTGACGTCCTTGTCGGTGATGCCGTGCATCTGGTTGCCGAAGATCGTGCGGCCCGGGTTCACGAAGGTCGACCAGCGATCGACGATCTTGTCACCCTTCACGCGCACCGCGGCGATCTCGACAAGGTCGGCCAGCTCGGCGTTCGTCCCGGTGGTCTCCACGTCGACGACGACGAACTCGGCGCCGGCCCTGGCCTTCGCGACGAAGTCGAGAACCGACTCGGTCCCGGGGTCGAGGAACGGGAGGCGCTTCGCCTTGCCGACGGCCTTCTGCAGCTCCAGCTGCAGGTCGATGAGCGGCTCCAGGGCGCGATGGGCGAAGAGAATGGCCTCGGCCATCACGTCCTCGGGGAGGATCTTCGCGCCGGCCTCGACCATCATGATCGCGTCGCGCGTCCCGGAGACGACCAGGTCGAGCTCGCTGTCCTCGAGCTGCGGCATCGTCGGGTTGATGACGAACTCACCGTCGATGCGGCCGAGGCGAACGGCCGCGATCGGCCCCTGGAACGGGATCTCGCTGATCGTCAGCGCGGCCGATGCGGCGATCGTGCCGAGGATGTCGGGGTTGTTCTCCTGGTCGGTGGAGAGGACCGTGATGACGCACTGGACGTCGTCCTTGTACCCCGCCGGGAAGAGGGGCCGGATCGGGCGGTCCGTCAGGCGGCAGGCGAGGATGGCGGCCTCGGACGGGCGGGACTCGCGCTTGATGAAGCCGCCCGGGATCTTGCCGGCCGCGTACATCCGCTCCTCGAAGTCGATCGTGAGCGGGAAGAAGTCGAGGCCGGGACGCGGGTCCGCACGGTTGGCGGTTCCGAGCACGACGGTGTCGCCGTAGCGCACGGTGACGGCGCCACCGGCGAGCCGGGCCATGCGGCCGGTCTCGATGGTCAGCGTGCGACCACCGAACTCGACGGAGAGAGAATGAGACACGAGCTACTCCTTGCTCGCGTCGGCGCGGGACCGAGGGCCGAGCATGGTTGACGCCCGGGCCGAATGCACGAGACCCGGGGTTCGTCCCCGGGTCCTCGATGCGGGTGTGCTAGCGGCGCAGCCCCAGGCGGGCGATGACGGCCCGGTACCGGGAGGCGTCCTTCTTCACGAGGTACGCGAGAAGGCGCCGGCGCTGCCCAACGAGCTTGAGGAGGCCGCGGCGGGAGTGGTTGTCCCTGGGGAACTGCTTCAGGTGCCCCGTGAGATCCCGGATCCGCTCTGTCAGCAGCGCGATCTGGACTTCAGGGGAGCCGGTGTCACCGGGCTTGACGGCGAACTCGCCGACGATCCGGTCCTTGGTTTCCCGCACGAGCGGCACTCGGTCCTCCGACACGATTGACTGATACGACCATTACTTCAACCCGCGGAGAGTAGCAGGGCACAGGGATCCGTGCAAACGCCCGTTCGAACGGGCGACTCGGCGTCTCGGGAGCGGGCGGGAGCCCGGCGTCAATCACTGGTGGGCTCCGCTTGGTAGGCTCCGCGCGTGAGTGACCCCGCCCAGGTACCGGCCCGCGTGCTGGCCCTGATCCCCGCCCATGACGAGGAGCCGCGGATCGCGGCAGTCGTTCGAGCAGCTGCCGAGCATCTTCCCGTCCTCGTGGTGGACGACGGCTCATCCGATGCCACCGCCCGCGTGGCGCGCGAGGCCGGCGCCGAGGTCCTGGAGCAGCGGCCGAATGCGGGGAAGGGCGCGGCGCTGCGAGCCGGATTCCGTCATGCGCTCGCCGCCGGCTACGACGGGGCTGTCACCCTCGACGGCGACGGCCAGCACGACCCCGCGGAGATCCCCCTCTTCCTCGAGGCGTTCGGTGCGGCGGCGACGCCGAACGCGGCTGCCGGCGGCCCGGTCGGCCACGGGGAGCCAGCTCACCCGGACCTCGTCGTCGGCCAACGCGACTTCTCCCACATGCCTCCTGCGCGACGATTGGCCAACACCGTGGGCGGCCACGCCTTCTCCTGGGCTGTCGGGACACCCGTGCCGGACAACCAATCGGGGTATCGCCTCGTCGGGCGGCGGCTCATGGAGACCTCGCTCGAGAGCACGGAGCACGGCTTCGAGTTCGAGGTGGAGATCCTCGCGACCTGCATCGCCCGCCGCTGGCCGGTTGCGTGGGTGCCCATCCGCACCATCTACACGGGCGGGCCCAGCCACATCCGGCCCGCGGCGCACGTCCGCCACTTCTTCCGGGCGGTCACGGCAGCCCGGCGCACGGTGCGGGAGGCGAGACGCCCGCGCGCCTGACGAGCGCCGGAGTCCAGGCGCGCCGCGCGCCGAGAAGCGTCAGCCGAGGAAGGCGACGCGCAAGCGGTCGTGCCGGAGAGCCTCGGGGTGCGCCCGGACGACCAGCGATCCGTCCGCCTGGACCGTCGCCGTCGCTCGCCGGGCTGGGCCGGGGCGCAGGCCCGGTGCCCACGCCGCAGACAGCTCAGCGCGGTGAGCTCCCACCGGGGGCAGGGCGACGGGGAGCGGGAAGCGGAGCAGCGCCTCTCGACTGTCAGGGGACCGTTCGGACACGACCCCAGTTGCGGCCACCCGGCGCCCGAGCAGCGCGCGCGCACTGGCCAGCTCTCCCGCGGCGATCGCCCGCCGGATCTCGGAGCTTCGGACCGGGTGCCCTGCGAGGTCGAACGGGGGAACGACCACGACCGTGAACCCCACGCTCTCGCCGAGCATCGCGAGCGTCGTCGGCGTGCCCTGCCGTTCGTGTCCGAAGGCCGCATCAGGCGTCATGAGGAAGCCCGTCAGCCCGGTCCGGGCCCGGATGCTGGCGACGAACGCGTCGTAGGGCGTTCGGCGCAGCGCCTCGTCGAAGTGCTCCACGATCGTGACGGCGACGCCGTCGCGCTCGAGCCGTGCCAATCGCTCCTCCGGGTCGCACAGGAGGGGCGGCGCAGCGCCGGCCAGGATCTCGTCCGGGTGGTGGTCGAACGTGAGGACGGCGGGTCGAGCGTGCAGCCGGATCGCGGCCCGCCGCAGCTCGCGGAGCAGGTAGAGGTGGCCGCGGTGGAGCCCGTCGAAGACGCCGACGGCCACGAGGAGCGGCCCGTCAGCAGGCCGCAGGGCCTCGATGCCCGGCAGTGCATCACGCATCGAGTGGTCCGCCGGGGTCGGGCGCCACCGTGTCGGTGCCGGGCGGCGTCGAGCGCCGTCGGGCACCGCCATCGCGTCGTCGGGCGCCGCACCGCCGTCTCGCGCCGTCGCGCCACGATCGAGAAGCACCTTGTCGGTCACCAGGCGGCCGCCCTCCGCGACACGGGCGATGGCGGCCAGGGAGCCATCGGGCTCGAGGAGCCGCACCGCGCTGCCCACGACCATCCCCTCCCCCGCCGCCCCGAGGCGCTCCACCCGCCCGGTCCAGCCGCCGTGGGCAACGACGCGCCGTTCCGCTCCGGCCAGGGTCACGGCCGGCAGGTCGTCGAGGCCGGCCCCGGGCGACAGCAGGAGCCCGGCCAGCCGCTCCTCGGCCGCTGCCGCACGGACATCGTCGAGCGCGTGAGCGTCGGCCAAGGTGAACGGGCCTGACGCGGTGCGGCGCAGCGCCCCGAGATACCCCGCGCTGCCGACGGCCTGCCCGAGATCACGGGCGAGCGCCCGGACGTAGGTGCCGGCCGAGCAGGCCACGTCGAGCACTGCGGTCGGGTGCTCCGCGTCCGTCTCGTCCCACCCGCTGAGCGCGAGCTCGTGGAAGGTCACGGTGCGGGGCTTCAGCTCGGGCGTCTCGCCCCGCCGCGCGAGCGCATAGGCCCGACGGCCGCCGACCTTGCGCGCCGAGAACGCCGGCGGCTGCTGCTCCTGCACGCCGCGGAAGCCGCCCAGGGCCGCCTCGACGGCGTCGCGCGTGGGTGGACCGCCCTCGGCAGGCGTGATCTCGCCCTCGAGATCGTCGGTCGTCGAGCTGCCCCCGAAGACGACGGTGGCGCGGTAGGCCTTGCGCGCGCCCAGGTGGAACTCCACGACCCGGGTGCCGACGCCGAGGTAGAGCGGAAGCACGCCCGAGGCGAACGGGTCCAGCGTGCCGCCGTGACCGATCCTGCGCGTACCGGCCAGGCGCCGCACGAGCGCCACGATGTCGTGGGAGGTCGGCCCGACGGGCTTGTCGACGACGAGGATCCCGTCCACCCGGGCGTCCTCCCGCTTCACCGGGTCACGGCCCTGGCCAGGCGCTCGGCGACGGGCAGCACCGCCGCCCTGGCCTCGGCAAGCGGCAGGGGCAGCGATGCTCCGGCCGCCCGGGCGTGCCCGCCGCCACCCCAGGTCCCGCACAGGACGGTGGCATCGACGCCGCCCGGCTTCGTCCGCACCGACAGGCGCGTCTCGGCGCCCTTCTCCTTGAGGACGAGGGCGATCTCGGCGCTCTCGGACTGGGCGAGGAGGTCGATGATCCCCTCCGAATGGTCTGAGCGTGCACCGGTCGCGACCAGGTCGGCAAGCTCGATCGTCGAGGCGATCACGAGCCCGTCGGCGTGCCGCTCGAGCCGCGCCAGCACGCGGCCGAAGAGGGCGAGCTGGGCGTCGGGCTTCGTGCGGTAGAGCCGCCGGCTGATGTCCGACAGGGGTGCGCCGGCCTCGACGAGCGCGGCCGCGACCCGCAACGTGCGGGGGGTCGCGTTCGGGTGGGCGAAGGTCGCGGTGTCCATCACGATGCCGGCGGCCAGGGCCGCGGCGAGGTCCCCGTCGCCAAGGGTGAGCGGAAGGCCGAGACGCACGGCGAGGAGGGCGACCATCTCGCAGGTGGCAGCGGCATCCGGGTCGATCCACGCGAGGTCGCCTGAGCCATCGTTGCTGGCGTGGTGGTCGATGGTCAGGAGGGGCGTGGCTGCGAAGAACGCCGCGTTGCGCTCCCGGATGGGCCCGGCGCGCGAGAGGTCGCCGCAGTCGCACAGGACCACGAGGTCATAGGCCGTGTCGGGCTCGGGGTCGGTGCGGACGCTGGCGACCCCGGGAAGGAAGGAGTACAGGGCCGGCGCGCCATCGCTGACCGCGACTGCGGCGTGGCCACCACGCGCCTCCACGAGCATGGCGATCCCGAGCGCTGCGCCCAGCGCGTCTGCATCGGGGTTCTCGTGCCCGACCGCAAGCACCGAGCGGGCCGCGCGCAACCGCTCGACGACAGCGTCCGGGACGGCCGCAGCGAGACCGGGGAGGTCCGACCCCAGCGCCATCAGCTGGCCGCCGCGATCAATGGTCGCCCCGGCGCGGCTGCGATCGGCGTCCTCGCGCCTTCGGATTGTGACGGCCGGGGCGTCGCGCAGGTGGCCGCCCTCCCACCCCATCGGGTACGGCCGCCGCCGGAGTGCTCGGCGCCGCCTGGCCCGCGTTCGCCGGCTCCGCGCTCTCGATCGCCTCCGCATCACCTTCGCGATGCCGTCGTGGGACCGGTGTCGGGAGCGTCTCCGCGCGTGGAGCATCGGCGAGCGCCTCGCCCGCCGAGTCGTGACCCTGGCCCAGCTCCTCGATGATCCGAAGCACGCGTGTCCCCCGCGCCGCGGAGTCGTCGAGGGAGACGTGGAGCGCCGGGATCCGCTTGATTCGGAGCCGGACGCCGAGCTCGTGGCGCACGAACCCCATGGCCCGCTCCAGGGCCGCGAGCGTCTCGGCCCGCTCGGGAGCGCCGCCGATGACGCTGACCCAGACCCGCGCATGGCGCAGGTCCGGCGTCGTCTCGACGTCGGTCACGGTCGCAAAGCCGATGTGCGGGTCCTGGACCTCCTTCGCCAGGATCCTCCCGATCTCCTGGCGCAGGAGCTCGTCGACCCGATCGGTGCGCTGGCTCATGGCCGAGGGGTCAGCGCGCCGAGCCGCGGCTCATCGCCTGCTGAGTGAACGCCTCGATGACGTCGCCCTCTACCAGGTCGTGGTAGCCGGAGAGGCCGATGCCGCACTCGTAGCCCTGGGCCACCTCCCGGACGTCGTCCCGGAACCGGCGCAGCGAGTCGATCCGGTCGGTCGTGATGACCTTGCCGCCGCGGTAGACACGCGCGCCGGCGTTCCGGACGATCCGGCCGTCGGTCACCGAGCAGCCGGCGATGACCGTGCTCTTCCCGACGCGGAAGATCTGGCGCACCTCGGCCCGGCCCTCGACCACCTCGACGATCTCCGGCTCGAGCATCCCCTTGAGGGCGGCCTCGATGTCGTCGGTGAGCTTGTAGATGATGTCGTAGAGGCGGACGTCGACCTTCTCCGCCTCCGCCGTCCGGCGCGCCTGCGGATCGAGCTTGGTGCTGAAGCCGACCACGATCGCGTTCGACGCCGAGGCCAGCAGGATGTCGGTGTCCGTGATGTCGCCGGTCCCCTCGTGGAGGACGCTGATCCGGACCTCGTCCGACTGGATCTGGCCGAGGGCGTGGGTGATGGCGCCGAGCGACCCCGAGACATCCGCCTTCAGGATGATCCGGAGCTCCTTGGCCTGGCCTTCCTTGAACTGCTGGAAGAGGTCCTCGAGCGTCGCCTTCTGGCTGGTTCCCGCGCTCGAGGAGGCCGCAGCTCGGGCACTCTCCGAGATCGCTCGGGCTGCCCTCTCGTCGGCGACGACACGAAGAACGTCACCTGCCTCCGGGACGGCGTCGAGACCGAGCACGACCGCGGCCGACGAGGGGCCCACCTTCTGGGTGCGCTTGCCCGCCGCGTTCTGGAGGGCCTTCACCTTGCCGGAGGTCTTGCCGACGACGACCACGTCGCCGATCCGGAGGGTACCGGCCTGGACCACGACCGTGGCCACGGGGCCCCGGCCCTTGTCCATCTCGGCCTCGATGATCGTGCCGACGGCGGGCCGCTTCGGGTTGGCGACCAGCTCCTGGAGGTCCGCGACGAGCAGGATCATCTCCAGGAGCTCCTCCAGGCCGATCCGCGACTTCGCGCTGACGGGCACCATCGGGACGTCGCCGCCGTACTCCTCGACGACCACGTTGGCCCCGGCGAGCTCGGTCTTGACCCGGTCCTGGTCGGCATCCGGCTTGTCGATCTTGTTGAGGGCGATGATGATCGGGACCTTGGCCGCCCTCGCGTGGCTGATCGCCTCGAGCGTCTGGGGCATGACCCCGTCGTCTGCCGCGACAACGATCACCGCGATGTCGGTGACCCGCGCGCCCCGCGCCCGCATCGCCGTGAACGCCTCGTGACCCGGCGTGTCGAGGAAGACAACCTTCTTGCCGTCCTTGGTCACCTCGGAGGCGCCGATGTGCTGGGTGATCCCGCCTCGCTCGCCCGACGCGACGGTCGTGCTGCGGATCGCATCGAGCAGGCTCGTCTTGCCGTGGTCGACGTGGCCCATCACGGTGACGATGGGCGGGCGCGGCACCAGGAGCGCCGGGTCGTCCTCGCCCAGCAGGCCCGGGTCCTTCGTGGCGGGCGCGGCGACCTCGGTGGCCGCCTCCGCGACCTCCGCGGCAGCCTCCTCGGGCTCGGCCACCTCGTACCCGAGCTCCGTCGCCACCAGGGACGCGGTGTCGCGGTCGATGAGCTGGTTGATCGTTGCGAAGATGCCGCTCTTGATCAGCTCGCGGATGACGTCCGCGGGATTCACGTCGAGGAGCTCCGCGAGCTCCTTGACCGTGATCGTGGGCGGCAGCGTGACCGCTGCCCTGTCGCGCGGCTCCGCGACGGCGGTCGGCGAGAAGCCGCCCTCCCGCCGCGGGGGCTTGCGGGGGCCGCGGCGTCCGCGGGTCCCGCTCCTGCTCCTGGCCATCAGGACCCTCCTTCGTGGTCGGTGACGAAGTCGTCTGCGGATGCCCCCGGCGGCGGTGGTGGTCCAAAGAGACCAACCGGGATCGGGGCGTCGAGGGCCCGGCGAAGGGTCCCCCGCGTGATCGCGTTCAGTTGACAGGCTCGCATCGAGGCAGACGTACGCGCCGCGCCCGGCAGCCTTGCCGCTCGGGTCGACGGCGACCACGCCGGCTGGGTCACGGACGACACGCAGGAGCTCGCGCTTCTGCCGGGCGGTCCGGCACGCGACGCAGGTCCTGGTCGGGAACCGCCGCTCCGGCAGCCCGCCGCTCGCGCCGCGGCCTACGACGCCACCTCCCCTGTGTCGCCCACATCGCCAGCTGGCACGGCGGCGGCCGAGGCAGCGGCGGGCGGCGTGGCGGGAGCGGCCGCTGGCTCATGGCCCTGGGTGTCGCTCCGGATGTTGATGCGCCAGCCCGTGAGCTTCGCCGCCAGGCTCGCGTTCTGCCCGCCGCGGCCGATGGCGAGGGAGAGCATCCTCTCCGGGACCGTGACGTTGGCGACGCGGTTCTCCTCGTCGATGAGGACCGCGTCGACCTGGGCGGGCGAGAGGGCCTTGGCGACGAACACCGCCGGGTCTTCGTGCCACTCGATGACGTCGATCTTCTCGCCAGCGAGCTCGGCCACGACGGCCTGGACCCGAGCCCCGCGCTGGCCCACGGTCGCACCCACCGGGTCGAGGCCCTCCTGGCGCGACGCGACGGCGACCTTGCTCCTGCTGCCCGGGTCCCGCGAGATCGCCTTGATCTCGACCGTGCCGGCGTGGATCTCGGGTACCTCCAGCTCGAACAGGCGGCGCAGGAAGCCTTTGTGGGTCCGGCTCACCAGGACCTGGGGACCCCTCGGCGCGCGACGCACCTCGAGGACGAAGGCCTTCACGTTCTGGCCGATCCGGTAGTGCTCAACCGGGGACTGCTCGGTCGTGGCGAGGATGGCCTCTGCCTTGCCGAGGTCGAGGATGATCGCGCGCGGCTCGACCCGGTTGACCGTCCCGGTGATGAGGTCGCCCTCGCGGCTGGCGAACTGGTCGAAGACGACGTCGCGCTCCGCCTCACGCAGGCGCTGAAGCACGACCTGCTTGGCGGTCTGGGCGCCGATCCGGCCGAAGGCGTCCTGCCCCAGCTGCTCCGTCACCACGACGTCGCCGGGGATCGGGTCGTCCTTGAAGGCGGCCGCATCGCCGACCGTGATCTGGGTCAGCTCGTCCTCGATCTCCTCCACCACGAGCCGCTCGCGGGTCACCATCATCTCGCCACGCTCGGGGTCGATGCGGACGCGGACGTCCTCGTTGCCGGGGATCCGGCGATAGGCCGACTCGATGGCGTCCTCGATCGTGCGGATCAGGTGCTCGCGCGGAACACCCTTCTCAGCGTTGAGCTGGAGGAGGGCGCCGACGAAGTCCCGGCTCATGCGCGCACCTCCGTGTTCGTGCTCTTCATCGTCCGACGCCCGCCGCCCCGTCGGACCGAAAGAAAAACGTGGCGGTCAGCCACGTCATGGGGCGGCGCGGTCGTGTTGGTGCGCAGTATAGCGCGCCCGGAGATACCGGGGATCAGCGTCCCCCGGTCCGGGCGGATCGCGCATCGCGTGCCGGGGTCGGGAAGCGGCGAGCGACGTACTCCTCGAGGAGGGCCACGAAGCGCTCCACGATGTCGTCGCCCCGGAACGTGTCGTACAGCGTGCCGTCGACGAAGACCGGGGCGACCGGGTCCTCGAAGGTCCCGGGCAGGCTGATCCCGATGTCGGCGTGCTTGCTCTCGCCGGGCCCATTCACCACGCAGCCCATGACCGCAACGGTGAGCTCCTCCACGCCCGGGTGGGTGACGCTCCAGTCGGGCATCCGTTCCCTGAGGTACTGCTGGATGTCCCGCGCCATCTCCTGGAAGAAGACCGAGGTGGTGCGGCCGCAGCCCGGGCAGGCGGTCACCTGGGGCACGAAGCTGCGCAGGCCGAGGGACTGAAGGACCTGCCGGGCGACCTCGACCTCCAGCTCGCGGCCAGCCCCCGGCTCGGGCGTGAGCGAGACCCTGATGGTGTCCCCGATCCCCTCGTTCAACAGGATCGCGAGCCCGGCCGTCGACGCCACGATCCCCTTCATCGCCATCCCCGCTTCGGTCAGGCCGAGGTGGAGCGGGTAGTCGCATCGGGCGGCGAGCAGCCGGTTGACGTCCACCAGGTCGCGGACGCCGGACACCTTGGCGCTCACGATGATCCGGTCGTGCGGGAGGCCGGTCTCCTCGGCAAGCTCGGCCGACCGCAGGGCCGACGTGAGCATCGCCTCGATCATCACCTCCCGTGCCGTCCGCGGCGTGGCCAGGCGCGCGTTGGCCTCCATCAGGGACGTGAGCAGGGCCGGGTCCAGGGATCCCCAGTTCACGCCGATCCGGACGGGCCGGTCGTGCTCGAGAGCCACGCGCACGATGGTCTGGAAGTTCTCGTCCCGCCGCCGGGAGCCGACATTGCCGGGGTTGATCCGGTACTTCGCGAGCGCCCTTGCCGCTTCCGGGTGCTCGACCAGCAGGAGGTGGCCGTTGTAGTGGAAGTCGCCCACGATCGGCGTCTCGAAGCCGAGCCCACGCACCTTGCGCACGATCTCGGGGACCGCCGCGGCCGCGGCCTCGTTGTTGACCGTGACACGCACGAGCTGCGACCCGGCCCGGGCAAGCGCGGCGACCTGGAGGGCCGTGGCGTCGGCGTCCGCCGTGTCCGTGTTCGTCATCGACTGGACCACGACCGGGTGGGCGCTCCCCACGAGCACCCCCCCGACGTCCACCGTGGGCGTCGCGCGGCGGGAAGGCTGCGCCTCCCCCGGTGCGCTCACGGCGCGCCGCCGCCGACCTGCCGGACGATGTCGAAGTAGGTGATCCAGATGAGGAAGCCGAAGAGGAAGACGAAACCCACCAGGTAGGTCAGGCGCTCGGCCGACAGTGTCGTCGCTGCCGACGGCCCGTTGACGCGGATCCCGACCGTCCGCAGGGCGCGCCCGCCGCCGGAGAGGACGGCCTTGAGCACCAGCAGGAGCATGCGGCCGCCGTCGAGCGGCGGGAAGGGCAGGATGTTCACGAGGGCCAGGTTCGCCGAGAGCAGCGCCGCCAGGTAGAGGGTGAAGATCGGTCCGAGCTGCCAGAAGACGTCGCCCACCTGGGCGGCGATCCCGACCGGGCCCGACACCGGCGGCGCCTGGCCCGGGTTCGAGACGATCGAGCCCAGCAGGTTGGCGAGCCCGTCCAGGATGAGCGTGAATGCGGCAGCCGTCCAGGCGATGCCAGCCTCGATCGCCGAGACGATGTCGCGCCCCTGGTACTCACCGGTGAAGACGAGCTGCGCGCCGCGGATCCCGAGGGCGCCCTTGTCGACGGCCGCGGCGGGCGGCCGCAGCGTCACCGGGACCTCGCGCACGGTGCCGTCCTCGCCCTCCACCGTGAGGGTCACGGTCTCGCCCGCGTGCTCGCGGAGCGCCTCGACCGCGGCCCGGCCGGCGTCGGGGCTCGGGAAGAGGTCGAAGGTCTCCCCGTTGATGGCCACGATCGTGTCGCCCGCGACAAGGCCCGCGGCCTCGGCCGGCGAGCCCGCCGTCACCTCCGCAAACGAAAGGCCCCCCTGCGGCGTGGCCAGCCAGGCAATGCCGAAGAAGATGACGAAGGCGAGGAGCAGGTTCATCGCAACCCCGGCGACCAGGACGACGAGCTTCTTCCAGAGGCGCTGCACCGCGAACGAATGCGGGTCCTCCGAGTCGCCGTCCTCGCCCTCGAGGCGGACGAAGCCGCCGATCGGCAGCCAGTTGAGCGTGTAGAGCGTCTCGCCCCGCTGCCGGAGCGCCTTCGCGCGCGGCGGGAAGCCGATCCCGAACTCCAGGACGCGGATCCGATAGAAGCGCGCCACGGCGAAGTGGCCAACCTCGTGGATGAGCACGAGGCCGCCGAGGATCAGGAAGAAGAGGACGATCGTGATCGCGCCCTGGACGATGGCCATGGTCTCCCTTACGCTGCCGGGCCTGTTCCGGTTCCATCGCCGGGGCGCGGGCCGGCGAAGGCCCGGCGGATCTCCCGATCGAGGTCCACCAGCTCGTCGACGCCGGGCGCCTGGTCGGGCCCGGGCCCATAGCGTGCCACGACTTGCTCGAGGAGGCGCGAGATGCCCGGGAAGTCGAGCGTTCCTTCCAGGAAGCGGGTGACCGCCACGTCGTCCGCGGCGATGAGCGCCGCCGTCGCCCGGGACCCGATGGCCCCCGCCTCGCGGGCGATGCGGAGAGCCGGGAAGCGGCGTTCGTCGGGCGCCCGGAACTCGAGCCGGCCGGCCGCGACGAGGTCCGGTGGCGCCGCCGGCGACGGGAGCCGCCGCGGATGGGTGAGCGCGTACTGGATCGGCACCCGCATGTCCGGCGTCCCGAGCTGAGCCTTGAGCGACCCGTCGCGGTAGAGGACGGCCGAGTGGACGAGCGACTGTGGGTGGATGACCACCTCGATCCGGTCGTAGGGCATGCCGTAGAGCCAGTGGGCCTCCACGACTTCGAGGCCCTTGTTGGCCAGCGTCGCGGAGTCGATCGTGATCTTCGCGCCCATCGTCCAGATCGGATGGCGCAGCGCTCCCGCGGGAGTGATCGCGCGGAAGTCCTCGAGCGGCGTGTCGAGGAACGGCCCGCCCGACGCCGTCAGGACCAGGCGGTCGACGTCGTCCATCACCTCGCCGGCAAGGCACTGCCAGATCGCCGAGTGCTCCGAGTCGATCGGCCGAAGCCAGCCCAGCGGCGCGGCCAGGGGATCGCGAGGGTCGAGACGCCGCCCGTTCGGAGGCCCGCGCTTCGGCCTCCGCCATCACCAGGTGGCCGCCGGCAACGAGCGTCTCCTTGTTGGCGGTCGCGACGATCTTGCCGGCGCGGAGCGCGGCGAGGACCGGCCGCAGGCTCACGACCCCGCCGGTCGCGACCACCACGAGATCCACGTCGGCAGCCATGGCGAACGCCTCGAGCGCCCCGGGCCCACGCACCTGGGCGCAGCCCGCCGGCAGGTCGAGGGGAACGTCGGAGCTGATCGCGGCCAGGCGGGGGCGCAGGCGCCGGACCTGCTCCTCGAGCAGGGCGGCCTGCGAGCCCGTCGCGATCGCGACGACCTTCCAGCTGGGCGCGAGGGCGGTGAGGACGTCGACCGCCTGCGTCCCGATCGAGCCACCCGAGCCGAGGAGGGCGACGCGGATCGGCGGGCGCGACCCTCGAGGCTCAGCCATGCACGAGGGCGACCCAGGCTGCCAGGACGGGAGCCGCGAACAGGATCGAGTCCACGCGGTCCAGGATCCCGCCGTGCCCCGGCAGGAGCGTGCCGGAGTCCTTGACGCCCGCGGCGCGCTTGAGGAGCGATTCCGCGAGGTCGCCAGACTGCGCCACCACGCCCAGCAGGGGCCCGAGGATCAGGGCCTCCAGCGGCGCGCTGCCGCTGATCCAGAGGACGAGCGCGACGACCACCGTGGCCACGACGAGGCCGCCGAGGACGCCCTCCAGTGTCTTCTTCGGGGAGATCCAGGGCAGGAACGGGCGCCGCCCGATCGCACGCCCGACGAGGTAGGCGCCCGTATCGAAGCTCCAGACCCCGGCCAGGAGGACGAGGATCCAGCGCCGCTCCGGCCAGAAGACCCCCTCGAACGACGCCGGATCGGTCCATTGGGTGGTGAGGATCGCGACCGCGCCGAGAAGGCTCACGTAGAGAGCGCCGAACACCGTCGACGACCAGGCGGCGAACCCATCCGCCGGGTCGCGCCGGGCGAAGGCGATCATGGCCAGGACGACCGCCACGACGCCCACGAGGGCGACGCCGTCGATGGCGCCACCCGGGCCGCGAGCTCCAGCGCCGCGGGCTGCTCCCCGAGGAGCTTGCTGCCGAGGATGGCCGGGACCGCCGCCGCCGCCACGAGCACGAGTGCGCCACCAAGGACGCCATTGCGGATGACCGGGCGCCCCGCCAGCGGGAGCAGGCGCTCCGCCTCGCGGCCCGCGAGGGCCGCCAGGACGAGGACGAGGATGCCGATCCCGACGCCGCCCGCGGCAATCGCAACGACGACGACCGGGATGATCAGCAGGGCGCTGAGAGTGCGCTCGCGCACGTGTGCCTCCTGGGGTCCGCCTAGGTTCCGTAGCGCCGCGAGCGCCGGGCGAACGCATCGAGTGCAGCGTCATAGGCCGCCTCGTCGAAGTCCGGCCAGAGGAGGTCGCAGGACCAGAACTCGGCATAGGCGCTCTGCCAGATCAGGAAGTTCGAGAGCCGCTGCTCGCCGCCCGTCCGGATCACGAGGTCGGGATCGGGCATGCCGACGGTGTAGAGGCGCGCCGCGACGGCAGCTTCGTCGATGGCGTCCACTGCCAGGCCATCGCCGACGATCGTCCGGACGGCGTCGACGAGCTCCGTTCGGCCCGCATAGTTGAAGGCCACGGCCAGGGTGAGCCGGTCGCCCTGCGCAGTCGCCGCGAGCGCGTCGTCGATGGAGCAGCGCAGATCGTTCGGGAGCTCGTCGAGTCGGCCCAGCAGGCGCACCCGCACGCCCTGCCGCACCAGCTCCGGCGTCTCGGCGCGGATCGCCTGCTCCAGGAGCCGGAAGAGGCCCGACGACCTCGTCATCGGAACGGCCCCAGTTCTCGCGGCTGAAGGCGTAGAGCGAGAGGACGGCGACCCCGCGGCGCAGGGTGTGCTCCACCAGCCAGCGGATCTTCTCGACGCCGGCAGCGTGTCCCTCGAGCTCGGATCGGCCGTGTTCCCGGGCCCAGCGTCGGTTGCCATCCATGATGATGGCCACGTGGGCCGGGCGGACCGAGCCGATCGGCATCGCCGTCGCTCGGCTCTCGGGAGGCGACCTCCATGCGGCCGGGCCGGAGGCGGCACGTCCGTCGGGCGCGCAAGCGGGGCGCGCGCCACTAGACCTCCATCACCTCGCGCTCCTTGGCGCCCCCCACCGTGTCGACGTCCGCGACGTGGCGATCGGTCACCTTCTGGAGCTGCTCGAGCTCACGGTGTGCCTCATCCGTGCCGATGACACCGTCACGCTCCTCGTGCTTGATGGCCTCCGCGGCCTCGCGGCGAAGGTTCCGGATCTCGACCTTCGCCTCCTCCATGCGCCGGTGCACGACCTTGACCAGGTCCCGTCGGCGCTCTTCGGTGAGCGGCGGGATGTTGAGCCGGACGACCGTGCCGTCCACGTTGGGCGTGAGGCCGATGTCGCTCTTGAGGATCGCCTTCTCGATGGCCCCCAGCACGCCGCGGTCCCACGGCTGGATGACGATCTGGTGGGGCTCGGGAACGCTGATGCCGGCGAGCTGATTGAGAGCCGTGGGCGTCCCGTAGTACTCCACGTGGATGCGCTCGACGAGCGCCGTGGACGCGCGTCCCGTCCGGACGCCCTGGAGGTCGCGCTCCATCACCTCGACGGCGCGGGCCATCTTCGGCTCGATGGTCGCGAGGACCTGGCTGGTCATGCGGGGGATCCTCCGGAGATGCGAGTCCCGACCTGCTCCCCCATCGCCGCCCGCCGGACGTTGTCCGGGTGGTTCAGGTCGAAGACGATGATGGGGAGATCATTCTCCATGCACAGTGACACGGCCGTCGCGTCGAGGACGCCGAGCCGCTCGCCCAGGACGTCTGCGTAGGTCAGCTCCGTGTACCGCCTCGCGTCGGGATGGACGAGCGGGTCGGCGTCGTACACGCCGTCGACGCGGGTGGCCTTGAGCAGGACGCCGGCGCCGATCTCGACGGCCCGCAGGGCGGCGGCGGTGTCGGTCGTGAAGTACGGGTTGCCGGTGCCCGCCACGAAGAGCGTGACCCGGCCCTTCTCGAGGTGGCGGATCGCGCGGCGCCGGATGTACGGCTCCGCGACCTCGTTCATGGCGATCGCGGTCATCACCCGGGTCGGGACGCCGACGCGCTCGAGGGCATCCTGGAGCGCGAGGCCGTTCATGACGGTCGCCAGCATGCCCATGTAGTCGCCGGTGGCCCGGTCCATGCCCCGCGCGGCGGCGGCGAGGCCACGAAAGATGTTCCCGCCGCCGACGACGAGGCCGACCTGGACGCCCGCCCCCACTGCCGCCGCGACCTGGGTCGCCACGAAGGTGCAGAACGCCGGATCGACGCCGTAGGGGCGATCGCCGAGGAGCGCCTCGCCGGAGATCTTCAGCAGGATGCGCCCATAGCGGACCGCCGGCGTCGCGCCGGTGCCGTCGGCCGCCGGGCCGGAGTCGCTCACAGCTCCTCGCCGAGCCCGTAGCGCGTGAAGCGCCGGACGCGGATGTTCTCGCCGATCGTGGCGATGGCGCCGGTGACGAGATCGCGGACGGTCTGGTCGGTGTCGCGGAACGGCTGCTCGAGGAGGCAGACCTCCGTGTACCACTTCTTCAGCTGGCCCTCGACGATCTGGGCCCGCAGGTGCTCCGGCTTCTTCTGGATGGACTCGTCACCGAGCAGGGCGGCCTTCTTCGCCGCGAGCTCGTTCTCGGGAATGCGGTCCACGTCCACGTAGATGGGAGCGAGGCCCGCGACCTGCATCGCGAGGTCGCGGACCAGCTTCTGGAACTGGTCGGTCCGGGCCACGAAGTCGGTCTCGCAATTGACCTCGATGAGCACGCCGACACGACCGCCCGGGTGGATGTAGCTGGCCACGACTCCCTCGCGGGCGTCGCGTCCGGCCCGCTTCGCAGCCGCAGCAAGGCCGCGCTCGCGCAGGATCGCGACAGCTGCCTCGACGTCGCCGTCCGTCTCTTCGAGGGCGCGCTTGCAGTCCATCATGCCGGCACCGGTGCGCTCGCGCAGGACCTTGACGTCGCCGGCCGAGAAGTTAGCCATGGGTGGGTGCGTCTCCTGTCGTCCGCCCGGGCATTGCCGGGGGCTCGCGTGCGGCGGCCCGCGCCGCCGCACGATGGCTGAGCTGGTCAGGCGGTCTCGGCCTCCACGACCGGCGACTCGGGGAGGAGCTCCTCCTCGGCATCCGGCTCGAAGGTGAGGGCCCCGCCGGCGGCGAGCTGGGCCACGAGGTCGTCCGCCGAGGCGATCTCATCGCTCGCGAAGGCCTCCACGAACTCCGGCTCCGGCTCGGGCTCGCGCTCCGACCGGGACGCGCGCTCGCGGCTGCCCTCGATCGCCGCATCCGCCACGAGCGAGCAGAGGAGGCGGATCGCGCGGATCGCGTCGTCGTTGGCCGGGATGATGTAGTCGATCTCGTCGGGGTCGACATTCGTGTCGCCGGTCGCGACGATCGGGATCTCGAGCTTGCGCGCCTCGGCGACCGTGATCCGCTCGCGAGCCGGGTCCACGATGAAGATCATCCCCGGGACACGCTTCATCTTGCGAATGCCGCCGAGGGTGAGGCGGAGCTTGCGGAGCTGCTCCATGTGGCGGGCGGCTTCCTTCTTGGGCATGCGCTCGAAGTCGCCGTTCGCAAGGCGCGCCTCGAGCTGCTCGAGGAGGCCGAGCCGCTTCTTGATCGTGACGAAGTTCGTGAGCATGCCGCCGAGCCAGCGCTGGTTCACGTACGGCTGGCCGGCCCGGTCCGCCTCCTGGGAGATCGGCTCCTGGGCCTGCTTCTTGGTGCCGACGAAGAGGATCGATTCGCCGCGGGCGGTCGTCTCACGGACGGCGGCGAGGGCGACGTCGAGCAGCTGGACGGTCTGGG
Source organism: uncultured Chloroflexia bacterium (assembly GCA_963739365.1). Taxonomy (GTDB): domain Bacteria; phylum Chloroflexota; class Limnocylindria; order Limnocylindrales; family CSP1-4; genus CTSoil-043. The sequence continues at coordinate 175,735 of CAVUAG010000012.1, read as the reverse complement.
CGAGGTCGATGATGTGGATCCCGTTGCGCTCCGCGAAGATGAAGGGGCGCATCTTGGGATTCCAGCGGCGAGTCTGGTGGCCGAAGTGGACGCCGGCCTCGAGCAGCTGCCGCATGGAGACGGTGGGCACGCGTGGTCCTCCTGTTCGGTTCGATCCTCCGCGGGCCCCGACCCGGACCGGGCAGCTCGAGCATCATGCTCGGCTCCCCGGCACCACCCGGAGTTCGGTTGTGGCACCGCGTGTGAGCTCATCGACGCACGGGCGTCGACGGTGGCTGGCGAGACGGTCGACAGCCCGGCGGAGTCTACCACGGGTCATGCCTGCCCCACCTCGCCGATCGCCCGGTGATGGCGCAGCCGGAGGCGCCCCGGCGTGGCCGCGGGCTCGACCGCCACGAGGTCCAGGCGGAGCGGAAGGGCCGGGAGCCGGGTGCCATCGGGCATCCTGGCGCCGTGACGCCAATCCACCAGCCGCCCGGCGCAGGTGCCCCAGCTTCCGGCGATCGGCGGTCTCCTCGGGCAGGCCGAAGGCCCGCGAGCGGCGCCATCGCACCTCGACGACGACGAGCTCGGACGGCGGACCCGGGTCGATCGCGACGATGTCCAGCTCCAACCGGCCGACCCGCACGCGCCGTCCGAGGATCCGCCAGCCGGCTCGCACCAGGGTGTCCGCCACGACGTCCTCCGCTGCGTCGCCGGCGCGCTGAGCCGTCGTCCGTGTCATCGTCGGCCCCGACCACTCCATCTCCGAAGGCTACCGGGCGGGACTGACCTCGGGCTTACCCGGCACTCATCTCGGGCTCATCGCAGGCCCGGCCATCGTCGCCCCGGGATCCGCCGGCGCGGCCTCCGGCGTCGCCAGGAGGTCAAACCCCAGCTGCTCCACCCCCTCGATCGCGCGGCGCGTCGTGATGAACGAGCGGCGGTGGAAGGGCGTCACCCCCAGGTCGGCCATCGCGGCGCGATGCTCGGCGGTCGCGTAGCCGGCATTGTGCTCCCAGCCGTAGCCCGGGTAGCGGGCGGCCAGGCGCGCCATCAGCCGGTCGCGCACGACCTTGGCCACGATCGAGGCACAGGCGATGGAGTAGACGAGCGCGTCGCCGTTGACGATCGCGTCGTACGGGCCGACCTCATCCTCGAACCCGGCGATTGCCATTCCGTCGACGAGGACGTGGTCATGTCCCCCCAGCCGCGCCAGGGCGCGCCGCATCGCGAGGTGGGTCGCGTGGTAGATGTTGAGGCGGTCGATCTCGATCACCGACGCGGCACCGACGCCGACCGCGACGGCGCGCCGGCGCACCTCGGGAGCCAGGGCCTCGCGCTGGGCGGCGGAGAGCGTCTTGGAGTCGCGCACGCCGGTGATCCGACGCGAGTTGGGACGGACGATGACGGCCGCGGCCACGACGGGGCCGCTCGCGGGAGCCACGCCAACCTCGTCGACGCCGGCCACGCGGCTGACGCCGGCACGCCACAGGGCGCGCTCGCGGACGAGCGTCGGGGCAGGACGGGACATCGGGCGAAGCGTACCGGGAATCAGCACGGCCCCGCCGCGCGGCGGGGCCGTCGTGGGGCGATGGGCCGGTGCGAACCGGCCCGCGGCCTAGCTCGGCCGCCGCTCGCGCAGCGTCGCCGACTTGCCCACCCGCTTGCGCAGGAAGTAGAGCTTCGCGCGACGGGCCACGCCGTGGCGCACGACCTCGATCCTGTCGATGCGCGGGCTGTTGACCTTGAACGTCCGCTCGACCCCGACGCCGGAAGCGATGCGACGGACGGTCACGGAACGGGTGATCCCGCCGCCGGTGAGGCGGAGCACCGTCCCCTCGAAGACCTGGATCCGCTCCCGGGTTCCCTCGACGACCTTGGCGGCAACCTTCACGGTGTCGCCCGGCGCGAGCTCCGGGATGTCGGTGCGTAGCTGGTCCTTGACGATCTCGTCGAGCACGTTCACGGAAGTCCCCTGCGTTCTCTGGGAGCGGCCGGGTTGTTCCGCGTGCCGCGTCGTGGGCGTCGGGAGAGGGCCGTGGGGGCACGACCGACGGCGGAGTATAGCACGTGGCCGCCGCGACTCAGCCAGGGCTCTCCGGCAGGGTCCGCCTCGGCTTCGGCGAGCTCGGCCCGGACCTCGCCGAGCAGGCGCTCCTCCTCCGTGCTCCACGCGCGCGCCACGAGGAGGTCGGGCCGCCGTTCGAGCGTCCTCCGGATCGACTCCCGGAGCCGCCACCGACGCACCGCGCCGTGGTCGCCCGAGACCAGGACGTCGGGGACGCCGCTCCCGTCGAAGACGGCCGGGCGGGTGTACTGCGGGTACTCGAGCAGCCCCCGCGCGAACGATTCGTCGTCGAGCGAACCCGCCTCGATCGCGCCCGGCAGCAGGCGCAGGACCGCGTCGACCACGACGAGCGCCGCCAGCTCGCCGCCGGTCAGCACGTAGTCCCCGATCGAGAGCTCCAGGTCCACGAGCGACCGGATCCGCTCGTCGACGCCTTCGTAGCGGGGACACAGGAAGATGAGATGGGTGGCCTTCGCCAGGCCCTCGGCGCGCGCCTGGCGGAAGGGTTCGCCCACGGGATCGAGCAGGATGACCACGGAGTCGGGGCGGCGCAGCGCCGCCAGGGCACCCGCGACGGGCTCCGGGCGCAGGATCATCCCGGCCCCGCCGCCGTAGGGCGCGTCGTCCACGCTCCGGTGGCGGCCCAGGCCCCAGGTGCGCAGGTCGTGGACCCGGACCGTGGCCAGCCCCTGCTCCTGGATCCGGCCGGGGATGCTCGACGCGAGCGGGCCCGCGACCATCTCCGGGAAGAGCGTGACGATCTCGATCTCGAGGGCCATGGTCAGCCCTCGGCGATCGGAGCAGCGGGCGGCTCGTCCGGCGCGGCGGGCGGCGGTCGTCCGAGCGCGGGCGGCGCGGCCGCCGGGACCGCCGGGCGACGGCGCGTGGCTCGCCGGGGCCGGGGCGGCCGGGGCGGCGCCGGGGGGCGGATCTCGTCGAGGGCCGGCAGGTCGAGCGCCTCTGGATCGGCGACGATCTCGCCGCGGCGCGGCGCCAGGATCCGGACGAACGGCCGGACGATGGGGAGGTCGAAGTCGCCGCGCGGCCCGCCGACGACCTCGAGGACGTCAGCGCCGCCCGTGCGGTAGACGTCGCGCACGGTGCCGAGAGCGCCGCCGGCCGGGTCGCGAACCTCCACCCCGATCATCTCGTGCCAGAAGTACGCGCCGCGGGGCAGGGCGTCGGCCGGGCCCGCCTCCACCTCCAGATAGACGAGGCGCAGGCCGTCGGCGGCTTCGCGCGTGGGCACCTCGCCGAAACGCAGGATCCAGCCCGGGTTGGCCGGCCGCGCCTCGACGATCGTGAGCGCGCCCGCTGACCCTTCCCGATGAAGGCGCGCACCCACGGTGAAGCGCTCCGCGGGTCGGTCGGTCAGGACCTCCACGCGCACCGCGCCGTGGATCCCGTGGAGGCCCCGGACCTGCGCGACGACGAGCCGGCCGGCCGGAGCGCCCTCGGCCTCGATCAGACGATCTCCAGCTGGAACTGCTCGCCGTCACGAGCGGACACGACCTTGAGCAGGGTTCGCAGGGCCTTGGCGACACTGCCGTTCCGGCCGATCACCTTGCCCATGTCGTCTTCGGCGACGCGCAGCTCGATGACCGTGGCGCCGCCCTCGTGGCTGACCGTGACCTCGACCTGCTCCGGGTGGTCGACGAGCGACTTGGCGACGTACTCGACGAGCTGCGGGGCTGCCATGGCACTCCCCTACTTCGCTGCCGGCAGGACGCCGGCCGTGCGCAGCAGGCGTTCGACCGTCTCGGTCGGCAGGGCGCCCTTGGCGAGCCAGGCCTTCGTCTTCTCGACGTCGACCACGAACTCGACCGGCTCCGACCGCGGGCTGTAGTGCCCGAGGATCTCGATGGCGCGGCCGTCGCGGGGCTGGCGGCTGTCGGCGACGACCACGCGGTAGGTCGGCTGCTTCGTCGCGCCGACGCGGGTGAGGCGGATGCGTGCTGCCATCTGGTGCGGGTTCCTCCTACTTGGTGAACGTGATGACGGCGCGCGACTCGGTCGTCGCGCCGGGGGCCTCGATCACCGAGGCGAACGCCTCGAACGGCTCGAGGAAGGGCTTGATCTCGGTCTCGTACTGGCTCTTCTCATCCGCCGGCAGCATCGCCTCGACGCCGACCAGGAGGCCGGCGACGTCGACGAACGCGTCGCTCATCCCGTCGCCGCCCGCGAGGGCCATGGCCCGTTCGTAGACCGGGTCCTTGGCGAGTGATCCAGCGGCGTCCGTGTCCACCACGGCCTTGACGAACTCGATGGTCCCGAGGGCGAAGCACACCGCGCTGGACGGTCGCGGCGATCTCGGGAGCCGGGGCATCGAAGGCGACCACATCGGATGGGAGGCGTGATCACCAGGAGCGTCCCATCGCCGTACGCCTCCTCGCGCGACGTGATGCCGGCCCCGGCGCCCGCGAGGGCGAGGAGTGCCTTCACCTGGTCGAGGGTCGCGGAGGCCGCCGTCTCGTCGGTCACGGTGGCGGCGAGGCCGCCGCCGAGCGTCGTGCCGTCGATCGTCGCGGCGACCGCCGTGTCGTCCGCCCACCCGATGACCGTCTCGGCACCGCCGACCGCCGCCAGGGCCTGGTCGAGCTGGTCGATCGCGTCGGCCATCGACGGGTCGCAGGCGAGCGTCGTCTTGAGGCCGTCGAGGGCGGCCACGAGCCCGGCCCCCAGGTCGCGGACCTCGATCGCGGCGACCGTCGACGCGGGCAGGTGCGCCGCGATGGCGCTGGCCGTGTTCTGCCCCGTTGACGTTGCGCCGGGCGTGGAGACCGTGGTGGTCATCGCGAGCGCGTCGTCCTCGGCGCGCACGAAGCCGGCGCCCCAGACCGGGAGCTTGCTCCGCGACCGCGTCCAGGCACGCCGCGGGCAGGTTCGCCTGGTCGCCGGCCGTCGCGAGTGACGCCTCCGTCAGGGCCTCGAGGTCCGCGTAGCCGAAGCCGAGGTAGGCGGTCGGCGCAGTCTCGAGGGCCGCCTTGAACGAGTCGGAGGAAGCAACTGCGCCGGACCCGGCCGTGTCGAGAGACGCCCTGACGGTCTTCTCGGGACCTAGGACCAGGACGTCATCGCGGACGGCGAAGGCCATGGTGCTCGTCAGTGGCCCGCTCACGATCGTGATGTCGCCGCCGGCGTAGGTCTCGGTCGTCTGGGTGCCCCCGAGCTCCTTCGAGATCCAGGCCGTGGCGGCAGCGGCGTCCTTCACCGCGATGAGCGCCACGGCGCCGTCATCGGGCGCCGTGCCCCGGTCCGGACCGTCGAGCGGCGCGCCCAGGTCCGGCATCTTGGCGAGGTCGAAGGCCGCGGCGGTGACCGCGAGACCGACCTCGCCGCCGAGCCACGGCTTGACATCGGTCGTCCAGTCGACGCCCGTCTGCTCGAGGATCCGGTCGAGCGCCTCGTCGATCTTCGCATCCAGGGATGCCTGGTCCGCGAAGCCGGGGAACTTGGCCAGGATGTCCCCGACCTTCGCACGCTGGTCGCCGGGCAGGTCGGCCCGGAGCTCCAGGTAGGCCACGGTGTCGTTGGGGAGCCAGCCCTGGACGACGGACGTGGCGGCGCCCGCCGCGAGGAGCGCGGCGGCCACGGAGACCGCCCCGACCAGCACCGCCACGCCCAGCAGGGCGACGCCCCAGCGCACGAGGCCCTTGGGGCGGGCTGCCACCGGCGTCGGCGGCTGGCCCGCGGCGGGAGGCGTCTCGTCACCTGCCCCGGCGGTCCCGCCGACCGGCTCCGTCGCGACCGGCCCGGGCTCGCCCGGCGCGGTCGCCGCGTCGCCTGGAGATCGGCTCGATCTCGGCCATCTCGATACCTCCCGGCCTCAGCGGCCGAACATCCCGGGGATCCGACGACCCCCGCGGAGCTGCTTCATGACCTTCTGCATGTCGGTGAACTGCTTGACGAGCCGATTGACCTCGGCGATCGAGGTCCCGGACCCGGCGGCAATCCGACGGCGCCGGCTCGCGTTGAGGACGTCGGGGTCGCGTCGCTCGCGGGGCGTCATCGACCGGATGATCGCCTCGGTCCGCTTCAGGTCGCCGCGATCGACCGACGCTTGAGCCTCCTTGGCCATGCCGCCCATGCCGGGCAGCATCTCGATCACCTGGCTGAGGGGCCCCATCTTCTTGACCTGCTGGAGCTGCTCGAGCATGTCCTCGAGGGTGAAGGTCCCGGTCTGGAGGCGAGCCGCGGTCTTCTCCGCCTCCTTCTGGTCGAACGCCTCCTGGGCTCGCTCCACCAGGGTGAGCACGTCGCCCATGCCGAGGATCCGCCCCGCGAGGCGGTCGGGATGGAACGGCTCCAGGGCGTCCGTCTTCTCGCCGGTTCCCAGGAACTTCACCGGCAGGCCGGTGACGGCACTGATGGAGAGCGCCGCACCGCCGCGGGCGTCGCCGTCGATCTTGGCCAGGACCAGGCCCGTCAGGGGCACCGCCGCCGCGAATGCCTGGGCCACGCCGACCGCCTCCTGTCCGACCATGGCGTCGACCACCAGGAGCGTCTCGACAGGTCGCACGACCCGCATGAGCTCCGTGATCTCGGCCATCAGGACCTCGTCGAGGGTCAGCCGGCCGGCCGTGTCGAGGATGATCGTGTCGCGCACCTCGCGGCGAGCCGCCTCGATCCCCAGCCGCCCGATCTCGGGGACGGACGTGCCCGGCGGCGCCGAGAAGACGGGGATGTCGAGGCTCTTCCCGAGCGTCTGCAGCTGCTCGACGGCGGCCGGCCGGTAGGGGTCTGCGGCCACGAGCATCGGCCGGCGTCCGAGCTTGACGACGTGGCGCGCGAGCTTGGCGGCCGAGGTCGTCTTGCCCGAGCCCTGGAGGCCGACGAGGGCCACGACCGCCGGGTTCCCGGACAGGTGGAACGTTCGGTCGCCCGCGGAGAGGAGCGCCGTGAGCTCCTCGTTGACGATCTTGACGACCTGCTGGCCCGCGTTGAGCGACTCCAGCACCTCCGCTCCCACGGCCCGTTCCCGCACCCGCGCCGTGAAGTCCTTCACGACCTTGAAGTTGACGTCGGCCTCGAGGAGCGCCAGGCGCACCTCGCGCATGGCCGCGTCGACGTCGGCCTCGCTCACGCGGCCGCGCCCGGTGAGGGTGCCGAGGGTCTTGCGCAGGCGGTCGGAGAGGGCGTCGAACATGCGGGGCCTGGGGCTCCTGTGGACCGGGTCCGGCGGAACGGGACTTCGTTCCGAGGGTGGTGCGCGGGTTCTGGCGACACCGAGGTGACACGAGTCTAGCGCAAAGCAGTCCTCGCGCCCCCGGACAAGGGTCCCGGCGAGCACGTCGATCGGCTGGCGCGACGCCGCACCACGGCGCTCCGCGCTCAGGCGAAGAGCGCCGCCACGAAGGCGTCGGGGTCGAACGGCAGGAGGTCTCCCACCTTCTCGCCCACCCCCACGTACCGGACCGGCACGGAGAGAGCGTGCTCGATGGCAAAGACGATGCCACCCTTGGCGGTCGAGTCGAGCTTCGTGAGGACGATCCCGGTGAGGCCCGTGGCCTCGTGGAACGCCCGGGCCTGGGCCAGCCCGTTCTGACCGGTCGTGGCATCGAGGACGAAGAGCACCTCGGGCCGGCAGCCGGGCAGGCGGCGATCGATGACCCGGCGCATCTTGGCGAGCTCGTCCATCAGGTTCGACTTCGTGTGGAGACGGCCGGCGGTGTCGGCGATGACGATGTCGACGTTCCGCGCGACCGCGGCGTCGAGGGCGTCATAGATGACCGCGGAAGGGTCGGCACCGGGGGCGTGGGCCACGACCGCCGCGCCGGCACGCTGGCCCCACATCCGCAGCTGCTCGATCGCTGCGGCCCGGAACGTGTCGCCGGCCGCGAGCAGGACCGTGCAGCCGGCCGCGCGCTCGCGGGCGGCGATCTTGCCGATGGTGGTCGTCTTGCCGGTCCCGTTGACCCCCACGACCAGCAGCACTACGGGCTGGCCGGGCTCGGCTGGCTGGAAGCTCCAACCCGGCTCGCGCGGCGCCAGCAGGGCCGCGAGCTCTTCGCGGACGGCGGCTTCCGGGCCTGCGGGATGGCGCCGGGTGCGCGCCCGCTCGACGATCTCGATCGCGAGCGAGGCGCCCACGTCACCGGCGATCAGCGTCTCCTCGACCTCCTCCCAGGTCGCTGCGCCGGCATCGCCGAGGCGGAGGATCCCGCGCAGGCGGGCCATGAAGCCGCCCCGGCTCCGCTCCACGCCAGCCTCGAGATCGCCGTCCACGATCGGCTCGGGCTCGGCATCGACGTCTGGCTCCTCGCCAGGTTCGATGGCCATCCCGAGGCTCGGTGCGGGGGCTCGGCTCGCGCGGCGACTCGGCTGCCGCGTCGGCCGTCGGCTATGCCCGTCGACCTCGGCTGCCGCGAGCTCGGCGTTGAGCTGTGCTTCGATCTCCGCGTCGCTGACCGGCGCCTCGCCCTCGGAGCGGCGATCGCATCCGGGTTCGAATCCTCGCTCGCCTTGCGTCGCCAGAACATGCGTCCTCCGTGTCGGTGGGGCGTGGGTCAGCCGACCGGCCGCGTGCCCGGCTCGCCGTCGCCGTGACGCCCGGCCCGCACGCGCTCGGCGATCGAACGCGCCTCCTCGAGCCGGAGGCTGACCACCCGGCTGACGGCATCGTCACCGACCGTCACCCCGTAGAGAGCATCCGCCGCCTCGATCGTCCCGCGATTGTGCGTGATGACGATGAACTGGATGGTCTCGGCGAGGCCTCGGAGTGCCTCGACGAAGCGGCCGACGTTCGCCTCGTCGAGGGCCGCGTCCACCTCGTCGAGGACGCAGAACGGGACGGGCCGCACCTCCAGCATGGCGAAGAGGAGGGCGACCGCGGTGAGGGCCCGCTCGCCGCCGGAGAGCATCGCGAGCGCCTGGGCCTTCTTGCCCGGCGGCCGGGCGACGATCTCGACTCCCGTCTGCGAGAGGTCGCCGGGGTCGGTCAGGCTGAGACGAGCGTAACCGCCCCCGAACAGCTGCTGGAACTGTCGGTCGAAGGCCGTCTCGAGTGCCGCGAACGTCGCCCGGAACTGGCGGGTGATCAGGGCATCCAGCTCGCTGATGAGCGAACGCGTCTTGTCGATGGCAGCGAGCAGGTCGGTCCGCTGGCCGTCGAGGCCGTCGACACGGGAGCGCAGCTCGGCGTGCTCTTCCGCGGCGAACGGGTTGGACACCCCGAGCTCGTGGAAGCGACGCCGCAGCGTCGCCAGCCGCGCGGGGCTGGCTGGCTCGCCCACCGGGGGCTCCGCCGCCCACCGGGCACCGGCCGCCACCAGCGCCTCCGCGAGCGCGGCGCCCTCGTCATCCAGCGTGGCGACATCGGCGGCCGGGTCCAGCGCCCGGAGCCCCACCTCGCCGAGCCCGGCAAACTCGACCAGGGCCTGCTCACGCACCGAATCGAGGCTGAGGCGCGCCTCCATCTCGTGGACCTCGGCCGCGCGGTGCGCGTCCTCGGCCCGGCGCAGCACCTCGCGGGCGGTCGCCACGTCCGCCTCGGCCCGACGGAGCCGGTCCCTCCCGGCGGCGTCCGCGGCCCGCACGGCCTCGAGGGCCTGCACGCGCCGAGGTCTCGCGGGCGACGGCCTCGGCCCGCGCGACGTCGCGGGCCGCACGGGCAGTCTCCAGGTCGCCACCCCGCCTCTCCAGGAGCGCGGCTTCCACGTCTGCGCGCCCGATACGCTCCTCCGCGGTCTGGGCGGACGCCTCGGCCCGGGCGCGACGCGCCTCTGCGGCTCGCCGCTCGGCGTCGCGCACTGCCCGGGCCGCGGCCAGGGACTCGCGTCGTCCGGCCAGCTCCGCCGCCCGGCTCTCCCACGTCGCCAGGGCGCCGGCGACCCCGCTCTCGGCGAGGGTGAGATCCCCGATCTCGGAGCAGCGGTGCCGGCGCCTCGAGACTGGTGAGCCTCTCGCGAAGGGGGCGCATCTCCTCTTCCAGCGTGCCCGCCCGTGCCGTGCTCCAGGCGGCCTCTCGGGCGGCATGCTCGGCGCTGCGACCGGCCTGACGCTCGGTCTCGTCGGCCGTCCGGCAGTGCGCGGTCGTCTCCGCCTCCGCGCGACGGGCTGCCTCTGCCTCGGCCCGGGCGCCGGCGACGATCTCCTCCGCCGCGCCGAGGCGCTCGGCGCATGCGCCGTCCTCCACTTCCGCGGCTGCGAGGTCCGCTGCGATCGAGTCGAGCTCCACGCGGCGCTCGAGCGGCGCATCGGTGGCGCCGATCGCGACGACGCCGTCGGAGCCGGCAAGCCCTCCGTCACGCGGCAGCGACGCGCCATCCGGCCGGAAGGGCCGCGGCAAGGTCAACCGCATCCCCGAGCGTGGGCGCCCAGGCCCAGCGGGCGAGCAGTCTCCGGACGATTCCCGTCGGGTCGGCGCGTACCCCGTCGGCGAGCAAGCCACCGCCGCGGCCCGCCGCGCCAGTCCGGGCCGCCTCGAGCTCCGCGACGCTCGGGGGCCGGGTGCCGGGCCCGTGGAGATCGTCCAGGACGACGAGGCCGCGCTCGCCGGCGAGCCGGGCCAGGGCCTCCTGCGGGACCACGAAGCTCCGCCCCAGCTCGCCGAGGGCTGCAGCCACCGCAGGTCGGAGAGCAGGCTCGACGTCGAGGTCGCCGGCGACCGCCCGCCCACCCGCGCGCCGCGCCGCAGGCGCGATCCCACGCCCGTCGTCGGCCGCCAGTCGAGCACGCAGCGCCTCGACCCGGCCCGCGCAGTGTCGCGACCCGGGCCCGCACCACGGCCTGCGCCTCGGCGGCGGACTGACGGGCCGCCTCCGCATCCGCCAGGGCGAGGCGCGCCGCCTCCCGCCGTTCCCGACTCGCATCGTCGGCGGCGTGGGCGTCCCGGGCAGCACCGCGGGCCACCTCGAGCGCCGCGGCCGTCGCGGCCGCCTGGGCGTGCGCGGCCGAGCGCGGCGTCGCCGGCAGCCGCCCGCACGGCCTCCGCAGCCGCGAGGCGGCGGTGGAGGGCTGCAATCTCGTCCGATCGGGCGGCCGCCGCCCGGCGCAGGGCGGCCTCCGCCTCCGACCGCCGGACCGTCGCGGCGCGCAGCGCACCCGCCTCGGCCCGGGCCTCTGCCAGGGCTCGATCGGCTTCGGCCAGCTCCCCATCAATGGCCGGATCCAGGGACGGGATCGGGAGTGCCAGCTCCCGGCGGCGCTCGGCCAGCTCCGCCTCGGCCGCGGCCCGTTCCGCGGCCAGCCGGTCGCGATCGCGCTGGATCCCGGCCGTCTCGGCAGTGGCGGTCGCCGCCTCGAGATCGATCGTCGCGAGGGCCGTCCGGGTGACTTCGTGCGCAGCGCGGCGCTCAGCCTCCGCCGCGGCATGGGACGCCAGCTCGTCGGCCGCCGCGGCGGCGCGGTTCTCGCACTCCTGGAGCGTCTCGAGCGCCGCCGCAGCCGCGCGTCGGGCGCCGCCGAGCCGTTCAGCCGCGACCTGCGCACCGCTGGCCGCGTCGTGCCAGCGGGCACCGAGCGCGGTGACCAGCGCCGCCGCCAGCTCATCGCCCGCGCGCGACCGAGACGCCTGCTGCTCGGCCTGGGCGGCCAGGCGGCGGACCTGCGGACGCAGCTCGGCGAGGATGTCCTCGACCCGGGCCAGGTTCGCGGACGCGTCCTCGAGCTGCGCCTCGGCGCGGCGGCGGCGGCGCTCGTGGCGACGGACTCCGGCTACCTCCTCGAAGAGCGGGCGGCGCTCCTCCGGTCGCAGCGCGAGGGCCTGGTCCACCATCCCCTGGCCGATGAACAGGAATGCGTTGTCTGCGAGGTTCGCCGCGTCCAGGAGCTCGACGACATCCTTGAGACGGACCCGCTGGCGATTGACGAGGTAGTCGTTCTCCCCGGACCGGAACAGCCGGCGACCGACCTCGAGGACGGCGAAGTCCACTGGCACCAGGCCGTCCGCGTTGTCGAGCACGAGCGTCACGTCGGCCATGCCGAGCGCCGCCCTGCGGTCGGAGCCCGCGAAGACGACGTCCTCCGCGCGGCGCGAGCGCAGGGCGCGGCCCTGCTCGCCGAGGGCCCACCGGAGCGCGTCGGCCAGGTTGCTCTTTCCCGAACCGTTCGGACCGATGACGGCATTGATCCCCGGTACGAACTCGACGGTCGTCCGTTCCGCGAACGACTTGAACCCCTGCAGGCGCAGGGCCTGGAGGCGCGCGGCCCGGGTCATTCGATCGGTTCCGGGGCGCTCACCGGTCGGCGGGCGCCGGAAGATCCGAAGGGGCGGGGGCGACCGACGGCCCCGCGAGCGGGGTGTCGGGCTGCCCGGCGGCGAGGGTCCTGAGCGCGGCGGCAGCAGCGGCTGTCTCGGCACTGCGCCGGGAGCCTCCGGCGCCTGTCCCCGCGATCCGGCCACCGACCGCCACCTCCACGACGAATTGCTTCTCGTGGTCGGGACCGGAGACCTCCGCGAGCCGGTAGTCGGGCCGCTCGCCGGAGCTCCGCTGGGTCAGCTCCTGGAGGCGGCTCTTGGGGCTCTTGAGGAGCCCGAGCGGGGCATCGGCCGCGAGCTCGGGCGCCGCCAGCGTGCAGAGCCAGGCGCGCGCCGCTTCCCATCCCTGGTCGAGGAAGAGGGCGGCGGCGACGGCTTCGAGGGCGGATGCCAGCAGGATGGGCCGGGCGCGACCGCCCCGCTGCGCCTCGCCCTCGCCCAGGAGCAGGTAGTCGCCGAGGTGGATCCGGCGGGCCAGCCGCGCGAGGCCGCTGGTGCTCACGATCGCCGCCCGGCGCGCCGAGAGGACGCCCTCGTCGTCATCGGGGTGGCGGTCGTGGAGCGCCTCGGAGATCACGAGATTCACCACGGCGTCGCCGAGGAACTCCAGGCGTTCGTTGTGGCCGCCCTGGTCATCCGGGTGCTCGTGCTGCCACGACCCGTGGACGAGCGCGCGAGTCAGGAGCGAGGGGTCGCGGAACTGGAGCCCGAGCCCCTCAGCGGCCTCGGGTGCCTGCCGCGGCGTGCGAGCGGCCTCCCCCGGCCGTGACCGGGGCGCGATCAGCTGGCGTGCTCGTCGATGTAGTCGGCCGCGTCCTGGACGGTGCGGATCTTCTCGGCCTCTTCGTCCGAGATCTCCATTCCGAACTCTTCCTCGAGGCTCATGATGAGCTCCACGAGGTCGAGCGAATCGGCGTTGAGATCATCGACGAACGAAGCCTCGGGGTTCACCTCGGCCTCATCGACGCCGAGCTGCTCGACGACGATCTTCTTCAACCGCTCGTACGTGGTCGCCACTGGCCCCTTCCTCCTCGGGTGTCATTCCTGCACGTGAGGGACTGCTGCGCTGCGCGGTCCCGGATGAGACTCCAGCGTCTCGGCCGCAACGTCCCTGGCCACACGGCCGAGGACCCCGTTGACGAGGCGCCTGGCGGGGTCCCCTCCATAGACCCGCGCGAACTCGACCCACTCGGCAATTGCCACCCGGGCCGGCGTCGCCGGGGAGTGTAGCACCTCGCAGATGCCCGCACGGAGCAGAACGCGGTCCATCCGGGCCAGGGTCGCGACCGGATACTGGGGTGCCGCGACGGCAATCCGGGCATCGATCTGATCGCGATTGGCCTCGGTAGCCTCCACCAGGAGTCGGGCGTGGCGGGCCGTCTCCGGGTCCCCCTCCGTCTCCGCGAGGTGTCGCTCCAGGATGACCGGCGCGGTCCGCTGGCCGAACTCCGCCTCGAACAGCGACGCGAGCACGAGACGACGGGCGGCGCGCCGCGAGCGGACAAGGTCGCTCCCGGCCCCCGCGGACCGACCGCGCGCGCGATCAGCCCCCGCTGCCATCGATCCGGACCGTGACCTGGCCAAGCTCCATGCCGAGCAGGCGCTCGATGGCAGCGGAGACGGCGGACCCGACATCGGCGGCCAGTGGCCCCAGCGCCTGCCCGGGACGGGCGATGACGACGACGCGTGCGTCGACGACGCCATCGCGCACCCGGATGGAGATCGGCTGTCCGGCGAAGAGGTGCCGCCACGGAGGGCCGGCCCAGCCCACGCGGAGGACGCCCGGGACCTCGAGGGCCGCGAGGCTGACCAGGCCGCGGATCACCGACCGGCTCACGGCAAGCTCGGACTCGCTCACGGGGCCTCCTCCGATGCGGGCTCGGACGCCCCTGGTGCCACGCCATCGGTGTCGGGGCTGTCCGCGGAGCGGAACGCCTCGCCGATCAGCTCGGGGAGCCGGGCCCTCGCGGATGCGGCACCCACCCCTACGGCGTACTTGATCATCCGTCGCTTCGCTCGGCCGTGGGTGATGATGACCGTGCCCCGGACCCCGAGCAGCGGCGATCCGCCGAGCACCTCGTAGTCGAAGGTCCGACGGATCCGCCCGATGCCGGGGCGCATGAGGAGGTAGGCGAGCCGGCCGCGCAGGGAGCCCCGGAACTCCTGCGCCCACTGGTCGAAGATGAACGTGGCCAGGCCCTCGAAGAACTTGATCGTGACGTTCCCGAGCACCGCGTCGCAGACCACCACGTCCGCCGGATGGTGGACAAGGTCCTTGCCCTCGACGTTGCCCGTGAAGTTCAAGCCCGAGGCGTCGAGGAGCTCGGTCGCCTGCTGGATCCGGAGGTCGCCCTTGCCCTTCTCCTCCCCGATCGAAAGGAGAGCCACCCGCGGCCGCTCGATCCCCAGTGCGCGCTCCGCGAAGAGGGAGCCCATCTGGGCATACTGGGCGAGGTTCCCGGCGGTAGAGTCCGGGTTGGCCCCGATGTCGAGCAGGACCAGCGGCCCCATCTCGGTGACCATCTGGATCGCGAGGGCGGGTCGATCCACCCCGCGGATGCGGCCCAGGCGCAGGACCGCGGCCGCCATCCCGGCGCCGGTGTGCCCGGCCGTGATCACCGCGTCGGCCCGGCCGCGCTTGACCAGGTCGCAGGCGACGAGGATGGAGGCATCCTTCTTCTCGCGGAGCGCCATGGCTGGATGCTCGTGCATCTCGATGACCTGGCCGGCCGCCTCGACCGTCACGTTGGGCGGGAAGCCGGGTCCGACCAGCGCGTCGATCCGCTCCGGGATGCCGACGAGGATGACCTCGTCGTCGGGGTTCGCCGCGGCGTAGAGGAGTGCGCCCGCCACGACCTCATCGGGAGCGTGGTCGCCACCCATCGCGTCGACTGCCAGGCGGACCCGGCGGCCGTGCTCAATGCCCCGGACGGTCGCGAGGTCCATGGGCAACGGCTCCGTGCTGCGGCGGTGCGGTCCGCGGTCAGGAGGCCGCTTCGCCGCCCTTCTTCTTCAGCTCGACCGCCTGCCGGCCGTTGTAGTAGCCGCAGCTGGGGCAGACGTGATGCGAACGCTTCATCGCGTGGCAGTGGCTGCACTCGACCAGGCTGGGCAGGCTCAGGGCGAGATGCGAGCGTCGCTCGCCCTGCCGGGCGTGGGAGACCTTCCGCTTCGGGAGAGCCATCGGGGTTGCAGCTCCTGTCGTCTGCTTCTCGGCACTGCGCGGGCGCGCGGAGCCGCGATCATTTCTGCACGGGGCATGACGACGCAGCGGCGCCATCTGGCCGAAGGCGGAGTGTAGCCGGTTTCAGCCCTCGTCGTCGATCCGGAAGTCGAGGAGCCCGGCCAGCCTCGGATCAACTCGAGCCTCCCCGTGGTCGTGGGTCCCGGCGTTGAGATCGAGGCCGCACTCCACGCAGAGGCCTCGGCAGTCTGGACGGCAGACCGGGGCGATCGGAGCCGCGAGCTGGATGGCCTCGCGCGCGAGCGGCTCGAGGTCGAGCTCGTGGTGGTCGGTGAGGCGGACGACCTCCGGTTCGGCGGTCGTGTCGAGCCGGAGCCCGGACTGCAGGTCGATGAGGGGCAGGACCTCCTCGTCGATCGGGGCATCGATCGGGATCCGCAGGGGTGCCAGGCACCGCGCGCAGGCGTCCGCGAGGGAGGTCCGGACGCGGCCGGACACGATCAAACCACGATTCGTCCGGGCAACCCGAGCGACGACGTTCAACGGCGCGGCCTGCACGAGATCCTCGCCGAGGTCGAGCGCGGCAACATCAACCGCGACATCTCGCTGTGAGCCCGGGGCCTCGCCCAGGAGGCCGGCCACATTGACGATGAGGGCGTCGCCCGAGGGGGATGTCATCCCGCGGTCGGGGCGGCGGGCTCCTCCGTCTCATCCCCCTCCGCGGGGCCGGCGTCGTCACGAACCCCGAGCGCGTCGATCCCGCGCTCGATCTGTCCAAGCACGCGCGACACCTCCGCCTCGAGGCGGAGCAGGACGTCGGCGGCGTAGTCGTCGGCACCCTGGCGCGTCTCGCCGGCGTCGGCCTCGGCTTGGGCGACGAGGCGCCGACTCTCGATCTGGGCGGCTTCGGTGAGGCCCTGCTCGTCGATCAGCTGGGCCGCCTGCTCCTGGGCGCGGGCGACGATCCGCTCGGCCTCCTGGTTTGCCCGCTCGAGGATTCGCTCACCCTCGGCGTTGATCCGGCGGGCCGACTGCACCTCCTCGGGGATCGCGTGCCGGAGCTCGTCGATGAGCTCGAGGGCCGCGGCCTGATCGACCACGACGCTGGATGTCAACGGCAGCTTCTTGCCGTTCGCGAGCATCCCTTCCAGGCGCTCGACGAAGAACATGATGTCGATGGGACGGCCCTCCTCGGCGCCCGGGGCGATGGTGCGGCGATTATAGCCGCGGGCTCCCCTCCGCCGATGCGCGCAGGCGAGCGGCCACGCCGGCGGGAACCATGGCCGACACGTCGCCACCGAGACGGGCGATCTCCTTCACCAGGCTCGACGACAGGTAGCCGTACTCCATGGCGGTCATGAAGAAGACGGTGTCGATATCGGGCGCCAGCCGGTGGTTCATGTGAGCCATCTGCAGCTCGGCCTCGAAGTCCGAGACGGCCCGCAGCCCGCGCACGATGTGCCGGGCTCCGCTCGCCCGGCAGGCATCGACCGTCAGTCCGTCGAAGCGTGGACCTCGATCCGGCTCGCGAGGTCCGGGAGCGCCTCGGCCACGGCCTCCACGATCGCCGCGATCCGGTCGTCCGCTGCCCGCAACGGGTGCCTTGCGCGGGTTTGCGAGCACGGCGACGACGACCCGGTCGAAGACGCCCGCGGCGCGGCCGAGGACGTCGAGGTGCCCGAGGGTGATCGGGTCGAACGATCCGGGGTAGACCGCGGTGCGCATCCCGCCTCCGATCAGTCCGCGGCCGCGACCCCGCCCTGGTCCCGGCGGTACAGGGTGATCACGGTTTCTCCGAAGCGGCGGACCCGCGAAGATCGTAGCAGTCCCACCTCGTCGCGCGGCGTCTCGCGCCAGTGGGCGGTGACGATCACGGTGGCGTCCTCGCGGAGGGGCCCGTCGGACGCGCCGAGGATGGCGAGGATGGCATCGCGCAGGGCGGTCTCCGCGTAGGGCGGGTCGACGATCGCAAGGTCGAAGCGATCGGCGCGGATCTCGGGATCGCGCAGAGCTGCGAGGACCTCGCGGCGGACGACGGTCGCCTTCGCGGCGAGGCCGGTGCGTCGCAGGTTCTCGCGGATGACCGCGACCGCGGCGTCGTCGCGCTCCACGAGGACGGCCCGCGCGGCGCCCCGCGAGAGCGCCTCGATGGCCGCGGCCCCCGAACCGGCGCACAGGTCGAGGACGGCCGACCCGGGCAGGAGCGGCTCCAGCGACCCGAAGATGGCCTGCTTGACCCGGTCGGCCAGGGGCCGCGTGGCGGGGCCGGCCGCGGCGAGCTGGATCCCACGCGCGCTCCCCGCCACGACGCGACCCGAGCCTGCCACCCGTCAGGCCCCCGAGGCGGGCTCGCCCGCGAAGACGCGCACCAGCCAGCCTTCGGTCAGCTCGCGGGCGAGTGGCGCGCCGGCCGCCCGGAAATCGCCCACGGCGTCGAGCGCCTCTTCCGCGTGCCGGCGGGCGGCCACCGCCAGCTCCCGGTGCTCGGGCTTGGCGAGGGTGGCGACGCGCAGGCGCGGCAGGCCGCTCTGGGCGAGGCCGAGCACGTCGCCCTCGCGGCGGAGGGCGAAGTCGGTCTCGGCCAGCTCGAAGCCGTCGGTCGTGCGGGCGACGGTCCGAAGCCGTTCCATGGCGATCGAGTCGTCGGCCGCGTCGCTGACGAGGACGCAGAACGAAGCGGCCACTCCGCGACCCACCCGTCCGCGGAGCTGGTGCAGCTGGGCAAGGCCGAACCGGTCGGCGCTCTCGACGACCATCATCGATGCCTCCGGGACGTCCACGCCCACCTCGACGACCGTGGTCCCAACCAGGACGTCGAGCTCCCCGTCGCGGAATCGTGCCATCTCGCGATCTCGATCGATCGCCTTGAGCCCGCCGTGGACCAGGCCCACCTGGAGTGGCGCCAGCAGCGCCCGGAGGCGTTCCAGCTCCGCCTTTGCCCCGGCCACGTTCTCGCCGTCTTCCTCGCTGCCGTCCTCGATCCGCGGGACGACAACGAAGGTCCGCCTGCCGTCGGCTGCCTCTCTTCGCACCTGGGCCCAGGTGCCGTCGAGGTCGTCCGGTCGTCGGATCCCGGTGCGGATCGGCACGCGTCCCGCCGGCACGGTCCGAAGGTTCGAGACGTCGAGGTCCGCGTAGACCACCTGGCCGACGGTCCGCGGAATCGGTGTTGCGGTCATGAGCAGGACATGGGCAGCTCCCCGCGACGTCTTCGCCTCCAGGGCGCCGCGCTGCTCGACCCCGAACCGATGCTGCTCGTCGACAACGACGAGGCCGAGGTTCGCGTAGCGGACCCGCTCCGAGAAGAGCGCGTGCGTGCCGACCACGACGGCGGCCCGCCCGTCGGCGATCGTCGCGAGGGCGCCCGCGGCGCCTGGCGCCGAAAGCGAGCCGGTGAGCAGGGTGACCGGGATGCCGAGCGGCGCGAGGAGGTCGCCGAGCGTGGCGGCATGCTGGCGGGCCAGCAGATCCGTCGGCGCCAGCAGCGCGCCCTGGATCCCCGCCTCCGCGGCCAGGGCCAGCGCATAGGCGGCCACGGCCGTCTTGCCGGACCCAACGTCGCCCTGCAGCAGGCGCAGCATGGGGTGCGAGCCCGCCATGTCGCCGCGGACAGCGGCCATGGCGGCGGCCTGGTCGACGGTCAGCTCGACGCCCGGTCCGACTCGCGCCGCCAGGGCGTCGACGAGCGCCGCGCGGATCGCTCGGTCCCGTTCGTCGGAGGTCGGCACGCTCACCGCAGCCGCCACGACCCGCTGCCGACGGCGGGCGACCATGCCCACCTGGAGGGCCAGGAGCTCGTCGAAGGCAAGGCGTCGGAGGGCGGCAGCGCAGCGCGCCGGATCGTCGGGGAAGTGGGCCTGCTCCAACGCAGCGGCGATCCCCATCAACCCCTCCGCCCGCAGGAGGGGGGCCGGGAGGTACTCCCCGTACGGCGGCAGGCGGTCGAGCGCGGCCCGGATCGCGGAGCGCAGCGGCTTCAGGGCCAGCCCCGCCGTGAGCGCATAGACCGGCACGATCCGGCCGACGTGCAGCAGCTCGTCGTCGGGCGCCTGGAAGGCCGGGCCCTCGAGGATCACCGTGAAGCCGCGCTTCTTGAGCTTGCCCGAGAAGATGTACTCGGCCCCGGGGATCAGCCGACGCTCCACGAACTGGCGGCCGTACCACTGCGCCTCCGCCGTGCCGGTCGCGTCGTGAAGCGCAACCGTCGCGACCTGGGTCCCGCGGCGCGCGGTCCGGCCGAGCCGCACGGCGCCGACACGGGCACGCGTGCTCACGACATCACCGTCGCCGAACCGCTGCGAGCTCGCGCAGCGTGTGGACCTCGCGCAGGTCGTCGTAGCGTCGAGGCAACCAGACGAGCAGGTCGCGAACCGTTCGGAGGCCGATCCGCCCACCGACCCGGCCCAGAGCCGCCGCGCCGGGCAGGCGGCTCGTCCGGAGCGGGGTCGCGAAGACATCCGCCGGCGGCGGCCCTTCATGCCCTGGGCGCGCCCCCGCGGAAGCCACGACCGCTCCCCTACTCCACGCTGACGAGATACCGGTAGTGCGGCTGGCCCCCATGCCGGACCTCGACCTCCTCGACCGCCGGCCAGGCATCCTGCACGAGGCGCGCCAGGCGTTCGGCTTCGTCGAGGTCCGCGCCGTCGCCGTACCACAGCGTGACGAGGCTGAACCCGGGTTCGAGGGCCGCGAGACCGGCCAGCACGGCCCGCCCGTGGTCGTCGTCGGCCGCGAGGAGCCCATCGTCGGGATCGAGGGCCATGATCTGGCCGCGCCTGACCTTCCTCCCGGAGACGACGGCATCGCGCACGGCTTCGGTCACCAGGAGCGTCTGGATCGCCCGTCCCGCGCCGAGCATCGGCTCCGCGTTGCCGCTCGCGCCGATCCCCGGGTCCACCTCGAGGAGCGCCGCGATCCCTTCCGCGGCGTTTCTCGTGGGAACGACGCGAACCGGCCGATCGGCCATCTCGGCCGCCTGGCCGGCCGCGAGCTTCACGTTCGGGTTGTTCGGGAGGACGACGACCTCCTCGCCGGGTGAGGCGATGATCGCCGCCAGGATCTCTCCGGCGCTCGGGTTCTCGGCCTGCCCGCCGCGCACGATGGAGACGTGCAGTCGCTCGTCCGCGATGCCGAAGGCGGCGAGCGCCTCGGCCAGGCCATCGCCCGACGCGACTGCCACGATCCCGAGAGCCACGCGCGGCCGGCCTGTGCCGGCCGACGGCGGGGCGTCGGCTGCATCGACGACGGGAGTGGGCACGTGCGCCGCGGCCGGCGACCCCTCCCGCGCCTCGCGCACCTCCGCCGTCTGGTGGTCGAGGTCGGTGATCGTCGCGTTGACGATCCGTCCGAGCTGCAGGGCCTGGCGCAGGACGAGGTCCGGCCGTCCGTTGTGAACGTGGATCTTGGCGGCCTTCGGGTCGCCGGCGACGTTGACCGACTCGCCGGTTCGGACGAGATAGGCGCGGATCCGGTCCAGGTCCAGCAGCTGCCCCGCGAACGGGTGGATGAGGTAGACCGTCTCGTAGCCGTGGCCCGTCTCGACGTGGACGAACTCCGCCGGCACGGGACTCGGTATCCGGGGGGCGCGAACGGGAGCGGGAACGGTCACGTCGCCGCGGAGGTAGGCCAGCGCCCCCTCGAAGAGGCGCAGCAGGCCCGCGCCACCCGAATCGACCACCCCCGCCTCGCGCAGGACGGGCAGGAGGCTGGGCGTCTTGTCGAGCGCGCGCGCCGCGGCATGGGTCGCTGCCCAGAGGACCGCCTCGAGATCGTTCGAACGCTCGGCCGTCTCCACGGCGACCGCGGAGGCCTCCCGGATGACGGTGAGCATCGTGCCTTCGACCGGCCGCGGGACCGCCCCGTAGGCCGCCGTCGACGCCAGCGCGAGGGCGTGGGCCAGGTCGAGACCGTTGAAGCGGCGCTTGCCCGCGAAGCCCTCGGCCATCCCGCGCACGACCTGGCTGAGGATGACCCCCGAGTTGCCACGGGCGCCGAAGAGGGCTCCCTCGCGCAACCGCTCGGCGATCACCTCCACGCTCGTCTCGTCCCGGACGTAGCCGAGCATCTCGCGACAGGTGGCCGCCATGTTCGATCCCGTGTCGCCATCCGGCACGGGGAACACGTTGAGCGCATTGATCTCGTCGACGTGCGCTTCGAGGTTCGCGACGGCGGCCCGGACCGCCTCGAGGAGCCCGATGCCGTCACAGGCGAGGCGGACCACCTACCGCTCGTCCCCGCGATGGCGCGCGGCGGTCGTGTCGACGTCGGCGGCGCCCGGGCCGCCACCGTCACCCGGGGTCGCGAACGGCCCGGAGGCGAGTCCGGCGACGTGGATTCGGACGGCACCGATCTCCCGGTCGAGCGCCCGTCGAAGCGCGTAGCGGATCGCCGAGTCGACCTGGCGCGCGACCTCCGCCACCGGAAGCCCGGCGGCGATCGTGAGGCGCACGTCGACGGCGATCTCAGGCCCCAGTCGCACGCGGATTGCCCGCTCCCCGAGGCGGAGTCGGCGCAGGAACGGCTCGGCGAGGCCCGTGACACCGTAGCTGCCGAGCACGGCAGCCCGCACGATGTCCTCCAGGGCGTGCCGCGTCACGAAGCTCCGACCCGGCGCGGCAGGTCGTTGCGGGGCGGCGGGCATGCGAGGTCCACCTCCAAGGCAGGGCGGGCACGGAACGATGTGCTAGCATACAGCCTCCCCGGAGCCGGACCGGCGGCGCCTCGGCGCCTCGGATCCCGGATGGGCAGGCCTGGCCTGCCCCGGTCCGCAAGCACTGCATCCAGAGGAACCCGATGGCCCGTAGTTGCGCGATCTGCGGCAAGGTCGCGATGAGCGGCTTCAACCAGCAGTCGAGCGGCATGAACCGCGTCCGTGCCCACCGGCGCCTTCAGCCGAACCTCCAGAAGCTCGCCGTCGTCGAGGGTGGCGTGGTGACCAGCAAGCTCGTGTGCACGCGCTGCAGGCGCACCCAGGCGAAGAAGTCCCGCTGAGCTGAGCCGGGTCGCGACCCGGCAGGTCCTCCTCCCGGCCCGGTCCGTCCGACGCGACCGGGCCGAATTCGTGTCCGCCCCTACCTGTCGACGGTGTCCAGCCAGAGCGTGAACGGGCCGTCGTTCACCAGCTCGACCTCCATCGCCGCCCCGAAACGTCCTCGTTCGGTGGGCACGCCCAGCTCCTCGAGCGCGGCGCAGAAGCCCTCGTAGATCTCGGCTGCGTGGGCCGGCTGGGCGGCTCCCGTGAAGCCGGGACGGCGCCCGCGACGGGTGTCCGCGTAGAGGGTGAACTGGCTCACGACCAGGGCCGCCCCACCGACCTCCGCAAGGGCCAGGTTCGTCCGTCCCTCGGCGTCCGCATGGATCCGCTGCTCCACCACGCGGCGGGCCAGTCCGCGCGCCGTGACGGCGTCATCCTCCGGGGCCACGCCGAGCAGGACCAGGATGCCGCGGCCGATCGCCCCGACCACCTCTCCCTCGACGCGCACCTCGGCCCGCGCCACGCGCTGGACCAGGGCGCGCACCTAGGCGTTCTCCAGGCCCGGGGCTCCCGGCTCTGGCGATGCCGGGGCCGCGGCGGCCCGCTCGGCCGCCGCCTCCGCCTGGAGGGCATCACGGCGTGCGCCGAAGCGGGCCTCGACCCAGGCAGCGGACACGCGGGGAATGAAGAGGTCGACGTCGCGGACTCCGTCGGGACCCAGCAGGCCGCTCCCGCGGAGCATCACGACGGGCACGCCGCCCTCCTCGATCGCGTCCCGCAGCGGTTCTCCGAGTGCCCGGGGCAGGCTCGCCAGCTGCACCATCTGCTCGCGAGGAGCGGGCTGGACGCCGTCGTTGAGCTCGATCGCGTAGCCCTCGTCCGCGAGGGCCCGCATCAGGCGGACCTCGCGTCCCGGGTTGCGCCCCTTCGCGAACAGGGCCGTGCCGGCGATGAGGACGTCCGCCCCGAGGCCGCCGACCAGCTCCGCCGTCTCCCGGTTCACGCCACCGTCGACATGGATCTCGCCGCCCCACGGCTTCTCCGCCAGCAGCTGCCGGGCCTCGGGGATCTTGCGGATCGCCACATCGCGCATGAAGGCCTGGCCGCCGAACCCGGGCTCGACGGTCATCACCATCACGATGTCGAGCAGGGTCCGGTACGGCTCCAGCGCCGCGATCGGCGTCCCCGGCCGCACCGCCAGGCCTGCTGCGCGCCCCGCCGCCTTGATCCGGCGCAGGAGAGGCTCGATGGGCTCCTCCACCTCGACGTGAACCGTGATCGAATCGCAGCCTGCCGAGAGGAAGCCGTCCAGCCAGCGCCCCGGCTCCGCGATCATCAGGTGGGCGTCGAAGGGGGCCTTCGTGGCCGGCCGGAGATGCGCGATGGTCGTCCACCCGAAGGTGAGATTCGGGACGAAGTGGGCGTCCATGACGTCGAGGTGAATGCGGTCGGCTCCGGCCTTGACGACGCGCCTGACCTCGCGGGCGAGGTTCGCCAGGTCGGCGTTGAGGATGCTCGCGGCGACGAGGGCCCGGCCGGAGCCCATCAGCGGCTCCCGGGCGGTGTCGCGCGGCGGCGGGGCGCGGCGACCGGGCGGCGGGCACCCGGGCGCGCGGGACCGGGCGGGGCCGTCTCGCCGACTGGGCGCGCAGGGCCGAGACCCTCCGGGGCGGGCTCGGCGCTGCGCTCGCCCCGGAGGGCGGCGGCCGACGCGACCACGAGGAGCTCGCGCCGCCGAGCCACCGTCGATGCCGGCGGCTCGCCCGCCTGCTCGGCCGCCAGCTGGCCGCAGGCCGCACCGACCTCCTGGCCGCGGTTGCGCCGCACGGTCACTCCCAGGCCGCCCGCCCGCAGCCGGTCGGCGAACGCGGAGATGCGGGCCGGAGCGCTGGCCCGCCATGGCGTGTGCGCCACCGGGTTCATCGGGATGAAGTTCACGTGGGCACCCGAGCCTCGCAGGAGCCGTACCAGCGCGTCCGCGTCGGCCGGCGTGTCGTTGATGCCGTCGATCATCACGTATTCATAGCTCACGCGGCGCCCGGTTGCCTCCCCGTAGGCACGGGCCGCTGCAACGACCTCCGCCACGGGCCAGCGACGGTTGAGCGGGACCAGGAGGTCGCGCAGAGGATCGCGGGCAGCATGCAGGCTGATCGCGAGGGTCCACTGCGGCCGCAGCCGGGTCAGCCGCTCGATGCCCGGCACCACGCCGGACGTGGAGATCGTGACGTGCCGCGCCCCCAGCCCGAAGCGGGCCGGGTCCGTCAGTGCGTCAACCGCGCCAAGGACTGCGTCGAGGACGAGGAGCGGCTCGCCCATCCCCATGAACACCACGTTCGTCAGGTGGCGCTCGGCCACGGCCATGCGCCGCCGCGCGTGGCGCGCCTGGTCGACGATCTCGGCCACCTCCAGATCGCGTTCGAAGCCGAGCTCGCCGGTCGCGCAGAACGGGCAGCCGACAGCGCACCCAGCCTGGCTGCTGATGCAGAGGGTGTTCCGCTCCCGCCGGCCTGCACCCCCGGGGTAGTGCATGAGGACCGACTCGACCAGCCGCCCGTCGGAGAGGCCGTGGAGCGCCTTCTCGGTCGTGTCACCATCCGTCGCCCGGATGGTCGTGGCGGCCACGGTGTCGAAGCGGAATCGTTCGGCAAGCACCGCGCGGAACGGGCGGGCGAGAGTCGTCACCTGGTCCCAGTCCGCGGCCGCGGATCGCCATACCGCGTCTGCGACCTGGCGCGCGCGGAAGGCCGGTTCGCCGAGCTCGCCCACCAGGGCCGCGATCTCCCCGCCGGTCAGGCCGGCGATTCCGGGACGCGGGTCGCGACGGGCCACCATGACGGGAAGCGCGCGAGCGGCAGGCACGGGCGCGGCTGGGTCGATCATCGGGCTCGCGTCATCCTACCCGCGCCCCGACGCTGGCGGGGTGCCCGCGCCGGAAGGCCGCGCCGTCCATCGCGCGGCCGCCGGCGAGCCGGACCTCGAGGAGCACGAGCCGGCCGCTCGCGGTCGCAAGGGCCAGGCCGGGACCGTCGGCCACCAGCGTGCCCGGGACGTCGCCCTCACCGGGGCCGGACACGGCCGCGCGGAGAACGCCCAGGCGCCCGGCAGCGAGCTCCACGAAGCTGCCCGGCCAGGGCCGCAGGGCGCGCACGTGGCGCTCGAGGACGGTGGCGGGGAGCAGCGGGTCGAGCCGGCCATCCTCGCGCGCGAGCGGCCGTGTAACCGTGATCCCCTCCTCCGACTGCGGGCGAGGGTCAGCCTCGCCGCGCAGGTAGGGGCCGATGGAGCGGGCGACCAGCGCGGCAGCGAGCCCGGCGAGGCGCTCCTCGAGGGCAGGGGCGTCCTCGTCCGGATCGAGCGGGGTCGACGCGACGGCGACCAGCGGACCGGTGTCCATCCCGGGATCCATCCGGAAGAGCGAGACACCGGTCGTGGCGTCGCCCGCCAGGATCGCCGCGGGTATCGGCGTTGCCCCCCGGTGGCGGGGCAGCAGTGACGGGTGCACGTTCAGGATGCCGTGCGGCACCAGGTCCAACAGCGCCGCGGGGAGGATCTTCCCGTAGTCGGCGAGGATGCCGACGGCGGGACGGATCGCCGTGAACGCGCCGAGGAACGCAGGATCGCGCAGACGCTCCGGGGTCAGGATCGGCAGGCCGAGCGCCGCTGCCGCGGCCCCGACCGCCGTGGCGGTGAGCTCGGCCCGTCGGCCGGCCGGGCGGGGAGGGGCGGTCACGACGGCCTCGAGGGACAGCTCGGGTGCCGCGGCGACGGCCGCGAGCACCGGGACGGCGAACGCGCCGGACCCGAGGAAGACCGTTCTGGCGCGCGCCACGTCAGCCGCGGGAGGCCGCCTTCGCCTTCGCGGGGTCGACGCCGCGCCGCTCGAGCTCGGCATCGATGTCGTCATCAGCGTCACCCTCCCCGCCGTGGCCGACCGGGAGGAGCTCGTCGGGTGACGCAAGGTAGTCGATGTAGAGCTTCCCCTGGAGGTGATCGAGCTCGTGCTGCAGCGCGCGCCCCAGGAGGCCCGCCCCGGCAACCTTGTACTTCCGACCGACTCGGTTCTGGGCCACGACCCAGACCTGCTCTCGCCGGGTCACGTAGGCCACGAACCCCGGGATGGAGAGGCATCCCTCGAGGTCTCGGTCGTCGCCCTCGGCGCGCACGATCCGCGGGTTCACGAGCTCGAGAAGCCGATCGCCGACCTCGACGACCGCCACGTTGAGCGCCTCGCCGAGCTGGGGGGCCGCGAGGCCCACGCCGGGGGCATGGCGCATCGTGTCGGTGAGGTCGTCGATGAGGTGGTGGAGCAGCTTGCCGAAGCTCTCCACGGGCTCGCCCTTGAGCCGCAGGCGCGGGTCGCCGAGCGTGAGGATCGGAAGAACGCTCATGGCGCGAGTATACGAGACGGCCCCGGGCGCGCCCGTTGGGCGGCGCGAGTGGCTGGGCTCAGGCCGAAGCTTCGTCCTCGACGCCCGGTGCGGGCGGCGCCTCGGGCGCGGCGTCCGGGTCTGGCATGCCGTCTGCTGGGGCGGCGGGCGGCGATCCGCCCTCGGCGGCCCGGTGCCGCATCTCATCGGCGAAGCGCCGCGATCGCTCGGCCACGCGGGTCCCGACGTCGCCCGTCACGTCGGCAGCGCGGCGGGCATACGGCCCGGCCTTCTCCCCGGCCACCGCGGCGAGCTCGGCTGCCTTCACCGCCACGTCGCGGGCGACGGGCCGGGCTTCGACGGCCACCCGGTCGATCATCTCCTGGAGCTGGGCCAGCCATTCGCGACCGCGGACGCCCTGTCCCTCGTCGCCGGCCGACGGGCTGTCGTCGCTCCCGGCAGGCTCGGGGCCGCCGCCCGCGGCACGGTCGTTGGCCGGCGCCGGGTCTGTGCTGTCGGTCATGGGTCGGCTCCTCGTGCGGACCGCCATTATCGCCGACTCTGTCACAGCGGGCCTGGGGGGCCCCGAACCGTGGCGGCCGGCCGGTGGACCGCTACAGGAGGCTCTCCGGGTCCACGTCGACCGACCAGGGCGGGCCGGGATCGCCGTCCAGCACCGCGAGCGGCTCGGCCCCGCGAATCACGACGTTGAACCGCCAGCGCCCGCCCCGGCGCGGCACGTAGGCCGGGGCCGGGCCTGCGATCGACACCGCCAGGCCGCGCTCGGCCGCCTGTCGCCGCAGGCGATCGGCCATCTCGCGCCCCGCGGCCCGCGCCGTCTCCCGGTCCTCGTCGCGGACCGTGAGCTTCACGGTCGCTCCGAACGGGGGCGCCCCGAACTGCTCGCGCGTCGCCAGCTCGGCGTCGTAGAAGGCCGCGGCATCACCCCCCACAGCCGCCCGGATCGCCGGGTGCTCGGGCTGGTACGTCTGGACGATCGCGCGTCCCGGGCGTTCGCCGCGACCGGCCCGGCCGATCGCCTGCACGAGGAGCTGGAACGTCCGCTCCGCGGCGCGCTCGTCGGGGAGCGTGAGCGCGACGTCGGCCGAGACGACACCGACCAGCGTGACCTCCGGGATGTCGAGCCCCTTGGCAACGAGGCTTGTCCCGACGAGGACATCCAGGCGGCCATCCGTGAAGGCATCCACGACGCGGGCGGCGGCCCCGCGCCGCTCCACCACGTCCCGGTCGAGCCGGCCGACCCGCAGGAGCGGGAAGCGCTCCCGCACTTCCGCCTCCAGCCGCTCCGTGCCTCCCCCGAGGTAGCGGATCCGCGGCGACCCGCAGCCCGGGCAGCGCGACGCCATCGGGGCGGCGCCGCCGCAGTGATGGCAGCGGAGCGTCATCCCGGCCTGGTGGTAGACGAGCGGTTTCGTGCACTCGGGGCACGCCTGCACATGCCCGCAGTCGCGACACAGGACGGCCGAAGCCGCCCCACGCCGGTTGATGACGAGGATCGCGCGGTCGCCGGCAGCGGGGTCCAGGGTCGCGAGCAGCCCTGCCAGCCGCCGCGAGACGAGACCCCGGTTCCCTGCCGCTAGCTCCTCCCGGAGGTCCACGATCTCGACTCCGGGCGGCGCCCCCGAGGCCCGCTCCGGCAGCGTGAGGCGGCGATGGAGCCCGAGCCTGGCCCGACCCATCGTCTCGACCGACGGCGTTGCGCTCCCGAGCACGACCGCGGCTCCGGCGAAGGCACCGAGACGGAGCGCGACGTCACGGGCCTGGAACCGGGGCGTCCGATCGCTCTTGTAGGTTGCCTCCTGCTCCTCGTCGACGATCACCACGCCCACGTCGCCCAGCGGTGCCAGGACCGCCGTCCGCGTTCCCACGACGACGTCGACGGCCCCGGCCCGGATCCGTCGCCAGGCATCGGCCCGCTCGCCTTCGCCCAGCCCCGAGTGGACGACGGCGACTTCCGCGCCAAGGTCTGCGCGCAGCCGGTCGACGAGCGGCAGGGCGAGGGCGATCTCGGGCACGAGGACGAGGGCCGGGCGTCCTGCCGCGAGCGACGCCGCGATCGCCTCCGCGTAGACTGCGCTCTTGCCTGCCCCCGTCGGGCCGTCGACGAGGAGCGGCGTGGGGTCGCGGGCGTCCAGCGCCGCCACGATCATCGCGACCGCGGCTGCCTGGGCCGGCGAGAGTGCCGAGTCTGCCGGACGCGTGCCCCGCGCCCCGACCGCCCGCGTGGCCAGGAGGTCACGGGGCCGCTCGCGCGTCACGATCTCGACGAGGCCTCGGCGGGCGAGCCCGGCCAGGCTCGTCGCACCGTGGCGCGCGGCGAGTGGGGGCGCGGGTGCGTCGCCATCGCCCTGGGCAGCCAGCTCGGCGAGCAGCGCTCGCTGGCGCGGGCCGACCGGCCGGCCGTCGACCGGCCGCGATCCCGCGGCAACCGCCCGCCCGGCCGCGGTGGCGGCCACCCGACGCTCGTACCGCGGGAGGGCACCGGCCGCCCCGATCGTCCACTCCAGGTGGACGCGCCCCGCGCGCTCGAGGACCCGCAGGCGTCGGAGCACGGCGGGCCGGCTCTCCACGGTCGGCAGCGCCCGCACCGGACGCGGCCCCATGGCCAGGGCGTCGAGAAGGGCGGCTGTCTCGCGGTCGTCTCCACCACTCGTCCCGTCGGAGGCCGTCGCCACCATGTCGAGGCGCTCCAGGAGACCGGGCGGGAGCATCGCCCGGATCGCGAGGGCCGGCGGCGCGAGGTAGTGCGCGGCGATCCACCCCGCGAGGGCGAGCGACAGGGGCGGGAGGAGCGGACCGTCAGCCCGGACCCGCGCCGCGAGCGGCTTGGCGGCCACGCCGTCCGGCGGCGGCGCATCGCCCAGCACGATCCCGATCGCCCGGCGCCGACCCCACTCCACGATGACCGCCTCGCCGGCCTCGATCCCGGCGAGCGCATCGGGGACGACATAGGTCCACGTTCGATCGCCGGCGACGCCGGGTGCGTCGACCGCCACCTCGACATGGCGCGGACCCGCGTCGGGGTCGGTCGGGCCGGCCCCGGGTCGCCCGCGGCGGACCTTGGGGTCTCGTCCGGGCCCACGGCCGTCAGACGACGACCCGGCGATCCGGGTGGCGCGCCCGCTCGGCCCGGATGATCGCGTCGATCCGCTCCGCCGTCCGCTCGACGAGGCCGTCCTCGTTCAGCACCACGTGGTCGTAGTCGCCGGCCCGGGCCAGCTCGATCGCGGCGTTCCGCTGGCGAAGCTCCAGCTGTTCGGCGGTCTCGGTGGCCCGTGTCCGCAGGCGACGGAAGAGCGTCTCGAGCGAGGGCGGCACGACGAAGACGAGGAGGGCGTCCGGGATCAGCGCCTTCACCGCCGCCGCGCCCTGGACGTCGATCTTGAGGATCACATCGCGGCCGCCGGCGAGAGCCCGGCGCACCTCGGCTCGCGGGGTGGCGTAGCAGTTGCCGTGGACCTCGGCCCACTCGAGGAATGCGCCGGCGTCCCGGAGCGCGGTGAACCGCTCCAGGCTCAGAAAGTGGTAGCTGATCCCGTCGACCTCGCCCGGCCGCGGGGGGCGGGTCGTGCAGGTCACGACGTAGTGGTACTCCGAGGCGGCCGATCGCGCCCGCAGGGCGTCGATGATCGTGTCCTTGCCCACCCCGGACGGGCCTGAGACGACCACGAGCAGCGCCCCCGGAGCCCCGGCGCTCGGGGCGCCCGAGAGCGGGTCGTCGGGGGCCGGCGCCGCGCCGAGGGGTTGCTCGGTCATCGCTCGTCCCCACCAGGGTCCGACGCCCTCGGGCGCGGGGGCGCGCCGGGGGCCGCGTCGCGCAGCCCGGCAAGGGCGGCCTCGAGGGCGATTGGCAGCGGGGCCTCCACCCGAACCAGCTCGCCCGTTGCCGGAGAGGCGAAGACCACCCGCCACGCGTGGAGGAAGAGGCGCTCGAGGCCCTCGGGTCCGCGCCGCGACGTCCCCGTCCCATAGACCGGGTCGCATGCCACCGGGTGGCCCAGGGCGGCGAGATGGACGCGGATCTGGTGCGTGCGGCCGGTGACCAGGTCAACCTCGAGCAGCGTCCACCCCACGAACCGCTCGCGGACCCGGTAGCCCGTGACCGATGGCCGCCCGTCGGGGACCACGGCCATCCGCATCCGGTTCTTCGGGTCGCGCCCGACCGGCGCCTCGATCCGCCCGACCGCCGCCTGCACGCTGCCCAGGACCAGGGCCAGGTAGGTCTTCTTCACGCGGCGCGCCTTGAGCTGGGCCATGATGCTGGCCTGGGCCGCGTCGGTCTTGGCCACGATGAGCAGCCCGGACGTGTCCCGATCGAGCCGGTGGACGATCCCCGGACGCTCGACGCCGGCGATCCCCCCGTAGACGGTGTCCCGCGCGAGGAGGGCGTTGACCAGCGTCCCGGACCAGTGGCCCGGGCTCGGATGGACCACCAGCCCGGCCGGCTTGTCCACGACGAGCACCTCGTCGTCCTCGTAGACCACGTCGAGCGGGATCGCCTCTGGCTCGATCCCGGCGGACACGACCGGCGGGACGTCGATGACGAGCACGGCACCGGGCGGCACGATGGTGTTCGCCTTGACCGGGTTCCCGTCGGCCGTGACGCGGCCCTCCGTGATCAGGTGCTGGATCCGGCTCCGCGACAGGCCGGACAGGTCGGCGGCGAAGCGGTCGACGCGGCCGCCCCCGCCGGCCGGAACCACGAGCCGCAGCTCCGTCATCCCGCAGCGGCCTCGCGGCGAAGAGGCGGGAGGATCGCCATCAGCAGGAGGAGCAGGATGGAGATGGTGATCGCCGCGTCGGCCACGTTCCAGGTGTAGAACCGCCAGCCTCCCGGGAACCCCATGTCCACGAAATCCACGACGTGGCCGAGCCGCGCCCGGTCGATGAAGTTGCCGACTGCCCCGCCGAGGAGGAGGCCGAGCGCGACCGTTGCGAGCCAGCCACTCCCGGCGACGGCCCGGCCGTGGTACCAGACGATCAGCGCCATCACGCCGAGGCTGAGGGCGCCGAAGAGGAGCGCCTGGTCGCGAAAGAGCCCGAACAGGGCGCCGGAGTTGGCCACGTACCAGACCCGCAGCCACGCCCCGATGACCTCGACCGGCTCGCCGAACGGGAATTCCGCCACGATCCAGGCCTTGCTGAGCTGGTCGGCGATGATGACCGCGGCGGCGATGCCGAAGAAGGCGATCCAGTGGCGGCTCACGGTCGTCCGCTCACGATGCGACGTCGCCGCGGCGGCGCACGGCGATCGCGGCCTCCCCGCCGCCCAACGCCACGGTTGCGTGCGCCCAGCCGTCCGGCATGGGTCCCTCCGCGACGGCGTCGGCCAGGGTCTCGGCAGCCACGGCCGGGAGGTGCGGGCGGACGCCCGCCGCTCCATCGGGGAGCGCAACGACGAGGTCGATCCGGTCGTCCAGCTCCAGGCCCACGTCGCGCCGCAGGTCCTGGATCGCGCGCTGCAGCTCTCGGGCATCGCCCTCGGCCCGCAGCGCGTCGGTCAGCTCGGTGTCGATCACGACCACGAGCCCGTCGTCGTGGGCCACGGCCGTGCCGGGCCGGGGCGCGGCGAGGATCTCCACCTCGTCGGGCGCGAGCACCACGCCGCCCAGGGCCACGGAACCGTCGGCCAGGATCTCGAACCGGCCGTCGCGGGCCGCGGCCATGACCGCCGGGATGGCGGGGCCCAGCTTCTTGCCGATCTTCGGAAGGAGCGGCTTGACGCGGCGTTCAACGAGCGCGGATTCGTCGCCGATCCGCACGACCTCGTGCACGTTGACCTCGTCCGCGACCAGGTCCAGCAGCGCGTCGAGCTCGGACCAGTCGCCGCCGGGCAGGGCGATCCAGAGTCGCGCGAGCGGCTGGCGCGTGCGGATGCCGGCCTGCGCCCGGAGCGTGCGGGCCAGCTCGACGGCGCGCTGGGCTGTCTCCATGGCGCCCTCGAGGGGCACGTCCCGGTACCCCGCGAGCTCCGCCGTCGGCCAGCGGGTCAGGTGGACGCTGTCCGGCGCCGCCATCCCTCCCCGCACCACCAGGTTCTGGTGGATGGCCTCCGAAAGGAAGGGCAGGAGCGGGGCCGTGACCCGGACCAGGCCGGTCAGGACCGCGTGGAGCGTCGCGAACGCGGCCGTCCGGTCCGGGCCTTCGCCCGCCCGCGAGAAGCGGCGGCGGGTCCGGCGCAGGTACCAGGTGGAGAGCTCGTCGATGAAACCCGAGACGGCAGACGCAGCCGCATCGGGGTCGTAGTCGCCAAGGCGATCCTCGACCCGTGCGGCCAGGCCGGCCAGGCGTGAGAGCATCCAGCGGTCGAGCGTCGGGCGCTCCCCCACCGGCGGCGCCGCGTCGGTGGGCTGCCACCCGCTCAGTCGGGCGTAGGTGACGAAGAAGCTGTAGACGTTCCACAGGACGAGCAGCTCGCGTCGCGCCTCGTCCGCGGCATGCCATCCGAACAGGATGTTGTCCTGGGGCCGCGCGTTGGCGTACATCCAGCGCATGACGTCCACGCCCATCCGTTCGGCGGCCTCGTCGAACTCGATCGCATTGCCCCAGCTCTTGTGCATGGGGCGGCCGTCCTCACCGAACAGGGTCGCGTAGCCGAAGATGGCCTTGAAGGGCGCCTCGCGCCGCAGGACCGTGCTCATGGCGAGCATCGAGTAGAACCAGTTGCGGAACTGGCCCGGGAAGCTCTCGGTGATGAAGTCGGCCGGGAACCAGTCAGCCCAGTGGGCCGGATCCTCGCGGTAGTGGAGCGTCGAGAAGGGCACGATCCCGGCGTCGAGCCAGGGGTTCCCGACGTCGGGGATCCGCTCCACCGGCGCGCCACAGCCCGGGCATGCGATCCGGACCGCGTCCACGTGCGGGCGGTGGGGCGTGTGACCCTCCAGCTCCTCCCAGCCGGCGACCGCACGCTCCCGGAGCTCTTCCCGTCCTCCAACCGCGTCGAAGGTTCCGCAGGCTGCGCAGTCGTAGATCGGCAGTGCCAGCCCCCAGTAGCGCTTCTTGCTGATCATCCAGTCGTGCATGTTCAGGAGCCAGTCGAGCTCCCGCTCGTACCCGAACCCGGGAATCCACCGGATCCGGTCGACCACCTCCATGATCTGGTACCGCAGGCTCGCGTCGACCTCGGCCGGCGTCAGCTCCTCGCGCGGCCGGTCGTAGACGGGGCCCATGCTGATGAACCACTCGTCGACCAGCCGGAAGACGAGGGGGGTCCCGCAGCGCCAGCAGTGCGGGTAGCGATGGACGTACGGCTCCAGGCGGTGGAAGAAGCCGTGGTGCTTCAGGTGCTCCACCACCGGGTCCGCGGAGTCGCGCACGTCGCGGCCGACGAGGAACCCGAAGCCGTCGATGAAGATGCCGCCCTCGTCGAGGGGCGCCAGCATCGGCAGGCCGAGCTGCTTCCCGAGGGCGAAGTCCTCGGCGCCGCACCCGGGCGCGATGTGGACGATCCCGGTCCCCTCCTCCTCGCCGACCTGGTCCCAGGCGACGACGCGGTGCTCGTACGGGTGCCCGTCCGGCCCGCCGGTGGCGAACGCCGCTCGGACCGCGGGCAGGTCGTCGAACGGGCCCCGGTAGCGCCACCCCACAAGCTCGCTGCCGGCAACCTCCTCGAGGATCTCGAACGGGCCGACGAGGGCCTGGCGGAGGGTTCCCCGGCCCAGCCAGCTCACGACCTCGCCCTGGCGAACCTTGGCGTAGCGCAGGTCCGACCCCACGGCGGCGGCCACGTTGCTGGTAAGCGTCCAGGGCGTCGTGGTCCAGACCAGCAGCGACTCGCCCGGCCGGTCGACCAGCGGGAACCGCACCGTCAGCCCGGGGTCGGTCCGATCCGCGTAGCCCTCGGTCATCTCGTGCTGGCTGATCCCGGTGCCGCAGCGGGCGCACCAGGGCATCGTGTCGTGGCCCTTGTAGAGCCAGCCCCGGCGATGGCACTCGGCGATGAAGGCCCAGATCAGGTCGTTGTTCTCGTTGCTGAACGTGAAGTACGAGCCACCCAGCTCGGGCATCCCGAGGCGCCCGACGAGCATCTCGACGCTGTCGGTCACGGGACCATTCGGACCCTGCAGGGTCATGACCCGCGTCGGGTCGGCGGCCAGCTGGTCGCGGAGATGGCGGAGCTCGTCCGGGTCGTTCCAGTCCATCCAGTACCCGAGCCGGATCGACTGCTCGGTCTGGCGGGCGGCAAAGGTGAGCACGCGCTGCTTGCACAGGCTCACGAACTCCGCGATGCCGTGCTCCTCGATGTCGCGCTTCGAGGTGAAGCCGAGGTCCTTCTCGACGTTGACCTCCACCCAGAGCCCCTGGCAGTCGAACCCGTTCTGCCAGCGCTGGTCCTGGCCGAGCATGGCGTGGAAGCGCTGGAAGACGTCCTTGTACGCCCGCCCCCAGGCATGGTGGACGCCCATCGGGTTGTTGGCCGTGATCGGCCCGTCCAGGAAGCTCCAGCGCGGCCCACCCGCGTTCTGGGCACGCAGGCGCGCGAACGTGCGCCGCTCACGCCAGAGGGCAAGGATCTCGTGCTCCTGCGCGACGAGGTCGGGCTTGCTGCGTACGGGGTCGAACATCGGGCCTCGGCTGCGGATCGTGAGGGGCGGGCAGCGGGCGTGCCTGCGTCACGCGGCGACGCCCGCAGGCGTCAGAGCACTCCGGACACGTTTCACGGAGGTTCCTTCTATCCTACCCGCGATGACCCGCCCGCAGGAGCCGCGCCCCCGCGCCCGCTCCGCCTTCACGGCCGCCTTCCTGTCGCTGATCTTCCCCGGGCTGGGCCACGCCTACGCCGGCGCGTGGCACCGGGCTCTCGGCTTCGCCGCCGTGCCGTTCCTCTTCCTCGCCCTGATCCTGGGCATCGTCGGCAGCTACCGCCTGGAGCTGGTCGGCGTCGTCCTCCAGCCGGTGGTCCTCGTGGCGATCCTGGCGGGCAATGTCGTGGCACTCCTCTACCGGGCGATCGCGGCCATTGACGCCTACCGGGTGACCGTCTATCTCAACCGCTGGGACCAGGGCGCGGGACGTCTCGGTCCGTCCCGCTCGGCGCTGGCCCCGGTCTCGGTCGCCGGCCTGCTGGCCGTCCTGCTCGTGATGAGCGGCGGCCACGCCGCCGTGGCCTACTACGACCTCCAGGCGCTGGACCTGGTCCAGGGCATCTTCAGCCCCGGTGACGAGGACGACCCTTCCGCGGATCCCTCCGCGAGCCCGGAGGCGTCCAGCGTGACGGCGAACCCGTCCGAGGCCCCGGTCTCCACTCCTCCCCCGGGCGCCACGGCCGTGCCCGACGAGCCCTCGGCCCAGCCGTGGGACGGCACGGGACGGCTCAACGTCCTCCTGATCGGCTCCGACCGCCGGCCCGGGGACGGCTCGTACAACACGGACACCCTCATCGTGGCCAGCATCGACCCGGCCAGCGGCCAGGTCGCCATGTTCAGCCTCCCCCGCGACACGACCGGCATCCCGCTGGCCGGCCCGGCGCGCTCGTTCTTCGGCACGACCTGGAACCGCAAGGTCAATGCCCTCTTCCAGCAGGCGCGGGCCCGGCCCGACATCTTCCCGGGCGGCAAGCAGAGCGGGTACCAGGCGCTGAAGGACACCCTGGGCGGCCTCTACGGGGTCGACATCCAGTACTTCGTCGAGGTCGACTTCGGCGGCTTCACCCAGGTGGTCGACGCGCTCGGCGGAGTGACGGTCAACGTGCAGCTGCCCGTCGTGGACGACTACTACCCCGGCGAGAAGGGGGCGCTGCGCGTCTACATCCCGACCGGCGTCCAGCACATGACGGGGGCGGAAGCGCTCGTCTACGCCCGGTCGCGCCACGGCTCGACCGACTTCGATCGCGCGTCACGCCAGCAGAGGGTCCTCCTCTCGCTCCGCCAGCAGGCGGATTTCGCGACGCTCCTGCAACGGCTCCCGGACCTCGTGAGGAGCACGAAGAAGGCGGTCAAGACCGACTTCCCGGTGGACAGGCTTCCCCAGCTCATCGACCTCGCCAGCCGGATCGACGTGGGCAACGTGCGCTCGTACGTCTTCACCCCGCCCCGCTACGGGAGCGAGGGCATGGTCAACGGGCAGTACGTGCTCCAGGCCGACGTGGCGGCGATCCGGGCGGCCACCGCCAACGCCTTCACCTTCGATCCTCGCGAAGAGGCCGCCCGCCAGGCCATCGCCGAGGAGGGCGCCCGCGTCTGGGTCGTCACCAGCACCGGGGAGCCCGGCAGGGCCACGGACCTGGCCGGCTATCTCGAGTACCAGGGCTTCGCCGCGTCGGCGCCCCGCGGACGCAATCCCGAGACGGTCGAGCCGACAACGGCCGTGATTGCCTACAACGGGGCGGAGACCCGCTTCCCGGAGACGATCACCGCGCTGGAGGCCCGCTTCAAGGTCACCGCCACGCCGGTGGCGGACGCCAAGGCGGGCACGGACATCCTCGTCGTGCAGGGCACGCAGACGCCGACCTACCGCGCCCCCTGACCGGCGCCCGGCGCGCGATGCTCAGCCGACGTGGACGGGCGTCACCCAGTGTGCGTAGGCCGGCACGTTGCCGCGGACGATGTCGAAGTAGCGGTCCTTGATCCGCTTGGTGATCGGGCCCACCGCTCCCCCCCGATCGCGCGGCGATCCACCTCGATGATCGGGCTGATCTGGGCACCGGTGCCGCAGAAGAAGGCCTCGTCCGCGACGTAGATCTCGGAGCGGTCGATGGAGCGCTCCACCACCCGCAGGCCCAGCTCGGCGCAGATCTCCATGATTCCGGCCCGGGTGATCCCCTCCAGGATGTCGTCGGTCACGGGCGGCGTCAGGATCACCCCGTCACGAACCACGAAGATGTTCTCGGCCGACCCCTCCGAGATGTGGCCGTCCTCGGTCAGGACGAGGGCCTCGTCGTACCCGTTGAGCATCGCCTCGGACTTGCTGAAGGCGGGGTTGACGTAGCTGCCCACGATCTTGGCCCGCGACGGAATGGCCGTGTCCCCGGTCCGGCGCCAGGAGACGGTCGCGATCCGCACGCCGACCGTGGTGTCGACGTAGTCGCCGAAGGGCAGGGCGAGGATGTAGTAGCGATGCTCCAGGCCATGGAGCTTCACGCCGATCGCCTGGGTGCTCTTGTAGAAGGACGGCCGGACGTAGGCGTCCTCGCGGAAGCCGTTGCGACGAAGGACCTCGAGCGCCTCACCGTCAGCTGGTCGACCGAGGGCAGGTCCTCCATCAGGAGGATCTTGCGCCGAGTTGCGGATCCGCTCCATGTGCTCGCGCACCCTGAGCGCGTAGAGCTGGCCCTGCTCCGCGTTCCAGTAGGCCCGGATGCCCTCGAAGACGGCCGTTCCGTACATGAAGGCGTGGGTCATGATGCTGACGTTGGCCTCGCTGAGAGCGACGTAGCGACCCTCGAACAGGCAGGTCAGCGATGCGGTGTCGAGCGGGGCTCCGGCGGGGCGGGACGCGCCCTCGGCGGAGGGCTTCTGGGTGAGCATCCGGGCAGCTCCTTCGCGTGGCCGCGGCAGATCGGCGAACCCTGCCGCCGGGCCTTCTGAGTATAGACCGGGCACCGGTGCCGGCCCGTGTCGCGCCCTCCTCGCCGATCGCGCCCTCGGCCGCGCCCGGCCCACGATGAGGACCAGGCCGGCTATGGCTCAGCCGGCCGCCAGGCCAGCCACGATCGCGAGAGCGATGACGACCAGGACGGCCGCGCCGAGCGCGGCCATGCGCGTCTCCCCGGCCCGTCCGAAGCTCCACGTCGAGGCCGCCACCCGCACGAGCGGCGTTGCGATCGTCACGATGAGGCCGAGCCAGAGGTAGGCCGCCGGCTCCAGGGCGACAAGGCCGGCAGGCAGTGACGCCACGTCGAGCGGCGGCCAGCCGTCCGCCAAGGGCGACGTCCCACCGACGACCAGGAGGACGCTCCCGATCGCCAGGAGGGCCACGGCGATGCGCGTCCCCCCCGCGAGGATCCGGGCGATCCGGGCGTCGATGCTGTTCACCCGAGCGCCCGCAGGACCATCTGGGCCGCCGTCAGGGCCAGGACGCCCACGAAGAGCAGCCGCAGGATCCGGACATCGATCCGGGCCGCCAGGCGCGAGCCGACCATGGCGCCCGCGAAGACGCCGATCGCCGTGGGCCCGGCGATGTACGGGTCGATCCCGCCCCGCACGAGGTAGACGACCGCCGACGCGGCGGCGGTCACGCCGATCATGAGGTTGCTCGTGGCCGTGGCCACCCGGAGCGGCACGCCCATGACGAGGTGCATGAGCGGCACCTTGACGATGCCGCCACCGACCCCGAGGAGGGCCGACAGCATCCCGGCCCCCAGGCTCCCGCCGGCGCCGGCGCCCAGGCGCCGCACACCGTACCCGGGTCCGGCAACCTCGTCCGCAAGGCTGCGTGACCGCGGCGCGGTGGTCGCTCCGATCTGCAGCGGCCGCCCCGGGTCCCGCGACCTGGTTCATGGGAACCGCTTCCTCAGTCGCCGCCGCCTGGACCTGGCCCCGGCGCAGCATCGAGAACGCCGTCCAGGCCAGGAGCGCGGCGAACAGCCCGGCCAGGACCCGCTCCGGCAGCGCGAACGCCACCAGGCCGCCCACGAGCGCACCCGTTGCCGTGAACACCTCGAGGAGCATGCCGAGCCGCAGGTTCGCCGCGTGGCGTTCGAGATACACCGCGGCGGAAGCGCTGCTGGTCACGATGACGCAGACCAGGCTGATGCCGACCGCCTCGCGGAAGGGCACGCCGAAGCCGACGGTGAGGAGCGGGATGATGAGGATCCCGCCC
Organism: uncultured Chloroflexia bacterium; assembly: GCA_963739365.1. Lineage (GTDB taxonomy): Bacteria > Chloroflexota > Limnocylindria > Limnocylindrales > CSP1-4 > CTSoil-043. The sequence goes on along the minus strand of CAVUAG010000012.1, from coordinate 136,183 downwards.
CCCAGCCCCAGGAGCGAGCCGAAGACGCCGGCGCCGAATCCGCCGGCGGCGAGGAGCAGCAGCTGGCCGACGATCACCCTGTGCTCGGCCGGTGGGCGGGCAGGCCCCGATCAGGGGCGCAGGTGCTGCGGCGCGTACGGCAGGAGCGCCACGACCCGTGCCCGCTTCAGGGCGACGGCCAGCTCGCGCTGGTGGGCGGCGCAGGTGCCGGTCTTGCGCCGCGGCTCGATCTTGGCCCGCTCGGAGAGGTAGCGGCGGAGGCGGCTGACCTCCTTGTAGTCAATCGTCGGGGACTTGTCGGCGCAGAAGGCACAGACCTTGCGGCGCCGGCGATCGCGGTAGTAGTCGTCGCGCTTCTTGGATCGGGCGGGAGGCATGGGTCGAAGGGCTCCTTGAGGGACTCGTCAGAAGGGGAGGTCGTCGAGATCGGACGGCACGTCCTCGGCCGGGGCATCTCGGCGCACCGGCGAGGACGACGGGCGAGCGTCGGCGGACGGGCGTCGGCCGGGAACGCCGGTGCGTAGCCGCCCTCGCCTTCCTCGCGTCCGCCCCGTTCGAGGCTGATGACATTGTCGGCGGTGATCTCCAGCGACAGGCGCTTCTGGCCGTCCCGGGCTTCGTACTCGCGGGTGCGGAAGCGGCCCTCGACGAACACCTTGTTCCCCTTGCGGAACTGCTCCGCCGCGCGCTCGCCGCGCTCGCCCCAGATCGTGACCCGGTACCAGTCGGTCCCCTGGTCCACCCACTCGCCGGACTGCGCGTCCTTGCCACGGTGCGAGACCGCGACACTGAACTCGGTGACGGGTCGGCCCGAGGGCGTGTAGCGCATCTCGGGATCGCGTCCCAGGTTGCCGATGATCATCAGCTTGGCGAAGGCCATCGGTCGGTCCCCCTAGTCGATCGCCGCCGGGGCGGCTTCGCTCTCGGATTCGTCGATCCGCTCGCCCTGCGGCTCCTCGTCCTCCTCGTCGTCCGGAGCCAGGCTGAGGTCGCCGTCGTCGTCCTTGCCCCGCGCGGCGCGGACAGGGCGATCCACGCGCACGACGAGGTGCCGAAGGACCTCCTCGGTGATCAGGAGGGTGCGCTCGAGGTCCACGATCGACTCGGGCGGGGCGTCGAAGTGGAGGATGTGGTACGAGCCTTCGCGGTACCGGTCGATCTGGTACGCGAGGCGACGGCGGCCCCATGGGGCCGTCTTGACGATCTGGCCGCCCGTCTCCGTGACGTGGCGGGTCGTCTTCTCCAGGATCGCCTGGATCTTGTCCTCCGGCGCGTCGGGCCGAAGGACGAGCATGAGCTCATAGCGGCGCATGGCCGTGTCCGCTCCTTCCTGTGGGGTATGCCCCGCTCAGCGCGGCCGGAACCCGGCCCGTCCCCTGGCGGAGCAGAAAGGACCGATCGAGCATAGCACGGGGCGGCGGACGAGCCTCCCGGTCGGCCTGCCGCCACGTCCATCGACGTGCCTCGGGCGCCCACGCAGGCGACGGGACGGCGCCGCGTGTATTCTTCGCCCCGTTCAGAGCATGGCATCGGGGGACGCACAGCATCGTGACGACCACGTCGATCCTTCTCCTCTCTGCGGTCGCCGAAGCCGCCGAGCCGATGGTCGCCGCCCTGCGCGCGGCAGGCCACGAGGTCACCACGGTCGCCGACGCCGACGAGGCGATCAGGCGAGCCGGCGAGTTCAACCTCGTCACGATCGATGCCGTCCAGCCCCCTCGCAGCGCCACCGAGGTCTGCGGGGAGATCCGGCGTTCGCCCGCCTTGTCCGCGGTCCCGGTCCTGTGCGTGTCCCAGGAGGACGACGTGGAGGAGCGCGTCCGCTTCCTCGAGGCCGGCGCCGACGACGTCATCGCCCGCCCCTTCGACCCCCGCGAGCTCCAGGCCCGCGTCGAGGGACTCCTCGTCCGGTTCACGCGCTCCCGTGACCTCACGCCCCAGACCGGTGGCGAGATTCGGGTCGCCGGCCGGCGGCGCCTCATCGCCTGCTTCAGCCCCAAGGGGGGCGTCGGAACCACGACGATCGCGGTCAACGTCGCGATGGCCCTCGCCCGGCAGGCGCCCCAGCAGGCTGCCGTCATCGACCTCGACGTCGACTTCGGCCAGGTGGCGACCCACCTGAACGTCAAGCCGCGCCTGACCGTCGCGGACCTCGCAGCCGACGACGGGGGGATGCTGGAGCCGGAGCTGCTCCGGACGTACGCCGAGAAGGTCGAGCCCGGGCTGCACGTCATCGCGGCGCCCGCCACCCCCGAGACCGGGCGCCTCATCACGGCCGAGCCGGTGGCGCAGATTCTCGCGACGGCGGCCCGCGCTTACGGGATGGTGGTCGTGGACGCCGGCTCCACCCTCGACGAGCGGTCGCTGGCGATCCTGGATTGGGCCGAGGGCGTGGTCGTGCCCATCGCTCCAGAGATCGGGGCGCTCAAGGCGCTGCACGGCTTCCTGGAGTATCTGACCGAGGAGGGCGCCGTCCCCGCCAAGTCCACCTTCGTCCTGAACCACCTGTTCGCCCGCGACATGCTCTCCATGAAGCAGATCGAGAGCTCGATCGCGGCGAAGGTCGACGCAGAGCTGCCCTACGACGCGGGACTCTACCTGAAGGCCGTGAACGAGGGCATCCCGGTTCTCGTCGGCGCCCCGGCCTCTGCGCCCGGCCGCGCGTTTGCCCGCCTGGCCGCGCTGGTCTCCGGCTTCGACGAGCTGGCCGACATCGGGCAGGACGCGAAGCGCGGCGGGCTCTTCGGCGGGCTCCGCCGGCGCTGACGGGCCAGGCGGTCGCCTTCACCTTTCCGGCCGCACCGATCGCGTTCGAGCGGCCCCACGCCTTGAAGGCAGGCTCGGGCGCCTCGCGCGGCCCGGCCGGCTCGCCGCGACCGGCCACGCAGCTCGGGGGTGTGCCGAGGCAGGGATTCGAACCCTGACGACCTTTCGGCCAGCCGATTTTAAGTCGGCCGCGTCTGCCCTTTCGCCACCTCGGCCCCGTGTCGCCCGTGAATCGTAACGCCCGCCTCGCAGGCGGGCGTCGGATCGGCGGAGTGTTGGAGGCGACGATCGGATTCGAACCGATGAGTAAGGGTTTTGCAGACCCCCGCGTTAGGCCACTTCGCCACGTCGCCCCGAAATGCTGGCTGGCCCTCGAGGGTTCGAACCTCGGTTAACGGATCCAAAGTCCGCTGTCCTACCACTAGACGAAGGGCCAGCGGGTGGGGCCAGCGCAGGTCCCAGACAGAAGAATGGAGCGGAAGACGGGACTCGAACCCGCGACCCTCACCTTGGCAAGGTGATGCTCTACCAACTGAGCCACTTCCGCTCGAAGCGCCACTCGGAGCTGATGGTGCCGAGAGCCAGATTCGAACTGGCGACACCGCGATTTTCAGTCGCGTGCTCTACCAACTGAGCTATCTCGGCCCGTAGGCCCCGCTGGACGTCACCGCCCGTCGGCGGCCGAAACCGTACCACGAAGGACCCTCGAGCCGCAACGACGCCCCGCCCGGTGGCGCAGGCGTCAGCTCAGGCCCCGGAGCTGCGGGAGGTCGCTGTCGACGATCGATGCTTCGCCGGCCATCGCCCGAAGACGGTTGATCCGGTCCAGGATGGGAGGGTGCGTGGAGAAGAGCCCCTTGGAGCGCTCCTCGAACTTGTGGATCGGGTTCCGGAAGTAGAGGTGCTGCGTGGCCCGGTTGGCCACCTCCAGGACCTCCCGGTCGTCAGCCAGAACGGCCAGTGCCCGCTGCAGCCCCATCGGGTTCCGGGTCAGCTCGACCGCGCTCGCGTCAGCGAGGTACTCGCGCTGGCGGCTCACGGCCAGCTGGACGAGCCGCCCGAAGAAGGGAGCGAGGATGGCGAGCAGGATCGCGATGATGAGGATGATCGCCTGGAGGCCTCCTCCGCCCCGATCGCTCGACGATGACCGCCGACCCATCCCGCCCCAGAAGGTCATCCGCAGGAAGACGTCGGCAACCAGGGCGATCGTGCCCACCAGGACGCCGACGAGCATCGCGTAGCGGATGTCGTAGTTGCGCACGTGCGAGAGCTCATGGCCGATCACGCCCTGGAGCTCCTCCCGGTCCAGGCGTTCCAGCAACCCGGTCGTCACCGCGATCGACGCGTGCGCCGGGTCGCGCCCGGTGGCGAACGCATTGAGCGCCGTGTCGTCGATCAGGTAGACCGCCGGCATCGGCAAGCCCGCCGCGAGGGTCAGCTCGCGGACGACGTTCAGCAGCTGGGGCGCCTGGGCCTCGGTGACGGGGCGCGCCTTCGATGCCGCGAGGACGACGCGGTCGCCCGAGAAGTAGCCGGCCAGCGAGGCCACGATCGCGATGATCCCGAAGATGCCGAGCCAGCCGATCGCGCCCTCGGGGGCGCCGGTCGTCCCGTAGCCGATCGCGGCACCCAGTACCGTCAGCAGCGCGACGATGACGAGCACGAGCAGGAACGACTTCCGCCGGTTCGCCGCAGCCTGGCTGTAGAACGAGGCGGCCATCGCGACCTCAGCGACGGGGCGGGCCCGACCGCACGTACGTCAGCGCAGTGCGACGACCGGGACCTGGTCGGCCTCGGGCTCCGCGTCGAAGAACTCGCGCTTCGTGAATCCCAGGGGTCCGGCGACGAGGACCGAGGGGATGGTCTGGATCGTCGTGTTGTATTCGTTGACGGTGGCGTTGTAGTGCTGGCGCGAGAAGCTGATCTGGTTCTCCGTCGTGGTCAGCTGCTCCTGCAGGGCGAGGACATTCTCGTTCGCCTTCAGCACGGGATAGTTCTCCGCCACGGCGAACAACGAGCGCAGCGCGCCGCTCAAGGCGTTCTCCGCCTGCACCTGCTGCTGGGTGACGGTTCCCTGGGCGCCCGCAGCGACGGCGTTGGCGCGGGCCTCGGTGACCCGGGTCAGGACTTCCTGCTCGAAGCCCATGTAGTCCTTGACCGCGGCCACGAGGTTCGGGACGAGATCGTGGCGCCGCTTGAGCTGCACCTCGATCTGGCCGACCGCCTCGTCGACCCGGTTCCGCTTCGTCACGAGCCCGTTGTAGATGAGCACGCCGACCACGGCGATGACGACGACGATGACGAGGAGGATGACGCCGAGCTCCATGATCCCTCCCGGTTCCGGACCGGCGGCGAGGGCCGCCCCGGCGAGTGTACGCGACGTTTCGACGAGTGGTGGGCGGTGGAGGGCTCGAACCTCCGGCCTCCTCGGTGTAAGCGAGGCGCTCTGACCGACTGAGCTAACCGCCCCCGGAGCCGCGCCTCCGTCCCGGAGACACGAAAGGCGGCTCCATGCGGAGCCGCCCCATCCCGGTACGCGACTGTGGTGCCCAGGCCGGGACTTGAACCCGGATGAGTTGCCTCATACGCCCCTCAAACGTACGCGTATACCAATTCCGCCACCTGGGCAGGTGCTGCGTCTCCCGCCGACGCGATGGTACCGAGGAAGGGATTTGAACCCATACGCCCTTGCGGACACTAGCTCCTGAAGCTAGCGCGTCTACCAGTTCCGCCACCTCGGCAGGGGTCAACGAAACCGAGCGGAGAGGGTCACCGCCCGACGGTCGTCCATCGTACCACGTCCCAGAAGCGGCCGCCCGGATCGGCCAGGGGCCGCGCGGCGGGCCCGGCCAGGTCCCCACCGACCACGAACACGGTGTCGCGGAAGAAGAGCGTCGGCATCGGCTGGAGCGTCGCGAGCAGCGTCTGGAGGGCCGCATAGGCCTTCACGCGCTTCGCCATGGTGCTGGGAGCTCGGGCCGCCACGAGCGCCTTGTCCAGCGCGGCGTCCTGGATCCCGGAGACGTTCGCGCCGCCGGCGCGGGCCTGGCTGGACGCGAGGATGGGATAGGGATCCGGGTCCAGGCCCATGTTGACGTCGATGACCCCTACCGTGAAGTCGGCCGCGCTGAGCCGCGCCACGAGCTCGCCGGGTGGAAGTGCCTCGACCGTGGTCGCCAGGCCGAGCGATGTCCATGCAGCGGCGACGCGGGTCGCCGCGTTGTGGGCGATCGCGTTCGCAGACGCCTCCGGGGCGAGGATGGTGACCTTCAGCGGCTTCGACGCGCGGGGCGGGATCCACGCCTTGTCGACGCGTCGCCAGCCGGCCTCACGGAGTCCCTTGGATGCAGCGCCCCGGTCGTAGGCGATCTCCGGGGCGGCCTTCGCGTCGAACGCCCACGAGGAAGGCGGGATGGGGGTCGCCGATAGGCTGCCGGCACCGCCCAGGATGTCGGTGACGAGGTCCGCCCGATCGATCGCGGCCACGAGGGCGCGTCGCGTTCGCGCATCCGCGAACGGACCGCCCAGCGCCCGCAGGTTGAAGGCGAGGGCCGTCAGGGTCGTCGACGGGTAGCGAATGACGCGCGCGTCCGGTGTCGACGTCGCGAGAGTGACTGCGGCGGCCGGCGGAAGGTCCCCCACGCTGGCAACCTCCCCGGCGGCGAAGGCCGCGGCGAGATCAGCCGGAGCATCGTAGAAGCGGAGCTCCAGCCGGGGCAGGCGCGGAATCCTGGTCGCGATCTCGCCGGTGACGGGGTTGTCGAGCGCAGCGATCCCCCCCTTCACCTGCGGCAGCACCGGCTCCAGGACGGCCCGGTCCGCGGTCATCTCGACGAGGGCGAACGCCCCATTGCCGAGGGGTTCGCGCGCGAACGGGTCATCGGCCAGGGCTGCGACGGGCACGCCGGCAAGGATGTGGGCGGGCAGGAGCGGGAGCACGGCGGCCTGCAGGAACCCGCCGACGGGATCGGCGAGGTCGAACTGAACGGTGCGCTCGTCGATCGCCGTCGCCTGGATCTCGGCCCAGGCAGAGGCCATCGGCCCGGCGTAGTCCGGGTGGTGGAGGACGTCCACGGTGTACACGACGTCGCGGCTCGTCACCGGCACGCCGTCGTGCCAGATCGCGTCCCGCCGCAGGTGGAACGTCCAGCGAGCACCCTTCTCGCTCACCGTCCACCGCTCAGCGAGGTCCGGCAGGATCGCGTTGCCGGGACCGAGCCGGACGAGGCCGCGGAACAGGAGCGCCACCAGGTCGCGGTCCGCCTGCGTTCGGGCCGTCAGCGGCGTGATCGAAGAGGGGCGGCCGAGGACGCCCTGCACGTGACCAAGCTCGGGGGTTGCCGTGGGTGCCGGGGCAGACGCCGCAGCGGGCTGGAACGCCGGCATCGCGACCGCCACCGCGAGGAGGGCCAGGACGGCCACGAGCGCGAAGGCGACGCCAGCTGTCGCGCCGGCTCACCACGCGTGCGCCACGGCTGTTGTCGGCCAGCTCAGGACCCCGCGGGCGCGAAGAGATAGCTCGCCAGCGAGAAGACCGCGAAGAGGACCGCAAGCACGATCGTGAACTGCCACAGTCGTCGCTCGATGCCGCGCCGGCTGCGGTAGACCGCGGAATCGCCGCCGAAGGCGCCGGACAGGCCGGTCCCGCGCGCCTGCATGAGGATCGCGGTCATGAGGGCGATGCTGACGATGATCTGGCCGATGGCCAGGAGCGGGTTCACTCTGCCGGGATCCTCGTAGTGGTGGGCCGCGCGGGATCGTAGCACATGGCGCCGGATCACCCCAGGCGGACGGCCGGCGCGCCCATCGAAGATGCGGGGCGTCAGGCAGGCCTGGCGCTCCCCTGGGCCGCGACCGCGGCCGCCGCGGCGGCGACCTGCTCGGCGTCCCCGAGGTACCGGTGGCCGAGCGGGCGGAGGTTGTCGTCGAGCTCGTAGACGAGCGGCACGCCGGTCGGGATGTTGAGGCCCACGATGTCGGCATCCGAGACGTCGTCAAGGTACTTCACGATGGCCCGGATGCTGTTCCCATGGGCCGCCACGAGGACGCGGCTGCCGTCCCGGAGCGACGGCGCGATGGTTTCGTGCCAGAAGGGCAGGAAGCGGGCCACCGTGTCCTTGAGCGACTCGCAGCGCGGGATGTCGGCGTCTGCGAGGCCGGCATAGCGCGGGTCGCGCCCCGGGAAGCGCTCGTCGTCCTCGGTGAGCGCAGGCGGTGGAACGTCGTAGCTGCGGCGCCAGATCCTGACCTGCTCGTCGCCGAACTTCTCGGCCATCTCGGCCTTGTTGAGACCCTGAAGGGCGCCGTAGTGACGCTCATTGAGGCGCCACGTGCCCACGGTGGGCAGCCACATCTGGTCCATCTCCTCGAGGCAGATCCAGAGCGTCCGGATCGCCCGCCGCAGGACCGACGTGTAGGCGATGTCGAAGGTGAAGCCCTCGGCGCGGAGAAGGCGCCCGGCCTCGTGGGCCTCGACGACACCCGTCTCCGAGAGGTCGACGTCCGTCCAGCCGGTGAAGCGGTTCTCCTTGTTCCACGTGCTCTCGCCGTGGCGGAGGAGGACGAGGGTGGGCATCGTGCGGCTCCTGCAGCGAGTGTCGGCGAACGCGCCGCGGGTCAGCCGCCAGCGGCGCGGCGGGCAGCAGCCGTGATGGCGGCACGACCGACCATCCCGGCCATCTCGTCCGGCTTGAGCGAAGCGCCGCCGACCAGCGCGCCGTCGATGCCCGGCTCGGCCAGGAACTCGGCGATGTTGGCGCTCGTGGCGCTGCCGCCGTAGAGAACCGGGACCTCGTCCGCGGCACTCCCCCACCCAGCGTCGCGCAGGGCCGAGCGGATCGCGTCCGCCATCGCCCCGGCATCGGCGCCGGACGCCGTGCGCCCCGTCCCGATGGCCCAGACCGGCTCGTAGGCGATCACGAGGCCCGCGCCGCGCAGCGCCGCCGGGTCGTGGCCGGCGAGGGCGCCAGCCAGCTGAGTCCGGACCACGTCGGTGGCGCGGCCGGCCTCCCGGTCGGCGAGCAGCTCGCCAACACAGAGGATGGGCCGGAACCCGGCCTCGACCGCCCGGCCGAGCTTCCGGCCGATCAGGGCGTCCGTCTCGCCGGCATCCCGGCGGCGCTCCGAGTGGCCGAGGATGACCCAGGTGACGAGCCCGGCCAGCATCGGTGCGCTGATTTCGCCGGTGTAGGCCCCGGCAAGCTCGTGGTGGAGGTTCTGGGCTCCGACGCCGATCCCCTCCCCCGCGACGGCGTCGCGGACGGCTGCGAGGCAGACCGACGGCGGGCAGATGACCCGGGTGACGTCCGGCTCGCGCGTCCGCCCAGCGATCGTGCGGGCGAGCTCGCCGGCGTCGGCGGGCGTGGTGTTCATCTTCCAGTTGGCGGCAATGATCAGAGGTCTCATGCCGCGATGATGCCACGCCGGGCCTGCGTCAGACCGATGCGGCCGGCCCGTCGTGTCCGTGCCGTTCGGCCCGCGATGCGCGGGGATCGCCGGCAGCCGGATCCGGGACGCCATCGTCGCCGTGCAGGGCGGCCGACTCGATTCGCTCGAGGGCGCGCTGGACCCGGCCACGCGGGATCGCCAGCTCGGCGGCCAGCTCCGCGAGGGACGCCTCCGGGATCGCACGTCGCGCAGCCGCCACCTCGCGCACCTGGGCGGGCATCGAGGCGAGGCGGCCGTCGGCATCGAGCGCGGCGATGGCCTCCAGCTGACGCGCGGAGGCGGCCGCTACCCGCTCCAGGTTCGCGGATTCGGCGTTGAGCAGCCGGTTGAGGTCACCCCGGACGGCCCGGCCCACCTGGCGCGACTCGAGCTCGAGGAGCGAGGACCCCGCGCCAACCCAGCGCAGGAAGGTCCCGATCTCGTCGGCGCCCTTCCAGGTCACGACGCCGCGTCCGCGCCGGATCCGGATGCCCGCCGGGAGACCGACCGAGGCGAGCCGGGCACCAAGCTGGACGGATTCCTCGGGCGCGACGACGAACTCCAGGTGGAGCCGCCCGTGGGCCACCGAGAGAGAACCCCGGGCGAGGAACCTGCCGCGCAGCCAGGCGGCGCGGCAGTGGTCGGCCGCACTCTCCCAGGCGAACGGGCCGGGCGCAGTCACACCGTCCCTGAGGAGTCGCACCATGAGCCTGCCCAGGGCGGGACGGTCGCCCCTGATGGCGCCCGTGCCCAGGCCGGCGACCTCGGCCGCCCGGTCGCAGAGCCGGCTCGGCTCGATCGCCGCCAGCTCGGCGCGCAGCGCCGCAACGAGGGCCCGGTCCCCGTCGGCCACAGGCTACGCGGTCCGCGCGATCCCGCCGCGCCGGCTCCCTGCCTCGCGGCCGAAGAGCCGGAGCAGGGCCGCCGCCAGCAGCTCCGGGTCGTGGTAGTGCGGATCGGAGGGATCGAGGACGTCGTCGAGGACGAGGCGGGGCCGCCGCGACGCGCCGGCGGGGGGCCAGCGCAGCTTCACCGGGAGTCCCAGCTCGGCGTCCGGCCCGGCGGCGATCTGGCTGTTGGCCACCACCACGTCGACGAGGTCGCCGATGCCGTGCGCCGCGAGCGCCTCCACGTGGTCGGCCAGGTCGTAGCCCTCCGTCTCGCCGGCCTGGGTGGCGACGTTCGCGACGTAGACCCGCAGGGCGAGCGTCGTCGCCAGGGCGGCCCGCAGGTCCGGCAGGAGGATCGTGGCCAGCACGCTCGTGTAGAGGCTGCCGGGCCCGAGCACCACCAGGTCGGCATCGGCGATCGCGGCCAGCGCGTCGCGGCTCGCGCGCACGTCGGCGGGCTCCAGCCAGACGCGCTCGATCCCCCGCGCTCGCGCCACGCGCGACTGGCCGGCGACCTCGGACCCGTCGCGCAGCCGGGCGTGCACCGTCAGCGCCGTCCCCGATGCCGGCACGACGTTCCCGCGCACGGCCAGGACGCGGTTCATCTGGCGCACGGCCGCCTCGAAGTCCCCGCCGCCGATGGCATTCATCGCGGCGATCAGCAGGTTCCCGACGGCGTGGCCCGACAGGCTCCCCTCGTCGTCGCCGAAGCGGTACTGGAGCAGCTCCCCCATCGCCGGCTCCGTCTCGGCCATGGCGACGAGGCAGTTGCGGATGTCGCCCACGGCCGGGATCCCGAACTGCTCCCGGAGCCGTCCCGTGGAGCCCCCGTCGTCCGCGACCGAGACGATCGCGGTCAGGTTGGCGGTGTGGGTCTTGAGGCCGCGCAGCAGGGTCGCAAGCCCGGTGCCGCCACCGATGGCCACGATGCGGGGGCCCCGGGCCAGGAGGCGGCGCCGGAAGACGAGGTCCACGAGAGGCTCCTCGGCGCTCTCCGTGAACGGCCTCAGGAGCGCCCGGACGACCCGGTAGGATCCGTACCCGAAGAGGACGGCGCCCAGTCCCAGGAGCACGGCCGCCCGCATCCAGTAGGGCAGGAACTGGAGGGTGAGGACGTAGATGAGGGCCTGCACGGGGCCGTCGACATCGACCTCGCGGTAGAGCTGCCGGAGGGCCAGCGCGCCGGCGAGAGCCAGGGCCATCAGCCCGACGAACGCGACGCCGAGCCAGCGCTTCACCCCGATCCCGGGGCGCAGCCAGCGCCGCAGGCTCATCGGGTCACCGGCGTTCCAGCTCGCGATGGAAGATGCTGACCGGGCCGTACTTCCGCTCGGCCAGCCATGCGCCCAGCTCCTCCGCGAGGGCGATGGAGCGGTGGTAGCCGCCCGTGCAGCCGATGGCGATCGTCAGGCGCGTCTTCCCCTCGTCGACGTACGCCGGGATCGTCAGCTCCAGCAGGTCCTGGACCCCGTCCAGGAATCGGCGCGCGAGCGGCTGGCCCAGGACGTGGGACCGCACGCCGTCGGTCAGGCCGGAGAGACGGCGCAGCTCGGGCACGTAGTACGGGTTCTGCAGGAACCGGACGTCGAAGACGAGGTCCGCCTCGAGCGGGATCCCGAACTTGTAGCCGAAGGTCACGAGCTGGATGGACAGCTGATCGGGCGCCACCACGTGCCAGAGCTGGGCGAAGATCCGCTCGCGCAGCTCGCGCAGGGACATCTCGGACGTGTCGAGGATGACGTCCGCGTCGGCCCGGACCGTCTCGAGGATCCGGTGCTCCTCGCGCGATGCCGGCCGCGATCGCCTGACGAGCCTTCGAGCGGGTGCCGGTGGCGGGTCTCCGAGTAGCGCCGGATCAGGACCTCGTCGCGGGCTTCGAGAAAGAACACCTGGGGCCGGATGCCGCGTCCCTCGAGCGCGCCGCGCATCGCCGCGAAGACGAGCGGGCACGTCACCGGCGCGCGCGTCAAGGACGATCGCCACGCGCTCGAAGCGCTCCGGCTCACGGGCGATCAGGTCGGCCAGGTCGGGCAGCAGCTCGCCGGGCAGGTTGTCGACACAGACGTAGCCCAGGTCCTCGAAGAGCTTCGTCGCCGCGGTCTTGCCCGACCCGGAGAGGCCGGAGAGGATCACGACGTGCTGCGCGCCGTCCTCGCCACCCCGGTCGTCCGCGCCGTGGGAATGCGTCCCGCTCGGCCGTCTCGTTGGGCCCATGCGTGGAGTCTACCGCGCGCTCAGTGCCCGCCGGCCCTGACGAGGACGATCGAGAGCTCGTAGAGGGCATACATCGTCAGGCCCAGGACGAACGGGCTGATGATGTCGCCCCCCGGCGTGGCGATGGCCGCGACGATCGCGAAGACGATGACCACGTAGCGCCGCGACGACTTGAGGCGGGCGCTCGTCACGATCCCCACCTTCGAGAGCAGGACGAGCACGATCGGGTACTCCATCACCAGCCCGAACCCGAGGAACATCGTGGCCACGAAGCCGAAGTAGCCCTCGGCCGTCCAGGCGTTCTCGAGCGGGAGGTCGCCGGTCCCGAAGCTCGACAGGAAGCCGATGGCAAAGGGCAGCACGAAGTAGGCGACGGCGACGCCGGCCACGAAGAACACCAGCGCGAGGGGAACCCAGGGGCGGGCCATCCGGCGCTCATCGGTCGTGAGGCCGGGCGAGACGAATCGCCACAGCTGGAAGAGGATGATCGGCATCGCCAGGACGATCCCCACGACGATCGAGATCTTCAGCGAGATGAAGAACCCCTCACCCGGGGAGAGCAGGAGCAGGGGCGCGTCGCCGTAGGGTGCCTTGAGCACCTCGATGATCTGCTGGCCGAACGCAAAGCCCGCAATCGTCCCGACAGCGACGGCGAGGAGGCGAGATCGCGATCCGGCGACGCAGCTCGGCGAGGTGGTCGAAGAGCGGCATGACCGCCGCCTCCGACGCGGGCGGTGGCTCGCCCGCGACCGGTGACGGAAGAGTGATGGCCAGCAGACGGGATCGGGGGCGCGGCCCGCCGTCGAGGGGCAGGTCGGCGTCGGTCATGACGGGCGGGTCCGGCGGCGTCAGGCCGGGGTCTCAGGGCTCGCGGCGGTGGCCTCGGGGGCGGGGGCGGCAGCGACGACGGGCTCCGGCGCGGGCGCGGGGGCGGCTGGGTCGGGCTCGGCGGCCGTCTGCGGGCGGCGGGAGCCGGTGCGGCCGCGACGGACTCGACGGCCGGCGCGACGTGGGCGCCACCAGCGTGTTCGGCAGGGCGGCGTCGGCGAGCGTGTTCGGTGCCGCGGCGGTGGCGGCCGCGACCGTGGGCGTGGCCGCGGGTGTCTCGGCTGCCGCGGGTGCCGCCGGTGCCGCGGGTGCCGCCGGTGGAGCGTCGAGCTTCACGGAGTCCTGGACGTCGGTGGCCGCCTTGCGGAACTCGCGGATGCTCTTCCCGAGGGCGGAACCCACGTCCGGAAGGCGGCCGGGGCCCAGGATGAGGAGGGCGATCACGAGGATGATGATCAGCTCGACCGGGCCGATGTTCGGCATGGAATTCGACCTCAGGGTGGCGGTTGACGCAGCCTCGTCGCAGGCGCCGGCGACCTCGCGGGGCCGGGCTACGATAGCACAGGGAGGGTGGCCGCCCAGCGGCGTGCCGCCTCCGCGAGGCGCTCCCCGGGGTCGCCCCGGAGCGCCCTCCGGCCCGCTCCGGGCGGCGGCGGAGATGCCCCGCGAGACGTTGACGAGAAGCCCGCCGCCGGCACCCGATCCGGCCGGGCCCGCCGTCGCGGGGCCTGCGGCCAGCACCGGCGCAGCGTCGCCGCCCTGAGTGCCAACGCCGGGAACGAGGAAGCCGAGGTTCGGCACCAGCTCCCGGATCCCGGCCAGCTCCGCCGGCGCCGTGGCGCCCACGACCAGGCCGGCGCGTTCCTCGAGGCCCGCTGCTGCGACGCGGCGCGCCACCCGCCGATGGAGCGCCTCGGCGGGCGCGCCGAGCTCCGCGTCCGCGCCGACGACGAGGTCCTGCAGCTCACCCGCGCCCGGGTTCGAGGTCCGGCACAGGACGTAGGCGTAGCGATCGGTCCGCTCGACGAACGCCTCGCAGGGCGCCGAGCCCGAGGTACGGGTTGACGGTCACGGCATCCGCTCCGAGCGCGTCGAACAGGGCGGCGGCCTGCCGGGCGACGGTCGTCTCCACGTCACCCCGCTTCGCGTCCGCCACGACCATGACCCCCGCGGGGACCGCTGCCAGGACCCGCTCCAGCGCGGCCACGCCGGCGCTGCCGTAGGCCTCGAAGAAGGCGAGGTTCGGCTTGACGGCCGCCGCGTACGGCGCTGCCGCCTCCACGACCAGGCGCGCCAGGCGCTCGATCCCGGCGAGGCCCGTCGGCCAGCCGTCGGGCAGCATCTCCGGGGTCGGGTCGATCCCGACGCAGAGGACGGTCCCGACGTCACGCGAACGCCGCGCGAGGCGGGCGAGGTAGGGCTCGGTCACGGGGGCGTGCTCGGCGACGCTGCCGGCGATGCCGAGGGCTCCGGCGAGGGTCGCGGGCCCCACCACGCCGGCCGGCTCTCGGCGTCGAGCCCGCTGAACTCGGTGAGCGGTTCCGTCTCCTTCACCGCCAGCCCGCCGCCGGTCGCGCGCTCGAGCGTCGCGACGTACAGGTCGACGGTGGCCCCCGCGAGCCGCAGGAAGGCGATCTGCGTGCCGTCCGGCGACCAAGCGCCGCCCCACGACTGGCCGTTCGAGGTCACGCGCAGGAGCTCATTGCCGTTGCGGGCGTCGAGGACGACGATGTCCGTGCCCAGGCTCGTGGTCTTGGTGGCCACGATCCGCCGCCCGTCCGGGGAGTAGGACGGGTGGGTGTAGCCCGGCCCCGTCAGCGGAACGGTCTTCTCGGACGCGACCTGGTAGCGCCAGAGGGTCGGCAGCCCGCGGTCGGCCTGTCGACCGTTCTTGACGTAGAGGATGAACTTGCCATCCGGGCTCCAGGTCGGGTTCTGGTGACCCAGCGGAGCCTGCTCGGGGACGCCGACCTTCGCCAGGACCTCCTTCTCGATGTCATACGTCTGCAGGACGATGTTCGAGGTCGTCGGGTCGGGGCCGTCCGAGACGAGGGCCAGCTCCAGCCCGTCGGGGCGGACTGCCGGGTCGCGCAGGAAGTAGAACCAGGTCTGGCGGCCCGTCGAGCCACGCCGGTAGAGGCCCGAGAGGAGGGCCTCCCGGCCGGAGCCGTCCGGGTGGATCCTCGTGAGGATCGGGTAGCGGAGGTCGTAGTAGCGCTCGAACCCCGCCACGGTGAACCGCCCGTTGGTCTGGCGCGTCTCGATGAAGTAGATCCAGGTCCCGTCGGCCGACCAGGCGGGTTGCGCGTCGCGGCCGGTGCTCGGTGAGACGGCGGGTGTCCGTCCCCTCCTGGATCCAGAGATTGCCGGCCTTCGCGTAGACGAGCCTCCCGTCGATCGCGACCTCGGGGTTCACCACCGGCGGCGCGCTGGGGGACGGCGTGCGTCCGGGCACCACGACTCCACCCGAGCCAGGGTCGCCCTGGCCGCCGCCCGCGTTGCGCGACGGCAGGAAGGGCAGGTTGCCGGTCAGGAGCGCCAGCGTCAGGATGCCGGCGATCGCGAGCCCCGCAACGGACAGGAGCGGGGCCAGGAACGGCCGCGCCGCTGCCAGCCCGTACGGGTCCCCGGTGGTGCGGCGGGCGGGCCGGCCTCCGCGGCCCGACGGGGAGCGTCGCGCCATCAGCCGGCCACCGCGGGCGTGCCCGCGTCGCGGGCGGCGGCCGGTCCCGTGGGCAGGGGTCATGTCCCGGGCCGGCGCCGCGTCCACGATCACGAGCTGGAGCGACTCATACCCGCCGAAGCGGCGGCTGCCGAGCCGGCCGGCAATGTCGATCCGGTCACCCTCGTGGATCGATTCGGCGAGGTCGCCCCGCTCGAATGCGATCGCGTCGACGACGTCGAGGTCGCGGCGAAGGGTCAGCTGGGCATGGCCGCCGGCGGCGGCCCGGACGCGGGTCACGGTGAGACCGTGGACGCCGACGAGAGGGTCCGGGTTCCCCGGTCCCGTCGGAGCCAGGACGGCGAGGTGCTCGAGGAGGCGGTAGTCGGCCGCACGCGCCGGGAGCGCGAGGTCGAGCACGAGCTCGGGGCGCCGGTCGAGCGGTGCGCCGGCGCTCACGAGGTCGAGGAAGCGCGCCCGGAACGCGTCCCAGCGGTCGGCCCGCACCTCGAGGCCGGCCGCGCCCCGGTGCCCGCCGTGACGGACGAGGAGATCGGCGCACGCCGCGAGGGTGGCCGCCAGGTCGTAGCCCTCGGGCGCCCGGCACGAGGCGCGCAGCACGTCCTCCAGCTCGGCAGCCACGACGGCCGGGCGGCCGCGCTCCTCGGCCAGGCGGGCCGCCACGAGCCCGACGACGCCGGCCGGCCAGGGCCCGCGTACGAGAACGGCGGGAAGGTCAGGGTCTTCGTCCGCGAGAAGCGCGCGGGCCTCGGCGACCGCCGTCTTCGTGACATCGCGACGCAGGACGTTGGCGGTCTCGAGGGCCGCTGCGGCCGACAGCGGCCTCCTCGGCTGTCTCGGCCAGGAGGAGAGCCACGGCATCGTCCGCCTCCCCCACCCTGCCCGCCGCGTTCAGGCGGGGGGCGATGACGAAGGCGATCGTCTCGAGGGTGACCGAGGCCGGATCCACGCGCGCCGAGGCGAGCAGCGCCGCGATCCCGGGCCGCGGCGCCGTCCGCAGCCGCTCGAGGCCGAGCCGGGCGATCGAGCGGTTCTCGCCGAGGATCGGCGCGACATCGGCCACCGTCCCGATCGCGGCCAGGTCGGCCAGCTCGGCGACCGTGGTGATCGCCGGGACGCCCGCGATCTCGTCCGAGGAGCAGCGCCGCCACCTTGAGCGCGACGCCGCTGCCCGCCAGCCGTCGATCCGGGTAGACGGCGTCCGATCGGTGCGGATTCACGAGGGCGTGCGCCGCGGGCGCGACCTCGGGGACGCGGTGGTGGTCCGTGATGATCACGTCGATCCCGTCGAGCCCGGCGGCCGCCACCTCGGCGACGCTGGACGATCCCGTGTCGACCGTGAAGAGGAGCGTGCGGCCGCCCGCGCGCGCCGCCGCCACGGCCTCCAGCGAGAGCCCGTGGCCCTCGTCGACGCGGCTCGGCACGTGCGTGGCCACGTCCAGCCCCAGCCGACGGAGCGCCGTCACGAGGATCGCGAGGCCCGTCAGGCCGTCGGCGTCGAAGTCGCCGACGACCAGCACGCGCTCGGCGCGCTCGCGGGCCCGTGCCACGCGCGCCACGACGACGGCCGCGTCCGGGAGCAGCGTGGCGTCGTGGAGGCCGAGGGCCGGCGGCCCGAAGTAGGCGTCCACGTCACCGGCTGCGACGCCGCGCCGGGCGAGGACCGTGGCGACGAGCGACGAGCCACCGTGCGCCTCCACCGCCGCGAGGAACGCCGCGTCGGGCCGCGTTCGGTCCGGGTAGCGCCACCGGTAGCGCGGAGTCAGCATCGGCACAGCATGGCACGGGCCGCTTGCCTGTGACTTAACGGACGTCGGGGCTCCAGCTGTCGCGCGCCGGGACGTCGCGTCGGCACTGCGCCCCATGGCGCCGGTCGCAGGTGCGGCGGGAGTCACGCCGAGGCGCGACGCACCGGGCGACCAGGGTTGGCGCGCTCCTTGCGGCGCGCCTCCCACTCCTCCCAGACAGTCAGGAGCGGCGCGGCATTGAAGATCGAGGAGTACGTGCCCGAGATGATCCCGATCAGAAGGGCCAGGATGAATGGCCGGATCGAGTCGCCCCCGAACAGGAAGAGCGCCAGGAGGGCCAGGGTCACGACGAGGCTCGTGTTGATCGAGCGGGCCACCGTCTGCAGGATCGAGTGGTTGACGATGCTGCTGAAGCGCTCGCCGGCATGGCGGGAGCGGTTCTCACGGATCCGGTCGTAGACCACGATCGTGTCGTGGACCGAGAAGCCGATGATCGTCAGCATCGCGGTGACGAAGAGCCCGTCGACCTCGAGCCCGAAGAGCGTCCCGAGGATCGCGAACGCGCCGACAACCACGATCACGTCGTGGAGCAGCGCCACGAGCGCGGTCGCCCCGAACCGGAAGTCGCGGAAGCGGAAGGTCATCCAGAGCAGGATCCCGATCGAGCCGATGAGCACGAGGATCATGGCCTGCTGGGTCAGCTCGGCCGAGATGATGGGGCCGATGGTGGTCAGCTGGCGCTGCGACTCGATCGGCCCGAACTCGTCCTCGAGGGCCGTGGCCAGCACGCCGATCTCGCCGGTCCGCGTGACCTGTCCGGGCGGGGCCGGCGTCGGCGGGACGAACGACGCGGGGGGCAGGCTGGCCGGGAAGCTCGGGCCGGGGGTCGCGACGACGGGCGTCGGTGCCGCGGAGCCGCTCGGGGCGGGAGACGTGCCGGCGCTCGCCGAGGGAGCCGGGCTGCCGGACGGGGCAGGCGAGCCGAGGCACGGCCGAGCCGGGCTGCCCGATGGGGCGGCGGAGGCACCGGCGGACGGAGCCGGACTCGGGGAGCTGAGGGCCAGCGTGTCGACGAACCCGATCGGCTCGGTGCGGATCAGGAGAAAGTCGTTCGACGTCGTCTGGACGGTCGAGTCACCGTAGCCCTCGGCCACCAGGACCGCCTTGACCTGGTCCGGCGTGACGGACACGTCGTCGAAGCGGATCTCCCACTTCGTGCCGCCGGTGTAGTCGATGGAGAACTGGAGGCCCGCCTGGCCGCCCGTGAGGGGGCCGAGCAGGATGAAGATGATCCCGGGAATCGTGAGCGCGAGCGAGAAGGCGAAGTACCAGTTCCGCTTCCCGACGATGTCACGCACGGGAGCGGGCCTCCCCGCGGACCACCACGCGACCGCGGGCGCCGACGAACTCTTCCTCGCTCAGGCCGTACAGGCGCGGCTTGCGGGCCCACTCCTTCGGGACGATGTAGCGAAGCATGGTCCGAGTGACCGTGATCGCCGTGAACATCGAGACGAGGATGCCGATGATCAGGACGAGGGCGAAGCCGCGGATGGTCGGCGACCCGAAGACGTAGAGGATCGAGGCCGTGATCAGGCTCGACACGTTCGAGTCGAGGATCGAGTTCCAGGCCCGGTTGAAGCCCGCCTCCATCGCCGCGGGGAGCGACTTGCCACCCCGCAGCTCCTCCTTCATCCGCTCGAAGATGAGCACGTTCGCGTCCACCGCCATGCCCATCGAGAGCACGAAGCCGGCGATTCCGGCAACGGTGAGCGTCACCGGGATCAGCCGGAAGATCGCGAGCACCACGAGTGCGTAGTACATCAGCGCCAGGCAGGCGACGAGCCCGGGCAGCCGGTAGTAGACGAGCATGAACAGGAAGATCAGGGCGATCGCGATGAGGCCGGCCAGGATGATCCTGTCCAGCGAGAAGCCGGCCAGCGTCGCGCCGATCGTCTGGAAGCCGATCTCCTGGAGCGGGTACGGCAGCGAGCCGTAGGACAGGACCGTGATGAGGTTGTTCATCTCGGTCGCCGAGAAGCCGCTCGTGCCCCCGTGATGATCCCCTCGCCACCCGTGATCGCGCTCTGGATGACCGGGCGCGGAGACGACGAACCCGTCGAGCACGATGGCGAAGAAGTTGCCGACGTTGTTGGTCGTGTAGTCGCCGAAGAGCTGGCCGCCCTCGCTCCTTGAGCCGGAAGCCGACCGCTCGCGCGCCGTTCGAGTCCGTGCTCGCGAAGGCCTGGTCCACCTGGTCGCCCGAGAAGAGGGGGACCTCCTCGGTGGGCAGGGGCTGCCCCTGGGCTGCGGCGTTCGGGCCGGGGTTCGCCCCGCTTCCGTAGCGCTCGACCGGGAGCGGGATGAAGTCGAGGCGTCCCGTCTGACCCAGCAGCTTGCGGATGGGATCCGGGTCGTTGACGCCGGGGAGCTCGACGACGATCCGGTCGCTTCCCTGGGTCTGGACGATCGGCTCGACCACGCCCGTGCTGTTGACCCGGTTCTCGACGATCTGCTTCGTCGTGGCCATCGCCGCAGCGTCCGGCGACTTGCCACCGGCAGGCAGGGCCTGGTACTCGACCTGGAGGCCGCCGACGAGATCGAGGCCGAGCTTCGTCTCGACCACGCGGCTCTCGCCCTCCGGCCCCATGCCGGGCAGCGTCAGGTTGGGCCAGAAGTTGATGATGAGGGCGGCCCCAAGGACCACCAGGATCAGTGCGGGGGTGAATTGGCGCATCGGCCGGGGATGCTACCACCGTTCCCGCCCGAGACGTTCGGCCGCTCGGTGACCGGGCGGGCTCGCCCGCCCGGGTCACCCCGCCTCGAGGTGCTCCTTGATCCGGGCCGCCAGCACGGGACCGATGCCCGGCACGGCCGCCACCTGCTCGACCGGCGCCTCCCGGACGCGCTTGGCCGACCCGAACGTGCGCAGCAGCGCGCGCCGGCGCACCGGGCCCAGCGCCGGGCAGGTCGTCGAAGGCGCTCTTCACCGCCGCCCGCCGGCGCAGGTCGCGGTGGTAGGTGATGGCGAAGCGATGGGCCTCGTCGCGGATCCGCTGGACCAGGTAGAGCGCGGACGAGGTCGGGGGAAGGATCACCGGGTCCGGGCGCCCGGGCAGGAAGAGCTCCTCGCGCTCCTTGGCCAGCCCGGCGATCGGGATCTCGTCGAGCCCGAGCTCGCGCAGCACCGCCACGTCGGCGGCCAGCTGGCCCTTGCCGCCGTCCACGACGATCAGGTCCGGGAGGGCCCAGCGCTGCTCCTCGGCGCTCCCCTCCTCGCCCGCCTTGCCCCGGTAGAGGCGGCGGCGGAGCATCTCCGCGTGGCTCGCGAAGTCGTCCTGGCCCGCGACGTCCTTGATCCGGAAGCGGCGGTAGGCGCCGGTCCGCGGCCGGCCGTCCTCGAAGACGACCATGCTCCCGACCGTCTCGCGGCCCTGGATCGTCGAGATGTCGTAGCACTCGATCCGCAGGGGCGGGCCGGCCAGCCCGAGGGCCGCGGCCAGCTCCTCGAGGGCGACCAGCGTCTTGCCGTCGTCGGCGAGCCAGCGCGCCTGCTCCCGCCCCAGGTGGTCGGCTGCGTTGCGGCCCGCCAGGTCGACCAGGCGCCGCTTCTCGCCGCGCTCGGGGACGAGCAGCCGCACTCGGCGCCCGCGGCGGGCGGCGAGGAACGCCTCCAGGTCGGCGGCCTCGGCCGGGAGGAGCGGGGCCAGGATCGCCGGTGGGGTCGACGTCGAGCGAGCGTAGTACTGGAGCACGAACGCCGGCGAGCGTCTCGTCGTCGGTGGCCCCGCCCGGCGCCTCCAGCACGTAGACGTCGCGGCCGACCAGCTTCCCGGCCCGTACGGCGAAGACCTGGACCGCCGCCTGGTTGCCCGACCGGGCCAGGCCCAGCACGTCGAGCTCCGTACGGGCGAAGGCGGCCATCTTCTGGTCCTCCATCGTCCGCTCGATCGCCCGCACCTTGTCCCGCATCGCCGCCGCGCGCTCGTAGTCGGTCCGACCGGAGGCCGCCTCCATCTCGCGGCGCAGCTCGCGGACCAGCGTCTCCTGCCGCCCCTCGAGGAAGAGCTCGACCTGGGCGACGTCGGCGCGGTAGGCCTCCTTCGAGACGGCCTCGATGCACGGGCCCTGGCAGCGTTTGATGTGGTAGAGCAGGCAGGGTCTCCGCAGGGCCCGCTCCCCCTCCCGGATGTCGATCGTGCAGGTGCGGAACGGGAAGAGGCGCCGGATCAGGTTCATCGCCTCGTCGACGCTGCTGGCCGAGGCGTACGGGCCGAAGTAGCGGCTGCCGTCGTTCACGAGCTTGCGCGTCCGCTCGATGCGCGGGAAGTCGTCGCCGAGGGTGATCCGGATGTACGGGTAGCTCTTGTCGTCCTTGAGGCGGACGTTGAAGCGGGGCTGGTAGCGCTTGATGAGGTTGGCCTCGAGGAGCAGCGCCTCCGAGACCGAATCCGTCAACGTGTACTCGAGGTCGGCGACCTTGTCGATCACCTCGCGGATCCGATGGACGTCGCCGGGGCCGGTGGCACCGGCGACGCTGCCGCCGCCGGTTGCCTGGCGCTGCCAGTAGCTCCGTACCCGCGACTGCGCAGGTTCTGGGCCTTGCCGACGTACAGAACGGTCCCGCGCGCGTCGCGCATGAGGTAGACACCCGGACGGGTGGGCAGGCCGGCGAGCGTTGCCTCGAGCTGCGGGGTCACGCGTCCATTCTGTGGCAGGTCGCGCGGAGGCGCCGCGACCAGGAGAAGCAGGACGAGACGCCCGAACATTTCGTGCCAATGGGCAATGTCCGGCGCAAGGTGCCTCGCGCATCGTGCGCGCCAAGGAGCATGAGCGTGACCGAGCCGCGCCAGGGCCTGCCAAACGCAACGCACGCCGTCAGCGTCGCGGAGTTCGCCTGGCGCGATCTCCGTTTCCGTGTCGTCACCACAGGACCCGCTCACCGACGACCAGCGCCACGTGATCGAAGGTGCGCTGCCGAAGGTCGGCAGCGTGGGCCGCTTCGCCGACGTGCTCGGGATCGTGCTCGGGCGCCGCGTCCGGGTCCGGGGCGAGCGCCCGTCGCCCGAGGTCACCTTCGAGGTCGGTCTCTAGGCCTCATCCCGGGCCGCGCCGGCCGGGGCAGATCCTCAGTCACCTACTCTCCGGCCTGTGTCCTTCCCGGTGGCACGAATGCCGGCGGCGCCCTCGGACTTGTCCTTCGCCGCGGAGGCCTTCTCCTTCGCGACATCGGCCCGCCGGTCGAAGAGGCGCAGCTCGAAGCCGCCGACGTCGACACCGTCGTGAATCGCGCGGACGGCGTAGCAGCCGGCGTCGAGGCCACGAGTCGGGAGGAGGCCGAACCATCGCTCACTGCCGGCGCGCCACTCCATCGCGAGCTCGGCCGCGACGTCGCCGCCCGCGCACGGCGTGACCGCGAGCACGAGGTTTCCTTCGCCGACCGGGTCGTCACCGGCCAGAAGGTCCACCTTCAGCGGGATCGTCCGGCCCGCGCGTCCGTCGAGGCCGTCCGCCTGCACGGGGGGTCCGAAGGTCGCCGTCAGCGTGACGACCGGTTCTGGCGCGGGCGGCGGGGGCGGCAACTGCGGGGCGCTCACCGTGACGCCGAACGAACCGGTCGCGACCAGGCCAGCTGAGTCGGCAACCGAGCAGGCGACGGTCGTCGTCCCGAGCGGCAGCACCGTCCCGACGGCCGGCGAACACGTGGGCGTCGGGTCCGGGTCGTCCTCGGCGTCGGTGGCGGAGACCGTGAAGGCCGCCGTCCAGCCGGCCGGCCCGTCGGCCTCGACGGTCATGGCGCCTGGGAGAATCGAGGACGGGCGGCGTATTCACGGGCACGACGACGGTGAGGGTGAAGGTCGCCGCCGTCGAGCCGCTGAACAGCGGCTGCGTCGTTCGAACCCGCGGGCGACGGCGTGCGCGAGAAGAGCAGGGTGTACTCGTACGAGCCGGCTGCCTGCGGAGCGGTGACCGTCACCGTCCCGAGGCCGCCGATCGGCGTCTCGGTGCCGGCACAGCCCTCGCCATCCTTCGGCCCAGGTCGACGGCACCGGGCCGAGCGTCACCGGGGCCATGGCGACGGTGCCACCGGCGCGGCACCGTCGAGTCGCCGATCGCGACCACGACGCTCTGGCCGGTATCCAGCGTGCTGGAGATTCGCGCACACGCAGCTCGAAGGCGATCGGGACGTCGACGACGGCGCCGGGCGCAACCGAGCCGAGATCGCGGCTCCCCTGGATGCCGGCCGTGACCGTGTCGGAGTCGCCGCGAACGGTGTCGGCGAAGGCGGCGGCGGCAACGACGAGCGACAGCGCGACCCCAGCCGCGGCCGCACGCTCCAGGATCCGATGACGCATGGCTGAGTCCCTCTCTGGCTCCCCGGCGATCGATGGCCCGGCCATCCTCCCGGTCCCCGAGCCCGTGGCGTCGATAGCCCCATCGGGTCGAACGGTGCGAGCCTGCGCCCCCAATGGGTACCGATCGGTGCCGACGCGTCACCGAGGGCGTTGCCCGGTGGGCCCGGCAGCGGCCGCCGGACCTGCCCGGGTACGACGCAGCGAGGCCGGGCCTCGCGGCCCGGCCTCGCCGATGGGCAGCTCGAAGAGCAGCCGGCTACGGCACCTGGGTGATCCGGTTCTGCGGGCCCCGGGGCGACCGGGGAGTTGGCCACGAAGTACGCCTCGAGGGCGTCCGTGTCGACGGCGCCGCCGAGACGATCCGTGCCCAGCTTGAGGGTCGGGAAGCTGTCGCCGCCGTCAGCGAGGAAGCTGTTGACGGTGACGCGGTAGGAGGCGGCCGGGTCGACGGTCACCCCGTTGATCTTGACCGTGGTCGGGTCGACCTTGCTCGCACACGGGTCCTGAGGTAGACCACGTGTAGGTGAAGCCTGCTAGAGACCTGAAGGATCCGGGCCGTCGCCAGGGTGCAGTCCAGCGAACTGCTCCTCGAGCACCCTTTCGATCTGAGCTCCGGTCAGGGTCATCGTCACGAGACTGTTGCCGAAGGGCTGCACAGTGAACGACTCGCCATAAGTAACGTTGCCGTCACCCTCCCCGGCCGCGCTGGATGCGTACGTCAGATCGGCCCGGATCCCGCCGGGGTTCATGAACGCCACGACGGCGTCACCGAGGCCTGGATCGTTCGTCGCGTCGAACTGGGCATCGGCGATGACGTCACCGAGGGCGGACTCGCCGGCGGCGTTGTTGGTGCGGGTGATCGTCGCCGTGATCGAGCCGATGATCCGGTTCGCGAGCGGCGCGGCGATCGCGTTGTACTTGGCGATGAGCGCCGTCTCGTCGGCGGCCTTCGCGACGTCGCGGGTCACGATCTTGTTCTCCGCCGACATCGAAACGACTTCCTGTGTCGCTCGATCGATCGTCAGGTTGACGTCCGTCACGATCCGCCCGAACGAGCTGCCGCTCGTCACCAGCATGTTGTTGATCGTGCAGTTGTAGGCGTTGTGCGTGTGGCCCGATGAGAACGACGTCGACCTCGGGGTTGAAGCGGTTGACGATGTCGACGATCGCGCCCGAGATGCCGACGCAGCCGTTGTACGGCGCCGGGGCAGCCTGGGCGCCGCCCTCGTGGATCAGGACGACGACGCTCTCGACGCCCTTCGCCTTCAGCTCCGGGATCAGCGCGTTGACCGTCTCGCGCCTCGTCGAGGAAGGTCGAGGCCGGCGACGCCAGACGGCGTGACGATGGTCGGCGTGCCCTCGAGCGACGATGCCGATGAAGGCGACCTTGGCGCCGGCGAAGCTGCGGACCTTGTAGGCCGGGAAGAGCGTCTTCCCGTTGTCCTCGCGGACGACGTTGGCGGCGAGGAACCGGAAGTCGGCCCCGGCGAAGTCGTCGCCGTCGAGGCAACCGTCGACCGGATGGCAGCCGCCCTCCTGCATCCGGATCAGCTCGGCCGCGCCCTCATCGAACTCGTGGTTGCCGACCGCGTTGAAGTCGAGCCCGATCAGGTTCATCGCCTCGATCGTCGGCTCGTCGTGGAAGAGCGCCGACAGGAGCGGGCTCGCGCCGATCAGGTCGCCGGCGGAGACGACGACGGTGTTCGGGTTCGTCGCCTCGAGCGCCCGAACGTGCGTCGCGAGGTACTCGACGCCGCCGGCGTTGATCGTGCCGATCCGCCCGGAGGAGCCGGCGGGCGGCTCCAGGTTGCCGTGGAAGTCGTTGATCGAGAGGATCTGGACGTCGACCGTGCCGCTCGGCACGTCGCCGGCGGCTGCGCGGCGAGGGCCGCGGTCGAGGCGACCAGGAGCAGCGCGACCGCCGCGGGGATGACCGCGCGGCGGGCGCGGCGACGCGAAGGGGACGTGAACGGCAATGAACCACCCTCCATCGGGCCGCTCGAGCGGCGCGGCCCCTGGGACGCCCGCGGCCGTCGAGCCCTCCTCGCGACCGCCGGACCCGACGATCGGCGTTTCCAGTCCGATCATCGACTCGATCCGCGGATGGTATGCGATCACGCGTCGAAGCGGCACGCGCGAGTCCTTCGAGACCGGAGGTCGCACGACGAATCGCGGTGCATCGGGGCACCATGCAGACGAGACACGTTCCGCGGACGGGCGAGCCGCCCGGGCCGAAGGATCGACGTGCGCAAGCGGCGGTGGATGCCCAGCTGAACGTGCCGACAGCACCGAGCCCGCCGGCAGAGCCGGCGGGCTCGGTATTTGCGTGCGGCGATGCGAGAGCGCCGGGCGCCTCCGACGCTACGGCGTCGCGTTCGTGATCCGCCCATCCGGGTAGATCGCCGGATTGATCGGGGTGTTCGAGGGCGGGACGCCGTACTTCGCACTGGACGTACTCGATCAGCGCATCGAGGTCGCTGACCCCGATCCGCGTCACGTCGGTGCCGCCCAGGAAGACCCTGAACCCGTCACCGCCGGTCGCGATGAACTCGTTGCATGGTCGACCGTGTAGGTCGTGGCATCCGGCAGGATCGGCGTCCCGTCGGTGAGCGTCAGCGACGTGATCCGCGAGCCGACCGGCTTCGAGAGGTCGAAGCGTGTACGTCAGGCCCGATTGCTGGAGGAGCTTCATGGAGCTCTGCGGTGGACTGAACTGCTGTTCGAGCACCGCATAGATCTGGGTGCCCGTCAGCTTCATCGTGACGAGCTTGTTGTCGAACGGCTGGACGATGAAGAAGTCGCCCCACGTGATGTCGTGTGGATACGACGAGTAGGCGATGTCGGCGCGGATGCCGCCCGGGTTCATGAAGGCGATCTGCGTGCCGCCCCGCCACGCCTGGGCGTCGGCGATGAGGTCCCCCATCGGGACCTCCTTGACGTACCGGTCGTTGCCGCCGCGCGAGATGATCCCGAGCGTGGACGCCTTGACCGCGTTGACGATCGGGGCGATCTCGGCCTGGTAGTCGGCGACGAGCGACGCGATCTCCGGGATCGGCGTGACGCCCGCGTTGTAGGTCGTCACGACCTGCAGCTTTGAGGTCGCGACGTTCCGGTGGAGCCGGTCGTAGCGCAGGTCGGAGACGCCGATGGCGGTCCCCGACGAGTACTGCTGGATGATCGGGACGTTGTTGACCTTGCCGGTGTAGCCGCTGTGGGAGTGACCCGAGATGATCAGGTCGACGCCGGGGACGCCGAGCGTCGCCATCTCCTGGGTCACGGCGCCGCCGTACACGTCGGGCATGTGCGCCAGGACGACGACGATGTCCGCGCCGGCGGCGCGGAGGTCGGCTGCCGCGCTGGGTCACGATCGGGGCCGGATGGCACGGATCTCGAGGCCATCGAGGTCGCCGGCCATGACGATCGTAGGACGTGTACTCGCTGGTGACGCCGATGACGCCGACCTGCTGGCCCTTGACCGTGAACATCGCCGTCGGCTGCAGCCACGCCGGACGCGTGTCCGTGCCCTCGTTGAAGACGTTCGCGAGCACGAACGGGAAGTCGGCCTGCGCGATGCGCTCCTGAAGCGTCGTCTGGCCCCAGTCGAACTCGTGGTTGCCCACGGTCGCGGCCTGGTAGCCCATGTGGTTGTAGACGTCGATCACCGACTCGCCCCTGAGCAGGTTCGAGATCGGTGTGCCCTGCATGATGTCGCCCGCATCGAACAGCGACGTGCCGAGCGGGTTCAGGGCGCGGTAATTGTCGACGTAGGTCATGTTGTAGGCGGCGCCGCCGACGAGCTTGTCGAGCTGACCAGCTTCCCGGTCTCGAGCTGGCCGTGGAAGTCATTCGTGGACAGGAAGGTGTAGAGCGGGTAGCGCGCCTCACGCACCCAGGCGAGCGCCTCGGCGTTCGTCACCGTCTGCTTCGGGAGGATCTGGTTCGCCGTCGGCATGAAGATGCCGGACTGGATCGCGTAGGCGACCGCGTACTTGGCCCAGCCGGAAACGAGGTCCGCGTCGCTGTACGGCTTGATGAGCTTCCAGTCGGTCGTGACGTCGTGGAGGTCGGCCAGCGCCACGTTGCTCAGGAGGTAGAACTCGTTCTCGCGGTTGAGGTTCGCCTGCTTCTTGTTGTCGCCGACCGGCACGACATAGGCACCGGCGTCCGTCCAAAGGCCGTCCAGAGGAGGTCGGCGTTGTCGGACGTGGTGACGGGCTGGGTCGCGGTCGTGCTCAGCCACGTGTTCACCGGCGGCAGCAGGTCGAAGTTGTGGACGTAGACGTCACTCGGGGCAGATCGTGCCGCGCTCCATGATCCAGTTCGTGATGAGCTCGCGGACCTCGATGGTCGACTGGTAGAGCTTGGGCGCAGTCGGGAACTTGCCGGTGGCGCGGTAGTTGTTGAGCGCGACCCGGACGACCTGGTCCATCGCCAGCGGCTCGCCGTTGAGCTTGAGCTCGACGACGCGCTGCCCGACCGGCTTGGTGACGTCGAGCTCGTAGTCGATGCCCGACCACAGGTCGTAGTTGTAGTCGCGGACAGCGGTGTTGACCGTGACGCCGGCCGGCTCGTAGTAGTACTGGTTGAAGTAGTTCGGCGGTCCACTCCAGCTCGTCCTTGATCTGCTGGCCGGTGGCCTCGATGACGTAGAGCGTGTTGTCGTAGATGTAGACCGCGTAGGCGTCCTTGAGCTTGATCGGGCCCGGCGTTCAGCTTGGCGTCGTTGGTGAACAGGGCGGCCAGCGACGCCTCCACCGGGAAGCCGGCCTCGGCAGCTGCCTCGGTCTGGACCTGGTTGATCAGGTCGGCCATCGGGCCGTCGGCGATCCGGGCCGGGAACCCGCCGGGGAAGGCCTCCGTCGCAGTGCCGATCGGCGTGTTGATGTAGGCGACGGTGGCGTCGTGGTACGGCTGCATGAGGGCGAGCAGCCCGGGATCCTCGGCCGTCGGCCCATCGCCGGGGTCGTGGACGACTTCGTGGTCACCGTCCAATCGGTGCCCGAGCCGGTGACCGTGATCCGGATGTCGGAGACGTTGCGGCCGTGGTAGTTGGGCTCGGTGACGAGGACGCCGTTGATCAGCTGGCTGGCGACGTTCGCGTGGGCGTGGCCGGCCAGGATCACGTCGATGCCCGGCACCTCGTTGGCCAGGTACTTGACGAAATTCTCGTCGCGGCCGTAGCCGTAGGTCTCGTCGAGGCCGCTGTGGGCAGCGACGACGATGACGTCCGCGCCGGCGGCGCGCATCTCCGGCACGTAGTGGTTGGCAGCGGTCATCGCGTCGCCGAACACGCAGCCGACGATGTTCTCGGGCCGCTCCCAGTGCACGACGGCCGGCGGGGTCAGGCCGAGGATGCCGACCTGCACGCCGTCCACGTCCTTGATCATGTACGGCTCGAAGGTGTAGTCCCGGCAGCCCGTGACGTTGGCGGAGAGCAGCGGGAAGTCGGCCTCGCCTGGAACTTGTTGAAGACCGCCGGGCCGTAGTTGAACTCGTGGTTGCCCACCGGTCGCGGCGACGTAGCCCATCTCGTTCATGGCCGTCGCCAGCGGGTTCTCGACGCTCGTGTCGATGACGTCGAAGTAGTACGCCAGCGGGTGTGCCCTGGATCGTGTCGCCGTTGTCGATCAGGATCGTGTTCGGGTTGCTGGCGAGACCCCGTTCGCGTAGGTCAGGATCTTCGTCAGGCCGCGCTGCGACGAGCCAGTCGGGACGCTGTCGGTGAAGTAGTCGTAGTTGTGGACGTTGCCGTGGATATCGCTGGTGCCAAGGACGACCAGGTCCTCTGGTCTCGGCCGCCCTGGCGTGCCCGCGGGGCTGAACGGGGACGGCGAAGGCCGTGATCAGCAGGGCAGCGACGACCGTCAGAAGGACTGGACGGGAACGTCTCACCGGGGGCACCTCCGACGTGAGGGAACGCGCGGGGACGCAACCGGCCCACTCCCTCTCAAGCGGACCGCACGCGGAAGTGCCCCGAACGTAGCCACCGCCGGTGTCCGCGCACCACGGCCAAACGTCCCGAACGTTCGCGACCCCGGCCTCGAAACGCGATCTGACGCAATCTGCGGTGCGCGGGCGCACCAAGGCGATGAGTGGTGGTGAAGCCGCGGTCACGACACTCCGTGCGTGACCAGCGACCCGCCCCCTGCCCCTCCCCTCCCCCCGCCGTCGCCGAACGGCTGGCGCGGCTCGCTCCGGACCAGCGGGCCGCGGCCACCGCGCCGCCCGGCCCGGTGCTGTGCATCGCGCCCGCGGGGAGCGGCAAGACGACGACCCTCGTGGCGCGGGTGGCGTGGCTCGTGGCCGCGGGGGCTGACCCGGTCGACGATCGCGGCCATCACGTTCAACGCCCGCGCCGCCGAAGAGCTGCGCGAGCGGGTGGCACCCGCACTCGAGCCGCTTGGCGTCGCTCCCGACGCCGTCCGCGTGCGCACCTTCCACGCCCTGGGGCTCGAGATCCTTCGCGACGCCGGTCGCGCGCCGAACCTCGCGCCGCGCGACCGCGTCCTGCGCCAGATCCTGCCCGACGCCGACGCCGCCGCCCGCCGGCGCCTCGACGACGCGTTCTCACGGCTCAAGCTCGACCTCGGCGTGACCGTCGACGACGTAGCCGACGATCCCGACGCCCGGCCCCATCGCCCGCGCGTTCGTCGCCTACGAGCGGGCGCTCGCCGACGCCGGCGCAATCGACTTCGACGACCTCGTGGCGGGGGCGCTGCGGGCGCTCGAGGCCAACCCTGCCCTCCTCGCCCGCTGGCGCGCACGCTGCGCGCACCTCCTGGTCGACGAGGTCCAGGACGTCGATCGAAGCCAGCTTCGGCTCGCCCTCCTGCTGGCCGCCCCGGCGAACCGGGTCTTCCTGGTCGGCGACGACGACCAGAGCATCTACGGCTGGCGGTTGGCCGACGTGCGAAGGGTCCTGGGGCTGGCGGCCGACCTGCCGGGGCTCCGGCGCGTCGACCTCGCCGTCAACTACCGCTGCCCCGCGCCCGTCCTCGCGCGCGCGGTCCGGCTGGTCGAGCACAACGAGGAGCGCTTTGCGAAGTGGATCCGCGCCGGCCCGGGCGCGATGGGCCGGCTCATCCTGGCGCCGGCGCCGGTTGGCGTGGACCCCTTGCCGCGCCTGCTCGCCGCGTGGCCGGCCGACGGGTCGAGCCGCGCCGTGCTGGCGCGAACCCGGCGCGAGCTGCTGCCCGCCGTGGCCGCCTGCCTGGCCGGCGGGATCGCGTTCCGAGCCGATGGGGTGCCGCTGCCGCTGGAAGATCCGCGCGTGGACGGTCTCGCCGCGGGGGCGGCTTCGTCACCATCCACGTTGCCGACCGCCGTGCGGGTGGTCGCGGCGGCGCGCACGGGCGGGGTGCCACCACCCGACGCCCCTACCCCTGACGACCCCGACCCGGAACCCACATGGACCGATGCCGAGGTTGCCGCCGCGGTGACCGCGTGGGCCGTCCGCATCGCCCCCGCCGATGACCTCATCGGCGCGATCGCCGACGCCCGCGCCCGCCTCGCCGCTCTTCGTCGCCCCGATGCGTCCCTGACGCTCGCCACGGCTCACGCCACGAAAGGCCTCGAGTGGGACCACGTCGCGGTCCTCGGGATGACCGAAGGCCGCTTCCCGAGCGCGCGTTCGCTCGCGGACGCCGCGGATCCGGCGCGGGCACTCGAGGAGGAGCGCCGCCTCGCCTACGTCGCCTGGACCCGCGCCCGCCGCAGCCTCACGCTCGTGTACGACCCGGCCGCTCCGTCGCCGTTCCTGCTCGAAGCGTTCGACGCCGCGGAGCTGGACGCGTGAGTGGGGTGGTGCCGGTGCGCATGTGTTCTGGCCACCGAGGTGTCGGAGAGAACGTGCGGGCGCGGTCAGGCCGAGATGCGGTGGACGCCTTCAACGATGTCGAGATCCGCGTCGAACGATGCAACAGCCGGCGGGCCGACCTCGAGCGCGAGGGCCGCCAGGTAAGCGTCCGCAAAGTCGAGCCTGGAGTGTTCCCCGTAGAGTCGGAGCGCACGGGCGAGAACCGGACCTTCGGTGACGACGAGCCCATCAGCCTCGAGCAGGGGGCCCAGCCGCTGCGCGGCGACCTGGCGCGTCCAGCCGAGCAGCGAGCGGGCGACGTACACGAGCTCCGCCACCACGATCGGCGTGACGATGAGCCCGAGCTGTCCGTCGGCCACCCTTCGAAAGACGCCAAGCGCCTGGTCATGCAGCGGATGACTCGACCCAACCAGGAGCGCGACGAAGAGGTTGGTGTCGCCGTAGGCAAGGTCAGGTCGCTTCAGCGGACCACGCCTTCCGGGCACGCTCACCGCGAGCGGTGTGATCGGCGGCGGGATCGCGTCGCGCGGGCGGTCGCTGCTTCGGCCATCCCCTGCTCGACCAGCTCGTCGAGCTCCGTCGCGGTGCCCGGGACGCGGGACGCGGCCTTCGCCGCCATGCCGGCATAGTCGAGAACGCTCCGCCGGTGCCTGACTTCCACGACGACCTCGGCGCCACGAGCCAGAAACTCGATCTCGTCGCCCGGTCGCGCCCCGAGAACCTCGCGCACGGCCTTGGGCACCGTGATCTGACCCTGGCTGGTCAGCCTGGCGCGCTGGCCCTTAACCCGATCGATGTCCGTAACCACGCTCGTAACATTAGTCGTGTGCCAAGTAATGTGTCAATGCCCAGTATCAGAGTCTGCTCGAAGCACCGGAGGAGCGCGC
The DNA here is from genome assembly GCA_963739365.1 of uncultured Chloroflexia bacterium. GTDB lineage: Bacteria > Chloroflexota > Limnocylindria > Limnocylindrales > CSP1-4 > CTSoil-043. The sequence continues at coordinate 103,572 of CAVUAG010000012.1, read as the reverse complement.
GGTTCGATCAGCCACCGTGTCCCTGCCCTACCGACGACAACGGGCCGGTCCGGCGTGCGCGAGTGAGGCGCAGCCTACGCGCGGCATCCTCGCGCCCAGCCACCAGCTGCGGAGTCAGCGGTCGGCGGCCTCGTGGCGCAGGAGCAGCTTGAGGAGCCGGTCGAGCGCGTCGCGGAAGGCCATCGCGTCCTCCCAGGGCAGGACGTCGGCGATCGAGTCCTTGGCGCCGAAGGCCGCCCGGCCGCGGCGCGCGGCGGCGCGCAGGTCCGCGGGCGGTGCGTCGCGCAGCCGCTCCGGCAGGGGCGCGAGGAACGCCTCCCAGCGGGTGCTGCCGATGGCGCGCGCGTCCGCGAGGAGTCGGTCGGCGCAGCGGGCGGCGGCCAGCCCCGCTTCGTCGATCTCGGGCAGCTCGTGGCGGCTGGGCGGCCTCGGCGTCACGGTCCGGGCGGTGGTCACGGAGCGCGGGGCGCACGGCGGCGCTGCAGCGGGGGTCACGGCCGGCGCGTGGTCAGTTGACCGTCGAGTCCAGCTCGGCCGGGAGTCGGTCCACGACGAGGGGCAGCCGCTTCCGTTCCGAGCCGTCCACCAGGATCCGGAACGAGTGGTCACCGGGCCGCTCGAACGCCGACGTTCCACAGGTCGAGCGCGAAGGTGATGACCGTGTCGCGCCCGTCGGGCGGCGGGCTCGTCTGCACCACCCCGTTCGCGCCCGCCAGCTCGCGGCCGTCGGGGTCCAGGAGGACGAAGCGGACCTCGTGCTCGCGGTCCGTCTCGGGCGCGGTCACGGACAGGCCGATCACGATCGCGAGGTGGGGATGCCGCAAGCGGGAAGGTGCGCCCGGCGAGCCGGCTGACGCCGCCGCCGAGGACGTTGAACTTCTCGCCGGGTCGGGCCTCCGCGGCGTCGGCCAGGAAGGCGAAGTCGATGTCGGGCATGGGCCAATCCTACGCCGCCGGCCCGCGCCCGCGGCACGCCGCCTGCCCGCGCCGCCACGCCGCGGCGCCGGCAGTGAGCCGGTCAGCCTCCGCGGCTCGGGGCGGCAGCCGCTCGCTTGCGCGCCGCGGCAACCGGCACCGCCGGCGCAACCACCTCGCCGGTGCTCGCCGCCGTTCGGGCGACCTCGCGCCCGCGCTCCTCGGCGAACGTCACGTCCGAGAGCGGGACGAGCGGCTCGCCGCGCAGGACGCGGGCCAGGTACTCCCCGGTCGCCGAGCCCTCGCACCGCCGCGACCTCCTCCGGCGTCCCCTCGGCGACGATCCGCGCCGCCCCGGATCGCCGCCCTCCGGCCCGAGGTCGACGATCCAGTCGGCGGTCTTGATGACGTCGAGGTTGTGCTCGATGACCACGACCGTGTTGCCCGCGTCGACGAGCCGGTGGAGCACCTGCGAGCAGCTTCTCGACGTCGGCGAAGTGGAGCCCGGTCGTCGGCTCGTCGAGGACGTAGAGCGTCCGCCCGGTGGCCCGTCGCGACAGCTCGGTCGAGAGCTTCACCCGCTGCGCCTCGCCGCCCGAGAGCGTCGTGGCCGGCTGGCCGAGGTGGACGTAGCCGAGCCCGACGTCGACCAGCGTCTGCAGCTTCGTGGCCACCGTTGGGAACGTCGCTGAAGAACTCGAGCGCCTCCTCGATCGTCATCTCCAGCACGTCGGCGATCGAGCTTGCCCTTGTAGTGGATCTCGAGCGCCTCGCGGTTGTAGCGCTTGCCCTTGCAGACCTCGCACGGCACGTAGACGTCGGGCAGGAACTGCATCTCGATCTTGAGGATGCCGTCGCCCTTGCAGTTCTCGCAGCGGCCGCCCTTGACGTTGAAGCTGAAGCGTCCCGGCTTGTAGCCGCGCACCCGCGACTCCGGGACGCCGGCGAACAGCTCGCGGATCGTGCGCGAAGAGGCCGGTGTAGGTCGCCGGGTTGGAGCGCGGCGTCCGGCCGATCGGGCTCTGGTCGATCTCGATGATCTTGTCGACGTGGTGCGCGCCCTCGAGCGCGTCGTGGGCGCCCGGCCGTCCTCGCGCGACCGTTCAGCTCGCGCGCGAGGGCCCGGTAGAGGATGTCGGTGACGAGCGTGCTCTTGCCCGAGCCCGAGACGCCGGTGACCGCCACGAACCGCCCGAGCGGGAAGCGCGACGTCGATCCCGCGCAGGTTGTGCTGGCGGGCGCCGCGGACCACGATCTCCTTGCCGTTCCCCGCGCGGCGCCGGGCCGGGATGGGCACGGCGCGCTCGCCGCGCAGGAAGGCGCCGGTGATCGAGCGCGGCTCGGCGAGGATCGCCTCGAGCGGCCCCGTTGGCGATGATCTCGCCGCCGTGCTCCCCCGCCCCGGGCCCGATGTCGACGACCCAGTCGGCGGTCCGGATCGTCTCCTCGTCGTGCTCGACGACGAGGACGCGTGTTGCCGAGGTCGCGCAGGCGCGTGAGCGTCGCGATGCAGCTTCGCGTTGTCGCGCTGGTGGAGCCCGATCGAGGGCTCGTCGAGGATGTAGAGGACGCCCATCAGCGCGCTGCCGATCTGGGTCGCGAGGCGGATCCGCTGGGCCTCGCCGCCCGAGAGCGTGGACGCTGGTCCGGTCGAGCGTCAGATAGTCGAGGCCGACGTCGACGAGGAAGCCGAGCCGGGCCACGATCTCCTTGAGGACCTGCCGGGCGATCGTCCGCTCGCGCTCGCTCAGGTCGGCCGGCAGCACATCCACCCAGGCGAGGGCGTCGGTGACGCTCATCATCGCAGACGTCGCAGATGCTGCGGCCGTCGATCGTGACCGCGAGCACCTCCGGGCGCAGCCGGCGGCCGGCGCAGGCCGGGCAGGGCCGCGCGACCATGTACTTCTCGAGCTCGGTCTTGATGTACTCCGACTCGGTCTCGCGGTAGCGCCGCTCGAGGTTCGTGACGAGCCCTTCGAAGGTGGCCCAGTACGTGTTCTCGCCGCGCTCGTGGCGGTAGCGGACGAGGACCTTCTCCTCCTTGGCCGAGTACAGGAGGTGCTCGACGGCCTCGGGCGGGAGGTCACGAACGGGCGCCCTGATGTCCCAGCCGTGCTCGCCGAAGATCGCCTCGAGGATCTTCATCCGCCACGAGGCGTCGGTCGGCATCCTGGCCCACGGCACGAGGGCACCGCCCGCGAGCGCTCTTGGCGCGATCGGGGATCACGAGGTCCGGGTCGATGACGAGCTGGGTCCCGATCCCGGTGCAGGTGGGGCAGGCGCCGTGGGGCGAGTTGAACGAGAAGCTGCGCGGCTCCAGCTCGTCGATCGTCGTCCCGTCGTACGGGCAGCTGTAGCGCTCGCTGTAGCGGCGCTCCTCGAAGTCGGGGGCCTCGCCGTCCCTCGGCGCCGGGCGCGATGACCACGACGCCCTCGCCGAGGCGGAGCGCCGTCTCGATCGAATCGGCCAGCCGGGCAGCATCGGGCGGCGGCTCGCCCGGGCTTTCGGGAGCGCGCACGACGAAGCGGTCGACGACGACCTCGATGGTGTGGCGCTTGTACTTGTCGAGGGTGATGGTCTCGGACAGGTCCAGCTGCTCCCCGTCGACGCGGACCCGGACGAAGCCCTGCTTGCGGGCTGCCTCGAAGATCCGGTCGCCCTCGGTCTTGCGGTCCTTCACGAGCGGGCCGAGGACGAGCAGGCGGGTCTCCGGCGGCAGGCCGAAGACCTGGTCGACGATCTGCTGGACCGTCTGGCGCTCGATCTCGCGGCCACAGGCGGGGCAATGCGGGTGGCCGATCCGGGCGAAGAGGAGCCGCAGGTGGTCGTAGATCTCGGTGACGGTCCCCACGGTGGACCGCGGGTTGCGGCTGGCGCCCTTCTGGTCGATGGAGATGGCCGGCGAGAGCCCGTCGATCTGGTCGACGTCGGGCTTCTCCATCTGGCCCAGGAACTGTCGGGCGTACGCCGAGAGGCTCTCGACGTAGCGGCGCTGGCCCTCGGCATAGATCGTGTCGAAGGCCAGGCTGCTCTTGCCCGAGCCGGACAGCCCCGTGATCACCACGAGCCGGTCGCGGGGCAGCGCCACCGTCGACGTTCTTGAGGTTGTGCTCGCGCGCGCCGCGCACGATCAGCTGGTCGGAGGGCACGTGCCTAGTCTACGCCGATCGCGCCATTTCGTACAGGTGTTCTATCACCGGGTCAGCCCAAGCGATCTGCGGGCGGCGCGCGCGAGCGCACGTCGTCGGTGCGGACCCCGCCGGAGGCTGGACGAGGGTCGGCATGCCTGTGCGGCACGCCGACCCCCCCACCCGTCCAGCGGTGATGTCACTGACAGATGCTCGAGTTGGCCACCTCCCCGTAGCCCAGCTTCCACTTCAGGGGCGTGGTGCCGGGATCGATCGTGTCGGCTTCCCAGATCGCTTCCGAGATGCACTTGTGGCCGTCGGCGTTCGGGTAGACGCCCATCCCCTTGGTGGTCTGGCTCCAGTCGACGAGGACGCCGAGCGCGGCCGGCAGGAGGTAGTTCGGCTTTGCGGTCCCGTCGGACCCCTCGACGAACCACTCCTCGGAGCATCCGAAGTTGACCTCGGGCGAGTCGTGCTGGTGAACGGCTCCCGATCTCCTCCGGATGCTCGACCTTCGTCTTGATGGTGACCTTCATGGTCATGCAGTGATCCTTGAACCTGGGGTACGTGTCGACGTAGACCCAGCGGCTGCCATTCGGGGCAGCCTGGAACGGCGCCACCGATTCCTTCAGAGTCTGGTTGAGCTTCTGGAAGACCTTGTCGAGGGCCAGCAGCGCCGGCGGCAGCTGCGACCAGCGGGTCGTGCAGGTGGGGATCGTGTCGACGAGCGGGACGCAGAGTGTTGCGATCTCGTCCACGACATCCGTCGACTGCGGGTACGGGTTCGGGTAGTTCACGACGGCCACGACCAGCTGGGGCCGCTGGGCGGCCATGATCCTGGTCTGCTGGAGGATCGTCGTGTAGTTGCTCCTCAGGTTCGTCCACAGGGAGCTGTTGCCCAGGATCTGCGAGGCGCAGGCGGTCGCGCCCGAGAAGTCGTGGCCCTTGACCTTCTCGAAGCAGCTCGTGACCAGGTTCACGATCGTCGAGTTCTGCTCGCCCAGCTGGATGGTCAGGAAGTCCGGCCTCATGTTGTACGCGCTGGCCAGCCCACCGCCCGTGATGTAGGTCGCCGAGGTCTGGCCGTTCTTGCCCTGGTTGTAGAGGCACCAGCCCGGAGCCTTGATCTTGTCGGCGAGCAGCTTCTCGGGGTAGCGGCTCGCGTTGGCGTCCATCGCCTTGCCGTTGGTGACATCGTCGCCGCTGGCCACGTAGATCCGGCAACCTGCCGCCGCCTCGACCGTCGAGGCACCCGTCTCGGCCAGCGAAGCACTGAAGCTGACCGAAAGGAAGAACGCCATGCTGACGGCACCGAGCCGTACGGCCGGCCTTGCGGACCGCCGTGATGTCCATTGATCCATCGTTGCCCTCATCCCTGCTCCTTCTCATCGGGACTCCCGGCTGCCGATCGAGTCGAAGGCCGCCCGGCGGTGCCGGGCGGCCTTCGATCGTCGCGGGCTAGGGTCCTGGCGGCAGAACCGTCGTGATTTCGGTCAGGAAGTTGTTTGCGTCGGAGAACTCGGGGATCTCGCCCGGGCTCCCGAGCGGCGCATCAGTGTTCGAGTCCGCCACGACGTTCAGCTGCAGGACGCCCGGACCGCCCGGCTGGACCGTGAGGACGAAGGCGATGCCGGCGCCGGCAGCCAGGTCCATGTCATCCGCTCCGACCGATGCGCTGCAGTGCAGGTGCACGCCCCCCAGCGGGGCGCACGTCACCCCGGTCGGAACCGTGATCGACGTGATGACCCCGGCTCCGAGCAGCTCGAAGTGGATGTCCCACGGCACGTTGGTCGGCAGCGGTGCGTCTCCGACGTTCGTCACCGCCACCGTATAGAGGATTGGTGGGCCGAATGGCGCCCCATCCGGCACATCGATGATGCTCGACACGGCGAGGTCGACGCACGGTGACGACGTGCAGACGCTGTCGTCGTACGGTCGTCGTCTGGGTCAGCGTGTTGTTGACCTCGTCCGACTCCACGAACGCGTTGGCCGGGTCCGCCGTTGCGGTGAGGACCAGCTCAGCCGGCGCGTCCAGGTTCACCGTCGCGACGACGGTGATCGTCGTGTCACTGCTCGCGGGGAATCCCGTCACGACGCCAGCCGTGCAGTCGTAGGTCATGCCTGCCGGCAGGATCGCGGGGTTGACCACGCAGTTGAACCCGTTCGTTGCGGCGATCCCGGAGACGGTCACTCCGGCGTCCGGCAGCTGGACGCGGACTACCGCGCCATCGGCGTCGGCCGTGCCGGCGTTGACGGCGACGATCGTCCAGGTCAGCTCCTTCGTGCGGTTGACCGGGTCGGGCGTGTCGGTGATGTCCGAGATGAGGAGATCGGTGCCTGCGCCGCCGACCCCGACGATGACCTCGTCGAACTCGACCTCGCTGTTGCCGCTCACTTCCGCGTGGTTGGTGAATGCCGTTGTCGGGGCGTCGGCCCCGGTCTTCGTCTTGACGCTGATGACGATGTTCTCGGTGCTCCCTGCCGCCAGCCCGGTGCGGGTGCACTCGAGGTGGTTCGGCGTGGCCGGCAGCGGCAACGGGCAGCTCCAGCCGGATGCGGGGTTGACACCCATGAGCTCGACCGCCGGCGGCAGGTCGTCGGTCATCGTGATCGTGCCGGTTGCGTCGGTGCCTCCGATGTTGGAGACGGCGACGGTATAGGTGAACTCCTGGCCCGCGGTGACGGACCCGGTGCTCGCGGTCTTGTCGATCGAGAGGTTCGCCGGCTCGACCGCGGGACCAACCTGGGTCAGCGCGTGCGCGCAGTTGTCGAGCTCGTTGGTCTCCGCGACGACGTGATCTGGGTCGGCGCACGCTTCGTTGTCGAGGACGCCACCGTCCGCGGTGATGAACACCGGGATGGTGATCGTCACCTCGTCGTCCGCTGCCAGGTCTCCGAGGCAGCTGACGTAGTTGACCGGGTTCTCGAGCACCTGGCAGACGAAGTTGCCGCCGGCCTGGACGCTCCCGATCGGGATGAGGCCGGTGGGCAGCCCATCGACCACCCGGACGCCCCTGGCGAGCCCCCCAGCCCCCCAGGTGATGTTGTTCTTGACCGTGATCGTGTACTCGGTCGTCTGATTTCTGTGTCGCGTTCGTCGGACCTTCCTTGGTCAGGGTCAGGTTGATCGGCGGCGTCACCGTCGTGTCGACGGAGTCGGCGTTGTTGATCTCGTTGCCTTCGAGGATCGCGTTGTCCGGGTCCACGAACGCCTGGTTCGTGATCCCGATCGAGATGTTGGTGAGGCTGGTCGCGTACTGCTCGATGCTCGTCGGAGCGATCATCAGCACGAGGATCGTTCGGTTGCCGCCGGCGGGGATCTGCCCGCCGCTGCAGTTGACGACACCCGAGGCCTGGGCGCAGGTGAACATCCCGGGGCCGACGGTCCCGTCCGCGGCATTGAAGAAGGTCACGTGGGCCGGCAGGACGTCGCGGACCACGACATTGAAGGCCGGGGCCGCACCCGTGTTCGTCACCGTGAGCGTGTAGGCAAGCTGCCCGCCCGGCGCGACCGGCGTGCCGGCGACCGGGATGAGTGCCTGCTTGTCGACCTCGAGGTCGATGAACGCCCCGGGGCCGCCGTTGGAGACATCGACGGACGCGTTTGCCGTGTTGTTGGTCTCGTTGCCCTCCGGGATGGCATTGGCCGGGTCGACGATCACCGTGTTGGTGTACGTGCCCGGGATGGCCGAGGCGTAGGCGCGAAGCACGATCGTGCGCGTCGTCGGGCTGGTGCCGGCCACGTTCACGGTGCCCGCTCAGCGTGGCGCCGGTGCAGTCCACCGTGTTGCCCGGCGGCCGGCGCGCAGACGAACCGGTACGGATCGCTCGGAGGGCTCGTGTCGATGGCGGCGATGAAGGTGAAGCCCGACGGCAGCGTGTCGGTGAGCCGGACGTTGAACGCCGGGTCCGAGCCGGTGTTCGTGACGACGATCTCCCAGGTCACGATGCTGCTGGTCGCAACGGCGTTGCCGGCCGGGTCGGTCTGGGTCTTCGCGACCGTCAGCTCGTTGAACTCGTTGGCGGCGCCGATCGCCACCGTCGTGGTGATCTGCGAGTCGTTGTCGAACTCATTGCCCTCGGGCACGACGTTGTTCGGGTCGACGACCGCGCTGTTCGGATAGACGCCCGGCGTGTTCGGGGCGAACACCGTGATCCGGATGTTCCGCACGGTCGGGACGAGGCCCGGGCCGGGGGTGTCGACGATGGTGTTGACGGTTCCGCTCAGGTCGCCGCCGGTGCAGGTCACCGTGCCCCCGTACGCCTGCCCGTCGTGGGCGCAGAAGAACGCGTCCGCGACGCCGATGCCGACGTCCGTGTCCTTGGCCTCGATGAAGCGCGAGCCGGCCGGCAGGAAGTCCTTCACGACGATGGAGCTCACCGGGTCCGTGCCGAGGTTCGCGACCTCGAGGTCGTAGATGAGGATGCCGTTCGTCGCCACGTTGCCGGCGGGGCTGACCTGGGACTTCGTGATCGTGAGCTGGTTGAAGGCGCCGATGCCGTCGTTCCCCGTGGTGACGGTCGTGTCCTCGAACTCGATGTTGTCGGTCTCGTCGTACTCGGCGATCTGGCCAAGCGGGTCGACGCGGACCTCGTTGTGCATGATCCCGACGGTCGGGCGAGCGAAGACCTTGATCTCGATATAGGCCTTGTCGTCGCCCGGCTGGGGCGGGTAGTAGTACTCGGCTGCGCTGCCCAGCAGCGACCCGCCGACGCAGTCGACGAGGCCGCCGGTGGCGGCGCCGTTGTGGGTGCAGGTGAACCCGTGGAGGTCCGGGTACGTACCCGGCCCGTTCGGGTCGATCTCCTCCGCGGTCAGGAAGATGGTCCCGGACGGCAGGATGTCGCGCACGTGGATGCCGGTCGCGTCCTGGGTGCCGGTGTTGTCGACGACGATCCGGTAGGTCTGCGTCCCGCTCGTCGCGATCGGGTCGAACCCGCTCGGCGAGGCGGCGGCGAGTCGTCCTTGACGATCGTCAGGTCGATGCCGGTGGCGACGGTCGTCGTGGCCACGGCGATGTTGTTCGTCTCGTCGGCCTCGAAGATCGCGTTGCTCGGGTCGACGGTCACGGTGTTCGTGATCGTGCCGAGGGTCGGCGGCGCGACGAGGACGATCTCGATCGTCTCCGAAGCGCCTGGGCCGAGGGTCGGGATCGTGCAGATGACGATGCCCAGCCGACGGACCTCGTCGCAGAAATCGTTCCCGTTGGCGAGGTCCGTGGCCGCGTCGTCGTAGGTCGTCCCGGGCGGAAGCGGGTCGCGGACGACGACGTTCGTCGCCTCCTGGACGCCGCTGTTGCCGACGACGAACGTGTAGTGCAGGCCGCCGCGACAGTCGTTCGTGTTGCCGCCGTCGGGCCAGGAGCGCGCACAGACGGGGTCCGGCGCGTCCGACTTGGAGATCGTCAGGTCGCGTCCGGCGTTGATGATGGTCTGGACTTCGTCGCGCTCCGTGTAGCCGATGTTCTTGACGTTGGCGTTCACGGCCGGCGCTGTTGATGATCGTCGAGCCCGCGGAGGCCACGACCATGCCCTCGATGACGACCGTGAACTTCTGGGGCGTCGTGGTGCTGCTCGCCGAGAGGCGCGTCATCGTGCAGGTGACGGTCGGGGCGGCGACCGTGCAGACCGGCGCCGTGCCGCTCGTGCGAGTCGCGCTCACGACGCGAAGGCTCGCGGCGTGCAGGCCCTGCGTGCCGTCCGTCATCGTGATGTAGTCGGCCCGCCCGACCGTCCCGTTGGTCATCGTGAGCGTGTACTGGATGAGCTCTCCGGGGATCGCGGATGCGGGTCCCTGCTTGTCGAAGGAGATGGCGCCTGCCGGGGTCGGCGGGACCGGCGACACGTTCGTGACGACGGTGTTCGAGAAGTTGTTGAGCTCGGCCGCGTCGGCCGTGTTGCCCAGCTCGCCCTCGTCGATCGTGTTGTCGGGGTCGACGACCGAGGTGTTCTCCAGGTCGCCAGCCGCAGCCGCAGCCACGGTGCCGTTGACCGTGATCGTGGCGTTGGAGCCGGCGTTCACGCGGCCGTCCACGCAAGTGACGGTCTGGTCCGCGATGCTGCAGGCGAACAGGCTCGTCGCGCTGACGCTGACGGGCGCGATGCGCGGCGGGGAACGTATCCGTGACCTTGACGCCGAGCGCGTTGCCCGTGCCGAGGTTGTTCACGGTCAGGGTGTAGGTGATCCCCGCGCCCGGCGTCACCTGGAGTGGTCCGTTCTTGCCGATCGTGAGGTCTGGGCTGGCGCCGCCGGGGCCGCTGCCCTGCACCTGGGTCGTGGCCGCCGCCGAGGTCGTGTAGGTCTGGGCGGACTTCGTCGCCACAACGGTGGCAATGTTGTTGATCGTCGTGCCGGCGGCCGCCGTGACGACGCCGCGGATCGTCACCGTCCACGACCCGGTTCCTTCGATGGACCCGATGCTGCAGGTGACCTGGGTGTTCGTCTGGGTGCAGCCCGCCCCGCCACGGGAGCTCACGACGTCGAGCAGCGGGGGATTCCCGAAGCCCACGACGCCGTTGATCTGGTCGGTCAGGACGACGTTGTTGACCTTTGCGCCCCCGGTGTTCGTGACGACGACGGTGTAGAGGATCTGGCTTCCTGACTGGACCGGATCCGGGCTGTCGACATTCGTGATCGTCAACGGCCCCGCCGCGGCGACGGGGACAAGCGTCCCAGTCAGCGACGAGATGAGCAGCGCCGATCCCAGCGCGGCTCCAAGGCGGCTCCGAATTGTGGAGCGCGTGGTCCTACGACCGAACATTGCGTCCCCCCACTGAAATGGCGCCCGCTGGGCGCCGTGACTACGACGACGGGGCCTCCCAGGTACCCACCCGCGCAGAGAAGGAGAACAGTCGTCGGGCGAGCCCCACGCGCGAGATCGCGTGCACGCAACGACACGGGTCGCGGCGATCCGCTCCCGGCCGAACGCAGGCTGCCCCCAACCTCATCCCCCACCCCATGCGGCACCATGGCCCATGCCGATCGGGGGCACTGCGCGGACGCGGCGCGTGGCGGCGTGACCGGAGCGCTGCGGAAGGCGATGCCTCCCGGTCGTAGGCGGCAGTATGGCCGGAGCCCGAGGGCCGACGTCAAGTGGTAAGAATTGATGTGGTGCCCCCACGCACCACCTCGTCGCCTTCGTCCGCGCCTCCCGATGAGCCGGTACCTACAACCGCATCAGCTTCGTCGAGGCCCGCGCCTCCCCGTCCGACGCTTCACGTTCGGGGTCACCGTCCGGTCCCACGTAGGCCGATCGAGCCAGCGGGCCTGCCAGCCGGCGTCGTCATCCTCGTGCTCGTCGCGGAGCCCGGGCAGCCAGTCAGCCGCGGTGCCCTCGGCGACCCCGGGCTCCTCGCCCGCGCCCCCGGGTTCCTCGCCGACTGGCATCACGGTCACCGACGTCACCTCGAGTGCCGACGCCGGGGCGGTCTCGGCGGGCGCGCCCGGACGACCGCCGCGCCCGTGCCGCCCGCGGGGGACCGGTGCGGTCGGGGATCGCTGCCCGGGCCCCGCGCCCCCCCGGCCCGCCGCCTCTGCGGCCCGCCCGACGATCACCGACGCGTCTTCCGCCAGCACCCGGAGCCGGATCTGCTGGATCTCGTCGCGCAGCGCGGCCGCCCGCTCGAACTCGAGCTCTCGGGCCGCAGCCCGCATCTCCGTCTCCAGGCGCGCGACGAGCTGCTCCACCTGGACCTTCGACGCTCCGGTGAGATCGCGCCCGCCTTCACCCCCGTACGGCGCCGTGACCTCGGCCGCGACTCGCAGCCGGTCGTTGATGTCGTGGATCTCCTTGACGATCGTGAAGGGCGTGATCCCCTTCTCGGCGTTGTGGCGCTCCTGGATCGACCGGCGACGGTCTGTCTCCCCGATCGCCGCCTTCATCGACTCGGTCATGACGTCGGCGTACATCACGACCTCGCCCCCGATGTTGCGGGCCGCCCGCCCGATCATCTGGATGAGCGACCAGGCACTGCGCAGGAAGCCCTCCTTGTCGGCGTCGAGGATCGCCACGAGGGTCACCTCGGGCAGGTCGATACCTTCCCGGAGGAGGTTGATGCCGACGAGGACGTCGAAGACCCCGAGACGCAGGTCACGCAGGATCTGGACCCGCTCGAGCGTGTCCACCTCGCTGTGGAGGTACTGGACCTTGACGCCGAGCTCGCGCAGGTAGTCGGCGAGGTCCTCGGCCATCCGCTTGGTGAGCGTCGTGACGAGGACCCGCTCGCCCCGCTCCACCCGCTCGCGGATGCGCTCCATGAGGTCGTCGATCTGGCCCTCGGTCGGGCGGACGGTGATGGCCGGGTCGACGATCCCGGTAGGCCGGATCAGCTGCTCGGCGATCCGCTGGCTTCGCTCCAGCTCGTAGGGCCCGGGCGTGGCGCTCATGTAGACCGCCTGGTTGACGGTGGCCTCGAACTCCTCGAAGGTCAGGGGCCGGTTGTCGAGCGCCGACGGAAGCCGGAACCCGAAGTCCACGAGGATCTCCTTGCGGGTCCGGTCGTTCTTGTACATCCCCACGACCTGGGGGATCGTCATGTGCGACTCGTCGACCACGAGGAGCCAGTCCGGCGGGAAGTAGTCGAGCAGCGTCCACGGCCGCGACCCGGGCTCCCTGCCCGAGAGGTGGCGGGAGTAGTTCTCGATCCCCGAGCAGAACCCGAGCTCCCTGATCATCTCCAGGTCGAAGGTGGTGCGCTGGCGGAGGCGTGCGGCTTCGAGCGCCCGCCCCTGATCCTCCAGCCAGGCGACGCGCTCGACCGCCTCGGCCTCGATCGTGCCGACCGCCGCCCGGAGCTTGTCGGCCGGCGTGACGAAGTGGCTGGCCGGGAAGACGTTGACCTCGGACCGCTCGGCCAGGAGCTCGCCGGTGAGCGAGTCCAGCTCGGTGATCCGCTCCACCTCGTCGCCGAAGAATTCGACCCTCACCAGGCGGTCCTCCGAGGAGGGCACCAGCTCCAGCGTGTCGCCCCGGACGCGGAATCTCGAACGCTGGAGGGCCTGGTCGTTGCGCTGGTACTGGAGGTCCACGAGGTGGCGCAGGACCGTGTCCCGCCGGTAGGCCCCGCCCCGCTTGAGGCGCAGCACGGTCGCCCCGTAGTCGACCGGCGCACCAAGGCCGTAGATGCAGCTCACCGAGGCGACGATGATCACGTCGCGCCGCTCGAAGAGCGCCTTCGTCGCCGCGTGGCGGAGCTTGTCGATCTCCTCGTTGCGGCTGGAATCCTTCTCGATGTACGTGTCCGACCGGGGCAGGTAGGCCTCGGGCTGGTAGTAGTCGAAGTAGCTGACGAAGTACTCGACGGCGTTGTTCGGGAAGAAGTCGCGGAACTCGGCGTAGAGCTGGGCGGCCAGGGTCTTGTTGTGGGCCAGGACCAGCGTGGGGCGGTTCGCCTTCTCGATGACTCTTGCCAAGGTGAACGTCTTGCCCGTGCCGGTGGCCCCGAGCAGCACCTGGTGGCGGAGGCCGCGCGCGAGGCCGTCTTCGAGGCGCTCGATCGCCTGCGGCTGGTCGCCGGTGGGCTCGAACGGGGCGACCAGCTCGAAGTCGGGCATGGGAGCAGTCTAGCAGACGAGCGGTGGTGGAACAGCACGGGCGTTCTATTGTCGGGCAGCACCCGCCCCGGTCGGGTGACCTGTTGGGTGGTGCGGGCAGGACGAAGGAACCATGGAGGGGCACCAGTGGCCACGCGATGCTCGCCGAGGGCCCGGACCCTGGGGTCCGCCATGCCGCGCACGAGGAACGTCCCGACCTGATGCGGATCGCCGCCCTTCGCCGAATCGCCGCCGACCGCGCCGGACCTGCGTCCGCTCGCCGGTGTGCCCCGCCCCACGCCCGGGGCCAGAGCCTGGTCGAGTTCGCCCTGGTGCTGCTCCCGCTCTTCCTGCTGATCCTGGGCGTGATCCAGTTCGGACTGATCTTCAACTCGTACGTGACGATGACGAATGCCGCGCGCGAGGGCGCCCGCACGGGCACGATCTACGTCTACGACCGAACGCTCTCGAAGTCGCAGAACGACACGGCCCGCAACGCGGCGATCCGGGCGTCGGTGCTGGCGTCGATGAACCTGCTTGCCAAGACGAGCCCCCAGTTCGCCGGTGGCTCCACGTGGACCGCGAGCGGGACGATCTTCACCAACGGCGACACGACGATCACCTACGCGGTACCCGTCGGGGTGACGGATTCCGACACCCGGACGGGGCAGACGATCACCGTGCGGGCGGTCTACCACCAGGACCTGATCATCCCGATGATCGCCGCGCTTCTGCCCCTGGACGCCGGCGGCCGCCTTGCCCTTCCGGGCGAGGTCACGATGGTCATCAACTGATGGGCACCTGGCTGCGCGGACGGCCGCCCGGCGCAGCGGGCACGCGGGGGCAGGTTCTGGTCGTGTTCGCCCTGGGCCTGCTGGCGCTCCTGGGCGCTGCGGGGGTCGCTTTCGACGCGGGACGCCTCCTCATGGAGCGACGCTCGCTCCAGAACGCGGCCGACGCCGCCGCCCTGGCCGCCGCCAACAGCCTGATCCGCGGCGGCAGCTTGACCGACGCCGACACGGAGGCCCGCGCCGTCCTGGCCACGAACCTGGCCAACGGTCCGAACGGGATCGTGGCTCCGCTCCCGCCGACGAGTCCTGTCTACGCTCCCGGCGGCGCAGGCGACCCGGCGGAGCTCGTCAACGGCATCCTCATCTCGGGTGGCGACATCCGGGTCGCGGTCCAGAACACGGTCCCGTTCACCTTCGGGCGCGCCGTCGGGATGACGAGCAGCGTGGTGGGAGCGCGGGCTCGGGTGGCCCTCCGGGGTGACCTCCTGCCCATCGCCGTCCGTCGGTACATCAACTTGCCCGGCCCGAATGCCGGCGCGACCTCGCCGTGTGCGCTCAACCCGGGGTCCTTCTTCGACGTCTTTGCGACGGAGACGACGTCCTGCCTCGGCACCGACAGCGACCCGACCCTTCGGTCCACCCCCAGTGCCGGGGCGGCCTTCGACCTGACGTCGCCCGGCAGCGACCCAACGAACCACGGACCGGTCGTCGAGATCCTGGGCCAGGGAGCGCAGCCCAACGGGACGTCGGACTTCCGTGGCTTCATCGCCCTCGACATCCGCAACTTCGCCGCCTTCGGGACGCAGCTCTACTACAACAACGTCACGAGCGGGACCCAGCCGAACACGCTCAAGGCGATGGAAGCCGGCTGGATCAGCGCCGGTGGCTACCCGGGGCCGATGTTCCCCCCGGCCACCGCACCGCCAGACCCGAACGACCAGGTCGCCGTGATGTCCGGGAATGCAACGGGCATCGCGATCGACGCGGTCAACGAGCGCTTCGCGCCCGGCGACGCGGTCCTGGTGGCTGTCTACCCGGGCCAGGTGATGGCGATCCCGGACTTCACGCTCGGCACGCCGCCCCTTCTTGCCCTGCCGACGACCGGCACGGTCGCCAGCGGCGGCAGCTTCCGGGTGGGACGGAACCAGGCCTTCTCCGGGCAGGTCGCGCTGTCCACCGTCTCCGACACCAACGACCCGGCCAACCCGATGGTGCTGGGCACCCTTGTCGGCAGCGACCCGATCGACTACGACCCCAACCCCGTCACGCCGTCACTCGGCGCGGGCACCTCGGTGAGCATGCGCGACATCTCGACAAGCGGGGCCGCGCCGGGCATCTACGCCGTCTGGATCCGGGGTGAGGCCGGCAGCCCGTACCTGACGACCAAGCACGAGCCGCTGGCGATCAAGATCGGATCGGTGAGTCGGGACTTCGCCATCACCTCGGATGTCTCGAACCAGACCGTCACGTCGGGTGCCCCGGCCGCGTTCCGGATCGCCGTCAAGGACGCCCAGAACCAGGCGTTCGGTGGCTCCGTGACGCTGAGCCTCGAGGGCCTCAACAGCCCGCTGCCCGGCGGCGTGACCGCCTCGTTCTCGCCGTCGACCGTGACGCCGCTCGGCAGGAACTCGAAGCTGTACTCGTCGGACCTGACGATCGGAACGACTGGGCTGGCGAATGGGGTCCACCGCTTCGTCGTCCGCGTGACGGGCTCCAACGGCGAGGCGACGCCGCGGAGCGTCACCCGCCTGTACCCCATCACGATCACGATCGGCGACGGCACCACCAACGGAGCCGACGAGTACGTCGACATCGCCGGCTTCGCAGTGATGCGGATCGCCGCGGCCGACAGCAACGTCATCACGGCCTATGCGATCACGCCGGTGATCGCCGACATGAACGATCCCGCGTTGCGCCGCGGTCAGGTGGCGCGACTGGTGCCCTGGGACTAGCCGGACGGGCACGGCATCACGTTCACGCGTGGGCGGAGACCGCCGGCCCACGCTTTCCGGGAGGCAGCAATGGACGAGCTCGAGTTCAGGGACCACGGCCGGCGCGGCAAGTGGATCATCGTGGTGGGCGTGGTCCTCGCCCTGGTCGCCGGGGGGGGCGGCTTCTACCTCCTGACCCAGGCCCAGCAGCAGGCCGCGACGCAGGGACTGCCCGATGGTGGCAGTGGTCGTGGCCGCCCGCGAGATCCCGGCCCGCAAGCCGATCGAGAGCGGCGACGTGACCCTTCGCACCGTGCCCCAGGACGTGACGAACGCAGCCGCGTTCACCACGCTCGAGGAGGTCGAGGGACGAATCAGCGGGGTGACCATCCCGACGGGCCAGCTGGTCACGAAGAACCTCCTCGCATCGACGGCTGCCGGCGGGCAGTTCTCGATCCTCGGGCCGGACGCGTCCATCTCCCCGGACAGCCCCGACCTGCGCGCCGTCTCGCTCAACGTCCCCGACGACCGGGCCGTGGGCGGCCTGGTCCAGCCTGGCCAGACCGTCGACGTCTTCATCACGGTGACCGTGAACGTCCCCCAGGCCGTGGCCGACGGAGGAAGGCTCTACACCGACAAGTCGACGAAGCTGACCTACCAGGACGTGCCGATCCTCGCGAAGGCCGGGACCTTCTACATCATCCGGGTCACCGAATCGATGGCCGAGGAGATCAGCCACCTCCAGGCGTCGGGCACGGCGACCTTCAGCCTCGCCCTGCGGCCGCCGGAGGACACCCGGAAGGTGGACGTCGGCCCACTCGGCGAGACGACCAACCGGATCATCGACGAGTACGACCTGCCGATCCCGGAGACGTATCCGCGCAGCAACACGCGCATCCCGGCGAGCATCTCGCCCGCCCCGTAGCCGTCGGGTCGCCCGGCCGCGGACTCTCGCCCCCGCGCCCGGCACTCCTGCGCCGCTGACCCGGCGCGCCTCCCGTGCCGCCCGGCCCGCACGCGTGGGCCGGGCGGCCGTGTGCCGGCGCCCACTCATCCCGAGCGGGCGACCGACGGAACCCTCAGGCCGGAGACGCGCCTTCTCGACGGGCGACGAGCGCCGCCGCCAGGTACGCGGCCACGATCGCCTCGACCTCGCCGGGAGCGGAGCTCGTCTCCAGCAGGCGCGTTGCGTGCGGACGCAGCCGCTCGACGAGGTCACGCTGCGCGGTGATGCGCCGCTCGGCGTCGGCCGGCGCCATCCCTCGCCCGGCCAGCCGCGCCCGCTGGGTCGCAGGATCGCACCACACCAGCCAGACCTCGTCGCAGAGCGCGGCGAGGCCGCCTTCGACCAGCTTGATCGCCTCGATGGCCACCGCGGGCGCCCCGGCCCGGTCGGCGGCCTCGATCGCGGCCAGGATCCGTGGCCGCACGGCCGGGTGGACGATCGCCTCCAGGTCGTGCAGCGCTGCCGCATCGGGGAAGACGGCGCGCGCCAGGGCCGCCCGGTCGAGCGTCCCGTCCGCGCCACGGACGGCGTCGCCGAAACGGGCGAGGATCGCGTCGTGGGCCGGCTCGCCGGGTGCGGTCACGGCCCTGGCAACGGCGTCGGCATCGATGATTGCGGCCCCGCGCATGCCCAGCCACGCGGCAACGGTCGACTTGCCGCAGCCGATGGGCCCCGTCAGGCCGATCCGGAGCGCTCGGCGCGCCGCGCCGGCCCCGTCAGCGCCGGTGGCGCCGGCCCGGTCCCGGCTCACGGTGCCCGCTCCTCGAGCAGCAGCCAGGCTTCTTCGGCCGCCCCGAGCGCCTGGTCCACGTCTGCCAGCTCGCTCGTGACGCGGCGCAGCTCGACGAAGTTCGACGCGATCGAGGGATCGAGCAGGGCCAGCTCGAGGTGGCTCTTGCGCAGGCCGAGCCGGTTCAGGTCGTCGTCGATCAGCGCCTTCTGGCGCCGGTAGGAGTCCTTGGAGAGCTTCGGCTGGCGCGCGGCGGGCCGGGGCGGGCCGGCCGCCGAAGCCGAGGGCGTCGTCGCGGCCGCCGGAACCAGGGCCGTCGCGGCGGCGGCCCTCGGCGCGCGCCCGTCGGCGTCGCCCGCCCGCGCGCCCTCGCGACCGCGCCCCACGCCGCCCGTGCCCGCCTGCGGCCGGCCGTGGAAGCGCGCCTCCTCGCGCGCGAAGGCCTCGTCGATGCGCCAGCCGTCCCCGACCGCGGCCCGCCACGCCCGGTAGCCGCCGTCGAACGGCGCCACGCGGCCCCGGTCGACGACCCAGAGTCGGTCGCAGGTCTTCTCGAGGAGTCGCCGGTCGTGGCTGACGACGAGCAGCGTGGCCGTCGTTCCACGCATGAACCCCTCCAACGCCTCGCGGGCCGGGATGTCGAGGTGGTTGGTCGGCTCGTCGAGCAGCAGGAGGTTGGCCGGCATGATCCCGAGGATGGCGAGCTCGAGCCGCGACCGCTCGCCACCCGAGAGCGCGCGCACTTCCTTGAAGACGTCGTCGCCCCGGAACAGGAAGCGGGCGAGGTAGCCGCGGGCCTCGCCGGCCGTCATCGGGATCTCCCCGAGGAGGGCGTCGAGGACGGTCTCGCCGACGAGCGGGTTGGTGCGAACCTGGGCAAGGTAGCCAAGCTGGACGTTCGCCCCGAAGGCGAGGCGGCCATCCCTCGGCGACAGCTCGCCGGCGATCACCCGCAGGAGGGTCGTCTTGCCGGCCCCGTTGGGCCCCACGACCCCGATCCGCTCGCCGCGGGTGGCCTCCAGGCGGACGGTCCGCGCCACGTCGGGGCCGCCCGGATGGCCGATGACGAGATCGTCCAGGCGGAGCGCCACGTCCCCGGAGCGCGGTGGCGGCGACCCCAGGGCGCGGTCCAGGCGGAGCGCCGGCCCGTCGCGCGGCGTGCCGATCCGGTCGAGCCGGGCGAGCCGGGCCTCGTGCTCGTGCATCTTCCCGTGCTTGCGCTGGCTGCGGTACGTCTGGACGAGCGCCTGCTCCTTCGCGATCTCGATCTCGCGGGACTCGGCGTCGCGGCGCAGGCGGGCGTCCCGCTCCTCCCTCTGGCGGGCGTACGACGAGTAGTCGCCGCGGAACGCGGAGAGGCGCCGGTCGCGCAGCTCCCAGACGCGGGTGACCGTCGCGTCGAGGAAGGCCCGGTCGTGGGAGGCGACGAGGAGGGCGCCGCGGCGGTGCCGGACGGCCTGCTCGAGCCACTCGATGGCGGACAGGTCCAGGTGGTTGGTCGGCTCGTCGAGGAGAAGCAGGTCCGGGTCGGCGACAAGGAGGCGGGCGAGCGCGGCCCGGGTCTGCTGGCCCCCCGAGAGCTCCTCGGGCGAGCGGGCGATCTCCTCCGGTGTGAACCCCAGTCCCGAGAGGGCCTCGTCGACCCGGTGGTCCAGGGTCCAGCCGTCGACGGCGGCGAAGCGCGCGGCGAGGTCGGCGTAGGCCGGCGTCCCGGCGGCATGAGCCTCCTCCAGCGCCCGCAGCTCGGCCTCCATCGCCTCGACGGCCGCGGCGCCGCGGCGGACGGCGGTCCGGAGGTCCGGCGCCGATGCGAATGCCTCGTCGAAGTGGGCCTCCTGCGCCAGCAGGCCCGTGGAGAGCGCGCGCCGGCGCTGGACTTCGCCCCGATCGGGCTCGTCCACGCCGGCGACGATCCGGAGAAGGGTCGTCTTGCCGGCCCCGTTGGGCCCGACGATGCCCACGCGCTCGCCCACCGCGATCGCGGCGTTCACCTCGCCGAGGATCACGAAGTTGCCGATCTCGCGGGTGACGTTCGACAGGCGCAGGAGCGACACGGTCAGGCGCCCTCCCCTGCTCCGGCGCGCCGCCGGGGATCGGCCCCACCGCGGGCTTCGGCCCGTCTCGTCGCCGCCGCAGCCCGACGTGTCCGCTGAGCACGGGCCTTCGCCGCGGCCCGCTCGGCTTCGTCGGGCGTCAGCCCCAGCGATCCCTCGGCCGCGAGCTCCGTCCAGCGGCGGCCCTTCGTCGCCGGCGCCCGCGCGGCCCGCAGGATCGCGACCGCGCCCGCCCGGTCGGCCGCAGGAAGCCGCTGGCACCAGGAGCAGAAGTGGGTCGCGCGGGCGCCGACCACGATGCGCCGGATCTGCCGGCCGCACCGCGGGCATGGCTCGCCCGTTCGCTGGTAGACGTCGAGGCGCTCCTGCATCGAGCCGTCACCGTCGGGGGCGGTGTAGTCGTCGATCGAGGAGCCGCGCCGCTCGACCGCCTCCGCGAGGATGGCCCGCAGCTCGCGATGGAGGCGAGCCTCGTCCGGCGGTCGGAGCGTGTCCGCGCCGCGGAGCGGATGGAGGCGCGCCCGCCAGAGCGCCTCGTCGGCGTAGATGTTCCCGACGCCCGCAACGAAACGCTGGTCCAGGAGCAGCGGCTTCAGGCGACCACGCCGCCCGCGCAGCCGGGCCCGGAACGCCCGCAGGGTGAAGGCGTCGTCGAGCGGCTCCGGCCCGAACGCGGCGAAGAGCTCGTCGCCGGCGGCCCCGTCGAGCACGGCGCCGGTGGCCGGATCGATGGGCCAGCAGCCGACCCGTCCGAACTTGCGGATGTCGCGGAAGCGCAGCTCTCGGCCGTCGTCGAGAGCCAGGCGCAGGTGGACGTGCCGATCCGCGGGGGTCGCGGCCGGGACCACGAAGAGCTGCCCGGTCATCTTGAGGTGGATCGTCAGCGCGGCCGGGCCCCGCCCGGGTGCCGCTCCGCCGGAGAGCTCCACGATCACGAGCTTCGCCCGTCGGCCCACCGCCTCCACCCGGCGCCCCGCCACTGCGTCGGCGAAGGCCCCGACCGTCGGGTGCGAAGCGATCGTGGGCGGCCAGTCGCCCGTGACACCCGTGATCGTGGCGCCCACGATGAGCCCGCGCAGGTCGCGGGCGACCGTCTCGACCTCGGGCAGCTCGGGCACGTCTCTACTCCCGCGCGGACGGCGTCATCGACTCCCAGTCGTCGCCGACCTTGACGTCGACCGTGAGCGGGACGTCCAGGGTCAGCGCGCCCTCCATCGTCTCCCGGACGGCGGGCACGAGGCGGTCCACCTCGTCGCGCGGAACCTCGAGGAGCAGCTCGTCATGGACCTGGAGCAGGAGGCGCGCCCGGAAGCCCTCCGCCCGAAGCCGTGCCGCGACCCGGATCATCGCGATCTTCATGATGTCGGCGGCCGTGCCCTGGATCGGCATGTTGATCGCCATGCGCTCGCCGGCCGCGACGAGGCTGCGGTTCGTGGAGCGCAGCTCGGGGATCTCCCGCCGGCGCCCGAGGAGCGTCGTCACGAAGCCCTGCGCCCGGGCGGTCTCCTTCACGTGGAGCATGTAGTAGCTGATCCCGGAGTAGGTCGCGAAGTAGCGGTCGATGAAGGCGCGCGCCTCCTCGCGGGGGATGCCGGCCCGGCTCGCGAGCCCGAAGTCGCTCATCCCGTAGGCGATCCCGAAGTTGACCATCTTCGCCATCGAACGCTCGTCGGCCGTCACGTCCGCGGGGTCCTTGCGCAGGACGAGCGCGGCACTGTCGCGGTGGATGTCCCTCCCCTCCGCGAAGGCAGCCTTCAGGTGCGCGTCGCCCGCAACGTGGGCCAGGATCCGGAGCTCGATCTGGCTGTAGTCGGCGGACAGGAGGACCACGTCGGACGCGCCGGCCACGAACGCCCGCCGGATTCGGCGGCCGAGGGGCGTGCGGATCGGGATGTTCTGCAGGTTCGGGTCCGACGACGAGAGGCGCCCCGTCGCCGCCACGGCCTGGTGGAACGTGGTGTGGAGCCGCCCGTCGGCGGCCAGGAGCCCCGGCAGCGCCTGGACGTACGTGCTCCGCAGCTTGGCGTACAGCCGCCAGTCGAGGAGCTTGCCCACCATCGGGTGCGCGGGACGCAGCTCCTCGAGCACGGTCGCGTCGGTCGAGTAGCCGGTCTTCGTCCGCTTGCCCGTGGGCAGGTTCAGCTCGTGGAAGAGGACCTGCTCCAGCTGCTTCGGGCTGCCGAGGTTGAACTCGTGGCCCACGTCGGCGTGGATCTCCGCCTCCAGGCGGGTCAGCTCGGATTCGAACTCGCGGTCGAGGGCCGCGAGGGCGTCGAGATCGAGGGCGACGCCGGTCGCCTCCATCCGGGCCAGAACCGGGATCAGGGGCAGCTCCAGCTCGCCGAACAGGCGATGGAGACCCTGCTCCTCGAGCGCCGCGGCGAGGGGGCCACGAACGGCGAGCGCGGCCAGCGCCTCGAGCGCTGCGCGTTCGCCCGGGGCCAGGCCGGCGGCGGCCGGTGGCAGGTCGATGTCGAGCCGCTCGTGGACGACATCGGCAATCCCCTGGCTGCGCAGCGCAGCGTTGAGCAGGTAGGCGGCGACCTGGGTGTCGAAGTTGACGAGCGTCGGGACGGCGTCGAGGTCGTCGACGAAGCGGGCGACGAGGAACGGCTTCACCTCGTGGCCGACGAGCGGCGTCCGCGCGGCCTCCAGCTCGCGCCGGGCGGCCGCAGCGGCCTCGGCGCCCTCGAACGTGATCACGCGGCCGTCCTCGCCGGCGAGGGCGAGCGCGAGCGGCGTGCCCGCGCGCGGGCGCGGATCGTCCAGGAGCAGGGCCACGCCGACGACGG
This sequence comes from uncultured Chloroflexia bacterium, assembly GCA_963739365.1. Classification (GTDB taxonomy): domain Bacteria; phylum Chloroflexota; class Limnocylindria; order Limnocylindrales; family CSP1-4; genus CTSoil-043. The sequence goes on along the minus strand of CAVUAG010000012.1, from coordinate 80,692 downwards.
CGAGCGTCGCGAGCCACGACCCCAGGTCCGCGGCGGCCGCCGTGTCGCCCCGCTCCACCCGGCCGGGGTCCGCCACGAGGGCGGCCAGGGCGGCGCGCAGGTCGCCCGCCGGAAGCGGCTCCGGGGGTCCCGCGGTTCGCGCGGGGGCCGGCCCGACGGCGTCGAAGTCGAGCGAGAGCTGCAGGCCGTCGGACCCGCCGGGGCGGGCCTGGGGCCCCGCGCCACGCGGTGGGGCGCCCGGGACGCGCGGCCCGGATCCGGGCGCCCGTGCCGAACCCATGTCGCCGGTCGTCTCGCGGAGCCGGCCCGCGGCTTCGTCGGCCGTCTCGCCCTGGAGCGGTGGCAGCCGGTCGATGAGGCTCCTGAACTCGTACTCGCGGAAGAGCCCGACCACCGCGTCGCGGTCGTAGACGCCGATGCGCGCGGCGTCGAGGTCCAGCTCCACGGGGACATCACGCACCAGCCGCTGGAGGTCGCGGCTCGCGAGCACGCGGTCGCGAGCTTCGAGCAGGAGCGGGCGGAGCCGCTCGGGTGTCACCTCGTCGATCTGCTCGTAGAGGGCATCGAGGGTGCCGTAGGTCGCGACGAGCTTGGCCGCCGTCTTCTCCCCCACCCCGGGGACGCCCGGGATGTTGTCCGTCGCGTCGCCCTTGAGGGCCTTGTAGTCGAGCATCTGGTCCGGCCGCAGCCCCCACCGCTCGTCCATGCGGGCGAGGTCGTAGACGACGGTGTTGGCGACGCCGCCCCGGAGCGAGACCATCAGGCGGGTGTGTGTCCGTGACCAGCTGGAGCATGTCCAGGTCGCCGGTCACGATCGTCGTCTCGAGACCACGATCCTCGGCCTGGCCGGTGAGCGTCGCGATCACGTCGTCGGCCTCGAAGCCCTCGCGCTCGTAGACCGGGATCCCCAGCGCCGGCCACGACCTCGCGCACCTTGGGGAACTGGTCGCGCAGCTCGTCGGGCATCCGCTGGCGAGTCGCCTTGTACTCCTCGAACCGCTCGTGGCGGAACGTCGGCGCGCCGAGGTCGAAGGCGATCGCGACGGCGTCGGGCTTCACGTCCTGGATCGCCCGCAGCACGATGTTGGTGAACCCGAACACGGCGTTGACGAGCTCGCCCTTCGAGGTGGTCAGGGGCGTCGCGATGAGCGCGTAGTAGCCGCGATAGATGAGCCCGTTCCCGTCGAGCAGCATCAGGCGGGTCATGGCGGGCGGGGTCCTCCGGCGGGGGTGGCGCGTGGGTCCTGCAGCGCGTCGCGCGTTCCCCGCCGAGTGTACCGGTCCGGGCGCGGCGAGAGATCGCGGCGGGCCGGCAGGGCCCGCCGGCCCGTCCGCAGCCCGGAACCGCGCGCGGCGGCGGGCGTCCCGAGGGCCGTGCTAGACTCGCGCCGCCTCGCCGCCCCGCCGTTCCCGGGCGTCCGTGCCGGAAGGAGCCGAGCCCCCTTGGACGATCCGCGCTCGACCACGACCGGCGAGCGCGACGCCGCAGATGGCGCCGTCGCGCCGCCGGGGCATCCGCGGCCGAGCCGGTCGCCGATGCAATCGCGGGCGACGCCACCGCGATGGGCGACGCGACCTCGAGCACTCCCGTCGCCGCCGCTGAGCACGCCGCCGACCGCCCGTTCGCGCGTCCCGGCGACGCGGCCGCGGCCCGGCGCGACGAGATCCTCGTGGCGCGGGCCCTCGAGGGTGACCTGGACGCGTTCAACCAGCTCGTCGAGGCCTACCAGGACCTGTGCCACGCCCTGGTGGCGCGCCTCGTTCCGGACCCGGACCAGGCGTCCGACGCAGTCCAGGAGGCGTTCTTCTCCGCCTACCGGAACCTGCGCTCGTACCGCGGGCCCTCGTTCCGCGGCTGGCTGACCCGCATCGCCGTCAACGCGGCGATGGACCTCCAGCGTGCCCGCAAGCGCCGCCCGGTCTCGCCCTACCCCGAGCTCGAGGATGAGTCGTGGCAGCCGCCGGCGGGCCCGGAGACCGATCCCGAGGTCATCACCGCCGCGTCGGAGCGGGGCCGTGCGCTCGCCGCGGCGCTGGCCGCCATCGGCAGCGACCAGCGAGCGGCGATCATCCTCTTCGACGTCGAGGGCTACGACTACGCCGAGATCGCCCGGCTGACCGGCGTCTCGCTCGGCACCGTGAAGTCCCGCATCCACCGCGGCCGGCTGGCGCTCCGCGCGCTCCTCGCCGACCGGATGGAACTGTTCCGAAGCTGAGGCCGTCAGAGGACCATGCCGCCCGCCCCGCACTTCCCCGCCGCCGAGGCCCAGGATCACGCCGCGCGCATCGTCGCCCTCGATGCTGGCGACCTGGCGGGCGCGGAGCTGACAGCGGCCGAGTCGCTCGTCGCGTCCTGCGGCGGCTGCGCGGCCCTGGCTCACGACCTCGTCGCCATCCGCAGCGCCATGACGGCACTCCCGGCCCCAGCCCGCCGGCGCGACTATCGGCTCACCGCCGAGGATGCAGCCCGCTTGCGGCCATCAGGCTGGCGCCGGGTGATCGAATGGCTCGCCGCGCCCGGGTCCACCGTGCGGCCGCTCGCGACCGGCCTCGCCACCCTCGGGGTGGTCGGGCTGCTCCTGACGTCCGGAACGCCGGGCCTGCTGTCCGGGTTCGGGAGCGCGGGTGGAGCCCCGGCTGCCGCGCCGGCCGGCCCGGTCGAGGATGCTGCCGCGGACGGATCCGGCGCCATCGAGCTCCAGGGCACGTACTCCCCGCCGGCGGCCTCCGGCACCCCAGACACCCTCGCATCCGGCGTGCCCGGCCTCGCGGCGACGGCTGCGCCCGCACCCCTGCCGGCCGCGACTCCGAGCGGCGATGAAGCGGCGGGCGTGGCCGGCGAGGCTTCGACGGCCGAGCCGCCGGTCGATCGGGCGGCATCGACCGGCGCATCTGGCGCCGCCAACGGCGATGCCGAGAGCGCGAAGGCCGCGGAGCGCGATGCCGAGCTCTCGGTGCCGCTGCCGGTCGTGGCCTCGCTCACGCTCCTTGTCGCCGGGCTGGTCGCTCTTCGCGGGCCGGGCCCTCGCGCGTCGCCGCGCCTCCTGATCCCTGGCGCGCCCGTCCCGACCCTGGGGCGCGCATTCACCGTGGGCGATCGCGTCCCGGCACCCGGACCGCACCGGAGGCTCCGCTAGACTTGATCCCGGCCCGGGATGGCGGAACGGCAGACGCATCCGACTCAAAATCGGACGACCGCAAGGTCATGGGAGTTCGAATCTCCCTCCCGGGACCAGGCCGGCCTCGCCGCGGCGATCTGCGACCTCCGAGCCGCCCGCGTCGGGTCCACCGACGCCGCGATCCGCCCGACGAGTCGGCTGGCCGTCGTAACGCGGCGAGTCGCCGAGATCGCGCGATCGTTGCCGTGGCGCATCAGCCCGCGTGCCGCCGAGCCCTTGCCGACATCGCGCGCGAGCCGGCGTGGGCGCCGTCGTGACGCCTCGCCGCGATGCCTCGGGCCGTCAGCTATGCGCACCACGCTGACGCGATGCGCCGCGTCGACCGTCGACTGCACCGTGGCCGCCATGCGAGGCGGGAGGCGATCGACCGCGACCGGGCCGACGGAGATCGCCGTCGCTGGACGCCCTGGCGGCGCTGCTGGCGGCGCGAGCAACTAGGTAGGGTCCCCTATAGGGGCGGCTCGCGGGCTCGGGGACAATCGACGCGGCACCCGGCGCCAGCCCTGAAGTGGGGGGTGGGTGCCCCGCCGGCTGCCAGGCCCCCGGCTCCGCACCGGACCCACCGCTCCGCTCCGGGGGGCGGATGCGTCGGGCACGGGCGTCCGGGGGCCGTTCGCCCTGCAGATGACGACCCGTAACGACGCCCTGCCTGCCCTGCAGCAACTTCCCGGGAATGATTGACTGCGGCACGATCCCGGTATGGGTGACCGAGGTTCGCTATACCGGTGGCTCCGTCGCCTACGGCCGCGGCGAGACCGAGGACGGCGACCGTGTCGACTTCGCGGGCGAGCCGCGGGCGCTGTCGGCCATCTCCGAGGCGCTGGACGCTGGCGACGGCCCCGTCCTGGCGGCAATCCCGACATGGTGGAGCATCATCCGGCGACCGTCCCGGTCGAGAGAGCCGGCCGCCCAGACTCCACCACGGCCCCCGTCTCCGCGCCGGACGCTCCGCTCCCTTCGGAGGATGGGAGGCGCACCGGGCGACCCGGGGGCCGTTTGCCTCTCGCCAGATGATCGACTCGCGCCTACGGTGACCGCCAGTGGGAGGCTCTGACGCGCGGCCCGAACAGTGGCCGCCCAGACCGCGCCGAGCCCCTGGCGAAACGGACCCGCGAAGGCGTCCCGGGAGGGTTGGGGATGAACACGAGCCTACCGACAGGGCGGCTCCTCCTCGGCCTGACCGTGGCGGCCTTTCTGGGCGGCTGTGCCTCCGGCGCGAGTCCCACGATGACGCCGGCGTCGGCGAGTCCGTCGAGTGCGGCCGCCACGCCCGCACCGACCGTCACCGCCACGGGCGTCCCGACGCAGAACATCACCTACGAATCGACCAACCCGGAGCTGACGCCCGACGCGCTCGACGTGTACGCGCCGGCCAAGGTCGGCCCGTGGCCCGTGGTCGTCATGTTCCACGGCGCACCCGGCAGCGACCCGAGACGGATCGGTCGTACCTGGGCGAGCACGCCCGCGAGCTGGCGGACCTCGGGTTCGTCGTCTTCAACGCGTCCTGGGGCCACATGCCCGGCGGGGATGTCGGCCCGCCCACATACGATGGCCTCCTGGCGGTCCAGTCTCAGGCCGCGTGCGCGGTCGAGTTCGCCCGGGCCCACGCGGCCGAGTACGGCGGCGATCCGTCCACGATGATCGTGTTCGGCCACTCCGGCGGCGCCCACGCAGCGGCGATGGTCACCTTCGCCCGCCCCGCGCCGACGGCGGGCTGCCTCGGGGGCGCCACTCTCGGCCCGATCGACGCCCTGGTGACCTGGGAGGGCAACTGGCTGCTGTCCATCAACGCGCCCGGACTGGAACGCCGCCCTGGCCGCCGACCCGAGGGTCGTCGACGCCGTCACCCCGTGGCGGTACCTCGCCGAGCACAAGGACCAGAAGGTCGTGATGCTCGTGTCGGAGGATCCGAATGCCTCCCTGCAGGCTGAGTTCCCAGGGTTCGAGGTCGAGCGCCCGGTGGGCGACCCGTGGGCCGCCGACTCGTGGCTCGCCGTGCGCGACCCGTCAGGTGACCTGCGCCGGCAGCTCGAGGCGAACGGGGCGTTCGCCGACGGCACGATCGGTTTCTCCGATTCGCAGCAGCTCCTGTTCTCCGTTCTCAAGGCGCAGGGGAACCCGGTCTCGCTCGACGTCATGCCGGACTCCTCCCACGCGTGGCTGCGCGGTGCCGGCTGGGACGTCTTCCTGGCCGCCTTCCCGAAGGCCGCGGCGAAGGACTGACGCCGGGCTCCGTCCGGGTCCGGCGTATGGGACGCACACCGGACGTCAGGGGGCCGTTTCTCCCCGCCGGGAGCATAGCCGTCGGCCGCGGCCGGCCGGCCCGAAGTCGGGCCAAATGGCCCTGTCGGCTGGGTCTCGTGGTCCCCGATCCTCCGCCGATGCCCGGTCCCCCCGGCCGGGCATGGGAGGGCCGTGACAGGCCTACCGCGGCGGCCGGGCGGCTCTCTTGTCTCCCCCGGCAGGATCGAGCACACGCCCGGCCGTCGCACTTCGCTCTTCGGATACCTGCCAGCGAGGTCGGGGCGGCGCCCGCCTGGGCGCGGGCCGCCGGGCGACGTACCAGGTCACGAGCACAACCGGGACGCCGACGACAAGGCCCCCGAGTTGTGATTCATCGAACGCCAAGCCATCGATGATGGGCTGGACCTCCTCTTCCGTCGCGGTGCCCCAGACAACCTCGCTGGCGACCAGGCCGCCGACGAACCAGGCAAGCGCCCCGATGAGCCACATCCAGCGCGTGACGCCCCTGCCGAGGACTACCTGGGCAAGGACGCCGAAGACCAGCGAGGCCGCGATGAGTATCCCCAGGCCCTGCACCCCGAGATCGAACTGCACGCCTCCACCTCCCTGTGCGGAACTGAGCCAACCCGCTGGCAACCCCACGGAGGATCGTGAACGGGGAAAGACGGAGCGAGTGCCGGAAGTCCCAAATGACAGGGGGCATGGGTGCTCCCAATCGAGCGCTGCCCCGGCTCCGCACCGGCGGCGCAGCCCCGCACGGCGGGATCCGCTACTTGAGCTGCATCGTGCCCAGGTCCTGGAGGTTGATCGTCATCTCCGACCGGAAGAAGGTGTAGCTGATGGCCAGGCCGAGCTTCTCGACGAAGGTCTCGGACATCGAGTCTGCGCCGCAGGCCGCGAGCGTGGACGGCTCAAGGTAGATCTTCAGGCCCCCTGACGCCGACGAGGTGTAGGTACCCGCGACGGTGTTGCAGTCCGCCTTCGCCTCCAGTGTCCCATCCGACCTGAACTCGATCGTGTAGCCGGATGGGTCCGGCACATCCGCCTGCGACTCGGGGGTCACGGTCGTCCACGAGACCCACTGCCAGGTCTTTCCGGTCAGGCTGCTGTCCGAAGAGCACCCCACGAGGACCAGGGTGGCGACGACGACTGCGGCAACCACGGCCAAACGATGCTTGGTGATCAACTCGCGCACCTGCTCTCCTCCACAGACTGGTCACGCGATCATAGTGCGCCTCTCTCACCTCCCGTGGCAGCCACCCCCGACTCGCTGCAAGTCGACCGGAAGCGGCCCATTCGAGGTCGGTGGCGTCGGGGCTGACCGCATTGGAGCTGACGGCGTCGCTGTCGCGCGGCGTCACGCCAGGCAGCTGTCGATGTGGCGGGTCAGCTCACCGAGGCAGTAGACGTAGCTGCCGTACTCGTTGTCGTACCAGCCGAAGACCTTCGCGTGGGTGACCGGCACGCGAAGCGGGCCTGCCGCGTCAAGGCCCTGGGTCCGAAGCGCGGCGGCCGGGATCTCGATGTTCCCGACCCTGGTGTGCGTCTCTGCCCCCTCGATGACCACCGCCGCATGGTGCCCCCGGAGGTCCGACGACACGTTCTGGCGATCGGACAGCTCGAGCAGGCCCCGCTGGGGGCCCTCCGCCGCGGCGCGATAGAGCTCGTTGATCGAGCGACGGGAGAAGCGCGGGTGACCGTCGCCGTCGACTTCCGCCTGCAGGGTCAGGTTCAGGTTGATCAGCGACACGGTTCGCGTCGGGATGCGCACCGAGTCGGCCAGGAAGCCGACGCTGCTGATGGCGGGCAGCACATGCTCGAGAGCCTGCGCGGCCCCAGTCGTCGACACCAGCAGGTTGTCGAACGTGGCGCGGTTCCTGCGCAGGTCCTTGGCCCCTTCGCTCGGGACGGAATCGAGCACGCTCTGCGTGCTGGTCGCCGCGTGGATCGTTGACAGTGACGCCGTCAGGATGTTGGCGGGAGGGTCTGCCTGCAGCAACGGCAGGAGCATGTGGGCCAGCGCAGTCGTGGTGCACGACGCAGCCGAGACGACCCGGTGCCGATGGGGCTCGAAGCTCCGGTGGTTGACGCCGTAGATCAGCATCGCGCTGTCGCGAGGGAGGGGCTTCCCCACCTGCGTCTTGAAGGGGGCGCTGGCGATGACCACGCCCGCGCCGGACGCCAGGTGGCCGCGCAGGGACCCGCTGGGGCTCTCGTCGGCAGGGTCGAGGAACACCCCGGTCGTGTCCACGACCGTCCTCACTCCGAAGCGGCGCCAGTCGAGCTGCGCCGGATCACGCGAGTCCCGGAGGATCCTGATGGGGACCCCCAGCACCTCGAGCAACCCGTCTTCGTGGGAGACCACCCGAAGCCGTCGCTCGGCCGAGACGCCCAGCAGGAACTGCTCGACCGGGCCGTAGGTCGAGTCTGTTCCCAGCAGATCCAGCACATCCTCGAGGGACGTGCCCACGTCGCGTCCGAGATTGACCACGAAGCCCTGGAAGTGGCCCCTCAACAGGTGGTACCAGACGGTGAGCTTGCCGATCCGGCCAAGCCCGTTCACGCCGAGAACGTTGCCCGCCGGGAAACGATCGTCCACTGCCCTACCCTCCAGTCAGTCGTCCACGATGTCAGCCGCCACGATCGGGAGGTGCCCCGCATAGATGGTGCCCAGGAACCCGTCGATGGCGATCGCATCGCCGGAACGGAACTCCGTTCCCTGCACGCGGCATGCCTTGGACGACTCATCCACCTCCAGGGATCGGCAGTTGACCACGCCGGTCTTGCCGAGCCTGCTCGCGGTGACGCCGGCGTGCGAGGTCACCCCGCCACGAGCGGTCAGCAACCCGTCGCAGGCGAAGATCATCCCGATGTCGTCGGGGACGGTGTCGCGGCGCACGAGCACGCGGGGAGCTCCGGGGTGCTCGACGGCCAGCCGTCCGAGATCGTCGGCATCGAAGGCCACGAACCCGTTCATGGCTCCTCCACCGATCCCGACGCCGCTGGCCAGGGGCGTCAGGCCCGTGCGCGTCGAAGACGGGCACGCTCACGGTCTTCATCCAGGAGTGATCGCGGGTCTGGAGCAGGTACAGGTCCTCCCGGCGCCCGGACTCGAACGTGAACTCCACCTCCTGGTGGTCGAAGCCTCGCTGCAGCACGAGGTCGCGAGCGAGGCGCTCCAGCTCGGCGTAGATCTCGGGGAACTGCACCTCGAGGCAGTGTTCCTCGGCCACCGCGGCGCGCTCGAGCTGGTGCCGAGACACGGGCCACGGATGCACCAGGCCCGCGACCACGTCCTCCCCCTGGCTGGCCGTCGTGAAGTCGCCGTACAGAGAGACCCCCGGCTCGTTGGCGAACGGATTGGAGGTGAACGTCACGCCCGTCCCCGAGTCTGGCCCGAGATTGCCGAACACCATCTGCTGCACGATCGCCGCCGTGCCCCACTGGTCCGCGATGGAGAGCTGATCGCGGTATGCCCGCGCCACCGGCGCGTCCCATGAGTCGAGGACAAGGCGGATGGCCGTCAGCAGCTGGGAGCGCGGGTCCGGGTCGAGCTCGAGGCCGGCGCGGGCGAGGAGGCCCTGGTAGGCATGGGCGATGTCGCACATCTGGTCCGGCCGGAACTGGACCTTCTCGCGGACCGCGCAGCGCTGCTTGAAGTCGGTGATGATCCGATCGAAGTCATCGCGCGGCACGCCGTGCGCCATGCCCCACATCTGGAGCAGGCGTCGATAGCAGTCCCACGCCGTCCACGTGAAGTCCGGGCGGCTTGCCCAGGCGCTCGACGACGTCGTCGTTCAGCCCGACGTTCAGGAAGGTGCTCATCGCGCCGGGCATGGACATGGCAGCCGCGGAGCGGACCGACAGCAGCAGCGGGTTGTCGGGATCTCCGAGCCGGCGGCCCGTCGCCTGCTCCAACGCACGGACGCCGTCATCCACGAGGATGGCGATCTGGTCGTGAAGCTCGGGATAGGTGGCAAAGACGTCCCGGATGCGGAACACCTCCGTCGTGAGGATGAAGCCCGGCGGCACCGGGTATCCGAAGGCACGGAGCTTCTTCAGGAAGTGACCCTTGCCCCCGAGGAACACCGGGTTGTCCACCTCGGGGTGCGGTGCGTCGATGAGGCGTGAAGGCCAGGTCCAGCTCGAAGTCGATCAGGCGCTGCACCATGACCGCCGGCACTCGGGCGGCCACGTCGGTCAGCCGGTCGAGCATGTGCGCCACGAAGCTGTCCAGCTGCCCGACGAGGAAGGCCTGGGCCAGCAGGTCGCGATAGAACACCTCGGAGCGCGCGTGGATGGCCTGCTCGAGCGATCGCTCGGCAAGGGCGCCCTCGGATTCCTCGGTCAGCCGTTGACGCATGACCATCGGCAGGATCCGCTCATGGTGGCCGAGGAAGTGATCGTGCATGATCTCGCGAACGTTCTGGGCGACGAACTGGAAGAGGTTCACGAACTGGGCGAGAGAGAAGTCGTGCAGTCGCAGGCTCGCCTCGAGCATGCTCAGATGGGAGCGCAGACCCTCGTTGTCGATGCCGGACAGCTCGAGGCCCTCGCGGAAGCGCTCCAGGAGATGGGCGACCCGGCGCAGGGTGCGACGGCTGAGCAGGTCGTCGTCGATGCGGCCGACGAGCTGCTCCAGCAGCCGAGACGCGACGCTCTCCAGGCGGTACGACAGCCCCAGCGCGGCGCACTTGGGCTCGAAGTAGGTCCCGTACATCGACGGGATCCCGGGAGCGATGTGCCGCTTCAGGTAGATGTCCTCGCGGGCCTCGGTGGGTTGCGGGTCGAGGATGACCGCGCGCATGCGCGCCATCAGCCGATAGACGAACGCGAGCATCTCGTCGAGGTCGTCGCGCGCGAGCAGGCGCTCGTACTCGGTCACCTCCGCCGGCGTGACGAGTCCGTTGGTGCGAGCGAGTCGGCGCATCTGGGGCAGCGTGCCGTCCGCCTCGAGGCTGTACTTCTGGAGCAGCAGGGCGTGGACGTGGATCAGGCAGCCCACGCGCTCCCGGTCGTGGGCCGTCCCGGCCTCGAGCGCTGCGAGCGCCGAATCCACCGCTTCGATCGGCTTGTCAGGCAACGTCCCGGGCTCGCACCCGAGCTCGTCTGCGAGAGCCTTCACGACCGCATGGACCCCGTCGATCCACGGGCCGGATCGGGCGAGCTCGCTGCGCAGGTCGTTGGGGACGAGCGGCGCCATCCGGGCCGGTTCGCGCTCGGCCCAGTAGCCGAGCAACGCCCGCGACAGCGCCACGTGCGAGCTGTTGCTCTCCGCGTGGATCTGCGTTCGGAAGAAGTGGACGATCTTGTCGCCCCGGTGCGTGAGCTCGTCGATGCGGGTCGAGTAGTCGCGCAGCTCCCCCTCGGCGCCGACCTCCTCGAAGAAGACCGGGAAGAAGCGGCAGAGCTGGGTGATCTGGCGGTAGCAGGGCGCCACCGGCGAGTTGAGCAGCCGGCTGACATCGCGCTGGAACAGGTCCGTGTCGGCGATCAGGGCTCCGTCCATGGCCAGCGTGATCGTCAGCGCGGAGATCAACGTCGTGCTCCACGCGGGGTTCAGCGCGATCAGCTGGAGCCAGATGCGGACATCCTCCGCGTGGTTGGCAGCTGAGCCGACCTCGGGGTGCTCCTCGGCACCCACCGGCCGCGGACCAACGAAGCCGGACGACACGACCTGCTGCAGGAACCTCTCGACGAGGGGCCGGCGCTCGGTGGCGTAGACAACCTGGCCGAGGCTCAGCAGGCAGCCGAGCACGGCGCCGTGGTGACGCGAGCGCCAGCTCCGGAGCTCGTCGCAGATCGTGCGGACGATCCCGTCGATCGTCTCGTCGTCACGGCCGTCAAGCGAGCGGAACGTCGCCTGCAGGTCCCAGAGCAGCATCTCCTGCAGGTCATCCATGCCCGGCAGGTGCATCGCGTAGAGCAGGTAGCGGGCCCGATCACGGGCGGATGGCGCGCGTGTCGAACAGCGCCCGGACCTGGTCTGCGACCTTGTGGAAGTCGTCGATCGCGCACAGGGCGGACCACGGCTCGGCCTTCTCCAGCGCCCGTTCGAGAGCGGACCAGTGGCCGGACCCGAGTGCGGCGATGCGGCTCGCGTGGTCGTCATCGAAGAGCGTGCGCCGAGACTCGTACCACTCCTCGATCCGCAACGATGCTCGCCAGAGCTCGATGCTCGCGCGGAGAGCGTCCCTCAGCAGGGTGCGGATGGGCGCCTCCGCGCGCGGGTGGGCCACGAGCGGCGCGGCCATCGTCTTGAGATAGCCCGACGCCCGCGCCAGGCCCACCGCCTCGGCGCGCACCGCGCCATCCAGCTCCCGCACGCAGATGTCGATGGCCTGCGTCGAAGCGGTCTGGACGCGGGGCCTGGAGGAGCAGGGTGGCGAACTCGAGCACCGTGTGGCACGCGCGCTCGCGCACCTCGAGCGGCGGACGGAGGGCGAACAGCGCCCCGAGCGCGCTCGCGAGAGCGGCCATCGCCCGTGGTGGATCGCTGCACTCGAGGTAGAACCAGAAGTCCCCGAGCACGATCGTGCGCAGCTCCGTGCCAGCCTGGGCGACATCGGGAAGCGGATGGCTGAGCTCCCACAGGCAGGACGTCGCCCGCTTGTTGGCCCCCGGCCTGTCCCGACTCACGCTCAGGAGCCACTGGTGTTCGGGCGGAAGCTCGACGTCGTCGAGGGCCCGGCGCGTGCGCTCCAGGTTGGTGCGCAAGGCCTGGGAAGCGATCGGCTCCACGCTCATGAGATTGCCTGCTCCTTCGCGTTCGACTGCGGGCCGATCCATGTCGGCCGGCGCGGCCGCCGTCTCAGCCGTGCCCGAGGGCCTTCCTTCGTCGCTCCAGCAGCCGCCAGATCATGGGCGTGAAGATGAGCTGCATCGCCAGGTCCATCTTCCCGCCGGGGCAGACGAGCGTGTTCCGCCGCGTCATGAACGAGTCGTGCACCATCGAGAGCAGGTACGGGAAGTCGATCTCACGCGGATCGCGGAAGCGGATGACGAGGAAGCTCTCATCGAGGGTCGGGATGTGCCGAGCGATGAACGGGTTCGACGTGTCGACGAGCGGCACGCGCTGGATGTTGAGGTGGGTCCGCGTGAACTGCGGGCAGATGTAGTTCACGTAGTCCGGCATCCGCCGGAGGATCGTGTCGGTGACCGCCTCGGTCGAGTAGCCGCGGCCGGCCCGGTCGCGCCACAGCTTCTGGATCCACTCGAGGTTGATGACGGGGACGACGCCCACGAGCAGGTCGGTGTAGCGGGCCACGTCGACGTCGCCGGCCTGGACAGCCCCGTGGAGGCCCTCGTAGAAGAGGACGTCGGTGTCCGGCGGGACATCCTCCCACTCGGTGAAGGTGCCCGGCGGCTGGTTGTACGGAGCCGCCTCGCCCTCGTCGTGGAGATACCGCCGGATCCGGCCGGTGCCGCGCTCGGAGTAGTCGCGGAAGAGGCGCTCGAGATCCTCGAAGAGGTTCGTCTCCGGGCCGAAGTGGCTGAAGCTGTGGTTGCCCGCCTCGGTCTCGGCCTTCATCCGCGCCGCCATCTCGACGCGGTCGTAGCGATGAAAGGCGTCGCCCTCGACGAACGCCGCCGTGACGTGCTCGCGCCGGAAGATCTGCTGGAACGTCTTCGCCACCGACGTCGTGCCGGCGCCCGACGAGCCCGTGATGGCGATGACCGGATGGTGCGTCGACACGGCGCCCTCCTAGCGGCTGTCGAGGAAGAGACCGCGGGAACCGAACAGGGGCGCGTCGAACGGCACCTCGTTGTGGTCGCGGTGGTAGCGCTCGAGGCGCTCGACCTCCGCGCGGGCGCCGAAGACGAAGCCCGTCCGCTCGTGGATGTCGCGCGGCTGAACGTCCAGGACCGGCCCGAAGCCAGTGCTCGCCCGGCCTCCGGCCTGCTCGACGAGGAACCCGATCGGGTTCGCCTCGTAGAGCAGGCGGATCTTCCCGCGGCGGCCGTGCTCCCGCGTGTCGCGCGGGTAGAGGAAGACGCCGCCGCGCATGAGGATCCGGTGCGCTTCCGCGACGAGCGAGGCGACCCAGCGCATGCTGAAGTCCCTGTCGCGCACGCCGCTCTTCCCGGCCAGGCACTCGCTCACGTAGCGGGCGACGGCCGGCTCCCAGAAGCGTGCGTTCGACGAGTTGATGGCGAACTCGCTCGTCTCCTCGGGGATCCGGAGGTTCGGATGGGTCAGGATGAACTCGCCGAGCTCCCGGTCGAACGTGAATCCGTCCACGCCGTGGCCGAGCGTCAGCACGAGCATCGTGGACGGGCCGTAGATCGCGTACCCGGCGCAGACCTGGCGGGAGCCGGGCTGGAGGAACGCGGCGGCCGTGGGCTCGGCGACGCCGTCGGGCGCGGTCGCGTCCAGCGGCGCACGGAGCACCGAGAAGATGGACCCAACCGGCGCGTTGACGTCGATGTTCGACGAGCCGTCGAGGGGGTCGAAGGCGAGCAGGTAGTGGCCCCGGGTGAACTCGGCCGGGATCGAGTGCGGCTCGTCGAGCTCCTCCGACACCATCCCGGCGAGCGATCCGCCCCACTCGGTCGCCCGGATGAAGGTGTGGTTCGCGAGCACGTCGAGGGTCGCCTGCTCCTCCCCGTGGACGTTGGCGCTGCCCGTCTTTCCCAGGGCGCCGGCCAGCGCGCCCTTGCCCACGAGGAAGGCGATCCGGGTGCAGGCGAGCCGGATGTCGTTGACGAGCGCCGTGAAGCTGCCGGTCGCATTGGCGATCTTGCGCTGCTCGACGATGAGGTACTCGGTCAGGGTCGTCTCGCCGATCCGCATGGAGACGGGGCTCATCGGGTGCCTCCGCCTGCCGCAGGCGGCGTGTCGTCCCGGTCCACCGGCTCGGACCCGGCGTCCGCCTCGCGGAAGACCCGGCTGGCACGGACGTCTGCGGCCTCGATCGACATGAGTGCCTGCCGCGTGAGGGGGCCGGCGGGGTCGGCGACGAGGCGGCTGGCCTGGCGCAGCCGGGCACGGTCGAGGGCGTTGCGGATCGAGCGGGCGTTGGCGAAGTTCGGCTGTGCCCGCCGGAGCGCGATGTACTCGACGAGCGCAGCCTCCCCCTCCGGCGAGAGGCGGTACTGCATCTTCTCGAGCATCAGCCCGGCGATCTGCAGGAGCTCCTCCGGGGTGTAGTCCGGGAAGTCGACGTGATGCGCGATCCGCGAGCTCATCCCGGGATTGCTCTGGAAGAAGCGCTCCATTCGATCCCGGTATCCGGCCAGGATGACGACGAGATCGTCGCGCTGGTTCTCCATGACCTGCAGGAGGATCTCGATGGCCTCCTGCCCGTAGTCGCGTTCGTTCTCCGGACGGTAGAGGAAGTACGCCTCGTCGATGAAGAGGACGCCGCCCATCGCCCGCTTGAGGACCTCCTTCGTCTTCGGGGCGGTGTGGCCGATGAACTGCCCGACAAGATCGTCCCGCGTGGCCGCCACGAGGTGACCCTTGCGAACATAGCCGAGCGCGTGGAGGATCCCCGCCATGCGCAGGGCGACCGTCGTCTTGCCGGTCCCGGGGTTGCCCGGTGAAGCTCATGTGCAGCGACGGCGCGCCGGCCGACAGGCCGACCTGGCCTCGCAGCTTCTCGATGAGCAGCAGGGAGGCGATCTCGCGGATCCGCGTCTTGACGGGGGCGAGGCCGACCAGCTCCGCATCCAGCGTGGCCAGCAGCTGCTCGAAGCCGGATTCCGTGATCGCAGCCTCGAGCGGCAGAGAACCGCCGTCGAGGCTGCCGGTGACGGTCATCCGTACCGCTCGCCTTCAGGCCGGTCCGCCGCGTAGGACCTGATCTGGTAGCGAATCGTCCGGCCCGCCGCCTCCTCGCGGACGAGGGCGAAGCCCGGCTCGTGCGCAGGGCGGTTCACGATGAACGAGAGCCTCACGGACTCGATTCCGCGCGTGGAGTCGAAGGCCATGACGCGCACGTAGTGGTGCGGGAAGGTGGCCCGGGCGGCGTCGATCTCGGCCATGACGCCGGCGGCGTCGCGGACGTCGAACATCGGCAGCCCGAACATCTCCCAGTACGTGTTGCGCGGATGCGGGTCGTCCGTGTGCTCGACGGAGACCGCCCAGCCGTGCTCGAGGCAGTACTCAACCTGCGCCCGGATCTGGGCGTCGGTCAGGTCGGGAAGGAACGAGAAGGTGCCCTGGGTCAGTCGCATCGCCGTCGCTCCTCGTCAGGCCGGTGTGGCGGTCGGCGTGAAGTCCGACGTGTCGGTGCTCGTGTAGTCGAACGTGATCTCGCCCCAGGTATCGAGCGCCGCCCGCAGCGGGGCGCAGTCCCGCGCGGCGTCCGCGAGGATCGCCGGACCCTCCGCCCAGATGTCGCGACCCTCGTTCCGGGCGAGGACCATGGCCTCCAGCGCGACGCGATTGGCGGTCGCGCCGGCCTGGATGCCCATCGGGTGACCGATGGTGCCGCCCCCGAACTGGAGGATGGTGTCGTCGCCGAGGTAGCCCAGGAGCTGGTGCATCTGCCCGGCATGGATGCCGCCCGAGGCGACCGGCATGACCGCGCGCAGGCCGGCCCAGTCCTGCTCGAAGAAGAGCCCGCGCCGGAGGTCCACCTCGTTGTGCGGCTCGCGCAGGACGTTGTAGTAGCCCTGGACCATGTCCGGGTCGCCTTCCAGCTTGCCGACCACCGTCCCGGCGTGGATGTGGTCCACGCCGGCGAGGCGCATCCACTTCGAGATGACGCGGAACGAGACTCCGTGGGCCTTCTGGCGGGTGTACGTCGAGTGCCCGGCCCGATGGAGGTGGAGGATCATGTCGTTCCGCCGCGCCCATTTCGACATCGACTGGATCGCGGTGTACCCGATGACCAGGTCGATCATGACCACGACGCTGCCGAGATCTCGGGCGAAGTCGGCGCGCTCGTACATGTCCTCCATCGTCGCGGCGGTGACGTTGAGGTAGTGGCCCTTCACCTCGCCCGTCGAGGCGGAGGCGCGGTTGACGGCTTCCATGACGAACAGGAACCGGTCCCGCCAGTGCATGAACGACTGCGAGTTGATGTTCTCGTCGTCCTTGGTGAAGTCCAGGCCCCCCCGCAGCGCCTCGTAGACGACCCGTCCGTAGTTCCGTCCCGACAGGCCGAGCTTGGGCTTCACGGTCGCGCCGAGCAGGGGCCGGCCGAACTTGTCCAGCCGCTCGCGCTCGACGATGATCCCGGTCGGCGGACCGTCGTACGTCTTCACGTAGGCGACCGGGAAGCGCATGTCCTCGAGGCGGAGTGCCTTGAGGGGCTTGAAGCCGAAGACGTTGCCGATGATCGAGGCCGACAGGTTCGCGATGGAGCCCGGCTCGAAGAGGTCCAGGTCGTAGGCGATGTAGGCGAAGTACTGGTCGGCGGAGCCCGGGACGGGATCGACGCGGTAGGCCTTCGCGCGGTAGCGCTCGGCAGCGGTGAGACGATCCGTCCAGACGACCGTCCAGGTGGCGGTCGACGATTCGCCGGCCACGGCGGCGGCAGCCTCGGCAGGATCCACGCCGTCCTGCGGGGTGATCCTGAACACGGCCAGGACATCAGTGTCACGTGGCTGGTAGTCGGGCTCCCAGTAGCCCATCTGGGCGTACTTCAGGACGCCGGCCGCGTAGCGTTTCCCGGCGACGAGCGGCAGCGGACCGCCAAACGGATCGTTCATCACGGGAGGTTAGACGAGGCGACGCGTCGATGTCGAACCCAGGATCAGGAGGGTCGCTCGGCATCGCACACCGCGGTGCTCGCCTCATCGAGCGCCCCGTCGATCCCCTTCGCTCCGCCCGCTCCGACGGGAGACGAGCGTGCACCCGCTTGGCCCAGGATCCGCCGCGGCAGTGGCCCCGGCGCCGGCTCTCTCTATCGCCCGCGGAGCGACGCGTGGCCACGCTCGCAGGCCCACGCGTCGACGTCAGCCCAGCGCCAGAAGGGCACCTTCCGCGACTCGTGCGAGCGGCTGTCGATCAGCCCGAGCGGCTCCGGGAAGCCGCCCTGCGTCATCATCCGCCCCACCTCTTCGCGCGACGTGCCCAGCCGGCGCGCGACCTCCGCGTCCGTGACGAGCTTGTCCCCGACTCCTCCACACATGCCACACCTCCTGCCCGAATTCGTCGACGCCCGAAGCATCTCACACCCACGACGAGTCGAGGTCCGACCCATGATGCGGGACACGGACCAGGTTGCTGCCTGGGGTCCACGAGGCGCTCGGCGGCGTGATGACCCCAGGAACGGTGCCGGGTCGCCGGCCCTGGCCAGGGACTGCGGGCAGCCGCGGAGGGCAGGGCCGTTCCGCCCGTTTCGGTGAGTAGAAGGTCGATGACATTGGGCAAGATGGCATGATTGGCCGGGTTCGCTGGTGGTAGACTGCCCTTCAGAATTGGCCGTCGCTGTGCGTCGCGCCTCGAGTCCCGGTTCCTCAGCGACGTGAACGGCTGTCCTGTCGATACGGCCGACGGACACGTGGGGATCGCAACACAGGTCACTCGGGCGTGTCCGAGTGGGCTGCGGAGCGGCTCCCGCGCCAGATCTACTGGGTCGCCGCGAGAAGGGTCCAGAGTGGGCCCGCCAGAAGGGAGATGGCCGCATGGCCAAGATCGTCAACTGCTGGAACGAGTGGGATCCCCTGAAGCGGGTGATCATCGGACGGCCGGAGGGGACCAACGTCCCGGCCCCGGAGCCGGCCTGGTGGTACGACCTGCCGAACGGCGGGTACCCGCTCGGTTCGTGGGGCCCCTTCCCCGAGGAGATGGTGGCCGCTGCGAACGAGCAGATGGACTACTTCGTGAAGCAGGTCGAGAAGCGCGGCGTGCTCGTCGAGCGGATCGACATCCAGCCGTTCATGTTCAACAAGCCGCTTCACTCGCCCCTCGGCTGGACCCAGCTGAACGCCCACGGCGTGAACAACGTCCGTGACGTCACCACGATCCACGGCAACTACATCGTCGAGGCGACGACGGTCCGCCGCTCGCGCGTCTTCGAGCGCTTCAACCTCCGCCCGATCTTCGAGCGGTACGCCAAGGAAGACCCGGAGGCGGTCCACTTCGGGGCCCCGTTCCCGATGCTGACCGACGAGTCGTACGTCAACATCTCCGGCACCGGCGCTCCGGACTACTACTACTACATGGAGAACGTCTGGACCGACGACGAGAAGCGGGAGCGCCTCTACAACGGCGAGTTCCAGCTCTCCGAGAAGGAAGCCCTCTGGGATTCCGCCGACTCGAT
The DNA here is from genome assembly GCA_963739365.1 of uncultured Chloroflexia bacterium. Taxonomy (GTDB): domain Bacteria; phylum Chloroflexota; class Limnocylindria; order Limnocylindrales; family CSP1-4; genus CTSoil-043. The sequence goes on along the minus strand of CAVUAG010000012.1, from coordinate 62,052 downwards.
GCGGTTCGGCAAGGACATCTTCCACCAGCTCTCCTGCGTCTCCAACAAGGCCGGCATCAACTGGCTCAAGCGCATGTTCGGAGCCCTCGGCATCCGCGTGCACGAGATCCAGTTCGACACGCCGCGGGACAAGAGCAAGCCGGACAACTACCATCCGTGGCACATCGACGTGAACTTCGTCCCGCTGCGGGAAGGTCTCGTCATGACCAACCCGGACTGGGCGCCGCGGAACCCCGAGGTCTTCGAGCTCTTCAAGCTCAACGGCTGGGAGATGATCGAGGCCGCGCGGCCGACGCGCGTGCACAAGAACGACGTCTACCTGACGGGGCTCTACGAGGGCAAGTCGTGGATCTCCATGAACACCTTCTCGATCGACCCCAACACCGTGTGTGTTGAGGCCGGCGAGACGGCGTACTGCGAGCAGCTCGACAAGCTCGGCTTCGACGTCATTCCGATCCCCTACGAGAAGGTGATCCCGTTCGGCGGGGCCCTCCACTGCACGACCCTCGACGTCTACCGCGAGGGCGAGCTCAAGGACTACTTCCCCAAGCAGGTCAAGGGCTACTAGCCCCAGGCCCACAGACTCTGGTTCGACCTGCCCGGCACGACCGAGGTCATCGCCGGGCAGGCAGGTTCCAGGCATCCATAGGTTCGGGTCGGCGGGTCATGGTTGGCCAGCCGACCCGATCTCCTATGTCATCCGCCGCGATGTCGTGCTGCTTGACGGTCGCCTTGCGGTGTTGGTCACCACCAGGCCAACGAGCTTCCAGGGAGTAACAACCGAATGCCCGTCAACCTTCGCAACAGGAGCTTCCTCAAGGAGCTCGACTTCACCCCCGGGGAGCTTGGCTTCCTGCTCGATCTCTCGCTCCAGCTCAAGAAGGCTCGATACGCGGGGACTGAGCAGCAGCGCCTCCGGGGCAAGAACATCGCCCTGATCTTCGAGAAGGACTCGACGCGCACGCGCTGCGCCTTCGAGGTCGCCGCGTTCGACCAGGGCGCCCACGTCACCTATCTCGGCCCGTCCGGCAGCCAGATGGGGAAGAAGGAGACGATCCAGGACACCGCCCGCGTCCTCGGTCGCTACTACGAGGGGATCGAGTACCGGGGCTTCGGCCAGGTCGTGGTCGAGGAGCTCGCGAAGTACGCCGGCGTGCCGGTCTGGAACGGCCTGACGAACGAGTTCCATCCGACCCAGCTGCTGGCCGACTTCCTGACCATGATGGAGCACAGCGACAAGCCGCTCCACGCGAATGACCTTCGCCTACCTGGGCGATGCCCGGTTCAACATGGGCAACTCGTATCTCATCGGCTCCGCCAAGATGGGGCTCGACTTCCGCGTCGTCGCGCCGAGCAGCCTCTTCCCGAGTGCCGACCTGGTGAAGCAGGCGCGGGAGATCGCCGAGACCACCGGGGCCAAGATCACCCTCACCGAGGACGTGGCCGAGGGCGTCAAGGGCTGCGACTTCATCGCCACCGACGTGTGGGTCTCGATGGGCGAGGCCGACTCGCGTCTGGGAGGAGCGGATCAAGCTGCTCAAGCCCTACCAGGTGAACGCCGACGTCATGCGGAAGACCGGCAACCCCCGGGCCAAGTTCCTCCACTGCCTGCCGTCGTTCCACAACACCGGCACCACGATCGGCAAGGAGGTCGGCCAGAAGTTCGATCTCGACCGCGATGGAGGTCACGGACGAGGTCTTCGAGTCCGACGCGTCCGTCGTGTGGGACGAGGCGGAGAACCGCATGCACACCATCAAGGCCGTGATGGTGGCGACCCTGGGCGACTAGCCCGGACGCATGGCCCCCGCTGCGGGGGCATGCCAACGCCGGCCGCCGCGAGCGGCGCCGGCGTCCGGACCCGTGGGGGTCCGGACAGGTCAATCAGACCATCTGGCCGTCGAGTGGCCAGGCAAGGAGGCAACTAGGTGGCGACGAAGGCCCGGAAGAACGTCCTCATCATCGGATCGGGTGGGCGTGACTTCCACAACTTCAACACGTACTACCGTGACAACGAGGACTACAACGTCGTCGGGTTCACGGCAGGAACGCAGATCCCCGGGATCATCGGCCGGATCTATCCGCCCGAGCTGGCGGGGTCCCTCTATCCGAAGGGCATCCCGGTCTACTCCGAGGCCGATCTCTCGAAGATCATCCCGGAGCTCAAGATCGACGACTGCGTCTTCTCGTACAGCGACGTGCCCTTCCAGCACGTCCTCACGCTCGGCGCGATCTGCCAGGCAGCCGGCGCCAACTACGTCCTGCTCGGCCCCGGCGACACCCAGATCAAGAGCAACAAGCCGGTCATCGCGGTCGGCGCGGTCCGCACCGGCGCCGGCAAGAGCCAGACCTCGCGGGCGATCATCGAGTTCCTGATGGCCCGTGGCCTCAAGGTCGTGGCCGTCCGGCACCCGATGCCCTACGGCGACCTCAACTCCCAGGTGTCGATGCGGTTCGCCGAGATCTCCGATCTCACGAAGCACAACTGCACCGTCGAGGAGATGGAGGAGTTCGAGCCGCACGTCGCGCGCGGCAACGTCATCTACTGCGGCGTGGACTACGCGGAGATCCTGCGCAACGCCGAGAACGACCCGAATGGTTGCGACGTCATCCTCTGGGACGGCGGCAACAACGACTTCTCGTTCTACACGCCGGACCTCATGGTGACGGTCGTCGACCCGCTCCGCGCGGGCCACGAGCTCACCTACTGGCCGGGCGCCGTGACGCTGCGCGTTGCTGACGCGGTCGTCATCAACAAGATCGACAGCGCGACCCCGGACGAGATCGCCACGGTTCGCAAGAACATCGAGGCAGTCGCCCCGAAGGCCACGGTCATCGACGCGGCCTCGCCGCTCACGGTTGACGACCCGAGCCTGATCAAGGGCAAGCGCGTCCTCGTGATCGAGGATGGCCCCACGGTCACCCACGGCGACATGACCACGGGCGCCGCCAAGGTCGCGGCGATCAAGTACGGCGCGGCCGAGATCGTCGACCCGCGGCCGTTCCTCAAGGGCAGCCTCGTGGACATGTTCCGCCTGTACCCGCACATCACCGACATGCTTCCGGCCGAGGGCTACGGCGGCAAGATGCTCAAGGACATGGAGGACACGGTCAACGCTGTTGACTGCGACTCCGTGATCGTCGGCACGCCGATCGACCTGGCCCGGATCATCAACATCAAGAAGCCCAACACCCGCGTCTACTACGACCTCCAGACCATCGGCACCCCGAACCTCGACGGCGTCCTCACCGACTTCGTCAAGAAGCACGGCCTCTAGGTCGCGGGTCAACCAAGAGAGCTGAAGGGCGGCCAGCGAGCCCGACCTCGCTGGCCGCCGGAGCGAGAGCGCGGCAGCTCGTCGCTCGTCGACGAGCCGCGCGGATCGCGGATCAGGCAACCTGCAGTGAAGCCCCCGGGAGCGATCCCGGGGGCTTCTGATTCCTGTCCGCCGCACGCCTTCCCGGCCGCCCGCAGCTCCCCTGCCGTGAGGCACCGGACGCGGGTGGCACCCGGCCGCGCGGGCACCCGGTCGGCGTTGTCGCCCATCCCCTCGACGTGATGTCGTCTCCATGTCCGGGCGGCAGGGAGCACCGGGTGGGTGCGGGCGGGGTGCTGCTCGAGGCTCGTGACCCTGCGCCAGTGTCCCTGGGCCTGGAGGCACTCCCGGATCACCGTCGTCCGGACGCCGGCTGCCGGGTCGCCGGGCTGCCGGTCGGCCGAGTCGGCCGCGAGATCGTCACGATGCGATCCCCTGAGCGGGTCGAGTCGGCTGCCTCTGCCGCCCTGCCCTGCCCTGCCTGCCCTGCCCTGCCCCGGCCCTGGCCCCTGCCCCGCCCCTGCCGAGGGTGCCCGTCACCTGTCAGGGGCGGTCAGGCTTCGGCCGGTGAGAAGGGCGCAGGAGTCGGGCGGGAGCGACGCGCGCAGGCGATCCCGGGCGCTCCGGCTGCGGAACCCGCGGGGCGCCACCTCGTCGCAGGCTGTGCCGAAAGCCCGAAGAGGGTCCGGCGCACTGCGCCGGACCCTCTTCGATCGTGGTGAGCAGGGTCGGGAGGACCCGCCAGGCTCGTGGGGTGACGACCGGCGAAGCGCCGGTCGTCACCAGGCTCGTGAGGCTATGCGTAGCCTCGGGCGACCATCTCGTCGTCCGGGACCTCGTTGATCACGTTGAACTTCGGGACGTCGGTCTTGTACGTGGCCAGGCAGACCAACGGCATGAGGATGAAGGTGACAGCCGGCGGGATCAGCGTGTCGAGGCCGGGCTCAACCGGCGGGATGCCGAGGAAGAGCAGGAGGCGCAAGCCTGTGCCGACGACGACCGACACGAGGGCGCCCGTGATGTTCGCCTTGGGCCAGAAGAGGCCGTACACCAGCGGGGCCAGGCAGCCCGCGAACACGACGTCGAACGCCAGGACGAGCAGGACGCCCGGCTCCGGGCGGACGATGGCCAGCCACCAGGCGGCAGCGAAGGTCGGGATAAGCATCAGGCGGGCATAGTTCAGGAGCTTGCGGTCGAGCTCGCTGCCAATCGACGTTCATCTCCTCCAGCGAGATGCCGAGCTTCGCGGCCTTGCGGCGCTCGTAGGGGAGGAGGATGTTCCGGTGGAAGATGTTCCGGCCGAAGACCGCGGACACTGCGAGCGCGCCACCGTTGGCGGTGGACAGCCCGGCGCCCAGGACGCCGGCCAGGATGAACAGGCCGATGATGAACGGCAGGTCGTTCTGGGCGATGCCGATGAGCGCGTCCCGGGGATCTGCCAGATTCGGGTAGAGCGCGAACGCCATCAGGCCCAGGATCGTGGCGCCGAGGCCGGCGATGATCGTCATGGCGCCGCCGTAGTAGCAGGCGTACTTGGCTGTCCTGGGGGTCCTTGGCGGAGAAGACCCGCTCCATGAAGTCCAGGGCGACGATGTCGCCGAACGCCAGCGCCAGGATGCCGGCCCAGTTGATGAGGGCCCCGTTCTCGATGCTCGTCAACCCGCTGAGGTCAGCGTAGCCCTCGGGGATCGCCGCTGCGAAGAAGTCCCACCCGAGGGTGGCGACCAGGAAGATGGGGGCGAGCACGAAGGCGAGGATGGCCGGGTACAGCTGGACCACGTCCGTGGCCGCCGAGGAGAAGAGCCCGCCGCTCACCGTGTAGATCAGGAGGATCGCCGTGATGACGAGCAGCCCCCCGATGTAGTCGATGTTGAAGACCGAGCTGACGATCCAGGCGCAGCCGGCCAGGTTGCCGGCGACCAGGATGATGAAGCTGACGGCCATGATCAGCACGACCGGGACTTCGACCTTGTTGTTGTAGCGCCGGAAGTAGAAGTCACCGAGCGTCATCAGGTTCATCCGGTTGAGGGGCTCGGCGAACCACTTCCCGGTGATGAACAGACAGAGGGCCAGGCCCAGCGGGAAGACGAAGCCCACCCAGAACCCGCCGGCCTGGACGCCGGCCGCCGCTCCCAGCGTGGAGTTGGCATCGAGCGCCTGGGCAAAGAGCATCGTGCCGACGACGAAGAGCGGCAGCTTCTTGCCGGCGATGATGAAGCGCTTGCCACTCTTCTGGACGAAGTAGGCCATGGACGCGCCGAGAATCGTGTAGAACGTCAGGAGGATGGCAACGCCAACCGCCATTGCATCGAATTCCACGTACTAGCCTCCCTGTAGCCCCTGTTCCCCCTCAAGTCCCTCGTCGATCGTTTCAGGGCCCGGTGCCCGGGTCGCCGCGGCTGTAAGCCAGGCGTTCGCCCACCTGCGGTGGGTTCCCTGACGACGGGTTTCGCGGTCGCTGTCCTCAGTGCTGCAGCCCAAGCGCCACCGGTCGCGATGACCTTCATCGGTGGGGATCAGCGCGATGTCTCGACGCCGAGCTTGGGGCGGCCGGGGCCGGGTTGACCGGCGGGGCTACACGACCCAATGCACAGCGGCCTGACATCGCCAACAGCCGGCCTGCCACCCTTCACCGCCCATGCGATGGTCACAGCCCGGCGACCTGGTTCGATCAGACAACGCAACCGCGGGTCGCTCGGTGATGGTCGTCAGTGTGCGAGAGCGTTCCTCCTTCCCGCGACCCTGCACGCCGCGACTTCCGCGCAGCAAGAACAGGACATCGGCATCAACGGCGAATGCCAATTGGGCCGGAGGTTAGTCTCCCGGTGGGCGGCGCGTCAACGGCCGATCCGCACCTCTTTTGGGACGGCCAACCTGCCGTCCGCGGCCCGTCAATAGGGCCGTTTGACTCTTTCGGGCCGGCCGATCACGGTGTCCGTGCCCACCCGCCGACACCCGGGACGGAAGGGCCACGGTCTCCGGGACTGGCCATGGCGCAGGCGGTCGACCACGCACAGACCACGGCGCGTCGCCGGACCCGCTACCCTCGACGGGTGACCGCCTGGCCGCGCCGCGCCAAGATCGCCTTCGTCGGGTCGCACGGGATCCGCAAGACGACGGCCGCCTACGCCTTCGCCCACACGATCCAGCGCGCCGGCCGCTCCGTCGAGTTCGGGCGGGAGGTCGTGCGCGACAACCCGCTCGGGATCAACGAGACCGCCACCGGCGAGGCCCAGCTCTGGGTGCTCGTCAGCCAGATCCGCCAGGAGCTGGAGCTGGCCCCCAAGGCCGAGGTGCTGGTCACCGATCGTGGCGTCGTCGACAACTTCGCCTACTACCTGCGTGCGTGCGGGGGCACCGACCGGTTCTCGGCCGAGCCGCTCGTCCGCGCGTGGGGAGGGACGTACGACCTGGTCGTGCGCCTGACGCCCGACATCGCGCTGCGCGCGGACGGCATCCGCAGCACGAGTGACGCCTTCCGCGACGAGATCGAGGCGATCCTCGATGAGGTCCTGCCCGCGCTTCGTCCGCCCCGAGCGCCTCGTCACGATCCCGGCCTCGCAGATCACCGACTCGTTCGCGTGGTGGCCGCTGGCCGAGCGCCTCGCCTCGGTGATCGGGGCGCCGCTGCTGGCCGAGGGCGTGGAGGGCCGCCGACGGTCGCACGCCCGCCGCGCCAATTCCACCAGGCCACTCCCCTCCCCCGACCAGCTTGGCCTGGACCTGGCCGACGGGACGCGCCCGGACGACTGATCCCGGTCCGGCTGCTACGCTCCGCGCGACCCACGAGATCGAACCACCACGGAGCTGCCGACCATGTCCTTCATGCACCGCCTCTTCGGCGGAAGCGATGCCCCTCCCTCCACCGCGCCCGGCGCGTCGCCGTCGGCCGCCCCGGCGCCCTCGACGCCCCAGGGCGACACGGCCACCGTGCGCAGGATCGTGGGCCAGCTGGAGGCGCTTCCCCCCGACCGGGCTCGTCTCCTGGCGGGCGCCGCGTACGTGGTGAGCCGCGCCGCCAACGCCGACATGACGATCACCGCCGACGAGGTCGCCCTGATGGAGCAGATGCTCGTGGAGCGGCTGGGCGTCTCCGAGGCGGAGGCCGTCATCGTCGTCGAGATCGCCCGCCAGCAGGCCTTCATGTTCGGCTCCACCGAGGACTACCTCGTCACCCGCGAGTTCAAGCGCGTCTCAACGCCCGAGCAGCGGCTCGGGGTGCTGCGGGCCTGCTTCCAGGTCGCTGCGGCCAATGACGAGATCTCGTCGCCGGAGAGCGCCGTCCTCAACCAGATCGCGACCGAGCTGGACATCGAGCCGGCCGACTTCGACGCCGTCCGGTCACAGCACCGCGAGCAGCTCTCGGTGGTCCGCGCGGCGCGCGCCGTGCAGGCCGGCTGAGGCGGGGTTCCCTGGTCCCGGCTCGCGGTCCTCAGCCACCCGTGGCTGGGACCCCCGAGCGGGGCGTCACGCGGGTCCGGCCGGGTCCGCGCCAGCGTGAGCTCGACGATCCCGGGCCGCAACCGGCGGCCGACCTCCGCGGCCAGCTCCGCGTCGTAGGCGACGCCGGCCCGCAGCTGCATCGGGAGGGGCGGCCGTCCAGGCCCCTGGGGGAGATGGATCGTGACGCGCGTGGCTCCAGGGCGAGCGCGCAGAACGTCGCGGACCTCCGCCATCGCCGCCTGGAGGTCGTCGGCCGGGATGCCGGCTGCGAAACGGACGTGGAGGCGGCCATCCGGGCCTGCCTCCCGTGGTGCGGTCGGGGCCGCGGCTGCTCCGCGGGCCGCGGCTCGCGCCTCGTCGGGAAGGGCCGGCTCCTCGCGATCGGGGGCCAGCGCCTCGAGGTCGGCGGGCTCGACGGTGCCCGTGACGGGCTCCGGGACGCCGGACGGACGTCCGGGCTGCGAGCCGGGCGGCGAGCCTGCGGACGCGGCGGACGACCCTGAAGGCGATGCGGGCAGCCCCGCCCCGGAGCGGCGACGATGCGGTCGGCCCGGTCGCGAGGGACGCGCCGGGTGGCAGATGGCGGCCGGCCCGCCACCCGCGTTCGCGTTCGCGACCCCGTTGCCGTTGGCGCCCGGGCGGCCCCGCGGCCGGCCTCGATCGGCGGCCGCGAACTCGGCGGCGAACGCCTCCGCCCCGCCCGCCTCGGCAGCCTCGAAGTCCCGGACGAGGTCGGCCAGGAGCGAGACCTCCTCGCCTCGATGGTCGATCCGGCCGCCGACCAGGAGGATCGCGCCCTCCTGCCAGGTCGGCCCGGTCTGCTCGTGGAGCTTCGGGAAGATGACCACCTCGATGGATCCCTGCAGGTCCTCGAGGGTCGCCACGGCCATCGTGGACCGCGACTTCGTGATGATGGTCCGGACGCCGGTCACCACCCCGCCGATGACCACCCGCTGGCCGTCGAGCGTCTCGTCCTTGAGCTCGCCCGAATAGGCGTTCACGAACCTGCCGATCCGCTCCGCGACCTCGCCGAGCGGGTGGTCGGACAGGTAGAGCCCGAGCAGCTCCTTCTCCCAGCGCAGCCGCTCGCGGACCGGCACCTCGGTGGCCGCCGGGAGCGGCGCCTCGAGCGAGGAAGGCTCGGCCGCGAGGTCGAAGAAGCTGATCTGGCCCGAGGCCCGCTCGCGCTGATCCGCCTGGGCGGCGGCGAGCACGTCGTCGAGGGCCACCAGGAGCTGGGCCGGGTGCCCGAAGGCGCTGAGGGCGCCGACCTTGATGAGCGACTCGAGGACGCGCTTGTTCACGAGCCGAAGGTCGATCCGGTTGCAGAAGTCGGCGAACGACCGGAAGCGGCCGTCGGCCTCGCGGGCGGCGATGATCGACTCGATGGCGCCCTGCCCGACGTTCTTGACGGCCAGGAGCCCGAACCGGATCGACGGCCCCTCGACGGTGAACTCCAGGTGGCTGGCGTGGACGTCCGGCTGCAGCACGGAGATCCCGAGCCGGCGGCACTCGGCCACGGCCGCCGCGACCTTCTCGGCGTTGTCCCGGAACGCCGTCAGGACGCTGGCCATGTACTCGACGGTGTAGTTCGCCTTGAGATAGGCGGTCTGGTAGGCGACGAGCCCGTAGGTCGTGGCGTGGGCCTTGTTGAAGCCGTAGCGCTCGAACGGCTCGAACGCCTTGAAGACCGCGTCGATCGTGTCCGGGCGCACCCCGCGCTCGCCGGCCTGGCGCACGAACTGGTCCTTCATCGAGCGCAGGACGCTCGACTTCTTCTTGCGGATCGCGTAGCCGAGCGTGTCCGCCTCGGGGCCGCTGAAGCCGCCGAGGGCGGTCGCGGCGGCCATGATGTCCTCCTGGTAGACGAAGATCCCGTGGGTCCGCTCGAGGAACGGCTCGAGGAGCGGGTGGAGGTAGGTGACCTTCTCCTGGCCGTGCTTGCGCCGGATGTAGGCCGGGATGTTCTCCATGGGGCCCGGCCGGTAGAGGGCGACCATGGCGGCGAGGTCGTAGACCGAGGTCGGTCGGAGCTCGCGGATGTAGCGCCGCATGCCCGCCGACTCCAGCTGGAAGACGCCGGTCGTCTCGCCCGAGGCCAGGAGGGCGAACGTCGTCGGGTCGTCGAGGGGGATCTGCTCCAGGTCGATCTCGACGCCGCGCTGCTCCCGGATGCGGTCCACCGCGGCGCGCAGGATCGTCAGGTTGGAGAGGCCCAGGAAGTCGAACTTGAGGAGCCCCAGCGCCTCGATCCCGTGCATCTCGTACTGGGTCATCGTGGCGTCGGAGTTGGTGGCCTTCTGGAGCGGCATCAGCTCGGCCAGGGGCTCGCGGCTGATCACCACGCCAGCGGCGTGGGTGGAGGCGTTGCGGGCCACGCCCTCGAGCTGCTTCGCGAAGTCGATGATCCGGCGGACCGCCGGGTCCCCGTCGTGCATCTCCTTGAGCTGGGGGCTGAGCTGGAGCGCCTCGTCGAGCCGGATCCCGAGCTGGTTCGGGACCGCCTTGGCGATCCGGTCGACGTCGCCGTAGGAGTGCCCGAGGACGCGGCCCACGTCGCGGATCGCCGCCCGGGCCAGCATCGTGCCGAACGTGATGATCTGGGCGACGTGGTCCGCGCCGTACTTGCGGCTGACGTAGTTGATGACCTCGTCGCGGCGGCCGTCCTCGAAGTCGACGTCGATGTCCGGCATCGTGACCCGGTCCGGGTTGAGGAACCGCTCGAACGGCAGCTGGTAGTGGATCGGGTCCACCGGCGTGATGCCCGAGCGTGTAGGTCACGATCGAGCCCGGGGCGCTGCCCCGGCAGGTGGTCTGGATCCCCTGCTCGCGGGCAAAGCGGACGAAGTCGGCCACGATCAGGAAGTAGCCCGCGTAGCCCATCGCGTTGATCGTCCCCAGCTCGTAGTCGAGGCGCGCCTGGAGCTCCGGCGTGATGCCGCCGTAGCGGCGGGCCAGGCCGCGCTCGCACTCGGCGCGCAACCAGCTCTCGACCGTCTCGCCGTCGGGCACCGGGAAGTGCGGGATGCGCAGCTGGCCCAGGGGCAGCTCGAGGTTCACCATCTCGGCGATCCGCCGCGTGTTGCGGTAGGCCTCCTGCTGGTCGGGGAACAGGGCGAGCATCTCGGCTGCCGACTTCAGGTAGAACTCCTGGCTCTCGAAGCGGCAGCCGGTTCGGCGTGTCGAGGTTGCTGCCGGTGCCGACGCAGAGCAGGACGTCGTGGGCCTCCGCCTGGGCCCTGTGGACGTAGTGGAGGTCGTTGGTCACGACGAGCGGGAGGCCGGCCTCCGGCGCCAGGCGGAGCAGCTGCTCGTTGAGCCGGGCCTGCTCCGGGAAGGCCGTGATCCTGGAGCTCCAGGAAGAAGCCGCCCTTCCCGAAGATGTCGCCGTACTCGCCGGCCAGCCGCCGGGCGGACTCCCAGTCGTCGACCTCGAGCGCCTTCGGGATCTCACCGCCGAGGCAGGCGGAGAGGCCGACCAGTCCCTGGGCGTGGCGTGCCAGGAGCTCCCGGTCGATCCGCGGCTTGTAGTAGTAGCCGTCGAGGTGGGCGTCGGTCAGGAGCCGGCACAGGTTCTGGTAGCCGACGAGGTCCTTCGCGAGCAGGACGAGGTGGAACGGCTGCGCGTCGGCCTTCCCCTCCCGGTCGCGCATCGATCGGCGGGCGACGTACGTCTCGACGCCGATGATCGGCTTGATCCCCTTGGCCTTCGCAGCCTGGTAGAAGGCGACCGCGCCGTAGAGGGCGCCGTGGTCGGTCAGGGCGAGCGAATCGAAGCCCAGGCGCTCGGCCTCGTCGACGAGATCGCCGATCCGGCCGAGGCCGTCGAGGAGCGAGAACTCCGAGTGGACGTGGAGATGGGTGAAGTCGTTGGGGGCGAGCGTCACGGGGGGTCAATGGTACCGGCGCGGGCGGCAGGCGCGCGGCGACGTGTCTCGACCGCTAGGATCCTTGCATGACGGCCGCCCGGATCGACGACGCGCGCCTCGCCGAGATCGACCGTCTCGCCGGGCGCGAGCTGGCCGACACGGGCCTGCCCGGCCTGGCGGTCGCACTCACGGGCCCGGACGGCCCGGCGGAGGTCCGGACATACGGACTCGCCGAGCTCGCCGGCCGGCGCCCGGTGGTCCCCGAGACGCTGTTCGAGATCGGCTCGATCGGCAAGACGTTCACGGCGATCGCCATCGTCCAGCTCGCCGAGGAGGGCCGGCTCGACCTCGACACGCCCGTCGTCGACGCCCTGCCGTGGTTCGAGGCGCCGGTCGTCGGCCGGCCGATCACGATCCACGACCTCCTGACCCACTCCGCGGGCATCACCGTCGGCATCGACGCGACCCCGGAGGCCGCCTCCCAGGTATGGGCGCTCCGCGACCGCCGCCCGGGGTCAGCGCCCGGCGAGCGCTTTCACTACTCGAACCTGGGCTACAAGACGCTCGGGCTGATCATCGAGGCGCTGGAGGGCCGGCCATACCCGGAGGTGATCCGGGCCCGGATCCTCGAACCGCTCGGCATGACGGCCACCGAGCCGGCGATCACCAACGCCATCCGGTCGCGGCTCGCGGTGGGCTACGACTACCTGCACGACGACCGGCTCGGCTACCCGGGGCGGCCGCTCGTCCCCGCGACCTGGGTCGAGACTGCAACGGCCGATGGCTCGATCGCCTCGACGGCCGGCGACATGGCCGCCTTCGCGCGGATGATCCTGCGCCGCGGCGAGGGGCCCGACGGGCGCCTCCTGGCCGAGGCCTCGTTCGCCCGGATGGCCGAGCCGCACGCGCGGCCATCGCCCGACTACGGCTACGGCTACGCGCTGGCGACGCGCGTGCTCGACGGCCGGACGTACCTCGGGCATGGCGGCGGGATGATCGGCTACCTGGCGGCGCTCCAGGTGGATCCCGCCGCCGAGCTCGCGGCCGTCGTCCTCCAGAACGGCCTCATGGGCAGCCCGATGGCGCTCGCCCGGGCCATCCTCGCCGCAGCGCGCGGGCCGGAGGCGGGCAGCAGGTCCGTGTCGGGCAGCGGCAGTGCCCTCGCGGACGACGCCGCGGAGCCGGACCGGACGGGCGTCTACCGGGCCGACCCGGAGGACCGCGACACCGACCCGCTCGAGATCACGGCCGGCCCGGACGGCCCGACCCTGCGCCGGCGGGGCCGCCAGCTCGTCCTCGAGGCGCTCGGCGACGGCCGCTTCCTCGTCCCCGACCCGGACCTCGACCGCTACGCGCTCCGCTTCGAGCCCGCCGGGGAACGGCCGGTCGTCGTCTGGCATGGCCCGACCCGGTTCGTCCGGGCCGGCGCGGCAGCGCCTCCCCTCCCCGACCCGGAACCGGCGGTCGCCGCCCTGGCCGGCCACTACCGCTCGCACAACCCCTGGGTGACGAACTTCCGGGTGATCCTCCGCGGCGACGTCCCGTGGCTCGTGTTCCCGGCCGCACCGGACGGGTTCGAGGACGAGCAACCGCTCGTCCTCCGCGCGGATGGCTCGTTGAGGGTCGGTGACGACCCGGGCGGCCCCGAGGACCTCCGCTTCGACACCCTCGTCGACGGCCGCCCGCTGCGGGCCTGGCTGTCCGGCTTCCCGTACTACCGCGTGGGGTGACCGGGACGGCGGGGCTGGCTGGCGGCGACCGGGGCGCGCCCATGGACCTTCGGGTACGCTCCGCCGATGGACGTCCCCGCAGCGGACGGGGGTCTGGCCGAGCCGGATCCCTTCGAGACCGCCCTGATCGCGGCCATCGAACGCCTGCCCCCCGCCTACCGCGAGCAGCTCGCCACGGTCGCGATCGTCGTCGCCGACGAGGCATCCCCCGAGGAGCTCGCCGCGACCGGCGCCCACGGCCTCCTCGGCCTCTACCGGGGCGTGCCGCGGACCGTGCTCGGCGCCGGCCACGCCGCCATCCCCAGCGTCATCACGCTCTACCGGGGTCCCCTCCAGCGCCAGTACCGCGGGCCGGCGGCGCTCGTCTCCGGTGTCGAGGAGACCCTGCGCCACGAGCTGGCGCACCACCTGGGGATCTCGGACGCCCGCCTCGGCGAGCTGAGGCGCGGGGAACGCTGACCGAGAACGGCAGCCCGAGACGGCGGGGCTCCTACCCGCCCGAGACCGCCGGGATCACGTGGACGACGGCCTCGGTTCCGACGGGCGTCGCGAGACCGGCCCGTTCCCCGTCGACGAAGACGTTGAGGTGCTCGCGGATCGCCGGTCCGGTCACGAGGAGCCGGTCGGCCATGCCCGGGACGAGCTCCTCGAGCGCGGCGATCACCTCCGCGACCGTCGCGCCGCGAACCACGCAGCGACGATCGGTGCCCGGGAAGAGGGCGACCAGAGAGCGCGGCAGGACGACCGTGGCCACGACGCGTCTCAACCCTCCACGACGAGGGCCTCGACCGACCAGATGTCCGGCAGGGTCGCAACCACCGGCGCCCACGATGCGCCCTCGTCGGCGCTCGCCCAGAGCTCCCCGCTGCTCGTCCCGAAGTAGACGCCCACCGGGTCGAGCCGATCGACGGCCATCGCCTCGCGCAGGACGCCGAGGTATGCATGCTCCTGGGGGAGGCCGGAGGCGAGTCGCTCCCAGCTGGCGCCGCGATCGCGGGTCCGCCAGACGGCCGCCGCGGCATCGGGCATGAATCGGCCGCGATCGGCGGCGTTGAGCGGGATGACCCAGGCCGTCGCGGGATCGCGCGGGTGGGCAACCATCGGGAAGCCGAACTCGGACGGCAGGCCGGCCGTGATCTCGTCCCAGGTCGCACCGCCGTCGGCCGGACCGGTAGACGCCGCAGTGGTTCTGCTGGTAGAGCGTCTCGGGCTCGCCGGCCGCCGCCACGAGCTTGTGGACGCACTGGCCGAACTCGGGCGCGGGCCCGGGCACGAAGTCCGCCCGGACACCGCGGTTCCGCGTCTCCCACGTCGCTCCACCGTCCCGGGTCTCGAACGTCCCGACGGCGGAGATGCCGACCCACATGCGCCGCGGGTCGGTGACGTGGGGCACGATCGAATGGAGGATGAGGCCGCCGTTGCCGGGCTGCCACTCCGACCGCGACGGGTGCTCGGTCAGGCCCGCCACGTGCGACCACGTCGCGCCGTCATCGTCGCTTCGGAAGAGTCCTGCCGGCTCGACGCCGGCGAAGACGGTGCCGTGGGCGGCCGTGACGTTCCAGGCGGTGGGGATCGCCGGCCCGTCGTCGCCGTACGTCAGGCCGGCCGACGAGTGGGTCCAGGTCTGCGCCGAGGTCGGCGGAGCGCCAGATGGCCGGGCCGTACCACGGGCTGCCGGCGGCGGCGTAGATCGACGCCGCTCGCCGGGTCGACGCTGACGTCGTGGACCGGCCAGCCCTCGCAGAACGGGCCGCGCAGCGTCCAGGCAGCTCTCGTCGCGTCGGACTCCGCGATGAACGCCCCCTTGCGCGTCCCCACCAGGAGCAGCACCCGCATCGTCATCTCGTCGTCCCTCCCTCTCCAGGTCGCGCGGCCCGCGTCCGCGCATGGTGCCACGCTCTGGCGCGGGCGCGTCAGCCGAACGAGGCGATCGCCTCCACGAGCATGTCCGCGAACCGTCCCCGGTCGATGTCGACGCCGACCTCCACGTTCGGCGGGCAGCCCCCGCAGCCCCTCGGGATCGGCAACGGTCCGGCCCCGGGTCAGCTCGCCCGCCGTCTCCACGTCCACCCGAAGCGGCCGCGTCGTGACCAGGCCGGGGTCGGCGAGGTGGGCCACCGCGACGGCGTCGTGGATCGGCGAGCCATCCCAGCCGTAGCGCCTGCGGTGGTAGACCGCGAAGAACCGCAGGAGGTCCACCCAGACGCGGGCGATCCGCGTGCCGAGCGCCTCGAGCCGCGTCACGTCGGGCTCGAGGAACAGGGCCTGGTGGGTCACGTCGAGCGTGATCATCGAGATCGGGATGCCGCTCCCGAGGACGATGGCGGCGGCCTCCGGGTCCTGCCAGATGTTGAACTCGGCGGCGGCCGTCGTGTTTCCCTCCCCCAGCGAGCCGCCCATCAGGCAGATGCGCTCGATTCCCTCGCGGATGCGCGGCCGTGCCCGGAGAAGGAGCGCGACGTTCGTCAGCGGTGCGGTGGCGACGAGCGTGACCGGCCGACCGGCGCCCGCGACCAGCGCCTCCGCCAATGCCAGCGCCCCCTCCGGCCGCGGCAACGCGACCGGCTCCGGCAGGTCGGCCCCGTCGAGACCGCTCGCCCCGTGGAACTCGACCGGGATCCACGGCTCGCGCAGGAGCGCCCGCTCCGCGCCGGCGGCGACGGGGACGTCGTTCCGGTCGAGCAGGGCCAGGACGCGCAGCGCGTTGCGCGTGGTGTTGGCCAGGGGCGAGTTGCCGCCCACGGTGGTGATCCCCAGCAGCTCCAGCTCCGGGCGCGCGAGGGCGAGCGTGATCGCGAGCGCGTCGTCGTGGCCGGGGTCGCAATCGAGGATGATCGGGCGCGGATTCATGCGCGGGAGTATGCGTCACGGGTCTTGCGTTGGGGTAGCATGCTCGGAGAGCCGCCGGGCCTCAGGAGGAGAACCGACCGGCGTGCGGAATACGTGAGCCCCGCGTGGCTCACCAGGAGGAACAATGCAGAAACGCGCTGGACTCGGCCTCATTGCGGGCCTTGCCATCATCGTCGCCGCCTGCGGCGGCGGCGCCACCGCCTCGCCTGAAGCGACCGCCGCCCCGTCCGCCGAGGCAACCGCGGCCCCGACTGCCGAGCCGACGGCCACCCCCGCCGCCGCCCTGTGCGACGCGAAGCTCAAGGTCGGCCTCGTCACCGACGTCGGCCGGGTCAACGACAAGGGCTTCAACCAGTCCGCGTTCGAGGGCATGGAGGCGGCCAAGGAGGCCGCCCCGTCGTGCTTCGAGACCGACTACATCGAGACGACCAGCCAGTCCGACTACGCGAAGAACATCGCGGAGTTCGCGGACAACGGGTATGACGTCATCATCGGCGTCGGCTTCCTCCTCGGCGACGCGATGGGCGACGCCGCGAAGGCCTACCCGGACGCGAAGTTCATCAGCATCGACGGCGCGCCGGGCACCGGCCACGACGAGTCGTGGATGACGAACGGTGAGAGCCTGTTCTATGCCGAGGACGAGGCCGGCTACCTCGCTGGCGTCCTTGCCGCCTCCATCACGAAGACCAACACGATCGGCGTCGTCGGCGGCCTGCTGGTCGTCCCGCCGGTCGAGCGGTTCGTCGAGGGCTACATCAACGGCGCCAAGGCCACCAAGTCGGACATCACCGTCAAGTTCACCTACACCAGCTCGTTCGTCGAGCCCGAGCAGGGCAAGGCGGCGGCCCAGCAGATGATCGACGCCGACGCGGACGTCATCTTCGCGGCCGGCGGCCTCACCGGCAACGGCGCCCTCCTGGCCGCGTGCGACGCGGGCAAGCTGGCGATCGGCGTCGACACCGACCAGTTCCTGACGCTCCCCGAGGCCGGCCCGTGCCTCGTCTCGAGCGCCACCAAGGACATCGTTGCCTCGCTGAAGGCTTCGCTCCTGCGGATCGCGGTGGGCAAGTTCACGGCTGGGTTCACGACGAACAATGCGGCGAACCTGGGCATCGCCCTGGCGCCGTTCCACGACAACGCGGACAAGGTCTCGGTCGAGACCGTGAAGCTCCTGGCCGACACGTTCGCCGGCCTCGCGGACGGCTCGATCAAGACGCAGGTCGTGGTCGACGGCAAGACCGAGTAACACCCGCACAGCCAACGTGCAAGCGGACGACGGCGAGGCCACTGCGGCCTCGCCGTCGTCGTTCACCGGGAGTGGTCGAGGAGGGATGCCGGTGACCCAGATCGTCACCCAAGTCGCCCGACGGCAGCGGGGCGGGCGCACACTGGCCTGCCCCCCGCGCTCGGCATGCGCGGGATCACGAAGCAGTTCCCGGGCGTCCTCGCGAACGACCACATCGACCTCGATGTCCGGCCCGGCGAGATCCATGCCCTCCTCGGCGAGAACGGCGCCGGCAAGAGCACGCTCATGAACATCCTCTACGGGCTGCTCCAGCCCGACGAGGGGGAAGTGCTCATCGACGGCGAGGCGGTCCGCATCACGGGCCCGGCCAACGCGATCGCCCGCGGCATCGGGATGGTCCACCAGCACTTCATGCTGGTCCCCGTCTTCACCGTGACCGAGAACATCGTCCTGGGCG
This sequence comes from uncultured Chloroflexia bacterium, assembly GCA_963739365.1. Classification (GTDB taxonomy): domain Bacteria; phylum Chloroflexota; class Limnocylindria; order Limnocylindrales; family CSP1-4; genus CTSoil-043. Next base: position 44,142 of record CAVUAG010000012.1, on the reverse strand, counting down.
ACGAGACGATGGCCAACCCGGTCGTGCTCGACACGAAGAAGGCCGATGGCCAGATCCGGGCCCTGGCCGAGCAGTTCGGCTTCCAGATCGACCCGGGCGCGCTCGTCGGCGAGCTGTCCGTCGGGATCCAGCAGCGCGTCGAGATCCTCAAGGCGCTCTACCGCGGCGCCCGGATCCTCATCCTCGATGAGCCCACGGCGGTTCTCACCCCGCAGGAGACCGTCGAGATCTTCGCCGTCCTGCGCCGCCTCGCGGCCGAAGGGACGAGCATCGTCTTCATCAGCCACAAGCTCTATGAGGTCCTCGCGATCGCCGACCGGATCACCGTGATCCGGCGCGGACGCGTGGTCGGTGAGGCGGATCCGAAGACCGCCACCGAGGAGGACCTCGCCGAGATGATGGTCGGGCGCGAGGTGTCGCTCACGGTCGAGAAGGGACCCGCGACGCCGGGCGACGTGGTGCTGGCCGTCGACGGCCTGACCGTCGCCGACGACCGCGGCAGCGTCGTCGTCCAGGACTGCTCGTTCGAGGTCCGCGCCGGGGAGATCCTGGGGATCGCGGGCGTGGCCGGCAACGGCCAGGCCGAGCTCGTCGAGGCGATCGTCGGCCTGCGCCGTGCGAGCCAGCGGCTCCACGGACCTCGCCGGCACCGACGTGACCAACCACTCGGTCCGCGAGCTCACGGAGCGCGGCCTGGCCTACATCCCCGGCGACCGCCAGCGCTTCGGCCTCGTCCTGTCGTTCCCGGTCGACGACAACCTGATCCTGACCGACTACCACAAGCCGCCGTACTCCCGGCTCGGGGTCCTCGACGAACGGGCCATCTCGGCACGCGCCGAGGAGCTGATCCCGGCCTTCGACATCCGGACCCCATCCGCGACCGTCGCGGCTTCCACGCTCTCGGGCGGCAACCAGCAGAAGGTGATCGTCGCCCGCGAGTTCAGCCGAGACGTCACGCTCCTGGTCGCCGACCAGCCGACGCGCGGACTGGACGTCGGCTCGATCGAGTTCATCCACAAGCAGATCGTCGCCAAGCGCGATGCCGGTTCGGCGGTCCTCCTCGTGTCGGCCGAGCTCGACGAGATCATGGAGCTCAGCGACCGGATCGCCGTCATGTACCGCGGCCGCCTCGTCGCAACCCTGGACGCTGCCGACACGGAGAAGGAACGCGTCGGCCTGATCATGGCGACCGGCCAGGCCGGCAGTCCGGACGAGGAGGGTGCGGCATGACCGAGGGTGGCGCGCCCGCCGGCGGCGGCATGGGCGGGATGAGCGTCAATGCGAGCGCTCTCGCCAGCTCCGGCAGCGGCTGGCGCCAGCAGCTCGTGGGCACGGCCATCGCCGTCGTCCTCGGGCTGGTCGTCGGTGCCCTGCTGATCCTGCTCTCGAGCGCCCTCTCGGAGGAGGGCTTCGACCCGCGCCTGCCGTTCACGGCCTACGCTGCCCTCCTCGAGGGATCGCTGGGCAGCCTGCGCGGGATCGGGAACACCCTGAACGCCACCACGCCGCTGATCCTCACCGGCCTCTCCGTGGCCTTCGCGTTCCGGGCCGGGCTGTTCAACATCGGCGCCCAGGGGCAGTTCTTCGTCGGTGCCTTCGTGGCGGCGGTCGCGGGGGCCTGGATCGGCCTGCCGTTCCCCCTGCTCCTGCTGCTCTCGCTCTTCATGGGCTTCATCGGCGGGGCGGCGTGGGGCTTCATCCCGGGCGCCCTCAAGGCGTGGCGCGGAGCGCACGAGGTCGTCGTGACGATCATGCTCAACTCGATCGCCGCGCTCGGCCTGAACCTCCTCGCGAGCACCTGGTTCAAGGACCCGGGGGCCTCGTTCCCGCGCACGCCCGACGTTCACCCCGAAGCGGTCCTGCCGATCCTCCTCGAGGGGACGAAGATGCACGCCGGGATCATCGTGGCGCTCCTCGCGGCCGTCGTGGTCTGGTTCATCCTGTTCAAGTCGACACTTGGCTTCGAGATCCGCACGACCGGCGCCAACCCCAACGCGGCACGCTTCGCCGGCATCCGGCCGCCATTCATCATCGTCCTCACGATGTCGATCGCCGGCGGCCTCGCGGGCCTCGCCGGCGCCGTCGAGATCCTGGGGATCACGAAGAACTACCCGGCCGAGTACAACACGACGTACGGCTTCGACGGGATCGCAGTCGCCCTGCTCGGGCGCGTCCACCCGTTCGGGGTCGTCGGGGCCGCGCTCCTGTTCGGCATCCTCCGGTCCGGCGCGGGGTCGATGCAGCGGGCGACCGACATCCCCATCGACATCATCTTCATCGTTCAGGGCGCGATCATCCTGTTCGTGGCCGCCGAGCCGTTCCTGCGCAGATCCTTCCAGGCGCGACGGCGGACGACGCCGCGCGGGGCCGCCCCGGCCGGGAGCGCGGCATGAGCGCCACGACCGCGCCCGTCACCCGGAGTCGCATCCGCATCAGCCGCTCCTGGGCGATCACCCTCGGGGTGACGCTGGGGCTCCTCGCCCTGCTCGTGGCCCTCGGCTACGGGCCGGCGCTGGTCGACCTCGTGATCTGGTTCGTGGAGTTCCTGCTCAGCCGCCCGTACATCATCCTGGGCTTCGCGGTGCCGATCGCCTACGGAGCGCTCTGCGGCGTGATGAACGAGCGGTCCGGCGTCGTGAACATCGGCATCGAGGGGATGATCCTCTCATCCGCGTTCACCGGGTTCCTCTTCGGCGCGTACCTGAACCCGGTCATCGGCGACGTGCCCGCGGCGCTCGTGGGCGTGGGGGTGGCCGTGCTCACGGCGATGCTCCTGTCGGTCCTCCACGCGTGGCTCTCGATCACGGTGATGGCCAACCAGATCATCAGCGGGACGGTCATCAACATCCTGGCGCTGGGGGCCACGGCGTACTTCAACCAGCTGCTGATCTCGACCACCGACGTCACGGGCGCCCCGACGCTCAAGGGCCTGACCCTCCCCGAGGCGCTCGTCGACATCCCGGTGCTCGGACCGCTGATCAACGCCATCTTCGGCCAGGGACCGATCCAGGCGAGCCTGATCTTCGCGGTCATCTTCCTGCAGTTCATGCTCTTCCGGTCGCGCTGGGGCCTCCGGACCCGGGCCGTCGGCGAGCACCCCAAGGCCGCCGACACGGTCGGCATCAACGTCATCGCCACCCGCTACCGGAACGTGATCCTGGGCGGCGCCTTCGCCGGCCTGGCGGGCGCCTACCTGACCCTCGAATCCGTCGGCTCGTTCCAGGACGGGATGACGGCCGGTGTCGGGTTCATCGCTCTCGCGGCGATGATCTTCGGCCGCTGGACCCCGATCGGGGCGTTCGGGGCGGCGCTCCTCTTCGGCGGCGCACGCACGCTCGGGCAGGCCGTCCAGATCGACGCGCCTCCGGGCCAGATCGGCGAGTGGATCGCCAGCTGGCCGGCCCAGATCTTCGGCATGTTCCCCTACATCCTCACGATCATCGTGCTCGCGGGCGTGGTGGGCAAGGCGATCCCGCCGGCCGCCGACGGCATCCCCTACGACAAGGAGGCGAACTGACGGAGGAGCGCGAGCGAGCGCGCGTGACCGCGATGCTCGACCTCCAGGAGGGCCGCGGGCCGGTCCCGCTGCTCGATGAGGCGGCCATCGCCGCCCTCCTCGCCTCGCGCCCGCGCGTCGCGGTCGTGGGCGCGTCCGACAGGCCGGGCCGGCCCTCGCGGGACGTGTTCGCTGGACCTCCGCGCCGCGGGGATCGATGCGGTCCCGGTCACGCCGCGATGGGCAGTCGTGGCCGGGGTGGTCGCCTACCCCGACCTGGCCGCGGCGGTCGCCGCCACCGGCGCGTTCGACATCGTCGACGTGTTCCGCCGAGCCGAGGACTGCCCGGCACACGCCACGGACGCGGTCGCGGCCGGTGCTCGCGTCCTGTGGCTCCAGCTGGGGATCGTGAGCTGGGAGGCGGCGCGGATCGCCCGCGCCGGTGGGCTGGGCGTGGTGATGGATCGCTGCCTCTCGGTGGAGCTCCAGCGCTTCGGGTGGCGTGCCGGAACGGAGCTGAGCCGGCCGCAGCGGCGATCCCGCGATCGCCCGTCAGCCGAGGACGAGGGCCGCCCGACGACGACCAGGACGACGCCAACGGCCGCGACGGCAGCCCAGGTTCGGCCTGGCGGCGCAGCATCTGCCATCGCGACCGAGGCACCCGTCTTCTCCTCCGCGGCCGACGCCGGCCCGCCTCGCCAGGCCCGGTAGCGCGACGCGTTCTCGTCCTGTGCCTTGAGTGCCTGGTAGCGCTGCCACGGGCCGCGCGCGCGCGCGTAGCCGAGCGCGAGCAGGGCGACGCCCCCGGCGACGAGCGCGACGCCGACCAGATTCACCGCGGATCCTCCCCTGTCGCGTCCTGCCGGCCCCAGCCGTTCCCGGAGCATCGCCTGGACCAGTGCCGCGTTGGCCTGGCCCCGCGACGCCTTCATCACCTGGCCCACGAGGTAGCCGACCGCCTGGGCCTTGCCGGCACGGTAGTCCGCCACGGCGGCCGGGTTCGCCGCGACGACCTCGTCCACCAGGCGCCCCACCGCGCCCGCGTCGCTGATCTGGGCCGAACCCGCGAGCGGCGATGATCGCGGCCGCCGGGGCACCGCTCGCGAGGTGCTCCGCCACGACCTCCTTCGCGTTCGGCCGCGACAGCCGGCCGGCGAGCACCTCGCCCAGCACGTGGGCCAGCGAGGCGGCGTCGGCCCGGCCAGCGAGGCCGTCGGCGCGTCCGGGCGGTGGTCTCCCTGAGGGCCCGGGCATAGTCACCGGTCACGAGGTTGGCGATCTCCTTGGGGGGCAGGTCCGAGCCCGCCGCGCGGATCGCCTCGAAGGCGCGGCTCATCGACTCGTCGTTGGCCAGGACGGCGGCGTCGTACGGAGAGAGGCCCAGCTCGCCGACGTACCGCGCACGGCGCGCCGCGGGCAGCTCAGGGAGGCTGGCCCGGAGCGTCGTCGAGCCAGGCCGGGTCCAGGTGGAGCGGCGGCAGGTCCGGCTCGGGGAAGTAGCGGTAGTCGTCGGACGATTCCTTGACCCGCATGACGTACGTCGCGCCGGCCGCGTCGTCCCAGCCGCGCGTCTCCTGGCGCAGCGGCTCGCCGGCGTCGAGGGCGGCCGCCTGGCGCTCGATCTCGAAGTCGATCGCCCGCTCCACGGCGCGCAGCGAGTTCATGTTCTTGACCTCGGTCCGGATGCCGAAGGCCGCCGTCCCGCGCGGCCGGAGCGAGACGTTCGCCTCCACCCGCATCTGCCCGTTCTCCATCTCGGCGTCGGACACGTCGATCGTCCGGAGCAGGAGACGCAGCTCCTCGGCGTAGCGCCGGGCCTGCTCGGCGGTCCGGATGTCGGGCTCGGTGACGATCTCCATCAGCGGGACGCCGGCGCGGTTGAAGTCGACCAGGCTCACGCGTCGCCCGTCGGCTCCCGTGGCGTGGACCAGCTTCGCCGTGTCCTCCTCGAGGTGTGCCCGGGTGATCCCGATCGTCACCGGCCCTTCCGACGTGTCGACGGTGAGCGACCCGTTCGACGCCAGCGGCAGGTCGTACTGGCTGATCTGGTAGCCCTTCGGGAGATCGGGGTAGAAGTAGTTCTTGCGGTCCCAGCGGGTGGCGGCCGGGGCCGTCGCCCCGAGCGCCAGGCCGGTGGCCAGCACGTGCTCGACGGCCGCCCGGTTGATCGTGGGCAGGACGCCGGGCAGCGCCAGGCAGACAGGGCAGGTGTGCGTGTTCGGGGCCGCGTCGGCCGGCGGCACGGCGCAGGCGCAGAACATCTTGCTCGCGGTCCGGACCTGGCAGTGGACCTCGACGCCGATGACCGCCTCGTAGCGCTCGAGGGCGGCCGACACGGTCACGTGGTCTCTCCGCGCGTGCGTGCGACGAACCGGCCGATCCGCGCCAGGGCCTCCTCGATCTTCTCGTAGCTGGTCGCGTAGCACATGCGGACGTGCCCGGCGCCGGACGGGCCGAAGGCGCTCCCCGGCACGGCCGCCACATGCTCCTCCTGGAGCAGGCGCTCCACGAACGCGTTGTCGTCGAGGCCGGTCGAGGTGATCCGGGGGAAGGCGTAGAAGGCGCCCCGCGGCTCGAACGTTGCGAGTCCCAGGGCGTTGAGGCCGTCCACGATCAGGCGCCGGCGCCGGTCGTACTCGGCGCGCATCGCCTCCACGTCCGCCTCGGCGCTCGCGAGCGCGACGAGTGCCGCGTCCTGGGCCGTGGTGGGGGCCGACATGATCCCGTACTGGTGGACCTTCACGATCCCCTCGAGGATCGCCGCGGGGGCACAGACGTAACCGATCCGCCAGCCGGTCATCGCGTAGGCCTTCGAGAACCCGCCCATCAGGATCGTCCGCTCGCGCATGCCCGGCAGCGCGCTCATCGCCCGGTGGCGGTAGTCGCCGTACGCCAGGCGGTCATAGATCTCATCCGAGTACACGAGCAGGTCGTGCCGGACGGCGATCGCCGCCAGCTCGTCCTGGACGGCGGGCGGCAGGATCGCGCCGGTCGGGTTGCAGGGAAAGCCGAGGAAGAGGCCCTTGGTCGCGGGCGTCACCGCCGCCTCCACGGCCGCAGGGTCGAGGGCGAAGTCATCCTCGAATCGCGTGGCGATGGTGCGGACCGTCCCGCCGGCAAAGACCACGGCGGGGACGTAGGCGACGAACGAGGGCTCGTGGAGGATCACCTCGTCGCCCGGGTCGATCGTCGCCCGCATGGCGAGGTCGACAGCCTCCGAGGCGCCGACCGTGACGAGGATCTCGCTCGCGGGATCGTAGGCGACGCCGTAGCGGTGCTCGAGGTGGGCGGCGATCGCCCGGCGCAGCTCGATCGTGCCGAAGTTGCTGGTGTAGTGGGTCCGCTCCGCTCGCAGGCTGGCGATCCCGGCCTCGATCACCTGGGGTGGCGTCGCGAAGTCGGGCTCCCCCACGCCGAGGCTGATGACGTCGTGCATCGTCGCGGCGATGTCGAAGAAGCGGCGGATCCCCGACGGCGGAACGGCCTTGACGCGGGCAGACAGGGCCCGCTCGGCGAGCGGGCGGCGGGCGGTGTTCATCGCGTGGCCTCCAGTTGGCCCGCCAGTCCCGGCGGCTCCATGCTCCGCCAGGCGGCGCCGGCGGTGATTCCTTCGTAGGCGCGCGCAAGCGCGAGCAGGCGGGCCTCGCTCCACGCGGGGCCGATGAGCTGCAGGCCGACCGGGAGGCCGTCGGAGAGTCCGCACGGGACGGAGATCCCGGGCAGCCCGGCCATGTTGACCGGCAGCGTGCAGGCGTCGGTCAGGTACATGGCGACCGGGTCGTCCATCTTCGCCCCGAGCGGCCACGCAACACACGGGCTCGTCGGTGCGACGAGGGCATCGATGCCCGATCCGAAGACGGCGTCGAAGTCGCCCTTGATGAGGGTCCGCACCTTCTGCGCCTTGACATAGTAGGCGTCGTAGTAGCCGGCCGAGAGAGCGTACGTGCCGAGCATGATCCTGCGCTTGACCTCGGCTCCGAAGCCCGTGCCGCGGGTCGCCCGGTAGTTCGCGAGGACGTCGCCGCCGCGGACCGCGTGGCCGTAGCGGATCCCGTCGTAGCGGGCGAGGTTCGCCGACGCCTCGGCGGGGGCGATGATGTAGTAGGTGGCCAGGCCGTACTCCGTGTGGGGCAGGCTCACGTCGACGATCTCGGCCCCGGCGGCCTCCAGGACGGCGACCGCTTCGCGCACGCGCGCCTCGACGCCGGGCTCCATGCCGGCCACGAAGTACTCGCGGGGCAGGCCCAGGCGGACGCCCGTGAGCGCCGCGGCCGCCTGGTCATCCGAGGCGGGCAGGTTCAGGAGCGCTGCCCGGCACCGCGATCGGCGCCGAGGTGGAGTCGCGCTCGTCCCGCCCGGCGATCGCGTGGAGGAGCATCGCCGCGTCGCGAGAGTTCCGCCCGAACGGCCCCACCTGGTCGAGCGAGCTGGCAAAGGCGACGATCCCGTAGCGGCTGACCCGCCCGTAGGTCGGTCTGAGGCCGACGATCCCGCACATGGCGGCCGGCTGGCGGACCGAGCCGCCGGTATCGGTGCCGATCGCCAGCGGGACGTGATACGCCGCGACCGCGGCGGCCGAGCCGCCCGAGCTGCCGCCCGGAACCCGGCCGAGGTCCCACGGGTTGGAGGTCGGGCCGTAGGCCGAATGCTCCGTCGACGAGCCCATCGCGAACTCGTCCATGTTGAGCTTGCCCAGGATCACGGCGCCGGCCTCGCGCAGGCGCTCCGTGATGTGGGCGTCGAACGGGGCGACGTAGCCGGCCAGGATCCGCGAGCCGGCGGTGCACTGGCCGCCGCGGACGGTGACCAGGTCCTTGAGCCCAACGGGCACGCCGCACAGCGGGTGGAGGGCTGCGAGCGCGGCGGGGCCAGCAGCGCGGGCGGCGGCGAGGCGGGCGTCGGCGGCATCGGCTGCCCCGAGCGCGCCGGCCGCATCGATGACGAGCCACGCGTTGAGGGCGGCGTTGCCGGCTGCGGCCTCGTCCAGGTGGGCGGCCGTCAGCTCGCGCGAGGAGACCGTGCCGGCGCGGAGGCGGTCCGCCATCTCGTGGGCGGCGAGGCGGGTCAGGGCGCGGTCCGTCACGCCTGGTCGCCGCCGAGCTCGGAGCGCAGCTCGTTCCCGCGGTCGTCGCCGCGCTCACCGCCGGGGTCGCCGCCGATGATGGCCGGAACCACGACGTGGTCACCCTCGCGAGTCGGCGCGTTCGCGAGGGCCTCGTCGACGCTCAGCGATGGGCGCGCCACGTCGTCGCGGAGGATGTTCTCCAGCTCGATCACCTGGGCCGTGGGCGGGATGGCGTCGGTGTCCAACCGGGCGAGGGCCGCGAACTGGTCGAGGATGTGGTTGAGCTCGCCCTCGAGACGGTTCAGCTCGCCATCAGAGAGGCCGAGCCGGGCGAGGTGGGCGACGTGCTCGACGTCGGTTCGCGAGAGGGTCCCCATGGCTGGCGATGATAGCCGAGGGGGAGGGCGGGGCCGGGGCCCGGCGTGGCTCGGGACCGCCTTGCTTCCAACGCACAACCGGGCGGGTCACGACAGTCCAGCGGCAGGTTCCCGCCAATTCCATGCAAGGAACCTGCCATCCGGAGCGATCCGCATGACCCGCCGGCCCGGCTCGAGCAGGAATCCTGCCGGCCGACGCAAGAAGCTTGCCATCGGCGTCGCCGCCTATCTGGCCATGCGGGCGGGGTCATGCGTTCGACGCAAGGCCGGTGGGCGGCGGCCAAGCCCACGGCCTGCAGACCGGCTACGTCGTCCTCGCACCGTCCGGCTGGGCATCAGGCTCACCAGCCAGCAACGCGCGGAAGCCGTCCGCGTCGAGGACGGGCACGCCGAGCTCCTGCGCCTTCTGGAGCTTCGAGCCCGCGCCCGGCCCGGCCACGAGGTAGTCGGTCTTCCTGGACACGGACCCGGCCGCGTTGCCCCCCGCAGCCCGGACTGCCTCCTCGGCCTCCTCGCGGCTGAAACCCTCGATCGTGCCGGAGACGACCACGGTCTTCCCGGCGAGCGGACCCGCCCCGCCGGCCTCACCCGCGACGGACGGGGGGACCGGGCGCTCCGGAACGACGCCCGCGTCGACGAGCTCGCGGAGCACCTCGTGCGTCGCCTCGTCCGTGAACCAGCGGGCGATCGCCGCGGCAACCGTTGGGCCGATCCCCGATACCTCGGTCAGCGCGTCCGGCTCCTCGGCGGCGACGCGTCGCAGCTCGGCCTCGGCGGCCGCGAACCATGGGTCGGGCACGGCGTCCGGCGCCGGCGCCGGGTACGCGTCCGGCGGCACCCTGCCGGCCACCCAGCGCGCGAGGTCGATCGCCGTCGCCTCGCCCACCTGCGGGATGCCCAGGCTGTTGAGCACGCGGGCGAACGGCCGGCCGACCCGGGCTCGCTCGATCGCCGCGGCCAGGTTCTCGGCGCTCTTCCGGGCGAACCGATCGAGCGTCTCGAGGTCCTCGACCCGCAGCCGGAAGACGTCCCCTCGGCGAGTGGACCATGCCGCGCTCGAGGAGCTGTTCGAGGACTGCCCAGCCGGCGCCCTCCACGTCCATGCCGCCCCGCCCCAGGAAGTGGGCGAACTCCTGCGCCCGGCGCGCCGGGCAGGCGAGGTTCGGGCAGTAGTGGCGGACCGCGCCGTCGTCGCGGACGACCGCGCGTGCCGCAGACCGGGCATGAGGTCGGCATCTCGAAGACGCGCTCGGCGCCGGTGCGCCGCTCGGGGAACGGCCGGACGACCTCGGGGATGACGTCGCCGGCCTTCTGGAGCACTACCTGGTCGCCGATCCGGATGTCCTTGCGGCGCACCTCGTCGAGGTTGTGGAGGGTGGCCCGGGCGACCGTCGAGCCCGCCACCTTGGCCGGCCGCAGGTGGGCCACCGGCGTCAGCGTCCCCGTCCGCCCCACGTACGGGACGATGTCCTCCACGACGGTCTCGACCTGCTCGGGCGGGAACTTGTAGGCGATCGCCCAGCGCGGCGCCCGGGCGACCATCCCGAGACGCGCCTGCTGGTCGAACCCGTCGACCTTCACGACCACGCCGTCGGTCTCGTACTCGAGCGCGTGGCGCTGCTCGCGCCAGCGCTCGACGAAGGCGATGACGCCCTCGATGTCGAGCCCGGCCTCGCGGTGCTGGTTGACGGGCAGTCCGAGCGCAGCGAGGCGATCGAGGGCCTCCGACTGGGCGCCGATCGCCGGCGGGCCGGTTCCCTTCGCGGCGCCGAACAGCTTCGCCTGCGAAGGCGCCATCTCCTCGAGCAGCTGGTAGGCCCAGAAGGCGAGCCGGCGGCCGGCGGTCACGGCAGGGTCGATCTGCCGGAGTGAGCCCGCACCGCTGTTGCGGGGGTTGGCGTAGAGCGGCAGTCCCGCCTCCTCGCGCTCGGCGTTGATCCGGGCGAACTCGGCCTTCGGCATGTAGACCTCGCCGCGCGCCTCGAGGGTGGCGGGCTCGGCCAGGCGTGGCGGGATGACCGCGATCGTCCGGAGGTTCGCGGTGACGTCCTCGCCCGTGGTCCCGTCGCCCCGGGTCGCGCCCCGGACGAAGCGCCCGTCGCGGTACCGGAGGCTGACGGCGAGGCCGTCGATCTTGAGCTCGGCGACGTAGCGGAGGTCGGGTGCGAGCTCGGGCGCCGGCGGCAGGCCGAGCCCTCGCCGCACCCGGGCGTCGAAGGCGCGCAGCTCGTCCTCGCCGAAGGCGTTGCCGAGGCTGAGCATGGGTCGCTCGTGGCGGACCTCGCCGAACGGGCTCGGCGCGTCGGCGTCCGGCGCGCCGACCCGCTGCGTCGGCGAGTCCGGCGTCCGCAGCGCCGGGAAGGCCGCCTCGAGGGCGACCAGCTCGCGGAGGCTTCGCGTCGTACTCCGCGTCGGAGAGCGTCGGGGCGTCCTCGACGTAGTAGGCGCGGTTGGCCGCCGTCACCTCCGCCGCCAGTGCGGCGTGACGGGCGGCCGCCTCGGCGGGCTCCAGCGCAGCCGCGGCCGCGACGAGACTCGGGATCGACGGGCAGGTCGGGCGTGGTCATCGGCAGGCGTTCATCCGGCGGGCTCGAGGTTGGCCATGCTGGCGAGGAGCGTCTTCACGCCACCGTTCCGAAAGGCGACCGTGACCTCCTCGTCGTCGCGAGTCAGCTTGCTCGTGACCACGACGCCGTCGCCGAAGCGGGCGTGGGCAGACGCGGTCACCGTCGCGGAACAGGCGCTCCCCGGGGACGCGGACGCGGGGCGCCGAGGCGGCGTGGGCCGGCGCCGCGCCCGGCCGCATGCTGTGGCTGCCCGACGGCGCAGACGGGGCAGTCCGGCGCACCGGGAGGTCGTCGGCGAACGTCGGCGCTCGGGGTGGTCCTCGTCGGTCGCCGACGCGGTCGCCGAACGAACGGCGGCCTGGAACCGCCAGCGACCCGGACGGCGCCCCTGCATCGAACGCGGTCCGACGGGCCGCGAGATCACGACTCGGCACGAAGGGCTGGCCGTTCGCCGGCGCGCCGGGGCGGCCGCTCCCTGCCCGGTAGGCGCCCGCCCCCTGCCCGGATCGCGGTGCCGAAGCGGCTGCTGCGCCGGGCGCCGAAGGCGAGGTCGAGGTCGTAGGCGGCGTCGCTCCCCTCCCCCGGCTGAAGATGCGGCCCATCCATCAGGTCGGCCGGGATCTCGAAGAGGAAGCGCGACGGCGCCGACAGCCCGCCGCTGCCCGGCCCCCACGTGGCGCGCTGCCAGGCGTGCGAGAGGAAGAGCCGCTCCTTGGCCCGCGTGATGCCGACGTACGCGAGGCGGCGCTCCTCCTCGAGCTGGGTCGCGTCGTCGAGGGCCCGGCTGTGCGGGAAGACGCCCTCCTCCATCCCCGAGATGAAGACCGCCCCGAACTCGAGGCCCTTGGCCGCGTGGAGCGTGATCAGCGTCACCGCGTCGGCGTCGCGCCTCGTAGGCGTCCTGGTCGGCGACGAGGGCCGTCTCCTCGAGGAGCCGGTCGAGCGCGTCGTCCGGCGCCAGGTCGTCGTAGCGGGTCGGTGACCGAGCGCAGCTCGAGGAGGTTCCGCCAGCGCTCCTCGTTCTCCTCGGTGCCGTCGGCGAGCATGGCCCGGTAGCCCGACGCCTCCAGCACCTCGTCGAGCAGCTCCGGCAGCCCGAGCACGCCGACCCGGGTCCGCAGCCGGCGCACGAGCGCCGGCGAAGTCGGCGACGGCGGCGCGTGCGCGAGAGCCCAGGACGCAGGAGCTCGCCCGCGGCCGCCCGCTCGAGGCCGCTCCAGTAGGTCTGCTCCGGCTCGGCCGCCGGCCATGCGCAGGATCTCGAGGCGTCTTGTCGCCGATCCCGCGCGCCGGCAGGTTGATGATCCGCTCGTAGCTGACGATGTCGGTGTCGCTGCGCAGGACCCGCAGGTAGGCCAGCGCGTCCTTGACCTCGCGGCGCTGGTAGAAGCGGGTGCCGCCGATCAGCTGGTAGCGGAGCCCGTAGCGCAGGAACGCCTCCTCGATCGCCCGGGACTGGGCGTTCGTGCGGTAGAGGACGGCGATCTCCTTGGGGCGCAGCTTCTCCGCCTCGTCGGCCCGCCGGGTGAGCGCGCCTGTGCTTCCGCCGATGAGGCCTTCGACCTGGCGGGCGATCCACTCCGCCTCCTCTTCCTCGTTGTAGGCCTCGAAGCGCGCGATCAGCCGCCCGCCGGCCCGCTCGGTCCAGAGCTCCTTCTCCTTGCGGCCCTCGTTGTTGGCGACGACGGCGTGGGCGGCTCGCAGGATCAGCTCGGTGCTCCGGTAGTTCTGCTCGAGCTTCACCACCGTGGCCCCCGGCTCGTCGCGCTCGAAGTCGAGGATGTTGCGCAGGTCCGCGCCGCGCCAGGCGTAGATCGACTGGTCGTCGTCGCCCACGACGCACAGGTTGTGGTGGGCAGCGGCCAGCGCCCGGACGATCCGGTACTGGGCGGCGTTCGTGTCCTGGTACTCGTCGACGTGGAGGTAGCGCCAGCGGGCCTGGTAGCGGGCGAGGACCTCGGGCTGGGTCTCGAGGAGGCGGACGGTCTCGACGAGGAGGTCGTCGAAGTCGAGCGCGCCGGCTGCGCGCAGGCGCTCCGTGTAGCGGGTGGCGATCCGGGCGACCTCGCGCTCGTGGTGGGTGGTCGCGCCCTGCGACCAGGTCCTCCGACCGACTCGAGGTTGTTCTTGGCCCGGCTGATCGCCTCCAGGACGCTTCGCGGCCGCATGGCGCCGCCCTGGATCGGCAGGTCCAGGTCGCGGAAGGCCTGCTTCATGAGGCTCTGCTGATCGTCCGTGTCGTAGATCACGAAGCGCGGGCTCAGGCCGATGGCCGCCCCGTCGCGGCGCAGGATCCGGGCGCACAGGGCGTGGAACGTGCCCATCTCGACCTTGCGGCCGTCGTCCGCCCCGACGAGGGCGTGATCCGCTCGCGCATCTCGCCGGCGGCCTTGTTCGTGAACGTGACGGCCAGGATCCGCCACGGGGCGACGCCCTTGACGCCGACCAGGTACGCCACCCGGTGGGCCACGACCCGGGTCTTGCCGGAGCCCGCGCCGGCCAGGATGAGGAGCGGGCCCTCGGTCGTGGTGACGGCTCGGGCCTGCTCGGGGTTGAGGCGGTCCGTGATCCTGGCCGCGAGCTCCTCGCGCGAGGCGATGCCGGTGGCCAGGCCGCGGTCACGGGGCTGGGCGGGCGCGTCGGCGCCGGGCTCCGGGCGGCCGCCGCGGAAGATTCCGCCGTCCGGGTCGTCCTCCGGCGGCTCGTCGGGCAGCGGCAGCGGCTCGTCGAGCCAGGAGGGTGCGGGATCCACGCCCCGATTGTACCGGCGGCGGCTTTGCGGCCCGTTGCCCGGAGTCGGGGCGACGGGGGCCCGCCTCGCCGCCACCGCCGGTCAGCCGGGGGAGTCCTGCACCTCGTCGGCGGGCGGCGCCTCGATCGTGACGGGCTCGTTCACCTTCGTCAGCTCGAGACTGACCGTGAGCGGAGTCGTCCCGCCGGCCGGGACCTCCAGGTCGAGCGTCGCCAGCTGGAGACTGTCCTTGCGGACACCGACCGTGAGCGTCACGTCGCCCACCGCGTCGCCGGACAGCCCGGGGATCGAGCTGCCGAGCGAGCCCAGCGCGTCGAGCAGCTCGTCGGCGGCAGCCGAGAGGCGGACGCTGTAGCAGTCCGATTCAGCGCAGCGGGTGTCCGGAAGCTTCTCAGGCTCCAGCTCCGGCCGGGCGAGGAAGGAGGACAGACCCTCGAGGGCAGCCCCAGGGTCGCCGCCGATCCCGCCATCGGCGGGCTGGCGGATCCAGCTGTCGCCGGTGAGGATCGGCGCGCGCAGGTACGAGCTCCCGTCCACGACGACGATGTTGATCCGGAGGTTGAAGAGCGCGGGCGCCAGCAGCTCGACCGCGAGCGCGCCGTCGGGGACGTCGACGTCGGCATCGAGCGTCGTGCCGTCGAGCGACAGCGGCGCCCCACCTCCAACGCCACCGATGTCGAGCGGCAGCTCTCCCTCCACCAGCCCTCGCACGTGGAGTGTCTCCATCTCGCCGAGCGACGCCGCGCCAGCCTGGAGAATCTCTGCCGGGTCGGTGAGCGTGGGTGCGGCGGTCGCCCCCGCGCCGCACGCGGCGACGAGCAGGGCAACGAGCGCGACGACTGCAACGATCGGCGGCGCGGACCGACGATGGAAGACGGGCATGGACACCTCGGGCAACGGGTCGCGTCGGACGCTCCCCGCCAGCGTGACCGACACCCGAGGACTCGTCAAACGACAGGCCCCGGCGGCTTCCCGGAGGAGTCCGTTCCTGCGTGAGATGACCGGGCTACCGGTTCGCCCCGACGACCACGTCGACCGCCCGGTATCTCGCACACTGGACGTGCGCCGCCGTCAGGCAGCGCGATTGCTGGTGCCCCAGGTCGATCGGCTGCGACCGCGTGGTGCCAGCCGGGCGACAGGAGTTCCCAGGGTCCGGGAAGTCGTAGCGCGTGGAAGGATCGCTTCGCAACCCGAGGAACGGGCAGACGGTCGCGACCGCAGGCGCCCCGGGTCCGACTGCAACCGTCGGCCGCTCGGGAGCTCCGCCAGGGACCTCGGGCATCTTCGGGGGAATCCAGGGTGCCGGAGGGATCACCGCTGCTCCACCGGCCACGCCGGCGGATTCGGCGATGTCGTCGGCCATGACCGGGACCCAGCCGCTCACCGTCTGCTGGCCCGGTGCCGGGCGGCTGGCGGAGTCCTTCGCCATCCGACAGCTGTAGCAGCGGCTCGACTCGCGGCGGTTCAGCGATCGGCAGCCTGCGCAGGGCCAGAACGCATCCGGATCGTCCAGCGCCTCTCCGTCCCGGGATGCAAGCTGTGAGCCGCTGGTGTGCTCGGAGGCGAAGCTCTCGGGCAGCCGCCTGCGGTGCCCGCGCAGCGTGCGCAAGACCAGCCACAGGACCGTCGGTCCGTACAGGAGCGCGACGAACAGGACCAGTACCAGCTCGA
This sequence comes from uncultured Chloroflexia bacterium, assembly GCA_963739365.1. Taxonomy (GTDB): domain Bacteria; phylum Chloroflexota; class Limnocylindria; order Limnocylindrales; family CSP1-4; genus CTSoil-043. The sequence continues at coordinate 28,214 of CAVUAG010000012.1, read as the reverse complement.
CGTTCATCGGTCGCGTTCCATCCGCTGCAAGGATAGCCCCGCCGGCCTGGGCTGGCCACGGCGTGGCGCCCCGGCCTCGGCGCCGCGCCCGGCCGCCTCGCTCTCTCCGGAGGACGGCGCCCGCCCTGGGCGTCCGCGGGCTACAGGTGGCAGCGCCTTCGAGAAGGTGCGCGGATGCACCTAGTACTTTCGGTTGCCCTTGAGTTGGGCGAGCGACAGCGTCATGGTCGACGTGCGCAGCCCCAGCGGGATCCGGTTCTCCGAAGCGGTGACGGGCGCTGGGGCTTCGCTCCAGGGGGACGAGACCCTTCGGCAGATGGCCGTGGGGCTCAATCGGAAGCTCGGGAGGTCCCAGGTGACCCGCAAGGACGAGGGATTCCTCGAAGCTCGTCGCGCTGACTGTCGTGCTGCCCTGGTGGACGGCGGGGTGTCGCCCGACCAGGCCGAGCGCTGGTGCGCGACGTGGGAGGCGGAGGCGACGCGGCAGGGAGTGATCCGCAACCTCTACTACTGGGATGCCGGCCGCGGCTGGATCGACGCACAGCGAGCGCTTCGGGAGCTCCGGTGGCTGACCATTGCCCCTGATGTGGGGCTCAGCCAGAGACCGCAATAGGGGCTCGTGCCGCCCGCCCCGGCGACCCGGCGGCACGCACGCGCGCTGGACTACTGCTGTGGTGTGACGGTCTCGACCGCCAGGTATCGAGCACACTGCGCGTGCGCCGCCGTCAGGCAGCGGGCCGCCTGGTGCTCCACGTCGATCGGCTGTGACCGGCCGGTGCCGGTGACGCCGTTCACGAGCCGTCGGGCGAACGCCACCGGCCTGTCGTCCCGCCCTGCGACCGCATGGCAGCAGTTCCTGGGGTCCGCGAAGTCGTAGCGCGTCGCGGGATCATCGCTGAACCCGAGAAGTGGACAGATCGGCACGCCATCGGATACCCCGGACGGGGCGGTGGACGATCGGGCCAGGGGAGCGCGAGCGAGGATCTCCGACGCCCCAGGGGCGATCCCCCGAGGGGCAAGGGCCATGGTCGTCGCCGCGGTCTCTCCGGACGATTGGGCGATGCCGGCGGCCATGCCGGCGACCCCTGGGCTCACGGGCAGCTCGCCCGGCGACGATACGTCCGCCAGGCCCTTCCCCGTTCGACAGGCGTAGCAGCGGTTCGCCTCACGACGGTTCAGCGAGCTGCAGGCCCCGCAGACCCAGAACCCATCTGAAGCGACCGGCGTCGCGACCTCGTCGCGTGCCGGCTGCAGGCTCCCGATCGGTTCGGACAAGGCATTGAACGGCTGATGGAGCCGCGCCCGGGGCCCTCGGAACGCCCGGTAGATCAGCCAGACGGCGACCGGGCCGTAGAGGATCGTGATGAGCAGGACCCCTCCCAGCTCAGGGCTCATCGGTGCCTCCCGCCCGATGAACCGGCGCCTCGCGTCACGGGCTCCCCGGCGCCGCGGCGCGCCGCCCCAGGCCGGCTTGACGCGGGGGGCGGACCGAGATCTGCCAGGGCGGCGCGGTAGCGCTCGATGGCGCGACTGATTGCGGCAACGGCCCCGGTCCGACGGGCGGCGTTCTCGGGTGAGAGGTCGGCGTAGGCCGGATCGGTCGTCAGCGCGCAGTGGCTCACCCCACGATCATCGAGGTAGACCGCCCAGTAGCCAACCTGACCCGACGCCTGCCGCGCGACGAGCCGCGCGATGAGAACCTCGAGCCCGGCCGCGTGGACCTCATCGGGGTCTTCCGGCGTGCCGGCTCGCGGTGTGGACGTACCTGGACTGCTCATCGGAATAGGCCCAACCCTGCGCACTGTCAGAAGAACCGAAGCCTCCGCCCCTGGGGCCGGCCCCATGGCGCAAAGCCCCAGCGCCTGCTGTTCCGGGGATCGGATCCCGCTGAGGCTTTGCACACCGACGATGACGCCCGCGATCGTCCGCTTCAATAGCAGACGGAAGTACCAGGTGCGTGCGTGCACCGTGGCACGCGGCTCGCCGCGCCTCGCTGGGTGTCGCCACCCCCGGCCCTGCACCGAAAGCCAGCCCAGCCCGCCGTAGAATCCGAAGGGGCCCCGGCCGTTTCCCGGCTGGGGCCCCTTCGTGCGTGGTGCGCGTGGACTAGAAGTCCATGTCGCCGCCGCCGTGGCCGTGGCCACCGCCGGCGCCGTTCTCCTTCTTCTCGGGCAGGTCCGTGACGAGGGTCTCGGTCGTCAGCACCATGGCTGCGATCGAGGCCGCGTTCTGGAGGGCGGACCGGGTCACCTTGGCGGCGTCCACGATCCCCTTCTCGAACATGTCGCCGTACTCGCCCTTGAGGGCATCGAAGCCCTGGCCCTTCGGGAGCTTCTTGACCTGCTCGATCACGACCTCGCCGCGGGCGCCCGCGTTGTCCGCGATCTGCTTGGCCGGGGCATCCAGGGCGCGCCGGACGATGTCGACGCCGACCTGCTCGTCGCCTTCGAGGTGGAGGCTGTCGAGGGCCGGGATCGCCTGCAGGAGGGTCGTGCCGCCGCCGGCGACGATGCCTTCCTCGACCGCCGCGCGGGTGGTCGAGAGGGCGTCCTCGATGCGGTGCTTCTTCTCCTTGAGCTCGACCTCGGTCGCCGCGCCCACCTTGATGACGGCCACGCCGCCGGCGAGCTTGGCGAGGCGCTCCTGGAGCTTCTCGCGGTCGTAGTCCGAGGTGGTCTCCTCGATCTGCGCCTTGATCTGGTTCATGCGGGCCTTGATGTCGGGCTCGCGGCCGGCGCCGTCGACGATCGTCGTGTCGTCCTTGGTCGCGACGATACGGCGGGCCTCGCCGAGATCCTCGGCGGTGACGGAGTCGAGCTTGCGGCCGACCTCCTCGGAGATGACCGTCGCGCCGGTGAGGATCGCGATGTCGCGGAGCATCTCCTTGCGCCGATCACCGAAGCCCGGCGCCTTGACGGCCAGGACCTGGATCGTGCCGCGGAGCTTGTTCACGACGAGCGTGGCGAGAGCCTCGCCGTCGACGTCCTCGGCGAGGATCAGCATCGGCCGGCCGACCTGGACGGCCTTCTCGAGGCCCGGGAGGATGTCCGCGACGGCCGAGATCTTCTTGTCGGTGACCAGGATCTTGGCGTTCTCGAGAACGGCCTCCATCCGGTCGGGGTTGGTCACGAAGTACGCCGAGATGTAGCCCCGGTCGAACTGCATGCCCTCGGTGTATTCCTTCTCGAGGCCGAGCGACTGGCCCTCCTCGACGGTGATGACGCCGTCCTTGCCGACCTTGTCCATCACCTCGGCGATGATCTCGCCGACCTCGGGATCGGCCGCGGAGATGGCGGCCACGGCCGCGATCTGCTCGCGGGAGTCGACCGGCCGGGCGCTGGCCTTGATCTCCTCGACGATCACCTCGACGGCGCGCTCGATGCCGTGCTTGAGGACCATCGGGTTGGCCCCGGCGGTGACGTTGCGGAGCCCCTCGCTGACGATGGCCTGGCCGAGGACGACCGCGGTGGTCGTGCCGTCGCCGGCGACGTCGTCGGTCTTGGTGGCGACCTCCTTGAGGAGCTGGGCGCCCATGTTCTCGAACGGGTCCTCGAGCTCGATGTCGCGAGCGATCGTGACGCCGTCGTTGGTGATGGTCGGGGAGCCGAACTTCTTGTCGAGGACGACGTTCCGGCCCTTCGGCCCGATCGTCACCTTGACCGCGTCGGCGAGCTTGTCGATGCCGCGCTTGAGAGAACGCCGCGCGTTGTCGTCGAAGATGACCTGCTTAGCCACGGATTCGGGTTCCTCCTGGGAGTATGTGGTGCGATGGAGGCTGGTGCGACGCGCGCGCCGGGTGCCCGGCGACGCGGCCGGGTCAGTCCTCGACGATCGCGAGGATGTCCTTCTGGCTCACGATGAGGAGCTCGTCGCCCTCGACCTTGAACTCGGTCCCGGCGTACTTGGCGTAGAGGACCTTGTCGCCGACCTTGACGTCCATCGCCTCGCGGTTGCCGTCGTCGAGCATCTTGCCCGGCCCGGCGGCGAGGATCTCGCCTTCCTGGGGCTTCTCCTTGACGGTGTCCGGCAGGACGATGCCGCTCTTCGTCATCTCCTCGCGGGGCAGCGGCTTGACGACGAGCGGTCGCCGAGCGGGCGGAGCTTGCTGGATGTGACCAACGCGCGATCCCTCCTTCGAGATCTGTTCCGGGCGACCGCGCTGTGGCGGTCCGCCCCATCGATGGGCCGACTTCCCCGGCGGATGCCCGCCGGGGGTTCCCCGTGCTTGGCATCGGTACGCGGCGCTCCGGGCGGGCTGCCCGGCTCTTGCGTCCGTTTGCTGGCACTCATAGGTTGAGAGTGCTAACAGATGCTAACGGACGCGGGCGGGTCGTGTCAATCGGCGCCCGCCGGTGAGGGGACGCGGCGGGGGGCGGTGTTCGCGGCGCCCGCCCTGGCGCCACCGGCCCACGAGCAGGCCGCCATCGTGGGTACCATCTCGCCATGAGCAGTCGGATCGCCCTGCGCGCGGAGAACGTCGAGGCCGTGCTCGATCCCGCGGCGGGCGGGCGGATCGCCTCGATTCGGGTCGACGGGCTGGAGCTGCTCGTCACCGAAGGCTCGGGGCCGGTCGCCTGGGGCTGCTACCCGATGGTTCCGTGGGCGGGGCGCGTGCGCGACGGCGTGCTGCGCTGGCGCGGCGAGGAGCATCGGCTTCCCACGGACGTTCTCCCGCCGCACGCGATCCACGGGACGCTCCTCGAGACCGCCTGGCAGGTCGTGGACGCCGGGCCCGACGCCGCCACGCTGGCCGCCGACCTCGCAGCGCCGTGGCCGTTCGGCGGTCGGGCCATCCACCGGGTCACGCTGTCTCCGGACAGCCTGCGCGCGGAGCTGGAGGTCCAGGCCGGCGACCGCCCGATGCCGGCGATCGTGGGCTGGCATCCCTGGTTCCCGCGCGTGCTCCGCGACGGCACCGGAGCCGCCGTCGGCGAGCCAGTGGTGGTCGATCTCGACGCCGGGGCGATGCTCCACCGCGGCGCCGACGGGATCCCGGACGGCGCGATGGTCCGGCCGATCCCACCCGGGCCGTGGGACGACTGCTTCGTGGACCTGGCCGCCGCGCCGGGCGTCCACTGGCCAGGCGCCCTCGAGGTGCGAATCGCGAGCGACGCCCCGTGGTGGGTGGTCTACACCGAGAACCCGACGGGCGTCTGCGTCGAGCCGCAGACCGGACCGCCGAACGGCCTCAACACGGCCGAGCACGCCGTGGTCGCGCCGGGCGTGCCGCTGGTCGCCTCGATGGCCGTGCGCTGGCGCCGCCTCGGCTGACGGAGCCCGCTCCCCTACCCGGCTGCCGCCGGCGAGGGACGTGGGAAGATCCGGTCGAAGTTGGCCACGAGCTGCGCCCCGAGCTCGTGCGGATCGTCGCCCCGCTGCTCCGCGACCCATGCGGCGGTGATCCGGACCCAGGCCGGCTCGTTGCGCCGACGCGGCGCGCCCGGGGCCGAGAGGTACGGCGCGTCGGTCTCGACGAGGAGCCGGTCGGCCGGCACGAGCCGCACGCTCTCGGCGGTCGCCTCCTCGCCCTTCCGGAAGCAGAGGCCGGAGATCGAGACCGCGCAGCCCAGCTCGAGGGCGGCAGCCACGTAGTCGGCTGGTCCCGAGACCGAGTGGAGGATCGCCGGGGGCCGGTCACCGAATGCTGCACGCGCAGCCGTGCTGCCGAACCCGGCAGCCCGCATCTCGGCGAGCAGGTCATCCTGGGCGTCGCGACGACCAACGGCACTGCGGCAGTGGAGGATCGCCGGCTTCCCGAGCTCAACGGCAAGAGCGAGGTTGCGGCGCAGGTTGGCGAGCTGGTCCTCGACCGGCGAGAAGAGCCGGTCGTAGTCCAGCCCGGTCTCCCCCACGGCAACCACGGTCGGGTCGCCGACGAGCGCGGCAGTCCGACCCCAGCCAGCCTCGTCCGTCTCGGCGGCCGCGTGCGGATGGATCCCTGCTGCAGCGACCAGGCGCGGGTAGGCGGCGACCATCTCGATGGCGCGCGCGCTCGAGGACTCGTCCCAGCCGGGGATGAGGAGCCGCTCCACGCCGGCGAGCTCGGCGGCGGCGAGCACGTCCGGCAGATCGTCGGCGAACTGCGGCGACTGGAGGTGGGCGTGCGTGTCGACCAGGCGCATCAGCCGGCCTCGGGTGCGTCGATCTCCAGCCGCGGAAAGAGCGGGCTGGGGACGGCCAGGGTCCCGGGCTCGGCCGCGTGGGCGCCCCAGGTGAGCTCGTCGAGGAGCGGTGGCCCACCAGCCCCGCGCTCGTCCCACGGGTACTCGTAGCCGAGCTGGGCGAGGACGCGCGGCGCGGCGCGCGGCATGACCGGCGCGACCGCGAGGGCAACCAGGCGGCACGCCTCCAGGAGGTCGCCCAGGACGTCGCGCAGCCGCGCGGCGGCTACCTCGTCACCGGCCTTCGCCGCCTTCGCGAGGACCCACGGCGCTTCGGCATCGACCGTCTTGTTCGCCCCGCCGACGAACTCCCAGAGCTCGGCCAGCGCCTCGTTGACCCGGCAGCCGTCGAGCTTCTCGACGACCAGCCGGAGCGTGTCGGACCAGCCCTCGCCGAGCGGCGCCTCGCCGGCCGGTCGCGGCGCCGGTCGCTCACCGTCGAGGTAGCGGCCGGCCATGGAGATCGTCCGGTTCACGAGGTTGCCGAAGTCGTTGGCAAGGTCGGCGTTGTAGCGGCGGAGGAAGCGCGTCCCACGAGACGTCGGTGTCGCGGTCGAAGGCAACCTCGCGGAGGGCCACGTAGCGGGCGCCGTCGGCTCCGAACGCGGCGACGAAGTCGAGCGGATCGAGGAAGTTGCCCCGGCTCTTGCTCATCCGCTCGCCCTGGGCCAGGAGCCAGCCGTGGACCCAGACCTGGCGCGGTGCCTCGAGCCCCGCCGACCAGAGCATCGCCGGCCAGAAGATCGTGTGGAAGCGGGCGATGTCCTTGCCGATCACGTGGAGATCGGCCGGCCACCAGCGCTCGAACAGCTCCGGGTCGTCGGGGAAGCCGGCACCGGTGATGTAGTTGATGAGGGCGTCGTACCAGACGTAGATGGTGCCCGCGTCGGGATCCCAGGTTCCGTCGTCACGCCAGGCCGTCGAGCCGTCGGGCAGCAGGGGGAACGGGATCCCCCATCCCCCGCCCGCGCGGCTGATCGAGAAGTCCTCGAGGCCGCCGCGGATGAAGCCGAGCATCTCGTTGCGCCGGTAGTCCGGCTGGACGAAGAGCGGGTTCTCCTCGAACCAGCGCTCCAGGCGCTCCTGGTAGGCCGACAGCCGGAAGAACCAGTTCTTCTCGGTCAGCCACTGGAGGGGGACTTCGGGATGGTTGGGGCAGATCGTGCCGGCAGCCGTCTCGGTCACGTCCGTCACGTTTCGGAAGCCCTCGTTCGGGCAGTACCAGCCCTCGTACGTTCCGACGTAGATGTCGTCCCGCTCGTACGCCCGGCGGACCATCTCCTGGGCCGAGCGAAGGTGATCGGGATCGGTCGTCCGGATGAAGCGGTCGGGGCTCACGAGGAGGGCATCCTCGGCGGCCTGGAAGAGCGCAACCTTCTCGTCCACGAAGTCGCGCGGGGTCATCCCCTCCTCCGCCGCCCGCATCGCGATGTTGACGCTGTGCTCGTCGGTGCCCGTCAGGAAGCGGGTGGGCGTTCCGCGCATCCGGTGCCAACGGGCCAGGGCGTCGGCCGCGATCACCTCGTGGAGGGTGTGCAGGCCGGGCTTGTTGTTCGCATACGCGATGGCGGTCGTGACGTAGAAGCGGTCGGGCATGGCCGCGCGATCGTAGCAGGGGTGCCGCGGCCCAGGCGGGCGGCCGGGCGAACGACCGGGCGGGATCCCCGGGCCGGGCAATGGGACGTCCGGCTCTGGCCACGGCCAAGCCGATCCGCGCACGCTTGCCGCGGCCGGGTGGTGGGCGCCGGTGCCTCCGCCGAGGACGGCCGGATGGGTCACGGAGCGTGGGGGTGGCGGGACATGCAGGACGTCGAGATGTTCCTTTCGCTGGCGGAGATCGCCGGCATCTTCGTCGGGTTCGGGGCCCTCATCGCCCTGCGGAGCGGCGCCACGGCCGACCCAGCCGAGGTGGCGTTCGTCGGTATGGTCGTCTGGATGGGGGTCCAGCTCGTCGCCGGAGCCCTCGCCCCGGTCGCCATCGGCCGCTTCGGAGTCACCGGCCACGCGCTCTGGCTGACGTGCAGCGTCATCGTCCTCGCGGTCTTCTGGATCGGCGACGAGCTGGTGAAGCGGCTCTCCCCCGAGCGCCAGGCGATCCTGGCCGCCATGCCCCGGAAGGCTCGCGCCCGCCAGGAGCTCATTGGCGTGCCCTTCTGGCTCCTGATGAACCTCGCGCTCGTCCTCATCGTGCTCGGGGTCCTGCCCGCCCACGAGGCAGCGCTCTACTTCGCGGCGCTCGTCATCCTGCTGCTGTTCGACGCGGGCCTGGTCCTCCTCGTCGTGATCACCGGGGCGGCGCCTGGAGGCGCCTCAGTGACGGAAGTGGCGGACCCCCGTGAGGAGCATCGTCGCGCCGGCGGCGTCGGCCGCGGCGATCGCGTCGGCGTCTCGGAGGGAGCCGCCGGGCTGGGCGAAGGCGGTGACGCCCGCGTCGAGGCAGACCTCCACGGCGTCCGGGAACGGGTAGAACGCGTCCGAGGCGCAGGCCGCACCGACCAGGCGGTCGGCACCGAGCAGCGCCGTCGCCTTGGCCACCGCCTGGCGGGCGGCATCGACGCGACTGGTCTGACCCGAGCCGATCCCGATGAGCATCCCGTCGCGGACGAGGACGATCGCGTTCGAGGTGACGCCGCGGACGAGGCGCCAGGCCAGGTCGAGGTCGCGGCGCTCCGCGTCGGTCGGGGGGCGCCGTCGTGGCGATCGTCCAGCTGGTCGGATCGTCGGGGACGGTGTCCGGCGCGGTGACGAGGACGGCCCCGCCGGCGGTGCGCACCGAGCCGGTCGCGGCCGGGGCCGGGAGCGGGATGGTGCCGTCCAGGGCGGGGTCCACGACCAGGCGCAGGTTCGCCTTCGCCGCCAGCACCTCGAGCGCCGCCCGGTCGAACGCCGGCGCCACCACCACCTCGAGGAAGATGGACGCCAGCCGCTCGGCGACCGCGCGGTCGACCGGCCGGGTGAGCGCGACGACGCCGCCGAATGCCGAGACCGGATCCGCCGCGAGGGCGTCGTCCCACGCCGCCGCGAGCGTCTCCCGCTCGGCGGCGCCACAGGGGTTCGTGTGCTTGACGATCACGCAGGCGGGCCCGCGCAGCAGGCGCCCGATCCCGGCGGCCGCCGAGCCGTCGAGGACGTTGTTGTAGCTGAGCGCCTTCCCCTGCAGGGGCGGGGCGCCGGTCGCGAAGGGGCCGTCGGCGACGGTGGCACCCGGGCGTCGGTAACGCGCCGCGGGCTGGTGGGGATTCTCGCCGTAGCGCAACGTCTCCACCCGCTCCAGGGTCACCGTCAGGCGGGTCGGGAACGGGTCGGCAGCGCCGGGCAGGCCCGGCTCGTCGGGGAGCGCCACCCCCTCGGCGGCCATCCGCTCCGGCAGCACCTCGGCGATCCGGGCGTCGTAGGCCGCCGTGTGCCGGAACGCCTCCACGGCGAGAGCCGCGCGCAGGCCGGGCGGGACCACGCCCTCGAGGTCGAGGGCCGCCAGGACGGCGTCGTAGCGCCCGGGATCGGTGACGATCGCCACGGAGGCGTGGTTCTTCGCCGCCGCGCGGACCATCGACGGGCCGCCGATGTCGATCTCCTCGACGAGACCGTCGAGATCGAGCTCGCCGCGCAGGGCGCGCTCGGCGGCGGCGGCGAAGGGGTAGAGGTTCACGACGACGAGCTCGAACGGCTCGATCCCGGCCGTGGCCAGCTGCTCCCGGTGGGCGGACAGGCGACGGTCAGCCAGGATGCCGCCGTGGACGCGCGGATGGAGCGTCTTCACGCGGCCGTCGAGCATCTCGGGGAAGCCGGTGACGGCGGCCACGTCGGTGACCGGCAGGCCAGCCTCGCGCAGCGCGCGCGCCGTGCCGCCGGTGCTGACGAGCTCGAAGCCACGCGCGACGAGGGCCGAGCCGAAGGCGGCAAGGCCGGCCTTGTCGGAGACCGAGAGCAGCGCCCGCCGCGGCGCCGGCGTCGCCGCCGCGGCGACCGCCGTGTCGATCGCGACCCGCCGGCCCTCGACCGAGAGCGCGCCGGCGAGGAGCAGCGCGACGGCCCGGGGCACGAGCCGGTGCTCCACGGCGTGGAGACGCGCCAGCAGTGTCGCCTCGGTGTCGTCGCCGAGGACCGGGACCGCCTCGGCCAGCACGACCGGACCGCCGTCGAGGCTCTCGTCGACGAGGTGGACCGTGACCCCGGTCACCACAGCGCCGGCTGCCAGGGCGTCACGGACCGCATGGGCGCCGGGGAAGGCGGGCAGGAGCGAAGGGTGGACGTTGAGGACCCGGCCGGCGAACGCGTCGAGGAGGGCCGGCCCGACCAGGCGCATGAACCCGGCCAGGACGACCGCATCGACGTCCAGCGCCTGCAGCATCTCGGCCAGGGTTCGGTCGGCGAGGGCCCGGGTGCCCGGGTCGCGTGCGCCGAGGTCGTCGATCAGGGCCGTGTCGAACCCCGCCTCCGTCGCCCAGTCGAGTGCCGTGCAGGGCCGATCCGCGAAGACCAGTGCGATCTCGGCGTCGAGGGCGCCCCGCTCGATCCGGGCCGCGACCGCCCGCAGGTTGCTGCCGCTGCCGGAGACCCCGACCGCGATTCGCCCGCCCATCAGCTCACCTCCATGTACCGTCGTCCGCCGGTCGCGGCGACCGGGACCACCTCGCCGACGACCACGCCCGTCATGCCGTGCTGCGCGGTCGCAGCCAGCGCCGCGTCCACGGCCGCGCCGGGCGGCACCGCCAGCACCATCCCGAGGCCGCCGTTGAACGTCGCCCGAAGCTCCGGCTCGCCGATCCCGCCGATGGCGCCCATCAGGCGCATCACCGACGGCAGCGCCCAGCGCCCCGGCTCCAGCCGAGCCGCCAGCCCGTCCGGCACGATCCGGGGCACGTTGCCGGGCAGGCCGCCGCCGGTGACGTGCGCGATCCCGTGGACGTCGAGCCCGTCGCCGGCTGCGCGAACCGCGGCCCGAAGGGCGAGCAGGGCCCGCGCGTAGACTCGGGTCGGCGCCAACAGGACGTCCGCGAGCGACGCGTCGGCCAGCGCTCCTTCGACGGACACGCCCGGCGCGTGGCGCCGCAGCACGGCCGCGTACCGCGCATCCAGGTCCAGCCCTGCGTCCACCACGATCCGGCGCACGAGCGAGAAGCCGTTGCTGTGGAGGCCCGACGACGGGACGCCCACGAGCACGTCGCCGGCATCGACCGCCTGCCCGTCGAGCAGGTCCTCGCGCTCGACGACGCCGACGCACGTCGCTGCCAGGTCCAGGTCGTCGGGGCGCATGACCCCCGGGTGCTCGGCCGTCTCGCCGCCGAGCAGGGCGCAGCCGGCGAGCCGGCACCCGGCCGCCACACCCCCGACGATGGTTGCGACCTCGGTCGGCACGAGCCGCCCGACCGCCACGTAGTCGAGGAGGAAGAGCGGCTCGGCCCCCGCGCACGCGACGTCATCGGCGCACATCGCGACGAGGTCGATCCCCAGCCCGTCGAGGCGGCCCGCGCGCCGCGCCAGGGCGACCTTCGTTCCCACGCCGTCGGTCGAGGCCACGAGGAGCGGCCGCCGGTAGCCCGCCGGGATCTCGATGGCGCCGGCGAAGCCCCCCAGCCCGCCGACGACCTCCGGCCGCCGTGCCGAGAAGACCGCGTCGCGGATCAGGGCAACAGCCTCCTCGCCCGCCTCCACGTCGACGCCCGCTGCACGGTAGGCGTCGCGCGCCGCGGCTCCCTTCGCGCCCGACGGCTCAGCCACGGCCGGCCGGAGCTTCCTCGAGGACGAACTTGCGGCGCGCCGCGTCGTATGGGACGGGCTCCGGGTAGTGGCCGTCGAAGCAGGCGAAGCAGAAGCCCTCGTAGGGCAGGTCGAGCGCGCGCAGCAGCCCCTCGATCGAGAGGAAGCCGAGCGAGTCGGCCCCGATGAAGGCCCGGATCTGCTCGATCGAGTGGCTGGCCGCGATCAGCTCGGTATCGATCGACGTGTCGATCCCGTAGAAGCAGGGGTGGTAGATCGGCGGCGCGCTGATCCGGACGTGGACCTCTGCCGCGCCCGCCTTCCGAAGGAGCCCGACGATGGAGCGGGTCGTCGTGCCCCGCACGATCGAATCGTCGACGACGATGAGCCGCCGGCCCCGGACCACCTCGCGCAGCGGGTTGAGCTTCACCGTCACGCCGCGGTGGCGAAGGGCCTGGGAGGGCTGGATGAAGGTCCGCCCGGCATAGCGGTTGCGGTACATCCCCTCGCGGTACGGGGCCCCCGACGCTTCCGCATACCCGGCGGCGGCGGGCCCGCCCGTGTCGGGCACCGGCATCACCAGGTCGGCAGCCACCGGATGCTCGCCCGCCAGCTCCAGGCCCATGCGCCGGCGGAGCTCGTAGAGGCTCCGCCCTTCCATCATCGAGTCGGGCCGGGCGAAATAGATGAGCTCGAACACGCAGAGGGCGGGTCGCGCCTCCGCGAAGCGGACCGAGCGCGGGGCGACACCGGGCTCGAGGATCACCATCTCGCCCGGCTCCACGTCGCGGACGACGTCGGCGCCGACCACGTCGAGGCCGGCCGTCTCGGACGAGAGGATCCAGGCGGCGCCCGCCTCGTCGCCGCCCGGGTCGTCGGACGAGCCGGCGGGCGCCGGCAGCCGGCCGAGGACGAGCGGCCGGAAGCCGTGGGGGTCTCGGACCCCGATGAGGCGGCGCTCGTCGAGCACGACGAGGCTGTAGGCCCCGCGGACGTGCGGCAGGACCCGCAGGAGCGCCTCGACCGTGTCGGCGGCAGGCTCGTCGGCCAGGAGCGCGGTGAGGAGCTCCGTGTCGGTGCTGGCGGGGAGGCGGCCCCGCCCGCCCGGCAGCCGCTCCAGGAGCTCCCGCGTGTTCACGAGGTTGCCGTTGTGCCCGATCGCGAGCGCGCGGCGGGGTCCCAGGCGGAGCGTCGGCTGGGCGTTCTCCCAGACCGTGGAGCCCGTCGTGGAGTAGCGGCAGTGCGAGATCGCCAGGCGGCCGGGCAGGCTCGGGATGCGGCGCTCGTCGAGGACCTGGGCGATCATCCCGAGGTCCTTGTAGAGCATGAGCTGGTCGCCGTCCGAAGCCGCGATCCCGGCCGACTCCTGGCCCCGGTGCTGCAGGGCGAAGAGCCCCACGGCTGCCAGCCGGGCAGCGTCCCCGCCCGGCGTCACGGCCCCGAAGATGCCGCACATGGTCAGCCGTCCACGCCGAGCGCCCGCGGGAGGCCGTGCTCCCAGGCATGGCGCAGGTCGGCCAGGGCGAGGTCCACCTCGTCGGCCACGCGCGCTCCCCTCCCCTCGGCCGCGCCGGTGGCACCCTCGCCGGCGAGGTCGACGATGAGCCTGTCGCCGCCGGTCACGCCGAGCTCGGCGAGCGGGACGCCATGCTCGGCCGCGAGGGCCACCAGCGCCGGGACGGCGCCCGGCGCCGCCTCCAGGAGCACGCGCGACGGGCTCTCGCCGAAGAGGGCGACCGCAGGAGCGCCGGCCACCGCGACCCGGAACCGACCACCCCGGCCGCCCCACATGGCCATCTCGGCGAGGGCTACCGCGAGCCCGCCCCCCGCGACGTCCTGGGCGGCGCCGACGAGGCCCGCCCCGATGGCCGCCCGAACGAACGCCTGGAGCGCTGCCTCGCGCGCGAGATCGAGCGTCGGCGGCTCGTCGTCGCCGCCCCCGCCAGCGCCGCGTAGGCCGACCCACCGAGGCCGGGGCCGGTCGTTCCCGCCAACAGCACGGCCGCCCCGTCGGCGACGAAGGCCGGCCCGACGAGCGCGTCCACGTCGTCGGCGAGCCCGACGACCCCGATCTCGGGCGTCGGGGCGATCGCGCTGCCGGGCGATTCGTTGTAGAGCGAGACGTTCCCGCCCGTGACCGGGATCCCGAGGGCGCGGCAGGCATCGCCGAGCCCTCGGACCGCCTCCCGCAGCTGCCAGAAGGCCTCCGGACGGGTGGGATCGCCGAAGTTGAGGCAGTTCGTCACGCCCAGCGGGCGCGCCCCCGTGACGCTCACGTTGCGGGTCGCCTCGGCGACCGAGAGCGCCGCGCCGAGGTAGGGGTCGAGGGCGGCGACCGCCTGCTCGCAGTCGGTCGTGGCGACGAGGGCCCGGCGCGTCCCCTTCACACGGAGCACGGCAGCGCCGCGCCCAGGGCCGGCCACCGTGTTGGTCTGGACATGATGGTCGTACTGCTCCCAGACCCAGCGCCGCGACGAGAGGTTCGGGCTGCCGAGCAGGCCCAGCAGGACGGCGCCGGGGTCCATCCCCCGCTCCGGGAGGAGCTCGGCCGGGGCTGGCGGGAGCCCCGGCGCGGGCGCTGCACGGCGACGGACCGGCGGCGCGGCGAGCCGGTCGAACACGATCGCCTCCGAGGCCAGGGCGCGGGCGGGCACCCGGGCGATCTCACGCGCGCCCGGGTTGGGTCGGCCGGCCGGGTCGAGTCCGCCTTCGATGATGGCGACGTCGCCATCGGCGGTGACCCGCCCGATCACCGCGCAGGGGATGCTCCAGCGGGCGCAGACCTCGGCGACCTCGCCGAGGCGCTCCGGCCGTACGACGGCGACCATCCGCTCCTGGGACTCGCTGATCATGACTTCAACGGGGGCCATCCCCGGTTCCCGGCGCGGGATCGCGTCGAGGTCCACGAGGATCCCGGTCGCGGCCCGGTCCGCGATCTCCGAGACGCCGCAGGTGATCCCCGCCGCGCCGAGATCCTGGATCCCCTCGGCGAGGCCGCGCTCGATGATCTCGAGGGTCGCCTCGATGAGGAGCTTCTCGGCGAAGGGGTCGCCCACCTGGACGGCCGGCCGCTTCGCGGGATCCTGGCCGCCGAACGTGGCGCTGGCGAGGACCGACGCGCCGCCGATCCCGTCGCGCCCGGTCGTGCTGCCGTAGAGAACGACGAGGTTGCCCGGTCCCGGCGCCGCGGCGCGCATGATCCGGTCCTCGCGGACGATCCCGATGGCCATGACGTTGACCAGGGGGTTCCCCTGGTACGACGGGTCGAAGACGAGCTCGCCACCGACCGTCGGCACGCCCACGCAGTTGCCGTACCCCCCCACCCCGCCGACGACGCCGTTCACGAGGTGGCGCGTCCGCGGGTCGGCCGGGTCGCCGAAGCGGAGGGCGTCGAGGACGGCGATCGGGCGGGCGCCCATGGCGAAGATGTCGCGGAGGATGCCGCCGACGCCGGTGGCCGCGCCCTGGTACGGCTCGACGGCGCTGGGATGGTTGTGCGACTCCATCTTGAAGGCGACCGCGAGCCCGTCGCCGATCCGCTGGACGCCGGCGTTCTCGCCCGGCCCGGCGACCACGTCGTCACCGCCGGTGGGGAGCGTCGCAAGGAGGGGCCGGCTGCTCTTGTACGAGCAATGCTCGCTCCACATGACGCTGAACATGGCCAGCTCGAGGTCGTTGGGGATCCTGTCGAGCCTCGCCACGATGGCGGCCAGCTCCTCGTCCTCGAGGCCGAGGGCGCGGTGGAGCGGGACCGGGGCCCCGGTCATGCGCGCGAACCCGCCGCCACGAGCGTCGGACCCCCGGCGGCCGCCCGCTCGCCAGCCGCCTCCACCAGCGAGCGCAGGATCGGGAGCCCGTCGGCGGAGCCGAGCAGCGCCTCCGCCGCCCGCTCCGGGTGCGGCATGAGCCCGGCCACGTTGCCGGCGGCGTTCATCACCCCGGCGATCGCGCGCAGCGAGCCGTTCGGGTTGGCCGGGTCGTCCGATTCGCCGGCGGGCGTCCCGTCGGGACGGGCGTAGCGGAAGAGGACCCGGCCCTCGCGTTCGAGGGCGTCGAGCGTCTCCACATCGGCGTAGTAGCAGCCCTCGCCGTGGGCGACCGGCATCCGCAGGGGCCGGCGGTCGCCGAGCCGGCGCGTGAAGGGCGTATCGAGGCGCTCCGGGACGATGGCCACCTCGCGGCAGACGAAGCGGAGGCCGCGGTTGCGCAGCAGCGCGCCGGGGACCAGGCCGGCCTCGGCGAGGACCTGGAAGCCGTTGCAGATGCCCAGGACGAAGCCGCCCGCGGCGGCGAACGCGGCAACGGAGCGCATCACCGGGCTGAAGCGGGCGATGACACCGGCGCGCAGGTAGTCCCCGTACGCGAACCCACCGGGCAGAACGATCGCGGCGGCGCCGCGGAGATCCGGCGATTCGTGCCAGAGCTCGACGGGCTCCGCACCGGCGAGGCCAAGACCCCAGGTCGTGTCCTGCTCGCAGTTCGAGCCGGGGAAGACGACGACGCCGACGCGGATGCCCATCAGGCCCCGGCCCGGCGCGCGGTCGACGAGGTGCCGCCGAGGTTCTCGACGGCGTACTGCTCGATCAGCTCATTGGCCAGGAGCTCGCCCGCCAGCCGGTCGACGATCGCGCGCGCGGCTGCCTCGTCGACCGCCTCGACGGTCAGCTCGACCCGGCGCCCAACCCGCACGTGGCCCACCCCGCTGACGCCGAGGTGGGGCAGGCTCTGCTCGACCGCCCGCCCCTGCGGGTCGAGGATGCCTTCCTTCGGAGTGACGTTGACGGCGAACCGGAAGGTGGCGGCCGGTGCCGCGTCGGGCGTGCTCATCGGGCGACGACGTCCTCCTCCAGGTAGCGGGCGAACGACGCCCCGGTGATGCGCTCGAAGGCGGCGACGTAGCGGGCTCGCGTCCCGGCCACGATCTCATCGGGGAGCTCCGGGCCGGGGGCGACCTTGCCCCAGGGCTGCGCCTCCAGCCAGTCGCGCACGTACTGCTTGTCGTAGCTCGCCTGGGCCCGCCCAGGCTCCCAGGCGGCGGCATCCCAGAAGCGGGACGAGTCGGGGGTGAGCACCTCGTCCGCGAGGGCCAGCTCGCCGGTCGCCGGGTCGACGCCCATCTCGAGCTTCGTGTCGGCGAGCAGGATGCCCGCCCGCGCGCAGAGGACCGCGCCGCGCGCGTAGACGCGCAGCGCCACTTCGCGGATCGCCTCCGCCCGAGCACCCCCGACGAGCGCGACCACCGCGTCGAAGTCGATCGGCTCGTCGTGGCCCGCCTCGGCCTTGGTCGTGGGGGTGAAGACGGGCTCCGCCAGGCGGTCGCCCTCCCGCAGGCCCGCGGGGAGCGGGATCCCGGAGACTCGGCCGGTTGCCCGGTAGTCGCGCCAGCCGGAGCCCGCGAGGAAGCCCCGGACGACGCACTCCACCGGGATGATCTCCAGTCGCCGGCAGATGATCGAGCGGCCCCGGAGATCGGCGGCCGCGGTGGCGAAGGCCGGCGGGAGCGCGGCGAGGTCGGCCGAGAGGAGGTGGTTCGGGACGAGGTCGGCGGTCTCCTCGAACCAGAAGCGCGAGAGCCCGGTCAGGATGCGCCCCTTGTCGGGGATCGGCGTCGGGAGGACCACGTCGAAGGCCGAGAGGCGATCCGAGGCGACGAGGAGAAGCCGGCCGTCGCCGAGGTCGTAGAGGTCCCGGACCTTCCCGGCACGCACGAACCCCGGGACCAGGGTCACGGCGCGCCCTCGCCGGTGGACACCGCCACGGGCGCAACGCGGCGGGCCGGGTCGATCGCGTCGAGGCGGGCCACGACGGCCGGCACGTGACGCAGGAAGCCGGCGTCGTCGAAGCACGTGTCGAGGCGGGCCAGGGAGAGCCGGCCCGCGACCGCGGGATCGGTCGCGAGGAGCCCGTGCAGCTGGACCCGGTCGTCGGCCGCCCGGAGGGCATTGCGCTGGACGATCGCGTAGGCCTCCTCGCGGGAAAGCCCTCCGTCCTCGACGAGGGCGACGAGGACGCGGCTGCTCGCGTGGAGCCCGAGACCGCGCTCGATGTTCTCGCGCATCCGGTCGGCCCGGACGACAAGGCCCTCCACGAGGCCCGTCATCTTCGCCAGCATGTAGTCGAGAAGGATCGTCGAGTCGGGCAGGAGGACGCGTTCGGCCGACGAGTGGCTGATGTCCCGCTCGTGCCACAGGGGCTGGTTCTCGAAGGCTGCCCCGGCGTAGCCGCGGAGCAGGCGTGCCAGGCCGGCGATCCGCTCGGCGACGATGGGATTGCGCTTGTGGGGCATCGCCGAGCTGCCCTTCTGGCCGACCCGGAAGGGCTCCAGGAGCTCCCCGATCTCCGTGTGCTGGAGGTTGCGGACCTCGGTGGCGAAGCGCTCCAACGACCCGCCCGTGATCGCGATCGCGGCCAGGACCGCGGCGTGGCGGTCCCGCTGCACGATCTGCGTGCTGACCGGATCGACCGCGAGCCCGAGGTCGGCGAGCACCTCCGCCTCCAGGTCGGGCGGGAGGTGGCTGTAGGTGCCCACCGGCCCCGAGATCTTGCCGGCGGCCGCGTCGGCGAAGGCATGGACGAGGCGGAGGCGGTCGCGCTCGAGCTCGAAGGCCCAGCCGGCCAGCTTGTGGCCCAGCGTCGTCGGCTCGGCGTGGACGGAGTGGGTTCGGCCCATCATCACGGTGCCGGCCTCGGCCCGGGCCCGGGCGATCAGGGCGCCCAGGAGCGCGTCCACGCCACGCAGGAGCAGGTCGCCGGCGGCCCGCAGCTGGAGGGCGAGCCCGGTGTCCACGACGTCGCTGCTCGTGAGGCCCAGGTGGAGGTAGCGGCCCTCCGGGCCGACCGACTCGGCGACCTGGCTGACGAAGGCGATGACGTCATGGTCGGTCACCTTCTCGATCTCCGCGATGCGGGCCACGTCGATCCGGGCGCGCCCGGCGATGGCGGCGAACGCGTCGGCCGGGACCATCCCCCGGGCTACCTGGGCCCGGGCCACGGCGAGCTCGACACGGAGCATGGCGGCGAAGCGGGCCTCGTCCGACCAGGCGGCGCCCATCTCGGGGCGGGTGTAGCGCCGGATCACCGGGTCGCTCCGCGAGCGGCCGCGATGGTCGCGGCCGCTCCGGCCCGCGGGGCATCGGCGCCGATGTCGTGCCGGCGCCGCAGGCCGGCGAAGCGGATCGCGCCGGCGGCGTCCTCGGCGGCCCGGCGCGCGGCGGCCAGGTCGCGACCGCGCCCGACAACCGCCAGCACGCGCCCGCCGTTCGTCTCCCAGCCCCCGTCCGGTCCGCGCCGCGTGCCCGCGTGGAAGACGAGGGCTCCGGTCGCCTCGGCCGCTTCGAGCCCCGTGATCAGCTCGCCCGCCGACGGGGCGGCCGGGTAGTCGCGCGTCGCGAGGACGACGGCCACGGCAGCATCGGGTGTCGCGGGGAGGACCCCGCCGGTGAGCCCGAGGGCGGTGGCGGCCGGCCCGAGGTCGCCCAGGGCCGCGGCCAGGAGGAGGGACGCGAGCGGGATCGCGACCCGGGGCAGGATCGCCTGAGCCTCGGGGTCGCCGAGCCGGGCGTTGAACTCCAGGAGGACGGGGCCTCTGTCGGCGGTCAGGATGAGGCCGGCGTAGAGCGCGCCGCGGAAGGGCGTGCCGCGCCGGGCGAGCTCGAGCAGGGCCGGCCGGTGGAAGCGGGTCACGATCTCCGCGACGAGCGCCGGGTCGACGTCGGGGAGCGGCGAGTAGGCGCCCATCCCCCCGGTGTTCGGGCCTGTGTCGCCGTCGCCCAGCCGCTTGTGGTCGCGGGCCGCGGGCAGGGCCAGCGCCGCGCGGCCGTCGCACAGCGCGATCACGCTGGCTTCGGGCCCCCGGAGGCGTTCCTCGACGACGACGCGCGCAGCCCCGGATGGATCGTCGCCGTCCGCGAAGACGGCGTCGAGCGCCGCGTGCGCCTCGGCGACGCCGTCGCAGACCCAGACGCCCTTGCCGGACGCGAGGCCGTCGGCCTTGACCACCACCCCGCCGCCGTCCGTCCGCGAGCGCGGCCGCGAACGCGCGGGCGGGCGCGAGCGATGCGAACGCGCGGGCGTGGGCCATCGGGATGCCGGCCGACGCCGCGATCTCGTGGCAGAAGGCCTTGCTGCTCTCGATCCGAGCCGCGGCGGCGCCGGGCCCGAAGACGGGGATTCCGGCGGCGGCGATGGCGTCGGCCACCCCCGCGGCGAGCGGCGCCTCCGGGCCGACGACGACGAGATCCGCCTGGAAGGCACGGGCGGCATCGGTCACCGCGGCCGGATCGGTCGCGCGCACCGAGTCGTCCACGCGCACGCCCGGGCATCGCGGCGAGGGCGGCACTCCCCGGGACCGCGAGGATCTGCTCGACGCCGGACTCACCGGCGAGCCGCCAGGCGAGGGCGTGCTCGCGGCCCCCGCCACCGACGATGAGGATCCGCCGCGGGGTCGGGGCGGCGGACATCAGGCCTCGCCTCCGCCGGCCGCTCGGGTCGCGCGTGCCCCGTCCCCGTCTGCGCCCGCCGCCTCGAGCGATCGGTCGTGCATCACGACCGTCTGGGTCCGCTCGGGGCCGACCGAGACGAGCCGGATCGGCACCCCGGCCAACGCCTCCAGCGCGCCGATGTAGGCGCGCGCGTTCGACGGCAGATCGTCGGGCGTCCGGGCATCGTGGATCTCCTCCGGCCAGCCCGGGAAGCGCTCGTAGATCGGGGTTGCCCGCCCCACCTCCTCGGCCGAGGCCGGCCAGCGCTCCACGCGACGCCCGTCGATCTCGTACGCGACGCAGAGCAGGACCTCGTCGAGACCGGAGAGGATGTCGAGCTTGTTGAGGACGATGCTGCTGACGCTGTTCACGTCGATCGCGTAGCGCAGCGGCACGGCATCGAACCAGCCGACCCGGCGGCGCCGTCCGGTCGTCGTCCCGAACTCGTGGCCGCGCGTCGCGATCCCCTCGCCGATCGCGTCCTGCAGCTCGGTCGGGTAGGGACCGGCACCCACGCGGGTCGTGTAGGCCTTCATCACCCCGATCACCTCGGAGACCTGCAGGGGCCCAACGCCGCCCCCGGTGCAGGCGCCCCCGGCGACCGGGTTGGACGAGGTCACGAACGGGTACGACCCGTGATCCAGGTCGAGCAGGGTGCCCTGGGCACCTTCGAGGAGAACGTGCTCGCCGGCGCGCAGGGCGTCCTGGACGAGGGCGGTCGTGTCGGTGATGTTCGGGCGGAGGCGGACGCCCCAGCCCAGGGCCTCCTCGAGGATCGCCTCGACGAGGAACGGCTCGCCGGGATCTCCGAGGTGTGCGAGCCGTGCGTTCGCGTCGGGGACCACGCGCTCGAGCTTGTGGCGGAGCGCCGCGGCGTTGAGGAGGTCCTCCATCCGGACCCCGACCCGGGCGGCCCGGTCAGCGTAGGCCGGCCCGATCCCGCGGTTCGTCGTCCCGATTCCCTCCCGGCCGAGGCGCGCCTCCGATGCCCGGTCCTGGGCCACGTGGTACGGCAGGATGACGTGCGCAGCGTGCGACACCCGGACCCGGGAGTTGTCGATCCCCCGCGCCGCGAGCCCGTCGAGCTCGCGGATCAGGGTCGCGGGATTCACCACGACGCCCGGCCCGATGAGCGGCACGATGTGCGAGTAGAAGACGCCCGACGGGACCAGGTGAAGCTTGAAGACCTCGGCGCCCAGGACGATCGTGTGGCCGGCGTTGTCGCCGCCCTGGTAGCGGACGACCCAGCGCACCTGCTCGGCCAGGAAGTCGGTCGCCTTGCCCTTGCCCTCGTCGCCCCACTGGAGGCCGACGATCACGGTAGCCGGCATCGCTGCCCTCCTTCCGCCGCGCCGCGGGCCGTCCCCGGGCAATGAAGAAGGCCCTCGGCGCTCGCGCCGGGGACCTGCGGGCTGGACGAGCCCCGTGATCGGGCACCGCGGGGGTGCTCGGGAACGGTGGGCGGGGCCGCTCGGTGTGCGGAGAAACCGGGGGGCCGACCTCTGACGATGGCTCGACTCCTGCGGGGCGAGACGCCGGGGCGTCCCGGGCGGCGGGGACCGGCGGAGTATATCAGGCGGCCCCCACCGATCGGACCCTCAGTTCGCTCGGCACCCGCACCTCGCGCGGCGCCGGCAGTCGGAGCGCACCGGTCGATCGCGGTTCGGACGCCATGACCTTTCGCACGCCGCGCCGGTACCTTCCGGCGGTCCGGAGAGCACGAGTCCGGGCCGTACGCTGTTCCCCGTGACCCGCCTCCTCGGAGCTCTGGGGCTGCTGGCCCCGATCGGCCTGGCCGTCCTCGTCGCCCTCGTCCTGTCGGGCACGTTCCGCGACGCCTCGGGTCGAGTCGCGGCCGCCGTCTTCGGCGGCATCCTCCTCGGAACGGCACTCGTCGCCGCCGTCGTCAGCCTCTGGCTGCGGGCGCGGATCGTACCCGCGGTGCAGGCCACCGAGCGGATTGCCCGCGGCGACATCACGAGCCCGATCCCCGACTTCCATGGCGACCTCGGGGGTCGGCTGGCCGATGCACTCCGATCCGTCGCCACGACGCTGGCCGAGTCGCACGATGCAGCCACCACCGACCGGCTCACGGGGATCGCGAACCGGCCCGCCATCCTCGCCGCCCTGTTCGGCGAGGTGGAGCGCGCCGGTCGCTACGACCGCCCCCTGGCCGTCGCGTTCGTCGACATCGACCTCTTCAAGGCCGTCAACGACACCTACGGCCACGAGGCCGGAGACGTGGTCCTGCGCGGAGTGGCCGCGACTCTGCGGTCGAACCTGCGCGCGACCGACACGTTGGGTCGGTATGGCGGCGAGGAGTTCATGGTCGTCCTCCCCGAGACAGACGCCGTCGCTGCGGCGGCCCTCGCCGAGAAGCTGCGCCAGCTGATCGCAGGCGCGAAGTTCGCGATCGAGGGGCACGGGCTGGTCACCGTCACCGTCTCGATCGGTGTCGCCATCGGCGTCGGGCGCACCCTCCGTGTCGAGCTGCTCGTGCGTGACGCGGACGCGGCGATGTACTCCGCGAAGGCCCTCGGCCGCAACCAGGTCTACCTCTTCGAGGAACCGGACGAGGACTCGCGCATCCCGCGGGCCCCGATCTCGCCCGAGGGACGGGCGCGCGCGGTCCAGGTCGGACGGCTCGCCCGGTCGGCCGCGGAGGCGGCGCTCATCCAGACCCTCGCCCCCTTCCCGAACCACCGGGGCCAGCCGTCGGCGCGGATCGCCACCCTCGCCGTCCTCCTGGGGCGCCGGCTCGGCCTCCCCGACGCCGAGCTCGACCGCCTTCGCCTGGCGGCCCTCCTCCACGACGTCGGCAAGCTGGCGCTTCCCGAGGACATCCTCGAGAAGCCGTCGGCCCTCACGTCGCAGGAGTGGTCGGCCGTGGTCCAGCACCCCCGCATCGGGCAGGTCATCCTCGAGCATGCCTCGGCCCTCAAGGACGCGGTGCCGATCGTGCTGCACCACCACGAGCATTTCGGCGGCCACGGCTACCCCTTCGGGCTGCGCGGCCAGGAGATCCCGCTGGGCGCCCGGATCGTGGCCCTTGCCGACGCCTACGACGCGATGGTCCAGGACCGGCCGTACAAGCGAGCGATGAGCCACAACGAGGCGATCCGCGAGATGAGCCGTCACGCGGGAACCCAGTTCGACCCCGACCTCGTCGAGGCGTTCGTCGAGATGTTCGCCGACGGGATCCCGGACCTGGACCCGAAGCTCGTGGCCCTGGTGACGCAGGGCCCGACGCCGCTCCATGCGCCGGCACCGGCTGCTCGCCCGCCCACGCGTCGCCGCCGGAGTCGCCGGGTAGGCATTCGCCGCGCGTCGCGCGCGATGAGCGATGGATAAGCCCCGGGTGAGCGGCCGTCGCTAGGGTTCGCCTCCGGCGGGTCCGCACCGGTCGTTCACGCGGACCCGCCGCCACCCGCCCACGACCCGCCGTCCATGCGAGAGGCCGCCCCCGAAGACCGGGCCGGCCAGGAGGGAAACGGACCGATGAACAGGGTCCTCTTGACCGGGCGGCTGACCCGGGATCCCGAGATGCGCGCGCTGGCATCCGGCAAGCACGTCACGACCATGTCGGTGGCCACCAACGAGTACATCGGGAACGGCCGCGAGAAGGCCGAGTACCACGCCGTCATCACCTGGGACCGGCTCGCCGACATCTGCGCCCAGTACCTCGGCAAGGGCTCCATGGTGGCGATCGAGGGCCGGCTCCAGACGCGCCAGTGGGACGACGACGCGGGCAAGCGGCACTGGAAGACCGAGGTCGTCGCGACGTCGCTCGAGATGCTCTCCGGGCGCAGGAAGAAGGACTACGCGGCCGATGCGCTGGCCGCCCAGGTCAACGCGATGGACGACGAGCCGGCGGACGGCACCACCGACGGCACCGGCGCTGGCTTCCTCCGGGCCGGCGACCCCGAGGCCGAAGAGCTGGAGGTGGCGGTCGCCTGACGCGCGTGCCACCTGCGGCGGGCGCTGTCCTCCCTGGCGCCCGCCGCATCCTCGTGCCCCGGCGCAGTGCGGTGGCCGATCCCCGGGAGCCGACCTCGGACCCGTCGGGCCTGCCGTGGGATCGCCGGGCCGGTCCGACTGCCCGACCGCAGCCACGCCCTCGGCGCGCTCGACGGACTCAGTGGAGCTCGAAGAACGAGACGGCCAGGATCACGTAGACGATGACGAGCAGGGCGCCCTCGAGCCAGTTCGACTCGCCGTCGAGGGCGATGAGGGCGCTGATCCCGACGGCGGCGCCGACCGCGACGATCTCGAGGGGCGTGAACACGAGGTCCATCGGCTGGCCCATGATCGCCCCGAGGATCACCAGGCACGGGGCCGACGAAGAGCGCCACCTGGAGGCTCGAGCCGTAGGCGACGGCCATCGAGAACTCCATCCGGTTCTTCCAGGCCAGCTGGACCGCCACGAGGTGCTCGGCCAGGTTGCCGATCGTCGGGATGAGGATCGACGCCCACGAAGATCTCGGAGAGCCCGAAGGTCTCGATGAACGGCTCGATGGAGCCGACGAGGATCTCGGAGAGGACGGCGAGCAGGCCGGCCGCGGCGAGGAGCACGACGATCGCCACCGTCCGGCTCCAGGCCGGTCCGCCGTGCTCGGCCGCCGGCTCGTGACCGCCCAGCGTCCGGCTCGAGTTGGTGAACTGGAAGACGAGGGAGAGCACGTAGCCGACGATGCAGAATCCCGGCCACGAGCACCAATTCCTCGGTGATCGTCCCGGCGGCGCCGGGACCGGTGCTCAGGGCGAACACCGCCGGCACGAAGAAGCCGATCGCGGCGACGACGAGGAGCGCCGCGTTCGAGCCCGCCACGCGGGGGTCGAAGCGCTGGATGCCGTTGCGGATCCCGCCGAAGAGGACGCTGGCGCCGAGGACCAGGAGGAGGTTCCCGATGATCGAGCCGGTGAGGGACGCCTTGACCACCTCGATGAGCCCGGCCTGCAGCGCGAAGAAGGCGATGATCAACTCGGCGATGTTGCCGAAGGTGGCGTTGAGGATGCCGCCCACCTGGGGTCCGGCCAGGGCCCCCAGCCGCTCCGTCGAGAGGCCGACGAGCCAGGCCAGCCCCAGGATCGCGATCGCGGACATGACGAAGGTCACCGTGGGGTCCGCCCCGAGCGCCCAGTCGAGGATGACGGTGACGATGGAGATCCCGACCGTCGCAAGCACGAGCGCCCGCGCGATCGGCGAGAGGGCACCGAGGATCGGGAAGCGGGCCGCCGCCGACGTCATGACCGGATCCTACCCGGCCTCCTCGGCCCCGTAGAGACGGCGACGCGGGATCCCGGTGGCCGCCGCCACCCGCCGCGCGGCGTCTCCGCGGGCCGCACCCCCGGCGACCAGGCGCTCGACGTCGGCGCGCGCGCGCGCCAGTGCGTCCTCCGCGCCCGCGTCGGTGGTCGTCGCGCCCGGTGCCCGATGAGCCGATCCCCCCGTGGCGTCGCCGACCACGATCACCACCTCGCCGCGGGCCACGATCGCGCCTCCGGCGGCCGCGGCGGCGAGCTCGGCCAGCGATCCGCGGCGCACCTCCTCGTGGATCTTCGTCAGCTCGCGGCAGACGGCGGCGCGTCGGTCCGGGCCGCACGCGGCTGCCGAGATCCGCCAGCGTCGCGGCGAGCCGGCCCGGGGCCTCGAAGAGGACGGTCGTGCGTGGATCGTCCGCGACCCGGGCCAGGCGAATCCGGCGCTCGCGGCCGGAACGCGGCAGGAAGCCCTCGAACGCCCAGCGCGGGCCGGCGATCCCCGACGCCACGAGCGCCGCCAGCACCGCCGACGGGCCCGGGATCGGCACGACGGGGCCGTCCTCGGCGGCCCACGCGGCGACGAGCTCGCCGCCGGGATCCGAGACGAGCGGCGTGCCCGCGTCGGTCACGAGGGCGAGGTCGGCCCCGCCGCGCAGGTGCGCGAGCAGCTCCGGAGCGCGCGCGGCGGCGTTCCGGGCGTGGTAGCTCACGAGGCGCGTGGCCAGGCCCGTGACGGGCGAACAGGCGGCGCGTGTGGCGAGTGTCCTCGGCCGCGACCAGCGGCACGCGTGCCCAGGATCTCGAGCGCCCGCAGCGTGACGTCGCCGAGGTTGCCGATCGGGGTCGCCACGACGAAGAGACGGCCCGCGCCCGAAGACCCCCCGGCGGTTGCCGCGGCCGCCTCGGAAGCGGTCGGTGGTCGATCCGGCGGCGACATCCCGCTGCGCCGCGGCGCTCGCCGCGGGTCTGGGCTTCACGGCCGGGCGCTGCCCGGCCGTCGGCGCGGGTACAGGTAGTCGACGCCGGCCGTGCGCGGCCCGAGCTTCGCGACCGGGGGCACCTGGCGCTTGAACTCCGACCCGGCCACCATCCGCTCGATCCGCGCCACGACCCCGGGATCGAACCCCATCGCCTCGAGCTCGGCAGCGCTCCGGCGCCGGTCGATCATCCAGAAGAGGAGGCGGTCGAGCTCGTGGTAGGTGAAGCCGGCCTCCGCCTCGTCGGTCTGGCCCGGCCAGAGATCGGCCGACGGCGCCTTGCGCACGATCGCGTCGGGGACGCCCACGGCCAGCGAGAGCTGGCGCACCTGCGTCTTGTAGAGGTCGCCGACCGGGTTGAAGGCGCAGGCGCTGTCACCGAACAGGGTCGTGTAGCCGATCAGCGACTCGGTCTTGTTGCCGGTGCCCACGACGAGCCCGCCCCAGGAGACCGAGGCGTCGTACAGGACCATCATCCGGGCGCGGGCCATGAAGTTGCCCCGGCGCAGCGCCGAGGCCCCGAGCGCCTCCGGGCCGCCGGCGCCCGGCTCGACCGCCGCCCCGGCCCCGCTCCCGAAGTAGCCGTCCACGATCGGGCTGATGTCGACGAGGCGGCTCGCGCATCCCAGGCGCGCGACCACCTCCTCGGCGTCCGCCCGCGAGGCCGGTGACGAGGTCCGGTACGGCAGCATCAGGCACAGGAGCTGCTCCGGACCGATCGCCTCCGCGACGAGGAACGCGACGAGCGCCGAATCGATGCCGCCCGAGAGCCCCAGCACGGCACGCTCGAAGCCTGCCTGGCGGAGCTGACCCCGGATGAAGCCCGCGATCACGCGCCGGGCGACATCCGTGTCGATCCGCAGCTCCTCGGGGAGCTCGAACGGGAGCGCCGCGCCCTCGCTCACCCGGCGGCCGGCCTGTCGGCATCGACCAGCGCGTCGGCATCCGGGTCCCGGGCGAGGTCCGCCCGCTCGGCCACGATCCGGCCCAGCTCCCGGGCGAGCAGCTCCGGTCGCTCGTCGCGCAGGAGGGGCAGGGCGATCCGCTCCCGGCGTACGTCGTCGAGCGCCACATCCGCGTAGACCAGGGCCTCGTCGTAGAGCGGGGCCCGGGCCAGCGACTCCCCACCGGGACCGATGACCTCGCTGCCGCCCCAGAAGCTGATCGATTCGTCCACGCCGACCCGGTTGCAGAAGACGACGACGCTCGTGGTGAGCTGGGCGTACGCCCGCAGCAGAGAGCGCCACGAGGCGGCCGTCCCGAGCCCCTCGGCGTGCGAGGCGGCCAGGTCGCGCCCCGGCGATGACGAGACGTTCACCAGGACCTGGGCCCCGTCGAGGGCCAGGACCTGGGCCGTCCCGAGATGCCAGAAGTCCTCGCAGATCGCGAGCCCGAGGCGAACCCCGAGCCGTGATGGGACGGCGCGGATCGCGTCACCCTCCGCGAAGAAGCGCCGCTCGTCGAAGAGCCCGTAGGTGGGCAGGTGCACCTTGCGCTGGACGTGGCGGAGAGCCCCGTCCTCGAGCAGGGCGGCGGCGATGAACAGGCGGTGGTCCGTCGACTCCTCCACGAAGCTCACGACCGCCGAGCAGTCGACGGTCTCGGTCGCCAGCGCCGCGAGGCGTGGATCGTCC